>CAVTEA010000018.1:0-71423 GCA_963733615.1 uncultured Actinomycetes bacterium
GTCCAGATATCGCGACCCACGACCGTGTTGACGTTCGTTGTGCGGTGAGTGGTTGTGCTGCCTGGGTGTCCGCTGTTGGTGTCTGCCGCCTTGCTGCGCTGCGGGTATTGCGGTGCAGTGGCGGCGTGCGCTCGGGGCAGTGCGGCGCTCCGAGACTTCCCCCGGGTCTTGATCATCTCTGCTGGATCCGCCATTACTCGCGGCTTCGCGTGCGCGACATCGATGGGCCCGGTGAACCTGCGGGCCACGTCGGTGGCGGCGGCCGCGTCGGTGCCCGGCCACAGATGGGTCAGGACGAGGTGCGCGACGCCTGCGTCGCGGGCCGCGCGCCCGGCATCGTGAGCGCTGCTGAGCAAGCCGAGGTCCGCAGGGCCGCTGACCCTGGTCAACGTAGGTTGACTCGGCGATCAGCACCTGTGCGTCGCGGGCGAGTTCCACGACCGCGGGATCGGGTCCGTTGTCGCCGGTGTAGGCCACGACTGCGCCGCCGGCCGTGATGCGAAAGCCTGCCATGCTCCGCATCCGCCCAGCACGGTGATCTGCACCGATCAACCTTATGCGCCGCTTGTCGGGTGCCGTCAGGCTGGCAGTACTGGTCGGGTCACAGGCTGCGTCGTTCAGAGCCGATCACGGTTGCGCAGGAATCCGCGCCGGGAAAGGAAATCCGCCAGGCCGTCGACGTGCTCGGCGCAGGCCAGCCAGTGCTTGACCCGAGCGGCATCGTGCAGACGGGGATTACGCCAGGTGAGGTCCTCGGTCGCGGGACGACGGCAGCCTTTGGCCGAGCAGCGGGGTGCGCCATCGTCGAGATCGCTCGGCCGGGCGCCCGAAGGGCACATCAAGGACACCGTACAGCTTCGTCCCGTACCGTGATGTCGCTGCATGAGCACATCACCGCGCCAGAAAGTCGGAGAGCCTGTGACCGATCAACCTGCTCGTACACCCGCCGCCGACGCCACCGCTCTGGAGCGGGTCATGTTCGAGGTCAAGCGCGTCATCGTCGGACAGGAACGCCTCGTCGAGCGCATGATGGTCGGGCTACTCGCGCGCGGACATTGTCTGCTCGAAGGCGTGCCCGGCGTGGCCAAGACCCTCGCCGTCGAGACGCTCGCCAGAACGGTCAGCGGGACCTTCGCCCGGCTGCAGTTCACGCCCGACCTGGTGCCATCCGACATCGTCGGCACCCGCATCTACCGGCCGGGATCCGAGCGGTTCGACACCGAACTCGGGCCGATCTTCGCCAACTTCGTCCTCGCCGACGAGATCAACCGCGCGCCGGCGAAGGTGCAGTCGGCGTTGCTGGAGGTCATGGCCGAGCGGCAGGTCTCCCTCGGCGGGCAGCGCTACCCGGTGCCATCGCCGTTCCTTGTGCTCGCCACGCAGAACCCGATCGAGAGCGAGGGTGTCTACCCGCTACCCGAGGCGCAGCGCGACCGTTTCCTGATGAAGATCAACGTCGACTACCCGACGTCCGCGGAGGAGCGCGAGATCGTCTATCGGATGGGTGTCGAGCCACCGGTGGCCAACGCAGTGCTGACCACCGACGATCTGTCCCGGCTGCAGGCCACCGTGAGCCGCGTTTTCGTGCATCACGCGATAGTCGACTATGTCGTGCGGCTGGTCGTCGCCACGCGTAATCCCGCCCAGCACGGCATGCCCGACGTTGCGCAATGGGTCGCCTACGGCGCGAGCCCGCGTGCGAGCCTCGGGCTGATCGCTTCCGGCCGGGCGCTGGCATTGCTTCGCGGTCGCGATTACGTGCTGCCGCAGGACGTCCTCGACGTGGCGACCGACGTGCTTCCGCACCGCATGGTTCTCTCCTACGACGCGATCGCCGACGGCATACCGGCGATGCACGCGGTCCGCAGGGTTCTGCAGACCGTGCCGCTGCCGCAGGTCGCGCCGAGACAGCGCGCGGGAGGCCCGCCGCTGGCATACGGCCAGCCCGGCCAGCCCGGCCATGGACCGCAAGGCGGTGGCCAGGCCACCGGCTGGGAGCGCACCGCATGAAAGCTGCGCAGGGCTCACCCCCTGCGCTCGATCTTGCCCCCGCCGAGCCGCTGCTACGGCGCCTCGAGCTCACTGTCCGCAACAAGCTGGACGGCCTGCTGCAAGGCAACTACCTGGGCCTCGTGCCCGGGCCGGGTAGCGAGACAGGAGACTCGCGGCTGTACTTCCCCGGCGACGACGTGCGGCGCATGGATTGGCCGGTAACCGCGCGCACGTTGGTACCGCACGTCCGGCAGACGATCGCCGACCGCGAGCTCGAGACGTGGCTGATCGTCGACCTGTCGCCGAGCGTCGACTTCGGAACGGCGCTCATCGAGAAGCGTGAACTCGTCCTCGCGGCGATCACCGCCGTCGTGCATCTCACCGTCCGGGGCGGAAACCGCGTCGGGGCGATCATCAGCACCGGCGAGACGACTCAGCGCATCCCGGCCCGAGGCGGCACGGCTCACGCCCGATACCTCATGCGCTGCGTCGCCCAGATGCCCCGCGCTGACGAAGGCCAGCGCGGCGACCTGGCATCCATGCTGGAGCAGTTGCGTCGCCCGCCGCGCCGACGCGGCCTCGTCGCCATCGTGTCGGACTTCCTCGGTGACGCCGACTGGGAGCGGCCGCTGCGGGGGCTGTCCGGACGTCACCAACTGCTTGCCGTCGAGGTGCTCGACCCACGCGAGCTCGAGCTGCCCGCGGCCGGGCTGATGACCTTCGTCGATCCGGAAAGCGGTGATCAGCTCGAGGTGCAGACCTCGAGTGCCGACCTTCGGCGGCGGTATGCATCTGCCGCCTCCGAGCAGCGCACGCAGATCGCGACCATGCTGCGGCACGCCGGAGCGGAGCATCTGCAACTGCGTACCGACCGCGACTGGCTCACCGACGTCGTGCAGTTCGTCATCGCGCGGCGCCGGAATCTCGCCGGAGCGGGCGTGGTGCGCTGATGCATTTCCTCGCACCCGTGTGGCTGCTGCTACTCATCGTCGTTTTCGGCGTCGCGGCGGTGTACGCGCTGCTGCAGCTTCGGCGCAAGAAGTACGTGGCGCGGTTCAGCAACGTCGAGCTTCTCGCGTCGGTGGCGCCTCGACGCCCGGGCTGGCGCCGGCACCTGACATTTGCCCTGCTGCTCGTCGGCCTGTCGATCCTGACCATCGGGGTTGCGCAACCGACCGCGGCAGTCAAGGTCCCGCGTGACCGGGCGACGGTAATGCTTGCAGTCGATGTCTCGCTGTCGATGCAGGCGACCGACATCTCGCCGGATCGGATCGATGCGGCGAAGAAAGCCGCAAAACAGTTTGTCGAGTTGTTGCCGCCACGGATCAACGTCGGGCTGGTGAAGTTCGGCGGCAGCGCGAGCGTGGTCCTGCCCCCGACGATCGACCGCGATTCGCTCAAGAAAGCCATCGACGACCAGCTGCAACTTCAGGACTCGACGGCCATCGGCGAGGCGATCTTCACCTGCCTCGACGCGATCAGCGTGTTCAGCAAGGCTTCGACCGCGAAGGACGACAAGCCCGCCCCGGCCCGGATCGTGCTGATGAGCGACGGGACGTCGAACAAGGGCCGTTCACCGGAGCAAGGCGCGATCGCGGCCAAGCAGGCCGGCATCGCCGTATCCACGATCGCATTCGGCACCGACGACGGCACGGTCGACATACCGGGCTACGGCCCGCAACCGGTGCCGGCCGACAAAGCCACCCTGCGCAGCATCGCCGATTTCACCGGCGGGTCCTTCCATACGGCTCCGTCCGCGGAGCAGCTGCGGTCGGTATTCGCAGACCTGGGCCATCAGATCGGCTATACGACCGCCCACAAGGTCATCTCGTGGCGCTTCCTGGTGATCGGCCTGTTGTTCACGTTGGCCGCGTCCGGGGCGTCCCTGCTGTGGTCCGGGCGCTTGGTCTAGCACACGTCTAGCAACGTCCAGCAGCCGCCGGATCGAACCGGCGGCACCGAGCCGGATTCGGGCATCGGCTAGCGTGCCTGCCGTGAGCCGATCAGTACTTGTCACCGGAGGAAACCGCGGCATCGGGCTAGCGCTAGCGCGAGCGTTCGCCGAAGCAGGCGACCGAGTGGCCGTCACCCACCGCGCGAGCGCGCCGCCCGACGGCCTGTTCGCCGTGCAATGCGACGTCACCGACTCCGCCGCTGTCGACGCAGCGTTCACCGCGGTCGAAGCCGAGCAGGGCCCGGTCGAGGTGCTCGTCTCCAACGCAGGCATCACCGACGACACGTTGCTCCTGCGGATGAGCGAGGAGTCCTTCGAGCGCGTACTGGACGCGAACCTCACCGGCGCGTACCGGGTCGCCAAGCGGGCGGCATCGGGCATGCTCCGGACGCGACGCGGCCGGATGATCTTCATCTCGTCAGTGGTAGCGCTGGTGGGCTCGCCGGGGCAGGCGAACTACGCCGCGAGCAAGGCGGGCCTGATCGGTCTGGCTCGGTCGATCGCCCGCGAGCTCGGCAGTCGTGGCATCACCGCCAACGTCATCGCGCCCGGCTTCGTCGAGACGGACATGACGGCCGACCTCACCGACGCGCGCAGAAAGGAGATCCTCGCCAATGTGCCGCTACGGCGGTACGGGACGGTCGAGGAGATCGCGGCCGCGGCGGTGTTTCTGGCCTCCGATCCGGCGGCGTACATCAGCGGAGTGGTGCTGCCCGTCGACGGCGGCCTGGGAATGGGGATCTGATGGGCCTGCTGGACGGCAAGCGGCTGCTGATCACCGGTGTGATCACCGATGCCTCGATAGCGTTCGCGGTGGCCCGCGTGGCACAGGAACAGGGTGCCGAGGTGGTGCTGACCGGATTCGGGCGCATGTCGCTCGTCGAGCGCGTAGCCAAGAAGTTGCCGCAGCCGCCGCCGGTCATCGAGCTCGATGTGGCCGACGAGGGCCAGCTCGCCTCGCTCGCCGACCGCGTCCGCGAGCACGTCGACGGCATCGACGGG
This sequence comes from uncultured Actinomycetes bacterium, assembly GCA_963733615.1. GTDB lineage: Bacteria > Actinomycetota > Actinomycetes > Mycobacteriales > Jatrophihabitantaceae > DASXRA01. The sequence goes on from CAVTEA010000018.1 coordinate 4,949, forward strand.
GTGCTGCACTCGATCGGCTTCGCCCCCGCCTCCTGCCTCGGTGGCGGGTTTCTCGACGCCCCCTGGCAGGACGTCGCCACGGCCGTTCAGGTGTCGACGTACTCGCTGAAATCTCTGGCGGTGGCGACGCTGCCGTTGTTCGGCGAGGCAGGCGGCTCACTGGTCGGGTTGACGTTCGACGCCGCGGTTGCGTGGCCTGCCTACGACTGGATGGGCGTCGCCAAGGCGGGGCTTGAATCGACCTCGCGCTACCTCGCACGTGAACTCGGGCCGCGCCGGATCCGGGTGAACCTGGTCGCGGCCGGACCGATCCGCACGATGGCCGCGAAGAGCATTCCCGGATTCAGCGCGTTCGAGGACGCCTGGGACGACCGCGCCCCGCTCGGCTGGAACAACGCCGATGCCGAGCCGGTCGCCCGAACCGCCGCCGTCCTGCTCTCGGATTGGCTGCCCGCCACCACAGGCGAGATCGTCCACGTCGATGGCGGCTTCCACGCTATGGGCGTCTAGGCCTGTCCTGGTGTTCGACGCCTTCTTGTTGCTGTCGTTCGGGGGGCCCGAAGGGCCGGATGACGTGCTGCCGTTCCTGCGCAACGTGACTCGCGGGCGGGGCGTGCCCGACGAGCGGCTGGCGGCCGTGGCCGAGCACTACGAACACTTCGATGGCGTGTCGCCGATCAACGCGCAGAACCGGGCGCTGCTCGCTGCGCTGGAGAGGGAGTTCCTCGAGCACGGCATCAACCTTGCGCTGTACTGGGGCAATCGCAACTGGCATCCGTATCTCGCGGACACCGTTCGCGAGATGCGCGACAACGGCGTGCGTCGCGCGTTGGTGTTCGCGACGAGCGCCACATCGTCCTACTCGGCGTGCCGGCAGTACCGCGAGAATCTGGCCGATGCGCGGGTGGCCGCGGGCGAGGGCGCACCGGACCTGGTGAAGCTGCGCCATTACTTCGACCACCCGGGATTCATTGCTGCGAACGCCGATGCGGTGCGCGCGGCCCTGGCCGATCATCCCGATGCCCGGCTGGTGTTCACCGCGCACTCGATCCCGGTGAGCATGAACGATGCGGCCGGCCCGTCCGGAGGGCTCTATCTGGCCCAGCAGCGCGAGACGGCCCGCCTCGTGGCCGAGGCGGTTCGTGGCCCTGGCGCTGATTTCGACCTGGTGTGGCAGTCGCGTTCTGGCCCGCCGCAGGTGCCATGGCTGGAGCCGGACATCACCGACCACCTGCGGCAACTGCGAGATCGAGGAACCGGGGCGGTCGTAGTCAGTCCCACCGGATTCGTCTCCGATCACCTCGAGGTGGCGTGGGACCTCGACACCGAGGCCCGCGCGAACGCGGAGAGTCTGGGCATCGCCTTCATCCGGGCGGCGACGGCGGGCACGCACCCCGCGTTCGTCTCGATGGTGCGCGAGCTCGTCATGGAAGAAATCGCGGACGCGCCACGCGCTGCCCTAGGGCGGTTGGGCATCTGCGGGCTGGACTGCCCGCCAGGCTGCTGCCAGCCGGGCAGGCGGCCGGCGTAAGCGGGCTCAGCCCCGCGCGTTGTAGCCCGCAAGTCGGGCCCGGCGCACCGCGGTGGCGAGCGGGCGCAATGCGTCTGACCGGGCTGCGATCCCGGTGCGATCGATCGCGCCTCCGGTCGGATCGAGCGCTGCGACATCCAGAACGGCATGCAGCCGCTCGGCCTGCGCGAGTAGGCGGACAGCAGGCAACGGAAACCGTGGCGGCAGATTGAGCCGCTGGCCGGCGCGCCTGGCATCGGCGAGGGCGTCGGTGACGTCGTCGATCCAGCCGGCGACGTCGGCAGCCGACAACGCGCTCGCCGCGTCGCGGATTGCCTCACTCAGGTCGTGCTGGGCATCCGGAACCGAGAGCGGGTCCGGCGGTGCCTCGTCGACTAAGTACGCCCGCCAGGTGACCGACGTCGGGGCACTGCTCGGGTGCGATTCGAGCACGTCAGGCACCAGGCCCAAGCCGCCACCGAGGACGGCCTCGCCGGCGTCGAGGGCGCTGCTGCGAAATTCGGCAGGACCGGGCAGGCCGCGCACATCGCCGGCGACCGGCAGGACGAGACGCACTGCCGCGGCCGTCTTGCGCCAGGTGATCAACGCCTCGCTGAGCGGTGCGAGCTGGTCCTCGCCTGTGTCCGGAAGCCCCGCGACATGGTGCGGGCTGTCATCGCCGACAGTTGCCCGCAGGACCTCGTCCGACGCGGCAGAGCCGGCCAGCCATGCCGATGTCCAGGCGACGAGAGCGCCCGAGCGCAACCGCGTCATCGCGATCCATGGGCCAGGCCCGCTTGATGCGGGACCCGCCGGGGGGCTGCGTACCCAACTGGACGCTCGCCTGCGGCGAACGTACTGGGCGCAGCTGCGGACATCGGCACGTGCCGATTCTGCTGCAAGTCCGCGCGTCCTACATCTTCGGGCCGGGCGCCGCCGCTAGCGTCGCCTGTTGTGCCGGAGGACATTGCCGAATTGTTGGCCCGCAGTCGTCGGCGTCGAGCCGTTCCCGAGGTCGCCGCCGAGGCCGGCCTGGTCGTCGAAACCGCAGATGGCCGCTTCTGCGGTGCGGTGGTCGGCGTCGGGCGGGCCGTCGAGGCGGGGGAGCGTCGCGACACCGTGACCCTAGAGGATCGGCATGGCCGGCGCAGGGAGTTTCCACTGCTTGCGGCGGCGTTCCTGCTCGAGGGTCGCACCGTGACGCTCGTACGCCCGGTGATCGCCAGGCAGCAGCGCGCGCCCCGAGCGCGCACGGCGTCGGGGTCGCTCGCGGTCGCGCACGCGCCGGCGCGGGTGGCACGAGCCAGCAGGATATGGGTCGAGGGCATTCACGACGCAGCTCTGGTCGAGCGCATCTGGGGTGATGACCTGCGCATCGAAGGCGTCGTCGTCGAGCCGTTGCACGGCATCGACGACCTGATGGCCCGGTTGCATGACTTCGGGCCGGAACCGGGGCGCCGCGTGGGAGTGCTCGTCGACCATCTGGTGTCGGGCAGCAAGGAGAGCCGCATCGTCGGGGAGTTGCGAAGGGCCAGTTGGCGTGAGTACGTCCATATCACCGGGCACCCCTACGTTGACGTCTGGCAGGCGGTGAAGCCGGCCGCACTGGGTATCGAGGCGTGGCCGGTGGTTCCCCGCAACATCCCGTGGAAGGACGGCATCTGTCGCGCGCTCGGAGTCAGCGATCCGCCTCTGATGTGGCGCAAACTGCTCGCCGCGGTCAACGACTACACCGATGTCGAGCCGCCATTGCTGCGAGCGGTCGAGGAGCTGATCGACTTCGTGACCGCGTGATGCGCGTCGTTTCGCCGCGCCAGCACCTCCCGCGATCAGGTTGAGATCGTTCAACGCGAGTGGCGAGGCTCATCTCATCACGGTTCGTGCCACGATGACCGTGTGCCTGTCTGGTTGATCTGGGTGATCGCGGCCGCTGTGCTCGCCGGCGCCGAGACGATGTCGCTCGATCTCGTGCTGATCATGTGCTCGGGTGGTGCAGCCGCGGGCGCGATCACGGCTGGCGCAGGCGGTCCGCCGGTGCTGCAGATCATCGTGGCGATCGTCGCGACGCTGCTCCTGCTGGGATTCGTGCGGCCCATCGCGCGGCGCCATCTCGTGGGCATCGGCACCCACCAGACCGGCACGGCCGCCCTGGTGGGCAAGCAGGCGGTCGTGCTCGCCGTTGTGGACGCGCACGACGGCCGAGTCCGATTGAACGGTGCCGAGTGGTCTGCGCGTGCTTATGACCACACGCAGACGCTGCCGGTGGGCGCGACTGTTCGCGTGATGGAGATCGAGGGCGCCACAGCCGTGGTGTGGAGAGAGCCATGAGCCACCAGAGCATTGCCCGGCAGGACCGGGTAATCCCGGCAGACCGGTAGGACTCTGGGACTTGGGACCGTAGGACACTGGAGGACATTGAATGAACGCCGCTCTGATCGCGATCCTCATCGTGGCGATCGTGTTCCTGATCGTGCTGCTGCGAAGCGTGCGGATCGTGCCGCAGGCCAGGGCTGCCGTCGTCGAGCGACTGGGGCGTTACGTGCGAACCCAGGGGCCCGGAGTGGCGGTGTTGTTGCCGTTCGTCGACCGGATGCGGCCGCTGATCGACCTTCGTGAGCAGGTGGTCAGCTTCCCGCCTCAGCCGGTCATCACCAGCGACAACCTGACGGTCGCCATCGACTCGGTGATCTATTTCCAGGTGACCGACCCGCGCGCGGCGACATACGAGATCCAGAACTACATCCAGGCGGTCGAGCAGTTGACGATCACGACGCTGCGCAACGTGGTCGGCGCGCTCAACCTGGAGCAGGCGCTGACCAGTCGCGACTCGATCAACACCCAGTTGCGCGGCGTGCTCGACGAGGCCACCGGCCCCTGGGGAATCCGGGTGGCCCGCGTCGAGATCAAGGCGATCGACCCGCCGCCGTCTATCCAGGACGCGATGGAAGCGCAGATGCGCGCCGATCGGAACAAGCGTGCCGTCATCCTCGCCGCCGAAGGCCAGCGCGAGTCAGCGATCAAGACCGCCGAAGGGCAGAAGGCGTCACAGATCCTCTCCGCCGAGGGGCAGAAGCAGGCGGCGATCCTGGCCGCCGAGGCTGAGCGGCAGTCGCGAATCCTTCGGGCTGAGGGCGAGCGTGCTGCGCGCTATCTGGCCGCACAGGGCCAGGCGAAGGCGATCGAGACCACGTTCAACGCAATACACGACGCGAAGCCTGACCCGGCGCTGCTGGCCTACCAGTACCTGCAGACGCTGCCGCAGATCGCGCAAGGTGACGCCAACAAGATGTGGATCGTGCCGAGCGAGTTCAGCAAGGCGCTCGAGGGCCTGTCCCGGTTGGCCGGGGCCGAGGGCGAGGACAAGCCGTCCTGGCTCGATGCGACCAGTACAGGCAGGGGAAGCGGCGAGCGCATCGATACCAGCAACTGGTTCGACTCGAACCTGCCGCCGGCGCACGAGCAGCCCGAGGCCGTGAATCTGCGCGCATCCGACACCGACGCGGACTCGATTGCGGCGAGGCAGGGTATACCGGCAACGACTGCGGGCTTGGGCGATCTGGCCGACCCGACTGCCGGACTCGACGCGCCGCCCTACCTGCAGCAGGCCCCGGCACCGCAGCCGCCCTACCCGCCGAACGCCCCGGCCCAGCCCCAGTACCCGTCACAGCAGCCCGGCACGTAAGCCGCACCCGCCTCTCGCTCTCGCGGCTTATTGCCATAGAGTGGCAATAAGCCAAAACCCGATAGCGCGAGGAGACGACAGCCATGGCCCCTGCGGCTGCCGAGCAATCGCAGACGCTGCCGCGCCTGCATCCGGCGCGCCTGCGCAACGCGCTCACGTCGCACGAGTGGCGACGCCTCGGCGGAATGGCCGGTGTCATCGCGGCACTGCACATCGTCGGCTTCGGGCTGTTGATCATGGTCGTCGCGCCGGCGCACCTGCGCCTCGGTGGGCAGACGTTCGGGTTCGGCCTGGGCATCACCGCCTACACCCTCGGCATGCGGCACGCGTTCGATGCCGACCACATCGCGGCAATCGACAACACGACCCGAAAGCTGATGGAGGAGCGCACCAGGCCCCTGTCGGTGGGCTTCTGGTTCAGCCTCGGGCATTCGACGATCGTGTTTACGATGTGCGTCCTGCTCAGCCTCGGGGTGCGCTCACTGGTCGGGCAGGTCAAGGACAACAACTCGACGCTGCACGAGGTCACCGGCACGGTCGGCGTCAGCGTGTCCGGCGTCTTCCTGCTGGCCCTCGGAATGATCAACCTCGGCATCCTCGTCGGCATCGTCAAGGTGTTTCGCGACATGCGCACCGGACGCTACGACGAGCAGACGCTCGAGACCCTGTTGAGCGGGCGCGGTTTCCTGAGCCGAATCCTGGCGCGCACGACGGGCGCTGTCCGCAAGCCCTGGCACATGTACCCCGTGGGGTTGCTCTTCGGCTTCGGTTTCGATACCGCCACCGAGATCTCGCTACTCGTGCTGGCGAGCACGAGTGCAGCACTTGCCCTGCCGTGGTACGCGGTGATGTGCCTGCCGATCCTCTTCACCGCCGGCATGTGCCTGTTCGACACGATCGACGGCTCGTTCATGAACTTTGCCTACGGCTGGGCATTCTCCAAGCCGATCCGCAAGGTGTACTACAACATGACCGTCACGACGCTAAGCGTGATCGTCGCGCTGGTCATCGGCGGCATGGAACTGCTCGGCCTGCTGGCCGACAAACTGCACCTGCACGGCGGCGCCTGGTCGATCCTGGGCGTACTCGGCGACTTCCAGTACACCGGCTACATCGTGGTCGGGGTCTTCGTTGCTACCTGGCTGGTGTCCTGGCTCGTCTGGCACTTCGGCCGCATCGAGGAACGCTGGGGCGTGCCGAGCCTGGCCGACGACTGATCGCGCCGCCGGACGCACCTGAAGAGGCCCAGGTCTAGAAGCCCGTCGCGCACCACGGCGCGAACGGCGTCGCGAACATGGCGTCCGCGCGGCGCAGCGCGTTCGGGGTGAGTTCGTCGACCAACCCGGCGATGGCCTGGCTGTGCAGGCTGAAGCCGCCGAGGTATCCCGCGGCCAGGGCGCGCTGGTGTATGCGCAGGTCGACCGTGCCCTCGCGAGAGGGTGTGCACGTCGCGCCATCCGGCCCGCCGTCGAGCAGGTAGCGCCCGGCGGCGAAACCGCCGATGTCGTCGTCGACGACCTCGAATATCAGACGGTCCGACGTGGCGTAGCGACGCGCCGACAATGCCACCGGCAGATCGAGCATTCGCAACCACAGCCCGTCGCCGCTGTATGTCTGGCGAAGCGCCCGGCCGTTGGGCAGTAGCCAGCGAATCGGCTCGTCGACCGGTCGGCGGCGCAAGGTGATCTCGCCGACCAGATCGAGCGATGCGAGGTAGGCCCAAAGGTCACGGTAGGCCGAGTCATTCGCCGCGCACAGGTCGTGGACCTCGATGGCCGCGGTGGTGCCGTCGATGTCGAAGGGCCGGGTGGGCAACCATGTGACGAAGCCGTCCGGACCGTCGGGCCCTGCATGAATGAACGTCCTGACCGTCTTGCCGTCGATCGAATATGGCGGATGTCCGTCGAGCCCGAGCGCGTGGTTCCACCACCGTCTCGGACGGTCGATGTTTCCGGCCCGCAGATGCCGCGCGGCAGCAAATATCGCCGGCGCGTGCGCGGCCACGTCGGCAGTTTCGGCTGGCGTGATGGTGCCGCCGCCCGGAGCGGGTGTGCCGCCGGGGGAGCGAGGGCTGAACTGGTACTCCGCGGTCGCCGTTGCCGGGGCGTAACCGAACCGGCCGTATATGGGCCACTCCGCGGCCCACAAGATGCTGACGGCATCGCCGCGATCCTTGGCCGCTTGCAAGGAGTCGGACAGCATCGCAGTGAGCAGGTCACGACGGCGGTGCGTGCCCGCGACGGTGACCATCGCCAGCGCGTCGGCGCGAACTTCGGCGTCGACGCCGTCAGCCCCTGGGACGCTCAGCATGTGCTGCCACGAGCCGAGTGTGCCGACCCAGCGCTCACCAGCCCGCGCGCCCCAGCGTCGTTCGGCGTCCCAGCTTCGCTGTAGCCCACTGACGCGTCGCGCGTGATCCTCGGGGCTCGTGGTGTCGAGGAACGTCGTTGCCAGTGTCGAGGCCCACCCGTCGACCTCGTCGATGTGCACCGGATGTACCACCTCGGCGTCCCGTGCCTGATGGCGCTGCGTTCGGGTTGTGCCAGCGATCGTTCGACCACCGTTGGTTTCGGCCTGACCCTCGACAGATGTGCGCATTGCTGTTGCGGGCCTACCTTTCGGTCCGGGCGGCCGGCCGCAGCGGTCGCCGACGATCGAGCGTGAACATTGCCGTGCCACCATCTCACCGCGTGCGTGCCGATGCAGCCGGTTTAACGGCGCACGAGCGCTGGGACGGCTCAGATCCAGTCGATGTGGTCGTGCAGGTAGACGTAGCCGACGAAGCTGAACGCGTCCAGTAGGGAATGGGCGATGACGAGCGGGAGCACCCGCCTGGTGCGCTGGAACCACCAGCCGAAGATCACGCCCATCACCAGATTGCCGAAGAAGCCGCCCCAACCCTGATAGAGGTGGTAACTGCCGCGCAGCACCGCGCTGGTACCGAGCGCTCGCGCGTCGGTCCAGCCCAGCTGGCGCAGCCGGGTGAGCAGATAGGCGACGACGACGATCTCTTCGAGGATGCCGTTCTGCGCCGCCTCGAGCAGGAGGAGCGGTACCCGGTACCAGACATCTGGTAGATCGACGACGGCGAGGCTGGCGTTGAGGCCGAATTCGTGTGCGGCCCACACGAGCACCAGCCCAGGTATGCCGATCAGCGCGGTAAAGCCGATGCCCACCAGCGCATCGCGGCGTAGCCGAAGCCAGTCGAGCCCGATGCCCAGGCCACGGCCACCCGGGTCGCGGGCGAGCAGCACGAGCGCCAGGGCGGCTGGAATCAGTCCGTGCAGGACGTCGGCGAGATCGTCGAGCAGGTCGAGCAGCGGGTACGTCGTCGCAGGACCCGAGACGACGGTAGCCGTGGTCGCCGCGATGCCGCCTTTGACGGTGATCTCGGCGCGCGCGTAGTAGAGCAGCGCGTAGATGCCGGACATGCCGAGTGACACGCCGAGAACGGCGAGCACTTCCAAGCCGTAGCGAGGGGGATTCGAAGTCTCGACAGAGTCGCGCGCGACGGTCACCGGGACAGTCTGCCCGGCGATCCGATCAGGCGGCTGTGCGCAGGCGCGGCGACACGTCGGCACACGCTTCGCATGCTCGGGCCGGCATGAGCCCGGCTCGCATGAGCGCTGCGAAGATCGAGCATCCGATGCAGAACGCGAACACAGACTCCAGCGTGGCGGCGAGCGCGATGAGCCCGAGCAAGATGAGAGAAAGCCCGTCGGCACCGACAACGTGCGCCAGCACGGCAGCGAGCGACATGACTGTGCCGATGCCTTGAGCGAAACGCTTCGGCGGCCCCGGCACCGGCTTGCCTGGGCCGACGCGGGGGGCGACGACGCGTGTCGCCAGCTGGCCGAGCGGGCTGAGCGTCGGCCCGGTCGCGACGCGAGCAACGAAGCCGTAGGCGAGCACGGCGCTGAGCCAGAGCCAGGAAGAACCCAGGGTCGTGCTGAGCGCGATTATGCACAGGCACAGGACCAGTACGCCCGCGGCGACGGTGCGCGCCGCGACCTCGTTGACCGGGTTGGGGAAGCGGAACAGGCTGCTCACCCAACCAAGCCTACTGCTCATGTAGAGGTGCTCTCGACCTGCCTTGTCATACCTTCTGCCTGAGCCGATGCCGAAGGCTGGACGGGGCAGCAGGAATTTCGGCCGGCTGCCCTAATGGTCGGCCGGGAAGCCGTTGAGTTCGAGCCAGAGCGGTAGGCCGCGGGTCACGCCGCGCAGTGACAACTCGTCGTCCACGATCCAGTCGTCTCCATCGGGACGCAGGCCGGTGGGCCGATAAGTCATCGTCGGGTAATCGTGGCGTCGAATTCGCGGAACCTTCCTCCTGAGGAGATGAGTGTTCAATGGCGTGCCAGTTACGCGCGGACGAACGGCAGTTGTAAGTTCAACCGCATCGGTGATGCTCGATTAGTCCGTTCCATCCAAGATCTTCGGCGCGCCCCGCGAGTTTGCTTGCGCGTTTTCTGGCTCGATGCAATACAGTTCATTCGCGAAGGGGCGTGCGGCACATCCCTCCCGTGCCGCCGTCCCTTCCTTCATCTCACGACGCCGGTCAAGGCGCTCGTGTGCACGCCGTACCTATCGCATCGGGCGCATCCTCAACGATTTATTTCAGTGCGTGCGTTCACTCTTTCGCGTGCTTGTCGGCTCGACGACCGGCGGCCGAGGCCAGCAACCGTCGTAACGATGTGGGACTGCGATCCACCTGCGGCATGTGGGCGGCGACCGCTTTCCGCGCTTGGACCGTGCCATGACTCGGGCTGACCCCGTCTGACCAGGCTCTACTCCCGCCTCATCAACGTCCGTCCGCGACCAGTTGCTGTTGAACTGCTTGGTGAGGTCTGGAGGGCGGTCGGCTCTTGCGGTCATTCCGTGGGCCGGCGGGCCTGGTTCGCCGCGCGGAGGACCGCCCGTGCGTCGGCCACCGGGCCCACGTGGACAAGCTTGTCGGGGTTGATCACGGAACGGATCGTCTGGATCTGCCCGTCGAGAATGTCGAGCGCCCAGGTGTTGACGACCTTGCCGTCCCGGTCGCGGAAGATCGCACCCGGCTGGCCGTTGACCTGGCGTGGCTCTACCACGCCGCCGATCTGGATGAACGGCGAGACCAGAGCGGCGAGCACCCGGGCGACCTTCTCGGCGCCGACGAACAGGGGGGGGCGAATTGCGGGGCCTTGCCGCCACTGTCGCCGACCATGTGCACGTCGGCGGCGAGCAATGTCCGCAGTCCGTCGACGTCCCCGTCCCTGAAGGCGTCGAAGAAGCGTCCGGCGAGTTCCTCGCGCTCGCGTCGGTCGGCCTCGAACCGGGGCCGGCCCGCGTCCATGTGGCGGCGTGCCCGCATCGCGAGCTGGCGGCACGCCGCCTCGGAACGGCCTACGGCCGACGCGACCTCGCCGAAGCCGAAGGCGAACACCTCGCGCAGCACGAAGACCGCCCGCTCGAGCGGGCTCAGGCGCTCGAGCAGGAGCAGGGCCGCCATCGACATCGAGTCGGCTAGCTCGGCCGAGCGCTCGGGGTCCTGGTACGGGTCTTCAAGCAGTGGCTCGGGGAGCCACGGCCCGATGTAGTGCTCCCGCCGGACGCGGGCCGAGCGCAGCCAAGTCTCCTGGACCGCGTCTTCGGCCTCGCTCACGCTGCCCAGGATCCGGTAGGCGACCGAGAACAGCAGCGGCCGCAGCTGTTCGAATTCCTCGGCTCGGGTCACGCCAACCCTTCCTCGAAGCCCTGCCGCCACGACGGGTAGCGCAGCTGCCAGCCGAGCTCCCGCTTGGCCTTGGCGTTGGAGAAGCCACACCGGGTGGCGTCCGACTTGTTGCCGTGTTCGGCATGCCCGATCTGGCCGGGCAACGTCGAGTCGTTGAGTTACCAGATTTCGCTGACTTCGGCGACCAGTCCAGCGGTCTGGAGGGTCTTCGCGGGCAAGACGTTCAAGCTGTCACATCCGATGTACTTCCTGCCCCAGGCAGGCAGTACGTGGGACTCAGACCGTTCGCGCGGGCATGATGCGCCCCCGGACTTCGCCGAGGCCGATCCGGCTGAGGTGGGCACCGGGGGCGCTTGCCCGCAGCACGACTTCGTCGCCGTCGTCGAGAAACGTCCGTGTCGAGCCGTTGTCTAGGGCGAGCGGTTCACTGCCGCCCCAGGTCAACTCCAGCAATGAGCCGCGCTGTTCCGGCTGCGCCCCGCTGACCGTGCCCGAGGCGTAGAGATCGCCGCAGCGCACATTGGCACCGTTCACGGTCATGTGCGCCAGCATCTGCGGCGCAGTCCAGTACATGCCGGCGAATGGCGGCCGGGACACGATCTGCCCGTTGAGCAGAACCTCGATCGAGATGTCGAGCGCGGCTGGTTCGGACGAGTCGTCGAGATATGGCAGGGGAGCTGGCTCGCGCGGTGGAGCGGGGACCCACGCCGCGCGCAGCGCATCCAACGGAGTGATCCACGCCGAGACCGAGGTGGCGAACGACTTGCCCAGGAACGGACCGAGCGGGACGTACTCCCACGCCTGGATGTCGCGCGCGGACCAGTCGTTCAGCAGGCAGACACCGAAGACGTGATCGGCGAATCCGGCCACCGGAACGGGTTCGCCCGGCGGTGATGGCGTGCCCACGACGAAGCCCACCTCGGCTTCGATATCGAGTCGCCGCGACGGGCCGAACGTGACCGCGCCGTCTGCGCCACGAGATTGCCCGACCGGGCGGCGAACCTGCGTGCCGCTGACGACCACCGTGCCCGAGCGGCCGTGATACCCGATCGGCATGTACTTCCAGTTCGGCGTCAGCGGCTCCTGGCCCGGCCGGAAGATCCTTCCTACGTTGGACGCGTGGTGCTCGCTGGCATAGAAGTCGACGTAGTCACCGACGGTGAACGGTAAACGCATCTCGACGCTGTCGAGTGGCGTGAGCAGCGGTTCGACGGCGAAGCGGTGAGCCTGATCGGTCAGCCACGCGGTAACCAGCCCGCGCATGTCCGTCCATACCGACCGCCCGGCGGCGAGAAAGTGATCGAGCGCGCCGTCGGCGAACAGATTGGCATAGCCGGGTGCCAGGGCACTCGTGGCCAGGGTCAGCGACAGGGCGCGTTCGCCGATTCGCACCGCGGCGTGACGGCGGCCGTGATCGTCGGTGAATGCTCCGTAGGGCAGGTTGTCGATCCCGAACGGGTCGCCCGGGGCCAGTTCGAGCTCGGTCATGAGGCGGCCTCGCTGTTCGGGCCGCCGGGGTGCTCGGTCATGAGGCGGGCCTCGCTGTTCGGGACGCCGGGGTGCTCGGTCATGAGGCGGGCCTCGAGGTGGCGGGGCAGCAGGTCACGGCACGCTCACCAGACCCATTCCGAGCAGGTCGTCGACCGGTTCGGAGATGCTGCACGTGCCGAAGGAGCTGAACAGCGCCCGAATCGAGCGCACGTCGGACGGGGTGAGGTCGCTGCTCTGGTAGGCGAGTGCTCGAGGGTCACGTTCGGTCAGCACCGCCGCCGTGGTCGCCTCGCTTCCGGTTGCTGCCGCGACGCGGGCGGCCAGTAAGACGTTGAGGAAGCCGTGGTGCTCGAAGAGTGTGGCCGGATCGCGGTGCCGCACTGCGTGATGAAGGCCGGCTGTGCACTTGAACGCGAGACGCTCGGCGGCGCACAGCACGATCGGCTTGGCGAGATTTTCCTCGGTCTGAAACGCGTGGATCGCGGTGCCGCCCGTTCGTAGCTTGAGCCGCACGCCGGTCGGCGCCATGTCGTGTACATCGCGCTCGGTGACTCTCAGCACCGGGATCTCCAGGTAGACCTGTCGATCCTCTTGCAGCAGCGGCACAAGGTGGCGCAAGGCATCGACCAGATCGTGAACGCCGAGCGGGATCTCGATCCCCACGACGCGCAGCTGCTCACAGCCGCGCGCCCAGTCGAGTGCATGATCGAGGCCATCCAGCCCGTCGGGGACGACCATCGAGACGTCGAGACGATCGATCCCGCGTCCAGCCACGAGCGCGTTCACCGTCGTGATCCGGGCGGCCGAGCAGACGAACGGCCCGACCATGTCGGCGTACCAGGCCATCAGGTGCGTGAGGTGCGCGACGACCGCCGACTGCACGGGCTCGTCCTGGGGCGGGAACATCGACGCGTCGTCGAACAGGCCGGTGAACAGTCCCGGCAGCCCGGCGATCATCACTGATCCTCGGCCTGCGGAATGCGCCCGCCACTCCACGACCATGCGTACGCGCCGTCGTCGGCGGCTCGGCCGCCCTCGCCGAGTTCGAGCGGCCGGAACGTGTCGATCATGACCGCGAGCTCGTCGAAGAACTCCACTCCGACGCTGCGTTCGTAGGCGCCGGGCTGCGGGCCGTGCGAATGACCGCCGGGATGCAGCGAAATCGAGCCCTGCCCGATGCCGGAGCCTTTGCGCGCCTCGTAGTCGCCGCCGCAGTAGAACATCACCTCGTCGCAGTCGACGTTCGAGTGGTAGTACGGCACGGGAATGGACAGCGGGTGATAGTCGACCTTGCGTGGGACGAAGTTGCAGATCACGAAGTTGTGGCCCTCGAACACCTGATGCACTGGCGGCGGCTGGTGAACCCGTCCGGTGATCGGCTCGAAATCTGCGACGTTGAAGACGTACGGGTACAGGCAGCCGTCCCAGCCGACAACGTCGAAGGGATGCTTGGGATAGGTGTGGACGGTGCCGGCGATGCCCGAGGCGCCAGTGCCGCGGTGCTTGATGTAGACCTCGACGTTGTCCTCGTCGACGAGCTGGGGTTCGCCCGGCCCGCGCAGGTCACGCTCGCAGTAGGGAGCGTGCTCGAGCAGCTGGCCGTACCTCGACAGGTATTTGCGGGCGGGGGTGATGTGGCTGTTCGCCTCGATGCAGTACGCCCGCAGCGGTTCGTCGCCGCTTGGCAGCCAACGGTGCGTCGTGGCGCGGGGGAGCATGCACATAGTCGCCCTGGCCGACCTCGAAATGCCCGAATAGCGTCTCGACGTTCGCTGCGCCCGATTCGATGTAGACACACTCGTCACCGATGGCGTTGCGGTAGAGCGGGGACGCTTTGCGGGCCGCCGCGTAGGAGATGCGGACGTCGCCGTTGCCGAGCACGAGGCGCCGGCCGGTGACGACATCGACGTTCATCGTGTCCTGATCGGTGAATAGGTCGGGTAGGCGCAGATGGCGCGGCAGGAGCGGCTCGTTCGGCGTCGTGGCGAGGTTGGCCAGCTGCCAGGGTCGGGCGTCGGCGATCGCGGACGGGATCTGGCAGTGGTAGAGCAGTGAGGAGTCGGCGGAGAAGCCCTCCTCACCCATGAGCTCCTCGTAGTAGAGACGGCCGTCCGGGGTCCGGTGCTGCGTGTGTCGCTTGGGCGGCACGCTGCCTCGCTGCCGGTAATACGCCATCAGCAGTTCCTTCCGCTCGACGCCCGCCTTGACAGCGAATCTGCCTGTTCGTTCTCTACATCGCCCACTCATCCTTACGCACGCGGATTACGTTGCGGGGACGACTCGGTAGCGAATCGCTCGGGTAACGGTGATAGCAGCGGGCTGAGAAACACCGGCGCGGCCGGCGGGCGCGGTGACCGGAGGTTTCGCCTCATGCGCACCGGCGTCACAGAAGGCAGACACCGACGGCGTTCGGTTCTTCCTTCCCGCCGCCGCATATGCCGTCGTCGAGGCGCGCCTCGTGGCTGCGATTTCTGTTGATCAACAAGGGATTCGGTCGACAATCGACCGAATCCCTTGTTGATCATGCGAGGCTGGCAGCTCGCCGCGCCGTCAACAACCCGCCCGGCTCAGCACAGCTAGCCGCGCTGCTCGACCGGGACGAAGGGACGCTGCTCCGGGCCGGTGTAGAGCTGGCGCGGACGGCCGATCTTGGTGTGCGGATCGTTGATCATCTCGTACCACTGCGCAATCCAACCGGGCAGCCGGCCGATCGCGAACAGAACGGTGAACATCTTGGTCGGGAAGCCCATCGCGCGATACAGCAGACCGGTGTAGAAGTCGACGTTCGGGTAGAGCTTGCGCGAGATGAAGTAGTCGTCAGAGAGTGCGACGCCCTCGAGTTCGACGGCGATGTCGAGCAGGTCGTCGCGCTTGCCAAGGGCCGACAGCAACTGGTCGGCCGTCTTCTTGATGATGGCCGCACGCGGGTCGTAGTTCTTGTAGACGCGGTGCCCAAAGCCCATGAGCCGCACGCCTGCCTCGCGGTTCTTGACCTTGTTCACGAACGCCGCGACGTCGCCGCCGGAGGCGCGGATGCCCTCGAGCATCTCGAGGACCTCCTGGTTGGCCCCGCCGTGCAGTGGGCCGGAAAGTGCGTGGATGCCAGCCGAAACCGATGCGAACAGGTTTGCTTGCGAGGAGCCGACGAGGCGCACGGTCGATGTCGAACAGTTCTGCTCGTGGTCGGCATGCAGGATGAACAGCTGGTCTAGGGCGCGGGCGATGATCGGGTCGGGCTGGTAGGGCTCGGCCGGAAAGCCGAACGTCATGCGCAGGAAGTTCTCGACCAGACCGAGCGAGTTGTCGGGGTAGAGGTAGGGCTGGCCCACCGACTTCTTGTAGGCATAGGCAGCAATGGTCGGCAACTTGGCCAGTAGGCGCACCGTCGAGAGTTCTGCGTCGGCCTCGACCGAGGGGTTGAGCGCGTCCTGGTAGAAGGTCGACAGCGCAGACACCGCAGAGGAGAGCACCGGCATGGGGTGCGCGTCGCGCGGGAAAGCATCGAACAGTCCCTTGAGCTCCTCGTGCAACAGCGTGTGGCGGCGGATCTGTTCGGTGAACGCCGCAAGTTGGTCGGCAGTCGGCAACTCGCCGTAGATGAGCAGGTAACTGACCTCGACGAATGACGAGTTCTCGGCCAGATCTTCGATCGGGTAGCCGCGGTAGCGAAGAATGCCCGCGTCGCCGTCGATATAGGTGATCGCCGACGTGCAGGCGGCGGTGTTCGCGAAGCCGGGATCGTAGGTGACCAGGCCTGTCTTTGCGAGAAGGTGTGAGATGTCGGCTCCGGGTGCGCCTTCGGTTGCGGCTACCAGGCCTAGTTCGAGATCGTCCCTGCCATCGTGTCGCAGGGCTACCGACTCGGGCATCTGGACGGCGGTGTCCGTCATGGACTGCCCCTTTCTTGTATACGGTGCTTCGACAGTACTTCGTGCAATGTCTCGTCAGGGCAGGGCGTGATCACGTACCGCTGGGCCGCTCAGCCGGGCTCGTCCTGGGCCGGGCGCCCAGCGAGATTCTGCAGCCGGACCTGGCCTCGTGCCACCAGCCGCGACTGCTCGTCGCTGATCTCGACCAACCACAGCTGCTGGCTGCGGCCGCGGTGGATCGGGGTAGCGGTGGCCGTGAGCGTTCCCCCGCGCACCGCGCGCAGGAAGTCGGTCTGGTTCGAGACGCCGACGACCTGGCCGTTCTCGCCGTACCAGAGGCCTGCACCGATACTCGCCGCGGTCTCGACGCCAGCGCAGTACACGCCACCGTGCACGATGCCATAGGGCTGGAAGTGGTCCTCGGTCACGTCCCAGGTCAGCTCGACGAGATCCGCATTCGCCCGAAGCACCCGCATGCCGAGCAGCTTGACCAGACCGACCTCGATGTCGTGCGACACGGCAAGCTCCTCGCTGATGCAGGGTCATTTTCGAATGTAGTGCGCTACCCGGCTGCAACGACCGTTCGATGTGGTCGAAAACGTCACATCTGGCATGCCCGAAGTGCACGGTCTCGGCCTAGGTCGCGTTCTGAGGGCAATGTAGGCTTCGCGCGTCATTTGTCCATTGAGGGGGAGGTTCCCATGAAACGGAAACTGGTGGCAATCGTCGCGATGGCCGCGGGTGCGTTCGCGCTGCTACCCGCGCAGTCGGCGTTGGCCGCCCACCACGTCGGCGGTTATGCACACGAGTGCATCGGTACGAACAACAAGGCCTACAACCGCGTGTATGTGGCCGTCGATGGCGTGGGTAGCGACAACCCGCGCAACTACTACGCCGCGGCGGCGGCGCGTGTCACCGCTACGTCGACTTGTGCGGTCGCCAACGGCATCAAGGTCGCCAAGGTGCAGATCGACAAGGTCGCGCTGCTCGAGCTGATTGGCAGCACCGTCCACGTGGTGCGCGAATACGCCGGGCCACTGAACAACGGAACCTCCTCGGTCGCCGGCCAGACCCCTGGCTGGCACAGCCCGTGCTCGTCGAACCTGCAGGCCTCGGTTCGATTCTCGGTGCGCTATGTGAATGGTGCGCTGTCGACCGGCGGGTTCCTGACCGGACCGGTGTTCCGCCGCTGCTGACCGGTTCCCGAACCGGCTAGTCGCACGTCATGTGGGCCCTCGCTTTGATGCGGGGGCCCACAGGCATGTCTGACCAGGGTCGTGACCGTGACGATGCCCGTTACCAGGCGTGCGAGCAGCCGCATCCTGCTCGTCTGCGGGAGCCTTCGCCATAGCTCACCCAACGCGGCTTTGCTCCGAACCATCGCCGTCGCCGAGATCCACGGCAAGGCGGTCGCGTGGATCAACGTCTCGACCGCTCCGACCGGCGCCGCTGCCGCGACTGTCCACTGACCGAGTCGCGACGACACTGAGCGACATGGCGTCATATGTGGTCACCGGTGGCGGCCGCCTGACGGCGGGAGCCGCCTTCAGCGATCGCTGTGGTAGCCGGACCAGGCCGACGCGCTCGGCGTGATTGCCGCCGCCACGCCGACACCGATCGCCAATGCAGCAACGAGCGCAAGTACGCGCACCAGGCGACGCCGGGCCGCCGGGTTGCTGATCGCCGGGCGCAGTTCGCGCCGGGTGGTCGTCAGGGCGTCATACAGGTGACCGAGAACATGCAGGGCCATGATCGCGAACCACACGATGAAACTCGCCTTGTGTGCCGTCAGTAGCAGGCCCGCCTGGTCCGGGCGCACGGCAAGCAGGCCGACGCCAGTACCGAGGACGACCAGGCTCGAGATGATCACCAGCGGTCCGAGCACGCGCATCGGCGGTGAGGGTGTTCCTCTGCGGACGTAGGCGGGTTTGCCCGTGTAGTACCGGGCGAAGCGGTAGATGGTCGTGGCGCACTTGAGCATGACCGGCCCGAGCAGCAGCAGGCCGACGAAGACGTGCAGCGTGATCAGCCCGCGAATTTCGAGGATGGTGATGCCTTCGACGGCCAGTAGTACCAGGAGAACGACGCCGTTGATCGCGGTCAGGCGCGCGTTGCCCTCCACACCCGCGTCGTACTGCCGCACCGGGACACTCACGTGCGCCAGCCGTTCGTCGACCAGGTGCCGCCGTCGGCCGCCACGGCAAACGCCTCGTAGCCGGCCACCTGGTCGAGCCAGTCGCGGGCGCGTGCGCCCATCGCGAAAGCAGCTGTCGCAAGTGCATCGGCGCGTGCCAGGCGGGCGCCCACGACGGTCACGCCGGCGAGCTCGTCCGGGGCGAGCCCGGTGTGCGGGTTCAGTACGTGGGCGCCGCGCTCGGCGGTGCCCGAAGTGGCAACGGCCAGCCCGCTGCCGACTGCGACGCCCGCGAGTGCGCCGGGTCGAAGCGGGTGGGTGATTCCGACCCGCCATGGCTGACCGGGCAGTGCGTCGCCGACGCACTGCACGTCTCCGCCGCCGTTGACGCAATGGTTCGTCGAGCCGGCCGCGACGAGCAGGTCACTCGCCTTCTCGATGGCCCAGCCCTTCACCAGCCCGGACGGATCGAGCGAGCCGGCCGCATACGCCGAGAAGTACCCGAACGTGTCGCGTTCGAGTGCCGCGCAACGGTCGAGAATCTCGCGGACCTCTGCCGAGCAGTCCGGCAGCGCGATCTCGCCGCGCCCGAGCCGGCTGATCTCGCTTTCGGGCCGGTAGGTCGAGAACGTCGCATCCGCCCGGTGCAGCCAGGTGATCGCCGCATCGATCACGGATTCGTCCACGGCGGGCGGACGCACGTCGAAGGAGAACACGGTGCCCATGCACTCGACGACGCGACGCTGTGCCGGAAGCGTCGTCATCAGATGCCCGCCTTGTCCAGGGCGCTCTGCAACGACTGGATGTAGCCCGCACTCGTATAGCTGGCGCCCGAGACCGTGTCGATGTTCGCGCTCTGTGCCGAGAGGGTTTCCTGAAGCAGGATGGGCGCGGCGTCGCTGTTGATCTGCTCGGAACGCCCGTCGTAGGCGGTCAGCTGCAAGAACGAGACGTTGCTGATCTTGGTCCCGCTGACGACGACCTGCACCTGGACGACGCCGTACTGCGTCTGCACGGCGTCGCCGGCGAACGTGTGGCTCGTCGCGGTACTGCTCGGTGGCGACGACCCGCTTGGCGGCGTCGAGCTGCGCGAACCGGGCTTCGGCGGCGCGCTGGTGCCAGGCGGTTGCGACGTCGGCGCGGGGGAGGTGGGATCGCTGGGAAGCGCGGCGGACGGCAAGGCGCCTGACGCACCGATCGGGTGGCCGTGCGACTTGAAGCTGAGCAACGCCACGAGACCAAGCACGGTGCCGGTGATCGACAGGAGCACGCGTTTCATCGGTATGCCAGTCCTAGAAGACGAATGATTCGATGTGGATGTGCCGGCGCGGCACGCCCAGCTGCCGTAGCGAGCGCTCGGCGGCGGCCATCATCGGCTCGGGGCCGCACAGGAAGACGTCACGCTCGCCGATGTCCGGAACGAGGCGCGCGAGACGAGGCGCAGACAGGTGATCGTTGGCGCCGTGCCGGGGCGGGCCGACCAGGTAGTGCACGACGGCGCCGCGCTGCCCGGCGATCCAGTCGAGTTCGCGGCGCAGCACCAGGTCGTTCGGTGTCGCCGTCCGGTAGGCCAGGATGATGTCGCCCGGCGCGCCGGGCAGCGTCTCGAACAGTGCGCGCAGCGGGGTGATGCCGACCCCACCGGCCAGCAGCAGCACCTTGCGCTGGCGGCGGCGCGCGGCCGTGAAACCTCCGGACGGACCCTCGGCGAGAACCCGGGCGCCGGGCCGCAGGGCGAGCAGGGCCGCGCTGTGGGCGCCGGCGACCTTGACCGTGATCCGCAGCAGGTCCGAGCGCGGCGGCGCCGACAGCGAGTACGGATTCGCGGCCCACCACAGGCCGCGGGTGAGGAATCGCCAACGGAAGAACTGGCCCGCTTCGGCCCGCAGGACATGTAGATCTCGCCCGGTGACGTAGACCGAGACCACGTCGGCGGACTCGCGTTCGACGGCGGCGACACGCAGGTCGTGCCGAAGGAATGCGTGGACCGGCATGATCACCCGGTACCAGAGCAGGGCAGCCCCGACGACCACATACATCATCGACCAGAGCCAGCGTTCGGGCTTGTTGTTGATGAAGTCCGCGCCGGTGGAGAACTCGTGGCTGAACGCCAGCGCGACGGCGAGGTAGGTATAGAGATGGATGAAGTGCCACGTCTCGTAGCTGAGCCGCCGGCGCGCGGCACGAGCTGAGGCCACGCCCACTCCGACGAGCAGTCCGACGGCGACGGTCGCCATTAGCACGTCCGGGTACGTCGTCAGCAACGTCGAGGTCTGGTGCACCAGGCCCATGTGCGCGGTGACGGCATAGCCCCAGATGATCAGCAGCGTGTGCGCCACGGCCAGGCAGATCGTGTAGCGCCCGCCCATCGCGTGCCAGCGCGCCAGGCGGTCCGTGCCGACGCCGCGCTCCAGCGCGGGAACCCGCGCCATCAGCATGAGCAGCACGACGATCGCGTAACCGGCCAGCAGGCCGGTGATCCGCCCGGCGTTGGTCAACCAGTCGCCGAGACCGTGGACCGCGGGCGTATCGCGCCACCACAGCGCCAGGACGGCGACCGCACCGAGCGCGATCGCGGACAGGGCCACACCGGCGGGCAGCCGAAGCCCGGGCGGCATCGGCGCGCGCACAGGTGCCGGGCTTCGCGACACTGTCGCAGTCACCCAATTTCTCCCTTGATCGGACCTTGATCGGACGCGCCGACCTTCAGGGTCCGGCCCTGGGCTCTGCAATCCCTCTCAATGACCTGTGATCTGCCTGCTCAGAGGCGATTGAGAGCAAACTCAGAGGGTGAACCGCGATGTGGCGAGGATGCTGATCAGGTGAGCCGTTCGCGCCCAGCAGATTCGGTCCGCGTCCTGTCCCGCCCGGGCGGTGGGCCGCTGCGTGCACTCGTCGTGGACGACGAGCCCGACCTCGCCGACGTCCTGGTCAGCATGTTGCGCATCGAAGGGTGGGAAGCGCGGGCGGTCTACGACGGTGCCGCCGCGGTGGCAGCCGCGCGGGAGTCGGCGCCGGATGCTGTCGTGCTCGACGTCGTCTTGCCTGATACGGACGGCTTCGAGGTGCTGCGCCGTCTTCGCGCTGACAACCCCTCGGTGTGCGTGTTGTTCCTGACCGCCCGCGATTCCGTCGAAGACCGGATCGCCGGCATCACCGCGGGCGGCGACGACTACGTCACCAAGCCGTTCAGTCTCGAAGAGGTTCTCGCGAGGCTGCGCGGCCTCGTGCGCCGCGCGGGCATCACGCAGGCCGGCGACCCGCCGCAACTCGTGGTCGGCGACCTGACCATGGACGAGGACGCGCGTGAGGTCCGGCGCGCCGATGCGCTGATCGAGCTGACCGCCACCGAGTTCGAGTTGCTGCGGTTCCTGATGCGCAACCCGCGACGCGTGCTGTCCAAGGCGCAAATCCTCGACCGGGTATGGAGCTATGACTTCGGCGGGCGCGCACACGTCGTCGAGCTCTACATCAGTTACCTGCGCAAGAAGATCGATGCGGGCCGGCCGCCGATGATCCACACCGTGCGCGGGGTCGGATACCTGCTCAAGGCTGCGGCTCCGTGAACGAGCCGGCTTCGCCGGTCAGGCGGCACCGTCGCCGCATGACGTTGCGTGGACGGCTCGTGGTCGTTCTGCTCGTCTGCTTGCTGGTGAGCTGCGTGGTCGTGGCCGCGGCGACGACGTTCGCGCTACGCCGGTTCCTGCTCGATCGGCTCGATCAGCAACTCGTCGCCGCCGGCAACCGCTTTGCCGTCTCGCTCGAGCATCCCGGCGACCCTGACGCGGACGACCGTGCCTTCCAATCGGTCACCGGGCAGCCGGGCGGCACGCTCGGCGCACGCATCGCCGGCGGGCAGGTCACGGCCATGAACGTGGTGGGCGCTCCCAGCGACAAGGCCAGCGGCACGCCCACAAGCCGCGCGGCGCTAACCCGGCTCGACGCGACGAACCGCCCGCAGACGGTGAACCTGCCCGACCTCGGCGAGTACCGCATGATCGTCAGTCAGGGCGACGACGGCGACATCCTGGTCACCGGACTGCCCGAACACCCGGTGGACGAGACGATCACCCGGCTGCTCGGCATCGAGACAGTGGTGTTCATCGGCGCATTGCTGGTCAGCGGCGTCGTCGCAGCCGTCTGGGTGCGGCTCTCGCTGCGCCCGTTGACCCGCGTCGCGGCCACGGCGCTGCAGGTGTCTCGACTGCCGCTCGCCAGCGGTGAGGTGTCCATCCCCGACCGGGTGACCGACCCGGGGCCCGGCACCGAGGTCGGGCAGGTGGCTGAGGCCTTCGACCACATGCTCGAACACGTCGAATCGGCGCTCAGCGTCCGGCAGGCCAGCGAGGACCAGTTGCGCCGCTTCATCGCTGATGCGAGCCACGAACTGCGTACGCCGGTCGCGGTCATCCGCAGTCATGCCGAGTACGCGCAACGAATAGGAGCCGACCTTCCCCGTGAGGTCGAGCGCGCGCTCGGGCGCATCACGGCCGAGTCGGACCGGATGTCGATGCTCGTCGACGATCTGCTCCTGCTCGCCCGGCTCGACTCCGGCCGGCCCCTCGTGCGCGAACCGGTCGACCTCACCAGGGTGGTTCTGGACGCCGTGCGCGACGCGCAGGTTGCCGGGCCCGAGCATCATTGGCGCCTCGATCTCGCCGACGAGCCGGTATCGGTGCTCGGTGACGAGCACGTCCTGCACCAGGCTCTCGCCAATCTGCTTGCCAACGCGCGGGCGCACACGCCGGCCGGGACGACGGTCGCCGTCGCGCTGCATCGCGAGCCGGGTGATGCGCGTCCGGTCGTGCTGACCGTGACCGATGACGGGCCCGGCATTGCGCCGCATGTCCAGCCGCATGTCTTCGAACGATTCGTCCACGGCACCAGCGCCGCGCGGCGTGCCTCAGCCGGGTCCGGGTTGGGGCTGTCGATCGTGGCGGCCATCGTGCGCGCCCACGATGGGCAGATCGACCTCGCCAGTACGCCGGGGCACACCGAGTTCCGCATCGAACTGCCTGCCGCCATCGCCGGCGAGTCGGGCTGACCGGCCGAGCGTCAGCGCTCGCCCACTTGCTGGCGTTCGTAGGACTCGCGTGCCTCGGCGAGCTCAGCGTGGTGCGCGGCCGACCACCTGCAGCCGGCGGCCATCGGCTCGAACAACGACCGGCCGAGTGGCGTGAGCTCGTACTCGACGCGGGCCGCAATCCCGGGCCAGGCAGTGCGAGTGAGCATGCCGTCGCGTTGCATCCTGCGCAGGGATTCGGTGAGCACCTTCGGGGTGATTCCCCGCAACGGCACCTCGAGTTCGGAGAATCGGCGTGGCCCGTCCTTGAGGCAGGTCAAGATCTTCGCTGTCCACTTGTCGCCGATTCGGATCGGTGGTGGATCGGCGCTGCAGGCCGAGAACATGTCCGGGTCGAGAGGGCGTCCCACACCAGCAGGCTAATCACTATCGTTGCGGAAAGCTGGACTCCGGTCTCTACCGTCACAGCGACATTGATCGACACACTTCGGGAGAGACCATGAGCAAGATCGTTGTTTACGGGGCCGGCGGCCGGGCAGGGCGCCGAATCGTCACCGAGGCCACGCGCCGGGGGCACGACGTCACGGCGGTGGTGCGCCAACCTGCCAAGCATGCAGAACTCGCCGGCCGCGCCGTGACGGTGGTCGGGGGCGACGTCACCGATCCGGCGCTGATCGCAAGCACCGCGGCCGGGCACGATGCCGCGATCTGCGCAGTGTCCGGCGTCGACGTCGACCCGCAGCAGCTCTTCCCGGCGGCGGCGAGCGCGCTGCTTTCGGGCCTGACAAAGGCGGGCGTGCCTCGCCTGGTCCTGATCGGCATCGGCACGACACTCAAGGGCGCCGACGGCGTTCCCATCTACGAAGCACCAGGATTCCCGGCCGAGGGCAAGGCGTTCTCGCTCGGGCATGCCGCCGCCCTCGACGTTCTGCGTGCCGCCGACGGCGAGGTCGACTGGCTGGTCGTCGCCCCGCCGCCGGTATTCCTCGACGACGAGGCAACGCACGCGGGCGCGTATCGATTCGGCGACGACGTCGCGCTTGCCGAGACGGCCGGCGCCGCGCAGTTCTCGTACGCAGATCTTGCCGCGGCTGTCGTCGACCAGGTCGAGGACCCGATCCGGGCGCGAGCCCTGCTCGCCGTTGCGCGGTAGGGGCTAGACCGGCGCCGACGACGGCTCACCGGTGTGGACGGCTTCGAGTTCCCAGGCCTCGCGAGGTTGGCGGTGCAGGCGCCAGTAGTGCTCGGCGATGTCGTCCGGGTCGAAGGCGGTGCCCGGGGCTACAGGTCCGTACACGGTCACCGTCGCGGCGTGCACTCCGGACGGGCCGTAATGCTCGTGCAGCATCGCGGTCAGCGCCCGTACCCCGGCCTTGCCGAGTGAGAGGCTGAGGTACTGCGCGACCGGTTCGGGCATCCCGCCGGTGATGATGAACGAGCCGTGACCGCGCGCGGCCATTGCCGGCGCGACATGTGCCGCAGCCGTCACCGCGCCGACCACGTTGACCGCCCACGCATCGAGGTGCGCCTGTGCCGAGAGGTCGCCCGGGGCGTCCTGCTGGATGATCGCTGCGTTGTAGACGACGACCTCGGGGGTGCCGAATGCGTCGGTGGCGGCGTCGATCGCGGCTCGCAGGGCCGCCTCGTCCGTGCTGTCGGCGACCAGTGGCAGCACGGGCACGCCAAGCGGTTCGAGCGCGGCGGCCGCTGCGTCGACGGTGTGCTGGCCTCGCGCCACGAGTGCGACCGGCAACCCCTCGCGGGCGAATCTTCCCGCGATGGACTGGCCAAGTCCTGGGCCCGCGCCGATGACGATTGCTCCGGTCATGATGTTCTCCTGATGTGCCGCGTGAGTTGACGGCGGAGACGCTACGGCCTCACATCAGTGTGAGAGTCAACCCGAGGTGATGCACGCCCCATCCGGGCGGCCACGGCGACTGGTTTTTGCGCACAGTCCGCCGAACGATGCCTAGCTCTTGCGTGGACGTGCCGTTACCAGGCGCACGAACAGATCCGCCGCCGCGGTCACCTGACGTCGGTCGTCGGTGATCAGCAGGTCGAGCAGCAGCCCGCGGGCAACCGCCAGCGCGAGCCTGGCTCGGTGCGACGCGTCGGTGCGCGCGAATCCGTGACGGCGAAACAGCGCCGACAACGGCTCATCCCACGCCGCGATGACGGATTCGCGAAACGATGCCGTCCATGGCCGGTCGTGCATCGCGTGGGAATAGACCTCGAAGAACAGGCGCTCCGCAGGAGCCAGCGCAGGGTCGCTGATCCGTCGCCAGAATTCGCGGCTCACCTCGACCAGGCCGGCGTCGGTGCGCGTCAGCTCGGCGAGGAACTCGCGCTGCTGCGCCTCGATGCGCCCGACGATCTCGACGAGCAGGCCCTCGCGCGTGCCGAAGTGGTAGATGAGCATGCGGTGGCTGGTGCCGACGGCGGCCGCGATCTCGCGCAGGCTCAGGTGGCTGAAGCCGACCCGCTCCACCGCATCGATACAGCGTTCGAGGAGGAGCTCGCGGGCCGTTCCCTGTTCCGCTGTCACGGTCGGTTCCTCCGACACTGTCGGTTGCGCCGCGCGGGACGCATGCCTCGCCCCGGGCGAACGTGGAGTTGCTCACTGCGCCTTGCCACTGCCCTGACGGGCGAATGTACCATCTGGTTCATACGTTTGAGCCGATTCGAAGCGGGTGCGCGGATGACTACCTACTCCCCGACGTGGTCCACAACCGAGGGGCCGCTCTACACCGTGACCGGTGGAGACTGGGACGACGTCATCGCTGGAGCCGCCGCCGGCTCGGACCGGATCCAGCTGAACTTCGGCCCCGTGCACCCGTCCTCGCACGGCGTGCTGCGGCTCGTTCTCGAACTCGACGGTGAGACGGTCACCGAGTGCCGTCCGGTTATCGGTTACCTGCACACCGGGATCGAGAAGAACGTCGAATACCGCACCTGGACGCAAGCCGTGGCCTACCTGACCCGGGCCGACTACCTGTCCTCGATGTTCACCGAGACCGCGTACTGCATGGCCGTCGAACGGCTGCTCGGCGTGCAGGCGCCGAGGCGCGCCGCGCTGATCCGCATCGCGATGATGGAGGTCAACCGGGTCAGCTCGCACTGGACCACGCTCGGCGCCACCGGAATGGAACTCGGCGCGCTCACCGTCATGACGAACGGCATGCGGGCACGGGAGAAGTGCCTAGACGTGTTCGAACTCGTCAGCGGCCTTCGCCTCAACCATGCCTACGTCCGCCCCGGCGGCGTGGCTCAGGACCTGCCCGATACCGGCGTTGCGGCGCTGCGCAGGTGGGCGCGGATGATGACCGAGGAACTCGACCAGCTCGAGCGCCTCGTCACCGGCCAGCCGATCTGGGTCAACCGGCTCAAGGACATCGGCTGGATCGGTGTCGAGGGCTGCCTCTCACTCGGTATCACCGGGCCGGTGTTGCGCGCTGCCGGCCTCGGCTGGGACCTGCGAAAGACCGACCCGGACCTCGGCTACGGCGAGTTCGAATTCGATGTGCCGGTGAGCGATCGGGGCGACAGCTGGGCGCGCTACGAAGTTCGGGTGGCAGAGATGCGCGAGTCGGTGCGGATCGTGGAGCAGGTGACCGACCGGCTCGCCGAGCCCGGGCCGGTCATGATCGACGACCCGAAGGTCGCGTGGCCGGCGCAACTGGCGCTGGGTCCGGACGGGCTGGGCAATTCGCTCGAGCACGTCGAGCACATCATGGCCGAGTCGATGGAGTCGCTGATCCACCACTTCAAGCTCGTCACCGAGGGCTTCCGGGTGCCGTCCGGTCAGGTCTACCAGGCCGTCGAATCACCTCGCGGCGAACTGGGCGTGCACGCCGTCTCCGACGGAGGCACCCGCCCGGCACGGGTACACCTGCGCGAGCCGTCCTTCATCAACATTCAGTCACTTCCGCTGCTGGTCGAGGGCGGCCTGCTCTCCGACATCATCTCCTCTGTCGCCTCGATCGACTCCGTCATGGGCGGCTGCGACCGCTGACCCGAGCTACGCGACCGGCCGTTGACGGCACCGGCCGTCGCCGCCACGATCAGCGCATTTGCGCCGTTCGGTCGTCACCACCAGCCTTGGTGGCAGGAAAGTCCGGCGTGACGGCACGCGGAACGCTCGTGCGCCGGCATTCGCCATTGGATCGTCAGGCTCATGACCGACTCCGCTGCTGA
This sequence comes from uncultured Actinomycetes bacterium, assembly GCA_963733615.1. Lineage (GTDB taxonomy): Bacteria > Actinomycetota > Actinomycetes > Mycobacteriales > Jatrophihabitantaceae > DASXRA01. The sequence continues at coordinate 32,568 of CAVTEA010000018.1, forward strand.
ACCCCTGATCCACGCCGTCCACGTCGACGACATCCCGCCCGTCGAGGTGTGTCCCGGCATCGTGCGCCGCCCGCTGCCTGCGTCTTCCTTCGCCCGCGCCTGGCTCATCGATTTCGAACCCGGTTCGGTTTGGCCGGCAGTGGATCACCATCGCGCAGAGGAGCGATATTTCGTCCTGGACGGCGAGATCATCGACAACGGGCAGCGTCTGCGTGCGGGCAGCTACGTCGTCCTCGCCCCGGGTTCGAGTCACAGACCGCTCACCGAAACCGGCGCGCGCATCATCGGCATCAACGACGCCCGGGGCTGATCACCGCCGCTTCGCGCAAGACGCTCAGTGATCTTGGCAGGTTTTGGTTTTGGACTTCGATGACTACATGGAGACGAGAACGGAGCACGAGGCGTCCGGCCGCACGCGGCCACTCGATCAGCCTTCTGGGAGCCACACTTGTCATCTGATTGATCACCGGTGCGGCTGCCGCGGGGGAGCGCCAGTACTTCCACAACTCGCAGCATTCGGTCCTCTGCCCGAGATTCCGGCCAACCGTCCCTTCCTGCACGGAATCGCGTTTGACCACCGAGCGACGGTGATTCCGTAGCGCGCGCAGCCTGCCTGACGGTCCGGCCGACCTATGCTCGGTGGATGGCTGCGCGGCGATCGAGCAGGATCCGGCGCACCGCCAAGGCTATCGACCGGCTTGATCTCGCCATCGGCGCGCGCATCGCCCGCACGTCGTTCCCCGCACCAATCGATCGCGGCCTACCGCTGCTCACCCGGGCGGCGGACCGATCCGTGTTGTGGGCCGGCGTATCGGCTGCACTCGCCGCGACAGGTCAGACCAGGTTGCGCCGGGCGGCGGCTCGCGGCCTCGGCTCAATTGCCCTCTCCAGCCTGTTGGCCAATCAGGTCGGCAAGCGCACGCTGCGCAGACAGCGACCACTGCTCGAGCACGTCCCGGTCGAGCGGATCGCTCATCACGTCCCGATCTCCAACTCGTTTCCCTCGGGCCATTCGGCTTCTGCTGCGGCATTCGCGGTGGGCGTGGCGGTCGAGGCTCCCGAGCTGGCCGTGCCCATCGGCGCTCTCGCCGCTGCCGTCGCGTTCTCCCGCGTCTATACCGGTATGCACTTTGCCAGCGACGTACTCGTCGGAGCCGCGATCGGTGCGACAGTGGCGGGTGTCGGCGCCGCGGTCGTGCCTGCGCACTATGCGCAACCGGCACGTCGCGCGCACCGGCGGCGATGGCCGCTGACCTGCCGTTGATCGTGATCCCGGCGGGCACCTTCGATGCGACGGCGAGATCCTCTTCCTCGGCGCCCTGTACCTGCAGCAGATCCTCGGCGACGACGCACTCGGCGTGGGCCTGGCCTTCCCTGCGGCCATGATCGTCATGGGTGCGATGACCTTGCGATTCGCCGGACCGCTCGCCGCCCCGGACGGGGGCATCGGCGCGCTTTCGCGTTAGGCGAGCGCGCCGATGCGGCGTTGCTACATGTGTGCCGCGCCGGCCTTGATCGCCTCGCGGATGCGGAAGTAGGTGCCGCACCGGCAGATGTTGCGCAACTCGTCGAGGTCGGCGTCGCTGATCTCGCGCCCCTCTGCGCGCACCTGACGCACCTTCGCGACGGCGGCCATGATCTGCCCGGGCTGGCAATACCCGCATTGCGCAACGTCATGATCGAGCCAGGCCTGTTGCATCGGATGCAGGTCAGCGCCAGTGGTGGCAGGCAGGCCCTCGATGGTGGTGATCTCGTCCGTCGCTGCGATGTCGGCGACCCGGACGGAGCACGGGTTGAACGCCTTGCCGTTGATGTGGCACGTACACGCCTTGCAGACGTTGAGCCCACAGCCGTACTTGGGGCCGGTGAGGCCGAGGATGTCGCGCAGCACCCAGAGCACCCGCAGGTCGTCGGGGCAATCGACGGAGACCCGCTTGCCGTTGAGCGTAAACGTGTGTGTGGGCACGGATGCTCCTTTAGAACGTGTGGTGGAGGCCGTCAGTGGGGCTCTGCGGGATCGGCGGCACGGCCGGCAGCGGTTCGAATCCGAGCGGGCCGTCGTGGTTGATCGGGAAACTGCTGGGCATCGTGCCGGTCGCACGGGCGTAGGCGCAGGCGACGGCCGCGAACGACGCGGCAACGCCGAATTCTCCCGCGCCACCTGGCTGGCCGGTCGTCGGCGGCATCACGATGACCTGCAGGTCGAAGGGAACGTTCCACTGGCGGGTGTAGAAGTAGTTGTCCCAGCTGCCCTCGAGCAGCAGCCCGTTCTTCAGATGCAGGCTGGAACTCAGGGCGAGCGCGATGCCGTCCATGACTCCGCCCATCATCTGTGCCTCGAGGCCGCGCGGATTGATGGGCAGGCCGACGTCGACGACGAACACCGCCTTGGTGACCCGTGGCCCGCCGACGCCGTCTTCGATCTGGCGGTTCACCGTCTGCGGGCGGCAGTCAATCTCGACCAGAGCTGCGCAGACACCCTTGTACTCAGCGTGGAACGCGATGCCCTGCGCGGTGCCTGCGGGCATCGACCGGCCCCATCCACCGACCTGCGCGGCCTTGTCGAGGACCGCCCGGGAGCGGTCGTCCTTGAGGAATGCGTGGCGGAACTGGTATGGGTCCTGGTGCATCACCTTGGCCAGTTGATCGACCACCAGCTCCTGCGCGACGCAGACATTGGGGGAGTAGATGTTGCGCATGCTGCCGGTGTGAAAGCCCAGGTCGACCTCGTTGAGCAGCTGGGTGGTCAGCCCGAAGTTGTACGGCACGTTGGCGGTCAGTTCGAAGATCGTCTCGGAGAAGCCGAGGAAGTTGCCGCCGGGCAGCTTGGTCACCATCGCGCTGATGATCTCGCCCAGCCCGTGGCTGAAGTCGGTCGAGACGCTCGTGTGCCGCTGCTCGAAGGTGAGCACGTTGCCCGCAAGGTAGGTGGCGCGCACTCGCGACGTGCACATCGGATGGGTTCGGCCATGCCGGAAGTCGTCGGTGCGGTGCCACATCAGCTTCACCGGCTTGCCCATCGTCTGCGAGATCTCCGCGGCCTCCAGCGCGGCGTCGAAGAACAGGTGGCGACCGAACGACCCGCCACCTTGCACGACGTGCACTGTGACCTTGTCCTGCGGCAGGCCCAGCTGCGTCGCGATCGTCTGCTGCGCGACGATCGGCGATTTGAGGCACGACCAGATCTCGGCGCTGTCGGCCCGGACGTCGGCAATCGCGCAGTTCGTCTCGAGCGGGGAGTTGCTGGCGAACGGGAAGGTGAATCTCGCGTCGATGGTCCTGGTCAGCAGAGGCACCTTGGGCACGGTCATCGGCAGCTCGGCGTTCTTCAGCTCACGCAGAACCGTGTCGTCGGACTTGCCGTCCTCGGTACCCGGGCCCCATGACACGTCCAACGCTCGTACGGCGTCGATGCACTGCCCGAACGTCTCGCCGCGCACGGCCACGCCGGTCGAGACGACAACCACGTCGGTGATGCCCGGCATGGCGCGCACGGCGTCGATGTTGCGCACGGATCGGACGTTGCCGTTGATCGTGGGCGGGCGGCACACCATCGTCGGTATCGCGCCGGGCACGTCCAGGTCCATCGCGAACTTCTTGCGGCCGGTCACTGCCGCCAATGCGTCGATGCGGTTCTGCGGCGTGCCGACCAGGGCGAAGTCGGCCTGCTGCTTGAGACGCACCGACGCCAGCGTGGTCTTCGAGGCTGCGGCTGCTGATGCCAGCGATGCGTAGCTCGCGTGCTTGCCCGATGCCGAGCGGACGACGCCGCCCGTCGTGGTGAGCGACTCGACGGGCACCTTCCACTGCGTGGCCGCGGTCTGCAGCAGTCTCTGCCGCGCCAGCGCAGCCGCCGTCCGTACCGGGGTGTACAGGGAGCGAATCGAGTTCGACCCTCCGGTCAGCTGGTTGAACAGCAACTCCGGGCGCGCATCTGCCAGGGACATGTCGAGCTTGTCCAGCGGCAGGTCGAGTTCCTCGGCGATGAGCATGGCGACCGAGGTCGTGATGCCCTGGCCGACCTCGGCCCGGGGCAACGCGAACGACGCGCTCCCGTCGGGATTGAGCGTGATGGTGATCAGGTTGGACGTCGGCGTCGCCGCGAGCGTGAGCAGGTCGCCCAGGTCCATCAGGTCGGCGGGCTCCGGCGGCGAGGGAACCATCGCGCCGGCCGCATGCGGGGTGACCGCGTCCGTGCCGAGCTTCGCGGCGACCACCAGCGTCGGCGCGGCGAGGACATAGCCGAGGAACCGGCGTCGCGGTAGGCCAGATCTCGTTCCGGCAGGCGAGCCCGGGGACTCGGCGGCGGATTCGGCCGGGACAGGCTGACTCGACATTCGGTGATCCCTTCGCTACATCCGGCGGCAGTGTGGCGGATTTTTCGCATTCGTGCGAGCCGAAATGGCAGCTAAGTCCGAAAACGTGGGCGGTGCTGTGCGAGTCCCGTCGAGGCAGCGGATCAGCGTGCCGGCCGGCCGGCCGTTTCGGCGAGCTGCCGGTAGGCGCGCGTCAGCGCGTACCGAGCGGTGCGCTCGGCGAAGGGCAGGTCGGGCACCACGTCGTCGATCGGCCGCCCTGCCGCGTGGGCGGCCTGTATCGACTGGGCCACCGAGGCCAGCAGGCTGCGCTGATCGGCGACGAACGCCAGGTCGACGACCTTGCCGTGGCCAGGTACGACCGAGCCGGTCGCGGTCTGCTCGAGACGGCTCAACGTCGCCGGCCAGTCGAGGGGAAATGCGTCCTCGAACCACGGCGCGCCGCTTTCCCGGATCAGGTCCCCGGCGAAGGTGACGTCCGCGTGCGGCACCGCCACGACGATGTCGCCGTCGGTGTGCCCGCGGCCCAGATACCGCAGCACGACAGTCCGGCCACCGAGATCGAGGGTCGTCTGGGAGTCGAAGACACGGTCGGGGACGAGGATCTCGGCGCCGGCCAGGGCGTCTCGGTCCGCCTCGTCGGCACTCGCGCGCAGGTTGGCCAGTTGCGTGGCGCCGTCGGCCGTCAAGCTTGCGGCGCACCGGGTATGGCCCCAGATCGCCGCAGGCCGGAACGCGCTGTTGCCGAGCACATGATCGAGATGGGCGTGGGTGTTCGCGACCACCCATGGCAGAGCGGTGACCGTCCGGACGGCTTGTGCGAGCTCGCGGCCTTCAACAGGCGACACGCGAGTATCGACGACCAGGCACTGTTCGTGCCCGACGATCAGTCCGACGTTGAGATCCCACGATTCGTGGCGGCGCAGGTACACGTGTTCGCCGACCTCGGTCCAGCCCGTAGCCATCGGACGACCTTACGTGCTCGGCTAGTTTGCAACTATGCCGATGATCACGGTGCAGATGTATCCCGGGCGAACGCACGAGCAGAAGTCCGCCCTCGCGGCGCGGCTCACCGAGGTGTTTATCGAGACGTGCGGTTCGCCCGGCCAGTCCGCCGACGGCGTGTGGGTCGTCATCGACGAGGTGCCCAAGCAGAACTGGGCCGTCGGCGGCAAGTTGGGGCCCCCGCCGGCCTGATTCGCCGTCGCGCCCTGCGCCTCGGCGTGCTGTCAGCGGCCGCGGTGCGACGCCGGCGGCGGGACGTCAGGGTTCGGCGGCATCGGCACCGGCATCGGCGCCGGGGGCGCCGGCGGACCGGGCATTGGCGGTGGTGGCCGGACAGGCGCCGGCGGCGGCTCAGGCCTTCGGATGGGCTCTGGGCGTATCGGGTCGGGTGGGTGCGGTGGGACGTCCGGCTGGGTCGATGGGCTGACCGCCGGCGGCGCTGACATCGCCGTCGGTGCCTGGCGCTCAATGGTCTGCATGATTGCGCCTCACCTTTCGTCGGTAGCGGGCCCTCACGTTGCGCCGCCGTTCAGGTGCCGGACAAACCAATCGCCGGCAAGGACCGTGACGCGCTCGAGCGTTCCGGCCTCCTCGAACAGATGGGTTGCGTTGGGCACCACGGCCAGTTCACGCTCGCATGTCATCGCCTCGATCGCCTGCCGGTTCAGGTCCAGCACCACCGGATCACGTGCGCCGACTATGAGCAGCGTCGGCGCACGTACCTGCGGGAGGGCGTCAGTTGCGAGGTCGGGCCGCCCTCCCCGGGAGACGATGGCGCGTACCCGCTCGGCGTCTTTGCCCGCCGCGACAAGGGCGGCTCCCGCTCCGGTGCTGGCGCCGAAGTAGCCCAGTGGCAGGGCAGCCACTGCCGGAAGCCGCATCACCTCATCTGCGGCGAGTTGCAAGCGGTGCGCCAGCTTGGCGATATCGAAGCGCTCGTGCTGGTCGGCCAGATCCTCCGATGCGCTAAGCAGGTCGATCAGCAGTGTCGCGATGCCGCGTGCAGTCAATGCGCCGGCGACCATCCGGTTGCGCGGGCTATGCCTTCCGCTACCGCTGCCGTGCGCGAACACAACGACACCGGTGGGATCGGGTGGGACCGACAGGTCGCCGAAGACGGCGCCGGCCGGACCGACCGAGGCCGCGACGGTATACGTCGCGGCCTCGCCCGCTCGGTCGTCGCGCCGACTCATGGCCTCTCGCCCTGCCGTCGCATCGTGCCTACCCATGCCACCTTCTCACCGAAACAGGGACTCAGCCTGCGGCGCTCAGGCGAGTGCGTCGCCGTCGGGGCGCACGAAGTCCCGGGTGCGGATGAGCGCGAGCGACAAGACTCCGCTGACGAGCGCGACGATCGCGGCGACCAGCAGGATCCGGTTCAGGCCCGTGGTGAACGCCGCACGCGCAGCCACCGCAACCGGGCCGCGTTGCGCAGGCGGCAGACCGTTCAGTGCGCCGCCGAATTCGCCGTTCGTCAGCGACGCGCCGATCTGGGCTGCGCGTCCACCCAGACCCGAGACGTGCGCGAGGTTCGCGGTCACCGCGGTGTGGACGCGACTGGCGAACAGCGAGCCGAGCAGCGCGATACCTGTCGCGATGCCGACCTGCCGAAACGTCGAGTTGATGCCCGAGGCCATGCCCGCCTGTCTCGGCTGAACAACGCCGACGGCGGTCGAGGCGAGCGGCGGGTTGATCATGCCCACGCCGACACCTGACACGATCAGCCCGGGAACGAGATGGGTCCAAAGCGATCCCGCATCAAGCCCGCGCATCAGCAGCAGGCCGACGCCGACGACGATCAGGCCGGGGCCGATGAGCAGTCGCACCGGCACGTGGGACGAAAGTTGCCCGGCCACGCCGGCAACGACGAAGATGCCCGCAGACGCGGTGAGCAGGCGCAATCCTGTTCCGAGCGCGGAGAAACCGAGTACGTCCTGCAGGTAGAGGGTGAGGTAGAGCAGCATCGCGAACATCGATGCCGACACCCCGAACGCTGCGATCGCCCCGCCGGTGAAGGTCGGCTTGCCGAACAGCGACAGATCGAACATCGGATTGCGTCCGGTGAGTTCGACGACGAGGAACGCGGCGATCAACACGGTGGCGGCCGCGAAGCAGCCCAGCACGAGCGCGTCGGTGAATCCGCGCTCGCCGGACTTGATCAAGGCGAACACCAGGAATGACAGCGCGGCGGTGAAGGTCACGAATCCGAACCAGTCCGGGCGTCGCGGCAAGGGATCGCGTGACTCCTGCACGCGGGTGACGGTGATCAGGATGACCACGGCGCCGATCGGCAGATTGACGAAGAAGATCCAGCGCCACGACAGGCCGGAGGTGAGCGCGCCACCGACGACCGGCCCGACTGCGACCGCAAGCCCGGTTACGGCACCCCATACGCCGAAGGCCGTGCCGCGGTCCTTGCCGCGAAAGGCGTCGGCAAGCAATGCCAGCGACACCGCGAACATGATCGCGCCGCCGACGCCCTGCAGGCCGCGGGCGAGTTCGAGAAACAGCGTTCCGTTGGCGACACCGCATAGCAGCGAAGCAAGGGTGAACCCGGCGACGCCGACCAGGTACATCAGGCGCCGCCCGAACAGGTCGGCAAGCGATCCGCTCGTCAGCAACACGGCGGCGAGCGTTAGCGCGTAAGCGTCGACCACCCACTGCAGCCCCGCGAAGCTGCTGCCGAGGTCTTTCTGGATGTCGGGCAGCGCGACGTTCACGACGGTGATGTCGAGCAGCAGCATGAAGGTGCCGAGGCACACGGCCGAGAGCGTCCACCAGCGATTCTCGGCAGTACGCTGCCCAACTGCTACGGCGCCGGCCGGACCGGCGCTCTGGTCCACATCTCCGCGAGCCATCTGCGCCCCCTCGTCGTCCATGCCGGAAGGCCCATTCTTTGCCGCTATTCGATCGGACGCACCTCCGGCCGCTTCCCTCCGTTCGTCATCAACAGAGCTTTCCGGTTGATATCGTCTCGAATCCAGGTGTTGATCATGACGGCGAGGTCGGAGTGCGACCTCGGTGGTCGGGCCGCCACCCAAGGCGTGTGACCGTGTGTGTCGCACGCGCTACCGTTCGTAGAACGAGGTACGCCAGCGACGGTCTTGCTCCGCCGGCTGCCTCGCAGGCAGCCGGCTGGAGGGGCGCCGATGAAGACAGCAAGATCGCTAGGGCTGGTGTTTGACCCGGTCGGCGACACACTTGCGGGGGCTCGCGCGTGCGAGGCAGAGGTGTTTCTGCGCGTATACGGCAATACGCTCGCTGAACTCGAACTCGAGTATGGCCCGTACGAGGATGCGTCGGTCTTCATGGCGCTCACCGAACCGGGCGGCGACGTCGTGGCGGCTTGCCGGCTGATCACGCCGAGCGACGCCGGACTGAAGACGCTCAACGACGCCGGGCGCCCACCCTGGGGCGTGGACGGCTTGAGATCTGCGTTCGCCGCAAGGCTCGACCCGTGGCGAACCTGGGACGTTGCCACCATCGGGGTCCGCGCGAACGTCGGCACCGCCCGGATGTTCGCGGCTGCCGCGCTGTATCACGGCATCGCGCTGGCAGCGCGCGTCAACCGCATCCTGTCGATCGTGATGATCATGGACGAGCGGGCCCGGCGGCTGCTCAGCGCGATCGGCGTCATGACGCAGCCGCTGCCCGGGACGGGCGCTGCGCCGTACCTGGGCTCGCCTGCCAGCACCCCGATATATGGCCACCTCGACCAGATGGCCGACCTGCAACGCCGGCTCAATCCCGATGCGCATCGCCTGATCGGTCAAGGCGTGGGTCTGGATGGGGTGACTGTTCCGGAGCAGGCTGCGTTCGTGCTGCGTGATCGCGTGAAGGCACTGCCGGTGAACGCCGCGAGCTCTTCACTCGTGACGCGCGGCTAGGCACGTTCGGCCGCCAATCGGTCTCGCCCGCGGACGACAGTGGCCAGGAGCCGACGCTATGCACGAAGGTCGACCAGTCACTTATCCATCCCTCGATGTCCGACACCGGCATCGGCCGTGCCATGTGATAACCCTGCAGCACGTCCACGCCCAGCGCGATCAGGTCGATGGCGGTATCCGCGTCTTCGACGCCTTCGGCCACGGTCCGCAGGCCAAGCCCGTGCGCCATCTGCACCGTCGAGACGACGATCATCCGCCCGCGCGGGTCGGCACGCATGGTCGCGATGAAGGACCGGTCGATCTTGAGCTCCTGCACCGGCAGGTCACGCAGATAGGACAGCGACGAGAAGCCCGTGCCGTAGTCGTCGATGGCGATCTGCAGGTTGTGCTCGCGCATCTCGTAGAGGACCTCGCGGGCTCGCTCGGGATCGGCGAGGAACGAATCCTCGGTCACCTCGACGACGAGCGATTCCGCGGGCACGCCGGAGGCGGCAAGCGCCTGGTACAGCCGCGGGAGGAACACGCCGCTTAGCAACTCCGGCGGTGCGCAGTTGATCGCGACGCGCTGGAGTAATCCACCGGCGCGCAGCCGCTTCACGTCGGCGACCGCCATGCGCGCCATCTCATCGGACAGCATCAGCATCAGGCCCGCCCGGCGAGCCGCCGGAAGGAACGCCACCGGCGAGAGTAGGCCCTGCGTCGGATGATTCCAGCGGATCAGCGCTTCCAACCCGCACACCTGCCGGGTCGCCGCGTCGATCTGCGGCTGGTACCAGAGCACGAGCTGACCGTCGGCGATTCCCCTGCGCAGATCCTCGGCCAACTGCAGCCGTGGCCGGGAGAACTCGTCGCGATGCGGGTCGTAGAGCATGGCGCCCGTGCGAGTGAGCTTCGCCTGATACATCGCGACGTCGGCGCGGCGCAGCAGCTCACTCGCGCCGGCGTCGGTCTCGGCGCGTGCAGCGATGCCGATCGAGGCACTCGGCGCGATTTCGATGCCGTCGACCATCAACGGTTCGCTCAGTGCATCGAGGATGGCGTGGGCGCTTTCCAGCAGTTCGATCTCGTCGTTGTTCGTGGTGACAACGGCGAACTCGTCGCCGCCGAGCCGCGCGATCATGACGTCCGGTGGCAGCACGTCGCGCATCCGGTGCGCAGCCAGTTGCAGCACGGTGTCACCGGCCGCATGGCCCAGCGTGTCGTTGACCTCCTTGAACCCGTCCATGTCGAGGAGCATCAGCGCCAACGGCTGGTTCTTCGCGAGGCCTGCGTCCAACCGGTTTCGCACCGCCCGGCGGTTCGGCAGCATGGTGAGGTCATCGGTTTGCGAGAGTGCCAGCGCCTCCGCAGCGCCTTTTGCCTGCCGCAGCGCAAGAACGAGTCGCCCGCCCGCGGCCACGAGTGTCAGCACGGCGGGCACCACGACGAAGGGGCCGATGCCCGCGGACGGACGCAGTGTCAGGACCACGAGAGCTGCGGTGCCGGCGACCACCAACACGGCTGAACCGCGCCGGCGGGGCATTTCGGCCAGGCTCGTGCTGCCGACCCTGCAGGCACTGCCGATTATCAGGGCGAAGCCCGCACCCCAGACGACGTCGCTGACCGCGGAGAAGTTGTAGCTCGAGGACGAGGCGTTCGCGACGAAGTTTCCGTCTGCGTAGGCAAGCAGGACGAATCCGATGCTGGTTGCGATCGCGTGCTTCAGATCCGGGCGAAGCCGCAGCACCATCTGGGCCACCACGAGGATCGCGAGGGCGATGTCGATGAGGGGATAGAGCAGCGCAAGCAGAAGTGGTAGGCCGCTCTTGCCGAAACTGCTCGCGAGGGGCATCAGGAGCAGGGTCGCGGCCAGGCACGCGGTGCCTCCGCAGATGACCACGACATCGAGCCAGGTGGCAAGGCCACGGCTCATCCGATGACGCTCCTCGAGGACGAGGTAGGCGGCCATACCCAGGTAGGACGCAAGGAAGAGCCACTCGCCGGGCGCGGGGAAATGGGTGACGTCGGACAGCTTGCTGGCGTTGACTACCGAGGCCCCGAGCGCCCAGAGCGTGACCGACCCTGTGAGTACGACCAGCGCACCACGTCGTTTGGGCGTGACCACCGCCGCGCAGGCCAGCCGAATCAGCAAGATGGCGAAGAAGATGCCGAGGCTCACGACCAGGATTAGCTGCGCCGTCTCTGCCGACCGCTCGCCGAGCAGGACATGCGCCGCCAGGCACACACCGATCACGACCCAGCCGACCGGCCCGAGAGCGCGGACCACGCGATTCAAGAACGTGGTCGCTCGCTGCGCGTGCATCGACACCTCCTCATGTCTCAGGGGGCCTATGTCGGGTGACACAGATCGGCGACTCGGACACCCGCCGCAAAAGAACCCACTCTCGCCTGCGCATCTACATTTCTTTTCGACCTGCGCCGCCGTTACCTGAGCCGGTGGCCGATGCGGAATGAGCAGCACATTCGTCACATCTACGGGCGTGACGGCCTGATCTACCCGAGGCGCTCGAGAATCTCGTCGACGTCAGCGGTGCTGGTGACCGGATTGACGAAGCACAGGCGAAACACGGTTTCGTCATTGAGTTGGGTCGGGGTGACCAGGCCGAGTCGCTCGGCGATCAAGCGCGCGCTCCACGCGTGGTATTGCGCCGTCGACCAGCCGACCCGGCGAAACAGCACGACCGACAGTGCCGGGTTTCCGCTGATCTCCAGGTGCGCGGACTCCGTGATCCGCTGCGCGGCGTATTGCGCGAGCATCAGGCAATGGTCGACGGCCGCTCGATAGGCCGTGGTGCCATTCGCCATCAACGACAGCCATAACGGGACGCCACGGGCGCGGCGGGTCAGATGGATTGCGTAGTCGGACGGATTCACGTGCTGGTCGCTGCTCACCGGCTCGAGATAGCCGGCCACCTGGGTGTGTGCGCGGCGCGCCCGTTCGGGATCGCGGTAGATCACCGCGGCGCAATCAAACGGGGTGAACAGCCATTTGTGCGGATCGATGGTGACTGAGTCGACGGCCTCGATGCCCTGGAACAATGGCCGGGCCCGCTCGGAGAGCAGCGCGGCTCCGCCGTAGGCGGCATCGACGTGCAGCCACAGGCCGTTCTGCCGGCACAGCCGTACGGCGCCGGGCAGATCGTCGATCGCGCCGGTATTGGTGGCGCCGGCGGTGGCGACCACGGCGATGATGTCGTCGATGTCCGTCCGGCGCAGAATCCGGCCCAGAGCGGCGTGGTCGAGGCGGCCGTCGCTGTCGCCGTCCATCTCCAGTTCGCAGCCCATGATCTCGGCGGCGGCAGCCACGGACGCGTGCGCGCCGTAGCCGGTGACGATGAGGGTCGGCTGGCGGCCGGTGCGGCGACGGCAGTCGAAGCGTGCTGCTACCAGAGCGCTCAGGTTCGCGATCGAGCCGCCGCTGACGAACGTGCCGAACGCCGACTCGGGCATGCCGGCCAACTCCGCAAGCCAGCGCAGTGCCGCGCCTTCGGCATCGACCACCGCGCCGCCCTCGAGAGCGCTGCCTGCGTAGATGCTGGCCGCGGAAACCGCTATGTCGGCGACGACCGACATGACTGTGGGGGAGCCACCGACAAATGCCAGGTACCGCGGATGGTCAGCGGGCAAGGCGGTAGGCAGGACCCGGTCACGCAGGATGCGCCAGGCTTGCGTCGGGCCGACTCCTCCGGCGCCGATCTGCGGTAGCTCACCGATCTCATCCTGAGCGGACAGGGTGCCTTCGCGAAACGTCAGCCGATGGAGTGCCCAGGCGTTGACCTCGCCAGCAAGCTGCTCCTCTTCAGGCGTCGGCCGGTGCACCTCTCAGTCCGCCGGCCTGAACACACACGTTGATGTGCGCCGCTTTGAGGTCCCGCTCATCTGGCCATTGTTTCAACACATCGCTGCTGGTCGCACACGCTGCGTGCCGGCGCCGTTTGTGTGGTCCGGCGCGCCACTTCGGGTGAGACCCTTACGCGATAGCCAACTGGTCGGGCAGGTCGGCGCCAGTTGCGCGCTGAGGTCCCATGATCAGGCACAGGAGCACGCCGTACCGAGCGCGTGTGTCCGCGAAGAGCATGCTGGCAGTGTGGTTCCGGTCGGCCAGCGGACGCACCCGCGCATGGCCGAGCCCGGTCTGGACGGCCTGCTCCCACGCCTCGACCACGAGGCTGAGATCCGCAGGAACCACGAGCTCAAGGGCTGAGGTGTGCCCGCGCAGCACCGTCTGAGTGGTGAGCGTGACCAGCGGCGGGACCCGGACGAACAGGCCGTCCGGCCCGACCGCGGCAACGTGCATGTGCGGATGTTGCTCGAACAGCGCGTTCACTGTGGCGTCGATGACGTCGCGGCCCAGCCGCGCGCGATACCTCACGTCGCGAACAATCGGCGTCGACCCGACAAAGCTGAGCGGTTGCCGGGTGCGTTCCGCCGACCAGGGCATCCAAGCCGAAAGGCCGCGCTATCGGGCGATTGCCGCCTGCGCCGGCCGCCGTCCGGTGACGCACCGTGATGCCTTCGGCTGGTCTGGCTGCCCCGCTGTTCGGCTGCGCCGCTCCGGGTAATGTTCGGCACGCCAGTAAGCAAACCGCGCCGAGGAGGTGAGACCCATTACCGCCAGATCAGGCCGGGTGCTCTCATCCCACGGCCGAGCGGCCCGCCAGCTTTAGGCGACCCAGAGAGCGCCCTTCGGTATCCGAAAGGCATCTCATGACGGCTCATCAGCTACCTGTTGATCCATCCGCGCTCGTTACCCGACTTCGAGCCGCCGGCTGCGTCTTTGCCGAGGACGAGGCGCGGCTGCTGATATCCGCGGCAGGTACCGCGGACGATCTCATCGCGATGGTCGACCGGCGTGCGGCCGGCTTGCCGCTCGAACACGTTCTCGGCTGGGCGGAGTTCTGCGGGCTGCGCATAGCGCTCGACGAAGGCGTGTTCGTGCCCCGCCGCCGCACCGAGTTCCTCGTCCGGCAGGCGGGCGCGCTTGCCGAGCCGGGCGCCCTGGTGGTCGACCTGTGCTGCGGTTCCGGCGCGGTAGGTGCGGCGCTGACCGCTGCCACCGCGGGCGCCGGCCGGGTCGAGTTGCATGCCGCAGACATCGATCCCGCCGCGGTACGTTGCGCCAGACGCAACCTCGCATTCGCCGAGGTTTACCAGGGCGACCTCTACGCAGCGCTGCCGCCCACCCTGCGCGGCCGCGTGGACGTTCTGGTCGCCAACGCCCCTTACGTGCCGACGAACGCAGTCGCGCTGATGCCCCCGGAGGCCCGCATCCACGAGCCGCGGATGGCGCTCGACGGCGGATCGGACGGCTTGGACGTGGTGCGCCGGGTCGCTGCCGCAGCACGAGGGTGGCTGGCACCCGGAGGGTCGCTGCTCGTCGAGACGAGCGAGCGACAGGCGGCGAATGCCGTCGAAGCGTTCACCGTCGGCGGGTTGACCGCGCGGGTGGCCAGGTCCGACGAGATGAGCGCCACGGTGATCATCGGAACGAGACCCGCCTAACGGGGTCGCAGGCAGCGGATCTGCGACGTGCGCCAGCGGGTCGGTCAGCCGCACGCCGTCTGGCCGGAAACCGGCTCGCTGGTAAAAGCGCCGGGCGGCGGGGCCGTATCCCGCGAACCCGCTCGGGCGGTCGTGATCGTCGAGCGCGACCACCGTGTGCTGCCCAGCCTGCCCGACACGGCGGGCGAACGTTGCTGCCTACTGCGCCGACGCCGCCGTCCACCTGCCGGTGGACCGGTCGGCTGACCGCGCGACCCGTGTGGCTGGGCGAGGCTGGGCGAGGCCGGGCGAGGCCGGGCGAGGCTGGGCGAGGCTGGGCAGCACCGACACGGGGGCATGAACGCGCACGCCACGCTCTCGCTGCCGGTCCCAAGCGCCACGCGGCTGGTGCGCGGCTTGGCCGCGTCGACCTTCCTGCTCTGGCTGTGGCTGGTGCTGCCCATGTACCTGCAGTCGCGCGGCGCCTCGGAGGCCGTGATCGGCCTGGCGATGGGCGCGTTCGCTGGCCGCGTGGCCCCGGCGTGCATGATCAACAGAGCTATCGGGTCGATAGTCGACCGGATCCCTCCGTTGATCACCGGAAGATCGGCACCACCGCGCGCCAGCTGTGCCGCTGGCACAGCGACCTCAAGCTCATCGGGCTGCGCTTCTCCAACGTGATGCACCAGACGCGGCTGCCGAGCGCTGAGGCAGGTCAGACGTCCGTGCTCGACGCCGGTATCCGGATCGCGTGTTGGCCAGGATGACGCCGGTGAGCGCGACTGCGCCGCCGAGCAGTTCGACCGGATGTGGGGCCTGTCCCAGCCACACATAGGCGATGGCGATCGCCACGGCCGGCACGAGGTAGAGGCTCGAGGTGAGGCGGGCGACGTCCATGCGGGCCCCGGCGTAGCCCCACAGCACGAAGCCGATTGCCGCGGGGGCGATGCCGAGAAAGATCGCCGATGCGATGCCGCGTCCGCTCGCGTGGGGGAGAGCGCGCACCAGTGACCCCGTCCACGGGAGGATCAGAATGGCGCCCGCCCACATGGCATAGATCGTCACTTCGAGGCCGGTGTAGCGGTTCAGCAACGGCTTCTGCGCGGTGTGGTAGGTGGCCTGCGCGATCGCCGCCGCCAGGACGAGCAGCGCCGCTGCACCGAAACTGAGTCCGTGGCTGGCGGCGATGACGGCACTACCGGTGAACGCGATTACGCTGCCGGCCCAACGTCGCCGGGTGGAGCGTTCCCCGAGAAAGACCGTTGCCAGCACGGCGCTGTAGATGGGTGCGGTGGCCACCAGCAGGCTGGCCGTGCCAGGTGCCACGACGCGCTCGCCGCCGTTGAGAAGCAATTGGTAGACGGTCATTCCGGCCAGCCCGCACAGCACGATCAGCGGCAGGTCTGCACGACGTGGGCGTCGCACCGGCAGGAACGGCGTGACGAGCGCGAGCACGACCGAGGCCACGACCAGGCGAGCCACGGACAGACCCGTCGCGCCGAAATCGCCCACCGCGACGGTGATCGCGGGGAACGCGCTCGCCCACAGGACGACCGTGGCGGCAGCGGCCAGAGCCGCCGGACGGACAGGTGGTCGGGGCACGACGGTAAGTCTCAGTCCGTGGCTGTCAAAACGTCCAGTTCAGAAAACCGGCGCAAGCTATAAGCTGCGCTTCATGTTGGATGTGCGCCGTCTGCGGGTCCTCCACACGGTGAGCACCTACGGCTCAGTCACTGCTGCGGCGGCCGCGCTCGGCTACTCCGGGCCGGCGGTCTCCCAGCAACTGGCCGCGCTGGAACGCGAGGTCGGTATGCCGCTGACCGAGCGGGTCGGTCGCGGCATCGCCCTCACCGCAGCCGCGGACATCCTCGTCGCCCACACCGAGGCACTGCTCGCCCAGTTGGACGCCGCCGAAGCCGAGGTGAGCGCCCTGCGCGACCAGGTTTCCGGCCGGGTGACGATTGCCGCGTTCCCCTCGGCAGCGGCGGCGATCGTGCCGAGGGCATGGACCGGCCTGGCATATTCGGCGCCGCACCTGCAGCTCGCCCTGGACGAGATGGAACCGGACGAGAGCCTGCCGGCATTGATACGCGGCGAGGTCGACGTGGCGGTCGTGCACGAGTACGACGTGCTGCCCAGGCCCTTGGACCCCGCCCACGAACGGCGCGAATTGCTGCTCGATCCGGTGCTGATCGCCGTGCACGTCGAGTCGGGCTTCGCCGGTACCGGCACCGTCGGGCTGAACACGCTCGCCGATCAGCCGTTTCTCGCCCCGCGTGCCGGCACCAGTTGCGCGGAAATGACCCAACGGGCGTGCGCCATCGAGGGGTTCGTGCCCCGAGTCGTCGCGCGCGCCACCGACTTCCATGTGCTGCTGGAACTGGTGGCAGTGGGCGCAGGCGTGACACTGGTTCCCCGGCTGGCCGCCGGCCACTTACCGCCGAACGTGTGCCTGCTACGGCCGGCGCGCCCGATCGCGCGAAAGGTATTCACCGTCAGCCGGCGCGGGGGCGACCGGCAGCCGGGCGTGCGCGTCGTCCTCGACTCCCTCACCGAATCGGCCGGTGCCGTCGCGGCCGCGGCGGGCGCCGCCTGATCGGCCCGGCCAGGCACGCGGCCGGCTACGCGGCGGGCGGGTGTTCGAGCGCGCGTAGGGCGCGGGTGGCCGCGTCGATGCTGCGGTGCAGCTCGGCGATCGGGTCCGGCGCGGCACCGGATTCCGCGGCTTGCAGGCCTTGATCGATCCACTCGCGGACGAGCGCCGACCAGGTCGTGCCGCGCGCTGTCGCGGCGATCTTGATCCGCTGGTAGGTGTCGATCGACATGCGTAGTGACCGGCCCACCAGCACGGTGCCGTCAGGGTGCGCCGAGGGCGCCATTGGTTGTGTGGAGGTCTCCCACGCGCCGACGCCTGGGCGTTCGTCGATGTTCTTGCCGGCCCGTGCGGCGGCCAGCAACTCTTTCTTTGTGCCCATCGTGCTCACCTTTCTTCCCCAAACGCGTTGATCCATCTGGCCCGGCTGATGGAGCCGGCTTCGAATGCGGTCAAGATGTCGTACTCACCATCGGCCTGTTCGGTCAGCCATACCTCGATCAGCAGCGCGGTCGGGGTGCGGGCTATCACCCGCAACGCGTCGTCGTTGATCGTCTGCATCAGCCGCGGCGCCGGTCCGGTCAGTGCGGCATGCACATCGGCCGTCGGCAGACCTCCGCCTCGACGTTTTCGAGCGCGTCGACGGTCCAGTTGAACCGCAGCACATCACCCACGACAGCAGCGTACTACGCGACGTAATACATCGCCGTGTCACCGCCGAATGATGGGAGAGAGCGACAAGCGGCCTACCACCCCCGGGCGCGGTACGCGGCGGTGTCGGCATCTGCCGTAGCGTCGGCAGCGGTGACGTCGACGGCGCGCCCACCGGCAGTGCGTCCATGTTGTGGACCACGCGATAAGCAACGAAACCAAGGGGTGTAACACAGGTGCGAAGCAGGGTTCAGACGATCACGCCGGCGCGAGCGGCGGAGTGGCTCGAGGCGAACACCACCAACCGTCCGTTGTCGCGGCCGGCGGTGCGCTCGTTCGCTGAGGCGATGCGTCGCGGGGAGTGGTTGGTTACCCACCAAGGGATCGCGTTCGACGTCAACGGGGTGCTGGTGGACGGCCAGCACCGGCTGGCCGCGATTATGGAGGCGGATCTCCCGGTCGCGCTCACTGTGTTCACCGAGGTGGCCGAGGGCACCTTCGACGTGCTCGACATCGGCAAGCGCCGCACCGCCGCAGACGTGCTCGCGATCGAGGGCGAGAAGAACAGCACGATGCTCGCCGCGATGGTGCGCACCGTGTGGCTCTACCAGAACCGGCCGGACCTGACCTGGACCGGCGGCGCGGCTGCGGTGAGCAATCACCAGATCGTGCAAACTCTCGAGGACAACCCCAAGCTGCGCGATTTCGTCGGACTCGGCGAACAGATCGCCACCGCTACCGGGATGATCAAGAGCGCTGCCGGTGCCGCGTCCTACCTGGCCGAGCAGGGGAACCAGCGCGGGGATCTCACGCCTTGGTACGAGGGCATCATCGACGGTGCCGGGCTCGGCAAAGGTGATCCGCGACTGCAGTTTCGGCGGGTGATGTTCAACATGGCCCGCCGCCAGACCGGTCAGCCGATGCGTCGACGAGACACCCGCGAGCACCTCGCCCTCTACCTCAAAGCCTTCAACGCCTGGCAGACCGACGAGCCACTGCCCCAGCTACGGTTCACACCCCGCGAAGCCATGCCCCGCGTCGCGAACGCCGGCTGAGCGCTTCGGCGACGGGGCCGAGCGCCGCAAACGAGCGGGACAGGGTTGCGCGGAGGGGTCGTCCGCGAGGCGGCGTTGCGCGGTCAACGCAGACAACCGCAACGCACAGCCGACCTCCTCGCGCACCCACCGATCCTCAGACGGGTCATCAGCGGCCATCGCGGCCAACATTTGCGCCTGCATCCCGGCAAGCCAGGCCAGGTGCCGTTCGATCGCGACCAGCACATCCACCCGACCGGCATGCGACAACATGCCCGGGTCGAGCAGCGACAACCCCGCCACCGCATCCGGACCCGGCACCCCATACCACTCGATCGAATCCGCCAACACCCACAACGGACCAGACTCGGCCGAGCGCTTCGAGCAGCACCGCCCGCGGTTCAAGCTGCTCACAGGTCGCGCAGTCGCAGGACGAGCCCCGCCGGCGAGCAGCGCCGCCGCCGACCACGCGGCCAAGCCAGGCGCGCGCTGCCTATCCCACGCGGTACTTGACGTGGGTGGCTCCGGCCGAGCCGACCACCTGCACCGGCTCGAGCCGCAGCGTGTTAGGGACGCCGTCGAACAGGCGCTCGCCGGCGCCGAGCAGCATCGGCGAGATGTGCATGTGCAACTCATCGATCGCGCCGGCCTTCAGGTAGGCATTGATCGTGCTGGCGCCGCCGGCGATCTCGACGCCCTTGCCGTTGGCGGCTTCCTTGGCCTGGTCGAGTGCGGAGTCGATGCCGTCGGTAACGAACTGAAATGTGGTTCCGCCGTCCATGGCCAGCGGCCGGCGCGCGTGATGGGTGAGCACGAAGACCGGCGCGTGGTACGGCGGCTCGTCGCCCCACCAGCCCTTCCAGTCCAGATCCCACTCGCCGCGACCCGGGCCGAACATGTTGCGTCCCATGACGTAGGCGCCCGGCGTTTGCTGCCAGTCCTCGATCACCGCCCGGTCTTCCGCGTGCGGGTGGAAATGCCACTCGTGCAGGGGCATGCCACCCTCGCCGATCGGGTTGTCGAGGCTCTGCCTGGGTCCGGCCACAAAGCCGTCCACGGACGTCGAGATGTTGCAGGTCACCTTCGTCATCGCCAGTCCAATCAACCGATACCGATCAACCTCCGGACGCACCGGACGTCGCTGCCACTGCGCGGCAATCCCACCCCATGTCGCGCGGACGACGCAACAGCACAGCCCGTCGCGCCAGGTTGGCGGCTCAGGGGTAGCGGTGACAACCGAACCGCCAGCCCGTCACGGCGTTCAGTCTTCTGAACAGAGTGAGTCCGTTAGTCGCGCCTTCACTGGGGTTTTTCGCGGGCGGGTCTTACGGCGAGCGCCGCATCAGGTTCCGTCAGGCCTGCGGCCGGGTGGTGGTCTTGGCCCGAGGCCAAGCCCGGCCGGGAGGCAGAGGTCGAGGCGCTCCTCAAGGCCGGCCTTGCCGCGGTCCTTGAGGAACCCGACACCACAGCCTGGCTGGCGATCCGTCTCGGGCCGACCAGCTTCGCGGTGATCGATGCATTTCCCCATGAGGAGGGTCGGCGATTCCATCTCGAGGCGGGCAAGGCGCGGCTCGCCGACGACAGCGTCACGCAGCTGTTCGCCGAGCCGCCGTCGATCACGTACACCGACATTGTGGCAGCGAAGCTTCCGTCAGCAGGATGACCATGCAGGCTCGAGGTCATCGTTCTCCACGGTGAAGGGCGCCGATACCGCGGTGGCTGGTCGAGACCGCTCGGGCCCTTGCCGGCTTGGAAGGATTCCTCTACGGTCCAGCGCCGGCCGCCCGCACCAGGTCGCGCAATGGCACCCGGTTCGGGCGCGAAGCAGCGATGGTAGGCCTGCTCGCCAGTGGTGCTGTTGCGGCGGATAAGCGCTGCCACGCCGTGGCGGGCAGGGCGGTGGCGATCTCGCCCGCGCGCAGCGGCACGCCACCGCAAGATCATCTGGACTCAGTACAAGCCCCGGGGTTCACATCACCCATCAGCCGAAGATGCCGAGATGCCTAGCGCGGACAAGAAGGCCGTGGCGGCGGGGGAGGGCTGGAAGCGGCTCCAGATCAGGTGCTCTATGCGGTGGGCCGGAGCGTCGCGAAGCCGGACCGTGGGCAGGTCGGGCAGCTCAGGCGCGAAGGCGGCGGGCAGCAACCCGATCCCCAGGCCCTGCCGGATCAGGCGAGCCATGAAGTCAGCGGACGTCACTTCGAAGGCGACCTCGCGCCGCACTCCGGCCGCTGCGAAGGCTGCGTCCGCATGGGCCCGCCCGGCGGTGCCTGCGGGGAAGTCGACGAATGGTTCGTTCGCCAGCCGGCGCAGGTCCACGCGTTGCTTGTCCGCCAGCGGGTGGTCGGGCGCCACCACGGCGACGAGGTCACCGCGCGCCAGTTCGTGGCCGTGGACGCCGTGGGGTCGTACGCCCAGCGGAAGCCCCAGGAAGGCGGCATCAAGAGTGCCCTGCCGCACCCGTTCGATCAGCTCCTCGCTGGGGCCCGAGCGCAGGCTGATCCGTACCTCCCGATGGCGCAAGTGGAATTGCTTCAGTACAGCTGGGAGATCGACCGCGGCGACGGTGGAGATGGCGCCGATGGCGAGTCGGCCGCGGATCTCGCCGGCGGCGGCCGCCACCTCGGCGCGGGCCCGCTCGGCGGCATCGAGAGCCTGGCGGGCCGCGGGGAGAAACGCCTCACCGGCCGGGGTCAACCGGACGCGGCGGCTGGTGCGGTCGAAAAGCCTGGCACCCAGCTCACGCTCCAGCCGGGCGATCTGGTGGCTCAGCGCGGACTGGACGACCAGGCACTGCTCGGCGGCGCGGGTGAAGTTGCTCGTCTCCGCGACGGCGACGACGTAACGCATCTGCTGAAGCTCCATGAATCAATCGTTATCCACGATCGGTTCGATGACAAACATGTGTTGGACTCATTGATCCTCCATCGCCGAAGCTAGATGCATGACGGCGACGAGACTTCACCCGGACGGGGGCATGTCGCGCGGGCTGCTCATGCTCATGTCGGTGGCGACCGGGCTGGCGGCCGCGAATCTCTACTTCACGCAGCCGCTGCTCGACCTGATCGGCCGGGAACTGAGGCTTGGACCCTCGCTGGCGGCGCTGACGGTGACGGCCGCGCAGGGCGGGTACGCACTGGGGCTGATCCTGCTGGTGCCGCTAGGGGACCTGATGGAGCGGCGGCGGCTTGCCGTGTCACTCTACGCGGTGACCGCGGTGTTCCTGCTGGTGTCGGCCACCGCAGCCAACGGCACGGTGCTCTTGGCCGGTACGGCCCTGACCGCGCTGACCTCGGTGGGAGCGCAGGTCGTGGTGCCGTTTGCAGTGACGCTGGCGGCCCCGGCCGAGCGTGGCCGGGTGGTCGGCACGGTGATGACCGGGCTGCTGCTCGGTGGGTTGCTGGCGCGCACCGCGTCCGGAGCATTGTCGGAGCTCGGCGGCTGGCGGACGGTCTACTGGGTGAACGCGGCCCTGATGGCACTGATGGCCGTGCTGCTGCGTGTCTTCCTGCCCCGGCTCGGCGGCGACGGCGCACGCCTGTCCTACCCCGGGCTGTTGCGCTCGACGGTGGCGATGTTGCGGTACGAGCCGCTGCTGCGGTGGCGGGCGGGTATCGCCGCCCTGAGCATGGCTTCGTTCAACGTGCTGTGGACGGCGCTGACCTTCCTACTGGTGCGGTCGCCGTACGGCTGGTCGGAGTCGGCCATCGGCATGTTCGGCCTGGTCGGTGCCGCGGGTGCGCTGACCGCCTCGGTGGCGGGGCGGCTGGCCGACCGAGGGCACGTACAGATCGTGACCGGCGCCGGAACGGTCCTGCTCGTGGCGTCCTGGCTGGCGATCGCCGCCGGGGCACGCTCGCTGGTCTGGCTGCTCGTCGGCGTGATCGTGCTGGACCTGGCGCATAAGGCGGTGCTCAACGGCAACCAGAACGTCGTCTACGCACTCCGGCCCGAGGCCCGCAACCGGATCAACTCCGCCTTCATGACCTCGTTTTTCGCCGGCGGCGCGGTGGGCTCTGCGCTGACTTCGGTGGTCTGGGTGCACGGCGGCTGGACCGGCGTGTGCGTCTTGGGGGCCGCCTTCTCCGCAGCGACCTTCGCGCTCTGGGTCCTGGAGCGCATCACTATCAACCGGGCGGCAGGCAAGCCCCCAAAGACCTCAGTTCACCAAGGCCACGACCTAACACCGGCCGCCTCAACCAACTAATCCAAGGAGCTGAAACCATGCGCATCACCGTGTTCGGAGCGACTGGAAACGTGAGGAGCCGCGCAGTAGCGCTCGCCCGCGGCCACCAGGTCACCGCCGTGGCACTCAACCTGGTCCGTATCGCTGCTGCCACCAAGGGAGAATGAGCGTGTCGCGCACCGTGCTGATCACCGGAGCCACCGGAACCGTGTCCACCGCACTGATGAATGCGCTGCAGGGGGCCGATGTGCACCGTCGTGCTCTCGTTCGCGACAAGTCCAAAGCGGACGGCCTGCGCGAGCAGAGCGCCGAGGTCTTCGTCGGTGATCTCGATGACCCTGAGTCGCTGCCACCCGCCTTCGAGGGCGTGCAGGACGTGTGGCTGCTCACCCCGAGCGACCCGCGCGCTCCGGAGAACAACATGAACGCCGTGTGGGCCGCACGCCAAGCCGGCGTGGAGCGCATCGTGCGCCTGTCCGTCGTCGGCGCGGCACACGACGCGCCGAACCGCAGCGGCAGGCTGCACGCGCTGTCCGACCGGGAGACCGAACAGTGCGGCATGCGCTGGACGATCCTGCGCCCACACTGGTTCATGCAGAACCTGCTGAACGAGGCAGGCGACATCTCCGCCACCGGCACGTTCTCACTGAACATGGACTCGGCGCGAATCGGCATGATCGACGCACGCGACATCGCCGAGTGCGCCGCCCGAATACTCCTCAACGACCCGGATCGCCACCACGGCCAGACGTACACCCTCACCGGCCCGCGCTCGCTGACGTTCGATGAGGTCGCCGACCAATCGAGTCTCGCCCTCGGCAGGCCCATCACGCACCTGCCGATCAGCGACGACGCCAAGCGAAAGACACTGCTCGGCTACGGCGTTCCGAAATGGACCGTCGACATGCTCGAGGAGTACGCGCAGGCGTACGTCTCCGGCTGGGGAGACTTCACCACCGATACGGTCGCCGACCTTCTCGGCCACCCCCCGCGCGACATCGCCGACTTCGTCCGCGACCACGCCGCGACGTTCGCCTCGACCGACAACACCTGAAACCGTGCAGCCACGGGTGGTCGCTGAAGACGTGGTCGCGGACGTTGTCCACGGTGCCAGGGGTAGCCCCCGGCTTGGTTGTTCGTCGTGCCGCGGCGGGATTCGGATCAGCCGCGAGTGCCTCTTCGCGCTACGCCGCAGCAGGCGGTCCGAACCAGAGGGATAGCGCGTCAGCGAGCCCCAGCTGAGTTGGATCTCCCACCCAGGCGACATATCCGTCCGGCCGAATCAACACGGCGGTGGGAGCGGTGACCTCCCCGAGTGCCGGAAGCTCCCACGTACCGACGTATGTGGCGTCGATCAGCTGAACGCGAGCCGTCCATGGGGTGATGTCGAAGCCGCCGGGCTCACCGAAGTTGAGCAGCACCGGCCGGGCATCGTGCAGCAGGGTGAAGACCCGCAGCGGACCGCTGGCGGTGACGAGGTCGAGATCGGGCATGCGGCGTCCAAGCAGCGGGTGTCCCTCGCCCAGGTCGTAATGGATGTCCAGACCGGACATCATTGCGGCGAATCGGTTGCGAGGCTCGTCGGTGCTGAGTAGCTCGGCAACGACGTCACCGAGGGCCTTGACTCGTTCGTCCGGGCGGCGAAGCGCGATCGACGCCATCGTGTTGCGCAGCACGCGGGCAGCGACCGGGTGGCGCTCGGCATGGTAGGTATCCAGGAGGCTTTCCGGCGATGTCCGGTTGACCACCCGGGCCAGCTTCCAGCCCAGATTCACCGCGTCCTGCACACCGATGTTGAGGCCCTGCCCACCGTCCGGGGCATGCACATGTGCGGCGTCGCCGGCCAGCAGGACCCGTCGGTCGCGGTAGGCCGCGGCCTGCCGAGTCATATCGGTGAACCTGGAGATCCAGGTGGGACTGTGGACCCCGTAGTCGGTCCCGTACACGGCGATGAGCGCTTCGCTGAGATCGCGCAGGGTGGGTTCGCCCGTGGGTCCGACGTGCTCTTCGGTCACCATGACCCGTACCGGCCCCCTATCCATGTAGACCACCTCGCCGTCACGGATCTCGTACTCCACCCGGCCGAGGGAATGGATGCCCAAGGCATTGCGGTGCATGCCCCATTCCGGCTTCTCGGCCAGTTCGACCTCGGCGATCAGGCTGCTCGTCGTCGGATCCCACCCGGGGAACTCGATACCGGCCGCCTTACGGATCAGGCTGCGTCCTCCGTCGCACCCGACGAGATATTCCGCCCGCAGCGACCTGCCGTCGGACAGCTCGACGTCGACGCCGGTGTCGTCCTGCGCGAGTCCGGTCACTTCGCGTTCGCGATGGATCGGAACCTCAAGCTCGTCGACCCAGCCGGCCAGGATGCGCTCGATGTGGTTCTGCCACAGCCCGAGCCCGTAGGGGTGTCGGGTGGGAAAGTCGCTGATGTCGAAGCGGGTGCCGGCGAACCCCGCGACCTGCACCACCTGCCCCTCAGAGAGGAACCGATCGGCGATTCCGCGCTGATCGAGAACCTCGATCGTGCGCGAATGCAGACCGCCGGCACGCGAGCCCGCAAGGTCCTGACTGGCGCGCCGCTCGACAATCGCCACGTCTACGCCTGCCAATGCCAACTCGCCCGCCAACATCAGCCCGGTCGGACCTCCTCCGACGATCACCACCGCATACTCGGTCATCGCCACACTCCGGCCGGCGTCACGGCGGTCGCGACCAGCGCATCGAACCGCACCGGGAGTCCCAACAGCGGTTCGACGGCCTCGTGTAACCCATACGTCGACAACAACACAAGCACTTCGTGGCTCCCATTTTCCGTAGGTTCTGACCTCGGCCGGCGATTCTGCGGCATGACCCGGGTCTTGCCGCAAGCCCCCCAGCGCGCTATATGTTGATAGTGGCAGGGAGTGGGTAACCTCCTTTCCCTTCGTTGTCTGCGGTAGACGAATTGCCTCCTTGCGAATCGGCGGCGCGCCTCGACTGCTCACCGACAACGGGGACCAACATCTGGATCTGCCGGGCTAGCGTCGACATCGACGCCCATGCGGAGCCCGGACCAGCGTGTGATGCTCGCGCCGCATCCGGATCACAGTGGCCCTCAGCGCTACGCAGCCGCCACGCGGCGCGAGAGACCCGCGCCAGTACTCACCGTTGCCGACGACCGGGCCTCGACACGTGTCGACGGCCATCCGGACAGCCCGACGCCAACGTTCAGAAAACTGAACGCGCTAACGGTGCAGGTGATTCGATTGTCACCGACACCCGGCTCAGTTGCCGTTGACGAGCTGGTCGGCCTCGATCAGCAGACCTCGCCCGTCCGGCGTGGTGATCAGGGTCAGTTGCTCGGTGTCGCTCGCGACGTGGCCACTGCCTGCGGAGACGGCCGAGAGCCGGATCGTGACCGTGCCTGCCGTGGGGTTCGCACTCAGCGGCGTGATGTTCACCGAGCTGAATCGCGACCACCAGTTCTGGTAGGCGTCGAAGCCCTGCTTCTGCAGCCCCGGGCCGAGCCGGCCGAACGCGGTATGCAGGTCGCCCGGGATGAGGGCGTAGTAGTCGCTCACAAAGCGCTGCATCGTGCTCGCCGTCATCGGATTTGCCAGCGGCGGGGCGGGGGCGCTCGACTGAGGTCCGCGCCGCGGCGAGTTGGCGACCGTGGTCTTCTTCGCCGGGCTCCTCGGCGAGGTGCTGGCCGGCCCTGCCTGCTTCGGGTGCCCGCCGCCACGAGTCAGCAGCAGCGTCACGACGACGGCCGCGACAATGGCCGCGACGACGACGGCGAGCGATCGAACAGGCAATCGCCGCTGCTGCGCGACCGGCGCTAGCAGCGTCGGCGATGCGGGAGCGGCCAGGCCCGAATTTGCCAACACGCTCGGTACGGCCGGGCCGCTGTTCGAGACTTTCCTTGCGCGGGCGGTCGGGCGGGACTGACGCTGCGGCCGAGTCGCGGCCGCAGGCGCGTCGCCGGACGGCGGATGCACGCCCGCGGTCAGGGCGCGCACAACGTCGGCGGCGGCCGGTCGTCTCGTGGGTTGCTGCTCAAGCATCCGGGCCAGCAGCCCTTGCAGCGCACCTGCATGAACCGCGGGCGGCGCGGGCTCGCTGACGATGCGCACCAAGACGGCCAGTGGGTCCTGGCTCTGCTCGTCGAACGGCGGGATTCCTTCGATCGCGGCGAACAGCGTCGCGCCGAGCGACCAGATGTCGCTTGCGGGTGACGGGGGAGCACCGCGCACGACCTCGGGAGCGAGGTAGGACGGTGTGCCGATGACCATGCCGGTCTGAGTGATTGCGGTGTCGCCCGTCTGCCGCGCGATACCGAAGTCGGCGAGCTTGGCCACGCCGCGGTTGGTGATCAGGATGTTCGACGGCTTCACGTCTCGATGCACGATGCCCTCGCTGTGGGCGGTGTCCAGCGCCGCCGCGACCTGGCCGATAATCGACCGCGCCGCACCAAGCGGGAGACCGCCGGATTCCTGGATGCGATCGGCAAGCGTCTCGCCGGGCACGTACTCCATGACGACGTACGGCTGTCCGTTCTCGACGACCAGGTCGTACACGCCGACCGCGTTGGGATGCGAGAGCCGGGCGGCCAGACGCGCCTCGCGCACGATGCGGTCCAGGCCCACGCGATCGGAGCTGTCGCCTGCTGAGCGCAGTTGTTTGATAGCAACCGCGCGATGCAGCAACTGGTCGTCGGCGAGCCACACATCGCCCATGGCGCCATGACCCAGTGGGCCTCTGCGCAGGTAGCGATCTGTCAGCCCCGAGTTCTCGGCCACGCCCTTCCCCGAAACGCCTTCCGGTTCGGCGGACCGGCGTCACGGGACCCACCGACGAACCCCCCGAGGTTATCGGAGTCAAGCGACGCGACACAGCGCCCCGCAGCGAGTGCGAGTAAGCACACCGTTGTCGCGGCGTGCCGTCGAGACCCGCAGCAGGATGCAATCGGTTATCGCGTCGTGAGATCCCTCCGGCGAGAAGCGAAGCACCGCAGCACTCGCCGACGGGCGACGGTGCTCGCCGACCAGGCGGCGTACGGCGCGGGCGTCTGGACCGGATGCGTGCGCGAGCGCCACTTCGCTGCGGTGCCTGCCCTCGGCGACCTGGCGGCCGGCCGATCGGCTGCTGGGTCGCCGGTTGAGTCGGGCAAATATGCATTACGAACTTAAATAAGTTCCTGACATACTCGGCCGCATGCCCGCACGGACCCACGCCCCAGATCTGAGTGTCGCCGATCTGACCTCCGTGCTGGAGGACTTCACCCGGATGTCCATTCGCCTGCCGTCCGTACAGAGGCTGAGCTTCACGACGCTGTCGGTCCTGCACACGCTCACCCGGAAGGGGCCTAAGCGGCTCACCGAGTTGACCGCGAGCGAACAGGTCACGCAGTCGGCGATCACGCAGATCGTCAGCAAGCTCGAGCGCGACGGCTTGGTCGAGCGTGCGCCCGATCCTTCGGACGGCCGTGCTGTCCTCGTGCACATCACCGCGCCGGGGGCCGCGATCGTGGACGGGCGGCAAGCCGAACGCATCGAACGTCTGACGGAGCTCACCAGCCGGCTGACCCGGGCCGAGCGGACAGCGATCGCCGCTGCTCTACCGGCTCTGGCCCGGCTGGTTGAACTCAACCACCAGTGAATCCGCGTGAGCGCGATACGAAAACCGGAACCGCAACAGGAGACATGACGACCCGCATGAGTCACGAAACCAATGCCGCCGAGACCCGCCCGTTCCCGCTGGAGCCGACACCGATCCACGTGCCCGACGACGTATTGGCCGACCTCCAACGCCGCCTCGAACTGACCCGCTGGCCCGACGATGCGGGCAACCGAGACTGGTACTACGGCGTCGACCGCACCTATCTGCAAGAACTCCTCGACTACTGGCGCACCGAATACGACTGGCGCAAAGCAGAAGCGGCGATCAACGCCTACGAGCACTACCAGGTGACTGTCGACGCAGTGCCGGTCCACTTCATGCGCAAGGCAGGTGTCGGCCCGAACCCGACACCCTTGATCCTCACTCACGGTTGGCCGTGGACGTTCTGGCACTGGTCCAAGGTCATCGACCCGCTCGCCGATCCCGGCGCGCACGGCGGCGATCCCGCCGACGCGTTCGACGTGATCGTCCCGTCGTTTCCCGGCTTCGGCTTTTCCACGCCGCTGCCCGACAACCCGGACATGAACTTCTGGAAGGTCGCCGACCTGTGGCACGTCCTCATGACCCAGACCCTCGGCTACGAGAAGTATGCGGCCGCCGGCTGCGACGTCGGAGCGATGGTCACCGGCCAACTCGGCCACAAATACGCCGACGAACTGCATGCCATCCACATCGGCTCGGGGCTGAAACTCGACTTTTTCAACGGTGACCGCGGGTGGGACCTCAGCGGCGGCCGGCCCATCCCTGACGGCCTGCCAGCCGACGTGCACGCGCGGATCGTCGCGCTGGAGAAGCGCTTCGCTGTCCACCTTGCCGCGCACGTACTCGACCCGAGCACGCTGGCCTACGGGCTGTCTGACTCTCCGGCGGGCATGCTCGCCTGGATCCTGGAACGCTGGGTCAGCTGGAGCGACAACGGCGGCAACGTCGAGACCGTGTTCTCCAAGGACGACCTGCTCACCCACGCCATGATCTTCTGGGCGACCAATGCGATCGGCACCTCGATCCGCACCTACGCCAACAACAACCGCTACCCGTGGACCCCCTCGCACGACCGGCAACCGGTGATCGAGGCGCCTACCGGCATCACCTTCGTCGGCTACGAGAATCCGCCCGGCGTAACCACTGATCAGCGGGTCCAGCACTTCCTCGACAGCGACCGGGCAGCTTGGTACAACCACGTCAACCTCACCGTCCACAACGGCGGCGGTCACTTCATCCCCTGGGAGATCCCCGACGCGTGGGTCGACGATCTGCGGCGCACTTTCCGCGGTCGTCGATAGCCGAGATACGCTGAGTCGGTGTCCGTGGGGGACATCGACGCTTCCCCCACCTGGGTCGGCTCGGATGATCACCCACTCGTGGAGCACCTGACCCGCTGCGTACCCGGGCTCGCCCTCGCGATCACCCAGAGCTGGTAGAGGCCTCGATGGGGACGGCTTAGCAACGCAACGAATCTGGTTGTCTTCATGATCTTGCTCTGGTCCCGCGGGGATGCGTAGTCGGACAGGGAAGCAGGACGTGACCTTGGTGGCCGCTGCCTGCTCACCGCACGGCGCCGCCGCGTCGAACCTGCCTCGTCACACGACATCGAAGACCTCGGTGTGGATGCGTGAGGCCGGGATGCGCCGCTGCCGCAGCAGCTGCGCGACCGAGGCAACCATGCCCGCCGGACCGCACAGGAAGTAATCGTGATGGCGGGCCAGCCGGGGCAGCCGCCGATCCAGCAACGGACCGTCGACACGTCCGACCTCACCAATCCAGCCCCGCGGCGGGGTTTTGACCACCTCGACGACGGTGAGCGCGATGCGTCGGCGCAGGACGGCCAGCTCCTGGCGCAGAACGAGGTCCTGCTCGTACCGCGCGCTGACCACGAGCAGATGCCGGCGGCGGTCACCGCGGTCCGCGAGCGTGCGCAGCATGCTCAGCATCGGAGTGATGCCCACACCGCCTGCGATAAAGACGAACCCGGGGCTACGCAGACCGTCGACGGTGAACCCGCCGTAGGGCCCGTCGATGTACACGCGCCGGCCAGGGCGCATCCCGATCAGCAGTTCACTGAAGTCACCCAGCGCCTTGATGGTGAACTGTTTGCGGTCCGGCCGCACAGCGGTCGACGCGATCGTGAACGGGTGCTCCTCGAAGACGAACGGCGACGTGCCGATCTTCAGCCAGGCGAACTGACCGGCGCGAAACGGTACGCCGCCGTGCCCATCCGCACGGATCGTGACGGTGACGACGTCGCCCGACTCACGCCGGATCTCCTCGACCGCGTAGGCGCGGCGGCGCGCCTGCAGCGGTCGCCACACCCACCGCCGGGCGCCGACCGCCACCGTGGCAGCCAGCAGCACCAGGAAGTAGGGCAGCAGCCACGTGTCACGCACGAGGTGGTGCAGCCAGGCGACGTGCAGGCCGGCGGCGAGGAGAACCACGCCGGCCAGGCCGATGTGCACCATCCGCCAGCCTTCGTAGCGCGGACGGCGGCTCTTGCGCCGGGCCGCGAAGACGACCAGCAGCCCCAACGCAACCGTCGATGTGGTGGCCGCCCACACTGGTTTCGGCTGCCGGGTGAGGACGAGCACGCCCACGCCGCGCGGATCGCCGATGAACACACACAGCAGGTGCGCCAGCACCAACCCCGTGACGATCAGGGCGATCTCACGGTGAGCGCGCAGCACTCGCTCCACCCCGAACGCCGCCAGGATCGACGGCATTCGTGCGGTGAGCGCGAACGCGATCACCATCAGTGACAGTGCGATCAGGCCGCTGACCAGGCAGAACGCCATTGCCAGGTTGGCGGTGTGCGTGTGTGCGACCAGCAGCATCAGCACTACTGGCACCAACCCGACGACGGAGCTTACGAGCCGCCAGCCCAGCCGGACCAAGCCTTCGCGGGGCCGGCGCTCGCGAGCCCGTGGCGTGCGCCCAAGGAGCGAGCCGGCCGCCACGCGCCACGAGTACGTCGTGCCGCCCGGAGGCGGGACGTACGGAAGTGGCGCCGTCTGTTGTCGCATGTCGCCGGGCACGGTCGCCGGGGGCGGCCTGCGAGCCCGGGACCTCGGTACCCGGATGCGACCGGGCTCGTCACGTTGGGCGTTCAGGGGCGATGGGCGTGCTCGTTCGCTCATATCGTTTTTGTTATCGCGCGCCGCATCTGCCAGGTTACGCGCGCAGCCCGACCGACTGAGCCCAGTGAGAGCAGCGTCCCCGCGCCGCATCCAACCCGCCTCGACGGCGGGTCAGTGGCCGGCCCGGCGGCGGCGCAGACGCCCGGTCTGCAGCGCGATGGTGAGCACGAGGATCGCGCCTGCGACCAGCCCGGATCCGGCGAGCGCTACCTGCCGCGGCCGGGTGGGCTTGCTGCGGACTGGGCCGGGCGGCAGCGTCGAGGGCCGAGCCGGCGGGCTGGAGATGCCGGCGGCGTCGGGCAGCACGGCCGAGACCGCCGCCATGGGGTCGACCATGCCGTACCCGACGTAGTCGTTGCGCCCGCCCGGGGCGGCGGGATGCGCCGCGGTCTGCTCGATGCGTCGCACCACCTGGGCCGCCGACAGGTCCGGGAACGCCGAGCGGACCAGCGCGGCCACGCCGGCCACGTACGGGCAGGCAAAGCTCGTGCCCTGGATGGCGCTCCTCCCGTTCTGGGTGCTGACGTCGTCGACCTGCCCGGGGGTGCCCGGATACGGATTGGTCGAGATGACCTGCGTGCCCGGCGCGGCGACGCCGACCCACGGCCCGGCCAGCGAGAAGTCCGCGGGCGCGCCGTCTGATCCCACCGCGGCCGGGTGACCAGCGAGGTGCAGGCCATGGGCCTGCTCGCCCACCCGCTCGACGCAGAGGGGCTCAACCGCGCGATGTCCACCGCGCTGTTGCAGCCGCCGGTACCCGGTTACCAGCAGCTGCGCTGGATCGAGTCCTGGAACGAGGTGTCCTCGCCGCAGGTCTGCCACCGTTCCTATGTCGTGACGTCCTGGCGCGACCGCGGCGTGGACACTGCTCGGATCGCCGCCGGCTACGGTGTCACCGTCAGCCACGAGGCGCGCGGCTTTGCCGCACCGGAGGACCTGCGCGTTGTGACGGTGATGCGGGTCAGCGCGCCGACCGCGTCACATCTGAGCCGCGCCAGTTCCGAGCTACGCCAGGGCTGCCCTCTCTGTCAAATACGACAGCAGGTAAGTCGAAAGTGACATTTCTGAAGCGTCGAACTCGCCGTGCCTCACCATTCGGAAGAAGATCTCCTCAGGGTCGAGGCAGACGTATCGCAGGTCGACTCCTTCGACGCTTACCCGCCCGTCGGCGAGCGCTCGGGTCCTGTCGTAGGGACCGCAGGCCAGGGTGATCGAAAGCCGAGACATTCTCGCGGGGTCCGAGTCACGCGTGGGGTCTTGGATGGGCCGGACCTTCAACGGACAACCGGACACGCGGTGAACTCGACATGGGCGGATCGTACTTACGCGTGCGTATCGGCCGTAGCAAGGTGAGGTTATAGTTCCTCTGTGCGGAACAATCGTTACACTATAGAGTCGGTAGATAACGCATTGCAGCTGATCCTGATGCTGCAGTCCGAGGGGACCGTTCAGCTTTCGCAGGTGGCGCGCGAACTGGGTGTGGCACGGTCTACCGCGCACCGCTTGCTCGGCACGTTGGTCCGACGCGGTTTCGCCGTCCAGGACGACCACCGTCGCTACGCGCCGGGCCCGGCGATTTCAGCTGCTCCCGTCGAAACGACACGCAACTTGACTCGTCTGCGCAAGCAGGCGCACTCCTACTTGCGCGCCCTGAGCACGCGGTCGGGCGAAACGACGCACCTGATGATTCGGGAGGGCGCGCAAGTACGCTTCGTCGACAGCGTCGAAGGACTGCAGGCGCTGCGCATCAGCTCGCGCATCGGGGTTACGTTGCCGGCGCACGTGACCTCTGGCGGCAAGGCGCTGCTGGCCGAGCTCGATCGGCAGGAACTCATCGAGCTCTACCAAGAGGTGGCCGACCCGCCGAACTTGTCGTCTCTCCTCCGCGTCCTGACCCCAGTGCGGCAGAGAGGTTACGGAGCCAACATCGGTGAAAGCGAGCGAGGCGTTACGGCCGTCGGAGTGCGTGTGCGGCGCCGCGATTCAGCATCGATCGCGGCATTGACCGTATCGGCTCCGTCGATTCGGTTGCCACGGGGCCGCATTCCGGAGGTTGCCGAAATGCTCCGCGCCGTGGTGCGGCAGCTTGAGTCCGACCTGATCGATTCAGGCTTGGAGTACTCGATCACCTAGATGGTTCGGCCATGACGTTGGTGCCGCGCGCCGGTCCCGGGCGGAGGGCACGTTGGTCTCTAGTCCCGCTTGGGAAGGCCGATCTGAGTCCGGTACTCATCCGCGCTCGCAGGCGTTCGACCGAGTTCGGCCGCGATGATGCGGGCGCGCTCGAAGAGCTCGAGGTTGCTCTTGAGCACCTCGTTGCTGTTCGGATGACGCCACAGACTGTCCTCAAGACCGACGCGGATATTGAGGCCCATCATCAGTGCCAGCGTCGTGATGTAGAGCCCCGCGCGACCGGCGTTGCAGACCGTGATCGCCGCGTTCCGGTCCAACTGGCGGATCAGCGGCTCCAGCACGAGGCCGTACGCCTCGGTCGGCGGCAGATCCTTGTCCAAGCGCCTGCCTTTGGAATCGGTTACCCAGGTGAAGTCGATGTGCACACCGCAAGCACCCGCCTCGATGACGCTCGTCGCCTCGGCGACGTAGTCCTCCACGTCGACGGGGGTTTCGAGCCCGGTCCCGATCGCGGAGCGGCTGGCAACGGCAACATTGATGGCAACCTTCTCCGGGACATCCCAGGGTGGCTGAAAATTGGCGTTGGCCGTGAAGGCATAACCCTCCATCTCTTTCTCTGCTGCCTGCCAGAGTGAGGGCGGCGTCTGCATGTCCTACTCCTTCTGGTCGTCCTGCGAACTCTCCAGAGCACACCACTGCGAAGCGACGGGCGCGACGAGAAGTCCGCTCTGCAGAACTTCTTGCTGAATTTCTTGTGTCCCTCGTCGCGGCGCCCACAGACTGTGGCTGGTCCCGGCAGCGAGTGGCGGCTCACGCCGCCGAAGAGTCAGGAGCACAAGGTCGTGAGTACACCCAGCGACGTAGATCAGCAGCAGTTGCCGCACGTCGACCTCTACACCCGCAACGGTTTCGCTGGACCTGCGGCGATGATCATTCGCAGCCAGTACACGCCGCCCTGTGCCCGGGTGGAAGGCACCTACGCTCCATATCGCTTCGACATGGATGACCTGTCGACTGCCGCCTTCGCAGACCCGGAGGCGCTCCCGGTTGCGTTCTTGGAGGGAGCGGGGGTCAGCATCGAGTCTCGGGGTTCTCGTGTTCTGGGTGGCAGAACTCGTCCGCGTCGGCGAAGCGCGAACCGCATCATCGATGCGTGCTGACCTCCCCAGATACCTACCAGCCCGGGTTACTCGCCCGGCCGATAGCCGTTGGAGTCCGAATTGGCTGAGTTGATCGAATCTCTTGTCCAGGTGCGAGCCGTGCGTGCGTCGGATCAGCCGGACGTGACTCCAGAGCTTGAGGCCCTTTACCGCGGCTTCGGGCAGGAGCTGCTCGTCCCGCTGTGGACTGAGGTCGGCGAGCTGATGCCGGCCCAACCACGCTCGCGCGCCCTTCCGCACATCTGGCGGTGGGAGAAGCTCCTTGCGCTGGCAGACAAGGCTGGCCAAATCGTCCCGGTCGGACGCGGCGGCGAGCGTCGCGCGATTGCTCTCGCGAATCCGGGCCTGGGGGCAGCCCCTTCGCGACGCCCACTCTCTGGGCCGCGATCCAGTACCTGATGCCTGGCGAGGACGCGCCAGAGCACCGCCACACGCAGCACGCCTTCCGCTTCGTGTTTGAGGGCTCGGGGGTGTGGACGGTTGTCGGCGGCGATCCGGTGCCCATGAGCCGCGGAGATTTCCTTCCCCAGGCCGGCTGGAATTGGCACGCTCACCACAACGCAACGGACAAGCCCATGGCGTGGGTCGACGGCCTGGACATCCCGTTCCAGTACGCCACCGAGTCGCAATTCTTCGAATTCGGCCGCGACGAGCTGACCGAAGGTGAGCACATCACGCCCGACCGCTCGCGCTCCGAGCGGCTCTGGGGCCACCCCGGTCTGCGTCCGCTGTCGGCGATCAGCGTCATCCCAGGGTCGCCGTTGCTCAGCTACAAGTGGGCGTACACCGACGCCGCGTTGTCCGACCAGCTCGCGCTGGAGAACGAGGGCTACTCGGGCGCGGTCGAGCCCGGTCACGCCGCAGTGCGCTACACCAATCCGCACAACGGTGCCGACGTGCTGCCGACAATCCGCGCCGAGTTTCACCGGATCATCCGCGGCGCGGAGACCGCACCCGTGAAGGAGACCGGCTCCTCGGTCTTCCAGGTGTTCGACGGGTCCGGCACGGTGACAGTTGGTGACCAGACGTGGTCGGTAACTCGCGGCGACCTGTTCGTGGTCCCGTCCTGGCAGTCCTTCTCCACCAGGTCGGAGGCCGGGTCGACCGACTCCGACTCGGGCGCGCTGGACCTGTTCCGATTCAGTGACTCACCCGTGTTTGAGTCGCTGCAGCTCCAGCGCATGGAGATCGCCCAATGAAGCTCGCGACGATCCGGGTCAACGGCGGCACTCGTGCCGTCAAGCTGGATGGTGAGGACCTCGTGGACCTCGGCGCGTCCGACCTGGGCGAACTCTTCGCAAACCCGAACTGGGTTTCGGGCGCGGCGTCGGCTGCCGGCACAACCTATGACGTCGCCGGTGCGGACTTCGCCCCGGTTGTTCCGCGGCCGAGCAAGGTGGTGTGTGTCGGTCTCAACTACAGGAGCCACATCGAGGAGATGGGCCGAGACCTGCCCGAGTATCCGGTCCTGTTCGCGAAGTTCGCCGATACCCTCACCGGACCGCACGACGACGTCGTGAAACCCGATGAGACCGATCAGTTTGACTGGGAGTGTGAGCTAGCGATCGTCATCGGGAAGAAGGCGCGTCACCTCAAGAGCGCAGACGCAGAAGCAGCGATCGCGGGCTTCACCGTGCTCAACGACCTCAGCGCACGCGACTGGCAGTTCCGCACTCGCGAGTGGCTGCAGGGCAAAATCTGGGACTCGACGACTCCGGTGGGTCCATACGTCGTGACCCCTGACGAGCTCGGCGGCGTGCGCCCGGCGCTGGACACGCAACTCAGAGTCGACGGCGTCGTCAAGCAAACCGCGAACACCAGCGACCTGCTATTCGACTCGGTGTACCTGGTGGAGTACATCTCGACAATTGTCACGCTGAACCCGGGCGACATCATCGCGACCGGCACGAACGGCGGCGTCGGGCACGCCCGCACACCGCAGGAGTTTCTGCACGCAGGCGAGACCGTCGAGGTGGAAATCCAGGGCATCGGGAAGCTTGCGAACAAGATAGTGAACGCTCGATGAGTCGCACTTTCGAGGGCGCACGTAGCTGGCAGAAGGACGGGACCGCCATGCTTCTGGCCGCGGTCGCCCGCCTCGCGCCTGAGGAATACGACGCGCCCTCCAGCCTTCCGGGGTGGAGCCGCAAGCATCTCCTCGCGCACGTTGCTGCGAACGCGAACGCCCTGCACAACCTTGTCACGTGGGCCCGAACTGGTTTTGAGACGCCGATGTACGCCTCGGCCGAGGCGCGCAACGAAGCGATCGAACGAGGCGGCCAGCTGGCCGCCAACGAAATCACCGCATGGATAGTCGAGTCCGCGGAGGAATTAGAGACGGCAATGGCGGCTCTCACCGACGAGCAGTGGGATGCGAAGGTCGTCACCGCGCAGGGACGCATTGTGTCCGCGAGGGAGGCGCCGTGGATGCGCGCTCGCGAGCTCTTTGTGCACGCTGTCGACATTGCGAACGGCAGTACGTTCGCAGACCTCCCCGAGGACTTCCTCCTGGCCTTGCGGAAGGACATCAAGGACAAGCGAGGGTCGGTGGCCGAAGTGTCAGGCACCGTCGCCGACGAAACCGCATGGCTGGCTGGGCGCCTCTACGCCGACCTCAGCCAGCCCGACGGCTCGCCGGCCCCTGATCTCGGTCCCTGGCTCTGACGACTCGACGGAGAGAACGTGACCAACTCGGACGTGATCGTCGTCGGCGGCGGAATCGGCGGTCTCGCCGCGGCCTTCGCTCTAACCCGCGAAGGCCTGTCCGTCCGGGTCCTTGAGCAGGCGTCGGAATACGGCGAGGTCGGTGCCGGCCTGCAGATCGCACCCAACTGCACCCGCATCCTTGCCGAGCACGGTCTGCTCGATGAGGCTAGGTCCTTGGGCGTGCTGCCGAAGGCGATGATCGGCCGTGACGCTGTTGACGGGACAGAACTGACTCGCCTGGACCTGCTTGACCTGGAGAAGAAGTACGGCTTTCCGTACATGGTGATCCATCGCAGTGACCTGCACGCGATCTTCCTCCCTGCATGCCGGCGCGCGGGTGTGGACCTTCAGAACAACTGCCGCGTCGACGACTACGAAAGCACCTCCGAAGGCGCCGTCGTGAAGCTCGCGGACGGTCGGGTCGAGTCCGCCTCGTTGGTGATCGCCGCCGACGGCCTCCACTCGGTCGCTCGGGACAAGTTCGTCGGCGACAAGCCGGTCAACTCGGGCGCTGACGTCCACCACGGCACCGCCGAAATCACCCGCGAGAAACGAGCCGGCGTCCTGGACACCGCCTACGCCGCGCACCCCGAACGGTTCGCCCGCCGCCCACCGCAACCGCCGACACTGCCGACCATCGCAGCGATCAAACCCACCAGAACAGAAGGAGAAACCCACTCAGTAATCCCGGCAAGACGGTGCCTCAGACAGGTTGACAGATTCCGCTCCGCCTGCTCCTTCACGCCGGCAGTCGCACGACCGCCGCCGAGCACCCAGCAGACCTGGTAGGAGACACCGCCATCGGCGCGCTTACGGTGCTTGATCCGAGCCAATTCGGACCCCCGGGTGGGACATGGGTGGGACATGCCGTCCGGAGAAATGCTACAGGCCCCGGATTCCGGGGCCTCTGTG
>CAVTEA010000019.1:0-7719 GCA_963733615.1 uncultured Actinomycetes bacterium
CGCCGCAGACCTGTCACGCACTGACGAACTCGTGCTGAGCCTCGGAACGACCGTCGGCGTCGTTGTCCTCGCATGCTGCCAACTGCCCGCAGTGTGGCGTCTCGGCGTCCGGTTCCGGCCGACGCTGCACTTTCCGCAATCGCTAGGCCCCCGCGCGCGACGGGCGGCGCTGGCCGGTGGTGCGACGCTGGGCGCTCAGCAGATCGCCACGGCCGTCATGGTCTTGCTCGCGAACCACGGGACGGTGACTGGAACCGTCGTTGTCATTGCCCTGGCCCAGACCGTGTTCCTGCTGCCTTGGGCGGTGCTGTCCGTACCCGTTGCCACCTCCACCTTCCCGCGGCTCGCGGCCAGCTGGGACCAGGGCGATCGTGCCGGCTTCGCCGCACTTGCCATGCGCTCGACCCGTGCCGTCGTGGCGCTGGCCGCGCTCGGCAGCGCCGTGCTGGTGGCCGTGGCAGAACCCGCCGCCGGGCTGCTGCTCGATCGCCGCGCCACGCCGGCACATCCTGCGTTCGCGCCGGCAATCGCTGGTTTCGCCGTCGGCCTGCTCGGCTGGTCGCTCGTGGCGTTGTTGTCCCGGACGCTGTTCGCCGCCCGGCTGGTTGGCGTTGCGGCGCGGGCACAGGTCATCGGCTGGGGCACCGTGATCGTCGCCGATTTCGTCCTCGCCGCGGTCGCATCGAGCCACGATCGCGCGCTGGTGCTCGCGCTCGGCAACGGCATCGGAGTCAGCGTGGCCGCGATGCTCCTGCTGGTCGCCGCGTGGCGTCAGGGCATGATCTCCGACATGCGTCGCGTGCTCAGTGATATCGCCCGGGCGTGCGCTGCAGGGGCGGCCGGAGCGCTGGCCGGTTGGTCGGTCGGTCGTCTCGCCGCCGCCAAGGGCATCCTGGCGGCAATGATCTACGGGGCGGCTGCCGCCGCGGTCGCGACCTTGACAGTGGTCGCGGTCCTCGCCGTGGTCGATCGCGACCTTGTCCGCACCGGTCGGGCAGTGCTGCGTCGTCGCGGCCAGGGCGCTTGATGCACACCGCCACCCTCGTGCTCGGCACGAGCACCGGGGGAGTCGGCGTCCACGTCGCATCGCTGGCTCGTGGTCTCGGCGCGTACGGCTGGCAGGTCAGCGTCTGCGGGCCGCAGGCCACCGACGACCTGTTCGGCTTCTCTGCCGTCGGCGCGCGGTTCACGCCGGTGCGAATCATCGGAGCGCCGGTTGATCCGATTGCCGCCGCGGTCGTTCACCACGCGTCGGCTGGCTCGTCGCTGGTCCACGCTCACGGCTTGCGCGCTGCGACGGTGGCGGCGCTGGCCAGGCGCCGTCCGCTCGTCGTGACCTGGCACAACGCGGTGCTTGGCCAATCCGGTGCGCGCCGCCGCATGCTCGCGCTCGGCGAGCGATACGTGGCGCGCACCGCCGACATCACCCTGTGCGTGTCGCCGGATCTCGAATGGCGGGTGCGTGCCCTGGGCGGCCGAGACGTGCGCCCCGGACCGGTTGCGGCGCCGCTGCGTGAGCCGAGCCGGTTTCCGTCCGAGATACGCCAAGAACTCGGTGTCGGGACCGGTCCGATGCTGTTGAGCGTGGGGCGACTGCACCCGCAAAAGGGTCACGACGTCCTTGTCGAGGCCGCGGCAGCGCTGCGGAAACGCTGGCCGGGGCTGCGCGCGTTCATAGCCGGCGACGGTCCGCAGCGTGCCGACCTTGAGGCCTTGATCGCATCCCGGCACGCTCCGGTGACCTTGCTGGGACGTCGCAACGACATCCCGGATTTGCTGCGCGCGGCTGACGTTCTGGTCTGGGCCAGCATCTGGGAGGGCAGCCCGCTGTCGATACAGGAGGCTCTGCGGGCCGGCCGGCCCCTGGTAGCGACGCGAGTCGGAGGGCTTCCCGACCTGGCAGGCGACGGGGCTGCGCTCGTCTCGCCGGGCGACCCAGCCGCGCTCGCGGACGCGATCTCGCGGGTGCTCGAAGACGACGCGTGGGCCTCGACGCTCGTCGCCCGGGCAGCTGAGGTGGCTCGCCGGCTACCGAGCGAGCACGATACTGTCGCCCAGGTCGAAGCGGTTTATCGCGAACTGCTCGGCACGCCGCACTGAGCGGCCAACCTTGTCCGGCTCTCGTGTTAGCGTGGACTTCCGTGGATCGGACGCTGCAAACCACCAAACATCTCTTCGTCACCGGAGGCGTTGCCTCCTCTCTCGGCAAGGGCCTGACAGCCAGCAGCCTGGGCAGTCTGCTCAAGGCCAGGGGTCTACGGGTCACGATGCAAAAGCTCGATCCGTACCTGAATGTCGACCCCGGAACGATGAATCCGTTCCAGCATGGCGAGGTCTTCGTTACCGAGGACGGCGCCGAGACCGATCTCGACATCGGGCACTACGAGCGATTCCTCGACACCGACCTCGTCGGGTCGGCCAATGTCACGACCGGGCAGGTCTACTCGACCGTGATCGCGAAGGAACGCCGCGGCGAATACCTCGGCGATACCGTCCAGGTGATCCCGCACATCACCAACGAGATCAAGCATCGCATCAGAAGCATGGCCGATCCGGTGATCGGGGCGGACGGCAAGCCCGGCCAGCGCCCGCACGTGGTCATCACCGAAATCGGCGGCACGGTGGGCGACATCGAGTCGCTGCCATTCCTCGAAGCGGCCCGGCAGGTACGCCATGACCTCGGACGCGACGACTGTTTCTTCCTGCACGTGTCGCTCGTGCCCTACCTCGCCCCATCGGGTGAGTTGAAGACCAAGCCCACCCAGCACTCCGTCGCAGCGTTGCGCAGTATCGGGATCACACCGGATGCGATCGTGTGCCGCAGCGACCGCGAGATTCCAGACAACGTCAAGCGCAAGATCTCGCTGATGTGTGATGTCGACGCCGATGCCGTGGTGTCGGCTTCGGACGCGCCGAGCATCTACGACATCCCGAGGGTCCTGCATGCTGAGGGTCTCGACGCCTACGTCGTTCGCAGACTCGGACTACCGTTTCGCGATGTCGACTGGACGCGGTGGGGCGACCTGCTCGACCGGGT
Organism: uncultured Actinomycetes bacterium; assembly: GCA_963733615.1. Lineage (GTDB taxonomy): Bacteria > Actinomycetota > Actinomycetes > Mycobacteriales > Jatrophihabitantaceae > DASXRA01. Next base: position 3,038 of record CAVTEA010000019.1, read on the forward strand.
GCATAACCCGCGGCACGAGGTGACGATCGCGCTGGTGGGCAAGTACGTTGACCTGCCAGACGCCTACCTTTCTGTCATCGAAGCGTTGCGGGCTGGGGGATTCGCCCGCCGCGCAAAGGTGAATGTCAAGTGGGTAGCGTCCGACACCTGCGAAGACCAGGCTGGCGCTGCCGCTCAACTGTCCACTGTGGACGGTGTGGTGATTCCTGGCGGATTCGGAGTGCGCGGCATCGAGGGCAAGGTCGGCGCGGTGCGCTACGCGCGAGAGCAGGGCATCCCGGTGCTGGGACTCTGCCTCGGCCTGCAGTGCATGGTGATCGAGACTGCCCGCCACGTTGCCGGTATCGACGACGCCAACTCCAGCGAGTTCGACGCCGAGACCTCGGCGCCGGTCATCGCGACCATGGCCGATCAGGTCGACATCGTCGCAGGCAATGCCGATCTCGGCGGCACGATGCGCCTGGGCGCATACCCCGCGAGGCTGAAGCCTGGATCCATCGTCGCCGAGGCATACGGCTCGTGCGACGTGTCCGAGCGACACCGCCATCGCTACGAGGTCAACAACAGCTATCGCGAGCAACTCGAGGCCGCCGGGCTCGTCATCAGCGGAGTGTCCCCGGACGAGCGGCTGGTCGAGTTCGTCGAGCTCGATCGCGGGCTGCACCCGTTCTTCGTCGCGACGCAGGCGCATCCGGAGCTGAAGTCGCGCCCGACCAGGGCGCACCCACTGTTCCGGGGGCTTGTCGACGCTGCGCTCGCCTACAGTGCCGCCGAACGGCTTCCGGTCGAGTTTCCCGAGACGCCCGGGGCGATCGAGCCGCTCGACAGCGCATCGGACGGCATCTCGGTCAACGGCGTGGCGGGTTACCCGAGCGCGGTCCTGCAGTGAGCGTCTCGCAGTACTCGGTGCTCGAGTCCACGGAGGTCTTTCGCGGCCGGGTGATCGCATTGCGAACTGATCAGGTCCGGATGAGCGACGGTTCAGTCGCTACGCGCGAGATCGTCGAGCACCCAGGCGCTGTCGCGGTGGTGGCGCTGGACGACGACGACCGGGTCGTCGTCGTCAACCAGTACCGGCACCCGGTCGAGCAGTATCTCGATGAGCTTCCGGCGGGCCTGCTCGACGTCGCGGGAGAGCCTGCAGTTGATGCCGCGCGCCGCGAGCTCTACGAGGAGGCGGCCCTGACCGCATCCGACTGGTGTGTACTTGTCGACCTGCACACCTCGCCGGGTATGACCACCGAAGCGATCCGCGTATTCCTCGCTCGGGGGTTGGCCGACGTTGCCGACGACGACCGTTTCGCACCGGAACATGAGGAGCTCACGCTCACGACCTCGAGGGTCGCCCTCGATGACCTGGTTGAGCGAGCACTGACCGGCCAGCTCACCAACGCGGCTGCCGTTGCCGGCGTGACCGCGGCCGCCGCCGCGCGGGCGCTCGGCTGGAAGAACCTACGGCCCGCGGATGCCCCGTGGCCAGCCCGACCGGGACACTGACCGTGACAAGGTCGGCTGATCGGGTCCGGTCCGCGACAGCACGGCAGCATGCGCTCGGTGCAGTGGTCCGCAGCTACCTTGATCACCTCGCCGTCGAGCGAGGCGCCGCTGGCAACACCTTGGCGTCATACCGTCGCGACCTCGACCGGTATCTCGGCTACCTCGACCGCCGAGGGATCGACTCCATAGCTGGCGTCGACGCCTCGAGCGTGAGTGCGTTTCTCGGGTATCTACGCGAGGGAGATGACGAGCACGCCCCCTTGTCCGCCTCGTCGGCGGCGCGCGCGGTCGTCGCAGTGCGCGGCCTGCATCGATTCGCCCTGCGCGACGGACTTGTCGACACCGACGCCGCCCGCGCCGTGCATCCTCCCTCGCCGCCCCGGCGACTACCCAAGGCGATCAGCATCGACGATGTCGAGCGGCTGCTCGCCGCCGCCGGTTTCGATCAGACGCCGCTTGCGGTACGCGACGGGGCGCTGCTCGAGGTGCTGTACGCGACTGGCGCTCGCATCTCCGAGGCAGTTGGCCTCGCGGTCGACGATCTCGATCTCAGCGAGCGCACGGCGTTGCTCGCCGGCAAGGGCGGCAAGCAACGCCGGGTCCCGCTCGGGTCCTACGCCGCGCAGGCTGTCGAGGCATACCTGGTGCGGGTGCGTCCCGGGCTCGCCGCGAAAGGGCGCGGCACACCCGCTGTCTTCCTCAACGCACGAGGCGGGCAGCTTTCTCGTCAGTCGGCGTGGACGGTGCTTCGAACCGCCGCCGAGAAGGCGGGCCTTGCCGCCGGCATCTCGCCGCACACGCTGCGGCACTCGTTTGCTACCCACCTCATGGAGGGCGGTGCTGACGTGCGAGTAGTGCAGGAGTTGCTCGGGCATTCCTCGGTGACGACGACTCAGATCTACACGTTGGTCACCGTCGACCAGCTTCGCGAGGTGTACGCCACCGCTCATCCGCGAGCGAGGGGTTAGTACCGGTGCGCCGGGTCCGGAGTCCACGTCGCAGGTGCCTCTCGATCCTCACCCGCCGTGGCGCGGTGTTACATCGTCCTTCGGTGACCTCGCGTGGGGTAGCCTCGCGAAGCGGTGTAGGGATCAGCAGGTAGGGGGTCTAAGCACTTCATGGCTATGTCGACAAGTCACGATGACGCTGAGTCCAAAGAGTTGTTCACCGTCGAGGCCGTGAAGTCGGCCGATCCGGCGCTTACCCGTCCCAAGCGCGAACTCGTCGAGCCCAAGCCGCTCGATCGCCACGGTCCGGCCCGCATCGTTGCCCTCTGCAATCAGAAGGGCGGCGTCGGAAAGACCACGTCGACGATCAATCTCGGTGCCGCCCTCGCTGAATTCGGGCGGCGGGTGCTTCTCATCGACTTCGACCCGCAGGGCGCCCTCTCTGTCGGTCTCGGCGTTCAGCCGCATCAACTCGACCGGACCGCCTACAACCTGCTGATGGAGCGCGGGGTCAACGTCGATGACATCCTGCTCAAGACGAGCGTGCCGGGCATGGACCTGCTGCCCAGCAATATCGACCTGTCTGCCGCCGAGGTTCAACTGGTCGGCGAGGTGGCCCGCGAGCAGACGCTTGCACGGGTCATCACCCCGATCATCGACGACTACGACTTCGTACTGATCGACTGCCAGCCGTCGCTCGGCCTGCTCACGGTGAACGCGCTCACCGCCGCGGACGAGGTGATCGTCCCGCTCGAATGCGAGTTCTTCAGCCTGCGCGGGGTCGCCCTGCTCATCGACACGATCGAGAAGGTGCGCGAGCGGCTCAACCCGCGACTCAAGCTGGCGGGCATTCTTGCGACCATGTACGACGGCCGCACGCTGCACGGGCGTGAGGTGTTCGCGCGGGTGGTCGAAGCGTTCGGGGACTCCGTGTTCGACACCGTGATATCTCGAACGGTGAGGTTCCCGGAGACTACGGTCGCAGGTGAGCCAATCACGAGCTGGGCACCCACGTCGGGCGGCGCTACGGCCTACCGCAATCTTGCCCGTGAGGTGCTCGCGCGATGACCATGACCCACCCAAGCTCAGGAGGTCCGGCCAGTGAGCCAGGGTAGAGCACGTCCAATCAGCTTGCCGCTACGGACCGACGTGCCCGCCGGCCCGGCGCAGCGGACCAGGCCATGACGCGCCGCGCGAGCCTACCGGGCGCGTCGGAACTGTTTCGCGCGACCGCGCCCGCAACCGCGCGGGAGGAAGAGGCGCCGCGTCACCCCGGTGTCGGCGCCGTGCCGCAGGCACCCCAGTCGAGCCCTGCTGACAGCGCCGACACCGATCGCCGCGACCACAACGGCCGTCGCGATCACGACGATCACACTGATCCGGACGTGACACGGTCGGCGCCTGCCGCCGCTCGGCCCTCGCGCAACGGCCGCCGGATCCGCGCGGTAGGCGACCGTGCGCCTAGCGGGCGAGAACGGCACGAGGAAAAGATCACTGTGTATTGCTCGGCCGACGAGCTCGTCGACATCGAGACGGCCCGCCTGCATCTGCGCGCCGACCACGGTCTTGCCGTCGATCGCGGCCGGATCGTCCGAGAGGCCGTTGCGGTGGTGCTGGCTGATCTGGAAGCGAAGGGCGATTCCTCGATCCTGGTCCGACGGTTGCGCGGGGCGTGAACCTCTCTGCCGAGGACGCTGTCGCCATCGAGTCGCTGGCCACCGAGCCCACCGGTGGCGCCGGGGAATATGCCGCTGCGGAATCGGGCGAGGGCTTCCACGTTCGGCTGGCGAACTTCGAGGGCCCGTTCGACTTGCTGTTGAGCCTGATCAGCCGCCGCCAGCTCGACGTTACAGAGGTCTCGCTCTCCCGGGTCACCGACGAGTTCCTGTCCTACCTCACCGCTGCCGGCGAGTGGGATCTCGGCCAGGCCACCGAGTTTCTCGTCGTGGCGTCGACCCTGCTCGACCTCAAGGCGGCTCGGCTGCTGCCGGCCGGGGACGTCGAGGACGAGGAAGACCTCGCGCTGCTCGAAGCGCGCGATCTGCTTTTCGCTCGGCTGCTGCAGTATCGCGCGTACAAACTGGCGGCAGCCTATTTTGCCGAGCTCGAACGGGCACAGGCGCGCCGGCACGGACGCGCTGTCGAACTCGAGCCGCGGTTCGCTCAACTGCTGCCCGATGTGCTCATCGGCGTGAGTCCGGCGCGTTTCGCCTCGCTCGCGGCGCTGGCCATGACTCC
>CAVTEA010000020.1:0-7277 GCA_963733615.1 uncultured Actinomycetes bacterium
CGGTCATCCGGCAGTGCCCTGCACGCGGTTGCCGATCTCGCCGACCGGTACGGCACGGGCCGCATCCGCACCACTGCCCAGCAGGGCCTGGTCGTGCTCGACGTCGCGCAATCCGACATCGAAGCGCTCGCCAGCGCGCTCGGTGACCTCGGCCTGTCGGTGCGGCCATCAGCGTTCCGGCGGGGAACGATCGCCTGCACCGGCATCGAGTTCTGCAAGCTCGCGATCGTCGAGACGAAGGCGCGAGCCGAGGTCATCCGGCAGGAACTCGAGAACCGCCTGCCGCAGTTCGACACTCCCATCACGATCAATGTCAATGGCTGCCCGAACTCGTGCGCCAGGTTCCAGGTCGCCGACATCGGGTTCAAGGGCATCGTCACGCGCGGCGCCGACGGCACCGACCAGGAGGCGTTCCAGGTGCACCTCGGCGGCCAGCTGGGTTCCGAGGCGGGATTCGGGCGCAAGTTCCGTGGTCTCAAGGTCACCGCGGCCGACGCGCCGGACTACGCCGAGCGGGTGCTACGCGGCTACCTCGAGCGGCGCGGCGAGGGCGAGACCTTCGCGTCGTATGTCGCTCGCGCGGACGAGTCATGGCTGCTGTGATGCCATGAGTGAGCGAGCCGCGCCGTTCTACTGCCCGTTCTGCGGCGACGAGGACCTGCGCCCGTTCGGCGAGAAGCACGGCGAGTGGCGCTGCGGCGCGTGCCGGCGAGTCTTCCGGCTGGGGTACGTGGGCATCGCCGCGGACTGGACCTCCGAGCCGGTCACGGCCGGCACGTCCGAGGACCTGCGATGACCGCGCTGACCGATCTGGAGGCACTTGCCGGGCGGGCAGGCGAGGAGATGGAGGGCGCGCCGGCGCTCGACATTCTCGCGTGGGCCGCCGACCAGTTCGGCTCGTCCTGGTGCGTGGCGTCGTCGATGGCCGACGCGGTACTCCCCCACCTCGCCTCGCGGGCCATGCCGGGCATCGACGTGATCTTCCTCGACACCGGCTATCACTTCGCCGAGACGATCGGCACCCGCGACGCGGTGGCCGCGACCCTGCCGATCAACCTGCGCACCGTCACCCCGGAGCAGACCGTGGCCCAGCAGGACGCGCAGTTCGGCGCGCGGCTGTTCGAGCGCGATCCCGACCGGTGCTGCGCCATGCGCAAGGTTGCTCCGCTTGCATCGGCCCTGGCGCCGTATACGGCGTGGGCATCAGGGCTTCGGCGTGACGAGGCACGGACCCGGCAGGGTGTTCGCGTCGTCGAGTGGGATGCGAAGCGCGGCAAGATCAAGCTGAACCCCATCGCCGCGTGGACGCAGGACGACGTCGATTCCTACATCGACGAGCACGCCATCCTGGTCAATCCGCTGCTGTCCGACGGCTACGGGTCCATCGGCTGCGCGCCCTGCACCCGGCGCATCGTCGAGGGTGAGGACGCCCGTGCCGGCCGCTGGGCGGGCACCAACAAGATCGAGTGCGGGCTGCATACCTGACCTGCTCAGCGTTGAGTCCGTGCGCTTCCTGAGCCTGCTCAGCGTTGAGTCCGTGCGCTTCCTGAGCCTGCTCAGCGTTGAGTGGTGCGTTTTGGCTCGAGTGGTGCGTTGTAACGCACCACTCGAAGCGAAACGCACCACTCAACGAGATGGACGGCCGGTCAACGACCTGGATGGCCGAGGAAATGTCATTGCTGCCCGGCGCTACCGTCGGCGACGTGACTGATCTTCATCCCAGCTGTGTTGCCATCGACGCCATCCTGGCCGCGGCCGGCCTCGGCGGTCGCGTCCGGATACTTCCCGACGCCGCACCGACTGCGGTCGCCGCGGCTGCCCAGCTCGGCGTCGCTGTCGGCGCGATCGCGAACTCGCTCATATTCGCGACAGCCGAAGGCGAAGCGGTGCTCGTCCTGACGAGCGGCGCGCACCGCGTCGACACCTCGAAGGCAGCAGCACGCCTCGGCACGGCTCGGCTGCGCCGGGCCACCCCCGAGCTCGTCCGCGAGGCGACGGGGCAGCCAATCGGCGGCGTGGCACCGGTCGGACATCCCCGGCGGTTGCGCACGCTCGTCGACAACGACCTCGCGCGATACCCCGAGGTATGGGCAGCAGGCGGCATCCCGCACGCAGTGTTTCCGACCTCCTACGACGAGTTGCTCGCCTTGACCGCAGGCTTGCCGGCCGACGTCGCCTGAGCTCGGGCAGCACGCGGCACCGTCAGCACGGGTGCGCTGCTCGCCCTGATTGCAGGCATCGGGTGAACCAGCCTCGCCATGTCGCGCAATGGCGACCCTCCGCAGTGGCTCGTCGCTCGGCGAGAAGGGCCACCCGCGTAGCGTGTGCGCATGGTCGAGCGCGCGCAGGTGGTAACCGTGCATGTCTGGCGGGTCCGCGCGCGCCATGTGCCGGCAGCGCTCAGGTCGGCGGCGACGGATCGGCGCCGCGTGCGATCCTTCGACGGTGTGCTGTTCGCCAAGCTGCTCGGTACGAGCAGGGGTTTCTCCGTTCGCGATGCTGACGTGACCAGATGGATGCTGCTCACCAGTTGGGCGTCGGGCGACGCTCTACGGCGCTTCGACGACTCGGCCGTACCGCAACGCTGGCATCGACGCTCGGTCGAGACATGGCAGGCCCGGCTGCGCCCGATCGCAAGCCGTGGCAGCTGGTCGCGGCGCACGCCGTTCGGCGCGCGACTCGAGCCGGCCTGGCGCGGCCCGGTTGCGGCGATCACGCGTTCGCGCCTGTCTGCGCGCCGGGCGATCGAGTTCTGGCGGGCAGTGCCCGCGGTCGCGGCGGATCTTCGGGAACGTCCCGGGCTGCGAGTCGCCTTCGGTATCGGCGAGGCGCCACTCGGCGTGCAGGGCACGTTCAGCGTCTGGAGTGATGCAGCCGCGCTACGCGAGTTCGCCTACGACGGCGTCGCGCACCGCAGCGCGATCAGCCAGACCAGGCTTCGGCGTTGGTACGCAGAGGAGCTGTTCGCCCACTTCGGCGTGCTCAGCAGCGCAGGTTCGCTTGACGGCCGCAATCCACTCGATGACCCGGTGGGCCAACGATGACGGCTGCGCCGACCGCCAATCGCGACGTGTCGATCCAAGCGTGGAGCGGCCCGCAGCTCGCCGAGCGCATCAACGAGGCGATGTCGATCTACGTCGTGGCGATGAACTACCCGACCTATGCGGGGGCGCAGCGCTCGGTCGCCGCGCAGGGCCACACGAGCTACCAGGGATTCGCCTGTCGGGCGGCAGTGCGAGCGGACGGGCGACTCGTCGGTTTCGCCTACGGATACACATCCTCGGCGGGGCAATGGTGGCATGACCTGGTGCGCCGGGCTCTGTCGGCGCAAACAGCCGAGGAGTGGCTGGGCGACGCGTTCGAGTTGTCGGAGATGCACGTGCTGCCGCAGTACCAGGGGGCGGGCATCGGCCGCAGGCTGCTCACGTCCCTCGCCGGGTCCATCCATCACCGGGCCGTGCTGCTGTCGACCCCGGACTCTGACACCCGCGCGTTCCGGCTCTATCGCTCGCTGGGCTTCGCCGACCTCGCCCGCGGACACCTCTTTCCGGGCGACGCCCGCCCGTTCGCGATCCTCGGCGCCCGGTTGCCGTTGAACGGGACGGCAGCGCCCGGACCCGGCGATGTCACGGCCGGTTGACCTCGTTTCCAGACCGATCTTGCCCGGGCGGGCGAGCGCGGTCAGCGTGTTCGTGGCGGCCACGGTCGCGCTGCAGATCAGCTACCCGTTCTCGACCGACGATGTCCGCACGACGCTGACCGTTGCGACCGTCGCAACGTTCGCCGCGGCATCGCTGTGCCATGCCGGCCTGACCTACGGTCTGCGCGGACTCACCTGCTGCGCGGCGGCGGCAGCAATCGGCTTCGCTGCCGAGACAGCAGGCACCTATACCGCAATGCCGTTCGGGGATTACCACTACGCCGAGTCACTCGGGCCGCAGGTCGGCCAGGTGCCGGTGGTCGTTGCCCTCGCGTGGACGATGATGGCTTGGCCGGCGGCGGTGGTTGCGCGACGACTGGCCCGGTCGACGGCGGCCCGTGTGGGGATCGGTACCTGGGCACTCGCGTCCTGGGACCTCTTCCTCGACCCGCAGATGGTGGCCGCGGGCCACTGGATCTGGACCGATCCCAACCCGCACCTGCCGGGCATCGATACCGTCCCGCTGACCAACCTCGGCGGCTGGATACTGGTGTCCGCGGCGATCTCCCTTGTCGTACAAGGGATTCTGCGCACGACCGCTCATCGAGACGACCGTTGGATGCTCTGGATGTTCCTGTGGGTCTATGCCTCGTCAGTGGTGGCGCTGGCGGCCTGGCTGAACCTGGGCGCGGCCGCGTTCTGGGGAGCTCTCGGCATGGGTGCCGTGTCGGTACCTCTGGCGCTGCGACTGCGCCAAAGCACGCCCCGTGGGTGAGCACCTCGTCCGCCTGGGCGCCACGATCGCAGGTGCCGGAGCCGTGCATGCGGCGATAAACGCCCGCCTGCTGCGACGCCCACCGTCGCGACCAGATCAGTCCACAGTGGACGTATCGGTGCTGGTACCGGCCCGCAACGAGGAGCAGAACATCGCCGGATGCCTGCGGAGTCTGCTCGCGCAGGTGCCCGGCGGCGGGCGGCTCGAAATCCTCGTCCTCGACGATGAATCATCCGACCGGACAAGGGATATCGCCCGCGACCTGGCGGCCGGGGACGGTCGACTTCGGGTACTGGACGGCACTCCCCTGCCAGCCGGCTGGCTCGGGAAACCGCACGCGTGCCGGCAGCTGGCGAACGCAGCGCGACCGACCAGCGCGGTGCTTGTCTTCGTCGACGCCGACGTGCGCCTGGCCCCGCATGCCGTCGCCGCCGCCGTCGAATTGCTCGATCGGCACAGCCTGGACCTCGTCTCGCCGTACCCCCGCCAGATTGCGCGACGCCCGGCGAACGGCTGATCCAGCCGCTGCTGCAATGGTCGTGGCTGACGTTTCTGCCGTTGCGCCTTGCTGAATCCTCGCGGCGCCGCTCGCTGTCCGCCGCTGGCGGCCAGTTCCTCTTGGTGCGCCGCGACACCTACGACCGCGCCGGCGGGCATGCGGCCGGCGACGTGCTCGACGATCTCGCCCTCGTCCGCGCGGTGAAGTCGGCGGGCGGCCGGGGCGGCATCGTCGACGGCACCGCGATCGCGAGTTGCCGCATGTACGCGGACTGGCCGGCGCTGCGCGACGGCTACTCGAAATCGCTGTGGGCGGCGTTCGGCACGACGGCGGGCGCGGCGGGCGTCATGGGAGCGCTGGCGCTGGTGTACGTGCTGCCTGCGGTCGCCGTCCTGCGCGGCTCACGCGCCGGCCTGATCGGGTACGGCGCGGGGGTAGCCGGGCGCGTTATCGCAGCCCGGACGACCGGCGCGCGGGCCTGGCCTGACCCCCTGGCACATCCGGCGTCAGTGGCCGTGCTGGGCGTGCTCACCGCCAGGTCCGTGCTGGCTCGCCGTCGCGGCTCGCTGGCGTGGCGGGGGCGGACGATCACCCCGCCTGCGAGCAGCCGGGCACGCGCCGCCGGTGGGCGGCGCTAGGGCAGTATCTGGTCCATGGCACGAGTCGTGGTCGTGGGAGCGGGCATCGGCGGCTTGGCTGCCGCTGCCCGGCTGGCCACGCTGGGCCACGACGTCACGGTGCTCGAGGCGGCCGACACGGTCGGCGGCAAGGTGGCCCTGTTCGAACACCGCACATCTGCCGGCACATTCCGCTTCGATACCGGAGCCTCGTTGCTGACGATGCCCGAAGTGTTCATCGACCTGTTCGCCGATACCGGCGATCCGCTGGAATCCACGCTGACCCTTCGGGCGCTCGACCCGTTCGTCCGCTACCGCTTCGGAGACGGCAGCGTGCTCACGACGACGCGGGACCTCGACGAGCAGGAGGCGCGCTTCGACTACGCGCTGGGCAGCGGGAGCGGCGCCGCGTGGTCGACGCTCATCGCGCGCGCCTCGCGCATCTGGGACGCCGTCGAACGGCCGGTACTCGGCCGCCCGCTGACCGCGCGCCACGTTGCCCGGCGTCTGGCGCATCTGGGCGATCTGACGGCCGTCGCGCCCGGACGCACGCTGCGCCACGTCGCCCGCCAGGCCCTGACTGATCCCCGCCAGCAGATGATCCTGGAGCGGTACGCGACCTACACCGGCTCCGACCCGCGCCGGGCACCCGCCGCGCTCACCGTCATCCCGTACCTCGAACACGCCTTCGGTGTCTGGTACGTCGAGGGCGGTCTGCGCCGCCTCGTCGACGCGCTCGAGGCGCGGGTTCTCGAACGTGGCGCGATCATCCGCACGAATGCCCGGGTCGCCGCCATCAGAACGGTGGCCGGACGGGTCGATTCCGTCGATCTCGTTGACGGGTCGGCGATGCACGCGGATGTCGTCGTCGCGAACGCCGACGCCAGCGTGCTGTACCGGCAACTGCTGCAGCCGGCGCGGCGCACCGTTCCCGTCGCGGACTCGCTCAGCGGTTTCGCGCTGCTGCTCGGCGTGCGCGGGCGAACGCCGGGGCTCGCTCACCACAATGTGCTCTTCGGCGACAGCGCCTACGACGCCGAGTTCGACGCGGTGTTCGGTCGCCCCGGACGCCCGGTGACTGATCCGGTGGTCTACATCAGCGCCCCCGACGATGAAGCGATCCGGCCTGCCGGACACGAGGCATGGTTCGTCCTGGTCAACGCGCCGCGGCATGGTCGCGACGGCGCGCGCGGGGCTCTCGACTGGGACAGCGCGGGCCTCTCGTCCGGCTACGCCGAACGCGTGCTGTCGCTGCTTGCCGCCCGGGGACTGCCCGTGCGCGAGCGCATCGTATTCAGCCACACGCTCACCCCGGCCGACATCCAGCGGCGCACCAGCGCCCCTGGCGGCGCGATCCACGGGGCTGCGCTGCACGGCCTGCGGTCGAGCATGCGCCGCCCGCGCAACGCGTCACGGGTACGCGGGCTCTATCTCGTGGGCGGCTCGACGCATCCGGGCGGCGGGCTGCCGCTCGGTGGCCCTCTCGGCGGTGATCGTCGCCGAGCTGATCGGCCCGGCTTAGGCCCGCTCCGGTCAGCAGCGAGTGCGGCCGATATCGGGCCTGACGCGGGGACCGGTTGACGCTGCTGCATAACGATTGCGCGTCAGCTGGAGCGGACCGCCGCCACGAACTGACCGGATGCGACCAGACCGGTACCAACCCACACGCCGGCGCAGACAGTCGCGGGCCAGGTCGCCGCACTCACCGCGGCGCAAAGGCAGGCAAGTGCCGTGCAGATGACCCGA
>CAVTEA010000021.1:0-11870 GCA_963733615.1 uncultured Actinomycetes bacterium
GTAACGCCGAGGCGAACGCTCGCGGCGAGACACTGCCGATCCCGCCCAACTCCATCGAGAAGCCGCCGTCGGCGGAGCTTCGCCCGGGCCAACTCGACAGCGACTCGCTGCCCGACTACGAACTTCTCAACGCGATCCTGTCCCGCTATGTCGATGGCGATGCGGGCATCGCCGATCTCGTCGACGCCGGTTACGATCCCGCGCTGGTCGCGCGGGTGGCGCGCATGGTCGATTCAGCCGAATGGAAACGACGCCAGTATCCGCCCGGGCCGAAGATCAGCTTCAAATCGTTCGGCCGCGACCGCCGGCTGCCGATCAGTAATCGATGGCGCGAGACGGGTTTACCCGAACCGTCATCTATTTCTCGCCGGTCATCTGCAGACATCCGGCGCGTCACAGCGCACGATGAGGGCATCCGTCCACAGATGAGCCCGGGGACCGGCCGAGCCGGCCTCGAGGAGAAAGTGGGGCAGCAATGTCTGAATCCTTGTACGGCGGCGTGCAGAACCGGCGCGTAACGATCCGCGACCTGCAGCACGCAAAAGAGATCGGCGAGCGGTGGCCAATGCTCACCGCCTACGACTATTCGACGGCGCGCGTCTTCGACGACGCCGGCATCCCCGTCCTGCTGGTGGGCGACTCGGCCGCAAACGTGATCTACGGCTACGACACCACGGTTCCGGTCACCGTCGACGAACTGCTTCCACTCGTGCGCGGCGTAGTCCGGGGAACCAAGCGCGCGATGGTCGTGGCCGACATGCCGTTCGGCAGCTACCAGTCCTCGCCACAGCAGGCGCTCGACACTGCCGCTCGTTTCATGAAGGACGGTGGCGCTCAGGCCGTCAAACTCGAAGGCGGCCGCCGCGTGGTGCCGCAGGTTGAGGCGCTTGTCGGAGCCGGCATTCCAGTCATGGCGCACATCGGCTTGACCCCGCAATCGGTGAACGCGCTCGGCGGTTACCGCGTGCAGGGGCGCGGCGACGAGGCGGCCCACCGCCTGCTCCAGGCAGCCAAGTCGCTGCAGCACGCCGGTGCATTCTCCGTCGTCATGGAGGTCGTGCCGTCAGAGGTGGCTCGCGAAGTGACCTCGCAACTGCACATACCGACGATCGGCATCGGCGCCGGACCCGATTGCGACGCCCAGGTCCTGGTCTGGCAGGACATGGCCGGACTGCGCACGGGCGAGCGCAAACCCAAGTTCGTCAAGGAGTTCGCCGACCTGACCGGCATCCTGCGCACTGCGGCCGAGCAGTTCGGCGGTGAGGTGCGCGCCGGTAGCTACCCGGCAGCCGAGCACGAGTACCACTGACGAAACTCGACCGGCGGTGCGACCCGCCTCTCGTGGATCACGAAGCCACGTTGCCGCTTAGATGCCGGTGATGCGGATGCTCGATGTCGCCTTGTAGCGACGATTGATCGCAATGAGATTCGCGGTCAATGCCTCGACCTGACCGGCGTTACGCAGACGTCCGCCATAGACGCCGCGCACGCCCGGCAGCAAGCCGGCAAGGTCGCGGACGACATCAGTGGCGGCGCGGTCGTCGCCGAGCACGAGTACGTCCATGTCGAGTTCGGTGACCTGCGCATCCATCAGCGTCGACGCGCTGACGTGATGAAACGCGCCAACCACCCGAGAGTTCGGCAGCAGTGCCGCCGCCTGTTCGGCGGCACTGCCTTGCGCGACGTCGAGCCGATACGGACCGCGCTCGTCGAATCCGAGCGGGTTGACACAGTCGACGACGATCTTGCCGGCCAGTTGGTCGGCGAGCGCGCGCAGTGTCGGCTCGTGAGCGCTCCACGGCACCGCCACGATGGCGAGATCGGCGCGGGCGCTGGCGTCATCGTTCGCGGCGCCTTCGACGGTGGCGTTCGGCAGCATTGCCGCGAGGCCAGCCGCCGACTTGGCGGCACGATCTGCGTCCCGCGAGCCGATGATGATCCGCACGCCTGCGCCGCCGAGGCGATAGGCCAGGCCCTGCCCCTGGTCGCCCGTACCACCGAGGACGGCAACAGTCATCTGACGAACGTCGATCACATCGGGCACAGCAGACTCCTTGGCGGGGCGGCAATCGCGGCTTAGACCTTCCAACCGAACCGTACGCGACAGCACCTTCCCAGCCACCGAGCGCACCTGACGCAATCGCGTCGGATGCGAGCACCACGGACGCGACTGTCCACTATGGACAGACGATCTTGGTTCATGGCCAGTGGATATGGCAGTGGCGCCGTCACCGCGATCTGTGCGGTGACGGCGCCACTGTCTCAGCTTCGGCCGACGAAGCGTGCTGCTAGTCGAACCGGGGCGTTCGTGGTGCAGGTGCCCGGTCGTGCCCTGGGGAGCACGACCGGCGTGCTACCTACGCGCGCTTCGTGACGGTGGTCTTGCGAGCGGTCGCCTTGCGGGCGGGCGCGCGCTTGACCGCAGAAGCCTTCTTGGCAGCGGGCCTCTTGACGGCGCTGACCTTCTTGGCAGCCGTCTTCCTGGCGGGAGCCTTCTTCGCGGTGACCTTGCGTGCGGTGGTGCGCTTGGCTGGAGCCTTCTTCGCAGCAGCTCTCTTCGCAGGCGCCTTCTTCGCGACTGCACGCTTGGCGGGAGCCTTCTTCGCGGTGACCTTGCGCGCGGTGGTGCGCTTGGCCGGAGCCTTCTTCGCAGCAGCCCTCTTCGCAGGCGCCTTCTTGGCCACCGTCCTCTTCGCCACCGTCCTCTTCGCCGCAGTCCTCTTTGCAGCAGCCTTCTTCGCAGGTGCGGTCATGCCGTGCCTCCTTGTAGGCAACCTTGTGGCAGAACTTTCGTGATCAGTGGACGCTGCAATGCGCTTCGCCGTCAATACGCCACGCCGTCGCGTTCGATCCCGTCGCATCGCGTGTTTTGCACGCGCTCAGCAGCACGATCACCCGTGTGGTCGAGAATCTCCCTACGTCATAAGGTCTTTCTCCGAGCCGCGACGGCACGCACGTGCCCGAACGACGCCACGAAAATCATCGATGACGATTCGCAATTTCATCGCGCGACACGAGCGTGTTCGCGCAGAACGCGACGCATACGCCGCGATTCGACAGCGCGCGCAGATCGATGCGACGGACGAGTCGACCTGTAAGCCGGGTTCTGTCTCGGCGCTCGCGCACCGAGTGGCGGCCATCCATCTCGACCTGCTGTCGCCAGCAGGTTCTAGCGGTCTACCCGCAGGCTCGGGCGGGCCGCCCTCAAACACCTACGCGAGCCGACTGGTTGCCCAGCCGACCCTTCTTGACCTTGCTCCGGGTGGGGTTTACCTAGCCGTTCTGGTCACCCAGAACGCTGGTGGTCTCTTACACCGCCGTTTCACCCTTACCGGATCGCATAAAGCGACCCGGCGGTCTGTTCTCTGTGGCACTGTCCCGCGGGTCGCCCCGGGTTGCCGTTAACAACCACCCTGCCCTATGGAGCCCGGACTTTCCTCGACTCGATTCCCAGTTGGAAACCTGGCCGCGGCCGCCCGGTCGGCTCGTCCGCCGCAGCCGCGATACTACGCGGACGCGGATCGCGCCGCTTGCCGATCGCAGTGGCGCGGCCAAGAGTGGACGTGTCGCACCGGTCCGATGCACGAGAGGAGTCGCGATGCCGCAGCCACAAGGCGCCCAACTCGACGAGATCAGAACACGTCGGGCACAACTGCGTGAGAGGTACCTCAACGGCGATGGCCGGCCGCCGACAACCGCGCGCGGGTTGCATCACATCGCACTGATCTGCCGCGACGTCGAAGAAACGATCCGCTTCTATCAGGGGTTTCTCGGCTTTCCGGTTGTAGAGATCGTCGAGAATCGCGACTACGCAGGCTCGACGCACTTCTTCTTCGACATCGGCCACCAGAACCTGCTGGGTTTCTTCGACTTCCCCGGCCACGACCATCCGGCCTTCGAGGAAACGATCGGAAACGTGCAGCACATCGCGATCTCCGTTTCGCCCGAGCAGTTCGCCGCCGCCAAGAAGAAGTTCGACGAAGCGGGCACGGATTACCTCGGTCCCGACAGAGGCGTCGAGGACAGCTTGTACATCCGCGATCCGAACGGCACGGGCATCGAGCTGTACTGCGAGCAACTTGGCGTCTTCAACGGCGAACGACTGCTCGCCGAGTAGACATCGCGCATCCGACGCGAACATTGACTCGCCGCGAACGCGGCAGAGTTCGCGACGTGTGCCGATGTGCCCGATAGCCTCGTCCAGGTGACCGCCGGCGACATCGTGCTGCTGTGCGGTGCGGGTCTCGCCGGCGGGTTCGTGAACTCCATCGCCGGAGGCGGGTCCCTACTCGTGTTCCCGGCGCTGATCGCCACCGGGTTGGGCACCGTCGCCGCGAACGTCACCAACTCGATCGCGCTGTGGCCCGGCTACATCGGCACGCTGTTCGGGCTCGGCCCACTCGTGCGGAGTCAAACCGCGCAGGCTCGCCGACTCGCCGCCGTCGCGTGCCTCGGTTCGGCTCTCGGATGCGCGGTGTTGCTGTCGACGCCCACGCGCGCGTTCACCGTCGTGGTCCCCTTCCTCGTCATAGGAGCCACGCTTCTCGTCGCCCTGCAGCCGGCGATCGCCCGCCGGGTAGGAACCGAGCACGGCACGCATCCGCGCGTGTTGCTCGTCGCCGTCGGGTTGGGCGCCGTGTACGGCGGCTATTTCGGTGGCGGGCTCGGCGTGATCCTGCTTGCGGTCATCGGCCTCACCATGGCGGCTCCGCTACGCGAGACGAACGCGTTGAAGAGCATCGTGTCGCTGATGGTCGCGACCGTTGCACTTGTGGCGTTCGTGGCGTTCGGGCCGGTGCACTGGCTCGAGGTGGCGATCACTGCGCCGACCGCACTCGTGGGCGGCATACTCGGCGGTCGATTGGCCGCGTCCGTCAACGAACGCGTGCTGCGAGCGGCCATCGTCGCATTCGGACTCAGCGTGGGCGTGTGGCTTGCCGTGCGCGCATTTCGTTAGTGGTGCGGTGGCGGTGGCGGGATCGAGTCGATACCCGGCGCGGCCTCCGGCCAGACCAGCAGCACCGGGCACGGCGCATGGTCGACCACGAATCGTGTTGCCTGACCGAGGCTGCGCGGACCGAGCCGGCTGCGGTCGCCATCACGGGCGACGACAAGCAACTGCGCACCATCGGCGGCCGAAACGACCTCGCGCTCGACACGTCCGCTTCGCTCGATCGTTGCGACTCCGCTGCGACCGAGCCGTTGCGCGGCAGCGCCGAGAAGCTGGAACGACGCACCCGCAGCCAACGCCTCGACCCGCGTGCCGGGATCGCGCTCGCGATGGCCACGGCCGAGTAGCGCGTCGAACGCCCCATGCGCGGCAGCGGCGACATCGTCGCTCGTGACGTGCAGCAGGACGATCTCGGCTTGCGCAGGCACAAGATCGCGAGCGGCGTCGACACATGACGCCCACGTGCCTTCGGTGATCCAGACGAGCACCGTCACGGTCGTCAGCCTCCGATCGCGGCCAGCATCAGCCATAGTGCTACCACTGCGGCGACGAGCGCGGCAGGCACGGTCAACAGCCCGAGTCGCACGAACTCACCCAGGGCGGGCTCCGAATCGTGCTCGCGTAGCACGCGCCGCCACAGCAGCGTGGCGAGCGAGCCGACATAGGTGAGGTTCGGGCCGATGTTCACGCCGATCAGCACCGCCAGCAACGGGCCCGACCCACCGACTGCGGCGACCGGCAGCAACGCGAGGACCGCGGGCAGGTTGTTGATGACACTGGCAAGCACCGCGGCACATGCGGCAACCCCGAGCAGCGCAGGCAATGACGCGCCATGGGGCAGGACGTGATCGACGGCGGTGCCGAGTCCGTTGTCGAGGACGGCACGGACGAGCACTCCCAGCGCAAGCACGAAGACGAGGAACAGCGGGCTCGCGGCGTTGGCAAGTTCGCGCACCGTCGTTCGGCGCTGGGCGAGCGTCCGAGCACCGAGCACGACGACGCCACCGAGTGCGGCCCACACAGGATTCAGACCGGCGAACGACGTTACGACGAACCCCGCGAGGGTCAGCGCGACGACGACGAGTACGAACACTGGTACGTCGGGCCGGGCGATCGAGCGCGACTGCCGTGCCGGCGGCGTCAGGTCTGCGGCGAATACCCTTGTGAATACGGCATATTCAACCGCGATTGCGACCAGCCATGGCAACGCCATCAGCGCGGCAAACCGGGCGAACGACAGGCCGCTCGCCGCAAATGCCAGCAGGTTGGTGAGGTTCGAGACAGGCAGCAGCAACGACGCCGAATTGGCCAGGTGCGTGCATGCGTACACGTGTGGCTTCGGGCGCGACTGCATGGTTGCCGCCGTGGCGAAGACCACCGGCGTCAGCAGAACGACCGTCGCGTCCAGGCTGAGCACTGCCGTGACGAGCGAAGCGACGACGAAGACAGCGACCAGCAACCGGGCAGGCTTTCCCCGGCAAGTGCGGGCCATCAGCGCGCCGCAGGCCGCGAAGAGCCCATCGTCGTCACACAGCTGCGCCAGCACGAGTATCGCGGCGAGAAAGGCGACCACCGGGAGCAGTCGGTCGACTTCTGCGCGCGCGTGCTTGGCCGACACCGCACCGACGGCCACGACGATTCCCGCCGCGGGCACCGCGAGAACCGCCTCGGGCCACCCCTTGGGGCGTGCCACCGCGAAGGCCAGCACCGCCACCAGGAGTGCGGCAGACAGGACCTCGGCGGCCACCCCGCTCATGTGGGCGGTGGCATCACCAGGTGACTCGTGTCGTTGACGAGCCGGATGGACGGCGTTCCGTCGGCGAAGTAATCCGCGACGGTCACCGACGCGGGATCGAGGTGAATGCGCGACATCGCGCTGATCGGAGCGTCGAGGGCCAACCGGAGCAGCGTCTTGATAGGCGTGACATGGGTGACGACGACAACCGTTGCGGCGGGATGACTCGCGATCACCGCATCACGCGCCCGGCGGACCCGGTTGGTCACCTCTGCAAAGGATTCTCCTTTGGGCGGCGCGGCGTCGAGCGTGGTGAGCCAGCGGGCGAGCTCGCCGGGCCAGCCCTGCTCGACCTCGGCGAATGTCAGCCCCTCCCACTCGCCGAAGTCGGTTTCGACCATGCCGTCGCTGACATCGACGTGGACGCCGAGAGCAGCGGCGAGCAGGTCCGCCGTCTGCCTGGCCCGCCGAAGTGGCGAGGTCACGACCGCGGCGACGTCGCCGAACGACGCCGCGCGCGTGGCCAGTGTCGCGGCCTGCTGCTCACCGGCGTCGGACAGCGGCAGATCGTTACGTCCGGAGAAGCGGCGCTGCGGGGAATGCTCGGTGGCCGCGTGCCGGACGAGAACCAGCCGGGTGGGCGTGCCCGCGGGCGGCGCCCACGCCGGCACACCGGCGCGCGGCGGCGCGGCCGGCTCGCCGGCAGCGAGATCCATCGCCTCGTTGGCGAGGCGGTCGGCGTGCGTGTTCTGCTCGCGCGGAATCCACTCGAAGCTGATCTCGTCGAATGCGGCACACAGTGCCACTGCCTGGTCAGCGAGGGGGCGCAGGCGGTCGTTCTTGACCCGCCACCGTCCCGCCATCTGCTCGACGACGAGCTTGGAGTCCATGCGGACGGCGACCGAACTCGCGCCGAGTTCGGCGGCAGCCTGCAGCCCGGCGATCAGCCCGCGGTACTCGGCGACGTTGTTCGTCGCGTGGCCGACGAAGTCCTTGCGTTCGGCGAGTACTTCGTGAGTGGACGCATCGATCACTACCGCGCCATAGCCTGCTGGTCCTGGGTTTCCGCGCGAACCGCCGTCGGCCTCGACGATGACGTGGCGCGTCACAGCCCAGACTCGTCGCTGCGGACCAGGATTCGACGGCAGTTGTCGCAGCGCAGCACCTGCGCGGGGGCAGCGGCACGCGCTGCACTCAGCTCGTTACCGGCGAGCTCGAGATGGCAGCCCTCGCAGCGGCGGCGACGCAGCATCGCGGCACCGACACCACCGCTCGACGCACGCACCTTGTCGTAGAGCGCGCGAAGGTCGGCCGGCAGCTGCGCAGCGAGCGCCTCACGGTCGGCCGTCCGCTGCGCGGCCGCGGCGTCGATCTCGGCGAAGGTCGCGTCACGGTTGGCTACCAACTCGGCCGTGTCGGCCGACAGGGCTTCCTGCTTCGCCGTGAGCGTCGCAAGCTCGGCCTCGATCGTCTCGCGCTGCTCCATGATCTCGAGCAGCTCGTCCTCGAGCGTGGACTGACGCCGGCCCAAGGACACGATCTCGTGCTGCAGCCCTTCGAGCTCCTTAGCCGGCAGCCCGCCCGACGCGAGCCGCTGATCGTCGCGCTTCGCCCTGGTCTGGACGGTATCGACCTCGTTCTCGATGCGGCGCTGGTCGGCGGCCGCGTCGTCGAGTCGGGTGCGAAGATCGAGCGAGTCGCCCCGTAGCTGTTCGGTGCTCGCCGCTGATGCCGCCAGGGCGGCGATCTCAGGCAGATGCGCCCGGCGATGGGCGAGCTGGGCGAGCGCGGTGTCGGCGGCTTGCAGGTCGAGAAGGCGAAGCTGCGCGGCGGGATCGGCATTCACGGCTGACTGGCACTCGATTCATGCAGGGACCACGGGTCGGTGACGATGGTGGACGCGGTGACGTCCACCGTAGTGCCGAAACGCTCGCGCAGGCGCACCGCTACCGCGTCGACCCATGGCGCCTCGCTGGCCCAGTGGGCGACGTCGACAAGCGCCATCGCGTCGCGGCCGCGCTCGGTGACCGCCTCGACGGCCGGATGGTGCTTCAGGTCAGCCGTGACGAACGCGTCGGCGCCGGCGCCTCTAGCGGCGGCGATGAGTGACGCCCCCGAACCACCGCATACGGCCACGGTGCCCACCTGACGTTGCGGGTCGCCCGCGGCACGCACACCCCAGACGGTTCCTGGCAGGGCACGGGCGGCGTGCCGGACGAACTCATCAAGCCGCATCGGCGTCGTCAGCCGGCCGACCCGCCCCGATCCCCGCCTGCCGGCCACGGCGACCTGCGGGTAGAGATCGAATGCCGGCTCCTCGTAAGGGTGCGCGCGGCGCAGCGCCGCTGCCACCTCGCCGCGTCGCCGCCGCGGCACCACCATTTCGACGCGGGTCTCGGCGACGGTCTCGATGTGGCCGGCCTGGCCGATGGCCGGATTGGCGTGCTGTCCGGGCCGGAACGTGCCCACCCCGATCGTCGTCCAGGCGCAGCGTTCGTAGTCGCCGATGTGGCCAGCGCCCGCGTCCGCCAGCGCGGTGATCAGCCGTTGCGCGTCGTCGGTCGGGACGAACACCACGAGCTTGTCCGGGGCCTCGACCGGCTCCGGGTCAAGCGGTCGCAACGCGGTGAGGTCGAGGCGCGCGGCCAGCGCATCCGAGACGCCCGGGTCGGCGACGTCGGCATTGGTGTGCGCAACGTAATGAGCCATGCCGCCGCGGATCATCCGATGGACGAGCCGGCCCTTCGGATCGACCGCCGCGACGCCGTGGACGGCCGTGAGCAGCAGCGGGTGGTGCGTGAGCAGCAGTTGCGCACCCGCCCGCTCGGCCTGCTCGACGGTGGCCGGTACCGCGTCGACCGCGACGACGATGCGCTCGATCGGTTCGCCGGGATCGCCGCAGGTCAGGCCGACCGCGTCCCACGGCTGTGCCCAGCGCGGATCGAACCATTCCTCAAGCGCGGCGACGACGTCAGCGAGCAGCGGCACGAACGCGAACCTACCCCTGCCGTACCCCGGCGAGGTGCGCCCTGGACAGCACTGGACAGCACTGGACGGCACAAAGGCCCGGCCCGCTGCATGCGGACCGGGCCCTCGTCGGATTGCCGGCGGTTACGCCTCAGAAGTGGCGTTACCCTCGCCGGCGGCATCGGCCGCGTCGAGCGCTGCGGCTCCTACGGTGACCGGGATGCGCTGTGCGGTCGAACCGCGATAGGCGCCGGCCACTCGAACCGCGAGCACGCCCGCGTCGTAGGTGGCGCTGAGGTCGCCCCCGGCCACGTGGGCCGGCAGCTTGAATGTCTGGCGGAACGCGCCATAACGGACCTCGCGCAGCACGCGCCCGTCGCGCTCGTCAGTTCGGTCGTCACGTCGCTCGCCACGGATCACGAGCGTGCCGCGGTCGATCTCGACGGTCACGTCGCGGTCGAGGTTCAGGCCGGGCAGTTCGACGCGGACAACCGCGTCCTCGCCCTCGCGGGTGACCTCAGCGGCTGGGCGAAAACCCTGCCGCGCGACGTCGGTGCCGAATGACCGGAACAGAGCGTCGAAGTCAGCGAACGGGTAACGCCACGTGTCACGCAGTGTCAGAGTTGTCATAGTTACTCACCCTCCAGGTAGCACTACGCCTTGAGGGGCTTCGCCTGATGACACTTGAGTCCATTTGACTAATTCCGGTCTCGACGGTCGGGCGTGCGGCCAGGGTTGTCGGCGCGCACCATCGCGGCGGCAGCCTCACCGAGACGTAGGCGCTCGGCGAGTTCGATGAACGCGTCAACGACGAGCCCAACGAGTAGATCTCACCGAACACGCGGGGCCCGTCACCCTTCGAAGGTGGCGGCGCCGCCGTTCTGTCTGCGACGCCGCCGGGTCGAGGTGACTGAGCAGGTTGCCGGCCCCGGTCGTCCAGTAGGGATGTTCGTCGCGCGTTCCTAGGGACGTTCGTCGGGACGTTCGCATCTTCCGTCCTCGCCGTCTAACGCGGACCGTCTGGTTCAACGAGGGGGAACCAGCCATGAGCACACCACCCACGATCCACACCGACCCGATCACCGGCATCCAGTACAGGTGGGACGGGCAGCAGTGGCAGCCACTGCCGCCCGGACCGCCGATGATGAGGCGGAAGCACACCGGCCGTAACGTGGCTGTCGGCATCGCCGCATTACTCGTGCTAGCCAGCATCGGCAGCGCGGTAGGGCTAAGCGGCGGGTCGAAGCATGCTGCGACCCCAGCGACGAGCACCAGCCCATCCGCCCAACTGCCCGCCGACACACAACTGCCCGGCGAGACTCCGTCTGCGGTCGAGACTCCGACTCCGGCCGACACTGCGCCTCCGGCGGACGCCGGTCCCACGATCGGCAAGTTCGGCGTGACCGAGTCATTCACCAGTGATGACGGCAGTGCATGGAACATCGTCGTGACGCGCCCGCGCTCCGATAAGTCTTTCGACGACGGGTACACGACGCCGTCACCCGGTAATGTGTTCGTCTCGCTCAAGATCAAGGTCACCGCGACTGCGGGCAACGTCGACTACAACGAGTTCGATTGGTACGTCCGGAACCCTGACGGCGGTCACCTCGACGGCACGATGGGCCTGGAGCCGTGGTTCAGTTCGGGCACTTTGCACACTGGTGAGACTGTGACCGGGTACTTGACCTACGACTCTCCCGGTCATGGTGCGCTGGTCTACGACCCGAATACATTCGGCGGCACTGGGTCACTCGCCGAGTGGAAGTTCTAGAGCGCAGGAAAGAGCCAGTTGACGTAGACGACGGCTGGTCACGCCGAAGCCGCCACGGTCGAGCAGACGGCGGACGGTCGGTCACGAAACCCGAGCCGACTCGTAGAGATGACAGCCCGCGCCGACCCGGGGCCGGTTGCGCGCGCCCGGAGGGCACCAGATGCAACGCGGTGATGGCGCCGGAGGCCAAACGCCATCACGTCCTCAATGGCGCGCCCAGCGGTCGAGTAGCCCGCAGAGCAACGACATTGGGGACGACGGCGACCCGATCACATCGATGCCGTCGCGGCGATCCGCCTCGTCAGCGTCGGCGATCACTTCGTGCACGGTTCGCCCCAGCGGGGCAGGCGGCGCCGATTTCGGAGGGCACGTGATCTTGCTTAGATGCCCCTGCCCTCAGTGTTTCTGGGGCATCTGGGGGTGGGCGCTGCTGGGATCGAACCAGC
>CAVTEA010000022.1:0-14510 GCA_963733615.1 uncultured Actinomycetes bacterium
TGGCCTTGGGGACGCCGGAACAGGTCATCGAGGTCGAGGCATCGCACACCGGCAAGTTCCTGCGGCATGTGCTCGACGCACCCCCGCCGCTGGCCGCCCCGACTCGGCGCCGCCGGGCGAAGACGACGAAATGACGGGTGCGCGCGTCGAGATCTGCATCGACTGCGCGGATCCGTGCCGACCGGCCGACACTCACTCCACGGGCAACGACTGAGGGCGGCGCTGGGGCAAGCTTGCGCGGACGGCGCGCCGTCCGCGCCGGCTACCCGCCCCCGCGTACCCAGATCGTGCAACTTTCGGCGTTCCTACGACGCCGAGAGTTGCACGATCGCGAGAAGCGCGCCGCGTCGAGGCGATCTCGATTGCGACGAATGCTGCGCACGCCATCGCAGCCGCCGTTGCCGGCAACGCCGAGCCGAATGCCCAGCCGGTGGCACTCACCGCAACTGCAGCTTGCAGACCCGCAGCGAGGTGGCGCGACGCCGGCTCCCACTCGGAAAGGCGCGCATGCAGCGACCGCGTCCGCTCCGGGGTGGTGGCGGTGCGCCCGGCGAGCACGGCCAGTCCGCGCACCGCGCCGAAGAGCATTCCGATGCCCAGTGCTGTCATCGGCGAGCCGGTGAGCGCGGCCAGCACCACTGTGAGGTAAACGGCCGCCGTCATGACGTAGGTCGCGAGGCCGGCGCCGATCTGCGCGCCGAACCCACTCGCGTAGATCCAGCGGCGATAGCGGCCGAGCCAGGTCTCATTGACCTGGCGAGGATGCGTCGGCACGCGCACCCCGCCGACGTCGAGGTCGGCGGCCAGCCCGACGGCGGCGAGTGCGGCGGCAGCCGCGAGCGCAGCTGTGGCCGGCAGGGCGAGCAGGTGCACGAGCACCGCGAACATAGCGGCAACCGCGCCGAGAGCCGCTCCACCGGCAATGGCACCGAGCGCGAACCACACCACGGTCACCGCGTAGCGATGGCCGCGTGCCCGCTCGGTCAGCGGCGTGATCGTCGACAGCATCGACAGGCCGCACGGCGACCAGGTCGAGCGCACAGCCGCACCGCACGCCGTTACGACAGCGAGGATGACCAGTCCGGTCATGTGGGCTCCGTCCATTCGCTCGTGCCCGTCATCTGGGTCTCCTGATGACCCGCCCGGTCTTCGGGTCGTAGATCAGGCTGCCGTGCTCGAAGTCGCTGCGGCGGTTCGGCCCGCTGGTGTACACATCGCTGACCGGGAAGCCGAGTGAGCCGGACGCGCCGCCGGCGGCGTTGTAGGCGGTGTAGAGCGCGCCGTGCACCTCGTGCGTGCCCAGCCCGTCGCGCAGGCAGATGACCCCGTGCTGGAAATGCTGAACCTTGCCGCGCCGGTTACCCGTCAGAGCCAGTGCGCTGGTCGGATAGCCGAGGAAGCCGGCCGGCCCGCGCATGTGCGCGTATTCGGTGTAGACGGAGCCGTGCACGTCGTGCGTGCCGAGCCCGGGCATCGAGAAGATCACTCCGTGCTGGAAATCCTGGTAGTGCCCCTTGTGGTCGTTGGTGACCCGCAGACCCGAAATCGGCAGGCCGAGCTGGCCGTAGGTGCCGCCCTGCGCGTCGAACACCTGGCAGACGACTCCGCGGACGTCGTGCGTTCCGCTGCCGGGCACCGAATAGATGACCCCGTGCTGGAACCGGCGCCCGCGCGATCTGCCATCGCGCAGCGTGCCCTCGGCCGAAGTCGCCTTGCCGAGAACGCCGCCGGGACCGCCGAGGTCGTACCAGTACCGGGTGATCGCCGACGGGCAACTACCCGGCAGGCAGGGCGCGCTGTGCGTCAGGGTCGCGTTGTCGGTGGCACTCGTCGACGAGCAGGCGTGGTCGAACTGCCACGGCGGCGTACAGGTGACCACGCGGCACACCACCGGCCCGTAGCAGGCGATCTGCCGATTGCACTGCCCGTAGCGGAACTGGTTGCACGCCACCCGGCGGTGATCGCAGGTCGTGGTGTTGCAGCGACAGCGCCAGCTGCTGCCGCATTTCGCGTTGCAGTCGATGTAGTAACGGGCCGTGCCGCAGCAGAACGAAGAGCGGTCCGCCTTCCACCAGCCGCCGACGAACGAACCCGCCGGGCAGCTGTTCGCCCCGTTATTGATCGTGCAGCAAAACGCCGACCAGCCGTCCGCGCACTCCGAACCGGCCCCGCAGACGGTGGCGTACGCACTGACCGGCTTCGTGACGAAGGTCCACGGGTCGATCGCGATGGCCGATCCGACCACGGCGGACGCGGTCAGGAAGCTGCGCCGGCTCGTTCGTCTGCCGAACAGCCCGCTTGCCAGCTTGGTGACGAGGCGCTCTGACATCGTCTGGGTGCCCGTGCTCATTGCGGCCTCACCTCCGTCGCAGCGAGAACCGATCGAGCCTCGGCCGCCATCGCCGGCACGTCGAGGGTGGAGCCGAGGACGGCGTAGAGGCAGAACGCCCGCCCGGCGTGAGTGAAGAACCGCTGGTAGCCGAGATGGCCGGGGATCCTTCGCTGCAGGGTGTTCGGATGGAACTGATGTGCTTGCGGCATCGGCATCTCGCTGGCCTGGAACAACGCGGTGCCCACGCTGTCCGGACCGTGCTCGAACAGAACCAGCAAGACGTGGCGCGGGCCCATCAGGTCGACGGCGCCAGATCCGAAGTCGCCTCGCTCGCCCGGCAGCCCGAAGTTGGCCAGATGCACGACCGGGCGGGCGATTCCCGTCGCCTGCACCAGTACGTCCCGGGCCACGGCCGGCTGGGCCAACGTGCTCACCTCGGTAGTGGTGCCGGCGCGCAGCGCAATGCGGCCTTCCCAGCCGCCGGGGAGTCTGACGGCGATGCCGTGCCCGGCGAGGGTCGGCGTGCTCATCGCGGGCTTGCGGTCGCGCCGCTGGGCGGCTGGTCCTGCGGATAGAGGCTCGCATCGCCGGGCAAGATCCCCGCGGCCAGCAGTTCGCGGTCGGCGCGCGTTTCACGGTCTGCGTCCGCACCCGGCTTGTGCTTTCGCAGATCGGTGTCTGACAGGTAGGCGAGGTCGCCGGTGGCCTGCGCGAGAAGTCGTGCGACCTGTGCCCACGACATTCCGGTGCCTTCGCCCTTGACCCGTCCGGACGGCCCGTCGATCGCGATCACGTACGGCGAGCCGGGCACGGCGTGATCGGCCCACGCCTGGCTGGACATGATGACTTCGGTGCCTGGTGGCTGCAGCCGGTCGACTTCGGCCGGGCTCTCCTCGTCGGGTCCTTTTGTGACGATGATCAGCCGGGTTTCTCGTGGCAGGCGGACTGCGCGAGGCCGCGCGAACTCATCCCAGAACTCCTGGCAGGTGACACATCCCGACGAGAGGAAGGCGATCACCGTGTGCTGCGCGACGCCGACCGTGCGGATGACCGCGGTGCCGCCGTCCGGTGTCGTTCCGACGATGTCGTGCGCCGCGCGCCCGGCCGGATCCGCGTCCACGGCCGTCTCGAGCTGTTCCGGGTTCGGGATGCCGGGCATCGTGTTGAGCCGTGCCGACTGGACTTGCGGGGTACCGAGCAGCGTGCGGCGATCTTGCGTGCCGTCCTCGCCGCCATCGAGCGCGTGCAGCCGCCGCAGGATGGTGGCGTGGCTGCGAAGCAACCCGGCGACCAGCACCGCCAGCAGAGCGAGCGCGGCGGTCTCGATCACGACTAACGCGATCATCGGGACTCCTTCACCTGACCTCGGCGGCAACGGTGAGCAGATCGGGCAACGCGGTGAACGTCAGATAACCAAGCCAGGCGAGCAGCAAGACGCCGCCGACGAACGGCACGCCCGCCCACGGCTGATCGGCGAGGACATGCGCGGCATCGCCCGGTGGAAAGGCGATACCGCACGCCGCGATCGCCGCTGCGACCAGATTGGCCGCCATGTGGACTGGCCGTACGGGCGCACTCACCTTGCCGAAGCAGCCGCAGTCCGTGCCTGCCGCGACAACGAGCAGCCGGGCAGCCACGGCGGCGAACGCGAGGTATGCCGCGGCCAGCAGCGCCGCTGCAGCGCGCGAGCCCCAGCCGACGGCGGCGATCGCAACACCGAGTTCGGAAAGTCCGGCTACTCGCGCAACGGCGCGCCCGGAGCGGTATCGCAGCGACGGCACGACCCGGGTGAGTGCGCGGGCGATCGGAGCGGGATCGGCAAGTTTCGCCAGCGCTGCCACTCCCAGGAGCACCCCGACAGCGAGGAAGCACCCGGTCACCAGCACCGTACGAATGTACTCCGGAGAGTGATCTCGGTCATACGGTGATCAAGGCTGAAACTCGATACAGAAACCGGACATGGTTGTGTCAGAATGACGGTCGTGAGTGAACACGCCGAATTCATCGCGAGCATGCCCAAGGCCGAACTGCACGTGCACCATGTCGGCTCTGCCTCCCCCCGGATCGTCGCGGAACTGGCTTCCCGCTACGCCGGAGCGACACCGGTCCCGGCCGATCCTGATCAGCTGGCCGAGTACTTCACCTTCACTGACTTCGCGCATTTCATCGACGTCTACCTGTCTGTCGTCGATCTCATCCGCGACCCGGACGACATCTGGACGCTCACTTACGAGATCGCACGGGAGCTGTCGGCGCAGACCGTCCGATACGCCGAAGTGACGCTCACCCCCTACTCGTCGGTGATCCGCGGCATCGCGGCCGAGGCCTACTGCGAGGCCGTCGAGGACGCGCGCAGCCGGGCCGCCGCGGACTTCGGCATCGACCTTCGGTGGTGCTTCGACATTCCCGGCGAGGCCGGGATACCGGCCGCCGATCTCACCCTCGAGGTCGCACTGAAGCACCGACCGGACGGTCTGGTCAGCTTCGGGCTGGGCGGGCCGGAACGCGGTGTGCCACGTCCGCAGTTCGCCGCGCAGTTCGAGCAGGCGCGTGCCGCGGGCCTGCACAGCGTCCCGCACGCGGGGGAGTCGACCGGCCCCGAGACGATCTGGGACGCGATCAACCATCTCGGCGCCGAGCGCATCGGCCACGGCATCGCGGCCGTGCGCGACCCGCAACTGCTGGCCTATCTTGCGAGCAACGGCATCGTCCTGGAGGTCTGCCCGACCTCGAACGTCCGCACCCGGGCCGTGCCCTCGCTCGCCGAGCACCCGCTGCCTGCCCTCGTCGCGGCCGGCGTGCCGGTCACCGTGAATTCCGACGACCCGCCGATGTTCGCGACGACGCTGAACCGTGAGTACGAGATCGCGGCGCAACTGCTTGGCCTGGACGAGGCGGGGCTGGCGGCGCTCGCCCGCAGCGCCGTGCATGCCTCGTTCCTGGACGACGCGGGCAAGTCGGCTCTTCTCGGCGAGATCGACGACTACGTGGCGAGCCGACCGCTGACACCCTGAAACATTAGGCTCGGTGGCGTGCCTGACCCGTCGACGTATCGCCCCGCGCCAGGCACCATCCCCGTCGGGCCAGGTGTGTACCGATTCCGCGACGAACATCGCCGGGTCATCTACGTCGGCAAGGCGAAGAGCCTTCGCCAGCGGTTGAACTCCTACTTCGCCGACCTTTCGCTGCTGCACCCGCGCACCCGGCAGATGGTCACAACGGCGGCCAGCGTGGAATGGACGGTCGTCCGCACCGAGGTCGAGGCGCTGCAACTGGAGTACTCGTGGATCAAGGAATTCGATCCGCGCTTCAACGTCCGCTACCGCGACGACAAGTCATATCCCTCTCTCGCGGTGACGCTCTACGAGGAGTTCCCACGCCTGCAGGTGATGCGCGGCGCCAAACGCAAGGGAGTTCGCTACTTCGGTCCCTACTCACACGCGTGGGCAATTCGCGAGACGCTCGACCTGTTGTTGCGGGTGTTCCCGGCGCGCACCTGCTCGGCCGGTGTGTTCAAACGTGCCGGCCAGATCGGTCGTCCGTGCCTGCTCGGTTACATCGGCAAGTGCAGCGCGCCGTGCGTCGGGCGGGTGTCCGCCGACGAGCACCGCGGGATCGTGGAGGACTTCTGCGACTTCATGGCCGGCAAGACCGACCAGCTCATCAAGCGGCTCGAACGTGAGATGAATCAGGCCAGTCGCGACCTGGAGTTCGAACGTGCCGCCAGGTTGCGCGACGACGTCGAAGCGCTGCGTCGGGCGATGGAGAAGCAGGCCGTCGTCTTCGGCGACGGCACCGATGCCGATGTCGTTGCGTTCGCGCAGGACGAGCTGGAAGCCGCCGTTCAGGTGTTTCACGTGCGCGGCGGCCGGGTGCGTGGCCAGCGCGGCTGGGTGATCGACAAGGTCGAGGACATCACGACCGGTGATCTGGTCGAGCATTTCGTCAGCCAGTTCTACGGCGCGGCAGAGGAGCGCGAAGACGCCGCGGCCATCCCGCGTGAGATTCTCGTCCCGGAACTGCCCGAGAACGCGGGCGTGCTGAGCGACTGGCTCACTCAGCGCCGGGGCAGCCGGGTCGCCCTTCGGGTGCCGCAGCGTGGCGACAAGCGTGCGCTGCTCGAAACCGTCGGGCGAAACGCCGGGCAGGCCTTCACCCAGCACAAGCTCAAACGCGCCTCCGACCTCACCGCCCGCTCGCAGGCACTGTCCGAACTGCAGGACGCCCTCGACCTGCCGGTGGCGCCGTTGCGCATCGAGTGCTTCGACGTCAGCCACGTGCAGGGCACCAACGTCGTCGCGAGCATGGTCGTCTTCGAGGACGGGTTGGCGCGCAAGAGCGAGTACCGACGCTTCGCCATGCGCGAGAGCGGCGGCGACACCGACTGGATCGCCGAGGCGGTCCGGAGACGGTTTGCCCGCTACCTGGACGAACGCGTGGCGACGGGCGAAGCAGGCGTCGACGACATCGAGGCCGACCCGGACGCCGACGCCCGGCCCGGCATCGACCCGACGACCGGGCGGCCGAAGAAGTTCGCCTACGCGCCTAACCTGCTAGTCGTCGACGGTGGTGCCCCACAGGTCGCCGCCGCGCGTGCCGTGATCGACGAACTCGGCATCGACGAGGTCGCGCTCGTCGGCCTTGCCAAGCGGCTGGAGGAGGTGTGGCTGCCCGGCGAGTCGTACCCGGTCATCCTGCCCCGCACGTCCGAGGCGCTCTACTTGCTGCAGCGGGTCCGCGATGAAGCGCACCGTTTCGCGATCACCTTCCACCGGCAGAAGCGGTCCAAGGCGATGACGACATCCGTACTCGACGGCATCAGCGGCCTGGGCGAGACGCGCCGTAAGGCATTGCTCGCCAAGTTCGGTTCGATCAAGCGGTTGCGCCAGGCCGATGTCGCCGACGTCGAGGCTGTGCCCGGAATCGGCCGCAAGACGGCCGAGGCCATTGTCGCGTCGCTGCACGATGCGAGCAGGTCCAGCGGGCCTGCCGTCAACGTCACGACCGGCGAGGTCCTTGACGAGGCCGGCCAATAGCGATGTACCAGAGCGCGAAGTCAGGAGCCGACAGTGAGCACATTGCCGCCCGCTGATCCACCCACTGATCCGCCCCCAGCCGAGCGCGGCGCCCTCGAGACCGTTGTGGTGAGCGGCCTGTCCGGAGCAGGGCGCAGCACTGCCGCGAAGTGCCTGGAGGATCTCGGCTTCTTTGTCGTCGACAACCTGCCGCCCGAACTCATCGCGACCATGGTCGATCTCGGCAGCCGAACCCAGGGCGCCATAACGCGGATCGCAGTGGTGATGGACGTGCGCAGCCGGGCGTTCTCCTCCGACCTTCGCGCCGTTATCCGCGACCTGTCCGAGCGCGGCATGGGGACGCGCGTGCTATTCCTCGAAGCGCGCGACGAGGTTCTGGTTCGGCGCTTCGAGAGCGTCCGGCGGGCGCACCCCTTGCAGGGCGACGGCCGGCTGATCGACGGGATCACTGCCGAACGCACGTTGCTGGAAGGACTGCGCGGTGAGGCCGATCTGGTGCTCGACACCAGCGACCGCTCGATTCATCAATTGCGCCGCGAGATCGAGCGAGCCTTCGCCACCGGAGGCGACATGGACGGCCGGCCCGCGCTGCGGGCGACAGTCGTGTCATTCGGTTACAAGTACGGCCTCCCGGTCGACGCGGACCTCGTCGTCGACGTGCGGTTCCTGCCGAACCCGTTCTGGATCCCGGAGCTGCGAGATCAGACCGGCGAAGCCGACGAGGTACGCGATTACGTGCTCTCTCAGCAAGCGGCGAGCGAGTTCGTCGATCGCTACACCGAAATTCTGGAGATCATCGGCGCCGGCTACACCCGCGAGGGCAAGCACTACCTCACCCTCGCGGTGGGCTGCACCGGCGGCAAGCACCGGTCGGTCGTCATGGCACGACAATTCGCCGAACGCCTCACCGGGATGGGTGTGCGAGCGACTGTGGTGAATCGGGATCTCGGGCGTGAGTAGGCCTAGTAGGTCTGGCCCGTTGCGCGCGGTAGCTCTCGGCGGCGGGCACGGACTGCACGCCTCGCTGTCGGCGCTTCGGCTGCTCACCACCGATCTCACCGCGGTCGTCACGGTCGCCGACGACGGCGGCTCCTCGGGGCGCATCCGTCGCGAGCTCGGTGTGCTGCCGCCCGGCGACCTGCGCATGGCCCTGGCCGCCCTGGCCGGCAGCCAGTCGCCCGACACAGCCTGGGTCGATCTGCTGCAGCACCGATTCGGCGGGACGGGCGCGCTGGCCGGCCACCCGGTCGGAAACCTACTGCTCACCGGGCTCATGGAGCAGGTCGGCGACCCGGTCGAGGCCCTGGCGCAGGCGGCCGAACTCGTCGGCGCGGTCGGCCGGGTGCTGCCCATGAGCCCGGTTCCGCTCGACCTGATAGCCGAGGTCGACCGCTTCGACCCGGACGATCCGGTGCGGACGCGACGCATCCGCGGCCAGTCGTCGATCGCCGCCACGCCAGGGCGGGTCCGCGGCATCCAGCTCCTGCCACCCGGCGCTCCTGCGTGCGCGCATGCGGTCGACGCCGTGCGCGAGGCTGACGTCGTGGTACTCGGCCCGGGTTCGTGGTTCACCAGCGTGATCCCGCACTTGATGCTTCGCGAGCTCGGCCACGCGCTGGCGGCCACGGCGGCCACAGTCGTCGTCACGGTCAATCTCGTTCCGCAGGCCGGTGAGACCGATGATTTCTCCCCGGAGGAGCTGTTGAGAGCTCTCGGCGAGCACGCTGCCCGGCACGGCGGGCTGTTCATCGACGCGATCGTCGCGGACTCGGATTCGGTGCTCGACCACTATTCGCTGAGGGCTTACGCGCGCGACATCGGCGCGCGTCTCGTACTGTCAAGCATCGCCGCGGAAGACAGCGCGGAGCGGCATGACCCGGCCCGGCTTGCTGCCGCCTACCAGGTGGCACTCGACGGAGCCGGGCGGCGAAGGAGGGGACGCTGATGGCGATGACCGCCTCGGTCAAGGACGAGCTGAGCAGGGTACTGGTGCCGCGCGCCACCTCGCGCCGTGCCGAGGTGGCGACTGTCTTGCGGTTTGCCGGTGCGTTGCATCTGATCGGCGGCCACATCGTCATCGAAGCCGAACTCGACACCGGCTCGGTCGCACGCCGCCTGCGCAAGGAGATCGCCGAGATCTTCGGGCACGGCTCGGAGGTGCAGATCGTGGCCGGTGGGGGACTGCGCAAGGGCAGCCGTTACCTGGTGCGGGTGACGAAGGACGGCGAGGGCCTGGCCCGCCAGTCCGGACTGGTCGATCTGCGCGGGCGGCCGGTGCGTGGCCTGCCGCACCACGTGGTTGCCGGCGGCATCGCCGACGCCGAGGCCGCATGGCGCGGCGCGTTCCTTGCCCACGGGTCACTGACCGAGCCCGGGCGCGCGTGCTCGTTGGAGATCACCTGCCCGTCCACCGAGGCGGCGCTCGCGCTGGTCGGCGTGGGCCGCCGGCTCGGGGTGCCGTCGAAGGCGCGCGAGGTTCGCGGATCGGACCGCGTGGTGGTGCGCGACGGCGATGCCATCGGGGCCCTGCTCACCCGAATCGGCGCCCACGAGAGCGTCCTGGCCTGGGAAGAGCGCCGGATGCGGCGCGAAGTGCGCGCCACCGCGAACCGGCTGGCCAACTTCGACGACGCCAACCTGCGCAGGTCGGCACGCGCGGCGGTCGCGGCGGGCGCCCGGGTCGAGCGCGCGATGCAGATCCTCGGTGACCAAGCACCTGATCATCTGCTGCAGGCCGGCAGGCTCCGCCTCGAGCACAAGCAGGCCTCCCTCGAGGAGCTGGGCAGTCTTTCCGATCCACCGATGACCAAGGACGCCGTGGCCGGGCGCATCCGCCGGTTGCTGGCGATGGCCGACAAGCGGGCGAGCGACCTCGGCGTCCCCGACACCGAGTCGGCGGTGACGCCGGAGATGCTCGCGCCCTAACCCGCCGACCCGGTACCTCCGTGACGAGGTTGTTTGACGTCTTCGGGAGGTCAGACCCCGATGCCCGGTACGTGATGATCGGACGACGGGTGAATTGTGCGGCGGCACTGACCCGCTAGGGTTTCCCAATCGGGCGCGGGTCGACGCCGTCCCGCGAGGATCAGCTCGACGTCCCGGCAACAAGAGGCGATCAGAGCAGTCAACGTGCCAAGGAGCTATGCAGTGACCGTTCGTGTGGGCATCAACGGCTTCGGCCGCATAGGCCGCAACTTCTTCCGCGCCGCCATCGAGTCCGGTGCCGATATCGAAGTTGTCGCAGCAAACGACCTCGCCGATGTATCGACGATGGCGCACCTGCTCAAATACGACACGATCCTCGGCCGATTCCCCGGCGAGGTCGAGCCGGTCGCCGACGGCATCCGGGTCGGCGGTCACACGATCAAGATCTTCGCCGAGCGCGATCCCGCCGCGTTGCCGTGGGCTGACCTCGGCGCCGACGTCGTTCTGGAGTCCACCGGCTTCTTCACCGACGCGAGCAAGGCAAAGGCGCACGTCGAGGGCGGTGCGAAGAAGGTCATCATCTCCGCGCCCGCCAAGAACGAAGACATCACCCTGGTGATGGGGGTCAACGACCAGGACTACGACCCGGCCGCGCACACGATCGTCTCGAATGCGTCCTGCACGACGAACTGCCTCGCGCCGCTTGCCAAGATCCTCGACGACGCCTTCGGCATCGAAAAGGGCTTGATGACCACGATCCACGCCTACACCCAGGACCAGAACCTGCAGGACGGGCCGCACAAGGACCTGCGCCGGGCGCGCGCCGCTGCGATGAACATCGTGCCCACCTCCACCGGCGCGGCGAAGGCGATCGGACTCGTGTTGCCCAAGCTCAAGGGCAAGCTCGACGGGTTCGCGCTACGCGTCCCGGTGATCACCGGTTCGGCCACCGACCTCACCGTCACGGTTGGCCGCGAGACGACCGTCGACGAGGTCAAGGCCGCCTACAAGGCTGCGGCAGAGGGCCCGTTCAAGGGTCTGGTCTCCTATACCGAAGATCCGATCGTCTCCTCCGACATCGTCACCGATCCATCCTCGTGCATCTTCGACGCCGGGTTGACCAAGGTCATCGGCAACCAGGTGAAGGTCGTCGGCTGGTACGACAACGAGTGGGGCTACTCGAACCGGCTCGTCGACCTGGCCGTTCTCGTCGGCTCGTCGCTGTAGGCCGCGACAATGCGCACCCTCGACGACCTGCTCCGACACGGGGTCACCGGTCGGCGGATCCTGGTCCGGTGCGACCTGAACGTTCCGCTCACCAAGACGGCCGAGCCGAGGGTGACCGACGATGGGCGTATCCGAGCATCGCTGCCGGTGCTGACCAGGTTGCTTGATCACGGTGCGCGGGTGATCGTGGCCGCTCATCTCGGACGGCCAAAGGGCGCACCTGATCCGCAGTACTCGCTGCGCCCAGTCGCCGATCGGCTGGCGAAGTTGCTCGGCCGGCCCGTCGAGTTCGCCCTCGACACAGTGGGCGAGAGTGCGCGGCTGCTAGCCGGCGATCTCGGCAACGGCGAACTGCTGCTGCTGGAGAACGTGCGCTTCAACCCGGGCGAGACCAGCAAGGACGACGCCGAACGCGCCTCGTTCGCGCGTCGCCTTGCGCTGCTCACCGGCGGCGAGGACGCGGGCGGAGCGTTCGTCGAGGACGCGTTCGGCGCGGTTCACCGCAAGCATGCCTCCGTCTACGACGTCGCACGCCTGCTGCCGCACTACTGCGGTGACCTCGTGCGTGACGAACTCGCAGTGTTGCGTGCCCTGAGCAGCGATCCGAAGCGGCCATACGTGGTGGCGCTAGGCGGCAGCAAGGTCAGCGACAAGCTCGCCGTCATCAACTCGCTGCTGCCCAAGGTCGACAAGCTGCTCGTCGGTGGCGGCATGTGCTTCACCTTCCTCAAGGCCCAGGGGCACGAGGTCGGCGACTCGCTGCTGGAACCGGACCAGATCGAGGCGTGCCGGGGGTTCCTCGAGTCGAGCGGCGCGAAGATCGTGCTGCCCACCGACATCGTGGTGGCCACCGAAGTGTCCGACGACGCCAGATCGCAAACCGTTGCGGTTGACGCGATCCCGGACGGCACCAAGGGGCTCGACATCGGGCCAAAGACCGTGGCCGCCTTCGCGGCCGAACTCGCCAACGCGCAAACCGTCTTCTGGAACGGGCCGATGGGTGTGTTCGAAGCGAAGCCGTTCGCGGCGGGAACCAAGGGCGTCGCAGCAGCGGTGGCCAGCGCGCCCGGACTCTCTGTGGTCGGCGGGGGTGACTCGGCCGCGGCGGTGCGCGTGCTGGGCCTGGACGCCAACTCCTTCGGGCACATCTCCACCGGCGGCGGGGCATCGCTTGAGTACCTCGAGGGCAAGACGCTGCCCGGTGTTGCCGTGCTTGAGGAGGTCTAGGTGCCGGCACGCAAACCGCTGATCGCCGGCAACTGGAAGATGAATCTGAACCATCTTGAGGCGATCGCACTGACGCAGAAGATCGCGTTCAGCCTCAAGGAGGAGCACCTCACCGCTGTCGAAGTGGTCGTGTTACCGCCGTTCGTCGATCTACGCAGCGTGCAGACGCTCGTCGACGGCGACCGTCTGCTTATCGGTTACGGTGCCCAGGACCTGTCAAGGCACGACTCCGGCGCATACACCGGCGACATCAGCGGAGCAATGCTCGCCAAGCTCGGCTGCAGCTATGTCGTCGTCGGGCACTCCGAGCGCCGCGAATATCACGGCGAGGACGACGCGCTCGTCAACGCCAAGGTCAAGGCGGCGTTCAAGCACGGCCTGGTCCCGATCCTGTGTGTGGGTGAGCGGCTCGAGGTGCGCGAGGCGGCGGGTCAGAACGAGCACTGCGTTTCGCAGCTGGACGGCGCGCTGGCCGGCATTACGGCAGAGCAGGCGGCCAACATCGTCATCGCCTACGAACCGGTGTGGGCTATCGGCACCGGACGGGTCGCCACTGCATCGGACGCGCAGGAGGTGTGCGCCGTCATCCGCGAGCGTCTGGGCAGCCGTTATACGACCGATCTTGCCGCCGGAGTGCGGATTCTCTATGGGGGCTCGGTGAAGGCGAGCAATGCCGCCGAGATTGTCTCGCAACCCGACGTCGACGGCGCGCTCGTCGGCGGGGCGAGCCTGGACGGACCCGAGTTCGCCTCGATCGTTCTCGCGGCACGCAGCCCGGCGCGCGACAGGTGAGAACTGTGCGCGAGTCAACAGGTACGCTGGGCGGGCATCCTTGCCCCGCATCCAAAGCTAAGGCCGGTCAATGATCTTTGCGCTGTCGATCGTGCTGGTTCTCGTGAGCCTGCTGCTCGTCGTGCTCGTGCTGTTGCACCGCGGTAAAGGCGGCGGCCTGTCGTCGATGCTCGGCGGGTCCTTCTACTCGAACCTGTCCGGCTCTTCCGTCGTCGAGCGCAACCTGGATCGGTTGACTGTCATCGCCGGCATTGTGTGGGCGATCTGCATCATCGGACTGGGCTTGCTGTACAAAAACAGCTGAGCTACACATACCTGTCCGTTGCAAGCCCCTGCGTCATCCCGAGGAGAATAAACGTGGCCGGTGGCAGTGCGATCCGGGGAAGCCGGGTCGGAGCTGGTCCCATGGGCGAGAAGGAGAGGGGCGAGTCGGCACCGCGCCAACGCATCTCCTTCTTCTGCGCCAACGGGCACGAGGTACGCCCCGCATTTGCCCTCGAGGCTGTGCTGCCCGACACCTGGGACTGCCCGCGCTGCGGGTTCCCCGCCGGGCGCGAATCAACCGCGCCGCCGAACGCCCCGCGCAACGAGCCGTACAAGACACACCTTGCGTATGTGAAAGAGCGCCGCAGCGACGAGGACGGCGCAGCGATCCTCGAGGAAGCTCTGCAACGGCTGCGTTCGCGTCGCGGCGAGTCCTGAACGTCGGCGCCGTCAGTCGCTAGTCGAGTGGGCACGTAGCGCTGCGCCGAGTGTCTGCGATCGCGCCTGCGAAGACCGATGCCAACACGATCTACGTCGACACGGACACTGACCGGGTCCGAAGATGACCAACCTCGGCGCGCACTGGACTGAGTTCGCGGGCAAGGGCTTGCCAGTGCGCTGGGGTCAACTCGATCGTGATCGGCCGGCAGCTCCGCGCCCTGCGCCGTCAGCTGTCGTCAGCGACCGTCAGCCGACCGGTGGGCGGT
>CAVTEA010000023.1:0-38327 GCA_963733615.1 uncultured Actinomycetes bacterium
TCATATGTGGTGTCATCACAATCGACAGCAGGAGGTGCAGGATGACCTACATGGCAACCCGGATCCGCGGGATCAGCCTGGTGTGCGTGCCCACTCCGATCAGGACCGCGATCGCCTTCTACGAGTCGCTGGGCTTCGAGAAGCGGACCGACATGCCGTTCGGCGGCGGGTACCGCTGGGTCGAGGTCTACCCGCCGGAGGGGACCGGGATCGCGCTGGCGCCGCCGCCCCGGACGGCGGCGAGGTCGTGCCGGTGCACACCGGATCACGCTGACCACCAAGGACATCGACGCCACCCACGCCGAGATGAGGCGCTGGGGTGGACGTCGACGCCGAGGTGTCGCGCATGGGCGACCCGGTGCCGCCGATGTTCTGGTTCCGCGACCCGACCGGCCACACACTGATGGTCGTGGAGCAGCCCTGAACGCCGCCGGACCGAGGGCCGTGACTTCGCGGCCCTCGTCGAGCGCACCGAGCCGAGCTCCACGCGCACTGCTACCGGATGCTCGGCTCGGTGCACGACGCCGAGGACGCCTGCAGGAGACGCTGATGCGCGCGTGGCGTGGGGCGGCGGGCTGCGCGAGCGCGGCTCGGCCGTGCGTGGCTCTATACGATCGCCACGAACGTCTGCCTCACCGAGCTGCCGAGCGCAGCAAGCGCGTCCTGCCGCACGACTTCGGCCCGGCCGCCGAGGAGCATGCGCCGCCGGGCAGCCGGCCGCCGAGTCGGCGTGGATCGAGCCCTACCCCGAGAAGCGTCGGCCTGCCCGCCGGGAAGGCGTCGCCAGAAGCGCGTTACGAGCAGCACGAGGCGGTGGAGCTGGCGTTCGTCGCCGCGCTCCAGCACCTGGCCGCCAACCAGCGAGCCGTGCTGATGCTGCGCGAGGTGCTCGGCTTCAGCGCCAGGAGGCGGCGACGATGCTCGACGCGTCGCTGGCGTCGGTGAACAGCGCGCTGCAGCGGGCGCGGGCGGCGGTCGCCGCCCGGATGCCGGAGCGCACGCAGCAGGCGACGCTGCGCGCGCTCGGCGACCGCGGACTGCGCGCGCTCGTCGAGCGCTACGTGGCCGCGTGGGAGCGCTGCGACGTCGACGCGTTCGCCGCACTGCTCGTCGAGGACGCGACGTTCGCCATGCCGCCGCTGCGACGTGGTACACCCCGCGCACAGACGATCGTCACCTGGGCCCGAGAGTTCGCGCTGTCCGGCGCGTGGCGGTGGAAGACCGTGTTCACCCGCGAACGCGCAACCGGCGCTCGCCTTCTACTCATGGGACGAGCCGACCGGAGCCTATCTGCCGTTCGCGCTCAACGTGCTGACGCTGCGCGACGGGCTGGTGAGCGACGTCACCGCCTTCATCGTCCGGGCCACCGAGGCCTCCGAACCAGACGCCTACGTCCGCTTCCCCGAACAACCCATGGACACCGACAGGCTCACCGGCACGTTCGAATGCTTCGGCCTCCCCAGCCAGCTTGTCTGACGCCGCCGACTTAGCAGGCGAGGTCCTTGCCACGTCGGGCGCGGTGTTCAGCTGCCGCTGCGAGATGTTGCGCGGCGACTGCCGGGAGTCAGTGGCGGCCTAGCGCACGACTCGGTCGCAACCCGCTGCGCACCCGGCCGGTCTGCCGGAACGAGATCCATCTGCTCGTGAAACGCGCGCTCTTCGGACGACGTGTAGACCGAGCAGATCGACGGCCCAGACTCGCTACAGCGGCGGGTACGTCAGGTGATCATCTGCGCAGCGTGACGCACGCCGACCTGATCGCGCCGACGGTCGCGATCGTCGATTCCAAGCGTGCGCCACGCGCGTCCTTGGCCGTTGACGTTTTGTGCCTCGCGGCTCGGTCGCCGCGGATCTAGGCGGTGGTCTGCAGCGCGGAGCGTGCCCGTGCCAGGACCTCGGTCAAGCGCGCGGGCAGCGGCATCGGCGTCGTCGATGTCGTCCCAGATTGGGCCGCTGAGCGCGGCCGATTTCCTCAGACGCGTTCCAGTATCGCGCGCCCGTCGGCGGTCGGCAGGTTGTCTGGCGACGAGCTGTCGATGCTCCAAGGCGGAGACGAGCTCGTCGGCGTCGTCGAAGCGGGCGCGGTCGGAGACGCGGGAACGCAAGGCTGTTCCGTCTGGCTGAGCGGCCAGTCGAAGCGCTACCCACTGCCTCTCGTCGAGGCCAGTGCCGGCCAGAGCTCGGCGCAGCAGTGCGTTCAGCGTCTTCTCGGTCTCGCCGATCAGCTGTGGACCAAAGGTCGTCATGCTTCTCCCTAACTCGTTGGTACGGCCAACGATAGCAGTAATTTCGTGGGTCCGGCCAACGATTCAGCTAGGATCGGAGTCATGGCCGCGAGTCGTATCGATCGAATGCCCACGTGGCTGCTGTCGCGCGCGCATGCACGCGCTCAGGCGATTCGGGCCGACGCGTTCGCCACGGCCGGTTCCAGCGGGTATCTGTCACGAGTGCTGGCCTCACTCGTTGACGAAGGTGTTGCCTCGCAGGCTGAACTGAGCCGGCGCACCGGGATCGACCCGTCCGACGTGGTGGCTATCGTCAACGACCTCGTGTCACGCCGGCTCGCCACGCGGGAGCGGGACCCCGGTGACGCTCGGCGTAACGTCGTCACGCTGACCCGGGCCGGACGGGCCGAATTTGCGCGGCTCGAGAAGGTGGTCACCGAGATCCAGGAGCGCTTCCTGGCGCCGCTGAACGATTCGGAGCGCCGGCAGCTCGCAAAGAATCCTCACCAAGCTGGCCGCGCAGGGAAAGATCCATCGGCGTAGCGAGACTGAGTCGCGTGCTCGCCCCGAACGGCTCGGCCCGACGCAACGGCTGACCACGCGTTGTGAACGGCGGTCAATCGCGCTTCACACGGTTGATCAACACGGTCGCCGAATCGGGCGCGGTCGCTTCGGGTGCCCTGCCGACTTCGATGGCGCGCGATGGACGATTACGGCTCGACTTCGGCCCTACGGCTGAGTCGGCCAGCTGCCTTGGAGGATCGCGCGCCGTCGGGTGGGCGCGTGCCGCTCGCGTCCTGTTTCGTTCCCACGATGCACCGCGCCACGCCCGGAACCCGGACCTCGCCGTCCTTCTCGAACGCGCTCACCTCCGCAATGGCGTGTGCCCGAATCCGCTCCCGCGCCGGTTCGTCGACCTGCTGTAGCGCCGCAACTGCGAGCGAGACGTGCTCGCTGATCATCTCCCAATACTGCTCGGGCGATCGCGTCACGAGTTCGACTTCGACGTCCCACTCAGCAATGTCGCGCAGCCCCGCGCCCTCGTACACGGCACTGACATATCCCGGGGCAGCACACCGAAACATATTCGGTCCGTCCCGGTCGGGTGGCGCCACCACCGCCTCGGTCGCGATTGCCTGCATGGCGATCGTCGTCCACGGGTTTTCCTCGGGCTTGACCCATACCGACGAGCACAGACGTCCGCCCGGCTTGAGCACGCGCGCGAACTCGGCCGTCGCCCTGGCCACGTCAGGGAAGAACATGTACCCGAAACGCACGGAGACGCTGTCGAATGTGGCGTCGTTGAATGGCAAATCATCGGCGCTGCACACTTTCGTCTCGATATTGGCGACCCCTTGCGCCCTCGCTCGTCGCGCGGCTATGTCCAGCATCTCCGCGACGAGGTCGGTCAGCACGACGCGTCCCTTCGGCGATAGTCTCGCGATGCTCAAACCCGGCTCACCCGTGCCCGAGGCAATGTCGAGATGCTGATGGTCTCCAGCGATGTCGAGACGCTCGATAATCGCTGCGGCGACCGGGCCCAGCTGATCCATGATGACCGAGTCCCACTTCTCCCAGCCCGCAGAGAGCCCGGCCCACGTTGCTCGCTGAACGTCTCGGACCTCATCGGCGCTCGGCATCGGCCCTCCCCCTATCGATGCATCCACCGAATACGAAGGTACTCCTGGCGGGAGCGGATAACGCCCGATCTGGAACACCAACGTGGCTGTGCCCGTCGATGGTCGGAGCCACGCATATCGACCAAGACGGATTACGTGCGTCGGTCCGGGCGGCTTCTGAGCTCGGTCACCGGTGGCGTCAAGGGGCGGGGCTCTTCGCTGGCGAGCCCCGGAAAGCCAACGGAATACCCGTACCGCCGATGCGAGCAACCTGATGACCGTCGTGCGCGAGTCCAGCCGGACTTGCCGGAGCGCCGGTTCTCCCACCGGACGGCGTACACGTCCGGGCGTGCAGCGAACAACGCTCGATAGAAGGCGAGCTTCTTCTCCGGAGAGGACCGGTTGTCGACCGGGCCCGGCGCCGCGTCGAAGATGCCGGTTTGTTCCGGTCCTGGCGGCAGAGCCTCAGAGGGGCGCAGATCAAGCAGCCGCTGCAACCGCGCGTTCTCGGCCCGAAGCCGGTCCAACTCGGCGGACAGCGCGACCACGTCGCTCCCATCCGCGCCGTTTCGCGCACTCCATCCGCCGCGCACGTCAACCACGCTATCCATCCGAGAGCCACCGACGGCCGCGAGATACCTGGCCGCGAATGAGACGTCCACCATTGCCGATCGGAACGCACGGCCGGATCGACTTTCGTCATGCAAGGTCAGGGCGCGTACGGGCTCGGACAAGGGTTCGCGGCACCGCTTGCGTACCGCGGGCAATCACTCGTTGGGCGGGAAGCGCCGATGACGCAGGGCCGACAAGGGTCGAGACGGCTCCGCTTGTGCGAACATAACGTTGCGCGTTAATAACGCGTGGCGTTATCCTGGGTAGGTGTTGCGGTCGTTCGCCGACAAGGACACCGAATGCGTCTGGCGCCGCGAACGTTCCCGCCGGCTCGACCCGACAACACAACGCGCAGTGCTGCGCAAGCTGCTCATCCTGGACGCCGCCGAGACCCTCGACGACATGAGAATCCCGCCCGGCAACCGGCTGGAGAAGCTACGAGGCGACCGATCCGGGCAACACGGCACCCGGGTCAACCAGCAATGGCGGATCTGCTTCCGCTGGACCAAGGCCGGACTCGAAGACGTCCAGATCGTCGACTACCACTGAGAGGAGGAACAAAGATGACGGCAACTGCACACATGGCGCCGATCCACCCCGGCGAGATCCTCGCCGAAGAGTTCCTCACCCCCCTCGGCGTCACCCAGCACAAACTCGCCGTGGCGATCGGCGTCCCGCCGCGGCGGATCAACGAGATCGTCCACGGCACCCGGCGCATCACCGCCGACACCG
This sequence comes from uncultured Actinomycetes bacterium, assembly GCA_963733615.1. Lineage (GTDB taxonomy): Bacteria > Actinomycetota > Actinomycetes > Mycobacteriales > Jatrophihabitantaceae > DASXRA01. The sequence continues at coordinate 5,189 of CAVTEA010000023.1, forward strand.
CGCTGCGCCTGGCCCGCTACTTCGGCACCTCGGAGCGGTTCTGGATCAACCTGCAGGCCCGCTACGACCTCGAAGTCGAACGCGAGCGCCTCGGCGCCGCGCTCGACCAGATCCACCCTCTCGCCAGCGCGTGACATCGCCTGGGCGAATTGGGCCAGTCCGATGCCGAAGTGGTTCGGTCCGTCGGTGCGACCCTGGCCCGATCACATGCCGGTGGATCGGCCAGGCATAGAGCACTGGTGGTGCCGCTTGTCGTAGCTTCTGGCATGGGACGTCCACCACTGCTGGTCGGAACGCGCGCCCGGATCGACTTTCATCACGCAAGGTCAGGGAGAATCCGGGCTCGAACAAGGGTCCGGGCCACCGATGGCGTACTGCGGGCAATCACTCGTTGGGGTGAGAGCGAAGCCGAGGCTGGCGCACGGTTAATGGTCGCGGTGCGCGAGCAGGCCAGCCACGGCGACGGCGTAATGGCCGCCGACACCCGACTCACCTCGGCCACGCCGGTCTGGCTGAGCGAGCTGGAGCAGTCCGAGCTTGCGGCCAGCACTCGGCAGCTGTACCAGGCCGCGACCCGGCTCTACGTCGTGCCGACGCTTGGGTCGCTGTGCATCGGCGAACTCACCGTCGCGGTCATCGAACGCGCGCTGGCCTCGATCCGCTCCCGGCACGGGCCACAACCCGCACGGGCCGCGCGCCGGGCACTGTCGAGCCTGTGCCACAGCGCCGTGCGCCACGGCGCGCTGCCGGTCAACCCGGTGCGCGACACCCGCCCGATCGCCTGCCCGCGCAAGCGCGTCCGAGCCCTTGCCGTGCCCGAGGCGGCCGACCTACAGGCCCGGCTGCGCGCCGACCCGACCGCCGCGCGCCTGGACCTACCAGACTTCGTCGAGTTCATGCTCGGCACCGGCGTACGCATCGGCGAAGCCTGCGCAATCCGCGACGCGGTGCTGGACTTGAAGGCCGGCACCGAGCACATCAACGCCACCGTCGTCCGCGTCAACGGCGCCGGGCTGCAGATCCAGCCACGCAGCAAGACCGCCGGATCGGAACCGATCCTGCACCTGCCGCCACACCTGGTGCGGATGCCGACGCGCTCGAACCCTCGTCGCCGGGCGACGCAAATAGGTGGTTCGTTTATGGTTCGTTTCTGGTTCGCACCCACGGCGGACGACGAGAATCCCCCTATCTGGTGGGCCCCGCGGGGCTCGAACCCGCAACCTACGGCGTGAGTCATTAATTCTGACCGAACGGTTCGCCCGGCAACGCCTGCAAGCCCTGGCCAAGGTCGAAGGCCTGTCCCACGACGGCAAGCCCACCGTCTTGTTCCTGTGCACGCACAACGCCGGCCGCTCGCAGATGGCGATGGGCTTCTTCCTCGACCACGCCGGCGAGGCCGCGATCGCCTGGTCCGGCGGGTCCGAGCCCGGCGATCAGGTCAACCGAGCCGCGGTCGAGGCAATGAAAGAACGCGGCATCGACATCTCCGGCGAGTACCCCAAGCCGTGGACCGACGAGATCGTGCGGGCCGCCGACGTCGTGATCACCATGGGTTGCGGCGACGCGTGCCCCGTCTTCCCCGGCAAGCGCTACGAGGAATGGACCCTCGACGACCCCGCCGGACTCGAGGTCGCCGACGTGCGCCCGATCCGGGACGAGATCGAACGGCGCGTGCTCGTCCTGCCTCGCTGCGTTGCCCCGGTAGCCGATGCCGCACACCCTGGAGCATGCGTCGCAGAAACACACCGACCTGGGCGCGCCGCGGTGGCGCCGCCGCAGCCTCTGCAAGTTCACCGCCGCGCTCCGGCCGACGCGGGCTTGACCGCGCGCACGATCGCTGAATGCATGCCCGGCGCCGCCTCGTGGGTGAAGGTGACCTCGGCATCGACGAATCCGGCCGCCGCGAGCCCGTCGAGATACTCCGTTCGCGACAGGGCCCCGGCGATGCAGCCCACGTAGGAGCCACGATCAGCCCGATCGGCGGATGTGAGGTGGTCCTCGGCGACCACATCGGACACCCCGACCCGCCCGCCGGGTGCGAGCACGCGGAACATCTCGGCCAGCACGGCGGGCTTGTCGACGGACAGGTTGATCGCGCAGTTGGAGATGACGACGTCGACCGCGCCGTCGGGCAGCGGGACGTTCTCGATGGTGCCCTTGCGGAAGTCCACGTTGGTCGCGCCGGCCTTGACCGCGTTGGCCCGGGCGAGGGCGAGCATCTCGTCGGTCATGTCCACGCCGTAGGCGAAGCCGGTTTCACCGACCCGGCGCGCGGAGAGCAGCACGTCGATCCCGCCGCCGGAACCCAGATCGAGCACTCGCTCGCCGGCGTGCAGCTCGGCTACCGCGAGCGGGTTACCGCAGCCAAGGCTCGCCAGCACCGCCTCGGCAGGCAACTCACTCTGCTCATCAGCGCTGTAGAGCCCGGAACCGAACGCCGCATCCACCTCGCCGGTCGCACCGCAGCACGACGCGTTGTCCGCAGGCCCGCAACAGCCATCGACCACCGGCAGCGCCTCGCGGCGCGTCTCGGTCACCGCCACCGCGGCCGCGGCATACCGCTCCCGGACCTGGTCGCGAAGATCAACCTCAGACGTCATCACACACGCTCCCATCGATGTTGTTCGATGCGTTCACTGTGCCACGACGTATCGACGACTGTCAATGTAAGTGGCAGACTGGTTCCATGACTACGACGACGCTGCCCGTCCTCAACCAGGCACCGGCGTTGTGCTGCACCCCGCTGACCGGCAACGTCCTCACCCGCGCCGACGCCGAGGCCATGGCCCGCATCTTCAAGGCACTCGGTGACCCCACCCGGGTGCAGCTGCTGTCGCTGATCGCCGCGCACGAGGGCGGTGAGGCGTGCATCTGCGACCTGACCGAGCCGGTCGGGCTGTCCCAGCCGACGGTCTCGCACCACATGAAGCAGCTCGCCGACGCCGGGCTAGTCACCCGCCAGCAGCGCGGCAAGTGGGCCTACTACCGCGTCGTCGAGGAAGCGCTGACCTCCGTCGGTGAGGCGGTTATGCCGCGCGCGGTGCGCTCGAAGCCGTGAGGCGTCCGCGCCATCGACCTGCTAGCAGGCGAGGTCGGCAACGCCGGCAACGAAAGCCGGCGCGTTCGGTCGCTGAGCCGCTCTGACCGGTGAATGCCAGGGCACCCACCGCAGTCGTCGCCAGCAGTCCGCGCAACACCCGCTGCGAGGTCGTCGATGGCGACTTGTGGTCGAGGCATTGATGACCTATGGCCCTGACGGGTGCAGCGGCACGGCCCGACGATGAAATCGTGGTCGATTCAAGGGTTCTTGTATCAACCGGCGTTGACGCGGCGACCTGCTTCGCCGCGCTTGCCGACCCGTTGCGGTTGGCGATCGTGCGCGCCCTCGCCGAGGGCGAGTTGTGCGTGTGCGACGTCCAGGAGAGGGTCCCGATTGCCGGGAACCTGCTCTCCTACCACCTGCGGATCCTGCGCGAGGCGGGTCTGGTGACCAGGACCCGGCGCGGCCGAAGGGTCGACTACCGCCTCGACGGTGACGGCTTCACCAACCTGTGGGCGGCGGCGGCCGGCAGCGGGGTGCCACTGCCCGATGAGCCCGTCGCGGCCGTGCGTGCCGGACAGTTGTGTGAGGCGCCGCCATGACCGGCACCCGATTCGAGGAGGCCGGGCACGAGCGTCACGAGCCGGCGGTGATCGCCCGGTTGTCGTTGCTGGACCGGTTTCTGCCGCTGTGGATCGCGGCCGCGATGGCCCTCGGCATCGGCCTGGGCCGGGTATTCCCCGACCTGAACACAACACTGAACCGGGTGGCCATCCACGGCACCAGCTTGCCGATCGCGATCGGGCTGCTGCTGATGATGTATCCGGTGCTGGCCAAGGTCCGCTACCGCGAGATCGGCCAGATCGCCGCGGACCGGCGGATGATCGCCGCCTCGCTGGCGCTGAACTGGGTGGTCGGCCCGGCGCTGATGTTCACGCTGGCCTGGGTGCTGCTGCCCGACCAACCGGCCTACCGCGCCGGCGTCATCCTGGTCGGGCTGGCCCGCTGCATCGCCATGGTGCTGATCTGGACCGACCTCGCCCAGGGCGACGGGGAGATGGCCGCCGTCCTCGTCGCGCTGAACGCGATCTTCCAGGTGCTGGCCTACGCCGCGCTGGGCGTGTTCTACCTCAACGTCCTGCCGAGCTGGCTCGGCCTGCACACCGAGAGCCTGTCGGTGTCGATGGGCACCATCGCCGCGACGGTTGCCATCTTCCTCGGCATCCCGCTCGTGGCGGGCTACCTGACCCGCACGTTCGGCGAGCGTGCCCACGGCCAGGCCTGGTACGAGCAGCGGTTCCTGCCGAAGATCGCCCCGATCGCCCTGTACGGACTGCTATTCACGGTCGTGATCCTGTTCGCCCTGCAAGGCAAGAAGATCACCTCAGAACCCCTCGACGTCGCACGCATCGCGCTCCCGCTGCTGGCCTACTTCACCATCATGTGGTTCGGCGGATTCGCCATCGGGCGGCGCCTGCACCTGACCTACCGGCGCACCGCAGCCCTCGCCTTCTCCGCCGCCAGCAACGACTTCGAACTCGCCATCGCCGTGGCCATCGGCGTGTTCGGCGTCACCAGCGGCCAAGCCCTGGCCGGAGTGGTGGGACCACTGATCGAGGTCCCGGTGCTCGTCGGCCTCGTCTACGTGGCGCTCTGGGCACGCCGGCGCTTCTACCCGAACGAGGAGATCCGATCATGAACTGCTACGACTGCGCAAACACCGGCACCTACCGCAACGCCGTCGCCATCTGCACCGACTGCGGCGCCGGCGTCTGCATCGAACACGCCGTCAACGCCCGCCACTGGCTGACCCGCACCCAGGCATTAATGCGCGTCGAACGCGTCGAACCACCCGGTCGCGTCATTCGCTGCGAAACCTGCCACGCAGCCCACACAGCACGCGGCGACGTCACCCAACCGCAGTTGCCCAGTCGTCAACCTCATAGCCGCGCAGCCGTCTGATACCGCTGCGCCACCAGGTGCGCCGGTACGACCCAGGTGATATCAGGGAAACGTCGACGACAGGTCTCCGAGGCGATCGGTTTCGCCCGCGCGATTCGTGTTCATGGGATCGCCCCGGTCGTGCCGTCGGTGGTGTGCTCGGCCGGTCGCGCAGATCCGGCAGGCGTGTCGCGCTCGAATGTCTTGCCGAGGTTGTAGGCCTGGTCGAGGTATTGGCGGATGGTGTCCGGCGATGCGGCGGTTGCGGCGTGGAAGTAGACGTGTTCGACGTCTTGGATGCCGGGGAAGCGGAAGCCCCAGTCGTCGATGACTTTGCCGATAGCGTCGCGGATGCCCGCGTCGTAGGCGTTCTCGTCGAAGATGGTCGAGGTCATGATGAGCACCCGCTTGTGGTGCAGCAGCGGGATCCTCCCATTCACGTCGCCGTGCCAGCCGGCCGACGTGAGGCCGAACGCGAAATCCAAGGTCCAGACCCGGTCGATCCAGCCTTTGAGGATCGACGGGAAGCTGCAGAAATGGATCGGGGCGATGAAGGCGAGCGCATCCGCGGCGGCAACTTTTGCCTGATAGGACAGGACATCCTTGGGCATGTGGCTGCGGATGAGCGCGGCGATCTCGGCCTGCGACTTGCCCCGCAGCGCCCGCTTCACGAGCCAGCGCTGGCCCGGCCAGCGACACGACTGCATCACGCGGGAGCGCAGATCCATCAACTGCAAGATGTCGTCGGGGATGTCACCGCTGATGTAGCTCGCCGTGTCCCGGTCGCGGAACACCGGGTCGAATTTGACGGCATACAGGTCGAGTACTTCGCTGGTATGCCCGGCCTCTCGCAACCCCTCGGTGAACCGCTCGAGTACGCCGTGGCAGAACGAGTGCGGGTCGTGGTGCGCGTAGATCGTCAATACCTTCATCAGGGCTCCCCGCGGGTGACGCTGCTCACCAGCGGCCACGACCGTTGTCGATGTCCGCGTCGGGCACCGGACGCGTTATCCGTCCAGGTGCACCGAGCTGCGTGACGAACCGATCTGAGCTGAAGCTGCGGCAGAGTCCGAACTGGTCGGGCGGGGACGGTCACGGTCGACGAGCTCGAGGACTCGGTCGATGCCCCTGGGCGGACAGGCACGGCGCCTTCTCGGACATCATCAGGCAGGTCGTGCTCCTGGTCGTCGTCTGTCAGGCACGTCGGGCACCGGACGGGCAGGATGACCAACCCAGCAGCAGCCGCACCTCGATGAGCAACGCCGGACCACTGGTCCCCGAGCAGCCCAGCCCGGCCCGAACCTCGGCAGGCGGCCCGTCACGGGCTTCGTTGCATACCGGCGAGCTCGGCTTGAAGCTGGTCGCGCTCGTGTTCCAACGCCCGGACCTGGCCGAGGGTGGGCGTGCCGGTAGGTGCCTTGCGGCCGAGCATCTCCTCGACCGAGGCGATCAGGAGGTTTGCTCCCGGCGCATCGGACGATGCGTTCACCGCTGTCCCGATCTGGTCGCGCAGGGAAACGAGCTGCGCGTCGATTTCCTTGAGCCTGGCCGTGATCTGCTCGGTTGTGTGGGTTCCCGGCGACTCGCGCACCGCAGCCGCGATCGGGGCCTGGGCGGGTTCAGTCGGGGCGAGGCACCACACCATCGCAGGCGGTACCTCGCTACGGGCGGTGAAGAAGATGAGTTCGTAGCGTTGCAGGTCCGCCGCTGCCCTCACCATGGCACGACCGAGCAAACGGTTCAGCTCGGCTCGGGCCTCGTCGTCGGTGCCGCTGAAACCGGTCGCCGCCTCGACCGGTGCGCGCGGTCCAAGTTCGAGCTGTGGCGATCTCGAGCGCAGTACGCTGGCCGCGAACCCGCGGAGCGCATCGTCGCCGTCAAAACCGATGTATGCGTCGCACAGCAGCGCCACCGCCGGAACACTTCCGCTACTCGCCACGCTTGTGTCGGCGCGAAGGAAGCCATTGCCCGCTCTGGGGTCCGCAACTGCGGCGCGTGGGGCGGGACTTGTGTTCTTGCGCTTTCCGAACATTTCCGGCTCCCTCACCTCGAAGATAAGACCTATCCGCTCTTAGCCTTTCGTCGCGCCAGCGACGCTGAACAGGGGCGAAGGACCTGCGTGTGCCAGGCGTCGGTGGTGACCTACGCCGTTGCGGCGCGTAGGTGGGTGGACCGGGCCGCCCTACCGCGCTTGGCGGCATAGCGTCCGCTCACTGCGCGTTGAGGGCCGACACAGTGCGCCGCCAACAGCGCAGCGAGGGAGTGACCGGTGCCCGCGTAGAACGGTGGGAGACCGACGCGCATCTGGATGCGTTCCGCGCGCTGCCAGCTGGCAACGAGGTGCCACAGCCGGACGTGACGCAGCAGCGAGCCGCCACCGGTCGTGTGGCTGGGGCCATCCTCGCATCGGCACCCGGACAAAACCCGAACAAACAGGGGTCTGAACCGATCAAGCTGCTACCGGCTGACGAGCTGGAATCCGTTGCAGAGTAAGGAGATTCTTGTTGGTGGGCCCCGCGGGGCTCGAACCCGCAACCTACGGATTAAAAGATCAAGGTCGGGACCCGACTGGGTTGTCTGCTGCCCAGATTTACTGACCTTGTCGCTGCTCTGGTTGGCATCTTTGCCACGTGACGACAGCAGTTCATTGACAGACTGTCCACAGTGGACGGTCGGTCCGGGCTGGTTGAGAGCGACCAGGCATGTCGCCAATTCTGCGAGCAGCCTTGCAGCGGCCGACCCGTCAACCTTTGCTTGCCGCGAACGATGGCCATCGAGGTCTCCAAGGACCTCACTCGGGAAGCAGCGCCAGTGCCTTGACGTGGCGTGGGCGAACCACGGTGAAGTGCCGGCGGTCGAGGCTGGCGACCTCGGCCAGCCCGAGCCGCTCGCACACAGCGATGACGGTGGCGTCGGTCGTACCCAGCGGCAGGCTCTGATACGCGAGGACGAGTTCAGCCGCGCGCGCGTAGTCCTCACGGGTCAGCTCAACCGGCCAGAGTGTCCCATCCGATAGCGAGGTCAGGAACTGCGCTTCCACGACCGGGCCGCCCTCGCGGGCCAGTAGGTAACCGGCTTCGGCAACGACCGTGCCGGGCACGACAATGCGGCGTCCAGCCAGATGAAGTGCGGTGAACAGGTCAACGCATTCGCGGTGCCGGGCATCGTTCTTGATCGCGGCCGCGACCAGTGGGCCGGTGTCGCAGACGATCACAATTAGCGGCCGAAGCCGTCAGCGAGCAGTTCGTCGACCCGCTCGGCGGTGTCCGAACGCTTCGACGTGACTGTGCCGAACCACGGCGGCGGCCACGCCGCTGTCTCGGCCGAGGCAGCCAGGCGCTGCACCTCGGCCAGCGCTGTCGGAATCTGCTCGTCCGACAGTTGCTCGACTAGGCGCCGAAGTTCATCGCGGGCCGCAGTCATGCCACCGATCGTACCGGGCGCGCCCTCCTGTACGGGTCTTTCGCGGTGGCGATCCGGGCCCTCCGCTGTCAGCTTGCCTGTATGGGACGCCCACCGCTGCCGATCGGGACGCATGGCCGGATCGACTTTCACCACGCCACCTCAGGCAGGATCCGCCCCCGCGTCAGGATCCGCGGCATCGACAGCGTGCTTCGCCCGGTGACCCGGTGGGGCGGCACCGAAAACGAGGCGGAGGCCCACCTAGCCGCCGCGCTACAAAGACGGGCGTGCTGCGGCGATCACGAGATCACCGGTGAGACGAAAGTGGCCGCCGCCCTACAGACGTGGCTCGTGGAGATCGACCAGTCCGACCTCGCCGTCAGCACGCGACAGCTGTACCGGGCCGCGGGCCGGCTGTACCTGACCCCGACGCTTGGCTCGATGCGACTGGCTGAGTTGAGCGTTTCCGTCGTCGAGCGAGCGCTGATGACGATCAGGATCGATCGCGGGCCGCAGTCGGCACGCGCAGCACGCCGTGCGTTGTCGAGCCTGTGCCACTACGCGGTCCGGCACAATGCACTGCCCAGCAATCCGGTGCGCGACACCCGCCCGATCGCCTGCCCGCGCAAACCCGTCCGGGCCCTCACCGTGCCCGAGGCGGCCGATCTACAGGCCCGGCTGCGCGCCGACCCGACCGCGGTGCGTCTGGACCTACCCGGTTTCGCGGAGTTCATGCTCGGCACCGGCGTACGCATCGGCGAAGCCTGCGCAATCCGCGAAGCCGTGTTGGACGTCACGGCCGGCACCGTGCACATCAACGCCACCGTCGTCCGGGTCAACGGTGCCGGGCTGCACATCCAGCCCCGCACCAAGACCGCCGGATCGGAACGGATCCTGCGCCTACCACCACACCTGGTGCGGATGCTCAAGCGACGACAGGCGAACCACCTCCGTCTCGGCCCCGGAGGCGTCATCTTCGCCTCTCCAGCCGGACTCATCCGCGACCCCTCCAACACCCAAGCCGACCTCCGCCACGCGCTCGACCGGATCGGCTACCCCTGGGTCAGCAGCCACGTCTTCCGCAAGACCGTCGCCTCCCGTCTCGACGACGAGGGCTACGGCATCCGCCACATAGCCGACCAGCTCGGACACGCCCGGCCCTCAACCACCCTGGACTACTACCTCGGCCGACGCGCCATCACCGCCATCGACTTCACCGACGCGCTCGAACCCCTCGTCGCCGGGCGACTCGAGTAAGTGGTTCGTTTATGGTTCGTTTCTGGTTCGCACCCACGCCGGGGGAGTCGAATTCCCTTAATTGGTGGGCCCCGCGGGGCTCGAACCCGCAACCTACGGATTAAAAGTCCGCAGCTCTGCCAATTGAGCTAGAGGCCCGCCGGCCGTCAGTATCCCAGACGTGGCGGGGGCTCGTGCGGACGGCCGTCGCTTGAAGCGTCGGCCTGTCTGGGTAGCGGATGTGCATATGCACGTCACGTCACCGAAATCGGCGAGTGCCAACGTCGAGTGCATGACAAAGGTCGCTGCCTGCCTGGTCGAGAAGGGCGTACTGCCGAGGGAGTCGAGCCGGCGCCTCACGGACGGGGCGGCCCGGCATGCGTCGCTGGCGACGATGGTCCGCCAGCCGTGGGCGTTGCGTACCGGCCGGGCGAGTGTGGTGATCCGAGGCGCGACGCCCCGTGACCTCGCCGCGGTCGCCGCGATGCATGGGCGCTGCAGCCCGCGGAGCATGCTCACCCGTTACCGCGCGGGCGGACGCAAGCCGGCCGTGGCCGCGCTGGAGCGGCAACTGCGCGAGCCGCTCGCGTTCGTCGCCGCCGGGTACGACGGCACCGTTCTCGCGATGGCGGTAGCGGCTGCCGACGCCAATCATGGCCGGGCTTGCGCCGAGGTCGGGGTCCTGGTCGAGGACGCCTGGCAGGGCACCGGGCTTGGCCGGGAGCTGATGAGCCACGTGTCGGGAGCCGCGTTGGTCTGCGGCTACCACGAGATCATCGGCTATCCGGCGACGTCGGTGATCCCCGTGCAGCGGCTGATGATCGACATCGGTCATACGCGGGTCGTCATGGACCCGCGCTACCCCCACCTGCACACGTATCTCTCAGAGGCAGCTGCGCTCGGTCTCGGGCCCGTGCGTGAGCGGTTGGCAGGCTGACCCGGACGCGGCCCCCGACCGTGCTGAACCGCTGTCAGCCGGTCTTCCCGTCGAGCGCAACGAGCACCCCGGCAAGCGCGAAGTACTTGTTGCTGCCCAGTTCGCGCACGGTGTCGATGCCGAGCGCCTCCTTGAGAACCCGGTCGTGCTCGGACGTCAACCCGGCCAGTGCCGAGGGCGGGGCGCTGAGGATCTCACTCAGCGAGCTGTTCTCATACGCCTTGTCGAGTCCCTTACTGAGATTCACCGATATCGCCATGCTTGTCCCCCTTGTTAGGCGCGATCGCCGGGTGCGGCCGTCGGCATAGCGTCGTCTGCATCTGGCGTATCGGCAATGACCGGCCGTCGCGGGAGTCACGCGGCCGGCAGCGTAGCCTCGCGCATCGTGTCAACCTGTCTCGCCGATCTGACCACGCTGCGTCTTGGTGGCCCCGCGACGCGCGTCGTCGCAGCCGGGACGCAGGACGAACTCGTCGAGGCGGTTCGCGCCGCCGACGCGGACGGTGAACCGGTCCTGATCCTCGGCGGCGGCAGCAATCTGGTCGCCGCGGACGCAGGCTGGCCCGGCGTGGTGATCCGCGTCCAGACCCACGGCGTCCAGGTGAGCCGGGCGGGCGATCCGCTCGAGGTGACCGTCGCTGCCGGTGAGTCCTGGGACGACTTCGTCGCGCTGACCGTCGAAGAAGGCTGGTCCGGGCTGGCGGCCATGTCCGGTGTGCCGGGGCTAGCCGGCGCGACTCCGGTGCAGAACGTCGGCGCCTACGGCAGCGAGGTTGCCGACTCAATCTCCGCCCTTCGCGTTCTGGACCGGGACACCGGCACGGTGTCGATCTGGACGCCCGCGCAATGCGGCTTCGGATTCCGCACGAGTGCGTTCAAGCACACCGACCGCTACATCGTGCTCTCGGTGACGTTCGCGCTGCGACGCTCAACCGACTCGGTACCCGTTCGCTACCTCGAACTGGCCAAGCGCCTGGGCGTCGACCAGGGCGACGTCGCGCCGTCGACTCAGGTCCGCGACTTGGTCATGGAATTGCGCCGCAGCAAGGGAATGGTGCTCGACGCGGCTGATCACGACACCTGGAGCGTCGGCTCTTTCTTCGTCAACCCGTTCGTCGACGCCTCGATGGCCCCGCCTGACTGTCCACAGTGGACGGTCGACGACCAGGTCAAGCTTTCTGCCGCCTGGCTAATCGAGAATGCCGGCTTCCATCGCGGATACGGTCTGCCGGGACCCGTTGCCGTCTCGACGAAACACACATTGGCTTTGACGAATCGGGGTGGCGCGACCACCGCGCAGCTACTCGAACTCGCACGAGAGATCCGCGACGGGGTCGAGGCCCGATTCGGCGTACGCCTGCGTCCAGAGGGCCACCTCGTCGGCGTCACCCTGTAGAGCTGCGGCGCGCTATCTTGTGCGCTGCCGCCTGGGCAAGCGGTTTGACGAGGAGCAGATCGACATTGACGTGCGCCGGTCGGGTGACGACGAAGGCGATGCAGTCCGCGATGTCGTCGGCCGTGAGCGGCTCGTCGACCCCGGCGTAGACCGCATCTGCCCTGGCCTGGTCGCCACGCATGCGCACCAGGGCGAACTCGTCGGTTCGCACCAGGCCGGGTGCCACCTCGGTGACCCGGATCGGCCGCCCGTTCAGCTCCAGTCGCAGCGTCTCGACGACGGCGGTGGCCGCGTGTTTCGCTGCCGTGTAGCCTCCGCCGCCCTCGTACGTGACGCGCCCGGCGGTCGAGCCGGTGACTACGATGTGCCCGCCGTCGCCACGCTCCAATGCCGGCAGCAGTGCCTGCGTGACGCGCAATACGCCCATCACGTTGATGTCGTACATCGTTTGCCAGTCGGCAGGATCTGCCGTCTCTATCGGCTCGATACCGATGGCGCCACCGGCGTTGTTGACGAGCACGGCCACGTCGTCAAGGGATGCCGCGAGGTCAGCCACCGACTCCGGCGAGGTCACGTCGAGGGTCGCAGCTCGGATATTCGGGGTGGACGCCGCGAGCGCATCGAGCCGGTCGCGCCTTCGAGCGGCGGCGACAACCGAGAATCCCTCTGCGGCCAGTCGGCGAGCGGTCGCCGCGCCGATGCCGCTGCTCGCTCCGGTGACAACAGCTGTTCCGCGTCCAGGCATAACGCTGATTGTGCCGAGTGGAACCGTATCGGGCATGTTCGGGGCTAGCCCGCTGTTACCTATGGCGGCACCCGTCGCCCGAAGGAGCTACCCAGTGCAGCGTGTCGCGATGCTGAGCGTGCATACCTCGCCGCTTGACGCACCGGGTGGCGGCGACGCCGGCGGCATGAACGTCTACATCGTCGAGACTGCCAAGCGCATGGCCGACGCGGGCACCGAGGTCGAGATATTCACCCGGGCAACGTCCAGCGAGCAGGAGCGTTGCGTCCAGATGCACCCGGGCGTGCTCGTGCGCCACGTACCGGCCGGCCCGTTCGAGGGTCTGGCCAAGCACGATCTCCCAGCCCAGTTGTGTGCGTTCACCGCCGCTGTGCTGCGCGCCGAGGCTCATCACGAGCCGGGTTGGTACGACCTGATCCATTCGCACTACTGGCTGTCAGGGCAGGTTGGTTGGCTCGCCCGTGACCGCTGGGCTGTCCCGCTCGTCCACACTGCACACACTTTGGCGAAGGTGAAGAACGCGTCTTTGGCGCAAGGCGACGCGCCCGAGCCGCTCTCTCGCATCGTCGGCGAGGAGCAGGTGGTGGCCGAGGCCGACCGGCTCATCGCGTCCACCTCCGGTGAGGCGCTCGAGCTTGTCGAGCACTACGGTGCCGATCCGACCCGGGTGGACGTCGTCCCGCCCGGCGTCGACCTGCACACGTTCCGGCCCGGCCCCGCAGATCGCGCCGCGCTGGGCATCGCCGAGGACGCGCATGTCCTGCTCTTCGTCGGGCGAATACAGCCGCTCAAGGCGCCGGACGTGCTGCTGCACGCAGTGGCGGCCATGCGCGCGGCGGATCCGCAACTCGGTCGCCGGCTGCAGGTCGTTGTGCTCGGCGCACCGAGTGGCTCCGGGCTCGACGACCCGCAATGGCTGCCCGGCATGGCCCGCGCGCTCGGCATCGCCGATGCCCTGCGCTTCGAGGCACCGGTAGGACGATCGACGCTTGCCGAGTACTACCGGGCCGCTGACCTCACGGTCGTGCCCAGCTACAACGAGACGTTCGGCCTGGTCGCGTTGGAGTCGCAGGCCTGCGGCACGCCGGTCGTCGCAGCTGCGGTCGGCGGATTGCCGACTGCGATCGCCGACGGCGTTTCCGGGCTGCTCGTCGACGGGCACGACCCTGCGGTATGGGCGAGAGTTCTTGCCGATCTATTGCGCTCATCCACACGTATCGATCAGCTTGCCCTCGCCTCGCCTGCGCAGGCGGCACGTTTCTCTTGGCAGCGAACGACATCCGGCCTGCTCGCCGCGTACAGCGACGCGATCGGCAGCTTCGCCGCGCGTACGCGTGCTGTAGTACTGGGCGAGTGACAGACACTGCGGAAGTCATCGAGTCGGCGCTGCGCGACAGCTCCGTCGAGTTCGAGGTGGTCGGCGACGGCCAGTTCGTCGCCAACCTGCCCGGCACGCGCCGACTCAAGACCGCCTGCTGGCTGACCGTCGGCGAGCACGCCCTGACCGTCGAAGCGTTCGTGGTTCGCAAGCCCGACGAGAACGCCGAACAGGTGTACCGGTATTTGCTGGAGCACAACGCTCGGATGTATGCGGTCGCGTGGTCGATCGACGACAACGGAGACGTGTACCTGACCGGACGCGTGCCGCTGTCGGGCATCACCGCAGCGGAGATTGATCGGATCCTCGGCGCGGTGCTCGAGTACGCCGACGGCTCGTTCAACGCGCTGCTCCAGTTGGGCTTCGGCTCGTCGATCCGGCGCGAATGGGCCTGGCGGGTCAAGAACGGTGAGTCGTTGGCGAACCTCGCTGCGTTCGCCGAGTTCGCCCAACGCAGACCTGACTGACCGCGGCGTTCGCTGAGGATGAGATTCGAAACGGTTGCGTATCGAAACCGCCTGTGCTGTCATATATCGATACGTTGCCGTAGCGAATCTGCGTAGGAGTTCCGTCGTGAGCGAAGAAACCATCCACAAGCGCCGCTGGCTTATCCTCGGCGTGCTGGTCATCTGCCTGCTGGTCGTCATCCTCGACAACACCATCCTCAACGTTGCGTTGAAGACGGTGCAGTCCGACCTCGATGCGTCGCAGAGCCAGATGCAATGGGCGGTCGACAGCTACGCCTTGGTCTTCGCCGGACTGCTCATCACCTGGGGAGTGCTGGGCGACCGGTTGGGCCGCAAGTGGGTTCTGATCGGCGGCATGGCCACATTCGGCCTGACCTCAGCACTGTGCTCGTTCGCGCACAGCTCAAGCGAGCTGATCATCTTCCGCGCCCTCATGGGCATTGGCGCTGCTGCCGTGCAGCCGCAGACGCTGTCGATCCTGCAGAACGTGTTCGAGCCGGACGAACGGCCCAAGGCCATTGGCATCTGGGCCGGCGCATCCGGCATGGCCATCGCGATCGGCCCTATCGCCGGGGGCGTACTGATCAAGTACTTCTGGTGGGGCTCGATCTTCCTCGTCAACGTGCCGATCGTCATCGTCGGCCTGATCGCGATCTTCGCCCTGGTGCCCAACTCGAAGAACCCACGTCCGGGCAGGCTCGACCCGTTCGGTGTCGTGCTTTCGATGATTGCCCTGGTGGCTCTCGTGTATGGCGTCATCCAGGGCGGCAACACCAACGAGTGGCTGCGCTGGAACTCGCTCGGCGCCATCCTGCTCGGCGTTGCATTGCTGGCCCTGTTCGTATACACGCAGTCGCGCAGCACGCATCCCACGATCGACGTCAGCCTCTTCCGCAACCGGCACTTCTCGGCAGGCGTCGCGGCCCTCGCGGTCACCTTCTTCGCACTGATGGGTTCGACGTTCTACCTGGCCTACTTCCTGCAGGCGGTACGCGGCTACACGGCGCTTGCTGCGGGCGTCGCCCTGGTGGCGGTCGCTGGAGCGGTCATGATCGCGGCGCCGTTGTCTGCTCGGCTCTCGGCACGTTTCGGCCCACGCGTCGTTACCGGGACGGGTATGGCCATATTCGGGCTGACGATGATGTCGTACGGGCTGGCCACGCGAGCCATGCCGCAGTGGGTAATCGAGATCATGATGGTGGGCTTCGGCGTCGGCATGGGCCTGGTCATGACTCCGGCGACCAACGCGATCATGAGTGCGGTGCCCAAGGAGAAGGCAGGCGCGGGAGCGGCGGTCAACAACACGGTGCGCCAGGTGGCGGCGGCGCTCGGCGTGGCCGTGCTCGGCTCGCTGCTCGCCGTGGCGTTCCGCAGCCACCTCGGCTCGGACGCGCCGACGAGGCTGGCCGCCGAGCTTGACCAGCCGGCCGCTGTCGTGGCGCAGATGCCCGCCAGTGCCCAGGCGCGCAGCTATGTCAAGCACGACTCCAGTGAGTCCATCGGGGGAGCGCTCGAGTACGTCGGAAAGGCGTCGACGGCATTGCAGCAACGGGGCAAGTCGGCGGCTGCGGCCGATCTCTCGCCGGCCCAGATCGCGCAGCAACGCGCGCACGCCCAGCAGGCGATCGGCGGCTTCGTCGACAGTGCAAAGAACGCGTTCATGTCGGCGATGCGGGTGGCCTCCGTGGTCGCCGGGCTGATCGGGCTCGTCGGTGCCGTGGCGGCGTTCACGTTCCTGCCCAACCGGCGCGAACACGCCGTGCATACCGCGCTCCGGCCGACCGCCGACGAGGCGGCGCTGGCACCGTCGTGAGCGTCCCGACCAAAGCCGACCGCCGCCCGGGCCGCCCACGCGATCAGGCGGTCGACGCGGCCATCCTCGATGCCACCGTCGATCTGCTTGCAGAGCAGGGATTTCTGGCGCTCAGTGTTGAAGCGGTAGCTGCCCGGGCGGGCGTGGCCAAGACGACGGTCTATCGCCGCTGGCCCGGCAAGAACGAACTCGTCATGGACGCGCTGTGCGACATGAAAGGCCTCACGCTCGACCTGCCTGGTGAGTCCGTACGCGGCGACCTGCTCCACGTGCTGCACCGCATGCGCACGCTATGGGTCACCGGCAGGTTCGGCAGCCTGATGCGCCGGCTGGCCGCCGACGGCATCGAACGTCCCGACCTGTACCGCGAGTTCCGGAGCCGGTTCGTCGCACCCCGGCAGGCGGTCATGCGTTCGATCATCGAGCGGGGTATCGCCGATGGCAGCATCCGCGAAGATATCGACGTGCAATGGATGATCGCCTTGCTCATCTCGCCGATCGTCACCGCGGTCATGACCCATCAGAACCGGGTCACCCGGCAACAGATCGATTTCACCGTCGACACGGTGCTGCGAGGCGTCGCGCCGTCCTGAGATCTGCTCGGCAGGCGCAAGCCGAAGATCATCAAGCTGCCTGGCAGGATGGCGGCATGCCGACGCTCGTATTGCTCCGCCACGGTGAGAGCGAATGGAACAAGAAGAACCTGTTCACCGGATGGGTCGATGTCGGCCTGAGCGCAACCGGCGAGGACGAGGCACGCCGTGGCGGTGAGTTGCTCACCGAGCAGCGCCTGCTGCCCGATGTCGTGCACACGTCCCTGCTGCGCCGAGCGATTCGCACCTGCGAGATCACCCTTGCGGTCGCAGATCGCCAGTGGATCCCGGTTCGCCGGTCGTGGCGTCTCAACGAGCGCCACTACGGAGCGCTGCAGGGCAAGGACAAGGCCGCCGTGCGCAACGAGTTCGGCGACGAACAGTTCATGCTGTGGCGCCGCTCGTACGACATTCCGCCGCCGCCGCTAGCTGACGACGACGAGTACAGCCAGGTGGGCGATCCGCGCTATGCCGACCTGCTCGAGGCCGTGCCGCGCAGCGAATGCCTTGCGGACGTGCTCGATCGGCTGCTGCCGTACTGGTACGACGCACTGGTGCCGGACCTTCGCAGCGGCCTGAACGTCCTCGTTGTGGCGCATGGCAATTCGCTGCGGGCGCTGATCAAGCACCTGGACGGGTTGACGGACGATGCCGTGGTCGCGCTGAACGTGCCGACCGGTATCCCGCTGCACTACGACCTCGACCCGCTGACGCTGATGCCGACCAGGCCGGCGCAGTACCTGGATCCCGAAGCGGCTGCTGCCGCAATTGCCGCAGTGGCCAACCAAGGAAAGAAGTAGCGCCTTCGGCAGCGATCAGAGCCTGAGCGCACCTGGGCCGTTGTGCAGCGGATCGGGACGCTCGCCGGTCACGATGAAGATGACCCGCTGCGCGACGGAAACGGCGTGGTCGGCGTATCGCTCGTAGTAGCGCCCGAGCAGCGTCATGTCGACGGCCGCTTCGACGCCGTAGGTCCAGCGTGACGACAGCAGCAGCGTGAAGAGTTGACGATGCAGCGCGTCCATCGAATCGTCTTCGGCTTCGAGCGCCTGGGCAAGCGCGACATCACGTCCTTCGATGACGTCGGCCACTTTGTCGACCAGTGACAACGCGACGGCGCCCATCTGCGAGATCACGTCACGCACTTCCTCGGGCACCGCGATCTCCGGGTAGCGCATGCGCGCCACCTTGGCGATGTGGCGCGCCAGATCGCCCATCCGCTCCAAATCGCCGGACAGGTGCAGCGTGGTGACCAGCAGTCTCAAGTCAGTTGCCACCGGCTGCTGCCGGGCGATCATCTGGAAGGTGCGTTCTTCCAGGTCTTCGCGCAGCGCGTCGACCTGCGGATCGTCCGAAATGACCCGCTCGGCGCCGGCGAGGTTGCCGTCGAGCAGCGCGTTGGTCGCACGCTCCATCGCAATGCGGACGAGCTGGGTCATCGTGACCAGCGTCTTGCCGATGTCGTCGAGCTCGTCATGGTAGATGTCACGCATTGAAGCGCCTCCGAATCTTGTGCACCGAGCGTAGTTTGCACCCGTGCCAGCGGGTGGTGCCCAGGTGAATGGCTGCCATACAGCCGATGAACAACGGGCGGCGCTCCCCGTGGATCGTGGCACGCTGGCCCAACACGAGCCGTCGCCGCCCGTACCATCGCCGGTGTGGCGGTTATTGCCGTATGCGCGGTCGCCGGCGCACTCGCTTTGGGCCTGGCGCTGGGCATTCTTCTTGCCCAGCGACGTTTTGCCCGCATGCGTCCGGACAATGATGAACATCCGCAGACCCTGCCACCGAGCCCGCCCCCCGCTCCCGGTCTGCTGCCCGCCCTTGTCATCGAGGTTCTCGATCATGGCGTCGTCGTCGTCGATCGTGACGAGCGGGTGGTGCTCGTCAATCCGGCCGCGCACGCAATGGGCATCCTGGCCACGGACCGCCTCGCCTTCGACGAGCTGACCCGGCTCGTCCGCGCCTGCACCGACCGTAACGTCACGGTGCACGGCGCCGTAGACCTGCCGATGGGACGCCTCGGTCGCGAGCCGATCGCGCTGGCCGTCACCGCCGTTCCACTTCCCGATCTCGCCGACGAGCAGCGGGTCGGGGCGGTGGCCTTGCTGTTCGACGACGTGACCGAGGTGCGCCGCCTGGAGGCGGTGCGGCGCGACTTCGTGGCCAACGTGTCGCACGAGCTCAAGACTCCGGTGGGAGCGCTCAGTCTGCTCGCTGAGGCGGTGCAGGATGCCTCGGACGATCCAGATGCCGTGCACCGCTTTGCCGGCCGGATGCAGCACGAGAGCGCGCGATTGGGCCGGCTGGTGCGCGAGCTGATCGAGCTGTCGAGACTGCAGGGCGCCGAGCCGCTGCCCGGCGACGACGAGGTGTCGGTGGGCGCATTGCTCGACGAGGCGCAGGACCGAACCCGCCTCGCCGCCGAGAAGGCAGGCATCAGCGTGGTCACCCGCTACTCCGACGGTCTTGTCGTGCGTGGTAACGAGATCCAGCTGGCAACGGCGATCACCAACCTCGTCGACAACGCGATCGGGTACAGCCCACGCGGCACTCGGGTCGCGGTCAGCGCGCGTGCCGCAGACGACCCCGAGCATCGCGGCGAGTGCGTCGAGATCTCGGTGAGCGATCAGGGCATCGGCATCGCCGAAGGCGAACTGACCCGGGTGTTCGAGCGCTTCTACCGGGTCGATCCGGCGCGCTCGCGGGCGACGGGCGGCACCGGTTTGGGCCTCGCGATCGTGAAGCATGTGGCGACCAATCACGGCGGCACCGTGTCGGTGTGGAGCGTCGAGGGCTCGGGATCGACGTTCACCATTCGGTTGCCTCTCGTTCACTCGGCCGCGAGATCGTCCGATGCGGACGCGTCAGCGCAGACGCTGGCGGCAACGGCGAAGGGATCTGCGTGATCAGCCTGCTTCACCGCTCCTACCGCGCACCGGTACGCGGGGTGCCCGAATGACTCGAGTGCTCGTCGTCGAAGACGAGGAATCCTTCTCTGATGCGCTGTCGTACATGCTGCGGCGAGAGGGCTACGAGGTTGCGGTCGCGGCCACCGGCCCGGACGCCCTGGCAACCTTCGACCGCAGCGGGGCCGATCTGGTGCTGCTCGACCTGATGCTGCCGGGGCTGTCCGGCACTGAGGTCTGTCGCGGCCTTCGGCAGCGCTCCAACGTCCCGATCATCATCGTCACCGCTCGCGACAGCGAGGTCGACAAGGTGGTCGGGCTGGAGATCGGCGCCGATGATTATGTGACAAAGCCGTTCTCCTCGCGCGAACTCGTGGCGCGCATCCGTGCCGTGCTGCGCCGCGGGGGTGAGCCCGAGGATCTGGCAACCAATGCGCTCGAGGCGGGTCGAGTACGCATGGACGTCGAGCGGCACACTGTGGCCGTCGACGGCACGACGATTTCCTTACCGCTAAAGGAGTTTGACCTCCTCGAGCTGTTGTTGCGCAATGCCGGGCGCGTGCTCACGCGCGGGCAGTTGATCGATCGCGTCTGGGGCGCCGACTACGTGGGCGACACCAAGACGCTCGATGTCCACGTGAAGCGCCTGCGCAGCAAGATCGAGCCGGATCCGGCCAACCCCAAGTACCTGGTGACCGTGCGCGGCCTGGGCTACAAGTTCGAGGCGTGAACGCCGCAACCGGCCGGGCGTCAGCCGCGTGCGGCCACCGTCGCCGGATGTTCGGCAATCAGTCCGCGCTCGAGCCGCTGCGCGCAGAAGCGGGCGAGTTCGGTGTACGCCTTGGGGCCGACCAGTTCGGTGAGCTCGGGGGCGTAGGACACGTAGAGCGGCTCGCCGCCGACGTGCGCGTCGGGCGACGAGGTGCACCACCAGTGCAGGTCGTGGCCTCCCTCGCCCCAGCCGCGCCGGTCGAACTCGGAAAGGGTCGAGACGAGCATCCGCGTTCCGTCGGGGCGGTCTACCCAGTCCTGCGCTCGCCGGATCGGCAACTGCCAGCACACCTCGGGCTTCGTCTCGAGCGGATGGCGTCCGGTGCGCAGTGCGAGGGAGTGCAGAGCGCACCCGGCACCGCTGGCGAATCCCGGGCGATTGAGGAAGATGCAGGCACCGTCGACGACGCGGGTGCGACGCCGGTCGGCGTCCTCGCCCACGTTGTCCTTTTCGACGATGGCGAGCTTGCCGTTCTTGGTGCGCCCTTCGGCGGCGTGCTGCCAGTCGACCGACGTGAGCTGCTCGGCGAACCCCCGCACTCGCTTCTCGTCGGCCTTGTCGGAGAAGAACGCGCCGTGACTGCAGCAGCCCTCGTCGGCCCTTCCTTCGATGACGCCCTGGCAGCCGCGTCCGAAGATGCAGGTCCAGCGTGAGCAGAGCCAGGTGAGGTCGGCGCGGACCCAATGCTCCTCGTCGGCTGGGTCGGCGAACTCGACCCACTCGCGGGCGAAATCGAGCGTTGTCTCTCGTGTAATGACGGGAAGTTGCTGCGGCACGCCTGCGAGGGTACGGAACGACGGGCTCAGCGGCGAGCAGGCCGTTATTGTCAACACCGTGCCTCACACCCGCGACACGTTGCCGGGCAGGGCCAGCTGATGAGGCTGGGCGTGCTCGATGTCGGCTCGAATACCGTGCATCTACTGGTTGTTGACGCCTATCGCGGCGCCGAACCGACGCCGCAGTTGTCGCGTAAGAGCGTCCTGCGGCTGGCCGAGCACATCGACAAACGAGGTGATCTCGCTCTCGAAGGCGCGGATGCCCTCGTCGGTGCAACCCTCGGCGCTCGGCGGCAAGCCACCGAACTCGGTTGCGACGAAGTCATCGCGTTCGCGACATCCGCCGTGCGTGACGCTCGCAACTCCGCAGAGGTGCTCGAGCGTGTCGGTACCGAGGCGGGCGTAGATCTCGTCGTGCTGTCCGGCGATGACGAGTCGCGGCTGACCTTCCTGGCGGTGCGCCGGTGGTTCGGATGGAGCGCCGGAAACCTGATCTGCGTCGACATCGGCGGTGGATCGCTGGAGATGGGCGTCGGCGCTGACGAGGATCCGGACCTGATCGTCTCGTTGCCGCTGGGCGCCGGGCGCTTGACCCGCGACTGGTTCGACTCCGATCCGCCGTCCAAGTCGAAGCTGAATGCGCTTCGCGATCACGTCGAGGCCGAGTTGGCCGAGCCGGTCAAGCGGTTGCTCGCGAGCGCGGCACCCGACCGTGTCGGCGCGACGAGCAAGACGTTTCGGACGTTGGCCCGGCTGGCCGGCGCCGCCCCGTCCTCGGCAGGTCCGCGGGTGCCGCGGGTGTTGACTCGCGACGGACTGCGCCAGGTCACCGCGCTCATCTCGCGCATGTCGGCCAACGACCTTGCTGAGTTGGACGGGGTGAGCCCGGCGCGCGCCCATCAGACCCTGGCAGGCGCCGTAGTCGCGTCAGCGGCGATGGAGGCGCTCGGTGTGACCGAGGTCGAACTGTGCCCTTGGGCACTGCGCGAGGGTGTCATCCTGCGCCGACTCGATCAGTTGTCGCCTTGATCTCGCTAACCTTGGCGCCATGAGCCAGGGGGGGTCCGGGGCGCTGCACTCGCCGTCGGCGAGGGTCGGCCTGTCGACCGCGTCGGTCTATCCGGAATCGACCGCAGCGGCGTTCGAACTCGCCGGAAAGCTTGGCTACGACGGGGTCGAGGTGATGGTCTGGACCGACCCGATCAGCCAGGACGCGAACGCGCTGCGCCGTCTTTCTGACCACTACGCGGTGCCGATCCTCGCCATCCACGCGCCGTGCCTGATCGTCACCCAGCGCGTGTGGTCGAACGACCCGTGGGTCAAGCTGCAGAAGGCACAATTCGCCGCCGAACTGCTCGGCGCGCAGACCGTGGTTGTGCACCCGCCGTTTCGCTGGCAGCGCGATTACGCGCGCCGGTTCCGGGCCGGAGTAAACGCGATGGCCCAGGAGACAGGGGTGCAGTTCGCCGTCGAGAACATGTTTCCACTGCGCTTGCGAGGGCGTGAGGTGTCGGCGTACCAGCCCAGCTGGGACGTCACGGACGAGCCGTACAGCGACTACACCCTCGACCTCTCGCATACCGCCGTAGCGCAATCCGATGCCCTCGCGATGCTCGACGCGATGGGCGAACGGCTGGCCCACCTGCACATTGGCGACGGAACCGGCATCGGCCGCGACGAGCATCTGGTACCTGGACGTGGCACGCAGCCGTGTGCGGAGGTGCTCGAACGGGTGGCCGCCAGAGGCTTCTCCGGGCACGTCATCGTCGAGGTGAACACACGCCGCGCGATCGATCGCGCCGAACGTGAAGCGGACCTCGCCGAGGCGCTGGCGTACTGCCGCCTTTACCTCGTTGCACCGCCGGCGCGTGCGCTGGACGAGATGCGCCCTGCGCCGCGGTAACTACTAGGCGTGCCGCATCGGCTGGTGATGCCGTGGTGTGCAGGCCGGGGACGCTGCCGGGAATGATCAGGCGGACCTCATGCGGTGACGCTCTCTGCACGCGCGCACCCCCCGATGCCTCCATGAGTTCCCCCCGAAGGACTCGATGGACGAGACGGTGCCGGGCCACCCGCTTTGCCAGCTGGAAGTCCGGCGCCGTCTCTGTGTGGGGGGACAGTACGCCCTCTGACGCAAATTCAGCGCTGAGTGCTCGCTACTCTCTGGGCATGCTCCGCTCGGTAATCCTGGCCGCATCACGCAGTCCTGGCATCGAGAGGTTGATTTCCAGCGCGCCCATCTCGCGGGCGGTTGTGCATCGCTTTGTCGGAGGTTCGGACACCTCAGGCGTAGTCGGTGCCGCGAGCGCGCTGGTCGAGAACGGTCTCATGGTGACCCTCGACCATCTGGGAGAAGACACCTCCGATGCCGATCGCGCGACCGCGGTGGCCGACTCCTACCTGGTATTGCTCGAGGCGCTGAATCGGGCCGGGCTGGCCGAACGGCTCGGCCCGCTGACCGCCCGCGCCGAGGTCAGCGTCAAGCTGAGCGCGATTGGCCAGGCATTGCCCGGAGATGGCGAGAAGATCGCCTTGGAGCATGCCGGCCGGATATGCGCCGCGGCTCGGGCGATCGGGGCGATGGTCACCTTCGACATGGAAGACCACACCACCACCGATTCGACGCTGTCGATCCTGGCCGACCTGCGAGCCGACTTCCCGGAGACGGCCGCTGTGTTGCAGTCCTACCTGCGGCGCACCGAGGGCGATTGCCGCGATCTTGCCGGCGCGGGTAGCCGGGTGCGCTTGTGCAAGGGCGCCTACGACGAGCCGGCATCGGTCGCCTATCAGGCCGACGACGAGGTCGACCGCTCCTACGTCCGATGTGTCAACGTGCTGCTCAGCGGCTCGGGCTATCCGATGTTCGCAACGCATGATCCGCGACTCGTCGACATCGTCCGCGAGCGCGCGAAGTTCCACGGCAAGGCCCCTGGGCAGTACGAGTTGCAGATGCTCTACGGCGTGCGTCCGTCCGAGCAGCAGCGGCTGGCTGCCGAGGGCGAGACCGTTCGGGTGTACCTGCCCTACGGCAGCGACTGGTACGGCTATCTGATGCGGCGGTTGGCCGAGCGACCGTCGAACCTCACGTTCTTCCTGCGTTCGCTGGTCTCAAGGCGGTAAGCGATGAGTAACGGACTGGCCATCATCGGCGGCGGCAAGATCGGTGAGGCGCTGCTGTCCGGGCTGCTGCGCGGGCACTATCACCTCGACGACGTGGTAGTTGTCGAGAAACATCCCGAACGCATGGCCTATCTGAGCGCCAAGCACGGCGTGCGCACGGTAGAGGTTGCCGATGCCGCCGCCTTCGCGACCACCATCCTGATAGCCGTCAAGCCGCAGGACATCGAGCCGTTGCTGGTCGAACTCAGCCAGTACGTCGACGGCCGGCACGTGGTCGTATCGGTCGCGGCCGGCGTCACGACCGGACGCATCGAGTCGCTGCTCGGTGCCGATGTCCCGGTCGTCCGCTGCATGCCGAACACTCCTGCACTGGTCGACGAGGCGATGACTGCGATCTGCGCCGGCGCCCATGCGGCCGAGGAGCACCTCGCTGTTGCCGAGAAGTTGCTGTCGACGGTGGGCAAGGTCGTGCGGGTGCCCGAGTCGCAGCTCGACGCAGTCACCGCGCTGTCCGGCTCCGGCCCTGCCTACTTCTTCTTCCTGGTCGAGGCGATGATCGACGCCGGCATCCTGCTCGGGCTGCCCCGCGTGCTCGCTGCCGAACTGATCGTGCAATCGGCGATCGGCGCAGCGGTGATGCTGCGCGATTCGGGCGAGCATCCGGTACAGCTGCGCGAGGCGGTCACCAGCCCGGGTGGCACGACGATCGCCGCCATCCGCGAGCTGGAGGTACACGGCGTTCGGGCGGCGCTGCTCGCTGCCATCGAGGCGGCTGCGCTGCGCAGCGCCGAGCTGGGCAAATCAGGCTGACATCCCCCGATCGTGCAACTTCCTGCGGCCTGACGCCGCAGAAAGTTGCACGATCGAGAACCCGCGGCCACCGAACGCCACTTCGTGTGGACCTTGACCATGACGTCCTGGACGAGGTCCTGCGCGAGGTGGGAGTCGCCGGTCAGCATCACTGCGTAGCGCAGCAGGCCGGGCAACTCGCGGCAGGCGAACTCCTCGAATTCGGGCTGGCTCACGGATCTAGAGACGCGCGCCATGACGGATCTGCTGTGTCGCTAGCGCGGCGACTTCGGCAGCACGCCCGGATCCGTCGCGACTGCGCGCAGCCGGTTGAGCATGGCGCGGCGAGCCCGCGTGTACACGGATCGTTCGTCGAACAGCAACGCATCCTGGGTCGCGCGGATGAATGCGTCGAGTTCGAAGGCAATCTGGCGTGGGTCGGTGTCGGCGGCCAATTCACCCTGTTCGCGCGCCTTCAGCACGGATGTCTCCAGGAAGCGCAGCCATTCCCGATGCGCATCGGCGATGGCGTCGCGGACACGTCCGGGCCGTGCATCGTATTCGGCAGCCACTGACACGAAGAAGCAGCCGCCGGGAAACACCCGCCGGCTCGAGTAGTCGAGCCACCCGTCGCACATCCGCCACAGCCGGCGAAGCCCACCAGGTGCGCGCATGGCGGGAGCGATGACCTCGGCGATGAACACCTCGCGTGCCCATCGGACGGTGGCCAGTTGCAGCTCCTCCTTGGAGCCGAAGTGCGCGAATACGCCGCTCTTGCTGGCTCGGAGCTCAGTGGCCAGGTGTCCGATCGAGAGGCCTTCGAGACCATCGACAGACGCGATCGCGGCAGCACGATCAAGGATCGCGTGCCGCGTTTGGTCGCCGCGCTCCAGGCGCCCATCCGGTTTCGCCACTGTCATCGTCTGCACCGTAGCCCATCTCCAATCCATAATCGCTGGCAACTAATAGTACGATCGTTCGTAAAGTCTTCCCCGGATCGCCAGCCTGCATCGAAGGGAGCATCGATATGACGACCAGTCTCGCGACTGATCCGTATTGCATGACTGATGACGAGGCCGCCAACCTCCTGCGCGGCGCACCATGGCAACGCTTCGCCGTGATCGGCGACAGCATGGCTGCCGGCGTTGGCGATGACGTGCCCGGCTACCCGAGCGGTGGCTGGGCGGCGACGGTGGCGCGTGTTCTCGGTCGCGTCCAGCCCGACCTGGCCTACCTGAACCTCGGCGAGCGCGACCGGTACGCCGCGGAGGTCCGTGATCATCAGCTTCCGCGCGCGCTCGAATTCCGGCCGGATCTGGCAGTGGTCCTGGCCGGCGGCAACGACCTGCTGCGCTCTCGTCTCGATATCGACGCCATGGCCGCCGACATCGACGCCATGGTGGACGCCTTGCACGGGCAGGGCGCCGACGTCATTACCTACGGACTGCTCGACGTCACCCGGTCGGGGCTCATGCCACCCTCCCATGCGGGGCCGTTTCGCGAGCGCCTGCGCGCGTACGACGACGCGGTCGGCGAGGTTTCGGCTCGGCACGCGGGCACACACATCGTTCTCGGCGGGCACCCGGCCGCGGCTGAGGAGTCGTCGTACAGCACCGACCTGCTCCATGCCAACGCTCGGGGCCACGCCGTCATTGCTGCGGTCACCATGCGGCGTCTCGGGCAGATGCTGGCCTGACAGATTGCCGTTTCCGGGCGCTAGTCCGAAAGGCCCTGGTGGCCATAATCTGGGCACGCTCACAGACAGGGCAGACCGTCGGAAGATGCGGCGTGTGTTCCGGCGATGTATATCTGTGCCGGATCAGCTATCGCATCAGTCCCACCTGTACCGCTACTCTTCACGAAGCACGTGCGTGTCGTCCGCCGGAGGGGAAGCCGGCGCACCGACACGTGCCAAAAGGGTTCGGTGACGTATGAGCACGTCTGCGCAAGCTGGCGCCGGCAAGGGCAACGCGTCGCGGCGTTCGCGCGCCGCGAAAGAGCAGCCCGGTGAGTCCCTCCTCGCTGATGCGGGATTCGCTGAGGTGCGGTTCTTGACCGTGGCCGAGGTGGCATCGGTGATGCGAGTATCCAAGATGACGGTCTACCGCATGGTGCACGGTGGCGACTTGCCCGCGGTGCGGGTCGGTCGATCTTTCCGGGTACCCGAGAAGGCTGTACACGATTACCTTCGAGCTGCCTACATCGAGGCAGGCTGAACGCCTCCGCCCGATGCCGGTAGCCGATTACCCGCACGGGTAGGGTGGCCGACTAGCACACACGCCCGGCCACTCGCGCTCGGCGTCATCACTATCGACAATGCCGGGACGTCCGGCGTGGACGAGGTTCAAGCATGGGTTCGGTAATCAAGAAGCGGCGCAAGCGCATGGCCAAGAAGAAGCATCGCAAGTTGCTCAAGCGCACGCGCGTTCAACGACGCAACAAGAAGTAAGGCAAGCGGACCCGCGCCGAAGGGCTCGATGTACGCGCGGTTGCGAAGCTGTGGCTCGCGAGGTGGTCGTCCAACGCGTTGGCGTGCGGACCGCGCCGAAGGCTCAATGTGCGCGCCTGCCGCCCGCGCGGTTGCGGGAATTTGTGGCACGCCGGGCTTCCGCTCGGCGGGTCGAGTGGATCATGCTTGGCCGTTGAGCTATCAGTAGAAGCTGCCCAGGTCCCAGCCGCCCATTTCGGACGGAGAGCTAGTCGTCACGCAACGTAGACAACCTCAGTACTAGCCCTAGACTTGGGGCTTCGTTCCCGGAGGTTGTCAGGAGTCCGCATGGCACGCGTTGTCCTGGTAACCGGCGTGAGCCGCTACCTGGGCAGACGCCTCGCGGCGCAGCTTGCCGCCGACCCGAGTATCGACCGTGTCGTCGGTGTCGACGCCTCGCCGCCGTCCAAGGCAGACCTGGCGCGCCTTGGTCGCACCGAGTTCGTCCGCGCCGATATTCGAAACCCGCGCATAGCCCGGGTGATCGCGCAGGCAAAAGTCGACACCGTCGTGCACGCATCCGTCACGGCCACGCCGCGGGGTGCGGGCGGGCGCACCTCGATGAAGGAACTCAACGTCATCGGCACGATGCAGCTTCTCGCCGCGTGCCAGAAGTCAGACACCGTGCGCCGCCTGGTCGTCAAGTCCACCACCTCGGTGTACGGATCGAGCCCGCGCGACCCCGCCGTCTTCGTCGAGGACGCAGCCGCGCGGGCGCTGCCCCGGTCGGGCTACGGAAAGGACGCGGTCGAAGTCGAGGGGTATGTGCGCGGGTTCAGCCGGCGCCGCCCGGATATCACCGTGACGGTGCTGCGCTTCGCGAACTTCATCGGCCCGACCATCGACACCCCGCTCGCCCGCTACTTCGCGTTGCCCGTCGTGCCAACCGCATTCGGGTTCGACCCGCGCCTGCAACTGCTCCACGAGGATGACGCTGTCGAGGTGATGCGTCAGGCGACGCTTGCCGATCATCACGGCGTCTTCAACGTCGCAGGCCCGGGGGCGATGCTTCTGTCACAGGCCATCCGGCGGGCCGGGCGAGTGGTGCTGCCCGTCCCCGCGCCAGCGGTGCGACTGGTAGCCAACCTGGTGCGCCGCAGCGGACTCGTCGACTTCTCCCCGGAGCAGATGCAATTCCTGAGCTACGGCCGGGTCGTCGACATCGAGCGCCTGCAAACGCAGTTCCCGTACACGCCGAAGCACACGACCGAAGAAGCTCTCGCGACGTTCCTCGCCGGACGCCCCGTAGCCCCGATCATCACAGCAGACCGAGTCCGGCAGGTCGAACGGCTTATCGGCGGCCTGATCGGTGCTGGTGACCTGCGTGAGCAGCACGCCAAGGCGGCGGTGAACGGTCATGGATGACGCCCGGGTAATCCAGTTGCGTTCCGCCGAATCCGGCGCCAATCGTCCACCCTCACCGGCGCGATCGCAGCGCCGTAGCCCACAGCGGCGCGTCACGAATGTCGCCGAAAGAGCGGCCCAGTCTGCGCCTGCCACGGACGCTCCGAAACCGGCCGCGCCGCGCGAGATGTCGGGATGGGAGCGGTCCGCGGCCAGCGCGCTGGCGTTCCTTCGCCGACGGCTCACCGGCGACTACGAGATCGACGATTTCGGCTTCGACCAGGATCTCACCGACAACGTGATCCTCCCGATCTTCCGGCCACTGTTCGCGCAGTGGTTCCGCACCGAATCCATCGGCGTGCACAACATCCCGCAAGACGGTGGCGCGCTGCTCGTCGGCAACCACGCGGGTGCGCTGTGGGCGCTGGACTCGGTCATGTGCGCGCTCGCGGTACATGAGCACCACCCGGCACATCGGCACCTTCGATTGCTCGGCGCTGATCTGGTGTTCACCACACCGGTGCTCGGCGAGATCGCGCGTAAGTCCGGCGGCACGCTCGCCTGCAACCCGGACGCGGAGCGGTTACTCGGCAGTGGCGAAGTCGTTGGCGTCTTCCCCGAGGGCTTCAAGGGAATCGGCAAACCGTTCAGCGAGCGGTACAAACTGCAACGCTTCGGCCGTGGTGGTTTCGTGGCTGCCGCGCTCAAGACCGGCGTGCCGATCATCCCGGTGTCGATCGTGGGCTCGGAAGAGATACATCCCATGCTGGGTAATGCCAAACTGCTCGCCCGGCTGCTGAATCTGCCGTACTTCCCGCTCACACCCACGTTCCCGTGGCTCGGCCCGCTCGGCCTCGTCCCGCTGCCGAGTAAGTGGTACATCGAGTTCGGCGAGCCGATTCCCACCGAGGGTTACGGAGCCGACGCAGTCGAGGACTCAATGCTCATCTTCGAGTTGACCGACCGGGTGCGCGAGACGATCCAGAGCACGCTCTACCGGCTACTGGTGCAACGACGCTCGGTCTGGCGCTGACGGCGCGGCGGGTCAGCCTCGGATCCTGACTTTGCGCCGTGCCCGTACCGCAGCGGCGAGTAGTTCGGCGCGTTCGCGCTGGCGGCGCCGCATGGCCAGGCCAGCCGCGATTCCACCGCCGACCGCGCCGAGGCCGAGCGCCGTCGGCATTGCGATACGAGCCGCCTTGCGTCCCGTGCGAAAGTCGCGGATCTCCCACCCTCGCCGCCGCGCCTCGTCGCGCAACGCCGAGTCGGGGTTGACCGCGACCGGGCGTCCGACGAGCGACAGCATCGGCAGGTCGTTGATCGAATCCGAGTAAGCGGCGCACTGGCTGAGATCCAGGCCCTCCCGCATGGCCAGCTCGCTGACTGCTGCCGCCTTCGCCGCGCCATGCAGCACCTCGCCGACGAGCCGGCCGGTGTAGACGCCGTCCTTCGTCTCGGCGACGGTGCCGAGCGCGCCGGTAAGGGTGAGCCGATCAGCGATGATCTTCGCAAGCTCCGCCGGCGTCGCGGTAACCAACCAGACCCGCTGACCGGCGTCGAGGTGCAACTGGGCCAGTGCGCGGGTGCCCGACCAGATCTTCGCGGCCATCGTCTCGTCGTAGATTTCCTCACCGAGCATGACGATCTCGTCGACCTTCTTGCCGGCGACGAAGGTCAGCGCGGAGTCTCGGGCAGTGTGCATGTCGCTGCGTGACTCGCCCCGCACCCGCAGCCGTGCCTGACGAAAGGCGAACGTGCCAAGGTCACGCCAGGTGAAGAACTTGCGCGCGGCGAGACCCTTGGCGAAGTGGAAGATCGACGCGCCGACCATCATCGTGTTGTCGACATCGAAGAACGCGGCGGCAGCCGGGTCGGCAGGCACGCTCAGTGCGTCGTCCACCTCCGGCGCGGCCACGCCGTACCCCTCGGTGCTTCGGGCTGCCACAGCTGACCCCTCGGAAGACGGCGCGAGACAGAAAGCGTATGCGTTGTTACAGGTGCAGGTTCAGGCCGCACGAGCCCAGTCCCAGGCCGATCGGACCCAGCGTGACCTGCAACCCGCAGCTGTCGACGGTGATCGGGAGAGACAGGCGAACTAGACGGAGGTTGTGCCGAAAGTCCTCCCGTGCCGCTCGGTGCGCCCGATGTGTGCCCGGTCGAGGCGCCGCCCGAGCCTGGGAGTCCGGGGATCGGGGGTAAAGTCGCCGCCCCGCTCGGGCGGCTGGCCGGCGATGTCGCCGGGCTGGTGACCCTGCCCGGTGACGAGGTCGGCGGAATGGACGGTACTCCCGTCGGTGCCGGCTTTGTGCCCGGATTGGGCGTGGTCACAGGTACCGGAGGATTGCATGCGGACTGGCACGGCAATGGCCCGAGATCGTCGGTGGACGTTCCCCGCAGGCAACTGCACCCTATGTTGCGGCTGAGCCTGTTCGCCCGCTCGAGCACGCGTTGCACCAGCTGTTCAGAGGCGAGGGCACGTTGATGCAGGCTGCCAGCGGCGACGCGGTTGACGACCACGTGCAGCCGCGCGACCTGACCGGGCGCCCAGCCGCGCAAGGTGACCAGCGGGCCGTTGGACGTGTTGTGCACCGCCTGGCCGGTGAGCAGTCGGCTTCCGCTACGCAGATCGCTGTCTGCCGCTGCCAGCGTGTCTGCGATGAGGCCGGCGGTATGTGAGTTGAGGCCGCTCATGGCCTGCGGTCCGGTACCGACGGCGAACGCTGCGGACTTCGACAACAGCGAGGACACCTCCTTGGCGCGCTTTGTGGCCAGGGAAAGGTACTCGCGCCCCCGCGCGCCGTCACCGCTGATCAGCGACAACTGGACGTTCTCGCTGGCCCGTTTGAGGCCATACAGCGAATCGCCGGGCAACGTGCGGCTGCTCATCCACACCGCGCCGGTGAGCAGCAGTGCGAACACCACCATGAGGCTGCCGACAACGGCGATTGGCCGGCGCATAGACATGAGTGATGCGCGCGTGTGCAGCCACCGCCAGCCGGAATGGAATCGGCCGGTCGGAGCTGCCTCGTCGTCGGCGACCCCCTCGGCAACAAGGCGCGGTGTGACGGCGACGAGTTGGGCGTGAAGTTCGGAGCGGAAGTCGGCGCGCATCGATGGCCCCGCTGAAAGCGTACGAAGATGACCGATAAGCGCGCTGACCGCGGGGTCGGTCGAAGACTCAGGGTCGGGGTAGCGCCGGAAGCTGCCGGCGAGCGTACGAATGTCAGTCATCTCCACCTCCCCCCCGAGGCATACAAGCAGCCAAACGCAACGCTGTGAACCACTGGCTGATCGTCCGCTGAGTCCAACGATGATGGGAGGCGCGAGTTACTGCATGTGAGTGTACTTGTCACAGCAGGTCACTCCCGACCATGTCGGCCAGCTTGCGAACCGCACGATGCTGAAGCGCCTTTATCGCTCCGTCATTCTTGCCCATCGCCTCGGCTGTCTCGCTGACGGACAAGCCCTGGATGAAGCGCAGCACGATGCAGTCGCGCTGTTCGTTGCCGAGCCGCTTGATCGCACGCGTCAGATGCTCGGGACGTCAGCGACCGGAGGACCGCGGCGTCGGGACTCGGCTCGGTGTCGTTTCCCTCGATGACATCACCGGTGGTGACCTCGAGCCGGTGTCGCGCCGACTTCACGTGATCGAGCACGATGTTGCGCGCGATGGTGATGAACCATGCGCCGATATCGCGTCCTTGGTACTGGATGCCCTGGATTCGCCGGAGCGCACGAAGGAAAGTCTCGCTGGTGAAGTCCTCGGCTATGGCCCTGTCGTTGACCCGGTAGTAGATGAACCGAAAGACGGTGTCGACGTAGCGTTCATACAGTTGGCCGAACGCCTCACCGTCACCGGCTTGCGCCCGGGTGACGAGTTGCCAGGTCTCGACGTGCGTGTCGTCGACGGCGTCGCGCGGTCCACCGGGCGGCGCGGTGAGCGACTCCTCGCGTCCGCGGGCGGTGATTGCGCCAGGCAGCGCAGCAACCCCG
>CAVTEA010000024.1:0-70541 GCA_963733615.1 uncultured Actinomycetes bacterium
CATCCGACGATGCCACTGGTGTCCACCCCGCTGCCCGATCTGGGTGACGCGCCGGTGGAACTCGATGACCTCGTCGAGTTCGTCCTGGACCCGATGAAGCACTTCGTCAAGCGGCGGCTGCAGGTCACCACTTGGCAGGACGACACCGAGCCGGCGGACTCCCTGCCCCTGGACATGCGCGGCCTGCCCGAGTGGGCCGTCGGCGAAGCCCTGCTCGCCGCGCGGCTCGCCGGCACCGACGTCGACGCCGCGCGCGAGGTCGCGCTGCGTCGCGGCGACCTGCCGCCGGGCCGCCTCGGCGACCGATTGCTGGCCACCGTCGGCAACAACGTCGAGGCCCTGCTCCAGGCCTGCGAGACCGAGCGCCGCACTCCGGCACGCACGGTGGAAGTCGACCTCGACCTCGACGGCGTGCCGCTGTCCGGCACGGTGGCCGGGGTGCACGGTCGCACGCTGCTCGGCGTCACGTACTCGTCGCTCGGCCCCAAGAAGCGGCTGCGGGCCTGGGTCCGGTACCTCGCGCTCTTCGCCCACCTCGACGACCGCGATCTCGTCGCCATTACCGTCGGCAAGGCCACAGGCGGAGGCGCTCAGCGCGCAGTCGTTCGGGCCCTCGATCGGACTGAGGCCCGCGGCGTCCTCACCGACCTGCTCGCGTTGCGGCGCGCGGGCCTGCGCAGCCCGTTGCCGATCACGCTCAAGACCTCCGAGCGGTACGCCGAGCGCATCGCCGCCGGCGGAATGAGGACACCGCGCTGGCCGCCGCAGCCTCTCGGTGGCGCAACTTCGACTGGGGCGGCGAAAACCTCAAAGTCGCGCACGAGCTGATCCTCGGCCCGGACACGCCGCTGTTGCGCTCACCGGTTGGGACGTGGCCGGGGACGACGCACTCCGATTCGCCCCTCTCGCGCTGCGGCTGTGGCGCCCCCTGCAAAGCGCGGAGGCGCCATGACCTCCGCCGGGACCACCGCGACGACGCCCGCCCGGTACGACGAGTTCGACCTGCTCGGCCCGCTGCCGATCGGCACCACCGTGCTGGAGGCGAGCGCGGGCACGGCAAGACGTACACCATCGCTGCGCTCGTCACTCGGTACGTCGCCGAGGGCGTCGCGCGCATGACGACTTGCTCGTCGTCACCTTCGGACGTATGGCGACCCAGGAACTGCGCGACCGCGTCCGCGCCGGGCTGGTGTCCGCGCGCGACGCACTCGCCGACCCGGCCACCGCGTTGCGGTCGGACGACCCGCTCGTTCGCCACCTCGCTGCCCACGACGCCGTGCAGCGGCGCCGCCGACTCGTTGAGGCGCTCGGGTCCTTCGACGCCGCCACGGTGGCGACGACGCACGAGTTCTGCCGCCGGGTGCTGAGCGGGCTTGGCACCGCCGCGGACATCGACGAGGACGTCACGTTCGTCGAGAACGTCGACGACCTCACCGTCGAGGTTGTGCAGGACCTGTATCTGCGCATGTGGTCGCGGCCGAGCGCCGGGCCCCCGCCGATGGACGTCGCGACCGCGATCACGCTCGCGCACGAGGTCGTACGCGACCACCAAGCCGTCCTCGTCCCGGACAACGCCCCGGCCGACGCCGACGCCGACCTGCGGTACCGGTTCGCGACCGCGGTGCGCGCCGAGGTCGAGCGGCGCAAGCGCGAGCGCTACCTACTGACCTTCGACGACCTGCTCACCCGGCTCGACGCCACCCTCGGTGCCGACGGCAGCGGCGCAACCGCGGCGACCCGGCTGCGCGACCGTTACCGCGTGGTGCTCGTCGACGAGTTCCAAGACACCGACCCGGTGCAATGGGACATCCTTCGCATCGCCTTCCACGGCCACACCACGCTCGTGCTCATCGGCGACCCCAAGCAGGCGATCTACGCCTTCCGCGGCGCGGACGTCCACGCCTATCTGGCCGCCGAGCAGATCGCCGACCACCGCCGCACGCTCGGCACCAACTGGCGCAGCGACCCGGACCTCGTCAGCGGTCTGGAGGCGTTGTTCCGCGGTGCCACGCTCGGCGACGAACGCATCGTCGTCCGGCCGGTCG
This sequence comes from uncultured Actinomycetes bacterium, assembly GCA_963733615.1. Taxonomy (GTDB): domain Bacteria; phylum Actinomycetota; class Actinomycetes; order Mycobacteriales; family Jatrophihabitantaceae; genus DASXRA01. The sequence continues at coordinate 2,046 of CAVTEA010000024.1, forward strand.
CCGCCGGGCACGACGGACGCTCGCTGTCGGCGCCCGGCGCACCGGTTGAGGTCCGCGTTGTCCGGGGCCAACCCACCAGGGTCGATACGGTCCGCGACGCCGTGATGACGGACGTCGTCCACACTGTCGTCGACCTGCTCGATCCCGCTGTCGCGCTGACCCCGCGGACTGAGGGGACGCCCACGCCCGAAGCGCGTCCGGTACAACCGGGGGACATCGCGATCGTCGTCGACACCAACCGCGAGCTCGACCTCGTGCACGACGCGCTGCTGGCCGCGGGCGTCCCGTCGGTGCGACGCACGACCTCCAGCGTGTTCAAGACCGCCTCGGGCAACGACTGGATCGTGCTGCTGGACGCGCTCGCGCAGCCGCAGCGCGGCAACGTGCTGCGCCGCCTCGCGATCACGCCGTTTATCGGTTGGACCGCCGCCGATCTCGACACCCATGATCTCGACGCGCTGGGCGTACGGGTACGCCGCTGGCTGCGGGTGTTCGCGGAGCGCGGCATCGCGGCGCTGCTCGAGACCGTCAGCCGCGACGAGCAGATGCCGCGGCGCCTGCTCAGCGAGCTCGACGGTGAGCGCCGGCTGACCGACCTGCGACACGTCGGCGAGGCCCTGCACTCGGCGGCGATGGCCGAACACCTCGGCCTTGCGGCGCTGCTGGACTGGCTGCGCCGCCGAGTCCGCGAGTCACACCGCGACACCAGCATCGAGCGCAGCCGGCGGCTCGAATCCGACACGGCGTCGGTGCAGATCGTCACCGTCTGGGCGAGCAAGGGGCTGGAGTTCCCGATCGTGCTCGTGCCGTTCGAATGGGACCGGTACGACCGCGACGAGCCGGTGCCGCTGTTCCACGACGAGCACGGCCGTAGGGTCCGCTACGTCGGCGGGCCCGGCCCGGGCTACGACGAGTGCGCCCAGCGCGCCCGAACCGAGATTCGCGGCGAGCACCTGCGCCTGCTCTACGTCGCGATGACGCGAGCGCAGGCCCGTGTGATCGCCTGGTGGGGGCCAAGCAGCAAGAACACCGAGCACGCACCGCTGCACCGGCTGCTGTTCGCTCACGACCCATCGATCGAGGTGCCCGAGCGTGCCGCCGTCCTGCCCGAGGATCGCGCCGCGCAGGTGCTGCTCAGCCGCACCGCGCCGGGCCACCTCGCTGTCGTGCCGATCAAGCCCGGTCCGCCGGTAACGTGGCAACGCCCGGTCGAGGAGCCGTCGGTACTCGCAACCGCCGTGCTCGGACGGGCAGTGGACGCCGACTGGCGGCGGACCTCCTACAGCGCGCTCACCAGCGGCGTCCACGAGCCCGCGCCATCGGTGACGAGCGAACCCGATGTCACCGAGAATGACGACGAACCGGACACCCCGGCATCGAGCGGCTCGGGCGAGGACGCACTGCGCTCGGTCCCGTCTCCGATGGACGCGCTGCCCGGAGGCGCTGCGTTCGGCACCCTCGTCCACGGGGTTCTTGAGGCCGCCGACACGACCGCGACCGACCTCACAACCGAGATGGCCAGCCACGTCGCCGCCGAGCTCGCACGCTCCGGCGCTCGCGGCATCGCGGTGGACGAGCTGGTCGACGCGCTGCTGCCATCGCTGCGGACCCCGCTCGGACCGCTGGCCGACGACCGCGCACTCGTGGACTTCGCACCGGCCGACCGGCTGGCCGAGCTCGACTTCGAGTTGCCGCTGCGCGGCGGAGATAACCCGAACGGCGTGACTGCCCTGCGCGACATCGCGCAGCTGCTGCGCGCACTCCTACCTAACGACGACCCGATGCGCGCCTACGCGGACCTGCTCGAGGACCCGGTCGTCGCCGGTGGGCTGCTGCGCGGATACCTCACCGGCAGCATCGACGCCGTTCTCCGCATAGGTGAGACCGCCGCCCAACGGTTCGTCATCGTCGACTACAAGACCAATCGGCTCGGCGAACCTGACCTGCCGCTTACCGCCTGGGACTACCGGCCGGACGCGCTAGTAGAAGCCATGCTGCACGCCCACTATCCACTGCAGGCGCTGCTGTACGCCGTTGCGCTGCACCGGTTCCTGCGCTGGCGGCTGGCCGACTACGACCCCGAACGGCACCTCGGCGGCGTCCTGTATCTGTTTCTGCGCGGCATGGTCGGCCCGAACGTCGCCGGCGAAGATGGCAGCATCCCCGGTGTCTTCCAGTGGCGTCCACCCGCGGCGTTGGTCACGGCGCTGTCCGATCTGCTGGCGAACGGCGCGCCGTCATGACTGCATTGGTAGCGGCGCGGGCAAGCGGCCTGCTCGCCGACTTCTCGACCTCGGGTGTGCTCGTGCCCGCCGACGTGCACGTGGCACAGCGACTCGGCGCACTGGTGGGAGAGACCGATGACCGTGTCCTGCTCGCAGCCGCTTTGACCGTACGCGGCACGCGGCACGGCTCAGTGGTGCTCGACCTCGCCGAAGCCGCCACGCAAATCGTTCCGGACCTCGAGGACGCCGACCTTGACGCCGACCTCGGCATCAATCCAGACGTCGGCCCTGGCGGATCCGACACAGTCGACGGCGGACCGATACAGCTGCCGTGGCCCGAGCCCGAGGCATGGGTCGCGGCCGTCGCCGCGAGCCCACTCGTCACCGGCACCGCCGGAGGACCGCCGATGCAGATGGTCGGCGCTCGGCTCTGGCTCGACCGCTACTGGACCCAGGAAGTTCACGTCGCCGACGAGCTGCTGCGCCGCAGCTCCGACCGGCCGCGCGACCTCGACCTAGACGCGTTGCGGGCAGACCTCGACGAGCTGTTCCCGGACTCTGGTTCCGGCGACCAGCGCACCGCCGTCGCCGTAGCGGCACTGTCGCGAGTGGCCGTAATCGCCGGCGGCCCCGGCACCGGCAAGACCACGACCGTCGCACAGCTCATCGCAGTCCTGCGCCGCCGCCTCGGCGCGCACGTCCGGATCGCGCTCGCCGCCCCGACCGGAAAGGCCGCAGCGCGGCTTGAGGAAGCCGTGCACTCCGCCAGCGGCGCGCTGTCCGACGACGACCGCGCCGCCCTACGCACACTGCCGGCGTCCACAGTGCATCGACTGCTCGGCTGGCGCCCCGGCTCAAGCAGCCGGTTCCGGCACGACCGCGACCACCACCTGCCCTATGACATCGTGGTCGTGGACGAGAGCTCGATGGTTTCGCTGACGCTGATGGCGCGGCTGCTGGAGGCGTTACCGCCGTCGGCCCGCCTCGTACTTGTCGGCGACCCGGATCAGCTCGCGTCCGTCGAAGCCGGGGCTGTCCTCGGTGACCTCGTTGATCCGGCCGACGTCGGACCGGTCACCGCGGGCTTCCACGCCGATCTGGCCCACGTCATCGATGACGTCCCGACGAAGCCGCGGCCAGACACACACGGCGCTGCCTTGCGTGAATCAGTCCGGATGCTCCGTACCGTCCACCGCTTCGCTGCGGGCGGACCGATTGCAGAACTCGCGCGCCTGGTCCGCACCGGCGAGGCCGACGGCGCGCTCGCCCTGCTGCGCAGCGGCAACGCCGACGAGATCGAATTCCATGAGGTGCCCGACGACGCCCGGATAACCGGTTATGTGGACTTCCGCATAACCGGTTGTATGTCCCACCCACGGTTATGTTGACGACGGGCTTGCGGATCAGCGGAGTCCCTTGTGCCGTAGGGGTCTGCCGGATCGGGTGCTCCACATAATCCGCGCTGTGCATCGACGCTTCTTGGGTCGCGTGTTGGGATCTGAGAGGAGCCAGCGATGGGCAGGAAGGTGTGGGTTCCGGCAGTGTCGGGGCTGTTGACGCCGTACGCGGTGGGGTACGGAGCATGGCTGCGGGCGCAGTGCTACTCGCGGTCGGCGATCTCGGACAGGTTGTGGCAGTTCGATCAGCTGAGCCGATGGCTCGAAGACGAGGGCCTTGCCGTCGGGCAGGTGAGCGCCGCGGACTGCGCGCGGTTCGCTGCGTCGCGGCGGGCTGCAGGCCGGGTGACGTTGGTGGCGCCGCGGAGCATGGCGCTGCCGATCGAGTATCTGCAGACGATCGGGGTGACGCCGGAGTCGGTGCTGCCGCTCGCCCGCGGTCTGGTGGAGGAACTGATCGCTGATTACGGCAGCTACCTGCTGATCGAGCGTGGCCTGTCTCCGCACACGGTGTTCGACGCTTACGTCCCAGCGGCACGGCTGTTCCTCACCGGCCGTGATGGCTGGCATGGCCGGGGTGGTTTGCGGCTGGATCGGCTTGGTGCAGCCGATGTGAGCGTGTTCCTGGCCCGCGAGTGCTCGAACCGCAGCGTGTCGGGAACGCGGGATCTGGTTTCCGCGCTGCGCTCGTTCCTGCGCTACCTGCATCTGACCGGGCGGATCGAGGCGCCGCTGGTGTGGGCGCTGCCGGCGGTCGCGGATCTACGGGATCGCACACTGCCGCGGGGCCTGGAACCGGCGGCGGTGAGGCGGCTGTTGGCCAGTTGTGACCGGCGCAGATTGGTGGGCCGGCGCGACTTCGCGATCCTGAAGCTGTTGTCACGTCTCGGGCTGCGCGCGGGCGAGGTCGCCGGCCTGCAGCTCGAAGATGTCGACTGGCGCCGCGGGTTGCTGCTGGTGCGCGGCAAGGGCGGCCGCTTTGACGAGCTGCCGCTGCCCGATGACGTGGGCCAAGCGCTGGTGTCCTACCTTCGCCGACGCCCGCACTGCTCATCGCGGGCGGTGTTCGTGCGGGTGACTGCGCCACGGCGTGAGTTGAACCGATCCACGATCGGCTGGGTCGTGCGTTCGGCGTGTGACCGGGCCGCGCTGCCCAGGGTTGGTGCGCATCGTCTGCGGCATAGCGCCGCGACCGAGATGCTGCGCCACGGCGCTTCGCTGCCCGAGATCGGTGAGGTGTTGCGCCACCGCGAGCAGAAGACCACCGCGATCTATGCCAAGGTCGATCGGGCCGCGCTTCGCCGGCTCGCCCGGCCGTGGCCGGCACCTGTCGATGCGCGATGAGCAGCCTTCGGGACGCGCTGGCTGACTACCTGCAGCTACGGCACCGGCTCGGATTCACGATGCCGCAGGACGGGCGCCTGTTGGAAGGGTTCGTGAGCTACCTCGAGCAGGCCGGCGCGGAACGCATCACCACCGACCTGGCGCTGGAGTGGGCCCGGTTGCCGGGGCAGGCGCACCCGTCCTATTGGCGTCAACGGCTGTCCGTCGCGCGCGGGTTTGCCCGCCATCTGGCCATGCTCGACCCGGACAGCGAGGTCCCGTCGCTGGACCTGCTGCCAGCGAATCGGCCACGGATCGCGCCCTACATCTACACCGGTGAGCAGATCGCGGCGTTGATCGCGGCTGCCGGGCGGCTGACGCCGAGGTTGCGCGCGGTGCGTCATCAGACGCTGATCGGGCTGCTCGCGGTCACCGCGATGCGCCCGGGCGAGGCGCTGGCGTTGGACCGCGACGATGTCGACCTGCGCCACGGTATGGTCCTCGTCCGCACCGGCAAGCAGCACAAGCAGCGGGAAGTCCCGTTGCACGAGAGCACCGTCGCCGCGCTGAGCAGTTACGTTCGGCTGCGGAACGCCCGCTGGCCGCAGCCGGCCACGCGGGCGTTCTTCCTCTCCTCGCGCGGTGGCCGGGTTGGCCGCTACGAGCTGAACCAGACGTTCACCACGCTGATCCGGCAGGTCGGCTTGGACGGTGAGGGCGCGCGTGCCAGGCCGCGGCCCTACGACCTGCGACATGCTTTTGCCGTGCGCACCCTGCTCGGCTGGGTCCAGGCCGGCCTCGACGTCGACCGCACGATGCCGTTGCTGTCGAGGTTCCTCGGGCACACCGACCCGGCGAGCACGTACTGGTATCTGCAGGGCGTGCCCGAGTTGCTGGAACTGGTCACCAGCCGGCTCGAGCAAGTGCCCGGGGTGCTGTCATGAGTCCGCTCGCCCCGTCGTTGCAGGCCTTCTTCACCGAGCGTCTGATCACCCAGCGCAACGCCAGCCCGCACACCATCGCCGCTTACCGCGACACGTTCCGCCTGCTGCTGCACTTCGCCCAGCAGCAGACCGGTAAGCAGCCGTTCCAGTTGGATGTCGACGACCTCGACGCGCCGCTGATCGGCGCGTTCCTCACCCACCTGGAACGCGATCGCGGCAACAGTCCCCGCAGCCGCAACGCAAGGCTCGGCGCGATCCACTCCTTCTACCGATACGCCGCTCTGGAACACCCAGAACATGCGCACACCATCGCGCGGATCATGGCGATCCCGACCAAGCGTCACGTGCGCAGCGTCGTCAGCTACCTCGACCCGGTCGAGATCAAGGCGCTCCTGGGAGCACCCGATCCGCTCACCTGGCTCGGGCGCCGCGACCACGCCCTGCTGGCCCTGATGATCCAAACCGGCGTCCGTGTCTCCGAGCTCACCGGCCTGCGCATCAACGACGTCCACCTCGGCGGCGGCGCCCACATCCGCGTCACCGGCAAAGGACGCAAGAAACGCGCGATCCCGCTCACCGGCGAGACCGTCGCGGTCCTCCGCGCCTGGCTCAAAGAACGTCGCGGCCAACCCGAGGAACCGCTGTTCCCGACCCGTCAGGGCCGCGCGCTGAGCCGCTACACCGTCGGCGCGATCGTCACCCGGCACGTCACCGCTGCGGCCACCGACGGCGCGTCGCTGACGGCCAAGCACACCACGCCGCACACCCTGCGCCATACCAACGCGATGCTCTTGCGGGCCAAGGGCGTGGACATCGCGACGATCGCGTTGTGGCTCGGCCACGAGACAACCCAAACAACACACATTTACGAACACGCCGACCCCGCGCTCAAGGAACGGGCGATCGCACGCACCGCGCCGCTCGGAGCCAGACCCGGCAGATACCGTCCACCCGACGAGCTGCTCGCCTTCCTTGAGGAGCTCTGACTATGTGGAGCACCCGATCCGGCAGACCCCTACGGCACAAGGGAGTCCGCTGATCCGCAAGCCCGTCGTCAACATAACCGTGGGTGGGACATACAACCGGCGATGCGCTGGCCGCGGTCGAGGACGCCGTCACCCGGCACGAGCGCGCAGCCATTGCCGCCGCTCGTGCCGGCGACGTCGACACTGCACTCACCGCACTGGAGCAACACCGGCTGCTGTGCGCACATCGCGGCGGCCTGCGCGGGGTGCGGCATTGGACCGAGCTCGCTGAACGGTGGCTTGCGCTCGACCTGGACGTTGTCGGCCGCGCCGACGGTCACTACGCGGGCCAGCCATTGCTGGTGACGTCCAACGACTACGAAACCAGACTCTACAACGGCGACACCGGTCTGGTTGTGCGGCACGAGACCGGAGCCGGCGGTGATGAGCTTGCAGCGGCGTTCCGGCGAGGCGGCAAGGCCACCGTGCTGCCGCTTGTACGGCTCGGCGACGTGCGCCCGCTGCATGCCATGACTATTCACCGGGCGCAGGGAAGCCAGTTCCGTGATGTCAGCGTGGTTCTGCCGCTAGCCGACTCACCGCTCGCGACCCGGCAGACTCTCTACACCGCCGTCACCCGCGCATCCGAGCGCGTGCGCCTGGTCGGATCGGCAGAATCCGTGCGCGCCTGCGTCGCGCGCCCGATCGCCCGCGCGACTGGCCTACGCGCACGCCTCGATTCCCCGCTCGTACCAGTCTCGGCCGTCTGATTGGGGGAGCGCTCGCGCGCCAGCATGGCGCAGTCCCCATGCCCAAAGCGGCATGGTCGCGCGAACGCGCGGACGACAGGCCAATCCGGTCGTTTGATCTAAGCTCCGCTAATCGCTGCCACGCGAGAACGATCCATCTACGTTCGTCGCGCAGCGTCCGGCAGTCGTACATATCGACAGTCATGCCGACCTCGTCGTTATGCCGACGTGGTCGCGGATTGCGTTGCGGAGCAGGGCTTTCAGCTCCCGAGGTCGGCATAACCGAACCATCTCCCTCCCGCCGCTGACCCCATCGGCGTGCACGACGAAGGCAAACCTCACGTGAGTCCCAGCGCCGCGGCAGGTGCAGCGTTCCGCGAACGTGGATCCCTACCACCGCCGTGCCGCCGTCCTCGGCGTCCGATCTCGATCGCGGGCGACCTCGCCACCGACGATGGGCCTCCGACTATGCCGACCTCTCCGCCGCAAGTCCCTTACGCGGCAGGCGATCCAGCGGCGCGTCGGCATAACCACGACGTCGGCATTACGAGGGTTTCGCGCGAGCGGAGTCTCCTTGATTCGCCACGGTCCGCGACGGCGCTGGCCGGTCGGCGCTGCGGTCGATGTGCGACTGCGACTACCCAGCACCTACACGAGCGCCGTAGCTCCGGTAGCCCCGTGTATTCCGTAGTCGAGCCCCGCGCTGGGTGGGCTCCACTGCGGTCTCCTGATCTGTTACGGCGTGGACGTCGTGGGCGATGCTACCGGCGGCGTGGCCGCTTGTCGGTGATCGCCGCGTGGTGTTGCCGGACAAGACACGCTCCGGTGCCAGCACCGAGTGTTGAACGGCGGGTGCGCTATTGGGGTGCCGACCGTGCGCGATGCGGGTTGTTGATGAGTCGCAAGGGTCCGGGCCACGATGCGATTATCGAGAGGGCGCCAACCCGCGGGCCCACCACCAGTGCTGGGTATGTTCGAGCGCCGACGGTTCTGCTTGGTCGGCCCTTGACCAGGCGCAGGTGATCGGCCAGGGCGTAGGCCTGCCGCTCGCGCAGCAGCGACGCGGCTTTCTCGAGCAGGTTCACAAGTGCGCCGAGCAGCGCCACCGAGTCGAAGGGCGCGGGCCGGTCGGCGGTCTCGAGCGCCAGCACGGGTGTGGCCGTGCTGGTGCCGCTGCGCGAGGATCGCCGGGTCAGGGCGCTGAGCTCGTCGGCCTGGTCGAGGACGTCGGGCTCGGACAGGTCGACCAGGTATCCGTGCAGTGCGGCGACCTGGACGGTGAGCCATCCGTCCTCGTCCGGCCTCGCTCCACACATGGCGGGCCAGCAGTTCCCGGTCGGCCGCGTCGACATTGAGGAACGACAAGACAGCGACACCCAAGCCGATCACGATCCATGGCGCGCGGGGTGCCCTCGGTCGGCCGGCCGCATAAGGGCTGATCCGGACCTGGAACACGGTCTGGGCCAATTGCTTGGTTTGCGCGGCCCGAGCATCCGATAAAACCGTGACACTCTCGGCAGGTTGCCGCCGGATTCTACGAGTGCAGGCATGGTGTCGACTTCGGCTTGCCACGCGGCTAAGTCTGGCTAGTCGTGTGCCGATGAGTGTGCAGGGATCTGTGTAGGTCGAGGAGACGTGTGCTGGTCGAGGTCGAGGGCGAATGCTGCGTCGCGGAAGCTTTGTCCGGCTGGCAGCGGCCGGACGGATAGGCGAGGCTCAGGGTGGATGTTCAGGGACGCGTGTTGCGGGCGCAGTCGTGCGCGCTTGATGCGGGCGAGGCGGTGCGCGAGTTTCATGCGCAGGTTGCGCAGCCGGAGGCGGCACTGGTCATTTTCTTCTGCTCGTCGCAATACGATCTTGAGGTTGTCGGGCAGGAGATGGGGCGACTGTTTGCCGACGTCGAGGTCATTGGTTGTACGACGGCCGGAGAATTCGGACCGGCAGGTTATCGTGACCACACCATCACGGGCGCTAGCTTCCCGGCTGGCATGTTCACCGTCGCGAGCCGCGGGATAGAACGACTGCAGGATTTCGATTCGGGCGAGGCTCTGGCGATAACGCAGAACGCGACGCGAGACCTGCAGAGAAGAGAACCGCAGACCGACACGGACAACATGTTCGCGTTCTTGCTGGTCGACGGCCTGTCCGGGCGCGAGGAGGCGCTTACCCGAGCGTTGCAGGCCGCCTTGGGTGCTGTTCCGCTGGTGGGCGGGTCGGCCGGTGATGGTCTCGACTTCGCAGCGACCCGGGTGTATTTCGACGGCGCGTTCCACACCGACAGCGCCGTGCTAGCAGTTGTCACGACACCTCTGCGATTTCGGATCTTCAAGACCCAGCATTTCGTTGCGATGGATGAACGCGTGGTCGTCACGGCCGCCGATGCCGATCATCGGATCATTCACCGCATCGACGGCCGACCTGCTGCCCAGGACTACGCCCGCCTGGTCGGCGCCAGCGTCGACGGCCTGGACCCGCTGCGCTTTGCCGGGCAGCCGATGGTGGTCCTGATCGATGGCACGAGCTACGTGCGGTCGATTCAGAAGGCCAATCCGGACGGAAGCCTGTCGCTGTTTTGCGCCATCGAGGAAGGCATCGTGCTGCGGGCCGCGCGCGGCGCACACCTCGGAGAGAATCTGATCGAGGCCTTCGCCGACATCAACGGCGACATCGGCCGGCCGCAGCTTGTCATCGGATGCGACTGCGTACTGCGCAAACTCGAGATCCTGAACGACGGGCACATTGAGACCGTGGAGAAGGTGTTCGCCGAGAACAACGTCATCGGTTTCAACAGCTACGGCGAGCAATTCCACGGAGTACACGTCAATCAGACCCTGACCGGTATTGCGATCGGTGAAGGCGTCAGATGACTGATGTCCCGCCTGTGCCGGCAGCCGGTGCGCCTGATGGACCGGCTGAGGTGGCGCGCCTGCAGGAGGTCATTCGAGCGTTGATGGACCGGGCCGAGCGCAGCACATCGATGCAGGGCAGCGACTACGGCGCGTTTCAGACTGCGATCATGCTCGAAGACCAGGTGCGCCGCCGCACCGCCGAGGTGCAGGCGGCCCTGCGGGAGAACGAGTCGATCACCCGCGCGCTGCGCGAGTCCGAGGCGAAATTCCGTGGCCTGGTAAGCCAGTCCCTGGTCGGCATCGTGCTCATCGAAGAGGGCAGGATCGTTTACTCCAACGCGAAGTTCGATGAGATCTTCGGCTACAGCAGCGAGGAGATCCGGGCCATGCGGCCGGCCGAGATCGCCGTCGAAAGCGACCGCCCGCTGGTCGAGGAGAACGTCCGCAAACGCATGACCGGCGTCATCGACCACCTCGAATACTCCTTCCGTGGGCGCCGCAAAGACAACACCGTCATCGACATCGAGTGCCACAGCAGCGTGCTCCACATCGGGAAGCGGACACTGCTGGTCAGCCTCATCATCGACGTCACCGCACGCAAACAAGCCGAGGCGCAGGCGAGCGCGGCGTCGGCGCGCCTGGCCGCCTCGGAAACACGATTCCGAGCGCTGGTTCAGCGCTCCTCCGATGCGACGCTGGTATGCGACCGAGCGGGTTTGCTGTCCTACGTGAGCGCCGCATCCATCTCGGTCTTGGGAATCGACGACGAGGCGACAACCGGCCACACGATCTATGACGTGGTCCACCCCGACGATCACGCGCCGTTGACAGCGCACATCCGCTACCCGGCGACGGCGGACGCGAGCAGCGTCGAATGCCGAATCCTCAGCGCGGATGGCCTGCCGCGGTGGGTGGAAATGACCTTCACCGACCTGTGCGACGACCCAGCCGTCGGTGGCGTGGTGATACACGCACGCGACATCACCGAGCGCCTGTGCCTCGAGCGCGAACTGCGCCAGGCCCAGAAACTGGAATCAATAGGCCAACTGGCAGCCGGCATTGCGCACGAGATCAACACTCCGCTGCAATACGTGGGCGACAACGTGAACTTCTTGCAAGGCGCATTTACCGACCAGATGACGGTCGCCGCCGCCTACCGCAAGGCCGCCACCTCGACCGGCGCGCTCGAAACTGCGCAGCGCGTCGAGGCCGACGTCGACCTTGCCTTCCTCGCCGAAGAGGTCCCGGCGGCGATCCAACAAACCCTTGCCGGCCTGGACCGGGTGACCACAATCGTGCGGGCGCTGAAAGCGTTCGGGCACCCGAACAGCGAATCCAAATCGCCGGCCGACCTGAACGAAGCAATCCGCAACACGCTGATCGTGGCGAACAACGCCGTGAAACTCGCCGCCGAGGTGCACACCGAACTCGGCGACCTGCCGCCCGTGTGGTGCCACATCAGCGACATCAACCAGGTGGTATTGAACCTTGTCCTCAACGCCGCCCAAGCCATCACCGAGACCGCGACCAACGGCCAACACGGCCTCATCACGGTCCGCACGTTCCGCGCCGGCGGGGACGCGGTGATCGAGATTACCGATACCGGTGGCGGCGTCCCGCCAGAGATCGCCGAACGAATATTCGAACCGTTCTACACGACCAAAGAGGTCGGTGTCGGAACCGGACAAGGGCTGTCCATCGCCTACACGCTCATCCACGACCGGCACGGCGGCTCGATCCGTCACACGTCGCAGGCCGGAGTCGGCGCGAGCTTCACCGTGCGCCTGCCAATCGGCAGCGCCGCGTCAACAGGACACCAGGACACCGTCACCTCGGCCACGGACCGCTGACGCCCAACCTGCGGTCCGCAGGCCGGTCTAGGGCGCAGCAGCATGTTCTGTCCGACGGCCGACGCCCAAATCAACGTATGTAGTTCGTCGTGCCGGTCGCGGAAGTCGCATTGACCGAGTGAGGCCGTCTCCCAGCACGGCCCGTCACCGACCGGCTCGAACATTGACGGACCCGCCCTCGGCTAAGTGGCGGTAGTCAGATGGAGCTCACAGCCGCCTGCTGGCGGGCAGTGACCGGATCGACTCAGGCCTGGACGGGTGCTGGCTGGGCGTCGGCCTGCCAGTGCATGAGGTGTTCTGTGAGTTGCTGGGACGCGGTTGCGAAGGTGGAGCCGTGGGACATGGCCTTGGCAGCCTCGGCCTTTCGGTTGGTGAGCGCGTAGCGGAGCACGTCCGCTGCGGCGGTGTGGAAGCTGGCGTGGAGTGTGAGCGCTTCGGGCCGGTAGCGGGCGCTGCCGGGAGCGCTCGCACTGGCGCCGTGGAGCCACTTGCCGAACTCGCATCGGTCGTCGCGCCCGACGACTGTGGGGTCGGCGTCGCTCGTGCCGTTGTCGATGGCGGCGCGTAGCCGTGTCTTCCACGCGCCGTGGGCGGCAATCGCCGCTTGGATGGGGTTGTCGGCGGCCGCGTCGCCCACGTCGAACTGGTTGACCATGCCCTGCAGTTCTGCGGCCATCCGACTCATCTCGAGGGCGGCCTCCTGTGCGTCGGCCACTCCCCGGGTGGTGGTGGCAGCGGCCTGGGCGACCCCGTTGATGTTGCTGGCGATGTCGCGGGTGCCGCTACTGGACTCGCTCACGCTGCGGGTGATCTCGCTGGTGGTCGCTGTTTGCTCCTCGACCGCCGCGGCGATGGTGGCCTGGGTGTCGTTGATCTGCGCGATGATCTCGATGATCTCGCTGATCGCCGCCACGGCCGCGCCGGTGTCGGTCTGGATGGCCTGGATGCGTGACCCGATGTCGGCGGTGGCCTTGGCGGTCTCCTGCGCGAGTTCCTTCACCTCGCTGGCAACGACCGTGAAACCCTTGCCCGCATCTCCTGCGCGGGCCGCCTCGATGGTTGCGTTGAGCGCCAGCAGATTCGTCTGCTCCGCAATCGAGCTGATCAACTTGACGACGCTGCTGATCTCCGCCGACGAGCGGCCGAGTGTGGAGACGGCGACGTTGGCGGCGTCGGCCACGTGCACGGCCCGGCCGGCCTGCCCGGCCGCCTCGGCCGCGCCCTTCGCGATCTCGCGGATCGACGCGGACATCTGCGCGGTCGCCGCGGCGACGGTCTGCGCGTTCGCCGAGATCTGGTCGGCCGTCTCGGAGGCCAGCGTGGCCTGCGATGCCGTCTCGTGCGCGCTGTCGCCCATCGAGTTGCTCACGGCCGTGAGCTTTTCCGACGAGCCGGCCAGGAATGTCGCATCGCGGGCGATCGCCGTCATCGACGAGCGGAAGCGTTCCAGGCACGCGTTGAGCATCTGTGCCATCTGGCCGAGTTCGTCAGCCGAGTCGAGATCGACCTGCCGGGTCAGATCCCCGTCACCGACGCCCTTGATGACCGACATCAGTCTGCCCAGCGGCCCGCAGATGAGCGCTGCGATGAGCAGCGCGAGCCCCATGGCCAGCAGGACACCCGCCCCGAGCAGCACGAGGATTAGCGTGTTGCCGTGCCGGTAGGTCTTGTGCGCGTTGTCGGCAAGCTGTTTGGCGGCAGCGTTCTGCGTCGCGAACAGGTCATCGACCGTCGCCGACAGATCGACCACGATCGGCTTGGCCGCGAGGACCGCGACCCAGACCTGCTTGGCGTCCCCGGATCGGGCGGCCGGCAATAGGGTGCCGTTGACGAGCTTGCCGTAGGCCACTCGGGTGCTCTTGAAATCGTTCACCGCACTTTGTGCGTGCGCGTTCGAGGATGACCCGCTCAGATGATGTTCATAGGTGGCCAGCGCTGTGTCGAGGTTCCGGTTCACCGTGACCAAGGCCGCCGTCTCGGTGGCCCTCACATTGGCGTCCGGAGCGACGATGAACTTGTACACCTCGATGCGGACCAGGAGAAATGACGCGCGAACGTTCGCGATCTCCTCCACGCCGTTGGTTCCGCTTTGGTACAGACTCGTCGCCTTGTGGTCCAGCGAACCCATCGACGTCGACCCGACCAACCCGACGAAGAGCATCAGCGCGACGACCGCCGAGAATCCGGCCAGCAGTTTCGTCCGCACGCGCAAGTCCGCCGCCTTCGCCCACAGTCTGCCGATGATCGACATTGTCCGCCTCCTCAATCGGCCCACCGGTGCGCCAGCCGACTCAACCAATATCGGCAGCGATCACCGGGACTTGACGATTCGGGCCGGGGCTCTCGACGGGTCTTGCGGAATAGCACATCGGTGAGCTTCCCGGCCGGGGTCGGCGGGAAGGTTATGGACGAACGCCGAATCACCCGTTTCGCCGCCACTCGCTGCGACCGGAGGACCGGCGCGCACGCCCGAGCACAGAACACGAAGCCAACGTCGTACGGTCTGTCGACCGTGGACACGTCCCGGTCGAGCGCGGCCAACGCCTCTGTGGCTCGCGCGTACACGAGCATTCAGGTCCAGTCCTCGGCCAGATTTCCCGGGCGCCAGCTCGGCGACGCTAGGTGAGGCCTGGGTGGTCGACGGGATTCAGGCTGCGTCGCCAGAGTTCGAACGCGCCGACCGCTCGCCAGACAAGTTCGCAGCGTCTCCGCTCGGCGGCTCACAGGCTCTGTCGTCGGCATACCCGCTCAGGTCTCCCGGTCCGGTGCCGATTGGTTGGCCACTATGGGCCGAGACTTCCCGCGCGCGGGTGCCGGATGGAAGGTGGCGCTCGTCGTCGGCGGAGTGTTGACGGCGGCGTATTTCGCGTTGCCCCGCGGGCTGGTGCAATCGGTCTGGTACGACGGCATCGGAGTGGTGTCCGTCGCCGCGATAGCGATCGGTATTCGGCTCAACCGCCCGCCGGATCGGGCTACGTGGTGGCTGTTCGCGGTCGGCAGCCTCTGTTCGATCGGTGCTGACGTGGTGGCGACGGTGTATCAGTCGGTGGATGTCGTCGTGCCTGTTCCCTCGATCGCCGATGTTCTGTATCTGGCTGCTTACCCGTTCTACATCTGCGCGGTGCTGCGCCTGAGCCATCGAGCGGGGAGACGGGCTTCGCGTGAGCGGTGGGTGGACGCCGCGATCGTCACCCTCGGTGCCACGGCACTCGCGTGGCATGTGCTGATGGCCTCCTACGCCCATGACGCCACGGTGAGCATGGTGGGCAGGCTGACGCTGCTGTCCTACCCGGTGATGGATATCGGTGTGGTGTTCATCGTGGTGAGCGCGTTGTTCTTCGCCGAGGTCCGCGGCGCGGCGGCCAAGCTGATCGGTGCAGCGATGGTGGTCATGCTGCTCGGCGATGTCGGCTATGACCTGCTCGCCCAGCACGACGCGTACACCTCGGGTGATCTGATCGATGTGACGTGGCTGCTCAACTACGTCCTGATCGGCGTCGCAGCGATGCATCCGTCGATGGTCGGCGCCAGGTCGGCGGTGCGATCTGCCCGGCAGGGCCAGTTGGCGTGGATGCCGGTCGCGGCGTTCCTCGGGTTCGCGGTGCCATTGACGCTGCTGCTGATCGGCGGGGTCAGCGGAGCGAACAACGAAGTTCCAGAGCTGACGTCCTTGGCTATCGTCATGGGCCTTCTGGTGGCAGTACGGGTGATCTGGATGTTCACCGCGCTGCGCCACCAGGCCGCCCAGCTCCTGGTCCGGTCACAGTCCTTGCAGGAGAGCCTGCGCGAGCGCGACTCGCTGGCAGCCGACCTTCGCCATCAGGCCTTCCACGACGACCTGACCGGGCTGGCGAATCGGGCGCTGCTGCACGACCGCGTCGATCATGCCCTGGCCCGGCTGGAGCGCGAGTCCGGAATGGCTGCGCTGATGCTGTTCGACTTGGACGGCTTCAAGAACGTCAACGACAGCCTGGGCCACCGAGCCGGTGACGCTCTGCTCACTACGGTGTCGCGCCGCATAGCTGCGTTGGTCCGACCGGGGGATACGATCGCACGCTTGGGCGGCGACGAGTTCGTCGTCCTGATGGACAACGTGCCCGACCGCACCGACGCGATTTCGGTCTCCGAGCGCATCATCTCAGCGTTGCGCGAACCCTCCAGCGTCGGTGAATGCTCGGTTGCACTGTCAGCCAGCGGGGGCGTCACTTTCGGCACGGCGGCGGCGTCGACCGAACAACTGCTCAGCGAGGCGGACGCCGCGATGTACGAGGCAAAAGCCCGCGGCCGAAACCGCTACCAGGTCTTCGAAGCGTCGATGCGCTCGCAGATCGTCGAGCGGCTTCAGCTGACCAACGCCTTCGCCGGCGCGCTCGAGCAGTCGCAGTTCTACCTCGACTACCAGCCGATCTTCGCACTGCGCGACGGGCGGCTGAAGGGGTTCGAGGCACTCGTGCGCTGGCAACATCCTGAGCTCGGCCTGCTCTCGCCGTTGCGATTCATACCCTTGGCCGAGGAGACCGGGTTCATCGTGGCGCTGGGCCGGTGGGTGCTCAACGCCGCCTGCCGCGCCGCGACCACCTGGACCGACGCCACGGCCGGATGCCCGACGGTCGCCGTGAACGTCTCAGCGCGCCAACTGCAAGATCCCGGCTTCGTAGCAGACGTTCGTGACACGCTTTCGCACAGCGGGTTGCCCGGTCAGCGCCTCCTCCTCGAGATCACCGAGAGCGTGCTCGTGCGCGACCCGGACCAGACCGTCGAGGTGCTCAACCGGCTCAAGCAGATGGGCATCAGCATCGCCATCGACGACTTCGGCACCGGATACTCCTCGCTGAGCCACCTGCGCCGATTCCCCGTCGACATCCTCAAGATCGACAAGTCATTCGTCGATCATCTCAACGGTGCGCACACCGAAGGCCGCGCATTCGTCGAGGCAATCATCGCCCTGGCACGCCAACTGGGTGTGGCCGCCATAGCCGAAGGCATCGAGCACACCACCCAGCACACCACGCTGACGGAGATGGGTTGCGATGACGGGCAGGGATACCTCATGTCACGTCCGCTCGACCTCCACGCCGCCACCGACCTCGCCCGACAGGCAGCCGCCGGCGCCACACTCACCGTCGCCGGCGACCAGCGACCCATCAACCCACTCCAAATAGCGCATGCCCGGTGACAAGTCCCAGCACGGCGACCCACCCCGCTGCCGTCGGCGCCCCTCGCTGAACAAGGCGGGGGCGGTCCGCTGTCGGGTTGACGTATCTGAGCCCGTGGCATTGCTTGTCGACGCGTGATGCCCGGATGATCGCCTCACTCGCATGGCACGATGCTCCGCGCTCGGGTCCTGTGTGGACATAGGTACACGTACTGATCGATCGGAGACCTGGAGCGCGGCCGGTTGCCGGTCGGGGTGATTGACCGCGTGACGGCCGGCGGCGCACAGGCTACCTGTCTGCACTCCAGGGTTCGTTGGGCCGAAAGTCCCTAGTGCGCGCGGAGCGCGGTGTGCTCGGATGTCGGCTGTGCCGATGTCTGCTGGTCTGTCCATGCTCTCTGAACAGGAGTGTCGCCATTTGCTCGCCGTGTCCGACATTGGCCGGTGGTCGTGTCGGTAGGCGCGCTGCCTGCAGCGTTGTCGGTGAACTACCGCGTGATCGATGACGAGATCGTGTTCGGTCGCGTCCCGACCCCGGTGTAAATGACGACGGACGTAGGTTCCTTCAAGAGCTACCAACTCAGCGAAGGAAGGACTACGCCCGTGTCATCACGAGTATCGCCCACCGCCCGTATCCGTGCCGACATCGACTTGCTGTTCGACGGGTCGCGTGAGCTGTCCGAGGTGGTCGAGGATGTCGCCCGTCTGGGTGCGCGTCTGATCATTCAGAGCGCTGTTGAGGCCGAGGTCGAGGTGTTCCTCGGTCGGGCCCGCTACCAGCGCGCGGTCGAGGTGCCCGATGCCCGCCCGGGCAGCCGCAACGGCTACTGCCCGTCCACGATCAAGACCACGGCCGGGCCGGTCACCATCGAGCGGCCGAAGCTGCGGGGCACCACCGAGGCGTTCGCCTCGCAGCTGTTCGGCAAGAGCGTGACGAAGTCGAATGCCCTGGAATCATTGGTGATCGCGGGTTTCGTGCGCGGGCTGTCGGTCCGCGACGTGCAGAACACCCTGGCCGACGCGTTGGGTGCCGAGGCGGCGCTGTCGAAGTCGACGGTGTCTCGGGTCTGCCAAGTGATCGGGGACGAGTTCAGTGCATGGTCCTCGCGGCGTCTGGACGAGCTCGAGCTGGACTACCTGTTCCTGGACGCGTCCATGTTCAAGATGCACCCCGGCGCCCGCGCCGAGCCGGTGCTGGCCGCGTGGGGCATCACCACCACCGGAGCGCCGGTGTTCGTCGCTCTGGCCGCCGGCGGCAGCGAGTCCACCGATGCGTGGGGCGACTTCCTCGACGAGCTGACCAAGCGTGGGTTGCGCCCGCCGCTGCTGGTGATCTCTGACGGCGCCGCGGGGTTGATCAACGCCGCCGAGTCCAGCCTGCCCCGCTCGCTGCGTCAGCGTTGTCTCATTCACCGATCGCGAAATCTTCTCGCCAAGGTGCCCGCCGAGGCGCAGAGCGAACTACGCGACGCCTACTGGGCGATCTTCGACACCGACACCCTGATCGCTGCGGGGATGACGCCCGGACCCAAGCTCGTGGCCGCGGTCCAGGCCCGCATCGACACCTTCGCCGACCAGTACCGGCAGGCCTACCCGTCGGCGGTCAAATGCCTGCTCTCTGACCGCGAGCAGCTCACCAGCTACCTGCGGTTCCCGCTCGAGCACCACCGCCGGATCAGGCACTCCAACTTCATCGAACGCACCTTCGGCGAGACCCGCCGCCGCGTCAAAGTCATCGGCCGCCTCCCCGGCGAAGCGTCCTGCCTCAACCTCGTCTGGGCCGTCCTCGACCGCGCCTCACGCGGCTGGCGCGGCATGGCCATGACCCCGACCGGCACCCGGCTACTCAACGACCTACGCCGACAGCTCCTCGACCCACCGACCCCGATCCGACGCCCCGACACCACCCCGACCAGCGAACCGGAAACCGTCGCAGCCGTCGCCTAACATCACCAACCAGGAACCGAGTCGGTCGTCATTTACACCGCACCTGGGACGCAACCTCGTGTTCCGGACCGCGGCAGGTAGGAAGCTGACGGCGGCGGTCGGCGAGACCGTCGTGGCGTTCGAGGTGGACGACATCGACGGCGCGGTTGGGTTGGGCTGGAGTGTCTTCGTGGTCGGGAAATCTCGTGTGGTCGCCGATCCAGCCGAGGTCACCGGACTGGAGCGCGCCGAGATCCGCAGTTGGGTGCGTGTCGAGGAGCCGTATTACGTCGCGATCGAGATCGATAGCATATCCGGACGCCGCCTCGACCGGCCGGTTCCCTGACAGACCCGGTTCGGGCCATCCGGTCGCGGTGGGGCCGGCTCGGCCAGCCGCCCCGTGGCGCGGACTTTCCGCCACAGGCTCAGCACGACGCCACGAAATCCCGGCCAGCCCGCACGCCGCTCACCCGGTCTGTTCGGCTTCCTGCAACTCCACGAGTAGCTCGTTCTGCCCGGCGAGCAGTTCGGTCAGGATCCGCCGGGCCGCGCGCATCAGCTCGGCGACGTCGCCGCCGGCGATCGCGTACACGACCGTGTTGCCGGTCCGGGTCGCGGTGACGATCCCGGAGCGGCGCAACACCCCCAGCTGCTGGGACAGGCTCGACGCCTCGATGCCGATGCTGGTCAACAGCTCGTGCACCGGGCGGGGTCGTTCGGTGAGCAGTTCGAGAACCCGGATCCGCGCGGGATGTCCGAGCATCCGGAAGAACTCCGCCTTCGCCTGATACAGCGGAACCGACACCTGTGACCTCCACACCCAACTCCGCCCGACCTGATCAATTGATGAATTCTTCAACCCGTGGGTAGAGTAGCTGACTGTGAGTCAGCTCGTGTTCGACCGCCTCGACATGCCGGTCACCGGCGAGCCGACGGCCGAGATCGACGACGCGCTCGCGCAGGCCGCGGCCCAGCTGCGCGCGGCCCGAGTCGCCGGTGACAGCGGCGTCGCGGGCCTGTTCGCGGCCTGGATCGACGCCCGACTCGATGCGCGGTGCGAGATCAGCAACCCGCCGATGCCAGAACCCGCGCGAGCGGGCCGTTCCCGTGACGTGGGCTAAGCGATGGGCACAGTGCTGGGCTGCTTGGTGACCGCAATCGGTCGCCCCGACGCCGCAACGACGCCAAGCTGCCTGCCCGCGATCGTGCTCGGCGCCCAGACCGGCCCCGGCGGCATGGACTCAGACCTGGCCCAGCTCGTGCGCCGCGGCTGGGCCTACGCCGAACCTCCGCTGCGACTGACCCAGATCGCCGCGGCGGGCACCGGCACCGACGCCGCCCCGGCCCGTTCGGTGCTGCTGACCCCGTGCCGGCCACCGGATCGGCGCAGCCTGGCCCGGCTGAACGGCCCGCCCCGCTCACGCACCGAATGGTCGCATCAGGTCCGCGAGCTGGGACGACGCTGCGCCGTCGTCCTGGCCCTCGGCGTGGACCTGCACGCAGCCGACCTGGCTGACCAACTCAACCGGCAGGCCAGCCGCGGCCGGGTCGTCTGGATGACGGCCCGGATCGCTGCCGCCACTCCCGCACCGCCGGGCCGACCCATGCCGGCATCCCCGTGAGCTCGCCGCGTCCCGCCGCGATGTCGCCACCGACCGAGTCGCCAGACCAGCGCCCCGGCACGCCGTCGCGCGCCACCACAAGGCCGTGCCCGCATCGCGGCGGGTTCGAGAAAATCGGTGGGGCTGGCCCAGCACCGAAACGATCTGCCTGACCTGCGGGGACAGCTTCGACCCAGACGAAGAAGTCCGGCTGCGCCACGGCGCACCAGCCACCCGCAAACACACCGGCCAGACGGCTCAGCAGCCCGCACCCGCAGCTGCCACCCCAGCTCAAAGGAGTGATCTCGACTTGGCCGACACGCCACCGTCGCCGACTCGCAAGCATCCGGTCCGCCGCACGGTGTCTAACCCTCCTCCAGTGAGCCAACCGGTGGATCCCATGAACAGCGCAAGCGCCATCATCGGAGTGGACTGCATCGAGGGACCCTGCCACGGCCTGCAATACATCGACCTCGACAGCGGGCGAATCCTGTTCGGCAACACCGGCCACCGCCAGCGCCACATCTACCGAGTCAGCGACACCGCAGCCACCATCGACCTCGGATACCCCAGCGCCTACTACGACCACACCGAACCACCCCTCCCCGAAAGCAGCGCCGACTGATCTCCGAGTGCTCTGGCAGCGGTCTGCCAAAGTCACTGCCTCACCCGCCAGGTGTGCGATGCTGTGTGGCCTGGCCGGGGGGCGGGTGATGGGCGTGCATCACAGCTTCGAGAGCAAGCTCGGCATCTATTTTGCCGAAGGGCTTGAGCATGCTGGTCTCGGTGGCGCTGCGTCGATCATGTCAGCCGAGGCCGATGACCAAGCCGGTCTTCTGAAGGTGATCGTGGCACTCTCGAGGGTCGCAGACTGGAAATTGCGCTCCCAGGTCCATCAGGTCGCGATGCGCATCGAGGACGAGCACGACGTGACGGTCCTGTGCTTCTTCCGGCCTTCGGACCCGGTTCCGTTCGCTCCGAAGCACGCGCGCTGACTTTCGAGGGGTAATCGGTATCCGATCGGCGAGCAGATCGGGGCATCGACCCATAGGGCTCCGAGGATGCGCCGCGCGCACTCTCGGAAGAGTCAGCCCGTCATGACACGCACCGTTACTCGCGGAGACCGCGTGCTCGTAGCAGTGCCGTTGCCTGTTCCGGCCGATCGCGCGATACGCGGGCGCCCAGGTAGTGCACACGCTGGTCGAGAACGGAGCCACCCAGCATGTCGGTTGGGCGTCGCCGGCGCGGCGGTGGGCGGACTCGGCAGCCGGCTCGTCGCTTGACCCGGGCGGACCTCGGCCCGAGCGGCTAAACGCTGACGGCCGCTTGACCAGGCAAACCTACGGTCTGATCGCGGGCATCGGCTGACAGCGCTCAACGTTGTGCGGCGCAGAACGACGGACCTTGATCGCGGCCCGCGCATGCGCAGACGGACAGGTGCGGCTCGTTCGACCGGCGGAACTGCGGGCGCTTGTCAGTCTCGGGTGATGATCAGGTCCGGGTCGCCTCGGGGTCGCCGACCTCGCTTGGCAGGTCGAGCAGTAGCGATTCGAGGGTTTGCGGGTCGAGGGGTCTGGCGAGGAGGAATCCCTGTACTTGGTTGACGTGTTCGCCGCGCAGGTGATCGATCTGCCCGGTGCGTTCGACTCCTTCGGCGAGGGTTTTCAGGCCGAGGTCTTTGCCGAGTTGGACGAGGGTGTGGATGAGGGCGTCGGATTCGGGTGATCGGGTGATCGCGTCAGTGAACGCTCGGTCGATCTTGAGGCAGTCGACGGGGAAGCGTTGCAGGTAGGCCAGGCTTGAGTACCCGGTGCCGAAGTCGTCGACAGCGATCTGGATGCCGAGAGCCTTCAACTTGTGTAGGCGACGCCCGGTGCTCTCGACGTTGTGCATGAGGGCGGTCTCGGTTATCTCGAGTGTGAGTGCGGCCGGGTCGAGGTGGCTGACCGTCAGTGCGTCGCGGACGTCGTCGATGATGACGTCGCGGTCGAGTTGGCGGCCTGAGACGTTGACCGAGACGATCAGGTCGCTGCCGCGTTGACGCCAGTCGGCCATCTGGGTGCAGGCTTCGCGCAGGACCCATCGTCCGACATCGATGATCTGGCCACTGGATTCGAGCAGCGGGATGAACTCGTCGGGTTGAATCTGTCCGAGGGTGGGGTGTTCCCATCGGATGAGCGCCTCGACGCCGATCAATGTCAGGTCGTCGAGGTTGTAGATCGGCTGGTACATCAAGCGGAATTGGTCGTTTGTGAGGGCGGCGCGCAGGTCGAATTCGAGTTCGTATCGGTGCTGCACGGTGGCTTCCATCTCGGGACGGAAGGTCTCGTGGCAGTTCTTGCCGGCGCCTTTGGCTTGGTACAGGGCCACATCTGCGTCACGCAACAGGTCTTCTGGCGTGTCGCGGTGCCCGACAGCGATGCCGACACTCGCCGTGATCACGATGGGCGCCGCGGCCTCGGCGATCTCGAACGGTTGGCGTATGACGTCGAGGATTCGTTCGGCGACCATGTCCGGTGCGCTGTGCTCGGATGCGCCGTCGATGAGCACGACGAATTCGTCGCCGCCCATCCGCCCGATCGTGTCCACGCCGCGCAGACTGCCGGTCAATCGGATAGCCACCGATTGCAGGAGCCGATCCCCGGCGCCGTGGCCCAGGGTGTCGTTGACGTCCTTGAACCCATCCAGGTCGACGAACAGCGCCGCGCCGACTGTGCCGTTGCGGCGGTTGCGGGCGAGCAGCTGCTCGATCCGGTCGCTGATCAGGGCCCGGTTCGGCAGACCGGTCAAGGCGTCGTGCAACGCCTGATGACGCAACTCGTCGGTCTTCTCACTCACCAACCCCAACGCCCGGACCCGGCCCGTCGCCAAGACGAACAGCAACAAGGCCAACAGCGCGCTCAAGGCGATCCCAGCGACCAGCAGCAGCAGCGCGTCGGTGTGCCCGAGCACGCCGCGGGCAGCGACCGTGCCAGACGTCGTTACCGTCCAACCGTTGTGCAGATCGATCGTGACGCTCTGCCCGTTCGGTGGCACTTTCCCACTCGTAAACGTCACGTCTGATGAGCGGTCGTGATACCGGAACTGCACGGCAGCGGCCGGCTCGTCTGCCAATGCCCGGGCAAGGACCACGTCCGGCGCGACGAGCAAGCCGACCCATCCGAGGAATGCAGCGCGGCGCAGGGCAACCGTCGCCGGCACAACGCCACCGCGATAAATCGGAGACTCGACTGCCAGCAGTGCGGTCGTGCCGAGTTTGAACGGCTCGTAGCTGTCCAGGCCGGTATCTCGCGACGAGCCGAGCCCAGCGTCTCCGGACTCCAGGCCCTGATTGTCGAGGCAGAAGTCATAGCCTGCCGGCAGGACGAGCTGGCTGACGCGCAGTTGTCCGAGTGCACCAAGGCAGTAGAGCGGCCGATTGCCCGCGGGAACAACATGGAAGTGCCCATCGGGCCCCAGCGGGCCCGTGGGATCGGCCTCCGCCCGCGCAGCGAATGCCGCCAGCTTCGACGCGGGGACGATGACCGTGAAGCCAAAGCCGCGAAGTTCCGGATAGCGGCCGAACGCGCGCACGGACTCTGCCCACTGACCAAATTCGGTATTGGACGCATTCGGCTTTCCGACAACAAAACCGCCCACGCTCACGCTCAGGTCCTGCTCGTGCTGGATAGCCAACTCCAGCGTCGACGCAATCCCAGCCGACGAGGTCGCGAACTGCCGACGCGACTGGTCAACAGCGTTCTTCGCGACCGAATCTGCGGCAAAGACCGAACCGACACTGCCTGCCACCAGCACGAGCGCGGCAACACCGCGCCACAGCCGCAGCTTGCGCTTTGCCCGATCGGCCACGGTCGCCCCGCCGGCCCGGTCGACCAGCGCACCAGATGAGCGTTCGACCTGCTCGCTCATCGGCTGCTCCGACACCGACTGCTAGGACCGCCCAAGATGGGCTGACCAGACAATCGGCAACCCCGACCGAAACCTGAACTCGAGACGGACCGTGACGCGCATCCGTCGTGACTGGCTTGTCCGAAGCGGCGGGTCGGCACCTGATCGCTGATCTGGCAGGTCCCGGTATGACGTGAGTTGATCTTCAGCGTGCGGGTGCGCTTACTGAGTGTTAGCGTCGCTGGGTCCTGCCTGGTTCCTCAGATCGAGGTGGGTCCCTCCTCGGAGGTCGGGGACTTTGCCAGACCGCGGCCGGGAGGGCGGCCCGTGGCTGGCAAGGGGGGATTCCCCGGCCTTCGACCATTTGATGGCCGGTGTCGCCCGGTTTCGCCGACCCGGGCTGTGACATGGCGGAGTTTGCGCGGCGTGCAGTCGGTGTTGCGTTGCGATCATGGGACTTTGGACTCTCTGCTCGGGTTGGTCACGCCGATAGATTCATGGATCGACGTGCAACCGGCGTCAAATCCGGTCCGGGGGCCGTCAGGTAAGGGAGCGCGGGTGAGCGCATTCGGTAGGCAGGACAGCGCCGTCGAGTTGTCTGACTCGGCGCTTGGCGCTGCGGTGAGCCGACGGGCCGGTATTGCGGCAACGGCGAATCGAGCGTCGGTGGCGGCCGCGGTGGCAGCTGCGCAAGCGGACAAGGCTGCTGCTTGTTTGACACCGGAGATCGACGATCTCATTGACGAACTGGCCCGGATCTTCGCGCTGTCGGTCAACGTTTACGAACGTGAGAGGTTGGCGGCGGCTCTTACCAAGGTGATCGACGCCAGAGTCAGCGCGTCTGAAAGCCGGGACGCCACCTCGAATCCGTAGCCGCGGCCTGATTGGTTCAGGCCGAAGGGCACCGTCGGGCGGTGACGTGTTCCCCTGCGATGCTCGTCTGCTCGGCCGCATTATGTGGTCCATGGGTTCCGGATTGATCATTCGTGTCTTCTGTGTCGATGGGCCGTGCCAAGGCCAGGGTTCGCAATATTTGCAGCCGGACACGGGGCGGATCTTGTTCCATCGCGGACCCGGTATCGCGAACAGCATCTATCGCGTGGAGACGTCGACGTCCACGCCTGCAGGTCGGCCGTACGCGCGGGTCGTTGGCTTCACCGAGGACACCCGGCTCGACTAGGCGGGCTGCGCCGAGGGGTGTGCGTGTGTGTGCGGCGGCTCTGGGCGGGCCGGCAGTCGGGCGGACGGGCATGCTCCGCTCAGACCGCGGTGGGTCAGCTGATCGCCGTGCGGTTTCTGCCGGCGGTCTTGGCGGCCAGCATTGCCATGTCGGCGCGTTCGATGATGGTGGCGGCTGATTCGGCGGGACGGATGACGGCCACGCCGATGCTGAGGGTGACGCTTAGCCGTCTGCGGTCGAGGTTGATCCATCCGCTGGCGACCATGTTGCGGATTCGCTCGGCTAGGGCGAGGGCCTCGTCGTGACCGGTTATCGGCGCGACGATCAGGAACTCTTCACCGCCCTAGCGTGCGACGGTGTCGGTGGGGCGCAGGCAGTCGCGCATGGTTGCTGCCACGAGCTGGAGCATCTGATCGCCCACGCCGTGGCCGTGACGGTCGTTGACATTCTTGAAGTGGTCGATGTCGGCGAACAACACCGCGAACAGGCGTGCGTAGCGGCGGGCTTCGGAGAGGCTGCGGTGCAGCGCCTGATTCACCATTCTGCGGTTACCCAGGCCGGTGAGCGGGTCGGTCAGCGCGGCTGCGCGGGCGGCGTCGAGCTCGTCGGCGATGCGGCGAACGTCGGTGTCGTCGTGGAATACCTCGACCGCCCCGCGCACCTGGCCGTCGGGGTCTCGCAGCGCCGCGGCCGATATTGCCACGGGGACCCGGTGCCCGCAGCATTTCGCCGATGGACATGCCATCGGCCGCATTTGTATCCGCTCACCGAACATCCGCCATTCGGCACGAGTGTGCGCTCGGATCGCGGCTAGATCCGGACATTCGGTTGTGCAGCGATTCAGGACGGTGACTTGGATGTTCAGCAGGGAAGGCCGTCATGGCCCTAGCCACTCGATCGGCGGTTGTCTGTGGAGCGCCCGGGGCCGTCCAACTGCTACTGCTGTCGCGGTCGGCGACCGGACAGGGCTTCCACGGCGTCCTCAATACCGGCAACGTCTCGCTCGACGTCCTCCACGTACAGCCGTCCGGCCACAATCTGATCGTCACTGATCTGGAAAAAGCGTCACCCGTCGCACCTCAAAGGTCTGCCCGTCGCTACGGGTTCCCGACCAGCGCCACTCGCTCCAGGTCGTGTCACCGTCTTGGACCGACCGACAGATCTCGGCGCGGAAGTCGGGGATCCCCGCGAACATGGCCGCCCAGTTGGCGCGCATCTGAGCCCGCCCGACGAAGGCTCGACCCGGGTGCGCCGGCTGCTCGCTGCGGTAGTCCTCGTGGATGAGACCGGCCACGGCATCGAGATCATGCGCGTTCATAGCCACAACCAGTCGATCAATAACGTCCATCATCGCGTCCTCACCGGGAGTCGTGGGGTGCCATGGTTGCCGCCTTGGCGCAGAGAGTCCAGGGCTTGACGGACGGGCGGCGCTGCACGCGCCCCCGCACCAGACGAAGCCGTTCACCGTGGCAACCGAACCCATCGGGTCTGGCAACACCGACAGTAGGTTCGGTTGTCTGTCACCAGCGAGTCGGCTTTGGCGATCGGGCGTATCTGCGCACGACCGGCGATCTCTATTTAGGAGACGTGGCGGGGCGGTGCTGTCCTGGAGGGATCGGACGCTCCCCGCCACGTCCCACCGTCAGTGTGCTCGCCTGGAACGACAGCGAACCGCCCTCGGTCAGCCGGCGGATGCGTCACCACCGCGGCATGTCCGGTAAACGGGCTCGGGTGTCGACGCGTGTTAGGGCAGCACGGCTGCGGTGAGCATGTGCCGGAGCCAGTGCTCGAACTGTTCGTTGGACCACCCGCAGTCCAGTGTGAGGGCGCGGTGGACCTCCGGGCTGGCGAGGGTCCAGATGATCGCTCCGGCGTCTTCGGCGTTCATCTGGTCACGAAGCGGGCCATTGGCGGCGATCCAAGATGCGACCATGTTCATGGCGAAGCGGCGCTGACGCAGATGGAGGTCCTCGCGCAGCGCGGCGATCTCGGGCTCCACCGCGGCCGCGCTGCGCATGAGGTCGTTGAGCGGCTGCACCCGGTCCAGTTGTGCCGTCATGCCGGCCGCGAACAGCCTGACCTGTTCGTGTTGGTCCGTGGCTGTCCGCACTGCCTGCGGGTCCTCGCGTTCCAGTAGCGGAATGTCCTCGTCGTCACCGCCGATCGCGATGTCCATGACCTCTTTGAGGACGCCACGCTTGCTGCCGAACAGGCGAAAGACTAGGTCCTCGGAGACCCGGGCGCTTGATGCGATCGCAGCCACCGTAATCGCCGGGTAGCCCTGCGCCAGAAACAGGTCACGCGCCGCCTCGAGAATGCGCCGCCGTCGCAAGCGGGCGGCTTGCCGGCGTCCAGAGGTGTCGTAGGGCCTCCTCTTGACAGGTGCCGGCATGCCGCGCAGTCTACCGATATTGGTTCGACACATACTCGAATGAATTCTGGAGGTGTCATGGGACTCGGTTACGCGCTCGCCTACGCGATTGGGGCGACACCGTGGGAACGCGCCGGCGACGCCGGTGCCGAGCAGCTGAACCGGTTCGTCGCGAAGGAAGAAGCCGAGCGCGGTGGCCCGGCGCGAGCACTGGACCTCGGCTGCGGCTCCGGAGCGCACGCCGTCGCGCTCGCCGAGCGAGGCTGGGAGGTCACGGGCGTCGACCAGATCGGCAAGGCGCTGGCCCGAGCACGAAAGAGGGCAGACGAGCACGGTGCGCGGGTCACCTTCATTCAGGGCGACGTCACTCGGCTGGACCCGGAGACGGTGGGCACCGGCTACCACCTTGTGCTCGACGTTGGCTGCTTCCACGGGTTGACGCCAGCCGACCAGGCCGCAATGGGCAGGTCAATCGAGTCCGTGGCCGCCCCGGATGCGACGCTGCTCATGCTCGCCTTCACGCCCGGCGCGGCGCCTCGACCGCTGCCCCGAGGCGCCGGCACTGCGTCCATCGGACGCGCACTTCCTGGCTGGCGCGTCCTGGACACCGAACCGGCGCCCACCGACGGCATGCCAGCACCTCTCCGAAAGGCGGCACCCACCTGGCACCGCGTCTGCCGATCGCGCTGATACCCGCATCGATTGCCCCTACGCCGCGCACGCCCAGCCGCGGTCTCGCATCAAACCGACCACCCCCACGCACCGCTGCGTAATCCTGCAGCGTATCGCCGAGTCCGCCCGGCCCCCATCGCTCTGAGGCGACGACGAACCCTCCGGAATCCACACCCCGACAGCAGGCGTCGACCTCCCGATCACCCAGGGCTCGGTCACGTCCCGCGGCGTGGTGTGTGAGCTGACTGCCGCGTGATCTTGGGTTGGACTCTATGCGGTGATGGCGGGGATGGTCACCTCCTGCTCGGTCTCGGTGGGTGTGGTGATCAGGGTGAGTCGGCTCTTGGCGAGGATGTCGAGGCCGATGTAGCGGCGCATCTCGGTCCACTCGTCGTGTTGTTCGGCCAGGACCGCACCGACGAGGCGGACCAGTGCCGTCCTGTCGGGGAAGATGCCGACGACGTCGGTGCGTCGACGGATCTCGCGGTTGAGCCGCTCCTGCGGGTTGTTGCTCCAGATCTGACGCCAGATCGCCTTGGGGAACGCGGTGAAGGCGAGCACGTCGGCCCGCGCTGCGTCCAAATGCGCAGCGACAGCAGGCAGTTTCTCGCCGAGGGTGTCGAGCACACGGTCGAACTGGGCGTGCACCGACACCGCATCGGGCTGGTCGTAAACGGAGTGCAGTAGCGCTTTCACCCAGCCCCACGCCGACTTTGGTGTCGCGGCCATGAGGTTCGCCGCGTAGTGCGTGCGGCACCGCTGCCAGCTGGCGCCGGGGAGGGTGGCGCCGATGGCCTCGACCAGGCCGCGGTGCGCATCACTGGTCACCAACGAGATCCCGCTGAGGCCTCGGGCGGTGAGGTCGCGGAAGAACGCGAGCCAGCCGGCGCCGTCCTCGGCCGAGGACACCTGCAGACCGAGGATCTCCCGGTAACCGTCGGCGTTCACCCCGGTCGCCACCAGCGCGTGCACGTTGACCGTGCGCCCGCCCTCGCGCACCTTGAGCACCAGCGCGTCGGCGGCCAGGAACGTGTACGGCCCAGCGTCGAGCGGCCGGGTGCGAAACGCCTCGACCTGCTCGTCGAGGTCGCGGGCCATCACGCTGACCTGCGACTTGGACAGCCGGGTGATGCCCAGGGTCTCGACCAGCTTCTCCATCCGCCGCGTCGACACCCCGAGCAGGTAGGACGTGGCCACGACCGAGACCAGCGCGGCCTCGGCCCGGCGGCGCCGCTCGAGCAGCCAGTCCGGGAAGTAACTGCCCTGACGCAGCTTCGGGATCGCCAACTCGATCGAGCCGGCGCGGGTGTCCCACTCCCGGCGCCGGTAGCCGTTGCGGGTGTTCGTGCGCTCGCTGGAGCGCTCACCGAACCCGGCGCCACACACGGCGTCGGCCTCGGCCCCCATCAACGCCTCAGCGAAGGTGGTCACCATCGCCCGGAGCAGATCCGGACTCGCCTGGGCCAGCTGGTCGGAAAGCCAGCCGGACACGTCGATACTGGGACTTGCGGTCATCGCGTTGCTCCTCGTCTAGAGAACCTTGGTCGGATCTCTTTGAGGATCACGCGGTGGCCGTCTCACATCTCGACGCCACGCGCTACAGGGCGAAGATCAAACACCACATCTGTGGACGCAACTCGCGTTGTAGCAACTCGGTCTCGTGCCAAGGGGCCATGCAGCGATGCATCGACCTCGACGCAGAGCCCTCCAGTTCCGCCGCGGCGGGTGCGGGAAGCGGCCTCTCAAAGGCTCGGGTGGGACATTCAGCCAACACACAGGTTGCCAAAAGCGCTTTCAGGCCCGGAATTAAAGGGCTTCGTGAAGTGTCCGAGGGGGGACACCAACGCTTCCCCCACCAAGGATTGCCACGCTGACACACTCGTGGAGTGCCGTTTCACCGCAGCGGGCTGACAGAGGCAGCCCTCGGGGATACCCGTGACGCGGGACTCTCCAGAGCGCGACCTGGCGCGGCGTAGCTCGGCAGGACCTGGCCATTCGGCCACTGCCTGGTGACCAATTTCGACGTCGAGCCTTGCACGTTCCAGCTGGCCGACGCCGGTTTCATCGGCGACGTGTGCCTCGTGAACCGTCCGCTCGCATTCGGGCCGTTCGCACTCGTCTGGGCAATGGAACGGCTGGTTGACGGGCACGGAATTGGCTGGTGCCCTTGACGCATGGGGGTCGCCGGGGGGCTGGCGGGTCGGCACCGTGAGTTGCGCGTCGCGACGTGCGCGATCACGGGTGAGGCCGGTCGCGCTGCACTGCTCGTGGTCGGCGAGGCCGGCATCGGCAAGTCACGATTGGTGGCCGCAGCCGTGGCGGACGCCGCAGGCGCTGGCGTGACGGTGTTGACCGGCTGGTGCCTGCCGCTGTCGGGTGGGCTGCCGTACCTGCCGGTGGTCGACATGCTGCGCGCACTGGCCGACGTCGATAGCGGCCAGCTCCTGAGGGATGCGCTGGCCGAATGTCCCGCCTTCGTCCGTGACGAGGTCAGCCGCTTGTTGCCGGGGTTCGAGGCGGCAGACGCGCCGCACTCTGGCGCGTCCGACGACGCGTGGCGGCGTCGGCAGCTGTTGGACGCGCTGCGCCACCTCATTCGCGCGGCGGCGGAGATTCGCCGTCTTGCGATCGTGATCGAGGACGTGCACTGGGCCGACCCGGCCACCGTCGAGTTGCTCGACTACCTGTTGGTGCCGGGGCACGCGACCGGCGTCCCGATTGTTGTCACGTGCCGGGCAGAGGAGACATCACCAACAGACTGGGTGGACCGAGTGCAGCGCAACAACCGGGTCGACCGTCTCGATCTGTTGCCGCTGACTCTCGCGGAGACCGCCGAGCAGATCGATCTGCTGCTCGGCGACCGCCCTCCGCCGAGCTTCGTCGATGCGACATTCCGCCGTTCCGAAGGGAATGCGTTCTTCACCGAGCAACTGGTGTGGTCGGCCGAGCAGGGTGACACAGCACTGCCCGCCGGACTCACATCGTTGCTGCTGTCGCGGACGGCCGAGGTCACGGGCGCGGCACGAGACGTGCTCGAAGCGCTCGCTGTCGCGGGCCGGCCGCTGGACGAAGCGGCACCGGCACAGGTCTGCGCGCGAGACGAGCCCGAACTGCGCGACGCCCTGCGCGACCTGCTGTCGCGGCGCCTGCTGCGCGCACCGGACGCAGCCGGGCGGCACCAATTGCGGCACGCGCTGCTGGCCGAGGCCGTCAGCCGCGACATGCTGCCCGGTGCCCGAAGGGAGCTGCATCGAAAGGTCGCGAACATGATGGCCGACCGTGCCGGCCGGGCGTCGGCCGCGCAGATTGCCGAGCATCTGGCGGCGGCGGCCCGCCCCGACGACGAACTGCACTGGCGGGTGATCGCCGCGCAAGAGGCCGAGGCCGTCTTCGCGGCCGGGGAGGCCTCCGCACAATGGCGGCGGGCCGTCGCGCTCTGGGACGAGGCGGCCGAAGCGGAGCGCGCCCCTGACATCGATATCGCGCAGATGTACCTGCGCGCGGCGAGCGCGACAGAGAATGCAGGCGAAAAGCAGGCCGCCGCCGCGCTGGCCGAGGAAGCGCTGGCCCGCCTGGCTCCGACGGCTGACCCGGACACAGCCGTGAGCCTGTACTGCGTCGTGGGCCGATATCGCGGTATCGAGTCCGTCGAAGCCGGACTGGAGGCGCTGGGCACCGCGATCCGGATCGGCGAGCAGCGTCCGTCCACTGTGGACTATGTCCGGGCGATATCGCACTACGGCCACCTGCTCTATGCCCAGGGCCGCATTGACGAGCACCGCCTCGCCGTGGACAAGGGGTTGCGCGCTGCCCGGCAAATCGGCGATTCCGGCGACGAGAAGATCCTGCTGATGAACCGGGCATGGCAATCCATGCACGCCGGCAACCGGGCGGACGCACGCGACGCCCTCGATCGCGCCGAGCAGATCGTCACGAACGACCCCGTCAACGACGCCACTGTCGCTGTCATGCGGAGTGATCTGCTACTCAAGTCCGGTGATCTGGACGGCGCCGTCGAGGTAGGAATGCGGGCCCTGACCAGCCCGGACATCGCTGCGCAGTCAGAGTGGTTCGGAATCCAGATGCTTCGCTCGAACATCTGCCTAGCGCTCGTCGAACTCGGCCAAATCGATCGCGCCGCCGCGATCATCGATCCCGTCACGTCTGGCGACATCAGCTGGGACCTGGTCGACAGCTATGAGATGCGCGCGGTGCTGGACCTACGGCGGGGCGAGTTGACCGCCGCGGAGCGGATATGGGACCGGATCGGCGGATTCGTGGCGGAAGAGTTCGACAAGGGCGAACGCCATGCCATCCTCGCGCAGCGCCTTGAACTGAACCTGTGGGCCGGCGATCCGGATGCGCCGGTCGCCGATGCGCTCACGATGCTCGCCGACGTCGTCGACACGGACCTGGTCGCATTGGCCGGCGAGCAGCGACGCCCTGCTGTTCGCCGGGTACGACGAGACGCGGCCGGATTTCGCGGCGGTGCACGGCAGCAGCGGCGATGTCCGCCACGACTACCTGCGTTCGTTGGCCAACTCGATCGAGGGCGGCACCTCGGAGATCCTGCGAAACATCCTGGGTGAACGCGTGTTCGGGCTGCGCCCGGAGCCACGGCTGGACAAGGACATCCCGTTGGCGCGGGCTGTCAAGTTGTGAGCCCGCCTCAGAGCTTGTAGCCGATCTCGCGAAGCAGCGCTCGGCGCTCCGCGACATCAGCATCGGTCTCGACTCCGACCGGCGCTGAACCGTCGATCACCCCAGCGATCCCGCGTCCGCGATCGGTGACCGCGACGAGCACGTCAACCGGATTCGCCGTGGCGCAGAAGATCGTGCACACCTCGGGTACCGCCTTGATCGGGTTGAGCACGTTCACCGGGAACCCGTCGCGCAGCATCACCGCGAACATATGGCCAGCGCCGACGGCCCGGGCGGCGGCAGTTGCCATGCCGACAAGCTCGTCATCGTTGCCGGATCGGCGTACCAAGCACGCACCGGACGCTTCGCAGAACGCGACACCAAAGCGCAGGTACGGGCTCACCCCGACCAGGACCTCGTGCAGATCGTCCACCGTCTTGATGAAGTGGGCCTGGCCGAGGATGACGTTCACATCCTCGGGCGTGTCGACCGGAACGACCTCGAAGGACACCGACAATGCCGCCATGCCCGCACCGTAGCGCGAACTGCGCCGCCGGCACGGGCCAGCCTCACAGCCAGCCCTGTCCTCATGCCCGCCGAGTATGCGCAGGACGGACGCCCGTGCACCAATGACCGAAACCTCTCGATGGATGCGGTCCAGGCGCGGGATCAGTTACCGCTGGACCGAGTCGCCTACGTGCACGTCGCGGGTGGGGTGGAGCGCGGCGGTCTCTATCACGACACGCAACCCGTCCTAGAGCAGTCGCTCGGCGCAGAGTTCGACACGCTGTTCGACGCGTACGCGCGCGAGCAACCGCTTCGTTCCGTCCGCGCATGCGACGCCGCCCAGCGCTTGCTCGCTGGCTCGATCCACGCGCGCAGTGCGCGGCCGGCGACGCTTCCGACGCCGCAGAACGCGGCGCAACTCGAACGACGCGATGACAGGCTGTTAAATCCATGTTTAGTGTCCGAGGGGGGACTTGAACCTCCTGACAACCCCCGTAAACACTGGGCTGCAGCCGCTTTGCCATGTAATGCCCTGCAATCAAGCGGTACCTCGAGGTACGTTGCGGGCCTCAGACGCCATCGGGTGGGACATGTCCCACCCGACCACGGGCGCGATGCCGGGTGTTTGGCAGCACCGGCGGAGCGTCGCGAACGGGGGAGCGGGTTGAACCGCCTGTGGTTACAGGTAACACTGCGGTTATGGCTTCCACCCGCGAGCACGTGCGCCAGCACCGCGCGAGGCTGCGCAAGCTGGGGCTGCGCCCGATCCAGATCTGGGTGCCCGATGTGCGGGCCCCAGAGTTCGCGGCCGAGGCGCACCGCCAGTCCGCGGCGATCGCCGAGAGCGAGATGGAAGCCGACGACCAGGCCTTCGTCGAGGCCATCTCCTGGGAATCCGACACCGGCGCGGAGCAGCCTGAGTGAGTCGCGGCGACATCTACACCGCCGCCACCCGCGGCCCCTACACCGGAAGACCGCGCCCGGTCGTGATCATCCAGGACGACCGGTTCGATGCCACCGCCTCGGTGACCGTGTGCCCACTGACCACCAACCCGGTCGAGGCACCACTCACCCGCATCCCGATCGAGCCATCCGACCGTAGCGGACTCGAGCACCCCAGCACGCTCATGATCGACAAGATCACCACCACGCCGCGAGACAGCCTCCGCGACAAACTCGGCCGGCTCCCCGAAGACGACGTCGTCCGCGTCAACCGAGCACTGATCGTCTTCCTCGGACTGGCCGACTGACAG
This sequence comes from uncultured Actinomycetes bacterium, assembly GCA_963733615.1. Lineage (GTDB taxonomy): Bacteria > Actinomycetota > Actinomycetes > Mycobacteriales > Jatrophihabitantaceae > DASXRA01. Next base: position 37,542 of record CAVTEA010000024.1, read on the forward strand.
CGACCCAGCGCCAGACCGCCCCCGCGACATGCCGACCCGGCCCCGCCAAGGCGGCAGCCATGTGCTCACAAACCGGCGGTACTTCACGATCACCCTGCCCGGGCCAGTGACATGCACTTCAACGACGCCCGCGGCAGTCGTCAGGACGCAGGGCGGAAGTCGTACAGATTGTTGCTGACTACAGCTCGGTGTGCGACCACTGCTGGTCGAGTTCGTGTGTCCTGGGTGCCGTGTCGGAGACGCCCGGCGGGCTGCGCGGTTAGCTGTTCGCGGTGGCGAAGGCGCGGCCGACGGCGGCGGCGCGGCTGGTTACTCCGAGCCGCTCGTAGATGTTCTCGAGGTGTTTGCGGACCGTGGAGCGGCTCATGTACATGGCGGCGGCGATCTCGTCCGTGCCGACCAATCCCGGCGGCGGAAACGGAACCGCCGCCACCAGCGCGCGTCGTTCGGGCGGAACATCACCAAGGGTCCTGACCGCGGGATGCCCCGAGTGCGTCGAGGGCGGTGGCTTAAACCTCGCAAGCCCGGCTACGTCTACTTCCTCGAGCACCGCGGGCTGAACGCCTACGAGGTCGGAATCACCAACGTCGACGGCGTGCCCGACGAGGCGATACGCGGAAGGCCATACGTGGGTGGGCATCCAGCTGTCGAGGCACGTGGACGATCTCCACCACTGAGTGCCGGAGGTCGTCGCCGATCTGACTCGCGCCCGATGTCGCCGCTCGAGGATGACCAAGGATTGTGCCGTCTTGCTGACAACGAATCCCTTGCCGAGCGGACGGTGCAGTCCCAAGGTCGGCGCAATCGGCACCACGCCGATTCGGGGACGCGGTCTGTCAGTGGTGATCCCAGCAGTCGCCGTTGTTATGTGCGGCAGTGCGGGTCCCGCAAGGAGATCATCATGTGGAACGACAACACACTCGGTTCGTTCCCCGACTCGTTGACGGCAACCTGGGACCATCCGATCACGCTGCGCCGGGCCGTGGTCTACAGGCCGGACTCGGCCGACTTTCCGGCCTCGGGTTACGGACTGCGCGATTACGACGTCCAGGCCCTGGTGGCCGGACAGGGGCAGACGCTCGCCGCGGTACGTGGCAACACCATCGGAAAAATCACCAGCAGCTTAGACGCCGGTCACCACCTCGGCTCTGCGACTGCTCATCAACGACACCAACGATCACGCCTACAGCAGGGTGATCGAGTTCGAGGCCTACCAGCAATAACGTGCTTCACCATCGGTCGATGATCGGCAGGACCAGTCTCGCGGGACAGGTCGGTCCGTGATGGACCCGGTTGACCGCGATCGCCATGTCCTGCTCGCCCTCGCCGGCGATGTAACCGCCTGTGTTGGTGTTGCGGTCGAACCGAGGGAAGTTGCTGCTTGAGACTTCCAACCTGATGCGGTGGCCGGGCCGGAACACGTTCGAGGTCGCCCAGAGGTCCAGCGTGATCTCGTAGATCCGGCCCGGTTGCATCGGTTCCGGACTCGACAGCGACTCCCGGTAGCGAACCCGCAATATTCCTTCAGTCAAGAAGATCGCCCGGCCGTCGGGAAAGACATCCACGATCTTGGCGGTGAAGTCGGTATCGGGCGCCGACGACGATACGTGCAGGACCAGGCGAACCCGTCCGGTGACCTCGATCGGCCGGTCCAACGGCGGCGTTGTGTAGCAGAGCACGTCCTCGCGTGCCTCGACACCGCGCTGGTCGACCGGGCCGGCCTGCCGGGTCTCCGACGGGAACATCACGTTCCCGCCCCAGGTCGGCACGGGTTGACAGGGGTCGTAACGGAAGATGTCTGCTCGGGTGTCGTCCGGGCACTGCGCCGAGAGCGTTCCATCTCCGGCCGCGGAGTTCGCCCGCCCGCCACTCGATAGGAAGTAGTCCGTGTAGGTCGTGTCGGGTAGCGGCCAGTCATCCTCGTCGCGCCATTCGTCGATACCCATGACGAAGATCCGTACCGGCTTGCCGCCGTCCGGGGCCTGATCGCGCAGCCAACGGTCGTAGAACCGCACATGCATCGCAGTCAGGTCCTGGGTGAGGATGTTGGCGGCACCGCCGAAGGATCGATCCGGGTAGACGCCCGAGAACGCGAGATGCGTCCACGGCCCGATCACCAATTGCTGGCCGGTGCGCGCGATCGGGCTGCCGCCGCGGTCGCGCAAGCCGGTGTAGATGTCCAGGCTGGAGCCGAGATAGATGTCGAACCATCCGGCGATGGTGAGCGCTGGAACGGTGATTCGCTCGAAGTCCTCGTCGAACGCGAGCTTTCTCCAGAAGTCGTCATAGCCGGCATGCTCGAGCCACGTTCGGTACCAGGCGCCGTGCCGTTCGAGCAACGGGTGCGAGGTCAGCGGTACACGCCCCATCGTCGTCGCGTCGCCGGCTGCACTGGCGAGCGCTGCGATCTCGCCCTCGGCGGCCAAGTCCCCGAGTGCCTGCTCGCGCTGGGCGGATGCCATAGCCATCATGTACGTCCAGCCGAGCGACGTGTGCAGCGCGAGGGCGCCGCCGTGGCTGTACCAGGGAGCGTGGTAGTAGTTCGCAGTGGTCACCGAGGGCGCGATCGCCGCCAGACCGGGCGCCTGCGAGCTGGCCGCGCTCAACTGCGTCATGCCGAGGTAGGAACCGCCGTACATGCCGACCCGGCCGTTGCACCACGGTTGATTCGTAAGCCAGGCGATGGTGTCGGCGGCATCGTCGACCTCATTCACCATCGGCGCGAACGTGCCCTCCGAGCCGTGCGTTCCCCGCGCGTCCTGGTGTACGACGGCGTAACCGGCCTCGACCAGCGCGAACAGGTTCGGCATCGAACCGATCGGCAACCAGTCGAGTGCGTCCTTGCCGTACGGCATCCGGACGAGCAGCGCGGGAGTCGGCCCTGCTGCGGCTTGCCGGTACACGTTCGTTGACAGCCGCACCCCGTCGCGCATCGGCACCATGAGGTACTTGTCGACCTCGATCTTCACGATTCGTCCTTCTGCGGTTCGGCATCGGGCGGTTCGCCATCGAGCGTGACGAGCCGCCTGCGCATGATCTTGCCGGTGGACGTCTGCGGCAGTACGTCGACGAATCGCACCGAGCGCGGCAGCTTGTAGGCGGCCAGGTGGCCGCGGCAATGGTCGATCAGTTCCGGCTCGGTCACCTGCGCACCGGGCCGCAGCACGACGTACGCCCGGGCGAGTTCTCCTTTGATCTGGTCGGCAACCGGGCCGACGGCGGCCATCGCTACGGCTGGGTGGCCGGCAAGAACGCGTTCGATCTCGGCCGGGTAGATGTTGTAGCCGGCGGTAATGATCAGATCCTTGCGCCGGTCGACGATGTAGTAGTAGCCGTCGGAGTCTGCCCGGGCGATGTCGCCGGTGTGCAGCCAGCCATCCCCGTCGATCGCTTCGGCCGTGGCGCCGTCGTTACCGAAGTAGCCGAGCATCACGAGAGGTCCGCGAGCGACGAGCTCACCGGGTTCCCCGGTCGGTGCGTCGCGTGAATAGTCCTCGAGCGACGCAACCCGAAGCTCGATGCCCGGCAGGGCAACGCCGATGGAGCCGGGCCTGGTGGGCTGGTGCGCCCAGTGCGTCGTGCCGAGTCCGGAGAGTTCGGTCATGCCCCACAGTTCGATCAGTGGGGATCCGCTGCGCTTCTCCCACTCTTGCACGGTTGGCCGGGCGATCGTCTGACCGCCGACCGTGCATCTCGTCAGGCTGGCCAGATCGGCATCGGCGATGTCGTCGTGCGCAAGCATCATCGCGTACATCGCAGGCACACCTTCGAACATCGTCGCGCGATGCTCGGCGATCAGCGCAAGGGCACGGCCCGGTTCGAACCGATCCATCAGAACCACGGTGCCACCGGCGAGAAACGTGCTGTTGATCGCGACATTGCCGTACACATGCGGTGCCGGCAACGCCGTTACCACCACGTCGGCCTCGCAGCGCCCATGCATCTCGCCGGTGGCGCGGCAGTTGAGCAAAACGGCGCGCTGCGACTGCGCTGCGCCCTTCGGGTGGCCGGTCGTGCCGGAGGTGTAACCGATCGTCGATGCGGCCTCAGGATCGGCGGTCACCGGGCCAAAGCCTGCCGGTGCGCGCTCCCTGAGGTACTCGTCGAATGTCGAGGCTCCCACCGGCTCGTCCAGAGCGACGATTTCGCGAAGGGTGTCGATCTCAGCGCGGCTCTCGCCGACCATTCTTGCCTTGTCCGAACTCGTGAAGAGTACGCGCGCGGCGCAGTCACGCAGTACGAAGCTGACTTCCTCGAGCGTCAGCATGACGTTGATCGGATTGACCACGGCTCCGGCTTTGAGCGCACCGTGGTACGCGACGATCCACTCCCACCTGTTCGCCGCGTAGATCGAGACTCGTTCACCTTGTCCCGCTCCGCGGGCGAGGAGGCCTGCGGCGACCCGGTTCGACAGCTCGTCGAGTTCCGCATAGGTCAGCGAACGTCCTGCCGTGACAAGGGCAATCTTGTCGCCGAGGCGAGACGCCGTGGCTGTCAGGATGTGCCCCGGCAGTTCCACGCACGAGTCAGCTGAAGCCACGGCCATGTCATACCTCCTCAGTTAGCTGTCGACGGGGGGGCTATGCCTCTTCCCAGAACTCCCATGCCATGTCAGGGACGACGGCGGAGAGCACAGGCCCGTCTATCTCGCCAACAGGTACACCGCAGTACCGGTCGCCGGCGGACTCCGGGGTGTATCGGAATCCCACGAACCTGGTTCGTCCCGCCCGCATCTCTACCTCGAACCGATGCGGCCGATAGCTGCGGTTCGACAGGACGGCGACGAGCTTTCCGTCGGGTTTGACGTAGGCCAGAATCCGCAGATCGTCGTCCGCGCCGTCCAGCTCAGACACAGCGACGGACCGGGAATCCCATGGCAGGTGGCGGAGGAAGCCCACGACTGCATGCCAGTTGTACTTGTTCCAGCACCAGTGTCCGGGGCGCAAGCTGTACGGATCATTCGGGTCTCGTGCCCAGACGCTGGGTGGCAGGTTGCCGCCATCGTCGTTGGTGGGCGTGTCAGTGCTCGGCCGCCAGAAGCCGAGCGAGTACCCACTCGCCTCCTCGTTCGTATACGGCTTGAGAGCATGCAGCCAGAACCACGTCGGCGCGTCTGCCAACTGGAACCAGTTCATAATGTTCTGCACGGTGTTGATGCACCGCGCCGGCGTGGCGGGTCCCCATAGGTATTCGAATTCGTTGTTGAAGCGAGGCTTTCCGCTCGGCTCGTCCGGCGGCCGGATCCGGTTCGAGTCGTAACCGATCAGATGAATTGCCAACGCGTCCACGAGATGTACGTGGTCGGGGTTGTCGAGTATCGGCCGGGCAAAGGCGAAATCCCACCATGCACTCGTGTCAGCGATGATCTCGATGTGCGGGTCGAAGGCGCGAACCGCGCGCGCAACAGTCAGGAATGTGCGCACGTAGTCCTCGGGCCGGTACGGACACAACGGGAAGGTCGAGTCCCCGTAAGGCTCTTCCTGCATGTTCCACATCGACACCGGGATGCCCGCGTCGCGCAGCGTCTCGAGATCGCTGATCTGCGCCGCGGCGAAGTCCTTGAGGAAGCGGTCCACATCGCCGCGATATTCGGGGTCGACCGCGAAGGAATCGGTGAAGCACCGCAGGCGATTGGCCGGGTCTCCATTTCCGATGAACGCGCGATTGCCCTTCCAGTACGGCGGTGGCGACCAGTATTCGAGGGAGACGCCCTCGATTCCGGCCGCTTCGATCATCTCGCGCAACTCGGCCAACTGCTCCGGCCATCGTGGTTGTAGGTGCTTTCCGTCCCGGTCCAGGCCCCGCCAGTAGAGGCCCCCGGCCAGTCGGCAATAGCGGAATCCGGCGAGCATCTCGCGGTAGAGGCGAGCGCGCTCCTCCGGCACCAGATCATGGGGCACACCATTCGGCTGCTCGGGGAGCCCGACGTTGGCCGAGCCGATCGAGTCGGACATGATCTCGAAGCCGAGCCCCCGGATGCGTTGCTTGGGCCGATCCGCATGAACCGCGTGCCGTGAGGTTTCGGCGGCCGGCGTTCGCCGAGGTGGCCGGTCGAGCGGGTAGTGACCCGATACCAGGTTCTGGTAGCCCGGGGTGGACTTCCATTTCGCCATGACCTCGTTCACGGCGTTGCCCGAAACATGTATTTCATGCGTTCGCTTCGAGACGATGCTTCGCCAGCGGCGTCACTGTGATGTCGAGAAACTCGAAAAGTGGCAACGACGTCAGGGCATCGTGCAGCTGTGTCGCGTCGACTGCCTGCCAGACGCCGACATTTGCATAGCGCCCGGGGATTCGCCAGATTCGGCTGATCGTTCCTTCGCCTCGAAGCTCCTGTCCACGAGCGTGTTCGGCGTCGAGCAGCAAGGCCCGCTCTGCCTCGGGCATGTCTCGAGGCAGCGTGATCGTGATGTGGACAAGAAACTCCATCGGCCCTCCTGCCTGTTCGTCCGTGACCGGCCGTCAGCCGTTCCACGTGTAGCCGCCGTCGACGTACAGCGTTTGGCCCGTCACGAACGCGGCGTCCGTCGAGAGCAGATACGCAATCGCCGCAGAGACATCGGAGACCTCGGCGAGACGCCCCATGGGGATTCGTCGTGTCAGATCGCCTTCATCGACCTTGTCCTGATCGACGAGCGCGTCGAACAGCGGTGTCCTGGTCCAGGCCGGGCCGACGGCGTTGACCCGGATCTGCAACGCCGCCCATTCGACGGCGAGGACCCTGGTCAGGCCGACGACACCGAATTTCGTCGCCGTGTACGCAGCCCGGCCCGGGAGTGCCCGCACCGAAGCGATCGAGGTCAAGTTGACGATCGCGCTGCCTGGTCGCATGTGCTCCACGGCGGCGCGGCAGCTGTAGAAAGTACCGCTCAGGTTGACGTCGACGACGCGTTTCCAGTCGGCGATCGCCAGCTCTGCGCTAGCTGCGGTCCGGGTCATGCCGGCGCTGTTGACCAGGGCGTCGATGTGCCCGTACCGGCCGGTTATCTCGGTGAAGCTGGTTGTCAGCTCGTCGGGCTCGGTGACGTCAGCGACGACGTGGTCGCAGCCAAGTTGCGCGGCCCTTGTCGACGTGGCCTGCTTGTCGTGATCGAGAAGGACGACCTGCCAGCCATCGCGTTGTGATCGGCGGGCGACGTCGAGGCCGATCCCGCTGGCCCCTCCGGTGACGACGACGGTCTTCATGTCATTCCGGCGCCGGACCGGCCGATTCCGACGTGACAACGTGGTGGCGGACAGCATGTGACTTCACCGCAGACCAGTCGACATCCAGCCCCAGTCCGGGATCGGTCGGCGCCTCGATCACGGCGACGCCGGAGTCCTGGTCAACTCGCACGACTGGCGGCGCAACGAACCGGTGGGACGTGTCCCACCGGTTGCCGTTGGCGAACATCTCGACCGGCCCGCACTCGGGGTAGGCGAAGACGACATGCCGGTGCAGTTCTGGGTAGACATGCGTTGACATGGCGGTTCCGCCGCGCACCGCGTGGTGGTAAAGCGGAGCGAATCCGGTGAAGCCACCGCCGCAGGTCAGGTCCAGCCGCAGCACGTCCACGGCTCCTCGGTCGACAAGGGCGTGCAGGGTCTGGGCGTTCGTCACCTCGTCGCCGGCTGCGAGCGGGATGTCGATGGCCTCCCGCAACCGGTGCAGGCCGTCCACATCGTGCGCGTGAACCGGATCCTCGATCCAGGCAAGCCCCAGGTGCGACCACTTTCGCGCCTGCGCTATCCCGGCCGTCAGGTCGGCCCAGCCGTGATCGATGTCGACGGTCAGGGCGACCCGGTCATCGGTCACGTCGCGAACGAGCTCGAGGCGGCGGGTGAGTACTCCCGGATCACCGCCGGGATTCGCGATCTTGATTGCCGAGTAGCCGCTCGAGGAGCGTTCGCCGATCCGCTCGGCGAACTGCTCGTCACTCTCGTCGGCGACGGGGTAGCCCTCGACCAGCATTACCGGGGCGATCGGCCGGGCGCCGCCGAGCAGGCTCCACACCGGTTGCCCGGCGATCTTGCCCTTGATGTCCCACACTGCGACGTCGAGCAGTGACAAGGCCCGCTGGACGAGACCTTCGGGTGCATGGTGCACAAGCGTCCGCGCCCACGAGCCCATCAACGACGCGCTTCGCGACGCATCCTTGCCCAGGACGGTCGGCGCGAGCATCTCGGCGATGACGACATCGAGCGGTGCGCCGCGTGACAATCCGAAGGCGACACCGGCTGCGCCGTCTTCGGTTTCGATGCGCACGATCGTGTAGTCGCGTTCTGACAACACGATCGTGCCCAGCTGAAAGCGTTCCGAAAGTGGAAAAACACACTTCCACACTTCGACCCGGCTGATCGTGCCCGCCACCGGCGACCAGTGGCTCGTATGCGGATGCCGAGGTCGACTCACATTGGCCTCTCAATTGCAATCGATGCGGGCGCACGAACAGCCCGCGGACATGGCGTGGTGACCAACCGTCGTCGGTGGCGTCAGCCGGACTGGCGCGAGCCGCTTCGGGGGTCCTCCTGTCGTCTCAACGAGGGCCAGGCGACTATATGGGATCCATTTCGCCTAGGTCAAGCCTCGCAATCGGACAGTTGGCCACTGACTCCGTAGCTATAGGATCCAAAGCTGCCCCGCGATTCAGATGGGACCGACCAGGACGGCACGGGGGAGTGCGCAGTCGGGTATGCGCAGGGGGCTGACGCCGGTGGCGGGACAGCGCGCCTAGACGTCGAAGAGTTGGCGGTTGTCTTCCAACCGCAAGCGAGCGCGTTCGATCGCCATTCGAACGAGATCCTCGCCGGCTCGCAGATTGCGCGTGCGCATCGCATCCACGATGAGAGAGTGCTCGGCCTGGAACGAGATGAAGTCACTTTCGGTAAATGTGGCCACCACAATGCGCCGATATTGCTGGGTGACGTTCCAGAAATCTTCCACGGTGCGACGTAAGCGAGTAGCAGGAAGTGCGGCATAGGTCGCGAGATGAAATCTACGGTCGGCATCGATCCAGGCGGCGGCATCACCGGTCAGTGTCTCGATCTGCCGGCACAGAACGGCGGCGTTTGCGATCTGCTCCTCGGCGATATTGCGGACACTCTCGGAAAAGGCGAGCGGTTCAAGCCTTTCCCGGATCTTGTAGAGCTCGACGCATTCGTTGAAGTCGAGCACAGCCACGCGTGCGCTGGCATGCGGACGGATTGTGACGAGTCCTTCGCTCTCGAGTTGGCGAAGTGCTTCCCGTACCGGGATCCGGCTCGTTCCGAGTTCGGCGGCGAACGCCTCTTGGCGAACCGGCTCGCCGGGCTTGAGCCGGCCGTCGAAAATCGCCTGCCGAATGTTCGCCGCTACGGCCCGGGCCATGGGCTGGTAGTGCGCGGCGTCAGATTCCTCGGCCGCCTCCCGACCTCCTACGCGCGGCATGGCGCACCTGCGCTCGGCGCGCTGTCCCAGACGCCACGACCGGTCATGGATCGGCATCCTAGCGACCGGTGCATCGAGGATCCGGACGGCGCGCTGCACGCGCAGCAGGCACCTTCGGGTGGGCCGACGGGTGTCCCGGCGCGCCGCTGCCGCCGAGAACCGGGTTGGCGACCGTGGACGAGAGTTGAGCGGTTCGGATCCAGAGTGTCCTTCGATCGGGGTGAATTCGCCCTCGCATCGCCTTGACGGTTGCGAATGGGATCCCATAAGGTGCATCGATCACCCAGGGCATGCACAGAGCCGGCCGCAACCTCCACGTGTCGTGGTCAGCGGCAGGCTGGGACCTTTCGGGAGTTGATCACCGTGCCAGTCGTGTCGTCGCACATCCGATGCGTGCCTTCCGGAGCGATCTCGTCAGCGCCTGGTCGTCGCGAGACGTACGCACCAGGGCTCGATGCCGGGTACCTGCCGGCCGACGGTACGGGAACGGAGACACATGCCTAACAGCGTTGTCGTGACCGGTTGTGGCGCTGGCATAGGACGCTCGATTGCCGAGGTCCTGGCCGGCGCGGGCTGGGCGGTCGTCGGCGTGGAAGTGGACAAGGTCCGCGGAGATGCTGTCCGCGAGGCTCTCGGCGATCGGGGCGACGTCGTCATCGGCGATGTGGGCGAACGCGAGGTGCTGCGAAGGGCGGCCGACCGTGGCTGCGAGCTCGCGCCGCTCGGAGGTTGGGTCAACAACGCCGGTCTCATCATTCGCGGCAACCTGCACGAGCCGGTCGATGCGGAGATCGACCGGCTGTTCACCGTCAATCTGATGGGCACTTTCTGGGGATGCCAGCAAGCGGTATCGACATTCATTGCCCAGCGCTCGGGCGGCGGGATCGTGAACATCTCCTCGATCCACGGCCGAGCGGCCTTCCCGGGCTGGGCAGCGTATGAGACGGCGAAGGGCGGCATCGACGCGCTGACTCGCTATGTCGCCGTCGAGTACGGCCAGTTCGGGATCAGGGCCAACGGTGTGGCTCCGGGAGCGATCCGTACGACGTTGTTGAGCGATGCGCTTGCGGCGGCGGACGATTCGGCCGCGCACGAGCAGGTCGTCGCCCGGCTGCATCCGCTCGGGCGGATCGGCGAGCCCGAGGACATCGCCGAGGTTGTTGCGTTTCTGCTGTCGCCGCAGGCTTCTTTCGTCACCGGACAAACGATCGCGGTCGACGGCGGCGCCACTGCGCGCTGCTTCCAGGAGCCTGCGGATCCCGAACTCGTCAAGTGGTACGCGGCCGCCGCCTCCCAGTAACGGCCGCGTCCCGGCATCGCGTTGCAACAGCTACTCAGTCGCACGGATAGGAGAACAGCGATGCGCTCGTGCTTTGTCCGCCGAGCATGCATGACCGTCAGCAGCGCACTCGCGACCGCTCTGCTCGTCGTTGTCGCCTGGATGCCGGCGCACGCCGAGACGAGCCGGATGCTTGGCTCGGAGGTCTCGCGCACACCTCCGATGGGCATCGACCCGTGGTACTCACACCCCGACACGCTTGGCGCCGTCGACGAAGACGCGGTCCGGCAGACCGCAGACTTCCTTGTACACAGCGGGATGCGCGATCTCGGCTACCGTGAGTTTGCCCTCGGCAACTGGTGGAAGAACGGGCAGCGCAACACCGACGGCACCATCGCGCTCGATCCTCAGCAATGGCCGCACGGAGTCAAGCCGGTAACCGACGGACTGCACGCCAGGGGATTGACCGTGCGTGCGTACACGGACATCGGCCCCCACGGGTGCATTACCCCGAGCGCGAACAGCTTCGGCTATTACCAGCAGGACGCCGACACGGTTTCGCGCTGGGGGCTCGACGCGCTGACCGTCGATTGGTGCGGCGCCTATTTCAACAGCTGGAGCGCGGACCAGATTCGCGCGGCGTACACCGACCTGGCCGAATCATTGCAGCACAACGCCGCCGACCGGCCGGTCACACTGGACATTGCCTTGTACGACCCGCGGCAGGAGTCCGACAACTCCGACTGGACGTCGCGGATAGCCGAGACCTATCGCATCGGCCAGGACATCGGTGCAAAGGGCGTTATCGAGTTCAGCCGGGTGCTCGCGTCGATCGACAAGATGGCGGCGCATCCCGAGACGACGGGGCCCGGGCACTACCGCGATCCGGACATGGTGCTTGCCGGAGTCGGCCCGATAACCGACGACGAGGGCCGCCTGCAGATGAGCATGTGGTCGATGCTGTCGGCTCCACTGATCCTCGGCACCGACGTCTTGCACATGACACCGACGACGCGGGCGACGGTGACCAATCCCGAGATCATCGCGATCGACCAGGACCCGCTGGTCCGTATGGCCACCAAGCTCGGCGAGGACGGCCCGGGCCGGGAGGTCTGGGTCAAGCGGCTCAGCGTGCCGGGCGAGCGTGCCGTGGCGTTGCTGAACCGCACCGATCACAGCGCAACGATCAGTACGAGCGCCCAGGCAGCCGGACTCGTCCCGGCCGGCCAATACGCCCTGCGCGACGTGTGGCAGCACGTCACGACGGCGACGAGCGGCCGCATCTCCGCGACCGTCCCCGCACACGGCGTGGTCGTCTACCGCGTGGCGCCGATCACCCGTGGGCACAGCGCGGGGATCGCGCCTGACGTCTCGGTCGCCGTGTCGACGCCGGGCGTGGCGTCGGCCGCTACCGGTGCCGTGATGGGCGAGGTCGGTCGAGCGATGACCCTCTCGGTCGACGTCGAGAACCATGGACGTAAGGCCACATCGCAGTTGGGCGTCGCCCTGGATCTCCCCACCGGCTGGTCAGCCGCTCGACAACACGCATCCGGTCGGGTGGTCAAACCCGGCGGCCACGCAAGGCTGTTCTGGCGCGTGACACCTGCCGCCACTTCTGGGCAAGGGGCCTACGCACTCGGCGTCAGCACGCGATTCCGGTACGGGCCCGCTGATCTGGCGTTGAGCCAGGGCCTGGCGCACGCGAGCGTCCAGCTGGTGGCCGCTCCGCACGGCTCAGCGACCGTCAGCGGACTTAGGGGGATTACGACGACGGCGAGTGGCTTCGAGCCGGTCACGGTTGATCCCACCCCACCCGTCGTGATCGACGGCGTGACCTATCCGGACTCCGTCGTGACCCCGGCTCCGGCTGCCGTCGACTACTTCCTCGGCGGCCGGTGCGACCGCTTGACGAGCGCCGTCGCACTCGACGATCACGACGCGTTCGGCACCCGTCACCACGGCCGCGTCATCGTCCAGTTGCTGCGTGACGGCGTTGTCGCTGCGCAGCGAACGCTCGAAACCGACGCAGTGCAGGTCGTGCACCTCAGCCTTGACGTGCACGGAGCGAAGTCGCTGCGAATCAACGTGATTGATGCCGGTGGCTACTGGAACTACGCATTCGCCACAGTGCTCTGGGGTGGTGCGCGTCTGACATGTACGCGTTGAGGTTCGGCCAGAACGAACAGTCCATGCACCCGGCTCATTTGGCGCGAGGCGAAGGGGATTCACCATGACCACCGCAGCGACGAGAGCAAGCGACGGCCTATCGCGTCGGGCGTTCCTCGGCATGGGTGCCGGCATCGGCGCCGGCGCACTGCTTGCAGCGTGCGGCAAGGCCGGCGGCCCACGTGCCGGCAACGGTCAGGTCAGCTTCTGGGATCCGCCGTGGGGCGACTCGACCTACGAGAACAAGATTCGCGCGCTGGTGTCCACGTACATGTCTCCGGACGGCAAGGCCGTGAAATACCAGAGCATTCCATGGCTGAATTGGTTCCAGACCTTCACGAGCGCGATCCAGTCGCACACCGGACCATCGGTCAGCACCGGCGGTTCGTTCATGCAGTACCAGTTCTATGTCGACGGAGCCATTCACCCCGCGGACGGACTGCTGGCGACGCTGCAGAAGTCCGGAGTCGCGGCGGACTACGTGCCGGGGACGGTCGATGCCCTGCGTTACAACGGCAAACTGCTCGCAGTGCCGCAGACCATCGACGCGCGCATGCTGTGGTATCGGAGCGACCTGCTCGCCAAGGCGAACGTGGCTCCTCCTGCGACCTGGGACGACTTCCGCTCGGTGTGCGCTGCACTCAAGAAGATCGGCGTGTTCGGCTTCGGTCTCGCCGGGAACAGGCAGGACTCCGGATACCAGAGCGTCCTTCCCTGGATCATCAACAACGGCGGCGGATGGTTCAACGAAAAGGGGGAGCCCGCCTGCGTCACCGATCGCAACATCGAGACGGTCGAGTTCCTGCAGAGCCTCGTCAAGGATGGCTACATCAGCGCGAACAACGTCAGCTACACGTTCACCCAGGTACGGGCGGATGTCAGGGCGGGGCGCCAGGCAATGCAGTTCTCCGGAGCGAACGAGGACTCCCTGACGTTCAAAGGTCCCGAACTCAAACTGGCCAGCCCGATGACCGGCCCGCACGGCGACAAAGGCTGCCTTCGCTGGGTCCAGCCGACCATCATGTACAACTCGTCGGCGAGCGTCGCGGACACCGAAGCGTTCACCGAGTGGTGGGCGTCGGCAATCAAGAAGCCCTTCGCGGACGGCACATTCTCCGTCCTTCCGGCTCGGACGAGCTTCCAGGAACTGCCGTTCTTCAAGAACAGCGCATCGTCGACGAAGGCGCTCCGCGAGTGGATTCCGGTCGGCAGGAGCGTCGGAGCGCTGTCGCCACAGTCGTTCCCGCTCCTGAACTCGGTCGAGGGCGCGACGCCGACGGCGATCTTCACCCAACAGGTCGTACAGGCACAGGAGAGTCCGCAGAAGATCCTGCAAACACTCCAAGACGGCTATGAAGCCCTGTCGACGAAGTAACGGACTCGACGACCGGCCACCTCGCGCTCGGCACGGTAGCCAGTGAGAGCCGCATTGAATGTCCAGGCGGCACCCGCGCGTGGACGCGTCGGCCACGTCGTTCGCGGCGGGCAGATGCGACGACGGCGCGCAGTCACCTACACGTCGCTCATCCTGCCGTCCTTCGCCCTGCTGGTACTTGTCAACGCATACCCGCTGATCTACGCGGCCAAGGCGGCACTACACAACGGCAGCCTGCTGAGCCCCGGCGACTACGTGGGATTTCGGAACTTCCAGACCGTGCTCGACGACGCGGTCTTCTGGCAGGCAGTTCGCTTCACCCTGGTGTTCACGGTCGCGGCGGTACTCGGCAGCTGGCTGGTCGGCCTTGCCTTGGCGCTCGTGCTCCGGATCGACTTTCCCGGGCGCTCGGTGTTCCGGCTGCTGTTGCTCCTGCCGTGGGTCGTACCCGTCGTGGTCACCGCGACAAGTTGGCTGTTCCTGATCGGCACCCAGTCGAGCCCCTTACCGCGCCTCGCGAAGTCCCTCGGTTTCGGTCAGGTTCTGTTCGTCGCCGACCCGAAGCTGGCAGCGGTGACGCTCATCGTCTTCAAGGTGTGGACCAGCTTCCCGTTCATGCTCCTGATGACGGGCGCGGCCCTTCAGAACATCGACCGAAGCACCTACGAAGCTGCGAGCCTGGACGGAGCCGCCGCGTGGCAGCGGCTGATTCACATAACGCTGCCCTTGATCGCGCGTCCTACCTACATCAGTTGCATCCTGGCCGCAATTTTCGCGATCAACGACTTCCCAACGGTTTGGCTGCTGACCGGAGGCGGACCGGTGAATTCGACCCAAACCCTGATTGTGTATGCGTATAACCTGGTGTTCTACGAGTTCAAACCGGGGCTCGGGGTGGCCGTTGCCTTTCTCATGACGCTCGTCATGGTCGTGATCTCGTTTGTACTATTCCGACTCGCTCGTCGATCGTTCGTCGCCAACTAGCGAAGCCCCCTTAGGAGCCGGTCATGACATTGTCGCCACCGATCGCCCGGTCTGGTGCGGATGATGTCACCATCGCGCCCAGACCGCCGGTGCGGAAACGGAAGCGGAATCGGCGTTGGCTGATCACGATTGCCATGACCGCCTTCACGGCCGTAGTGCTGATCCCGATACTCAATATCGTCCTCAATTCGCTGCATCCGGACGGCTCGATCAGCGGAATTGGGATTTCCGGCAAATTCACCCTGGACAATTTCAGATTCATCTTCACCAAGACACACATGGCGCACTACCTGGTCAACAGCCTCTTGGTCGCGTTGTTCACATGTTTTGTCGCCGTACTGGTGGCGGCGCCTGGCGGTTACGTGCTCTCTCGCGGACGAGGGCGCCTGATCTCTGGCTACTCGCTGATCTTGTTCGTGATCCAGAGCTTTCCGATCGTCGTATTTGTCATACCGCTGTTCATCCTCTTCTCGTCGCTGCGGCTGGTTGACTCTCTATCCGGAATAGCGATCGTCTACGTCGCGGCGAGCATGTCAATTGCGTGCTGGATGATGGCTGCCTATTTCGACTCGATACCCGTGTCGCTCGAAGAGGCGGCATGGGTCGACGGCGCGACAGTGATCGGAGCCTTTGCCCGCATTGTGTTACGAAACTCGCTGCCCGGCATAATGTCGGTGGGCATATTCAGCTTCCTACTGGCCTGGAACGACTATCTGGTCGCGCTCGTCTTTCTGCGTAGCGACAGCTCGCTCACCCTTCCGCTGGGACTGCAACAGTTCTTCCAGCAGAACCAATCGGCTTGGGGCTCGATCATGGCCACCGCGGTATTGATGATGGCCCCGCCCGTTCTCGTATTCGTGGCATTCCACAGGTATTTCAGTGTCGGTGGTATCGGCGGATCGCTCGCCGGCCAATAAGTGGACACCCCGACCCACGACGAAGGAGAGATATGCACAGGACTTGGAATGTGCAGCATGTGCACCGCCGTCGACGCGCGACGGCGTTGATCGGGGCGCTCGTCGCGGTAGTGGCGGTCGCGCCGGCGCGAGCACAGGCCGATCGCGAAGCCGGCCCGCTCACTTTCGGCCTTTACGCGGGCAGCGAGGCTGGTACGCCCAGCGGCCTGGCGGTTGGGCCGCCGGACGAGCCTGCGCAGATTCAGCCGGCGCTCGACAAGTTGCAAGGCGACCGTGACCGGCCGTTTCTAGTGCGCGCGTTCACCGCATTCGTCGATCAACCTGCCGGCACGATCTCCGGTACGACGCCCGCTGATGTGGGGCAGTATGCCGTGCACGGACGCAAGATCGACCTTGTGCTCGGCTATGCCTCGACGGTCGACAGCCTGACCGGATGGACGCGATACGTGGCCGACATGGTGCACGCCTACGGCCACAGCCTGGGTGCGATTCAGGTGACCGAAGAGCCGAATCTGCTGATCCCCGGCGGACCGAACGGGCAGGAGCGCAGCCGGCAGGCGGTCGTCGCAGGCGTGCTCGCCGCGGACGGGCAACTGCGTCGCGACGGGCTGCGCCGCATCGTCGACGTGGGTATGAGTTATTACGCGGCCGGCGACCCGGAGCCGGCGTTCTGGCAAGACATCGGCCGATCCGGCGGCCCGCGCTTCCGCGCGGCGCTCGACTATGTCGGCGTGGACCTGTATCCGGGGGTGTTGACGTCCGGCGGTGTGGCCGACGGCGTCGTGTCCATCCTGCAGACGGTTCGGGAGCAGTCGATGCCGCTTGCCGGCCTTGGCCGTCGGGTGCCGATCCACGTGAGCGAGAACGGCTGGCCGACCGGTCCGGGCCGGGCCGATGCGGACCAGGCCAAGGGGATCGAGGACGCGATCCGGACCGTGTCGGCGACCCGGGCGCAGTTCCACGTGACGGACTACGAGTTGTTCGACCTGCGCGATGCCGACACCACAGTCGCCAACCCGTGGTACCACTTCGGGATCCTTCGCTCCGACTACACGCCGAAGCCGGCGTTCGACGTGTACCGCCGGCTGATCGGTGAACTCGGGGCTCGTCATACGGCGCGCGGATGACGTCCAAGGTCAGCGTGATAACCGGCGCCGGTCGGGGAATCGGCCGGGCCTGCGCCGTCCGTCTGGCTCGCGCCGGCCACGACATCGCGCTGGTCGAGGTGCGTGACGATCTGCTGACGGCGACAGCCAAGGAGGTCGACACGATCGGCGTGCGTGCCGTGCCGGTGGTCGCAAACGTAGCCGTGGCCGCCGATGTTGCGCGCGCAGCCGAGACAGTCCTCGCGGAGTACGGGCGGGTCGACGTGCTCGTGAACAACGCCGGCGTAGGCGGTGGCGTCGCAACCGAGCAGTGCGGCGAGGCGGAGTGGGACCGGATCGTCGACGTATGCCTCAAGGGAACCTTCCTGTGCTGTAAGGAATTCAGCCGCGCGCTGTTCGAGACGGGTGGTGCCGTCGTCAACCTGAGTTCGATCCTCGCCCTGGCACCGATGCCCAGCCGGGCAGCGTATTCGGCCGCCAAGGCGGGGGTCATCGCGCTCACCAAGGTTCTGGCGGCGGAGTGGGGGCCGCGCGGTGTACGGGTCAACGCGGTTGCGCCTGGCTACGTCGACACCGAGGGTGTGCAGGCCGCCGTTGACGTGGGAATCATCAACCTGGAGCAGGTGCGCAGCCGGGTACCGGCCGGCCGACTGGCGACTGTCGACGATGTCGCCGCCGCCGTCGAGTACCTGGCCTCGCCGGAAGCGGCATACGTCAACGGCCATGTGCTCGTCACGGACGGCGGCTACACGTCGTTCGGTGCCTGGTGGCCGGCCGGCACGCCTGCGCCGGGTACCAGCAACCCGATCGAGGCCTGATGGAGCTCTGGCAAGGTTCCCAGATCGCCGCTCCGACGGACGACGGTCGCTTCCGCCGCATGGTCGTCCATGAGGCCCGGGTGCGCGCCGGCCTACTTCGCTACGCGGCCGGGGACACCGTGCCCGAGCATGCGCACCGCGAATCAGACGAGGTGTTCTTCGTCGTGTCGGGACGCCCGACTTTCGTCATCGACGGACGGCCCGTCTCACTCGAGCCCGGTTCGCTGCTGCACGTGTCGGCGGGGGAGGTGCACGGCATCGTCGTCGGCCAGGAGCCGCTGCTGCTCATGGCCGCGGTATCGCCGAACCTCGACGACGCCTGGCATCCGGCCCAGCCCTCAGGACCCGTACGCAGCGGCGAGCGCGTGGAATGACGCCTTGGGCTCCCACGTCAGGTCGGGGTAGGTG
Organism: uncultured Actinomycetes bacterium; assembly: GCA_963733615.1. GTDB lineage: Bacteria > Actinomycetota > Actinomycetes > Mycobacteriales > Jatrophihabitantaceae > DASXRA01. Next base: position 56,001 of record CAVTEA010000024.1, read on the forward strand.
GTTCCGCGCCCGGACTCGAGCACCTTCACGACGCCGTAGGACGCCATGTCGAGGTCGTACCGAGCGTCTTCGTGAAACGGCTTGTCGAAGTTGGCGAAGCTGAACCAGAAGGCGCTGTCGAGGCTCTCTTCGGCCAGGATCGCGAGCAGTTCATGCATGTAACTGACCTGCTCGGACTCGTCGCGGACGTAGTCGCCGTCGAGGCGCCGCGGGTCGGCCTGCTGATCGACGATCGCCCAGCCGAGAGCGCCGCGAGCACCGGCGCCGGCGTATGTGCAACAGCCGAACTCAGTGGCGACCACCGGCTTACCGTGTTCGAAGTACGCCTTCAGGTTGCTGCGGAAAGTGCTGGCATTGTCGTCGCTGCGATACGCGTCGACGGCCACGAAATCGAACGGCGACCAGTCGATGTCCTCCCACGGACCGGACGCGTAGGTGAGGTTCCCGCCGAAATGCAGCCGCGCGTCGCGAGCCGTCTGCGCGAGAAACGTGTTCAGCCGCTCCGGCGCTGTACTGAGTTGTTCCACGACAGCCGGATCTGAGGAGCCGAGGGCGGCCAGGCGGTCGTATCCGGTTTCGCCCGGAAGGAATCCAGCGGCAAAGAGGCTGAGTTCGCAGCCGAGTACCAGGACGACGGTGCCACCCTGGCTCCGCAACACCTCAGCGCGCTTCGCGCAGTCCTGGAAGTAGGGACGCATCTGCAGAGCGGTGAGCTCGCACGGCATCGGGGAGAACCACACCTCAAGGCCGACCGCTGCCGCGTGCTCGCCCGCCACGGTCAACCGCTCAGGGTCACCGCCGGAGATGCGTACCGCGTTGCAGTGCAGGTCTGCGGCGATGATCTGCATTTCGCGAGCCACGGTCTCGGTGTCGAAGTCGACGCGCGAGATCTTTCCTGCTGGTGAGAATCCGGTGTCGTAGTTGATGCCCTTGCCGCGCATTCGGCGCTGCCGTCCTCTCGATCGTGACTGTCTGCGTAACGGTGGCCGGCACCTGAACTGCTCATTGCGCCGCCACCCTGCGGTCTGCAATGCTGAGCCAAGAATGGATCCAAACGATACAGCAGGAAGGCGATTATGACGAAAAGTCGCTGGTTTGTAGCCAACACGGATCCCAATCACGTGATCTTGTCCAGGGCGGCGGACCGATGAAACTGGCCGCGCAGTACTACCGTCCGCCGTTTCCCGATCGCCGCTACTGGGCCGACGATCTGCGCGCGATGCGCGACGCCGGCTTGCAGGCGGCGTACTTGTGGGCGTGCTGGGGGTGGATCGAGCCCGAGCCGGGGCGCTTCGTCTACGACGACTACGACGAACTCATCGACCTCGCGCGGCAGGCCGGACTGCAGGTGATCATCAATACGATCGCCGAGATCCAGCCGTTCTGGATCCATCGCGAGATTCCCGACTCGCACATGGTCGACCACATGGGCCAACGGGTCGTCTCATCGGCGCGCCGTGAGTGCACCGTCGGGCTCACCCCGGGCGGATGCACCGACAACCCTGCCGTGCACGAGGCAATGGGCCGCTTCATGCGCGACATCGCCCAGCGCTATGCCGGCGAGGATCACCTCTACGCGTGGGACCTCTGGAACGAGACACGCTGGGCCGTGCATGCCGACGGCCACGTCTGCCACTGCGACCACACGCTGGACGCATTTCGGCATTGGCTCGAACGGCGTTACGGCGACCTCGACGGGTTGAACGCGGCCTGGCACCGGCGCTACAGCTCCTGGGACGACGTGTACCCGGGCAAGCTGCCCGGTCGGATCTACACCGAGATGCTCGAGTTCCAGGCGTTCCTCAGCGAGCGCTCTGCGGCTCACATGGCCTACCGGCACGGCATCGTCCGCGCCGCCGACCCGAAGAACCTGATCGTCGCCCACGCCGGCAATCCCGCTACCTATTCCGGCGCGTACGAGTTCGAGCAGGCCATCTCGCGCGGTAACGACTGGGATTTCACCGATGTGATCGACGGTTTCGGCGCATCGCTGTTCCCCGCGTGGTTCGGCTGGTCGGATGCCAACGTCGGAGCGCGCATCGAGAGCGCCCGCTCCGCTGCCCAGGACAAGCTCTACTGGGTGGGCGAGGTGCAGGGCGCCGGCGCCCGGTCAGGGATCGAGGTGCGGCCTCCGGTGCCGGGCAAGACACAGCAACGCTGGGTGTGGAGCACGATCGGGCGCGGCGCGAAGGCCGTCAGCTTCTGGTGCTGGCGCGACGAGGTGTTCGGCCGCGAGTCGTCCGGGTTCGGCATCGCCGGCGAGGACGGGCACGCCCAGAGCCGCCTGGCTGAAATGCGCCGTTCGGCGAACGTGATCGGCGAGCACGAGGCGTTGATCGACGCCTACCGTCCCGACCAGGCCCGCGTGGGCATCGTGTTCGAGCCGGACACCTACCGGCTCGACTGGGCCCAGGACGGCCTCGACAGCCACCAGGCGCAGCCGAGCATGGTGGGCTACCTCGAGGCGTTCGAACGCCTGCAGATCCCCTATGACGTCGTCGAGTCGCGGCATCGTGAACGGCTGTCGTCCTATCGGCTCATCGTGATGCCCTGGCCGCTCATCGTCGATCAGCATCTGGCCGACGAACTCGTCGCCTGGGTCAACGGCGGGGGGACGCTCCTCGTCGAGGCCGGGCTCGACTCCTACGACGCACGCGGCTTCTATCGCTACGCGGACGACCGGACGTTCGCCCGTGCGCTGGGCATCCGGAGCGTGGGCCGCCGGACCCTCGACGACGCGGGCGTGCAGTTCGAACTCGACGGGCTGCGCGGCCGGTTGCCGGCCGCAACCTGGATCGAGCCCATGCAGTCCGGCGATGGCACCGAGGCGAACGTCGTCGCGCATCAGCTCGGCGAAGGCGCGGTCATCGCCGTCGGGACGTTCGCCGGGCTCGCTGCCAACACCAAGCGGTCGGCGGAGTTCGAGCACCTCCTGCTTGCACTCGCCCGCCGCGCGGACGCACTGCCGGACATCCTGTGCAGTGTCACCGATGGCGACATCGTCCAATGGCGTACCGGCGTGGCCGGCGATCGGCGCCTGCTGTTCGTCACCAACAGCGGCAGTGACGTCACGGTCACGTTCGCCGGGGCCCTGCTCAAGGGAGTCAATCATCTGCAGGCTCTGACCGAGACGCCCGAGCTTTCGGTGCAGACCGTGAACGGCCAACCGGCGATACAGGTGTCGATCGGGGGCGGCGATCACGCCGTCCTGTGCTGGCCGGACCCGGGTAATGACAGTGTCGCGCGGCATCAGACCCGTTAACCGCTCCGTCCGGTGAGCGGCCCGCTCGACGGCGTCGTCGTCATCGACCTGGGCCAGGTCTACAACGGGCCGTACTGCACGATGTTGCTGTCCCGCCTCGGCGCCGACGTGATCAAGGTCGAGCCGCCAGGAGGTGAACCGGTGCGCGTGCGTGCCGGTGAGCGCGGCGAGAGTCACGCGTTCAGCCTGCTCAACGGGGGAAAGCGCGGGATCGTGCTGGATCTCAAGCAGCCGGCCGGCCGCAGCGCACTGCTCGCCCTGGCGGCCGGTGCCGACGTCCTGGTCGAGAACTTCGCGCCGGGCGTGATGTCGCGCCTGGGGCTCGACTACGACGTGCTGCACGAGGTCAATCCACGCCTTGTCGTCGCGTCCGGCAAGGGATACGCCACGGCCGGTCCATACCGGGAGTTCCGCGCGATGGACCTCACCGTGCAGGCGATGACCGGCGTGCTGTCGGCGACCGGTTTCCCCGACGCCCCACCGGTGAAGTCCGGCGCGGCGGTCGCCGACTTCGCGGCCGGCGCTCACCTGACGGTCGGCATCCTGGCCGCGTTGCATCAGCGCGAGCGCACGGGCGCGGGCCAGTTCGTGGAAGTCGCAATGCAGGACGCGACGCTTCCCATGCTCACGTCCGGCCTGGCCGGACTGCTCGACAGTGGTGGCACCCGACCGGAACGCACCGGCAACCGTCACGGTGGAATGGCCTACTGCCCCTACAACGTGTATCGCGCGGCAGACGGCTGGATCGCCGTGCTGTGCCTGAACGAGCGCCACTGGCAGCGGCTGTGCGAGGTGATGGACCGGCCCGACCTTGCCCGATCACCGGCCTACGCCGACAACGCGCACCGGGTCAGTCGAATGGCGGAACTCGACCTTGTGGTCGCGAACTGGATCGAGCAAACCGGGCGCGCCGAGCTGTTTGAGCAACTGCAGCGCGCCGAGATCCCGGCGGCGCCGGTGCGCACGCTCGGCGAGGTCCTGGCCGAACAGGCCGCTCAACCCGGCGGCATGGTGGCCGGCGTCGACGACCCGCTGCTCGGCGATCGCTACGTGTACGGCAACCCGATCCGGTTCGCCGACGCGCCGGAATGGTGCCCGGTTCCGGCACCCGCGCTCGGGCAGCACACGAGCGAGGTCCTGCGAGCGCTGGGCCTGCGACTCGACGGTGAGGGAGGCGTTCACGAGTGTCAGCCACACAATGTCAGGTCCTGACGCGCGATCACGTCACCACGATCGTCATCGACGTACCGAGCCGGGCGAACGCGATCTCCGAGGCACTGGCCCGTCAAATGACCGCAGAGCTAGCCGCGGCGTCGGACGACGAGCGGGTTCGGGCCGTGGTCATCACAGCCACCGGTACGACGTTCTGCTCCGGCGCTGATCTGCGCGAACGCGCCGGCACGGATGCCGGTGCTCGTGGCGCAAGTCCGGGCAACATCGGTCTGTACACGGCCATCTTGAAGGCACCCAAGCCGATCGTGGTTCGGATCAACGGACACGTACGGGCCGGCGGCCTTGCCCTTGTCGCCGCAGCCGACATCGCAATCTGCACCGACCGCGCCACTTTCGCAGCGCCGGAGGTACACCTCGGACTTGTCCCCGCCGTGGTGTCGGTGTCGTTGCAACGCGTCGTGTGCGCGCGGGGGCTGCAGCGTTACCTCATGACGGGCGAGATCTTCGATGCGACCGAGGCGCAACGCATCGGCCTGGTCACCAAAGCGGTTCCGCACGACAGCCTGGACGACGAGGTCGAAGCCGTGCTGGGCGGGTTGCGCCGCGCGGCGCCGAGCGCGCTGGGGCCGACGAAAGCACTGCTGTACGACATGGCGAGGCTCGACGTCGACGGGCTGTACCGCGAACGCGCTGCCCTGTCCACGCGCTACTACCGAACCGACGACGCGCTCGAGGGCATGCGGGCCTTCCTGGAGCGGCGCCCCCCGCGCTGGGTCGAGCCAGGACGTGCCGGATGCAGTTAACGACACGGGTCGTCGTCCAGGACGAACCCGGCGCCCGCTTGAGCTACCGGGAAGCAGAGCTGGCCGCACCCGGCCCGCATGGCGTTGTGGTGGACATGCGCGCATCGGGCGTGTGCCACAGCCAGCTCGCGACGATGTCGTGGCAACGGTCGGCGCCGCTGCTGTTCGGGCACGAGGGCCTGGGCACTGTGGTGCGGACAGGCGCAGCCGTGAGCGGCCTGGACGAGGGCCTGTCCGTGCTCATCTCCTGGCTGCCGCGATCTGGCCATGAGGGACGGCGCGTCGAGCCCGGCCAGGCGTGGTTGCCCGCGAACAGGCGTATGGCCGTTGCGCCCAACGTCTACACCTGGGCCGAGCATTGCCTGGTCGACGAGGTCTACGTGACGCCGCTGCCCGCAGGTACCGATGAGCCGGAGGCGGCCGTGCTCGGGTGCGCAGTCGTCACGGGTATGGGCACGGTGTGCACCGCCGCGCCGGTGACCGTCGGGTCGACGGTCGCCGTCTACGGCGTCGGCGGCGTCGGCCTGTGCGCCGTCGCGGGCGCGCGGATGCGCAACGCCGGTCGGATAATCGCGGTGGACCGTGGCCCGCGCAAGCTCGACTTCGCCCGCCGGTTCGGGGCCACGGACACGGTGGACGTGAACCGAACCGACCCGGTCGAGGCCATCCGGCAGATCACGGCCGACGCCAGGGGAGTCGACCTGGCGGTCGACTGCGTGGGAACCGAGCACACCCTGCGACAGGCGCTCAAGTCCGTGCGCAGCGGCACACTCGGGGCGCGGCGCGGCGGCACGGTCGCGCTCGTCGGGCTCCCGCCGGCCACCCTGACCATCGACGCGGAGGAACTGCTGCGCGGCGAGAAGAGCCTTGTCGGATCATGCGGTGGCAGCTCCGAAACACGTGACATCGCCAGGTTCGCCGATTGGTGCAGGCAGGGCCATCTCGATCTGCGCGCGCTCGTCACGGATCGGTTCACGTTCGACCAGGTCCCCGATGCCGTCGAGGCGCTGCGCCGCGGAGAAATTCTCGGCCGAGCGCTGATCACGATGAAGTGAAAGGCCGTCGTCATGGACGAGGTATTGCTGATCAGCACGGTCGACGCGGTCCGGTGGATCACGCTGAACCGACCGGACCGGCTCAATGCACTGACCCGGCCGGTTCTGGAGCGACTGCTCGCCGAGTTGGAACGCGCAGCCGACGACGACCGCATCCGGACGGTGGTGCTCGCCGGCGCCGGTCGCGGCTTCTGTGCCGGCGGCGACCTACGCAGCGGGCTGCAGGAAGTCACCGGAAGTGGACCGCGAGCGCAGCAGACGCAGGCGCTTCGCCGGTTCACCCGGGCCGCGGAACTGCTACGCGGAATGGGCAAGCCGACGGTTGCGGCCGTCAACGGACCTTGCGTGGGCGCAGGACTCGCACTCACCTGTGCGGCCGACATCCGGGTTGCCTCCGAATCCGCCTTGTTCGCAACGGGATTCCTGGGGGCCGGAGTCTCCGGCGACTTCGGCGGAACCTGGTCGCTGTCGTCGATCCTCGGTCAGGGCATTGCCCGGGACCTGTATCTCACCGGCCGGCGATTGGACGCCGCCCGGGCATTCGAACTCGGCCTGGTGAGCGCCGTGTACCCACCGGAGGCGTTACTGGATGAAGTTCAGAGACTCGCCGGCGAACTAGCGCAGCGCTCACCGACGGCCATCCGGGCGATCAAGGCCAACTTCGACGCGTTGCCGTGCAGCTTCGGTGATCTGCTCGACGTCGAGACAGCACGACACGTCGATTGCACCAACAGCACGGAGGCGGCGGCCGCGATGAGTGCCTTTGCCGCCGGGTCGCGTCGATGAAAGATCCCCGGCTGGTCGCCGACGGGTTCCTGTTCCTCGAGTCTCCGCGCTGGCACGACGGCCAGTTGTTCGTGTCCGACTTCTACGGCCATTGCGTGTTCGCAATCGATGCCTCGGCGAAGGTGCGGCCCGTCTGCGAGGTTCCCAATCAACCGTCCGGATTGGGATTCGCACCGGACGGCTCGATGCTCATCGTGTCGATGCTCGACCGGCGCGTGCTTCGCTACGACGAGGGCGTCCTCGACGTGTACGCGGACCTGTCCGCCCACGTCGAGTTCCCGCTCAACGACATGCTGGTCGACCGGTCGGGAAGGGCGTATGTCGGCAACCTCGGCTTCGATGCACGCGGCGGGGCGCCGATCAGCCCGACGGTCCTGTCGGTCATTGCGCCGGATGGTTCGACAACCGCCGGTGCCCACGACCTCGTCTTTCCCAACGGCATGGCGGTGACGCCGGACGGCAAGCAGCTGCTGGTGGCCGAGACGTATGCCTGCCGAATCAGCGCATTCGCGATCGGGGCGGACGGTTCGCTCGGTGAGTGCCGGACGTGGGCAACGCTGGGGACCGCGAATGGCGCGACTCATTGCGAGCAGTTGATTCGGGCCGGCCAGGTGCTTCCCGACGGGATAGCGGTAGACGCCGAGGGCGCGCTATGGGTGGCGGACGCCAACGGCACCGGCATCAGCCGGATCAACAGCCGGGGCACCGTCCTCGACCGGATCGAGACCGGCCTCGCTGTGTACGCGGCCGCGCTGGGTGGTCCGGACGGGCACACGCTCTTCCTCTGCGTGGCGCCGTCGCTGCGCCGGCGAGCGGCCCATCCTGAGCGCGCCGCTGCCTTGCTGTCGTGCCAGGTCGAGGTACCGGCCCCGAGCGCACTGTCGTCAGGCGGTCTCCGCGAAACCGGTGTTGCCGTTCAGGACTAGGCCACCGTCGACCAGCAGTTCATGCCCGGTGATGTACGAGGCCTCGTCGGAGGCGAGAAATACGGCAGCGGCAGCGACGTCGTCCGCGACGCCGATGCGCCCGACCGCGATCTTCTCCCGATACACGCGGCGCACCTCCGGCGTGTAGGTCGCGGCGTTGAGGGCTGTCTCGGTGGCACCTGGCGCGATGGCGTTCACGGTGATGTTGTCGCGGCCGAGTTCGAGAGCCAGTGACCTGGTCAGCGCGACCACACCGCCCTTGGCTGTGATGTATGCCGTCATCTCGCTGATCGGCTGTATGTCGGTCGCCGAAGAGATATTGATGATCCGGCCCGATCCCTGCTTGCGCATGTGCGGCACCGCGACGCGACAACCGTAGAAGTAGCCGTGCAGATTTGAGCCGAGCAGGCTGTGCCACTCGTCGACGGACATCGTCCCGAACGACCGGACGAGCATCCGCGCGGCGTTGTTCACCCAGATGTCGATCCCGCCCCACGCCTGTGCGACGTCATCGGCGAATCGCTCGACCTTCTCCGGATCGCTCACGTCGCCTTCGATCATCATCGCGCGCCGACCCGTGGCGCGAATCGTCTCGGCGGTCTGAGCGGCGCCGTCCGGGCAGGTGAGGTACAGACTCGCGACGTCCGCGCCCGACCGGGCCAATGCGGCGGCGATCGCCTGACCAATGCCGCTCGATGCGCCAGTGACAACCGCGCGCTTGCCCGTCAGGTCGAACATGGTGCTCCCCTCTCGGATTCAGCTGGTTGCTTGCGGAGCAAGGAGAATCTTGAAGCCGCGCCCGCCCCGCAGATCGTCGAAGGCAGTGCGCCATTGCTCAAGGGGCACGACCGTACTCACCAGGGGATCGAGCCGAACCTGCTGCCCGGCCAGCAGCGTCATCGCCCGAGACCATGACTCGGGAGTCGAAGCAAAGCCCGAACTCACCACGATCTCCTTCAGCAGTACGGCGTTCAGATCGACCGTGATGTCGCGGCCGAAGACTCCGATCTGCACGTACCGTCCGGCTCGGCGCAGCGCTTGCAGACAGGTTCGCACACCTCCTGCACTGCCTGAGCATTCGACCGCGACGTCGACCTCGCTCGCGACCTCGACGTCAGCGACGTCCGCGCCGAGCGTGGCCGCCAGGTCGAGCCGGTCGCGGTCCGCCGGGAGCCCGGCCACCTCGACGCGGCCCCCCATCGCCATGGCCACCTGGGCCGCCAGCAGCCCGATCGGTCCGGGCCCGGTGACGAGCACCCGATCGCCGGCGCCGATCAGCGGCGGATCGAGCAGCGCGTGGCATACACACGCGAGCGGTTCGCTCAGCGCTGCCGCCTGTGCGCCCACGCCGTCCGGCACCCGATGCAGGTTCCGCGACGGAACGATCACCTCGGCGGCGAAACCTCCGTCGACGTGGCTGCCCAGCGATCGGCGCCGCGGGCAGAGGTTGCGCCGGCCGGACAGGCACCACCGGCAGGCTTCGCACGTGTCGAAGTACGTCTCGCAAACCACGCGCGTGCCGACCCAGGAATTGCTGACGTCTGCACCCGTTCCCACGACCGTTCCGGAGATCTCGTGGCCCATGGTCACCGGCGGCGTCGTCGGGTACTCGTCCGCCTCGATGTGCAGGTCGGTGCCGCAGACGCCGGTTGCCGCAACAGCGATCGAGACTGTTCCCGGCTCGACCGGCCTGGGTTCGACCTCGACGAGATCCACGCCGCCGGGCCCGGGTCGAAGCTTGCGGACTGCCTTCATGTCTCCCTCGAAGTCGCATGATTGGATCCGAATCGTCGTGCGCGTCCGGTGCTCGTGTCAAGTGGCGAATGCGAGCGCTTAGCAGGAAAGAAATCTCGAACGACTTCTTGACAATCGGAGCGGTCAAACCCAAAGCTTGGATCCAATTCGCTGTAGGAGGTTTGCCGTGCTGCTGGCCACGCAGTATTACCGGCCACCGTTCCCACGACGCGACTACTGGCGTGATGATCTCCGCCAAATTCGCGACGCCGGGCTCGATGCCGTGTATCTCTGGGCGACCTGGGCCTGGATCGAGCCCGAGCCGGGACGCTATGTCTACGACGACTTCGACGAGATCGTCGACGAGGCAGCGCGCAACGACTTGGACGTCATCATGACGACCGGCACCGAACTGCACCCGTACTGGATCCATCGCGTCGTCCCCGACAGCGGGTACGTCGATCACCGAGCGCAGCGCGTTGTCTCCTCGACGCTCTCGTACTCGAATACCGGTCTCGCGCCCGGTGGCTGCTGGGATCACCCCGGAGTGGCCGAGCGCATCGGCATGTTCCAGGAGGACGTCGGGCGGCACTTTGCCGGTGCGGCCAATCTGCTGGCCTGGGACTGCTGGAACGAGTTCCGCGGCCCGGTGCAGTCCGACGGCTTCGTCTGCCACTGCGAGCACACACAGCGGGCCTTTCGCGAGTGGCTCGCCGACAAGTATGGCGACCTCGCCGGCCTGAACGCCGCGTGGCAGCAGCGCTTCTCGGACTGGGACGACGTGCGCGTGCCGAAGCTGCCCAAGCGGAGCTGGACCGAGATGATCGAGTACCAGCAGTTCCTCGAGTGGCGTTCTGCCGAGCATTTGAGCGTGCGCGCCGCACGCATCCGCGACGGCGATCCGTCGCATCCGGTGCTTGCCCACTCGGTCGTGCTGTCGCCGGTGATGGTCGGCGGGGAGTCGGAGTACGAGCAGGCCCTGTGCCGCGGCAACGACTGGGAGATGGCAACGCGTCTGGACGCCTTCGGGATATCGAACTTCCCCGCCTGGTTCCACACCGACGTGCCCGAGTACGGAATGCGCGTCGAGTGTGGGCGAAGCGCGGCGGGCGAACGGCCGTTCTGGATCTGCGAACTGCAGGGCGGTGCGGCGCGCAACGGACTCGGCGTGATGGACCCGGTTCCGGCCGACCTGCAGCAGAGCTGGATCTGGGCCGGATACGGCCGCGGCGCGAAGGCAGTGTCGTTCTGGTGCTGGCGCGATGAGGTCTTCGGCCGTGAGTCCTCGGGATTCGGCGTCATCGGCGACGACGGTCACGCCGCGGATCGGCGCGAAGCGCTTCGCCACACCACGTCGGTACTCGAAGAGCACGCCGAGCTGCTCGACGCCTACAGGCCGGAGCCGGCGCGGGTCGCCGTGCTCTTCGAGCCGGTCAATCACCAACTCGACTGGGCCGCGAACGGCAACCCGTGCACGAGCTCGAAGGACAGCATCACCGGCTACCTGTTGGGACTCGAACGGCTGCAGATCCCCTACGACGTGCTGGCCGCGTCGCACCTGCCGGCGCTGGACTCCTACCGCGTCATCCTCATGCCGTGGACGATGATCGTCCGGCCGGAGGTCGGCGACGCGTTGGTGCCCTGGGTGCGTGCGGGAGGCACGCTTCTGGTCGAGACCGAACTCGACGCCTATGACCGACTCGGCTTCTACCGCTATCCGGACGAGCGTCCCTTCGCGGCTGCTCTCGGGATCCGCGGAGCGGGCCGCCGGCCGATCGGCACCGAGACCGTTCTGCCGTTCAAGCTGGACGATGTCCACGGCGAATTGCGGCCGGCGACCTGGCTCGAACCGATCGACGCCGCAGACGCGGGGGAGCAGGCCGCGACGAGCTCGCACGGCGCCGTTCTCCTACGACGCGCGCTCGGAGCCGGCACCGTGGTCGCCAGTGGCACGCACCTCGGGCTGGCCTACCGGCAAGAGCGCTACGCCGGCTTCGAGTCCTTGCTGCATGCGCTCGTGGCCGGGGCGGATGCGCTGCCCGTCCTTCGGTGCAGTGCAGCGGACGGCCAGCTCGTGCAGTGGCGGGTCGGCCCGTCGGGCACTGATCGCCTGCTGTTCGTCACGAACCACGGGCCGAACGTGCAAGCGCGGTTCACGGCCAACCGGAAGGCATTCGGCCCAGTGCGGGTCGCCGTCGATCTGCTCAGCGGCCGCACCGCGGAGGTCGCTGATGACGCGGACGATGTCGTCCTGACGCTCTCGCTGGCAACCGGGCAGTCCAGCGTCGTACACCTGCCGGCAGTCGACTGATTGCGCGTGCCGGCTACGGCAACCCCGCTCCGGGCACCTCGACCCGGCAGGACAGCAGGACGCCGTGTCGGTGTTCGCTGGGATCCTCGGCGTGCAGGGGCGGCGCGGCGCAGAGGAACATCGTGCGCCGATCCGCGCCGCCGAGCGTCAGCGCGTACACCGACAGGTCACCGGTTGGTATCGCGTCGATGACGTGGCCGCCTTCGGCGATCCGCAGCGCGCCGCTACCCCGCGCGTCGGCGACCCAGACCGCCCCTTCGGCGTCCAAAGTCAATCCGTCGGGCAGGACCGGTGCGCCGGGTTCACTCACCGACGTTGTCAACCCGGCGAGATCGGCCCACAGCGTTCGATCGGACAGCGTCCCGTCCGGAGCAACGGCGAAGGTGGTCATGCGATTCACGAACGTCTCCGCGATGATCAGCCGCCGGCCATCCGGCGTGAGCACCGCACCGTTGGGAAAAGCCAGCCCGGAGGCGGCCACGCCGACCCGGCCGTCCGGCTGGACCACGATCAGATCCGTGGTCGCGAAGCCTTGGTCATCCGCGGGGCCGAAGTTGCCGATATACGCACGGCCCGCGGTGTCGACGATCATGTCGTTGGTCGGCCCGGCGGCGAACGGTTCGAGTTCGGCCACGACCTCGGTGCGACCGTCCCGTACCCGCAGTAGGCGCTTGTCGAGCATCGACACGACGAGCAGTTCGCCGTCCGGGGTGAAGCCGAGTCCGGAAGGTTGTTGGGGCACGGTGCACACCGTGTCGACCGCGCCGCCTTCGGTGACCGTCGAGACCGTGTGCCCGAAGAAGTCCGAGACGTAAAGCGATCCGGCGCGCCAACGCGGTCCTTCGAGGAAGTGGAAGCCGTCGGCGATTGGCTTGGGTTCGTAATTGCCCCACGTCACCATGTGGATCCCTCAACTCTGCTCGACGGCTGTTGCGACGTCTCCTCGTCCGACGCCGGCCGTCGGTGGCTCGGTCCGGTCCGGCGACAGCACCAGTTCGGGTGCCGAGGCTAGGGATCCGGTTTCGCCGGTGTCAATAGTTTGGATCCAAAGAATGTTGCGGCCTCGCTCGACGGTGCAGCCGATATCAACGCCTTCATCCGTCCGCGTCCACAGATATGTGGTGTTGTTCCTTGATCGAGTTGCCGAGCAGGAGGCAGGTGCCGACCAGTCTGGATCCAATCCTATTGACAGTGCCGTCAGCCGGTCCTACGCTCTCGCAGCACCAGAAGCCACGGGAAGCCGCTCGTCAGGCGAGATCAAGAGCATCGCCTGGGGCGCATACCAGGCCACGCATCCGGCCGCCGATCGATCCGATTCGCTCACCAGGAGGCGCAGGGATGGTGTACGGGAGCTTGTCCCCCCGACGCGGGTCGACGCCGCGGCGTTACCTCGCCGTCGTGGCTGCCTGGCTCGCCGTGCTGACCCTCGCGGGTTGCGCATTTTCCAACGTCGACCTGGTCAAGGACCGGCGGGTACACATTCTTACGCCGGGCGATCAAGCGACCGTCACGACACCGCTCACATTGCGGTGGACCGCGCACGACACGGGATCGCTGCGCTTCGCCGTGTTCGTCGATCGGAGCACGCTGCGGCCAGGAGCACGCCTGCGATCACTGGTGCCCAAGGACGACACCGCCTGCCGGGCCGATCCGAAGTGCCCGGATGCCAGTTGGCTCTCGAGCAACGGTGTCTACATCGTGAGCGGCACGTCCGTGACGCTGCCGAGTCTCACCGACAAACGCCCCGCCAACAGCCACGGAGCCCGCGACTCGCACACCATCACCGTCGTCCTGCTCGACGGCGATCGCCGGCAGGGTGAGGGCAGCTGGTACCGGCAGGTCTACGTCGATCGAGGATCGCGATGAGCCGCCCGGTGCTGTCGACCGGCCGAGCCGAGGCGCAAGAGACGACGGGCGCGATCACCGAGGTCGACCGCAATCGAGAAGCGCTGCGTGAGCGCGCGCGCCACGTCTTGGGCATCGCGGGCGACGCCGACACCCTGCCGCTGGCGGGTACCGTCCGCGAGAGCGGAGTCGGGTGGTACCCGCTCGTCGCTCTCGTCGTGCTGATCAGCATCGACTCCTTCCAGATGACGGGCTTCCTGACACTAGGCCCGGATATCGCCCGCTCGATGGGGATCAGTGCCGGCACCATCGGCGCTCTCTACGCGCTCTACAACCTTGCGCTGGCCCTCGCCACGCTGCCGATGGCGGCGTACACGCAGAACCGTCCGCGGCGGGCAGCGGTGTCGATACTCACCGCAGCCGTGTGGTCGGTGGCGACCGTGTTCACCGGCTACGCGGCATCGGCCTTCGCCCTGGCCGGCTTCATCGCCTTGAACGGCGCGGCCAGCGGCTCGGTCGGCGCCGTCCACGTGCCCCTGCTCTTCGACACCTACCCGACGGGCGTTCGGGGCCGCCTGCTGTCGACCTACCTCGGCGCGATCTGGTTCTCCCTGGTTCTCGGGCCGGCCCTGATCGGTCTGCTGAG
>CAVTEA010000025.1:0-19745 GCA_963733615.1 uncultured Actinomycetes bacterium
GGAGGGCACATTCCTCGGTGGCTGCCTGTTCTCCGGACGCGTCACGGGCCGGGCCGCTGCTGCGGCGGTGACGTGATCCGGCTGCGCTGTGCGCCTGAGGGCCCGTTCAGCTCAGTTTGTCGAGCACTGACGCGACATGCTCGGCCGACACGTCCCAGAGGTGCTCGACGCCCACCCGCGAATCGAGATTCCACAGAACACACGACTCGTCGGGCCGGGCGACGATAGCCCTTGTCGTCTTCATCGTCCGGGCGGCGACGCGTCGCGGGCGCGGACGAATGCAGGCACGGGATGTGGGGTGCCGGGTCGGCCGGCATGTGGATCGACGGCTCGAGCGGTTCGCACCACGGGTGCGGTGGGGTGGCCACCCAGCAGCAGTGGTGGCCGAGGAGGTTGTGGCGGAGGTGGCAGCATCTGACCGATGACCGAGCATCAGGCGAAGCTCGACGCGGTCGGCGTCGCCCGACGCGCGGCCGACGCCGTGTCGACGGTGCGCGCCAACCGCCGCTGGTGGGACGCCGACGCCGACGCGTACCAGGCCGAGCACGGCGAGTTCCTCGGCGACGGCCGACTTCGTCTGGTGCCCGGAGAACCTGCGCGAGGCGGACGCGCACTGCTCGGTCGACGTCGCGGGGCGCGGCGTGCTCGAGGTCGGGTGCGGCGCGGCGATGTGCTCGCGCTGGCTGGTCGGCCAGGGCGCGCATCCCGTCGCCTTCGACCTGTCGGCCGGGATGCTGCGGCACGCGCGGCGCCGGCGCGGACGACCGGGCGTCGCGGTGCCGCTCGTGCAGGCCGACGCGCAGTACCTGCCGTTCGGCGACGGCGACCTTCGACTCGCGTTCACCGCGTTCGGCGCGGTGCCGTTCGTCGCGGACTCGCGCGCGGGTGATGCGCGAGGTCGCCCGCGTGCTGCGTCCCGGCGGCGCGTGGGTCTTCGCGACCACGCACCCGATCCGCTGGTCGTTCCCCGACGACCCGGGCCCGGACGGGCTGACCGCGACGATGCCGTACTGGGACCGCACGCCGTACGTGGAGTTCGCCGCCGACGGCGAGGCCGACCTACGTCGAGCACCACCGCACCCTCGGCGACCGCGATCCGCGAGATCGCCGCGGCCGGGTTCACGGCTCGTCGACATCGATCGAGCCGGAGTGGCCGGCCGGGCACACGCAGGAGTGGGGTCAGTGGTCGCCGCTGCGCGGCGCGATCCTGCCCGGTACCGCGATCTACGTCTGCGACGCGGCTGGGGGGCTGAACCGGCCGTGTACCTCGTAGTCGGTGGCGTAACCCGGATGCCGGCTGCGCCGGTAGCGGTGCATCTGCATCGGCCCGGCGCCTGCGGTGGCAGCCCAGACTCTGATCGGACCGCGTCCGGCTCTGGCTGCGGCCACGGTATCTCCCCCGGCCGGCGGCTGACGATCACGACGACGCAGCAGGAACACGCCCGCGACCAGCGACAGGATGCCGACGATCAGCGCGATCAGCGGCAGCCAGAGCCGGACCAGGTGGATCTTCGGCAGGTTGTCCTTCGCGAGCTGCGCCTGCAGCGTCACCGTTTCCGGGGTGAAGGCGAGCTTGCCCTGCAGCGCGACGATCTCCTGCCAGGCAGGCTCGACCACCGGGCTGTCGGCGTCGAGACCCTGCGCGGCCGGTCAGCACCTGCTTGAGATCTGCTGACCCTTGACGATGACGCCGGTGGTCGGCTCGACCCAGACGGTGCGCGTGTTCGTGTAGTGCGAGGGGAACGTGTTGTTGGTGTAGACGGGCTGCGTCGACCATCTTCTGGACGAACTGGTAGACGGTCAGGCCCTGCGATCTTCTCCGTACCGCGTAGTGCATCGGGAACGGCTTGCCGCCACGGTGTCGAAGAACTGATAGGTCTTCTTCTCGTGTCGATCGGGAACTTGTAGCCGAGCCCGACGTGCTTGATGTCCTGGTCTCCGTCGACATTCGCATGGTATCTCTGCATTGTCGACCGCCATGCCGATCTTGCGGTCGAACGCGACGCGGTCGGTGGAGTTAGTGATGAGCCGAGTGCTGCGGGTCGTCCTTCGACACGCAGCCGGGGTGCGAGCCGTCGGTGTCACGCGTCAGGCAGAGCGACTCGTCGTAGACGGCGACCTTGCTGTCGCCCGAGTGCCTTGCGACATCGCCAATGATGGTGCGGGTTACATTTACCGTGACCAGGACAAGCTTGCCCTGATGCGGGTCGAAGTAGTTGAAGCCATCGCCTCGCGCGATGATGTAGATGTATTTCTGGGGAATCTCCAGAGGTGCTTTGATCAGGTTCGGCGCGACCAAGCAATTCACCGCGGGCGCGAGCACGAGAAGGAACACCCCAAGAGACACAGCACATATCCCCAGATGCGCTTCATCGAACATCCCTTCACTGCGGCACGGCCGGGCCCGCGATCTCGCACACAAACCAAGGTCGACGGTATCAGGTCGTACATGTCCGCAGGCTATTGAGCGCGGCGTTGTTTCCTGAGGGGCCATGGACTTGCACCAGATCAGGTCGGACTGGACCGAACTGGGTGCGCCTGATCCATTGTGGGCGGTGTTGGTGTCTCCGGAGCACCGCCATGGACGGTGGGACGTCGACGAATTTCTGACCACCGGCAGAGACGAGGTGGCTGCGACGCTGATGCACGCCGCCTCTCTCGGTCTCTGCCCGGTTCGTGGCACCGCGCTGGATTTCGGCTGCGGGGTAGGACGCCTGACCATCGCGATGGCAGACCATTTTGATTCGGTAGTAGGCGTCGACATCTCACCGACCATGATTGCAGCGGCCCGTCGATTGGACACTGCGAAACGTTGCGGCTTTGTTGAGAACAATCGCGGAGACTTGTCCGTTTTCCCTGATAGAAGCTTCGAGCTCGTCTACTCCTCGCTCGTGCTACAGCACCTGCCGGCTCGACTCGCGTGCGGCTATGTTGCCGAGATGCTTCGCGTACTCCGGCCGGGAGGGGTGCTGATCGTGCAGCTTGCGACGAGCGCGGACAACAGCGTCAAGGGACTCCTCGTGCGCGTCTTGCCGCTGCGAGCGGTCCGGTTCGCCCAGCAACGGCTGCTGGGCTACCCGGCGCCGGTCGACATGTATCCGATGGCTCGGCGGTGCTGGAATCGGTCGTCCTGCGCAATGGGGGGCGCGTCGTGGACATCGTCGACGATGAAATGTACGGCGGAAACTGGCGGTACGCCCGATACTACGTGTCAAGGCATGACCGCGGACGCCGAACCGCGCGTCGCCGCGGGTGGCACCGGGTGGTTGCCGAACGGGTTGCTCTACCGACGGCCCCGAGAACCACATTGCCGGCCCGTGCCCGCCGCACACTGCTCTCTCGCCTGATCGCCCGGCGCGCGCAGCCGGTAGCGATCGTCGCCGCGTTGCTGCTGGTTGCGCAGACGGCGATCCGGGCCTGGCTCGGTTATCGCGGCTACTTCTTTCTCGACGATTTCGCGTTCACCTCGCGAGCTGCCAAGTATTCGCTCACTGACCTGCACGACTACTTGCTGCAGTCCTACAACAGCCACCTGATGCCTGGCGCATTCGCCCAGATCTGGATTCTGACTAAGATGTGGCCGCTGAACTTCACCGCAGTGATGACGGTCAGCGTGGTCTTGCAGGTGCTCCTGGGAGCTCTGTTCTACTGTCTGCTCCGCGAACTGTTCGGCACCCGACCCGCCATCCTCGTCCCCTTCGCGGTCTTCTTGTTCACGCCGATCACGTTGCCCGCGTTCGAATGGTGGGCGGCAGCGCTGAACCAGCTTCCCCAGCAATTGGCCATGGTCGCCGCATTGTTTGTCAGACGCGATATCTACGTACCGGGCGGGTCCGCGCCGGCGTCTTCGGGGCGGTCGCCACGCTTGCCGGCCTGTTGTTCTCGGAAAAGACGATGCTGACCATCCCGCTAGTCGTCGGTTTCACCCTGCTGTGCTTCGCTCGAGGACGGCCCGCTGCGGCGCATATCTGTGCAGCGCCGCCACTGGCGGGTTTGGCTCGCATATCTCGTCGTCGGGCTACCATATGTAGCCTATTACGCACTTGAGGTGCCCTCCCCCGGACGCGCGATCGCCAACGGCAATGACGTGGTCCAGCTGTTCGGCACCGCGTTCGGCCACGCACTCGATCCGGGCCTGCTCGGCGGTCCCTGGTCCTGGCGGCGGGTGGGATTCGTCGGCGCGGTGGCGGATCCCGGGCGGTCTGGCGATCTACCTGGCAAGCGTCGTCATAGTCGGCATCGTCGTCGCGAGCGTGGCGTGGCATGCGGCGAGCGGTGTACGCTGGTTGCTCGCGCCGGGTACGCAATCATGACATTCGCCTGCTGGCCTCAGCCGGGCTACGTTCATCGGGCCGTTGATCGGCGCCGAGTACCGATACGTCACCGATGTCGCAGCGGTAGCCGTCCTGGCGGCGTCGCTGGCCTTCCTGCGACCTGGCGGCGAGTGGCTGGCACCCGCCGGCCGCGCTAGCGCGCCGCGATTGGAGGGTACCCGGCAGGCAACGTCCCCGGCAGTTCAAGACATCCGTGCCGCGTTGCCGCGCGTGGCGCGGGTCACGGTGGTCGCCGTCCTCGTCGTGGCGTTCGTCGTCAGCGCGACGGCTTCGACGCTGCGCTTCGACCGCTACTGGAGCACGAATCCTGCCCGCCCGTACATCGCGAACCTGCATACCGCGTTCACCAATGCCCCACGCGATCTCGTCGTGTACGACCAAGAGGTCCCGGCAGAGATGGCCTGGGCGTTGCTCTTCCCGTACAACCGGTTGTCGAATCTGACGACGCCGTGGTCGCGACCGGCCAAGGTTCCTGCAGCTCGGCCGCAGAGCCGCTCGCCTCGGGCATCGTGGACAGTCAAGGACACATTCGCAGCGTCGCGATCGAGGGCGGCAGCGCGCCGTGCCCGGTCCGTCACGAACGGTTGCGGTTGGCTGCTGGGCCCACGACGGTCACAGGTGCAGTCTCGCAAGCAGACCTTCCCGTGGACATGGGTGATGCGCATGGCCTACATCGCGAGCGCGGATGCCAAGGCGACCGTCCGCGCGGGCGCGACGACTGCGCGGTCGCCCTGCACAAAGGGCTGAACGCGCTGTATCTCGGTCATCGGCTCGGTCGACGCGGTCAGGTTCTCTGCGTTCCCGGCGGCGCACGGTCTGCACGCCGCTTGCCGTCGGTAAAGCAGTGCCGATCGCCGGGACGAGTCCATGACCGCGACCGCGACGCCGCCGTCGGGCGCATCGGCGGAGCGCGGTGCGGACGTCGCACGCGCGACGGCTCTACCGGATCACTCGGCATTCCCGGCGCTCGACGGGATTCGTGCTCTTGCTGTTGCGGCGGTCGTCGGCACCCACGCCGCGTACTGGACCTACCGGTACGGCCGCGGGCCGGGTCGGGATGCTCGCCCGCCTCGACTGCGGCGTGGCCCTGTTCTTCGTTCTGTCCGGCTTCCTGCTGATCCGGCCATGGCTTATCGCCGCTGCGACAGGAAAGCCGCGCCCGAAGCGTGCGTGTCTACCGTGGCGCCGTGGCACTGCGGATCCTGCCGGTCTACTGGGTAACCGTGACATTGGCGTTCCCGTGCTGCACGACAACAGGGACGTGTCACCGCCGACTGGTTGCGCCACGCGGGATTCCTGCAGATCTATCATTTCAGCTGGATGCGCGCCGGGCTGACCCAGACCTGGAGCCTGTGCACCGGAGATGGCGTTCTACGTCGTTGCTGCCCGTATCTCGGCGTGCTGGCGCTGGGCGCGTCGCGCCATTCGGATGGCACCGGCGCACTGCTAACGGGTTGCGCCGTCTGCTCGTCGCGGCGAGCACCTCTGGTTCGTCTGGATCCACGCCAAGGGATGGCGGCGTTTTCACGCCCGCGAACTTCTGGCTGCCGGGTTACCTGAGTTGGTTCGCCGGCGGCATGGCGATGGCCGATCATCCAGGTGCACCTCACCCACCGCCCGTCGGCGCGCATGGGCGTTGGCGATTCGCCCATGTTTCGGCGCCAGCGCGGGATCATGCTGGGTGATCGCGCTCGGCCTGTTTCGTCATGGCCGCGACGCCGATGGCCGGTCCGCGGGCGGTCGGGCATGATCACGACCAACGAAGCCATCGTCCGTAACCTGCTCTACCTGTCCTGCCGTGCTAATCGTGTGGCCCGCGGTGTTCGGGACCGCACGTGGGCCAACGCGGTGTTCGCCAACCGTCCGATGCGCTGGCTCGGTGAACGCTCGTACAGCGTCTTCCTGCTGCACCTCGTCGTCCTCGAGGGCGCGATGAACGTGCTGGGTTACCGCATGTTCACCGGCAGCGCGACGGCGGTGTGGGTGCTCACGATGGCCGGCACGATCGTGCTGGCGCCGTCACGTTCCGCTTCGTCGAGCGGCCGGCGATGTCGTTGCGGCGCTGGTTCGGGCCGCCCGCGCAACGCGCCGCGACGGGCCCGAAGCGTCGCCTGCACGCCGTAGCGGCGAGCGCGCACAGGACAAGATCAGCAGCGACGGCCCGTCCCGCCGCGTAGTCGGCGTCGCCCCAGTGACGCGTCGCAAGCACCATGCCCGCAGCCAGGTAGCAGCCGGCCGCGCACGGCCGCGGGTACTGACGAAGCGCCGGCGCCGACTGGACGACGACGCCGGCCGCCAGGCGAAGCGCCGGGACGCCGGCCCACGTCCCTGCACCGATCGCCCCGCCGAGCAGCAATGCACGGCGAGCGCGGCCACGCACAGGCCGATGCCCCCGGGCCAGCCGTCGCCAGGATCGAGCGGGCGGTTCCTGCGTGGCCGAACCGCCGCGCCGACCAGTAGCAGCAGCGCGAGCGAGCAGGCCGACAGCAGAGGCGGTTCGGTAGGACGTAGTCAGGGCTGTAGCTTAAGTGCACCGTACTCCGGCGGCCCGGCCGGGAGCAGGTAGCCCTGCTCCCACCCGTCGACGGTGATCGGGGTGAGCGCCGACCGCCGAGCGTCGCATCCAGCCCGCATTGGTGTTCTCGTGGACACCAGCAACGTCGAGTGCCTGCGTACGCCGACTGCGACAGCGCGGGTTGTGCTGTGCCAGCGCTGCACGTGCGCCGCAACCGCGTCGACGGGACCGGCGAGGAGCGTTGACGCAGGTGGCCGTCGAGACGGTCCAGAGGCAGTACTCGACGCGCGCAGGCGGTGCGCACCGGCGCCGAGCGTCGAGGGCGAGCAACGTCACACACCTTGATCGTGACGGGGCGAAGTTCTCGCAGCTCTGCGACGGTGGCGGACACCGAGGTCGGATGGCTGACCCGTCGACAGCACGATCGGCCCGGCACCGCATGGCAGCCCAACCACCTGGTGTCGGTCGGCGACGCGGGAGGTCGGTGGGACGCCGTCGACGCGACCTCGCTGACACCGATTCCCAGCCGGATGACGGCGTCGCCACGGGGTCGAAGTTCGGCGCCAGGCCGACCGAGTTCGACAGTTGAGCAGTGACGGCGGTCGTGGTGAGCGGCGCGGAACGAGACCGCGCCGTCGAGCCGACTGGGCCGACGCTGTCGCCGGCCGGCGAGTGATGACGATGCGGTCGGGCGCGGTCGCGGCGAGTAGCGGGTCGATACGAGGGTCAGCGACGAGATCGTCTGCCGCTTGGCCCAGCGCAGCGTCAAGGACGGCGTCGGGTCATCTGGGCTTGCGATCCAGCCGGTGCCGCAGATCACGCGTCGACTGCCGCCTGCGGGCCGGCGAGCGGGGCGGCGATCGCCTGCGAACTCGCCGTCTGCGACGATTTGGGGCCGGTCGCACTTCGCAGCAGTGCCGTCGAGCGCCGGCGCCGGCACGCGGCGTCGGCGGTCAGCGACAGTGCGTACGACCCCGGCGACGGCAGCGACGAACGTCCGGTCCAGGCCGGCGCTCTCCTCGCCGAGCCGCGCGAGCCCGATGGCGCAGTGCGGACGCTGCCGACGAGCGCGCAGCCGTTGCGGGCGTCGTCCGGCGCGCTCATGTCACCTCTCACCGCCGTGCCCGCGCGCAGGTCCTGCGGCATGACGATCGTGCGCTGCACGGTCGTCCTGCGGGATGGCAGCTCGGTGACGCCGACCTGGTGGAACGGACCTCCGGGCGCCGTCACGCCGGTGACGTCAGCCGGACGTAGCGCGTGCGGCCAGCGAACGACGTGCAGCGCGACGGTATCGGTGTCCGGACACCTGCCGTGCGTCGCGGTCCCGGCCTCGGTCGTGACCGACCGGATCGGCCGTCGAGTCGGCGGGTGAAGCGGGCGCTGCACGGAATCGACCGTCGCGCGCCGAGCCGAAGTCGATCGCCAGCCATTGGCCGGTGCCTCGAGGAACGGATTGCTGCGCCAGGCGGTCTGCGGGTCGCCGTCGAAGGCCGAGTACGGCTGGTCGGAGTGCACGGACCCACCGAACGAATCCGGATCGGACGCGGAGCTCGACGCACGGATGTCGCGCGCACCGATCAGGCGTGCGTGGCTCTGATGCTCGTCGCCGCCGAACGGCAGGAAGTCGCGGTCGGGGACCCGCCATCGCGCAGCGGGTCGTCCAGCGCGAGCGTGGCCGAGGTGTCCAGCGGGCTGGCACCGTGTGGACATCTCGCGACGGCGCAGCCCGTCGGTGAGCACGACGCGCCCGGGCCGGTAGGCCGTCGTGGCGTTCCCGGTGAGCACGGTGGGCTGCCCGGCCTGCAGTCCGCTGTCGCTCAACGGCAACAGCGATTCCGGTCCGCCGCTGACCTGGACGGTCGAGCCGGCGGGGACGGCCTCGACCGCGGCGCTCGGTCGTGAACCCGACGGTCCAGATCTCCACCGCGTGGTAGGGCAGTTGCAGGTGCTGATCCATCACGCTGCCCGGGAACGTGTCGGCGCCCACCGGCGGGCCGAACGTGCGCACGAGCGATACCCCGGGCGAGCCCTGCAGGGCCTCGTGGACGAGCGCCTGACGTGGCGTACCGGCCGCGGCGCTGTCGAGATCGTTACGGACGACGAGATACTGCACGCCACTTCGAGCGAGGTAGTCGGCGAGCCCGGCGGACGGTTGCCCGGTGGCCAACTGGTCGTCGATCGCGTCGAGCATGCGCACGTGCCCGGCGTCCGACAGCGGCACGGCGTTGCGGACGTCCCAGAGGGCGAGCCGGCCAGCGGTTGCAGCGGTTCGTCCGCCGTGTTGCCCCACAGATACTGGCCGAACCGGCTGCCGGGCAGCAGCAGCGCGCGCCCGGTCGCGTTCTGGTCCGCGAGGTAGGTGGCGGCCTGCCGCCAGTAGTCGGGGAGGATGTGAAGGTGCCCGCAGGCGCGACGCGAAGCGCGACCAGCGGTGTGGCCATCCCGATCACCGCACCGGCCGCGAGCACGGTCACGAGCGCCCGGCTCACCCGGCGCTCGGCGCGGGTTGCGCCCCACCTCAGCTGGCCGACGACGTGGGCGAGGCCGAGTACCAGCGGCAGTCGGATCGCGACGTCGAACTTGTGCACGTTGCGCAGCGGTGCCAGCACTCCGTCGAGCAGACTCTGCGGTCTGCCCGGCGAAGATCCCGTCGACGGTTCCCACGTAGCCGGCGCAGATCGCGACCGTGCCGACGAGCAGGCACATGACCAGCCAGGTGCGTGACGGCATGCCGCGCGACGCGAGCCCTGCGAGTCCGATCGCCGCGACGACGACCGTGTTCACGATCACCGCAGGCTGGGTGAGCAGCAGGGAGCCCGCGTGCCAGCCGGTCGTCGGGAGGTACGCCACCCAGTCCGACGTGCCTCGCAGCGTCTCGACGAGTCTCGTCGTGCTCGTCGTCGTGGCGGCCGACTCGATGTGACCCAGGAACGGAACGCTGTAGCGGCCGAACAGCAGCAGCGGCACGACCCACCACGATGTCGCGAGGACGACGGCGAGCACCCACGCACCGATGAGCCGCCGCATGCGCGGTCCGGGCGTCGGGAGAGCAGCCACAGGGCCGCCGGCACGAGCGCCGCGAACACCAGGGCCGCATTGATCGCGCCCATGAACAGCACCGCGACGCCGGACCGCATCGCGGCGCGCCGTGGCGACCCGCGTCGAACGGCGTCGACCAGCGGCACGACCACCCACGGCGCCATGCACATCGGCAACGCCTCCGCCGAGACCGGCCCGAGCACGGTGAGCACGTGGGGCGACAGCGCGAACGCGAGACCCGCGATCAACCGTGAGCCGGGGGTGCCGATCCGCAGTCGCGCGGCCAGGACGACCACACCCGTGAAGGCCACACACAACAACGCCGACCACCACAGCCGCTGCACGGCCCACATCGGCAGGTGCGCGATCTTGCCCAGGGCGAAGAACGGCCCCATCGGGAACAGGTACCCGTACGCCTGGTTCTGGACCTGCCCGGCGAAACCCTGCGGATCCCACATGTGCAGCGCACGGCCGAGGAACCCGAGCGGGATTCGCACCAGATCAACTTGGTGTCCGGCACGAGAGCGCCGGAGCTGGAATTGAAGGCGAAAGCGACAAGTGACGCGCACACTGCCACGTACCGGATCCGCCACGTGGTATGTCCGAGCGCGCGAGCACCGACTCGGGAACTGCACGGCTGCGACGACGTGCGTGTTGGAGTCTTTGGCACCCCTCGTTCGTCTACGTCACGCGCATGATCACGCAAGCGACGATCGACGCCAGTGCACGGGTCGACGGGGCAGCGCCAGAGCAGGTTTCGCCAAGCGAGGACGGGGCGATGAGCGACATCAATGTCGGTCGACGCGGACCGGGATCGTGATCGCCAACTGGCGTGACACCGGCGCACCCCGAGGGCGGCGGACTCTGAGCTCTACGTCGAGGAACTGGCGGCGGGGCTGGCGCGACGCGGACATCGAGTCACGCTCGTGTGCGCGCGTACCCGGGCGCCGCGGCGCCCGAGCTGCGGCCCGACGGCGTCGAGGTGGTGCGCGTCGGCGGTCGGTTGTCCGTGTACGCCCGCACCGCAGCCGCGTACCTGCGCGGCCGGCTGGGCCGGCCGGAGGTCGTGATCGAGGTGCAGAACGGAATGCCCTTTCTCGCGCGGCTGTGGGCCCGCGGCGCGCGCGTGATCGTCCTCGTGCACCACGTGCACCGCGAGCAGTGGCGCGTCGTCATGCCCGCCCTGCCCGCGCACATCGGGTGGTGGATCGAGTCGAGGCTCGCGCCACGCGTGAACCGCGGAGGTCGCTACGTCGCGGTGTCCGACACGACCAAGCGCAACCTCGCCGCGCTGGGCGTGCCCGCCGAGCAGATCACGGTGATCCACAACGGCACGCCCGCGGTCGTCGACGTCCCGCCCGCACGCGCCGACCGCCCGAGCCTGCTCGTCGTCGGACGCCTCGTGCCCCACAAGCGCATCGAGATCGCGATCGACGATGCTCGCCGCACTCGTTCCCGAATTCCCCGAACTCACGCTGGACATCGCGGGACGCGGTTGGTGGGAGGACGAGCTGCGCCGACATGCCGACGAACGCCGGCATGACCGACCGGGTCCGATTCGTGGGTTTCGTCTCCGAGAGACGTTAAGGCGCAGCCTTATTCCGCATGCGTGCGTGTCGCTGGTGCCGTCGATGATGGAGGGCTGGGGACTGGTCGTCGTCGAAGCGGGCGGGCATCGGCACGCCGAGCGTCGGTTTCCGCACGCGGGCGGCGTCGCGGAGTCGGTCCGCGACGGCGTACGGGCCTGCTCGCCGACGACCCGGCCGAGTTCCGCGACCAGGTCGCGACGCTGCTGCGCGATCCGGATGCTGCGAGATAACCTAGGGCGACAGCGCGGCAGAGTATGCGCGCTCGTTCACCTGGGAGGAGACGGTGCAGGGCTTCGCCGGCCATCGACGGGACGACGGCGCCACCGATACACGACGACAATCGCGGTGTGCCAAGACTGGGGCAGCTCGAGCCGTAGTTGACCACGGGCGCCTGACCTGCTTCGCGGCAGGCTGGGACGCGGTGATAGACGCCGACGCCGGCGACCCGGCTAGGACGGCCGCGACCAGCGCAGTCAACGCGATGCGCATCGGTCCTCCCGACCTCCTCGCTGGCCGATCCGGCAATCCTAAACCCGAATCGGTGTCGCCGACGCCAGACACTACAGGCGTTCAGGGGACCGGCAACGGCCGAAAGCCGCCGCTGCGACAGCCGCGGCGAGCACGACAAGCGCCGCGCGCAATCGCCGTGACCACGGGGGCCGTTGGCGCGTCACAGGCGCACGTCGGGTCTCGCGCGCGTCCGGCCCGACGTTCGGGGATTTCGTAAAGACTCAGGTCGGGCCCGCGGTATACGCAGGCGCAAACCCGCGACGAGCGACGGGGTCGACTGCGCGTCGACCACGATCCACCGCACGCCCGAGGCTCGCCGATTGGTTCGCCGAATTCGCCGGGCGGAGCGCACAAGACCGCAAGTCCGACGCGAGACGATCCTCGCCGCGGACCACAACGACGCCGCCGGACACGTGAACGGGGAGATCGGACGAAATCATCACGGTCCTGTCCAGCCACCGCGAAAGCGGATCGATCGAGATACGGCCGTCATTCCAGGGGAAGCGCCGATAGGCGTCGAACGGGAGCACAGGACGGCGCCGGGCCGCGGGTCGGCGTCGAGCAGGTGCTGACATGCGCGAAGTCGCCGGATACACGACGTAGACCAGACCCGGAGATTCCCCATGCGAGCGAAGGCAGGGCCACGCGGAGCAGAGCGTGCACGTGACCGCGAATGGTCGCGCATGCGCCGTCGAGCGCGAGTCAATCAGGGATACCGGCACCGAAACCGAGCGCGAGCAGCAGGACCCACGGAGCGCCGAGGCGTTGCGTGTCGCGGATCACGGCACCGAGGGCAGGTGGCCGAGCGCACGCGCGGCGGGCGGCCAGCAGTGACGAGCACGACGCGCAGAGCGACCGCAGCAGCGACGCCGAGCGGGCCGCGCACCGGACGGAGACGTCCCAGCGCGATGCCGACCAGAACGACGGCGCAGCACGAGGGCCGCCGAATCACGTGGCGCGGCCCGTGAGGCACCGCGTCGGCGCTCCAGATGCCGCCGCCGGTGAGCACGCTCGACTGCGACGCCGAGCGGCGTGTCGGCTACGGGGCGAAAGCCGCGAGCCGAGCAGATCCGCGCCTACGCCACCCGGCCGCAGCAGCGACGGCACGGGCCACGGCAGGGCGAAGACGGCAAGAGCACCCAGGAGCCCGAGCGCGCGAGCCGCACGCCCGGATCGAGGACCTCGCCAGACGATGACGACGGGCAGCACCATCGCGCCATAAGCCAGGCGGGAGCACCCCCGAGGCTCGCGAGTCCCAACGCGGCGCGACCAGACGGCCCCAGGACCGGCCTCCGGTGGGCCGGTGCGTCCGCGGCGGACAACCCAGGGCAGCATGGCGTAACCGACCAGAACGGCCCACTGTCCCAACAGCAATCGCTCTGCCATGTACGGCGTCCACAGGTAGGCAAGCGCGGCAGCTGCGCTACGGCCCAGCGCGCGCGCCCGGCCAGGCTCGCGGCCCCGAGACCGGCGCCGATGAGCACGCAACAGCAGGACTGCCTTCTGCACGACCTGGCCCGCCACGACGTGGCTGGCAAGGGCAACGACCAGATCGCTGGGTACGGCTCGCGGTAGCGACGACCCTAGGCCGAGGCTGCCTGCGTTGACCGGCATTCGGGGAGCGAAAACCATGTCGTAGGTGAGGACGTAACCAGGTCGCAGCAGCGGGGCGCAGATCGCGGGCGAGGCGGCGATGAGCACGACGCAGGGCGCCGGCCACAGCGGGCTGGCACGCAGGCGCCGCAACACGACCGGACTCAAGCATTGCTGCGGACAGTAGTCGAGACCGTTACGGTCGTCCCGTGCTGCGTGGATTGCTCGTCACAATGAGACCGCGCCAATGGATCAAGAACGTCCTCGTCGCGGCCGCACCATTGGCAGCCGGGGACATCACCAAAGCGTCCGTCGCAACGCACACCTTGATGCCTTCATCGCCTTCTGCCTGGCCTCGAGCGCCGTTTACTGTTTCAACGATGTGTGTGACGTCGAAGCCGACCGCCGCCATCCGCGCAAACGTAGCCGACCGATCGCGGCGGCGTGGTGCCCGAGCCAATCGCGATTGGTGCTGCCGTCGCGCTTGCGGCGGCGTCGATTGCCCTCGGCGCGCCCAATCCATTGCGGCTGGTGCTCCTCGTATATCTCGCCGCAAACATTGCTTACGCGCTTGGCCTGAAGCATCAGGCGGTGATCGAGCTCGCGTTCGTCGCCTCGGGATTCCTGTTGCGGTCCATCGCAGGTGGTCCAGCAACGGGCATCCCGTTGTCACAGTGGTTCTTGATCGTTGCGTCGTTTGGCTCCTTGTTCATGGTCGCCGGCAAGCGGCTCTCGGAGACTGGTCCAGCTCGGCAGCGGCGCAGAGTTGAGCCGGCCCATCCTCTCGAGTTACACACCGTCCTACTTGCGAATGGTTCTGGCCGTCAGCGCTGGTGTGACTGTGTGCGCGTATGCGCTGTGGGCCTTCGAAGTCGGCGGACAGCATAAGGGCTTTCATTGGGCGACGGCGTCGATAGCGCCATTCGTCATCGCGCTGCTGCGGTATGCACTCGACGCGGACGCAGGTCGGGCTGAGGAGCCCGAGCAGATCGTCCTACATGATCGGATGCTCCAAGCCCTTGTCCTCATCTGGCTGATCACTTTCTCGACGGCGGCACTACATGGTTGACAAGCGGCAACTACTGCATGGATGGGGACGTACGGCGCCCTCTGCAGCCTTCGTGCACGCTCCTCGATCAGCCGATGAAATTGCGGCCGTCATTCGCTCGTCGCCAGACCGGGGCGTCGTGGCCCGGGGCCTTGGGCGCAGCTACGGCGACGCTGCTCAGAATGCCGGCGGGTTGGTCATCGACATGCGCGCTCACGCCTCGCTCGGCCCGATCGACGAGGACGCGGGCAGCATGAACATCGGCGCCGGCACCACAATCGACTCGCTGTTGCGGTACACAATTGCGCGCGGGTGGTTTGTGCCGGTCACTCCAGGAACGAGACAAATCACGCTCGGCGGCGCAGTCGCGGCCGACGTGCACGGCAAGAACCACCATCGCGACGGCAGCATCGCCAGCCACGTCACGAGTCTCACGATCATCGACGGGAACGGCGACGTACGCGTACTGACCCCGCAGAGCGATCTGTTCTGGGCGACCCTTGGCGGTATGGGTTTGACCGGCGTCGTCACGGAGGTGACGGTTCGGCTCCTACCCGTGTCCTCGGCGTGGATGGCGGTCGACACATACCGCACCGCCAACCTGGACGAAACGATGTCGCGCCTCTGCGAGGTGGACTCGCGCCGGCAGTACTCCGTTGCCTGGCTGGACTGCTTGGCGCGGCGGGCATCCCTCGGTCGAGGCGTCGTGAGCGCGGGTGACCACGTCCGCGGGAACGACGTCTACGCAAGCGACTTCGCGCCCCGTGATCGCCTTGCAGTGCCTCGATGGATCCCGGACGGCCTGTTGCGAGCGCCGACTGTGGCCGCCTTCAACGAGCTCTACTTCAGGGCAGCGCCGCGCCGGCGCGAGGGAAGGCTCGTCCCGCTTGCCGCGTTCTTCTATCCGCTGGATGTGATCCGTGACTGGAATCGCTGCTATGGCACAAGCGGATTCGTCCAATACCAGTTCGCGACTCCGCAGGCAGACGTAGTAGCCACGGCAATCGAGAAACTGTCGTCGTCGAGGGCACCCGGGTTCCTCGCCGTACTGAAGAGATTCGGTTCGGGCAACCGTGGCCCGTTGTCGTTTCCCGCACCAGGTTGGACACTTGCGCTCGACATTCCCACCAAGACCGATGGCCTACCGAAACTTCTCGACGAGCTAGACGTCCAGGTCGCCGCGTCCGGTGGGCGGGTATACCTCGCGAAGGACGCTAGGTTGCGGCCTGATCTCTTCTCGACCATGTACCCGGAAGCCGCGAAATGGCGACAGCTTCGTGCGGTCGCCGACCCTAACCGCGTATTCCAATCCGATATCGCCCGGAGGCTTGACCTGTGATCGATGCGCTGGGCGCTCCACAGTCGGTTCTTGTCTTGGGCGCAACCTCCGACATCGCAATTGCCACGATGACTCGGCTCGCCGAGCGCGGCCGGTTGCGGCGAGTTGTCCTTGCGGGACGGCACAGCGAGGCGCTCGACCACGAAGCTGGCCGCCTCCGCGCGCTCGGCATATCCGACGTCACGATCGCGACATTCGACGCACTGAAGCCGCACACGATCGCTCCGGTCTTTCGCCAGGCGTTCACGCCGGGAGACATTGACGTGGTGATCGTGGCGTTCGGGGTGTTACCAGACCAAGAGCATGCGCTACTCGAGCCGGATCTGGCACTGTCCAGTGTGCAGGTCAACTACGTGGCTGCGGCATCTGCCTGCCTGAATGCCGCGAACGCGTTACGCCACCAGGGGCATGGCGTACTCGTCGTGCTGTCATCCGTTGCCGCCGAGCGACCCCGACGCTCGAACTTCGTGTATGGCTCGGCGAAAGCCGGACTGGATGCGCTCGCGACTGGCCTCGGCGACGAATTGCATGGCTCTGGCGCATCAGTCGTCGTTGTTCGCCCCGGATTCGTACGGACCAAGATGACGGCAGGCCGACCGCCGGCACCATTGGCGACAACCGCAGACGCTGTGGCCCAGGCCATCGTGGCCAGCCTTCCTCTCGGTACGCGCACCGTGTGGGTTCCGCGCTCCCTTCGGTATCTGATGTCGTTACTGCGCCACGTTCCACGTGCCCTGTTCCGGCGGCTTCCGTTATGACGGCGCATCCTCCCGACGCAGCAGGCGATCTCGTCTCGCCTGTCTGGCGCACGAATGCGTTCGTCGCCGGCGCGACCATCGCCGCGAACCTGCTCGGTTACGGATTCAACCTTGTCATGTCTCGATCGCTCGGGCCTTCCCGGTTCGGCGAACTGAGTGCACTGCTTGCGATCGTGCTCGTCGCGTCTGTACCCGGCACAGCACTCCAGGCGCTCATCGCCCGTCAGATCGCTACGCAGAAGGGCAAAGATGCCGGGGACGGGACGATCGTGTACCAATCGCTGCTACTCGCGGGATTGGTTGGCGTCCTCACCCTCGTCGTTGCGCCGATCTTGCGGCTATTCCTGCATGTCGGTTCGTGGGCGTCGCTGATCTGGCTTGCCGCGGTGTTGGTGCCGACCACGGTCGCCTTTGGTTGCCAGGGCGTCCTGCAAGGACGGCAGCGATTTCACGCGCTCGGCGTGCTTCTCATCGCAGTGCAGGCGGCACGGCTCGCGGCAGGTGCGTTCACCGTAATCGTCCGAGGCGGAGTAGCAACGTCGCTCGCCGCCACCGCAGTGCTGACGTGCCTCGTCGTACTCGTAGCGGTCCCGGCAATCGCACGACCGGCGTGGCACCCGCCGTCTCGCGGCGCATTGCCGACGCTCGCGCGCGATGCGGCTGCCGTGCTCGGGGTGCTCATCCTGACCAACCTCGACCTGTTGCTTGCCCGTCACTATCTGCCTCATGAGAAGGCAGGTTTGTATGCGGCAGGAAACCTGGTTACCAAGGCAGCATTCTGGGGGCCGAGCTTCGTCGCCACGGTGACATACCCGCGACTGACCCAGCCGAACACTCGCGGCCCTACGCTTCGGCGGGGGGCTATCGTGCTTGCCGGGCTATCCGTTTTCGGTATCGCCGGCGCGGCTATCGGCTCTCCCCTCGTGCCGGTTGTCGTCGGGCCTGCGTACCGACCCATCGCAACGAGCGCCTGGCTTTTTGCGCTCCAAGGTGCCGCGCTCGCGGCCGTGCTGCTCGGTGTGTACGCGGGGCTGGCCATCCACGACCGGCGGTTGCCGATGATGGTTTGGCTCGTCGCCGCAGCCGAATCGGGCGCAATCGTGCTCTGGTGCCACGACACGGTGCTGCAGATCTTGACAGTGGTAATCGCCGGCTCGCTGCTGCTTGTGGCGCTGACGATCGTGCTGGAGGCGCCGTCACTTCGGCGACCAGCGGCGCTTGTCTACCCAGGCGACGCCGCGGGCCACGGGCCGGGCACGTAGTTCTGGTCATACCCCGTATCTGCCTTACCGCTCGCCTGCGTGTCCGGCGTGTTCTGGACCGCAGTATTGGCGTTGTCGACGCTGTAGTTCAAGACATTTGCCACCGCGCCCGGCGCGGCATATTGGCCGAACCTCACCCAGTTGTCGAGCAACGTCACTACACCCAGCCATTCCGTCTTGGTGAAATTGCAGTGCCCCGCGCCGTACGGCGCCTCGGTGTAGGTGGTGGGAGGTGCAGTGAACAATTGAACGAGTTCACCCTTCACGTTTGGGACCTTCGCAACCCGGTCAGCAAAGACCGTCTCGTTCTCCACAAGAACCAAGGGGTCGTCTTCGGTGTGCATCGTGATTGTCGGATCGGCGATCTTCCCAGTCGGGTTGCCCAGCGCGTCCGCCTTCTTGCGCGCATCGGCGTCGGCACTAACGCGGGAGCCTGCAGCCAGCTTGGCGAGGACGCCGTCCAGCTTTCCCGGCGCCGCGGCGTTGATCACCGTTCGATCACTGTCGCTGAGCCGATCAGCGTAATCAACGTCTGTGTTCTGCGACGGATTGCCACCGACACGCTGTTCGATGTCGTAGCGTCCCCAGGTCCCGTACCCCAGAGCGGTGATGATTCCCTGCGCGAACGCCTGCCCGATTGAGTTTGCATCGTGGCCGTCGTACTTGTCAGTCTTGTTGGGGGCACCAGCAATATCTCCGATCGTGAGCAGATCGGCGATGCCGTCGGCCGTACCGGCTGACGCCCGCGCGACGACCGCATCCGATGCAGCCTGCCATTGCGCCACCGCCTCCTGCTGCGAGCCAAAGCCCGTGAGCTGCAGTTGCGGGTAGATCAGGGTCTTCACCGCGTAGGCGACGTCAAGAGCCAGATCCAGGTTCAGGTTGGTGCCGCCGAGCACACCACAAAGTGGTGCGACGCCCGACACCCAAGCTGCATCCTTTTCGGCCAGGGTCTGCGTGATCAGCCCGCCGAGTGACGCTCCCCAGATGTAGACCCGCTTCGGCTTACCGAACGTGTCGCTGAAGTAGTTGTAGAGATCCTCGTCGCCGGCGACCCCGTCCTGAACATCCCAGCCGTTCGTCTTGAAGGCCGATCCGGCGATCGCGTATCCCTCGCCGACCAGCGTCTCGCTGACCTCGTCGCTCGGGCTCGCCTCCGCGCTGGTGTCCGGTTGTACGACCGGCGAAGAGGGGTTGGTCGGGTCCGACGGCACTGGTCCGGCATTTCGGTAACCATGCGACCAAATGATCAGCGCGCCATTCCAGGCTTTCTTGCCGGGCACCTTGATCTGGATCGCCGCCCCATTGCGCTGGCCGGCACACAAAACCGGCGTGCAGTCCTTTTTGAGGGTGATCTTGGCGGCGGAACGCACATTCTGCTCCTGCGAGCTGCGCTGCACATGGCTGCATGAGGTAGCGGCGAGCACGACTGCCATGCCAACCACTGCGATCGGGAGCGCATCTCGAACGACACGGGTCATGGCGTGCACTATGACACGCGGCCCCGTGCAAGCGGCAGAGGCGCAGTCCTCTGAATTGATCAGTGATTGATCAGTGCGCTAGCGCGAATGGGGCAGGCACCAATAACTCGACATTGCGATCTTCGACTGCGCCGCGGCGTCCGTCTTCAGTTGCAACGAACCTGCGCGCCGTTGATCAACAGAGCGATCCGGTCGAATATCGACAGAATTGCTTTGTTGATCAAGGAGAAGCGCCGGCCCGGCCCAGAGCCCGGCCCAGCCCCTGACCAAGACAGAC
>CAVTEA010000026.1:0-94640 GCA_963733615.1 uncultured Actinomycetes bacterium
GCGCACTAGGGCGCACTTCGTAGCGCGCCGGTCGGCAGAGCACCGGCGCGTACCAGCGAGTCGAGTTGTTTCGCCGGTAACGGTTCGCTGAGCAGGTGTCCCTGCGCGCGGTAGCAACCGATGCGCACGAGTTCGGCGGCCTCGACCTCGGTTTCGACCCCCTCTGCCACGACGGCGAGTCCGAGCCGTTCGGCCAGGCGCACCAGGGCCTCGACGATCATCGTGTCGCCGGCGTCCGTACCGAGACCGGCGACGAAGCTGCGATCGATCTTGAGGGTGTCGACCGGCATCGACTTCAGATATGTCAGCGAGTTGTGACCGGTGCCGAAATCGTCGATCGCGGTCGTGACACCGGCCGAGCGCAGCCTGGCCAGCACCGACGCAACGTGTGCGGCATCGGGGGCTACGGCACGCTCGGTGATCTCGAGGCAGAGCTGGTTGCCGGGCACGCCTGTCTCGTCGAGCACGGCACGCACCAGGTCGACGAGGTCGTCGCCGACGAGTTGTACGGGCGATAGATTCACCCGCAGAATCATCGGCCGCCCGCCCAACTGCACGTCCCATTCCGCACGCTGACGGCAGGCCTCGCGCAGAACCCACTCCCCCAGTTCGAGCATCATGTTCGCGTCCTCGGCGACAGCGATGAACTGGTCGGGCAGCAACGGTCCGAGGGTCGGATGCTGCCAGCGCA
Source organism: uncultured Actinomycetes bacterium (assembly GCA_963733615.1). GTDB lineage: Bacteria > Actinomycetota > Actinomycetes > Mycobacteriales > Jatrophihabitantaceae > DASXRA01. Next base: position 692 of record CAVTEA010000026.1, read on the forward strand.
CCAGCGCCTCGGCGGCGAGCAGGGTGCCATCGCGCAGATCGAACTCAGGTTGGTACGCCAGCCTGAGACTGTCCGTGGCGACCGCCGAACGCAGATGCAGTTCGATCGCCGCCGCCGTGAACGCCTCGTCGCTCATGGCCTGCTCGAACGCCCGCTCCGCGCCGCCGCCTGCGGCTTTGACGCTGCGCTTCGCCTCGTCGGCTCGCCGGTAGGTCGACACCACCGAGTCGACGCCGAGCCGGCCGGATGCGTAGCCGACACTTGCCGACCTGCTGACCGACAAACCACCGAGCTCGATCGGGGCCACGACCAGCTCGGCCAGCTCGCGTGCGCCCGTCGCCGCGTCACCGTGTTCGCGGCCGAAGTCCGGGCACACGATCGCGAACTCGTCGGCACTTATTCGCGCCGCGACGCCGGTTGGCGCAGCCCACCCGGCCAGGCGTTGCCCGATGGCCCGTAGCATCGCGTCACCGAGGTCGTAGCCAAGCAGGTCGTTCACTGTGCGGAAGCGGTCGAGGTCGACAACAAACACCGTCATGGTCGATGCCGGCGACCATGGCTCGGCCGCGGCGTCGAGTGCGCGCAAGGTTGTCAGCGTCGAAAGACCGGTCAAACCATCGGCATAGTGGCCAACCTGATCAGGCACGAACCATCACTATGCACTCCCATGCGCCGCCCTGCAGTGATGTTGCAATCGCAAATGACTACTACCAGCATGGCAGCACTCACGGCCGGTTGCGATCTCAGGTTATGGTTTGCCCAGCACGGAGAGAAAGGCGTTGTATGCCCGAGGCAGAAGCGAAACGTACGGGCTTTGGTGACGTTGTACGTATCGCTGAGTTCCGTGCTATCTGGCTCGCCGACGCGCAATCCATCGTCGGCGATCAGCTTGCCCGGGTGTCCCTCGCCGTCCTGGTCTTCGAGCGCACCGGATCGCCCGCCGTGACGGCCTTGGTGTACGCGCTCACTTACCTGCCGGCCATCGTGGGCGGCGCACTGTTGTCCGGGATTGCCGATCACCTGCCGCGTCGCGAGGTGATGGTGTGTTGCGACTTGATCCGCGCCGTGCTGTTCGGACTTGCCGCGATTCCCAGCACGCCACTCGCGATCATCTGCGTGCTCGTCGTGCTCGCCGTGCTGTCGACCTCGCCGTTCTCGGCGGCCGAGTCCGCGATCATGCCGGACATCCTCGAGGGCGAGCTCTACGTGGTGGGTACCGGATTACGCGTGACCACCGGCCAGCTGGCACAACTCGCCGGGTTCGCCGGTGGCGGCGTGGCCGTAAGCGTGGTCGGCTCGCACTGGGGTCTCGCAATCGACGCGATGACCTTTGCGATCTCCGCCGCGCTCCTCCTGCGATACGTCGGCCACCGTCGGCCACCGAGTCGCGAAGGAGCCGGATCGCGACCGAGATACTGGCAGTCGATGTTCGACGGGGCGCGCATCGTCTTCGCCGACAGGCGCCTGCGATCGCTGGTGCTGCTCGCCTGGCTCGCCGCCTTCTACGTCGTGCCCGAGGGACTCGCGCCGTCCTACGTTGCCGCCATCGGCGGCGGCTCCAGCATCGTCGGCCTGCTCATGGCCGCCGATCCGGCGGGCAGCGCCATCGGCGCCGGGCTGTTCGTCCGCCTGGTTCCCGAGCAGGTGCGGGCACGGCTGATCGGGCCTCTTGCCGCTCTGGCCGGCGTCCCACTGATCATTTGCATTCTCAAGCCTGGCGCGGCTGCATCGTTCGCGCTGCTCGCCGCTGGCGGCATATTCAGCGCGTTTCAGGTGCAGGCCTCGACGACGTTCATGCGTCTCGTTCCTGACCACCATCGCGGCCACGCGTTCGGTCTCGCGCAGTCGGGGCTGATTGCGGTGCAGGGGCTCGGCATCGCCGCCTTCGGCCTACTCGCCGATCATCTCGGAGCCCCGCGCACAATCGCGTTGGCAGGCTCGATCGGGGTCGCCCTTGCCGTGGTCTTCGGCGTGGCCTGGGAACGTGCGCGTACGCGCACGGCGGCAGACTCTCGTCTGCCGGAGTCCGCTCGCGCAATCGGCGCCGATCGCTGACAGCCGATCCGCGTGCGTGACGCAGGGTCGCGCGCTGCCGTGCCGCTGAATCGCACTGGCCGCGCCGTCGGGCGGGCGCGCAGTACCGGGCCGGATGTCTGTCACCGCTCGTCGCTCGCTTCGAACAACAGTCAGCCGGCCCAACGCGCGCCTGCCTCGGACGTCTTGGATACTCGCCAGGCGGCGGAGTGCCGGCCTGGGCAGGAGTCACCGCTCGGTACCTGCCGAGAACGCCTCCCTTCCGACGAACGACATGGGCGGTCCCTCACGGCCAAGATTTGCCAAACGCGGTCACTGTCAACACCACCCCTCTGCTCTCACCGACGCAGTCATCGACCGTCCTCCTTCAAAGCGATCGTATGCACGCACAACGGGCCGATCACGGCCACGACTTGCCAAACGCCACTGCAATCACCTCCTTAGTCACCGATATCGGCCGCATCTGCGCAGGAGTGACGGACGGTGCGCTGTCGACTACGCTTGAGTCATTCATTAGCGCCCTGGAGTCCTCAGTATGTCGCCTGCCGTCGCGCCGCGTGGTCGATCAACGCCACCCGGTATGTTCGGCTGGCGCAGTTGGGTCTTATGGCAGGCACCGCGAGCGGTAATCGCCCTCATTCTGACCACCGATGTGCTCACGTTCATGGTGGGTGCGGCGGCGTTGGCAAGCGGCTCGCCGCACTGGAGTTCAACCGTTCGCCTGCTGATTCTGCTGTCCCTCGCGGTGGCATTCGAAGAAGCGTCGCGGACTGTCGACCGTCTTAGGCTCAAAATCTCCAGTGGCGTTTATGTCGACATGACTTCCGTATGGCTACTCGCCGGCGCGATAGTACTGCCGGCCACCTATACAGTCGCGCTGGTCGTCCTTGTGCGCACGCATATGTGGGTTCGACACCAGCGCAAGAACAATATGCGCGCCTATAGGCAGATCTACACCGCCGCGTCGATGATGCTCGCGAGCCTCGCTTGCGGGACGCTGGTTCACCACGTCGTGCCGGCCGCCGACAAGCCGACATCTGCGCTCGTATCTGCGCTGATCGTCGGGGTCGGTATCGGAATATATGCCCTGATCAACACGAGCCTTGTTTCGGGCGGCATCTATTTGGCGACCCGGCCCGAGCGCGCAGTAACAGCGCTGGGCACGTGGGACGAAAACTTGCTGGAATTCGCGACCCTCTGCCTCGGGGGTCTGACCGCCCTGGCCGTGCTGCACGAGCCGTGGCTCACGCTTCTCGCCCTGCCGCCGATGTTCACCTTGCAACGCAGCGCCCTCGTCAGGCAGCTCGAACAAGCGGCGTCGACAGATTCCAAGACCGGTTTGCTCAACGCCGTCGCGTGGGAACAGCTCGCCGCTCGCGAACTGTCGCGCGCCGCGCGAGAGCAAAAGCCCGCCGGTGTGCTGATCATCGACCTGGATTACTTCAAGGCCGTCAACGACATTCATGGTCACCTCGCCGGCGATGTCGTGCTGCGCGAGGTCGGCAAATGCCTGACTCGAGAGCTGCGCGACTACGACACGGTCGGACGATTCGGCGGCGAGGAGTTCGTCGCGATCCTTTCCGGTGCCGACTCCGTCAATGCCATGGAGACCGCCGAGCGGGTAAGGCAACGGATCGCCGAGCTACGCCCGTCCGCGCTGATCGCGACCAAGTCCAGCGAGGCCGACACACCACTCTCCGCGTCCATCGGCGTGGCCTGCTACCCCGAGCACGGCACCGAGATCGACCAGCTACTGCGCGCCGCAGACGCCGGGCTGTATCGCGCCAAGCGTGCCGGGCGCAATCGTGTCGAGCTCGCCGACGGCCCGGCTACTGACTTCGAACGAATGCTCGGCGGCTGACCGACGGCGAATCCCCGTCGCCACCCATCCCGTCGGCGCCAGCTCAACCCATTGGGTGTGCTCGGCGAGTGCCGCGCGCAGCCGCGCGGGATCGGGTGAGCCGCCCGGCGCAGGCAGGAACCGCACCGTCGCGCCCCGGCTCTGCAGCGCCAGCCAGGCAGAGATCGTGGCCGGAAAGTCCTGCCCGACAAGCAAGACCTCGTCACTCGCGCGAAGGCCCAGGCCCTGAACGAGCAGGTCAACCCGTACGACGTGCTTGTGCCCAAGGCGATCTCACTCCGCGGGTGCGTCGCGAGCACCGAATGCTCGTCCGCGATCATGAGCGCCTGGCCGAAGGCTACGCATCCGGGCACCCAGCTGGTGATGCCGCCACGGTAATGGCCAGCCACCGCCGGATGAGTGCATCGCCTAGCGGTGATCGAACCGCCGGGCGACCGGCGGTCGGTGGCGGGGGCTGAGGCCCGTCGGAGCCGCAGTCAGAAGGCAGCTTCGGTGTCTCCGACGTCCTCTCTTTGATCGTGCGCTATCAGACACCTGCCCGAAGTCTCGCGATACGGCGACGGCGGCGTGATCTGCGAAGATGCGGGTTGACGGAATCAAGCCGTGTCGGCGTCGTTCTCGTGCAGCCCGAGCGTTTCGCGAAGTTGTACCAGGCTGCGGGCGATCAGCCGGGATACCTGCATCTGCGAGACGCCGATGATCTCGGCAATCTCGCTCTGGGTCTTGCTCGCGCCGAAGCGCAGCAACAGGATTTCGCGCTCCCGCTCGGGCAATGCCTCGAGCGCAGGTCTGAGCACCTCACGCAGTTCGACGCGATCGAGCGCGGCGTCGTGGTCTGCAACGAGCCAGCCGCCGGCGCCCCCGTCGGGTTCGACGATCGAATCGAGGGGAACACCGCTGTAGCTACGGGCCACATCGATCGCCTCGACGACCTGCTCCGCACTGACATCGGCGCGCTGAGCCAGTTCGGCCACCGTGGGTGCCCGGCGTAGTTGCTGACTCAATTCGGCGCGAGCCCGCGCGAGAGTGGCCTGCAACTCCTGAGCGCGGCGCGGCACGTGCACGAGCCATCCCGCGTCGCGGAAGTGTCGCTTGATCTCGCCGAGAATTGTCGGCGCGGCGTAGGTCGAGAACTCGAGTTCCCGGGCGGGTTCGAAGCGATCGATCGCCTTGAGCAGGCCGATCGATCCCACTTGGACGAGATCTTCCAACGGCACGCCACGACCGGTGAAGCGGCGCGCCAGATACTCCACGAGCGGCAGGTGCATCTCGGCCAGTGTGTCGCGAATCGGGCCGCGCCGCTTGCTCTTCGCCGGCAGCGCATGCAGATCCGCGAGCAGGCGTGTCGCCTCCTCACGTCTGCTGTCTCGGCCGATGTCCTCGGACGTCACGGGCCAGACGCTTCGCGCTGTTTGGTGATACCAATCGCGAGCACGCCGTCAGCGGAGGTGACCTGCAGGCGATCGGCGAGCGCCGACAGCACTGTCCAGGAGAATCCGGTGCGGTCAGGCGCGGCGTCCGGGCCGGCGGGCACGCTGGCGACGACGTCAAGGCACCCCGTCGTGAGTTCGAAGCGAGCAGACAGCCAACCCTTCGGTTGCCTTGCGTGGGGCAGCAACAAGGCCGAGGCCTCGTCCACCGCGATCTGCAGATCCTCGATCTCGTCGACGGTCAGGTCGCACTGTGCGGCAAGCGCCGAGGTGAGCGAGCGCAGCGCGGCCACGAACCGCCGGTCAGCGGGCAGCCGTAGCTCGACCTCGTGGCGATCGGGGGCCGCCTGCTCACTCTGCATGCCTGTTTGCCTCCTTGTCGCATGACGGTGTGCCATCAGGATGCGTCCACATGATCGCGAACCGTCGTCACCATGTCCCATACCCACAATCGGCGTCGATTAGACACCCGATCTCGCGGCTGGTCCGGAACCAAAGTTCGCCGCACCATGACGCGCCGAGTTCGAGGCATTCTGGAAAGCAGCGAATCTCGCAGCACCGTACGGTATTGAGTCTCTTCGCGTCCCCGTTTCTCCGGGCAGCGAGCAGCCATCAACGTCTCGCTTTGCCGATCGCCGTCATTCATGCGGGAATGGGCGCAGCCAATTGACGACACGGCGCGCGAACCAGCCGCACGCCCCGGCCTCGCCGGTTCTCGTCGGAGACGGAAGGCGCATGACAAGTCCGGTCGCCGACAACGGCCCGGGGCGCCCGCGCGAGGATCTGGCCGTTGTCTTCCTGCATGGCCAGCCCGGCGCCGGGTCGGATTGGGACGCGGTCGTGCGGCATCTGCCGCCGGCCGTCCACAGCATGTCCCTCGATCGCCCAGGCTATCGCGCCAATCCGCACCCACCAGTCGGCTTCGACGAGAACGCGACGTGGCTGCTTGCAGAACTGGGCCGGGTCGGGGTTGGGCCTGTCGTGCTGGTGGGCCATTCCTATGGCGGTGGCGTCGCTCTCGCCGCGGCCGCAATGGCGCCGGACCGTGTCCGCGGCCTGGTGCTGATCGCGAGCGTCGGCCCGCATTGCCTGGATCGGTGGGATGCCCTGTTGGCTGCGCCATTCGTCGGGCCGGCATGCGCGATTGCCGCCTGGTGGCTGACCCCGTGGGTGGCACGGCGGAGGCTGGCACGCATCGAGCGCACGCGCCATCGTGCGCTGGAGCCGCACGAGCACCTGAGCTGGGACGTCTGGGGAAGCGCGCGCCACGAGCACGGAGCCATGTGGCGGACATTCCTCACCGAGCAGCGGGAACTCGTGCATGGCCTCGACCGGCTCACCGAGCGTCTGGCGCAGATCACCGTTGCGGCACTGGTGATCGCAGACCCTGCCGACAAGATCATTCCTGTCGCCACTGCTTACGCGCTGCGCGACATTTTGCCGCACGCCCGGCTCGTTCTCGTCGGCGAAGGTGGCCACAATCTGCCGAGGCGAATGCCGCAGACCATCGCAGACGAGATCGCCCGGTTCATCGAATCTCTCGACTGAGTAAGCACGTTCTTGACAACGGTGGCCGCAGGCCGCACAGTACGAGCGCCCTCGCTCCACTCAGCACTTCGAGTCGAAGACCGAATGCGATATATGACGCGATGTTCGGCCAGGCGTGGACCGAATGCGAGGAAGCGATGAACGAAGTCGGCCGCAGCCTGCCACGTTCGCCGCGTGCCGTGGCGAAACGGACTGCACGGGCATTCTTCGACTTCGAGGTAAGCGATCTGGCGCAGCCCCACCCGCTGCATCTCACCGGGCCGGCTGGCGGCACCTGGTCGTCCGGCACCGACGGCCCGAACCTCGAACTCGACGCCGTCGAGTTCTGCCGCACCGTTTCCGGCCGGCAACACGGGGACGGCCTGCTCGCCGTCGCCGTGCCGTTCTGACACGTCTCATCAGGGGGATGATTCGCGTGCAAACACACCGCATCGGTACTGACATCACAGTCCTGAACGATCACCTCGAGGTGCCGGGCCTCGGCTTCCTGGCCGTCAATGCATTCGTCCTGCACGCGGCCGAACCGGTCGTCGTCGACACCGGGCTGGGCCTTCCGGATCGCAACTTCGTCGACGCACTCGGCTCGGTCATCGATCCGAAGGACGTGCGCTGGATCTGGCTGACGCACCCCGATCGCGACCACACCGGCGGCCTGTTCGATCTGCTCGAGGCGGCTCCGCAGGCACGGGTGATCACGACCTTTATCGGCGTGGGCATCATGTCGACCGAGCGCCCGCTGCCCATAGATCGCGTCTACCTGCTCAACCCGGGGCAATCCCTAGACGTTGGCGATCGCGTACTGAGCGGTTTCCGGCCGCCACTGTTCGACAATCCCGCCACCGTAGGGTTTTACGACCATCGATCGCGGACGTGCTTCAGTTCCGACTGTTTCGGGGCCCCGCTGCCCACCGCCGACTTCGCCAGCGGAAACGACGTACGAGACGTGCCGGCGGACACCCTGCGTGCCGGCCAACTGCTTTGGGCGGCCGTCGACAGCCCGTGGATCCACAACGTCGACGCCGAACGGTTCTACGCGACGATCGAACCGCTTCGGGCGCTCGATCCGCAGACGATTCTCAGCACGCACCTGCCGCCCGCCATTGACCACGCCGCGAGCCTGTTCAGCATGCTCACGGTCGCGCCGGATGGCGAACCGTTCGCCGGCCCGGACCAGCGTGCGTTGGAGGAACTGCTGGCCACGTTCGAGCCGGCCGATGCGAAATCGGGCTGACCGCGCGCTGTCGGGCACCTGGGGTCGCTACGGTGACCAGCCAACGTCCGCGTGATGAGGTCGCCGCTTGCCGTGCGCCTCGCGGTGGGTGGGCACTTATGCCGCAGGTGGGCATTTGCAAGTGCCCACCTGCGGCGGAACTGCCCACCTGCGAAGTGGCCTGTGTCTTCAGGTGACCAGCAACGTCTTGCCGAATACGGTTCGCGTTTCGACTGCGGGCGTGCGCCTGATCTGCCTGTGCCAGCGGGAAGATCTGGCCGACTACCGGCTCGGTACAGGGGACGTGATGGTGGAAGGTGTCGGTGTGCAACCGTTGCTGCCCGGTCCGAACCAGCCCCGTGGATCGTGCTCGACGCCGCGCCGGACGCCTTCGTCCATCTCAGGTTTGCCCGCGACGTGTCCTCGGACGAGCTGGCGGGTCGGGTGGCGGCGCAAGGCATCGCATCGCTGCTCGCGGCCACCAACCGGATTCCGGTCAGTGCCGGCGACGCCATCCTGTGCCCAGCCGGTATGCCGCATGCAATCGGCGAGAACGTCCTGGTGATCACCGGTGGGCACGGGGAGCTTTCCGGCGAGTGGGGGGCGATTCCGATCGCCCGTGGCATGACGGCGGTCGTGCCTCAGTGCGCGGGCACCTGCCAGATCCGTGACGACGTGTCAGGCGTCAGGTGTCGCCCCGCTGAGTAGAGCGGCATGTCCGAAACATTCAAGACATTGCCGTTGACGATGCACAGCGTGCACCGCATGAACCTACGCCCGGCACTTGTCGAACTGGTCGTGTCCGACATGCCGGCGGCCCTCGCCTTCTATCGCCAGCTTGGTATGGACATTCCTGCCGACGCCGACACGCAGCCGCACGTCGACGTCGACCTCGCAGGCGGGATGTGCCTCGCCTTCGACACCGAGGACACCGTCCGCTCATTCGACCCGGGCTGGTCGCGCCCGGCGGGAGGTGGGCATCGGGTCGCGTTGGCGTTCGCCTGCGCCGCCCCCGAGGAGGTCGACAAGGCGTGGGCCGAGCTCACCGGCGCAGCGGGCTACAACGGTCACCTGCCGCCGTGGGACGCGTTCTGGCGTATGTCCTCGGCTGGCAGGCGAGCCCGGTCCGTAGAGTGCGCGGGTGCGAATTAACCGATTGATCTCGACCATGGCTGTTCTGGCTGCGCTTGCCGCTTGCGGAGGTGGCGGGGGTGCGCATGGTCTGCGCGTCGACGACCTGGCGAAGGCCGGAAGCACGTGCCCGGTTCCACTCGCCGCAGACTCTACGTCGGATCATCCGACCCCGACGGCTACCGCCGAGCCCGACCCCGGGGCTGCGGCGTACGGGAACGGTGTCGCCGTCTCCTGCGGCGTGACGCTCGGAGGTGGCCGACGACTCGACCTCACGCTTGACGCCGCCCGGGATGGCAACGTCGCGCCGCATTTCCTGCTGCCATTGGTTGGTGTCTTCGGGAAGCTCGGGGCAGCGCAATTGCATGCCGTGGCGGCCACGGCGGACAGGACGAAGCCGGGTCAACTCGTGCCGCTGCCCGGTTCAGAGGCGGTGGCGATGGCGATCGTCCGCGTCCGCGGTGCGAAGTCGGCAGCTTTCGTGCTCAGCGGGACGGGCGTGCCGCGGTCGTCCGTCGAAACGATCGCGCGGCGGTTGGCGGGTGGCCTCGCCTGACGGGTTGACCAAACGCAGCGATGCCTACTGATCGGTCGATGTCGCCCGCTGCATCGAAGTGATCTCCGGCAGGATCAGGCAATGCCACAGTTCGCCCGTTGATCTATAGCCTGAAAAAACGACTGGCCGACAGCAGTATCTCAACATCCGGCTGTGCCGCTGCGAGCGCGACTCTCGCCGAATCGCGTACGTGTCTGATTGCCCGGGCCTAGTCGGCCCCGACAAGAGCCCGGACGCTCATCAGGTTGGCGGCAAGCCAGCCGTTGATGACCAGGCCCGCGAACGGGGCGACGGCCAGGAGCATGGCGGAGGTGATCTCGATGGGATGGGCCGGAGTCCGTCCGCCACCCCGCTCGTAGCCGTCAAAAGTGTTGTGTTGTATTTACCTTGCGCCAGACGCAACACTTTTCTGGCCCACCCCATGAGCGGCGAACGCGAGGCACTGGCCGCGCTGCTCGACCATGAACACCACCTGATCCGCAACGGACAGATCCTGCTGGCCGACAAAGGATTCGCCGCACGGGCCTTCGCTGCCCACACCAGTGCACTGGGTCTGCAACTGCTACGCCCGGACCGTAAGGACGAGACCTACCGCCACGGCAGCCTCGCCCGCATCCGGCAATGGATCGAATCAGTGAACCAAACCCTCAAAGGCCAACTCGGCCTCGAACACCACGGCGGACGAACCCTGCCCGGCCTCGGCACCCGCATCGCCCAACGAATCCTGGCCGTGGCCACCGGCATCTGGCACAACTGGACCATCAGCGCCACCAGCAAGAGATCCCTGATCGCCTACGACCACTGACACCACCTTCACGGAATCACCCATCTAGGCCCTCAACCACGTGCCCGCCGACCGCCGCTTCAGATCAACAACCGGATCTGCCGCTGTCGGAGCGCTCGGTAGCGTCCGACAAGGGTGAAGACCACGCACGCGGCGGCGCGCTGCCCGTGGACGATCTGCTCGACCGGCGTACGCGTGTGGGCCTGCCCACGCTGTCGAGCTAGGCCGTCTCGGGGACTCGCAGGTGCGCGACAGCGAGTTCGAATTCCGCCATCTCCGTCATCCGAATACCGGCCTGGGCCATCACCGACTCGCGGATGGCGCTGCCCGGATCGCGGCTGGCGTCCAGGGCCGCGCGGCTGTCGTAGCTGATAGCGCTGCAGCCGAGGCCGCCGGCCCGGTCGACGAGCAGGCTCGCGCTGCAGAATCCGGCGAGATCCTCCATTCGCGGCAGCGCGCTCATCTTGAAGGTGTCGATGGCCCGATCTGGGTCGACGCCTTGGAGATCGGTCCAGGTCACCCGCGTGTAGGCGCCCTCGGGTGCCGCGTGCTCGCGATGCAGGACGGCGATTTCCCACTCCGCCACCTCGCTGCCGCCTCCGAAGATCTGAGCCGCGCGGTTGCGGACCGACGTGACCTGGCCCGCGCTGGCGCGCATGGCCTCCTCGGACTGCCAAGAACTCGTGGCGATACAGCGTCCAGATTCGCGATCCACGAGCAGGGACAAGCCGACGAAGCCGTCGATGTCACTGAGCGCAGGCATCACTTCGTCGCGGATATGCGCGATGCCTGCGTCGATGTTCGACGTCTGCGCCCGGATGGTCGTTGAACGAGCGTGCACGACCCACCTCCAACAGCATCGGGATGGCACCCCCGGTGGGCGCCACCGGTGGGTCCACCGTGCTCCCGTCCGGCTCTGAGGACAAGGGCCCTGGCAGATCCTGCCGGATTGTTGGTCCTCGGGTGGCTCAACTTCCTGCGCGCGCACCGGCTGATTTTCCCGGTCTGGCGTCGGATGATGCCACCGCGCGCGACTTCGCTACGGCTCGCTTTCTACGACCGGAATTGCCGCTGTTGGTGTGAGGAACTGTAGAGATTCGGTCGTCACTTGGAGTTGAGCAGGGACTGACGGACCACTCTGGTCACCAATCTGGTCACCGAGGTGCGTGGACACATGCGAAAGGCCCCCAAACCTGTCCGGTTTGGGGGCCTTTCGCGATAGTCGCGGGGGCAGGATTTGAACCTGCGACCTCTGGGTTATGAGAACTTCAATCACGGTGTTTTGGGGCCTGTAGAGCCTGCTGAATCTCGGCCTGCTCAGATGCTTCTAGCCCAGGCAGTATAGGGGCTGTGAGCACTTACGAGTCGGTCCGAGCAGGCGCGAGCAGGCTTGGGTGGGCGCGAGGATGACCGTCATTTGACGGTCATTTCTGGTGACCCAAAATGACCCAACGAGCACCAAGACCCAGAGGACATCGCATTGGCCTACGCGCAGCTTCGCAGCACAAGTGCCGGCACCTCGCGCTGGTACGCGATCTACTTCACCGCCGACGGACGACAGCGCAGCGGTGGCGGGTTCTCCACCAAACGCGACGCCGAACGCGCCGCGATCAAGCTCGAGCAGCGGGCGGCGGCAGGCACGCTCGCCGATGCCTCGCGCGGCAAGCTGACTTTCGCCGCGTACGTGGAGAAGTACTACTGGCCGGCGGCGCAGCACCTCGAGCCGACCACGCTGGCCGCGTACCGCTCGAACCTGGACAGCCAATTCCTGCCGCACTTCGGCCGGATGCGGATGAACAAGATCGTCGCCTCGTCCGTTCAGTCTTGGGTCAACGAGGTCTCCGCGGAGGTCGAAGAGGACGAAGGAAGCCGCAAGGCTCGGCTGAGCCCGCGGTCGGTGCGCAAGTACCACACCTTCCTGCACGCGATCTTCGAGCGCGCGATCATCGACCAGGTCGTCACGATCAGTCCGTGCGCGCACACGGTGCTGCCGAAGTTCGTCAAGCAGCCGAAGAAGGCGATCACGCCGGAGCAGTTCGAGACGATGCTGGCCGAAATCCCGCAGCGGTATCGCATCCTCGTGCTGGTGGCGATCGAGACCGGCGTCCGCTGGGGTGAGCTCGCGGCGCTGCGCCCCGTTGACATCGATCTGGATACGGGCGAGATCCACGTTCGCCGCGTCGTGCTCGAGGTGTCGAAGAAGATCACCGGCGCCGAGAAGGTGTGGAGCATCCGTGACTACCCCAAGGACAACGAGCACCGCACGATCAGGATCGGCGACCAGCTATGTCAGGACGTCCGTGAGTACCTGATGGCCACGGGCAAGCGCGGCGAGGACCTGCTCTTCTCCACCAGCACCGGCTCGCCGGTCTCCCGCAACGTGTTCCGCACCCGGGTATGGCTGCCGGCCGATCGAACGATCCGAGATGCGCCAGCGGGTGCGCTTCCACGACCTGCGCGGCGCTCACGCCTCGTGGCTGCTGGCCGGTGGCGCAGACCTGAAGGCAGTGATGGATCGCCTCGGTCACAAGCAGATCCAGACCACCCAGCAGTACCTCGGCAGGCTCCCCGACGCCGAAGACCGCGCTCTCGCCGCCTTTGAGGCCGTCCGCAACCGACGTCCGTAGTCGCTACCCGGGCTCAACTCAACTGCGCGTCGACGATCAGTGCCGCTCGCGATCGACCTGCTCTCCGGGCCGTCCCTCATGTGAATGCGCACAAGAGTAGGCAGAAACTACCGTTCAAGAGTAGTTTTTCGATACTCTTGGCAGCATGACTGGCGTGAAGTATCGAAGAACCAGCGGGGTTCCGTCCCAGCTTGCAGGATTCCCGATGCGAACCTTCCGCGCTGCGGACGCCGCCGTCGTCTACGCCCATCCTGCCCCTCAGCTTCGCCGACTGGAGCAGTTGGGCGTCCTGCACCGGCTCGCCCACGGCTACTACACGGTGGTTCCGCAGGACCAGATCGGCACGAACTGGATGCCGACGCTGGAGGCTGCGGCGGCGGGTATCGCAGCAGCGCGCTTTCATCCCGATCGCGCGCCGCTGATGGGCGTGTCCGCTGCACGTCTGCACGGCGCGCTGCCCAGGGCTTTGGCCGTCGCGATCGTCGCCGCGCCAGCCCAGCACGACCCGATCATGCTGCTGGACCGGCCCGCGTCGGTGCGCTTCGTCAAGCGCGATACGACGCGAGTCGACGTCGAGACGGTGACGACAGAGATGGGACGTGCCTTGGTCACATCGATCGAGCAGACCGTCTTGGACCTTGCTCGCAGGCCCGCGCTGAATGTCGCCGAAGATCAGCTACCAGACGCGCTGCGAGCGCTGCTGCCGCGCTGCGATCCGGCGGTTCTCGACGAGCTTGCGGGCAGCCAGCGGCTGCGCTCGGCACTGGCACGCGCCCGAGAGTTGGCGCGATGACCTACCCGAGCGGACTGCTGCGCGAGGAAGCAGCAACCGTCGCACAGCAGTTCGGTGTCGCGCTCGAACAGGTCCATCGCGACCATCTGATCTCGTCCATTCTCGCCGCGCTCCAAGCCCATGCGGGCGAGGTGCTCTTCTTCGGTGGCACCGCCCTCGCCCGCACATACCTGCCGGCTGGTCGCCTCAGCGAGGACATCGACCTGATCGCGGTGACCGACCGACGGTCGGTGGCGGGCGCGATAAGCCGCACGATCGAGCGCGCACTGCGCGCCACGCACGGGCGGGTCGACTGGACGGTCGCCTTGGCTGACATCCGCGACACAGAACCGGCGAGCCTGGTAACGGCCGACGGTCTCATGGTCCGAGTCCAGCTCCTCAGCGCGCAGGGCTACCCGCCCTGGCCAACCGCTGTGCATGACATCGACCAGCGCTACAGCGACATCCCGCCGACTCGTCTGCGTACTCCGGTGCGCGACTCGTTCGCCGCCTGGAAGACCGCCGCATGGTTCGAGCGCCACGCGCCAAGAGATCTTTTCGATCTGTGGGCGCTGGCCGTGGCCGGTGCGCTGACCACCTCGGCCGCCCAACTGTTCGCGACGCACACCGGTCTGGGCCTGCCGCAGGACCACATGTTCTCGCGCGGACCGACCGCACAGGATTGGCAGGAGCAGCTATCCGGACAGACGCGGCTGACCGTGAGCCCCGAGGAAGCGCTGCAGGTCGTCCGTTCGACCTGGGCTGCCGCCCGATCCTGAATGGACCAGCGGGACGGTTCGGTCTCAGGGTCGGATGTCGGCCGAACTCATATGGCGCAACCGTACCGTTTTCGGTACTGTTGCGCCAAGGAGGAGCGAGGCCGTGAACTACCGCCAGATCGTGCGCGAGATCGCGCTGGACCAGTACGGCTACGTCACCACGCGTGATGCGGCCGATGCTGAAATACCCGCGGTCGAGCTCCGGAAGCTGGCAGCCCGCGGCGCGCTGACCAACGTGGCCTACGGCCTCTACCGTCTGGCCGATGCCCGGCCGACGGAGTACGACCAGTTCGCCGAGGCTCTGCTGCGGGTCGGTGACGGCGCCTACCTGCGTGGCGATGCGGTACTCGCCCTTCACCAGCTGGCGCTAGTGAATCCCCGCCGGATTCGCGTCGGCGTTCCCCGGCGGGTACGCGCTGCCCTGCCGGAATTCATCGACGTGCGCGAGGAAGAGATGCCCGAGGCAGACTTGACGATCTATGAGGGTCTCCGCAGCACGACCGTTGCCAAAGCGCTGCTCGATTGCCGCGGTCAGGCGATGACCGAGCGCCTGCTCGACGCGGCTAAGCAGGCGAAGGCCGAAGGTTTGCTGACCGGTCGCGAGTACATCCGGGTGCGCCGCGCCCTGACCCGAGAGACGCAGGTGGCATGAAGGAGTCGCTCAGCGTCAGAGCGCTCGACCAGCGGTTGCAGAACGTCGCGGGCAAGGACCAGACACTCGCGTACCGGCTGCGCGTGACGGTCGCGAACGTGATCGTTGGGCAGATGCTTCCGCCGGGCGCGGTGAAGGGCGGCACGGCGATGAAGATCCGCCTGGGCGAGAGTGGCAGCAGGTTCACCCCTGATCTGGACACGGCGCGGAGGGAGTCGCAAGCGCAGTTCATCGAAGCCTTCGAGGATTCCCTCGCCGCGGGCTGGCGCGGCTTCACCGGGCGCTTGATCGTGCGGCCGGCTCCGACGCCGGCCGGAGTGCCGCGTCCGTACGTCATGCAGCCCTACGACGTGAAGCTCGCCTTCCACAGAGGTCGTGGCACACCGTGAAACTCGAACTCGGGCACAACGAGATCGGCGACGCCGACGATCCCGTCTACCATCTCGCGGACGACATCGCACAGCTGTTCGCCGACGCCGGTCTTCCCGATCCCGCGCCGATTCCGTTGATGCGTGCCGACCATCAGAACGCGCAGAAACTTCATGCCTGCACTGACCCCGGGAACGAGCGGGCGCACGACCTCGTCGATCTCCAGCTGCTCGTGGCAGCCGAGGAACTGGATCTGGTTCAGGTTCGCGCGACCTCGGTGCGGCTCTTCAACTATCGGCAGGCCCAGCCCTGGCCGCCGACAGTCGTTGCGACGCCGACGTGGTCTGGCATTTACGACGAGGCGGCTACCGGTCTCGAGGTCCGGGCCAACGTGGCCGCCGCAGTGGACTGGGCTAACGACTTCGTCAGTCGGATTGACGCCGCGACCTGACGCGGCGACGACTTCTTGACATGGGATCGTGACCGGAGTGAGTGATCTTGCCGAAGCGGTGCTGCCGCTGATTCGCACACGTGCGGACTTGTGGCGTTGGCCAGCGTCCAATGAGCACGGCCGGCAGATGCACGACGCGGTGGAGATTCTCGAGCGGGCGTCCGAGACCGAGGATCCGGCGGCCGCCTTCGCAGTGACGCAGAAGGCGATCGCGTCGGCGTTGAAGGTGATCATGCGGGCCGACGACTCCAGCGGGATCATCGGCGATGCGTGCCGAGCGCTGCTCGACCTGCACCCCAAGGTCGCGGCGCGAGCCAAGGCCCCCGTTGCGAAGCTGGTCGACTGGATGATCAAGTTTCAGTTCGGCAACGAGTGCGACTTCTTCACGATCGATCCGGTCGCGTCCGCGCCCGCGCTCGGCGAGAAGGGCATCGCCTCCTACCGCGCAAAGTTGGCCGACGTCGAAGCTCGCCTCGGCCCGCGGCCATCGGAGGAGGAGCGGTGGACGGCACCGCACAGCCACGACTGGTTCACGCTGGACTGGAACGCGCAGCGGCTGGCGGTGTTGGACCGTGATGTCGAGGCGATCATCCGCACCCACGCCCGCGACCGGAGGGTGGCCGCGTGGCTGCAGGACACCGCCGAGGCGCTGGCCGAGATGGGTGAGTTCGACCTTGCGATCGATTGGGCCAGGCAGGCGCTCGACGTCGGCCCGGGTCACCAGTCACTGAAGGCCGGCGAGTACTGGTGCGAGTTGCTCGCCGGGCACCGTCCGGCCGAGCTGCTCGCGGCACGGCTGGAGCTGTTCCGACGTTGGCCCTCCTCCAGCACCGCCGCGCACCTGTATCGCGACGCGGGCCAGGCGTGGCCGCAGCACCGCGATGAGGTCATGCAGCGGCTCGCGGCCAGCCCGCGTGATGCGGTGTTGTTCGCGTTGCTGTCGCTCAAGGACGTGCAGCATGCGTGGGAGCTGGCCCACTCGCTGACGTTAGACGACGATCGCACGTGGAGTGATCTGGTCAAGGTGTACGAGAAGGTCGACCCGATCGCCGTGCTGCCGGTCCTGAATCGCCTCGTCCTGCGCGAGCTCGTCGAGACCGGTGCGCAGCACTACCAGATCGCCGCACGCAGGCTGAAGAAGATGCGCAAGCTCGCCGCGGGATCAGAACACGAAGCTGAGGTCGACTGGTTCATCGCCGAGCTGCGCGAAACCAATCGCCGGCGGCCGCGGCTGCAGCAGGAGTTCGACCGCGCCGACCTGCCCTGATGAACGTGATCACACGTCGCCGCCGGTGACGGCGTTGGCCTCGACGAACGCATCGACGTCGGCCGGGCGGAACCGCAGCTGGCGCGCGATCCGCGACGCGCGCAACCGGCCGTGCCATACCTCGTCGTAGACGAAGTCTTTGGACACGACGAGGTACTCGCAGAGGTCGTCCACGGTGAGCAGCTTCCCGGCGGCGTCGGCGGCCAGCGTGCGGTTCTCGACGGTCGTCATCCCAGCACTCCTTGTCGGACCGGCGTCGGGAAATGTGCTTCGATGCATCCCGGCGGGTGCAGCCCAGTAGAACAAGTGCCTATGCCACCGCCCTGGCCCTCACGTGGGATCCGGTGACGCCTCGTGCTGCCCAGTCCCGGGCCGGGCGCTGAAACCAGCGGGAGACTCCAGAGGCGCGGAGCCGACCCAACAGAAAATGTGGCAGGGGATAGCACCGACGACACCCCTGCTCACCGAACGCGGACCGTGATAGACGCTCGGCGTCAGTCCGGCCGTGCGGGCGTAGTCCGGCGGCCGTGTAGGCACCGGCGCCGGTTCGTACGGGCGCGGTGCGATGGGCTTCGGCGGGCGGGCGTGCGACTCTGTCGGGCGCTCGCCGAGAACGTCGACGAGCCGGTACGCCAACGCGGCCGCGGGTTGATCGATCGGCAACG
Organism: uncultured Actinomycetes bacterium; assembly: GCA_963733615.1. Taxonomy (GTDB): domain Bacteria; phylum Actinomycetota; class Actinomycetes; order Mycobacteriales; family Jatrophihabitantaceae; genus DASXRA01. The sequence continues at coordinate 18,828 of CAVTEA010000026.1, forward strand.
GCCGCGCGGTGGCGATCCGGTGCAGGTCGGCGGCGCGCAAGCCCTCGCGGTCGGCGACGTAGATCTGCTGGGCCAGGGTTGGCCAGTGCGGATCGGCGGTGATGCCGGGATGGAGGGCCTCCCCGAGTTGGGCGATCCGGGCGCCGGCCTTGGCGGGCATCGCTCCGGCGTCGCTGACGCGGCGGTCCAGCCGGTGCTGCTGGTAGCCGTTCCTGACCCCCGACCTGGGCGGGCCGGTCGGGCGTATGTCGGTGTCGGCGACCTCGTGGGCGGCGCGCCAGATCGCCAGGTCACGGGTCAGGAACGGCTCGTGCAGCGCCGGGACGGCCCAGGCGGGCGCGGTCTTTTCGGTCCACGTGCTGGCGCCTGCGCGGATGGCGGCGGCGTGGCGTTCGATGAGTTCGGCGCGCCGGACGAAGTAGCGGTGCCAGAAGTCGTCCTCGCTGAGCTGGCGCGGCACCGGGGGCAGCCAGGGCAGCGGCCCGCTCCCGCGGTCGCGGACCTCGATCCGGTTGGCCAGGACCGCGGCAAGGTCGCGCGACTGGTCGCGGCGGCCGGACGGTCATTTGACGGTCATTCGGCCTTTCAAGATCAACTGCAGCGATCTTTCAAAATGAACGAAGGCCCCGGAATCCGGGGCCTTCGTCGTTGTAGCGGGGGCAGGATTTGAACCTGCGACCTCTGGGTTATGAGCCCAGCGAGCTACCGAGCTGCTCCACCCCGCGTTGGTAACACCACCCTACCGACCGAGCGGCGCGACCTCCAAACCGGGGTCCCGGTTCCGGGACGGAACCCCGGCACAGGTCGCGCCGACGCGGCCTATCGAGTGGCGGTGGGCTTGGGCGAAGTGGGCGCCGAAGAGGTGTTGATCATCCCGAGGTACTGCTCGGTCAGCCGCTGAACCTCAGCCTGCGCCGCACCGATCTTCGCGAAGTCTCCCGTCTTGTAGGCGTCCTGCAGCCGGACGAAAGCGGTGTTGAGTTGCTGCAACACGGCCTGCGCATTCGCTGATCCACTGCTCGACGGTGGCGGCTTCGTCGACGAGTTTGGCGCGGGAGTCGTCGGCGTCGTCGATGGTGTCGGCGTCGTGGGCGAGGAGGTGCCGTTGGGGTTCAGGTTGACGCCCGGCGGGCCATGGCTCAGGTTGTCCAGCGCGCCGGCCAACGTCGCGTCGTAACCGATCTTGCCGCCATACACGGCAAGAACGCGCTGCAAGATCGGATAACCGGTCGCGCTCTGGCTCGAGACATAGAGAGGCTCGATGTATAGGAACGAGTTGCCGATCGGCAACGTCAGCAGATTGCCGTGAATCACGTTGGACCCACCGCTGCCGAGCAACGAGATGTCCTTCGATATGACGGCGGTGGTGCTGAAGATGTTCGATATCTGCTCTGGTCCCTGCACCACCGATGTCGTCGGCAGTTTGAGCACAGTCATCTTGCCGTAGTTCGGCCCGGCGTCACTGTCGACCGAGATGAAGGCGGCAAGGTTCTGGCGGTTGTTGACCTTCATCGGTGAGGTCAACTGGAACTGTGCCGCTGTGCCGCCACCCGATGGCGGATTGGCCATCACGTAGAACGGTGGCTGGTTGACGCCGGCCGCATAGGGGTCGGTCGGCACCGTCCACTTGTCGCGGACGTTGTAGAAGGTCACCGGGTCGTCGACGTGGTACTGCTCGAGCAACCCGCGCTGAACCTCGAACAAGTCCTCCGGATAGCGCACGTGGGCAAGCACGTCCGCGGGCATCGAAGACTTCGGCTGCACCAGACCGGGAAACGCCTTCATCCAGGCCTTCAACACGGGATCCTGCTGGTCCCACTGGTACAGCCTGATCGTGCCGTCGTAGGCATCAACGGTTGCCTTCACCGAATTGCGAATGTAGTTGATCTTGCTGTTCGGCTGGCTCGCCGTCTTGCGCTGTTGCGACAGCGTGTCCTGTGTGAGGTCAGACAGTGACTTCTGCTCGGAGTACGGGAAGTTGGACATCGTCGTGTAGCAGTCGACCATCCACACGACGCGGCCGTTGACCACCATCGGGTACGGGTCGCCGTCGACCTTCAAGAACGGGGCGACCTTGAGCACGCGCTCACGTGGATCGCGGTTGAAGATGATCTTTGCGCCCTTCGCGCTCACCGCGTCGTTGAGCAGGAAGTTCGTCTGCTTGTACTTGAGGGCGAACGCCAACCGGCTGAAGAAACCACCGAGCGGCACGCCTCCCTTACCGGTATAGGAGGTCGTCTGATCACTACCGTCGTACTCGCGCTTTCCCTTTGCGCCAACGATGGAGTAGTCGCCCATCAGCTCGCCGTAATAGACCTGCGGCTTGGCGCCCGGCGCGCTCAGGCCGAGAGGTCCGGACGGCGGAATGTCGCCCTCGGTGTATTGCGCTGTAGCAGTCACATCCGAGTCAGCCTGTGCGGCGACGAAGCCGTAGCCGTGCGTGTAGACGGTGTGCTTGTTGATCCAGTTGGTCTGATTCCCCGACAGATTCGACTCATCAAGCTCGCGCACACCGACGACGTAGTCACGGCGAACTCCGTTGACGACGTAGCGATCCACATCGAGCTTCGTCGCGAACCCGTACTGGTTCTTGATCTGCTGCTGCTGGGTGAAAGTCTGCGCGACCACGTTCGGGTCAAGGAGGCGGATGTCGGAGACAGTGGCACTGTCGGGATTGAGTGCAGTGGTGCTCGGCGACTCGTTCACGTTGTAGGTGCGGTAGTCGACCGGCCCCCCGTTCGTGCTCGAGACAATGTCATACCCCTGCCTCGTCGCCACGATATTTCGCGAGATGTATTTGGCTTCCTTGTCGCTCGCGTTCGGTTTCACCGAGAACTGCTGGACGACGGCCGGGTAAATGCCGTTGATGATGATGCTGAGCACGAGCAGCACGGCGAAGCCGATGGCGGGCAGTTGCGCGCTCTTGAGCCACATGCTGGCGAGCACGGCAATCGCGATGATCACCGCCATCCAGAACAGGATCGTCTTCGCCGGCAGTGATGCGTTGACATCGGTATAGGACGCTCCGGTGACCTTGCCGCGGTTGGAGAACACCACACCGTAACGGTCGAGCCAATACGCGAGAGCCTTGAGCACGATGAAGATGAAGATCAGCACCGTGAGATGACGGCGGGCCGACAACGTGATCTTCGGCCCGGGCGTCTGCACCCGGATCGCGCCGAACAGGTAATGCACGGCGATCGAAAGCAGGATGGAGAACAGGATCGCGGTGAAACCGAATCCGAGCATCAGCCGGTAGGCCGGGTAGTCCCAGGCGAAGAACGAGACGTCTCGATGGAACTGCGGATCCTGGACGCCGAAATGACCGCCGTAGCGCCACAGCATCCAGATGCGCCAGTCAGACATCGACGACAGTCCGGCGCTGAGACCGGCGAGAATCATGATGCCGGCGAGCACGAGCCGCTTGCGTTGCTCGAGCACGACCCGATAACGCTCCAGGTTCTGCTGCTCGGCCGAGAGAGGTCGAAACGGTGGGCGCAGGAGGTACGCCACGACGATGTTTCCGCCGAGGATCAGCGCCATCAGCACACCGAAGACCACGAAGAGCACAAGCTTGGTCGTGATGATGCCGCGATAGACCCCTCGGTAGCCGACCTCGCCGAACCAGAGCCAGTTGATGTACACCCCGACAAGCGAGCCGAGCACGATCAGTACCACGATAAGCGTGCCTACAACACCGAGGCTGATCTTGGCCCGTCTCGACAAGCTGAAGGATGGAAGCGGCGGCCGCATGGCCACGGGCAGCTCCTCGATCGTCGGCCCGCTCACGGCTGCTCTGCCGGGCGGGAGGTTCGGGCCGGTACAGCACCTGCAGTGCTAGCGCGCACCGGTCCACCGGAACGACAACGTACCGAGCAGGCACGCGGTTCCTATGCGCCGGGGTCTCTCAGGCTGGCAGCGGGCAGAACAGCGAACCTGTGAGGCGGCACTGCATCAGCAGTGGGCGACCGGCTTGCCGGTCTGCAGGTCGAGCAGGTCCTGCTTGGCTTGATGCAACGACCCCACCTTGATGACGTTGAGCCCCTTGGGCGTTGCCCCGCGAACATCGGCACAGTTGTCTTGCGGTGCAAGGAACACCGTGGCGCCCGCGCGGCGCGCGGCAATCATCTTCAGCTGAATTCCGCCGATCGGCAGCACCGTGCCGTCGGGCTCGATCTCGCCGGTTCCGGCGATATAGGCGCCCTTCGTCAGATCTATGGTGCCTACCTTGTCCATGATGCCGAGGGCGAACATCAGACCTGCGGACGGCCCGCCGATCTGATCGCCCAAGCCGAGATCGACCTCGAACGGAGCGAAACATTGCTCGCCCACGGCGATGCCGATGCGGGCGACCTTCTTGCCTTGTGCCGGCGGGCTCAGGGTGATCGACGCGGACATCGGTTTGCCGGAACGCTTGAAGTTCACCGTGACCTTGTCGCCCGCCTTGTGCGAGGCGAGCGCGGCCGTCAACTTCGCGGACGAGTCGACCGGCGTGCCGTCGAGTGAGATCAGTTGGTCGAACGCCTTGAGTGAGTCCTTTGCACCGGCGTTCGCGTCGACGCTGAGCACGCCGAAACCACGCGGGTAGCCCAGCTCGCAGAATGCCGCAGCCGTGGCGTTGTCCTGCGAGCTCGCGAACTGTTCGGTGTCTTCCTGATTGATCTGCTCCTGGGACTTTCCTGGCGGGTAGATCGCGCTGCGCGGCACGACCACGCGATCGTGCTGCAGCCAGCCTGCCAAGGCTTGAAAGGCGGTGACCTTGTTCGTCGTGATGTCGACGGTAGTCAGGTTCAGGTGACCGGTCGTCTGGTTGGCCTGGCGGCCCTTGAGAACGATGATCACGCGATTCTGGTCGTCGGTGCCCAACGTGTTCAGCGTCGGACCGGGGCTGAGCACGACGTAGGGCACCGGCATGAGGATCGCCACGAACAGCAGCGCAAGGAACAGCACCCCGGCGACGAGAAGGGTGCGAACGCGGCGAGTCACCGGGTCACTCTAGAACGTGGCCGTGTGACGTTCTTCAAGCAGACCAATTCGCGCGCTGCCGCCGGATCGAGCTAGTTGGCCCGCGGGTTCGGCTGCTCGGCAGCCGCGGTGGGTCGCCTGGCGAGGGCATCGAGGAAGGCACGGTGCGCCGCGATTGTCTCGGCCGTGCGCTGCGGCTTCTGCGCCCGCCCCCGCCACCACGTCCAGACCGCGCCGAGGACCGTCGCGGCGACGGGCGCCGCCAACCACCACGCCCAGGCATACTGGCCCACGTCCAGCGACGCTACGCCGACGACGCCGTTCGCTGACGGCGCAACGCCGCCGCCGCAGATCGCGGCACCAACGACGCGGTTCGTTCGTCGGCACTACCGTGAGTCGTATGAGTAGCAACCTGCCATTCGGATTCAGCGCGGGCGACCCCGAGCCGGGCGGACCGGACGATCTTGCCGGCAAGATCCCGCTGTTCGCCGAGCTGCAGAAGCTCATCTCGTGGTCCGGTGGCCCGGTCAACTGGGACCTCGCCCGCCAGGTCGCCATCTCGGCGCTCGCCTCGGAACATCGTGCGGTGTCGAGCAGCGACGCGTCGGTGGTCACCGATGCGGTCAAGCTCGCCGATCTCTGGCTCGACGGTGTCACTGACCTGCCGTCCGGTATCACAACGATCGAGGCTTGGAACCGAGTCGAGTGGATCGAGAAGACGCTTCCCGTGTGGTCGGCGCTGTGCGATCCGCTCGCTGCCCGCGTGGTCGCCGCGATGTCGGCATCGCTGCCCGAAGAAGTCCGCGCGCAGGCCGGGCCGCTGGCAGGTGTCATGAGTCAGTTCGGCGGTCTGATGTTCGGTGCACAGGTCGGGCAGGGCCTTGCCGGTCTGGCGCAGGAGGTCGTGTCCGGCACGGATGTCGGCCTGCCCCTCGGGCCTGCGGGTGTCGCCGCGCTGCTGCCGGAGAATGTCGCGGCCTTCGGCGAGGGGCTCGAACGCCCGCAGGACGAGGTTCGCCTCTATCTTGCGCTCAGGGAAGCCGCACACCAGCGGCTGTTCGGCCACGTACCCTGGCTGCGTCAGCGCCTGCTCGACACGGTCGAGTCCTACGCCCGGGGTATCACCGTCGACACGTCCGCCCTCGAACGCGCCATGAGCGAGATCGACCCGACGAACCCTGAGAGCCTGCAAGGCGCCCTTGCCGGTGGCATGTTCGAGCCGCAGGAGACCCCCGAGCAGCAGGTCGCGCTGCGCCGTCTCGAGACGCTGCTCGCGCTGATCGAGGGATGGGTCGACACGGTCGTGTCCGCAGCCGCCGGAGATCGGATGCCCGGCGCGGCAGCACTGCGCGAGGCATCACGCCGGCGCCGTGCTGCAGGCGGCCCCGCCGAGCAGACGTTCTCCACGCTCGTCGGCCTCGAACTGCGCCCTCGCCGGCTGCGCGAGGCGGCTGCGTTGTGGTGGGCGGTATCCGAACGGCACGGAATCGGCGGACGCGACGGCGTGTGGGCGCACCCGGACCTGCTGCCTGACGCGGCCGATCTGGACGACCCGCTCGGCTTCGCCGAAAAACTTGGCGGCGATCCGCTGCCCGAACTCGGCGAGTCGGGCTCCAAGGATCAGGACGCTTCGCCGGAATAACTCGAGGAGATGTCGTCGGCAAGGTCGTCGACTATCGGCAATTGCGCGGCCGCGCTGACACCGTCGAGGTATCCGCGGGCACGTTCGGTTCGCGGGTAGCGCGCCACAAGCGCCCAGAAGTCGCGGTCGTGACCAACGATGCGCAGATGTGCAAGTTCGTGTACGAGGACGTAGTCGAGTACCCAGGACGGCATGTCGCGCAGCCGGCTCGAGACCCGGATCGTCCCGTCGGCCGGCGTGCACGACGCCCACCTCGTCCGCATGGTGTCGACCCAGCGCACGCTGACCGGCGTCGCGCGGCCGTCGAGATACTGCACCGAAAGGGCGCGACAGCGGCGGGCGAGGGCCGTGTCGCTGCGCCGCGGCCCACGGTCGCGGTCGCGCTGCTCGCGGGCGGTGACGCGCTGAACCATCTCGTCGACCCAGCGCCGCTCCTCGACTCTGCTGAATCGCGCCGGGATCAGCACGACGATGCGCCCGCCTTCGCGGTACGCCGAAACCGTTCGACGGCGCCGTGCGCTGCGCCGTACCTCGATCTCGTCGCGCTCCCTCTGCACATTCAGCTCGGTCACCTCGACACCGTATCCGCAGATGGCGACGCCGGAGCCCGGCTTTCCCGAGACGACGCTCTCCTGCTCGCAAAGCGGCCCCCGGCCGCGCACTATCCACAGACCTACCCGCAGTTATGCGCAGCTCATGCACAGGGTTATCCACAGGTGTGCACGCCAAGATTCCTGTCGCTCTAAGCGATTATTCGACTACCGCATGGTGATCTGATCGCACTTGATCACAGCCACTACGCCGCTTGTGGACAGTAAAAGACGTATCACTCGCGATTCTGGGACTGTATGCCGATGAATCAGCACACATCCGGCAGACCGGGGTTGAAGCGATGATCCACAAGCATGATCCACAACGTGGGCCTGAATCACAGCGCACTCTCAACCCCGGCGCTCGGATGCTCTGGCGCGCGCCGAAACAGGTTCAGATCGAACTCGGCGAACGTCGGATCGTCATCGACGGCGTCGACCATCCGAGCGCGCGCCGCCTGACCGGTCAGGACGCAGACGCGCGCTGTTCCGAGTTGGTCGACGACGCCTTCGACGTACTCAATGCGGGCGGATTCCTCGTTCGCCGCCCACCGCGTGACCGGGCCACCCAGCTGCCCCGGCTGGCCGCCGATCTGGCGGCTCTGCGGGTACGTCACGGCGAGCGGGCCGACGATATTCTCGCCAGCCGGCTGGCTGCCACGGTCGCGATCAACGGCAACAGCCGGGTTGCAGCCGTCATCGGCACGCTGCTGGCCGCCGCCGGCATCGGACACGTCGCAGTGGCGGGCACCGGCGACGTGCACCTGCACCAGGCCGCACCCGGCGGATTGACCCCCAAGGACGAGGGCGAACGCTTCACCAAGGCGGCCGCGGCAGCGGTGCTGCGGGGTGCACCGGGCTGCGACACCAGCCCGCTGCCGCTCGGCTTCCTTCCCGATCTCGTCATCCTCGCGGTCGACTGTCCCGTCGATTCCGATGTCCGCGATGCCTTGCAGGCGCGCGGCGTTCCGCATCTCGTCGCATCGGCCGAAGCAGATCGCGGTGTCATCGGCCCGCTCGCCCTACCCGGTGTTGCCAGTTGCCTTCGCTGCGCCGACCTGCATCGACTCGACCGCGACCACGCGTGGTCGGCGCTAGCCGTCCAATTGGCCATCCCGCCACGGCACGGCCCGCCCTCTGACGTCAGCCTGGCGACCCTCGTCGGCAGTGTCGCTGCCCTGCAGGCCCTAGCCTTCCTGGGCGGTGAGGACCCCCCGACGATCGAGGGAACCCTCGAGATCCAACTGCCCGATTGGCGGATCCGACGGCGCACTTGGGTGCCTCATCCTGATTGTGAGTGCGGTGCGTTCACCGCGCAGATCGGCCGTTGGGCACAATGACCTTGTGACGGAGGATCCCGGCGATCGGACGAGCGGCGCACCAGAGCCGCAGCCATGACCGACATCCCGCAACGCCGGGTGGCACGGACCGCACGCCTGGCGTCCCTACCGCTCGGCGTCGCCGGGCGCGCAACGATGGGCCTGGGCAAGCGCCTCGCCGGCAAGTCGGCCGAGGCAGTCACCGCCGAGTTGCAGCAGCGCACCGCCGAGCAGCTGTTCAACGTGCTCGGCGAACTCAAGGGCGGCGCGATGAAGCTCGGGCAGGCGCTGTCGGTGTTCGAGGCCGCGCTGCCCGAGGAGTCCGCCGCGCCGTACCGGGCCGCGCTGACCCGGTTGCAGGAGGCGGCGCCGCCGATGCCGGCCGATGTCATGCATCGGGTTCTCGCCGAGCAGTTCGGCCGTACCTGGCCGAAGCGCTTTCGCGAGTTCGACGACGAGCCTGCCGCAGCGGCCAGCATCGGCCAGGTACACAAGGCGATCTGGAGCGACGGCAGAACCGTCGCCGTGAAGATCCAGTATCCAGGCGCGGGGCCGGCCCTGCTGGCCGACTTCACCCAGCTCTCGCGCTTCGCGCGGCTGTTCGCTCGGCTGTCCCCTGGCCTGGAGATCAAGCCCCTTCTCGCCGAGTTGCGAGATCGTGTGCTCGAAGAACTCGATTACACCCTGGAGGCTGACGCGCAGCGGACGTTCGCGAGCGCGTACGACCACGACCCGGAGATCGCCATACCGCACGTCGTCGCCAGCGCGCCGAAAGTGATCGTCACCGAATGGATCGACGGCGTCCCACTGTCGCGGATCATCGCGCATGGCGACACCGAGCAACGCGATCGCGCCGGCTACCTGCTCGCACTGTTGCACTACTCCGCGCCGCAACGGGCCAACATGCTGCACGCCGATCCGCATCCTGGCAACTTCCGGCTTTGCCCCGACGGCCGGCTCGGCGTCGTCGACTTCGGCGCTGTCGCCCGGCTGCCGGGCGGCGCCCCCGAGCCGCTCGGCAGGATGACCCGGCTCGCGCTGAACCGCGACAGCGACCGATTGATGGCCGAGATGTACCAGTACGGTTTTATCCGGCCAGGCATAGAGGTTGACCCGATCCAGGTCATGGACTACCTGTGCCCGATCATCGAGCCGCTCAGCGTCGAAAAGTTCACGTTCACGCGCGCATGGATGCGCGGCCAGGCTGCGCGCCTCGGCGATCCGCGCAACGAAGAGGCGAAGGTCGGGCGGCTGCTGAATCTTCCGCCCTCATACCTGCTGATCCATCGCGTGACGATCGGCTCGGTCGCCGTCCTGTGTCAGTTGGGGGCGACCGCTCCCTACCGTGCGCTTGCCGAACGCTGGCAACCGGGCTTCGTCGAGCCCGCGGCGTGAGCCGGCATCCCGAACCCCGATCACATCTGGTGGACCATTGACCGAGACGATCTTCACCTACGGATCACCCGCTCTGAAGTTCGGGCCAGGCGCAAGCAGCGAGATCGGCTACGACCTCCGCTCCGCCGGAGCCCGCCGGGTGTTGATCATCACCGACCCAGGCGTCGCGGCCACCGGCGCCCCTGCCCGCATCGCCGAACAGATGCATGCCTTTGGCATCGACGCGACCGTCTTCGCCGACGTGCATGTGGAACCCACCGACGCGAGCCTCGAAGCGGCCATCGAGTGGGCCCGCGCGGGCGGGCCGTGGGACGCACTCGTGGCCGTCGGTGGGGGCTCGAGCATCGACACGGCGAAGGCGGTGAACCTGCTGCTGACGAACCCCGGCGACCTGATGGACTACGTGAACAAGCCCGTTGGCGGTGGCCGCCCGCCAGCCGTGCAGCTGCTTCCACTCATTGCCGTGCCGACCACAACGGGCACCGGTGCCGAGAGCACCACGATCTGCGTGCTGGACGTCCTGGCCCAGCAGGTCAAGGCGGGAATCAGCCATCCACGGCTACGACCGACCCTCGCCGTCGTCGACCCGGACCTGACACTGACCCAGCCTGCGGTGGTCACTGCGTGCGCCGGCATGGACATCCTCTGCCACGCATTGGAGAGCTACACCGCCCGGCCGTACACGTCCTTCGACCGCAAGCAACCTGAGGCGCGAGTGCCGTATTGCGGCGCCAATCCGGTCGCGGACATGTGGGCCGAGCGGGCCCTGAGCCTGCTCGCAGCGAGCTTCCGCCAGGCCGTGCACCACGGCGAGGACCGAGACGCTCGCACATCGATGTCGCTGGCGGCGACATTTGCCGGGATGGGCTTCGGGAATGCGGGAGTCCATATTCCGCACGCCAACGCCTACCCGATTGCGGGCCGGGTGCGCTCGTTCCGGCCCGCTGGTTATCCGGGCGACGAGGCGCTGGTGCCACACGGAATGGCGGTCTCGCTCACGGCCCCCGAGGCATTCGCCTTCACGTTCGGCGCCGCACCGGGTCGACACCTGCGCGCGGCACAACTGCTCGATCCCACGGTCGAGCGCAGCGCCGGGCCGGAAGCCCTCCCCCGGCTACTCGTGCAACTGATGCGCGACATCGGCATGCCGGCAGGCATCGGCGCCATTGGTTTCGGCGACGCAGATGTCGACGGCCTGGTCGAGGGAGCCCTCAAACAACAGCGACTGCTCGCCACCGCGCCCCGCGAGGCAAGCGCCGAAGACCTTGCCGGCATCTTCAGACGCTCGATGACCCTGTGGGACTGACCACATCGCCGCCGACGCAGTGGGCGGCCACCTGGTGAGCAACGCGCTCCGCAGCCGCGTGTAGGTGCGGCGACTCGATCGCTCCTGCTGCGCGATCGATCTGCTCTACCACCACTCCTGATCGAGTTTGGCCTCGATCGAGCGTACGTATCTGCGGGTGCAGGTATCGCAGATCCACTTCGTACTCGGCCCGTCTCGGCTCTCGACGATGTCGGCACACCAAGCTATGGGCGGGTCGCCGTCGCTTTCGGGGTCGGCCACCCGCCCGCACATCCTGCAGATTTGCTGCACCCACCTATGAGAGCGCGGCCGCCGGAACGAAGTCCAGCGGCCGCACTGTCAGTGGCGTATCAGTCCCAGCGAACGACGCTCGCGGCCTCAGCGGCTGAGGCTGCGTGCCGCTGATGCGCGGAGCGGGCTATCCGCTCCAGCCGGCGCCATCGCTTCGCGGCCGCCATCTGGCTGGCGATCCGGGCCATGCTGGCGAATTGGCGGGACTCGTATATTCGCTCGCGAGCGAGCGCTTCTTGCATGCTGATCATCTTGATGCTCCCTGGCAGTGTTGTGGTGAAGCTGGCTGTGTACTGCGATGTGGCGCCGAACTGCAATGTGGCGCTGTACTGCGATGTGGCGCTCATGCGGCTACCTCACGGTCGGTCTTGCGCGGGCGCCCGCGCGGACGCTTGCGTGCGACGATCTGGCCGCGCTCGAAAATCTCGCCACCCCAGACGCCCCATGGCTCCCGCCGCTCGATGGCGCCGGTGAGGCACGCGTGGCGCGCCGGGCAGTCCAGGCAGAAGCTCTTGGCTACTTCGAGATCGCCTGGGGCCTCGGCGAACCAGAGGTCAGCGTCTTGCACCCGGCATGGCAGGTCGTCGGGACAAAGCGGTGAGATCGGGTCGAGCATGGGACTTGCGTCGATTCCGGCAACGATCCCGGCTCTGCCCTCCAGCGCGACGAGTTCTGGCGCGCAGCTGGTTAACACGGCGGGTCACCTCCCTTGAGTTGGAGCTCTTCTTGTGAATGGACGGTGCAGACAAACAATGAGGCCGCGGTTCCCGTCTGGGAGCCGCGGCCTCGAAGAGTGCCTGCTGATCGCGTGATCAGCGTTGGTCTCCTCGAGGCGGGCTACCCTGCTTGGCAGCGATAACGGCGCGGTTACGGGTGTAGATCGGGTTCGTCGGAAGCTCGACAGGCAGATTTCCTGCGAACGGCGGTGTGACGTGGCGCCACATACCCGCGCCATGCGCATCGTTCCCGGTGCCGGGCAGCATGAACGCCGACTCGCGGCGCAGACGCGGGGTGGCCGTGAACGTCCTCGTCGTAATGCTCACAGGGCCACCTCCTCTACGTCTGGGCTGTCGTCACGCGCCAGCGGCGCGCTGTTCGTTTTGGTGTGCTCGAAGGCTATCGGAGCCTACGACAGGGCCGCAATCTAATTAGTTCCCTAACTTCTCGCCCGTCTCAGCGTCCGATCGGACTAGGGAATTTTCCCTAGTAGGGAGGATCGCCTCGGCTCGCGCGACGGGCTCGACGGCCCGCTGGGGCGTGCCAGCTTATACCGAAGTAGGCCCGGGACGCTGTCGCTTTACCCAAACGTCTTGCACTGCCGCGAGTCAGCTCGTGACCTCGACCGGTTCGACACTGTCTGGATCGGCGCCACCCAGCACGGCGAGCACCGGGACCGCGTAACGGTCGAGCTTTGTTGGCCCCACGCCGGAAAGCCGAGCCAGTGCCGAGCGGTTGTCGGGGCGAGCGTCGGCGATGGCCACCAACGTCGCGTCGGAGAAGACGACGAAGGCAGGCACGCTCTGCGCCTCGGCCTGCCGCTTGCGCCAGGCGCGCAGCCGTCCGAACAGCTCGGCGTCGGCGGCCTCGGGCGCAACGGACTTCTTCTTCGGACGCGGCACAGCTACCGGCGCCGGACGCAGGGCGTCGAGGAATCGGCTCGGTCGCCGGCCGCGCCGCTGCCCGGGGCTACGGGCCAGCGCCCACGACAGCGCCAGGCGCTCGCGCGCCCTGGTGATGCCGACGTAGAGCAGGCGGCGTTCCTCGGCAAGTTGCTCGGCGGTCGTGGCGTGCTGGATCGGAATGGTCGTATCAGTCAGCCCGACCAGAAACACGGCATCCCACTCGAGGCCCTTTGCGCTGTGCAGCGAGGCGAGCGTGACACCCTGCACGGTCGGTGCGTGCTGCGCCGCGGCTCGCTGGTCAAGTTCGGCGACGAGTTGCGGCAGACGCGCCTGCGGGTCAGTCGTGATCAGGTCGTCGGCCAGGCTCACCAACGCCGCGAGGGATTCCCACCGCTCCCGCGTGGCCCCACCCGAGGGTGGGCTGTCGGCGTGCCATCCGACACTCGCGAGCACTGCCGTGACGGCCTCGACGAGCGGCTGCTCGCCCACGTCGGCGCGCGCGGCGCCACGTAGCAGCAGGCGCGCCTCGCGGATCTCGGGGCGGTCGAAGAACCGTTCGCCGCCACGCAGGACGTAGGCCACACCGGCGTCGGCCAGTGCCCGCTCGTAAACCTCGGACTGTGCGTTGACCCGGAAAAGCACGGCGATCTCAGCAGCAGGGGTGCCGGCCGCGAGCAGTGCCTGACACTTGGCGGCAACGGCTGCCGCCTCGGCCGGCTCGTCGTCGTACTCGGCGAAAGTCGGGGTCGGTCCGGCCGGCCGCTGCCCGGTGAGGGTCACGCCGCCACCATTGGAGCTGCCTGCCTTGACGAGATTGTTGGCCAACTCGACCACTTGCGGGGTCGACCGGTAGTCGCGGTAGAGCCGTACCTCGACGGCCTCGGGATACCGGATCCGGAAATCGAGAAGGTGCCGCGGTGTCGCGCCCGCGAAGGAGTAGATCGTCTGGTTGGCGTCGCCCACGACGCATAGGTCGTCGCGGCCACCCAGCCACGCGTCGAGCAGCCGCTGCTGCAGCGGCGAGACGTCCTGATACTCATCAACGACGAAGTGCCGGTACCGCGAGCGCAGTTCTTCGGCGACGTCGCCGTACTGCTCGATGGCACCGGCCATGACCAGCAGCAGGTCGGCGAAGTCCATCTGCCCGGCCCGGCGCTTGGCCTGCTCATAGCCGGCGTAGACCTCGGCGACGGTCGCCGGCGTCAGCGGTGGCTGGCGGTCTGCCGCGGCCGCCCGCTGCGGGTAGTCCTCAGGCGTGGCGAGCACGGCCTTGGCCCAGTCGATCTCGGTCGCCAGGTCGCGCAGTTCGGCACGGTCGGTGCGCAGCCGGGCATGAGCCGCCGCGTTGCTGACGAGCCGGATCGGGTTCTCGACGACCTCGGGCACCGCCCCGCCGAGCACCCGTGGGGCGAAGTACTTGAGCTGGCGCAGGGCAGCCGCGTGAAAGGTGCGCGCCTGCACCGCCGGCGCGCCGAGACGCCGCAGCCTGGTGCGCAGTTCGCTCGCGGCGCGGGCGGTGAATGTGACGGCCAACAGTTGGCTGGCGGGAATCGCTTCGGTGCGCACCGCATAGGCGATGCGATGCGTGATGGCGCGGGTCTTGCCGGTTCCGGCACCGGCGAGGATGCAGACCGGCCCGCGCACAGCCGTCGCGGCGGCGCGCTGCTCGGGATCGAGGCCCTCGAGCACTGCCTCAGCGTCGCGGTCGGTCACCCCCTGATCGTGCCAGCGTGCACCGACGGTTCCGCCGGGCGGGTAGGCAGCTCGCGACGATGGCGCAATGGGCCGGCAAGCAGGATCGAACCGGCGAGAACGAACAATGCCAGCATCACCCACACGGTGGCCCGCGCACCGAGCGCACCGGCGAGCAGCCCGGCCAGCAGCGCGCCGAGCGGGATGGTGCCGAAGTTAACGACCTGCATGCTCGTCGCGACCCGGCCGAAGATTTCGGTGGGGCAGTAGCGCTGCATGAACCCGGCCGAGATCACGTTGCCGCCGACGACGCCTGCGACGACTACGCAACTGCCGAGGACGAAGAACGCGAGCCGAATCCCCTTACCTGTCAAGGGGATCAGCAGGCCGAACGGGGTAACGCCGACCTTGCAGAACAGGAGGGCGTGTGCTGAGCCGACTGCTCGCGCGAAGCCCGGAGCGATCATCGCGCCGATCACGCCGCCGATGCTGCCCACTGCGACGAGCAGGCCGACGGCTGCCGAGCTGAGCCCCACAGTGCGTACGAGGAACACCACGAGGATTGCCTGATAGCCGGTGAGTGCGAGGTTCGAGGCGCCGCCGAATGCCACGTAGGAACGCAGGTAGCGGTCGTGAGTCACGAATCGCAGGCCCTCGCCGATCTCGTGTCGCAGGCGGCGCCTGGTGCGCTCGCGGCGGCGTTCGACCGTGTGAATCGAGCGCAGGCACAGGGCCGAGACGAGAAAGCTCGCGGCATCGGCCAGTAGACCTGCCGCGGCCCCGAATGCCTGGGCAAGCAGCCCGGCCAGGCCGGGCCCGGCGATCTGGGCCGCCGACTCGCTGCCCTGCAGCTTGGCATTGCCCTCGACAAGATCGACAGGAGCGACGATGGCGGGAAGGTAGGCCCGATAGGCCGTCGAGAAGAAGACCTTCGCGGTGCCGCAGAGCAGCGCAACCGCGAGAAGCTGGGCGATCGTCAGCACGCCGAACCAGGCAGCCACCGGGACGCTGCCGAACAGCAGCAGCGAGGCCGCGTCGCTGACCAGCATCACCGGCCGCCGGGGCAACCGGTCGATCCACCCGCCCGCCGGTAGGCCGATCAGCAGCCACGGCAGCCACGCCGCGGCACTGAGCAGGCTGATTGCGACCACGCCGGCGTGCAGCGCCGTGATCGCCACCAGTGGCAGCGCGACGCTGGTGACCGAACTGCCCAGGCTCGAGGTCGTCTCGCCGATCCAGAGCAGGCGGAAGTCCCGATGCCGCAGCAGACCGCCCGGGCGACGATGGGCCGGACGCTCGAGAACCGCCGTCACGGCGTGGCCGGGACGCCGTGCGCGAACACGAACACCGCACCGCGTTGCTTTCCGTCGTCAGGTATGTCGCGATCCGCCCATCGGCGGATGACGGCGATGATTTCGGCGGAGAGCTCGACGAGCTCGTCCGGTGTCACCCGTATCCAGCTGTCGGTCGAGAACGGGCCCTCGCCCCACGCTGCGCGCTGGTCTGCGTCGGCCGAATGCCAATCGCGGACCAGCCCGGCCTGGCGCTCGAGGCCGAGCGAGGCGGCCGCCATTGCGACGGCCTCGGTGGCCGGATCGTTCTCAAAATCGCGACTCGACCAGCGGATGGCGGCCGACACCGGGCGCCACCAGTGCTCGCGGCGATCTCGGGCCAGCTCGGGGGCCTCTTCGACCAGGTCGCACGCGGCGAGCACCCGGATGTGATGGCTGATGTTGCCGACGGCGGCACCGGTCTGTTCGGCGAGCATGCTCGCTGTGGCGGGGCCTTCGACCTTGAGCACGTCGAGCAGGCGACGCCGAAGCGGATGGGACATCGCCGCGAGCACGCGCGAATCCGCGACCTGGCGGACGGGTTTGTCTGGCATTGGCCCACCGTAACTACACAAGAGTTATTGCACAAAAGCGATTGTGGATTTGAAGAGAGCCGTGCGGTCCGCTGTTACGGGTGGTCGCGACTGGACGCCGAAATTGGCTGCCACAATCCGGTCGGCTGATGCGTCTAGTGCGCATGGGAGTGGAACATGGCTGATGAGGTGGGTTTCGCTGCGTTCGTTCGCGCCAACAGCGGCTCGCTGTTCGGAACGGCGTACCTGTTGACCGGCAGCGCGGACCGGGCCGAGGAACTGTTGCAAGACACGCTGGCCCGCCTGTATCCGAAGTGGGAGCAGGTGCAGGCCGCCGAGGCGCCGCTGGCCTACGTTCGGCGCTGCGTCGCGAATGGGTTCGTCAGCTCACGACGCAGCCGGTCGGCTCGCGACATCTCGCTGCATGACCTGCCCGAGGTCGCCGACACGGCAAGCCTGGCCGACCGGGTCGCCGATCGTGGTCTGCTGTGGCAGCTGCTGGGCCGGTTGCCTGATCGCCAGCGGGCAGCGTTGGTGATGCGGTACTTCCACGATCAGCCCGACGCGGAGATCGCCGAGGCGATCGGTTGCCGCAGGGCAACGGTCCGCAGCCTCATCAGCCGAGGAATCGCAGCAATGCGTGCGCAGGCCACGCTCGGCGAGCAGGCCGCGTGGCAGTCATCACGAGGGGCGCAGTCATGACAGAGCTTCGCGACTTCGAGAACGACCTTCGAGCCACGCTCGCCAACGTGGCGAACTCGGCCGAGGAACCACCCGGTCTCGCCGAGCGACTGGTCGCAGGCGCCGCCCAGCGCCGCGCGCCGCATCGGGTGCAGGTCTGGATGAGCAAGCGCTGGATACCGCCAGCATTGGCCGCCGCCGCAGTGGCGGTCGTCGCTCTCGCGACGGTGGCGACGGTGACCGCCGTCCAAGCTGATCGGCCCACCCGACCGGCTCACCCCGCGCCCGCGCCCAACCCCACGACCAGTTCATCGGCGCCGACACCCGACAAGACGACGGCAACGGCAACCCCGACAGCTACCGCGACCGCAACGAAGCACCACCAGGTGCCGGCGACGCACTCGACTGACCCCCGGGCGGCCAGCAAGTCCGCGAGTCACCCGACCAGCACGCAGCGCGTTCCGTCCGGGCGCTGGACCGACAGCAAGCTCGTGATCTCGGCTCACTCCCTGGGCGCTGTCACGCGCGGCATGACCCTCGTCCAGGCTGAGGCAGCCGCGGGCATCGGCCTGTCCTCGCCCGGAGACGGCATCTTCCGGCCTACCGATTACACGATTACCGGATCAACGGTGCTGCAATTCTCCTGGGGCGTAACGTGCTTTGACGCCACGCGCTCCACCGGCGGACCTGGAACAACCGTCACCACCTCGGCCGGGGTCCGCCTCGGCGATCCTATGAGCCAGATTGCCGCCGCTTACGGTTCGATGGCCAAACCGTTCACTGCAGATCCCACGTGGACCGGCGCCGGCAACATTCCAGCCGGGATCATCGTGCAGACCGACAACGGAGTGCTGCTATTCGTCGGCTCCTCATCCGACCAACGTGGCGGCACCATCACGTCGATACGCGCGGCCGCAGACCCCTTCCACGCAAGCAGCATCTTCTGCTGACCCGAAACGCCGTGCCGCTAACGTCGATCGCGTGATGGCAGGTGAATACACACCGATCGATCCGAGTCGCCTGCCTGAGGTCCTCGCCGACGATCTCGTCGCTGCTGACGTTGCGGGACGGGCGCTGCGCGTCGCCATCGACGGACTGTGCGGCGCGCAGCCACACGCGCTGGCCGACGCACTCGTCGCGCCACTTCGCCTGCTCGGGCGCGATGTTGCACGCGTGCGCGCCGACATGTTCTGGCGCGACGCCTCACTCCGGCTCGAACATGGCCGCAACGATGTCGAGTCCTTCCGCCATGACTGGCTAGACGCCGCTGCGCTGCGGCGCGAGGTTCTCCAACCGCTCGGCCCGGGCGGCGCGGGCGCGTACCTGCCCTCGCTACGCGATCCGGCGACGAACCGTGTCACGCGGGCTCACCGCCGGATGCCGCGTGACGGCGCGATCCTCATCGTCAGTGGAGAACTGCTACTCGGCCGGGGATTGCCCTTCGATCGAACGATCCATCTGGCGCTCGGTTCCGGTGCTCGGGCCCGCACGGTGCCCGCGCAGTGGGCCTGGACGCTGCCCGCGTTCGCAGATTACGACCGAGACGTCGACCCGGTCGCGGTGGCCGACATCGTGATCCGGTTCGACGACCCTCGTCACCCGGCAATCAGGCGTTCGACGCCCTTCTGATCAGGCACCACCGCGTCGAGGTCGCGTATTCGCGCAAATGCTTTGTTGGCCGACACGAGCGTCGCACCCACGCCGATACAAGTGGCCGCTAGCACTGCGTCAAAGCTGCCGAGCCGTTCATGGCGCCGCCAGAGTTCGAGGCCGTGCCGCAGATCGTCGGCGCTGACGGACAGCAACGGGCTCAGCAAGCTCGCATACCTGCCCGCGAGGTCGGCTGCGATGCCCCGCGGGTGGCGGCGTGCTCGAATGTAGGCGAATTCCTGGATGACCTCGATGGTGGTCGACGCCCTGACCTGGGCGGCGCCGATGGCCTCGATCAGCCGCCGGCACGGAGCCTGGAAGATGTGCTTACCGGCGAACGTGTACGACAGAACCGTCGTGTCGAGCACGATCACAGCACACGGCCGCCGTGCATCTCGTCGATCTCACGCTTCAGGTCGGCCGGGTCGTCGGGCAGCTTCATCGGCTCCGCCGCCAGGATGGCCTTGGCTGAGGCCGCACGCCGGGCGGCGGTCGTGCCGAGGCCGCGGTCGATCGCTTCGCGGATCACCTCAGCCACCGAAGTGCGCTGCTCTCTGGCCACCTGCGCGACGCGCTCGTAGCGCTCCTCGTCCAACAACAGCTGCAGCCGGTGCGTCATGGTAGCCATGCATATACATTAGTATGTGTATGGCCTCACCAGAGGCCGTCGAGCCAGCCGTCGATGAGGTAGCGCGAGATCGACAGCTGTGGCGATATCCCAGCCAAGCGGGCATCATCAGCGACTGGTTCGCGCCGATCGGCCCATTGCGCCGCCTGGCGCACTTCCTCTCGCGTAAACCAGTCCGCTTCGGCGATTTCTTTCGGGTCGAGATGCAGGGCCGGGTCGCCGTCGAGGCGCGCGGTGAAGCCGAGCATCAATGACGAGGGGAATGGCCACGGCTGACTTGCCACATAGAGCACGTCGGTTACCGAGACGCCGACCTCCTCGAATACTTCCCGCGCCACTGCAGCCTCCAGGGACTCCCCCGGCTCGACGAATCCGGCAAGGGTCGAGAAGCGTCGCTCGCCCCAACCATGACCTCGCCCGAGCAGGCAGAGATCGGCCCCGTCATGCACGAGCATGATCACCGCCGGGTCCGTGCGCGGGAAGTGCTCGCTGCCGTCGCTGCGGCAGGTACGCGTCCAGCCGGCCATCGTCTCGACCGTTTCGGCGCCGCAGCGCGGGCAGTGCTGATGGCGGGCATGCCACTGCTCGAGTGCCACGGCGCTGGTGAGCAGGGCGGCGTGCAGGTCGTCGGCCGCGGCGCCGACCTCGCGCAGGGTGGCCCAGCTGTCGTCGGCTTCGTTGACGGTGACCGCGAAATACGGGACGTCGTCGACGAGTCCGAGCAGGCGGCGCCCGCCCGCACTGTCCACAGTGGACGGATCGCGCAGCTCGAGCGCGAGGATGCCATCGCCGCGCAGGACGGGGGTCGTCGCCTGTGAGCTGACCGCGATAACCCGCGCCCGGGTCCAGGCCTCGGCGAGCCAGCCCGGCTCGGAGCGGTGCAGCGCCGCCCGGTCGTAGCCGGCGCGGGCAAGACGCGGAGGCCCGAACGGAGCGTTCATCATTCCACTGCGATGAGCGCGGATAGCGGGCCGTCGACGGCGCCCTTATCGCCGACGACGACGGTCGCGAACCGCGACGGTGCGAAGAACTCGGCTGCCGCCGCGGCGACATCGTCCACGGTGACCTTCGCCAGCCGCCGGGGATGCTCGATCAGCCATTCCGGCCCGAGGCCTACCCCGGCCAGTGCCGCGATCGTCGACGCAAGGCCGGACTGGGTCGCGGTCGACAGGGCCAACGTGCCGATTGCGTACTGGCGCACCGACTCAACCTCGTCCGGAGTCGGTGGGAGCAAAGCGATCCGGCCCATCTCGTAGAGCGTCTCCAGCAGCGCGGGCGCAGTCACCTCGGTGGCGACGTCTACCTGCATCAGCAGCGACGATCCGAGCGAGTTGTGATCGATCCCGCTGTGCGGCCCGTAGGTGTAGCCCTTGTCCTCGCGGATGTTCTCCGTCCATCGTGACGAGAAGTAGCCACCGAAGATCAGGTTCGCAAGCTGCAAGGCCGGATAGCGCTCGTCGTCGCGCCGCAGCGCCGATGAGCCGAGCCGCAGCGAGGACTGCACCGAACCCGGACGGTCGACCACCAACAAGGGCCCTACCGCGATGTCGGGCAGCGCAGGCATCCGGATCGCGGTCGGGCTGCCAGTCCACCCCTGGAACGCCGTGGCCACCTGGTCGAGCGTGCGCGCCGGCGACACGTCGCCCACGACGACCAGCACGGCACCGTCCGGCCTGAGCAGGTCGACGTGCATCCGGCGCAGCTGTGCCGCCGTCGTCTTCGCGACATCGTCGGGCTCGGGAAGCTCTCGGGCGTAGGGATGCTCGCCCCACATCCGCTTGGCGAGCGCCTCGCCCGCGACGACACCGGCGCGTGAGCGGGCGATGGTCAACCGCTCGACGAGCCGCTCGCGCTCGGCGACCACCTCGCTGTTCGGGTAGGTCGCGCCGTTGAGGACCTCGACCAGGACGCCGAGCAGGCCGCGCAGGTTGGTGGCGAGCACATTGCCGGCGAACACCAGGCGATCTGCATCGACGCTGACGCTGAGGTCACTGCCGAGTGCCTGGATCGCAGCCGCAAGGCCCGCCCGGTCGTACTCGGACGTGCCGGTGAGCACGGAGTCAGAAAGCAGCGCGGCCCGGGCCGGATGGGTCGCCCGCCCGGAGAGGAAGGGCAGCCGCAGGCGCACTTCGGCGAGCGGCACGCCGGGCTTGCGCACGACGAGTACGTGCAACCCGGAGTCGAGGGTGCGCTCGAGCGTCGTGAGCTTCTTCGGCCGGCGTGGTGGGGTCAGGTCAGGGACAGTCATGAGTGCGCTCCGCCCGCGATCAGTTCGACGACGGCCCGTCGATCAGGACGCAGCGCCGCCGCGGCCGCCTGGATCTCGGCGTCGCTGACGGCGGCTAGGCGTCCCGGCAACTCCGCAATCAGGCCGGCCCGGCCGAAAACCAACTCGAACTTGGCGAAGTTCAAGGTGCGCGAGATGACCGCATCCATCTCCCGCACCAGAACGCTCGTGAGCCGGGTGCGCACGCGCTCGAGCTCACCGAGCTCGAGCCCGTCCTGCGCGACGCGGTCGAGTTCGTCGTCGACGGCGCCCACGATGCGATCGAGCGAGCCGGCATCGGGGTAATGGGCGGTGATGGTCAGCACGCTCGGGTCTCGCTCGTCGAACGGGTCGCCGAATTCGCCCAGGTAGGCCGATACGTCGGTGACGAGGTGATCGCGCTGCACCAGGCGGCGCTGCAGCCGCGACGCATCGCCGTCGGAGAGCAGTTCTGCAAGCAACACGTTGGCCAGATGCGCATCGAGATCGGCGATCGGATCCGGCACGCGGTAGCCGATCGCCACCGCCGGAATCGGTGCATGCGCGTCGACCGCGGACGCGCGCCGCTCCGACGTGGGCAACGGCTCACCGAAGTCCGGACGTTTCGCGGCATTGCGTTTCTTGATCGGCCCGAAATGCTTCTCGATCAGCGCAACCGTCTGCTCGACGTCGAGATCGCCGGCGACGGCCAGCACCGCATTCGAGGGTGCGTAGTAACGATTGAAGAAGTCGGCCGCGTCGGACACCGTGGCGCTCTCCAGGTCGACGAAATCGCCGTAACCGTTGTGCGCATTGGGGAACGTGTCGAACAGCACCGGTGGAAGCTCAAGCCACGGGAAGCCTCCGTAGGGACGGTTGAGCACGTTGACGCGGATCTCCTCCTTCACCACGGCGATCTGGTTGGCGAGGTTCTCCTCGTTGATGCGCGGGGACAGCATGCGATCGGCTTCGAGGAACAGGCCGCGTTCGAGGGCGTTCGACGGCAGCGCTTCGAAGTAGTTCGTGTAGTCCGGATGGGTGCTTCCGTTGAACGTGCCACCGGAGGACTGCACGTACCGGAAATGCTCCAGTTTCTCGAGGTTCGCCGAGCCCTGGAACATCAGATGCTCGAAGAGGTGCGCGAATCCGGTGCGCCCCTCAGGTTCGGACCGAAAACCCACGTCGTAGAGCACCGCGATACCGACGACGGGCGCGGAACGGTCCGGCGCGAGCACGACACGCAGCCCGTTGGGCAGGGTCACGTGCGTCAGGTCGAACGTCGGGCTGGGCAGCTTCTTCGCATGAGGTGCGAGGGTGGCGACACGGGGCACCCGACCACCCTACGGCGCCGCCGCATCAGACGACCTTCAGGCTGCCCATCACGGCCGGCACCTTGACCCACAGGTCGCGGGTCACGTCGGGCACCGACACATACCACGCAGAGACCTGGTCCGGAGTCACCTGGACGGCCACGACCCAGAGCTGCTCCTGGCGAACCCGCACGTGCAGCTTCGCGCGGTAGGACGGCGCGATCGTGAACAGGGTCCGCACGAGGTGCGCCTTCTTGCCGTCGACGACGAGGTCGGTGTCGCGCTCGCGCTTGATGCCCGGCGAAGGCCCGTAGTTGCCGGCCGCCATGGCGGTGGTGAGCGTCCGCGCGACGGTCGCGGGATCGTGCCCGCTCTGCAGGCTGTTCGGGCTCGACCCCTCGTCCAGAGTCCATTTGAGGTCGACCTCGACCTGGAAGTTGACCGGCCAGGCGGCGCTGCGTTGGCCGTGGACGATCAACGGGGAGATGCATCGGTACGACAGCCGGGCGCGGGAGTCGGTGATCACGGGGCAGGCCAGTTGCTGCGGGGGCAGCGACGCCTCCGGCGGCGGTGTCGACGACTCCGGCGGCGGTATCGACGACGGGGTCGGCGCGGGACTGCTGCTCGCGTCGGTACCCGAGCTGCTCACCCCGCCCCTGGTGCTGGTGCCGGACACCGTCTCAGTGCACGCGGTGAGCAGCACAGCGGCCGCGAGTAGCGCAGCGGCGGGCTTGATCATGCACCGGCGCCCGCGGCCCGGCCGGAGCGGCCGAGATCGGCGAGGTTCTGCCACAGCAGCGCCGCCGCCTCCGCGCCGCGGTAGAGCATCGACAGGTTGACCTTCTCATTCGGTGCGTGGATCTGATCGTCGGGCAGGCCCACGCCGAGAAACACCAGCGGCGCGTGCAGCATCTGCTGCAGCGCAGCCTCCGGGCCGCTGCCGCCCTCGCGGGTGGGCAGCACCTGGGCGCCGTCGAACGCCTGGCTGATCGCGTCAGTCAAGGCCTGGTAGGCGGGCGTGCCGAGCGGGACGAGGCACGGCGCCACACCATCGCCTTCCCACTCGACCTGCCGGTCGATGCCCACCGGGGTGTGGTCGGCGACGAACTGGTCGACCGCCACGCGGATCTTGTCCGGATCCTGGTTTGCGACGAGCCGGAAGGACAGCTTCACATGGGCATCGGTGGGCACGATGGTCTTGCTGCCGGCCCCCATGTAACCGCCCCAGATGCCGTTGACCTCGGCGGTCGGGCGGGCGCCGATGCGCTCCAAGGTGCTGTAGCCGTCTTCGCCGGACACTGCCCGGGACTTGGCCACGCCAAGGAACTCGGCCTCGTCGAAAGGCACCTTGGCGAAGAGCTCACGCTCGTCGGCGGTGAGTTCGAGGACGTCGTCGTAGAAGCCGGGAATCTGCACCCGGCCCTGCTCGTCATGCAACGCCGCGGCCAGGCGCGCCACGGCGGTGGCCGGATTCGGCACGGCACCGCCGAAGGATCCCGAATGCAGGTCGAGGTCCGGACCGTGGAAATCGACCGTGCAGACGATGAGCCCGCGCATTCCGGTGACAGTGCTCGGCGTGTGCGGGGCAAGCATGCCGGTGTCGGTAACGACCACGACGTCGCAGTCGAGGCGATCGCGACGCTCGGCCAGCAGGTCTTCGAAGTTCGGCGAGCCGGACTC
This sequence comes from uncultured Actinomycetes bacterium, assembly GCA_963733615.1. GTDB lineage: Bacteria > Actinomycetota > Actinomycetes > Mycobacteriales > Jatrophihabitantaceae > DASXRA01. The sequence continues at coordinate 43,708 of CAVTEA010000026.1, forward strand.
CTCCTCACCCTCGATGAGGAACTTGAGGTGCACCGCGGGGCTGGTGCGTCCGGTCGCGGCCAGGTGCGCCCGCAGGCCCAGCAGGTGGAAGAGCAGCTGGCCCTTGTCGTCGGACGCGCCGCGGGCTCGCAGCAGATCGCCATCGACCGTCGGGTCGAACGGGTCGGTGCGCCAGGACTCGATCGGGTCGACCGGCTGGACGTCGTGGTGGCCGTACACCAGCACGGTCGGCGCGCTCGGTTCATCGCTGCGCCACTCGGCATATACCGCGGGCAGGCCCTTCGTCGGCCAGATCTCGACGGTGGTGAACCCGGTGCGGCGCAGGGCCGTGGCGAACCAGTCGGCACTGCGCTGGACGTCGAGGTGGTGCTCGGGCTGGGCGCTGATCCCTGGTATGCGCAACCACTGGTCGAGATCGGTGAGCAACTCGGCGCGGTGGTCGTCGATGAACTCCCTGACAGTCGGCATGCGCATGACGCTACCGAGCAGCTCTGTGACCGATCGACGAGGTCGGCACGCGGTCAACTGCCGGCGATCAGCTTGCGCAGCCCGTCGGCGTCGAGCAGATCGACTGGCGAGACGGTCTCATCGCTGCGCACGTAGTGGAAGGCGGCGCCGATGCTCGCGAGCTCCGCTCCCGACAACGCCGCCCAGGCGAGCCGATACGCGGCCAGCTGCACCGCGGCCGCGTCGGCGTCGGCACCGCCCGGCGTTGCGCCGGTCTTCCAGTCGACGACGGTGAACCCGTCAAGCTCTGCGAAGACGGCATCCATCCGGCCACGCACCACCGTGGCCCCGACTGCCATCTCGAACGGGACCTCGATCTCGACCGGAGTGCGATCGGCCCACGCGCTCGCCTCGAAAGCGGCGCGCAGCGCGGCGACGTCGGAGTCGTCGGCGGTCTCGTCGGCGGCGCCGGGCAGATCGTCGACATCGAGCAGCGTCTGCGCCGACCAGCGCCGTTCCAGCCAGGCATGAAATGACGTGCCACGCCTGGCCAACGGCGCCGGCTTGCTGGGCAGTGGGCGGCGCAGCTGCCTGGCCAGCTCATCGGGATTGCGCTGCAGCGCGACCAACTGCGACACCGACAGCTGACGGGGCAACGCCACGTCGATGGTGTCGGTCCGGGCCAGACGGGCTCGCTCGGCAAGTAGCAGGTCGACGTCGCGCCGCCAGGCCGCGATGCGGGCGGCCGAATCGTCGACCAGGCCGGGCAGCGGCATCTCGCCAACCGGGCGGGCGGTCGGTCGGTGCAGCGCGGCGCGCACCAGAGCGGCGCCGGCCTCGACGTCGGACCGGCGCGGACCGAGCGGATCACCCGGCCACGTCGCCGACTCGGCAACGCCCAGGCGCGGGTTCTCGGCGTCGGGCGCCGGGACGAACCACTCGTCCACGTCGGCGAAATCGCGCAGGTCGTCGAGAAAGGGCGAGGCGGAGCGAGCCGACTTGGCGGTGTCCCAGGCATACCCGCTGGCCAGCAGCACCGATCTCGCCCGGGTGACCGCGACGTAGGCCAGGCGGCGTTCCTCGTCGGCGTGACGGCGCTTGACCTGCTGCGCGTGATCTTTCAGGACGGCGCCGGCCTGTTTGCGATCGGTGGCGCCGTCAAGGTCCAGCGACGGCAGGTCAGTGCGGTCGCCGCGAAGCTGTGCCGGCAGTAGCTGCCGGGCGCGAGTCCAGTCGACGCCCTTCGGGTCGGCCGGGAACACCCCCTCGACGAGGCCGGGCACGGCGACGACGTCCCACTCCAGGCCCTTCGCCGCGTGCACCGTGAGGATCTGGACCCGCTCCTTCTCCACGGCCACCTCGCCGGAGTCCAGGCCGTTCTCCTCGACCTCGGCGGCGTCGAGAAAGGAAAGGAACGCGGTGAGCGTCGCCTGGTCTGCCTCGGCGGCAAAGCGCGCGGCCTCGTCCAAGAAGCGGTCGAGGTGCACGCGACCCACCGCGGCCCGGTCTGCGCGGGCCGCGACCTCGATGTCGACGCCGCTGATGCGCTCGACATCGGCCACGAGTTCGGGCAGCGGCGCGGACAGGCGGCGGCGCAGGCCGCGCAGCTCGTGCGCGAGCGCGGTCATCCGGCGGGCACCTTCGGCCGAATACCGCTCGACGCGGCCGAGATCGTCAAGCGCTTCGATGAGGCTGCCCTGGTCGACGGGTTCGTCGAGCACCGTGCGTTGCCCGGCCACCGCCGGGCGCCGCCCGCGCGCCAGTTCGCCCGCCCGGGCACCCAGCGCGCGCAGGTCACTCGCCCCGATGCGCCAGCGCGCGCCGGTGAGCAGCCGGGCGAGCGCCGGGCCGGAGCGGTGATCGGCCAGGACCCGCAGGCTTGCCACGACATCGACCACTTCGGGCGTGCTGAGCAACCCGCCAAGACCCATGACCTCGACCGGCAGCCCCACATCCAGCAACGCCTCGCGGATCTCGTTGATCTGCGAGCGCCGCCGCGCGAGCACAGCGGCCGTTCGCGCACCGACGGGCCGGGCCTCCCATTCGGCGAGCATCCGCGCGGCGAGCCAGCGCGCTTCGTCCTCGACGGTCTCGACCACCGCCAGCCGGATCTGCCCCGGCCCGGCCCCAGGGCGCGGACGCAACTCGATGGTGGCGGCGCCGCGCTGCAGCGGCGCAGCCACGGCGTTGGCGGCGCGCAGCACCACCTCGTCGTTACGCCAGCTTGTCGTCAGCGGGAATTGCGCTGCGGGCTCGGAGTTCACGAGCGGGAACGTCGCCGCGAAGCGACGGATGTTGCCGGCGCTGGCACCTCGCCATCCGTAGATCGACTGGAACGGGTCGCCGACCGCCATGACCGGATGCCCATCGCCGAACAGCCCACTGAGCAGACACACCTGGGAGTGGCCGGTGTCCTGGTACTCGTCGAGCAGCACGGCGCCGTAGCGGCTGCGCTCGGCCTGGACGACCTCGGGCACCTGCGCCAACTGCGCCGCAAGAGACATCTGGTCGCCGAAGTCGACGGCCGGCAGCGCGCGCTTGGCCGCCGCGTAGTCGCCCACCAGGGGCAGCAGGGCCAGGCGGTGCTGCAGGGACGACCACAACCGTCCGGCATCGCTGGACGGCGGCGGGTCGCCGGCGTAGATCGCGCTCAGCTCGTCGGCGAGCGCCTGGCAGTACCGCTCGACGGCATCTGGTTCGACCAGGTGATCGACGAGCTGGCTGGTGAGGGCCAGAACGTACTGCGTGACCGAGCCGAGCGAGCCGACACCCGGTGGCAGCGCGCCGGGGTAGCGCCGCACGACGGAGTCGGCGAGCTGCCAGCACACCGCCTGCGACAGCAGCCGCGAGTTCGGTTCGGCGCCCACTCGCATCGCGTGCTCGCCGACCAGGCGCGCGGCGTAGGCCGAGTAGGTGAGCACCGTCGGTTCACCGCCGAGCAGCTCGGCGAGATGCTCCCGGTCGGCTGGCCGCTCACGCTCGACCACCTGACGCCAACCGGCCAGGCGCCACCGGATGCGGCGCCCGAGTTCGGCCGCTGCCTTGCGGGTGAACGTCAAACCGAGCACGGAGTCGGGAGTGACGAAGCGGTTGGCCACCAGCCAGACGACGCGAGCGGCCATCGTCTCGGTCTTGCCCGAACCGGCGCCGGCGATAACGACGGCCGGCGCGCGCGGCGACTCGATGACCGCCGCCTGCTCGTCGGTCGGCGGGTTGAGGCCGAGCAGGCGCGCGAGCTCGATCGCCGTCACCGCACTCATGCAGTGACCTGCCCGCCCTCTGGCTGCAGCGGGCAGCTCGAACGCACGTCACAGGCGCCGCAGTAGGAGTTGACAGTGGCGCTGAACTCGGCGCCGCGCAGTCGCGCTGCGACGTAGCCGACTCGTTCGGCAATCCAGGACGGGTCGTCGTCGAGCGGCGGCTGGCTCTGCTCGACGACGCTCTTGACGCTTGTGCCGAGCTGCACCAGGCGCGCACCGCCCGATCGAGCGCCCGCACCGAACCCGCCCAACGCGCCGAACCCGTCTGACTCGACGGCGAGCTGATAAGCGCCGAGCTGGGGGTTCGTCGGCAGATCGTCGGCCTTGGTCTTGCCGGTCTTCAGGTCGATCACCACCGCCCGTCCGTCCGCGTCGCGTTCGAGGCGGTCGACGCGTCCGTGCAGCCGGGCATCGCCGATGACGACGTCGAAGTCCTGCTCGGTTGCGACGAGGGTGAGCGCGCCGCGGGTGCTTCGCAGCCAGTCGACCAGCTTGGCGAGCATGGTCCGCGCCCGTTCGCGCTCATGGGCGGCGAGCCATGACGCGCCGAAGTCGAGCACGTGCCAACGCTCGTCCAGCAGGTGCTCCAGCGCGTCCTGCCCCGCGCCCGCTGGGGCGATTGCGGCGACCTCGTGGATCAGCGTGCCGAGCGATGCGCCGATCTCGTCGCTTTCGCGAGCCCCGAGCCCGGTCAGCAGCGCACGCAACTCACAGCGCAGGAAGGATTCGATCCGGGACGGGCTGACCGGCACCGGACGGGCGGGATCGGCGACCGGGCCCGAGTCGGACAGGGCGGCAAGCCCCCACCACTCGTCGGGATGCGCCCCGGGCACCCCGGCCTCGGCCAACCGGGCGAGCTCGGCCGCCGCGGTGGCGCGCTCCTCAGGTGACCCGGCCGGATCGCACGCCGCCGCCCGCAGTTCGGCGACGAGGTCGGGCAGATGAGTGCCGCGCAGTGGCAACGCGAACGGGCGCTCGTCGTCGACCGGATCGAGTTCGTCGAGAAATCGCGAGGGCTGCTCGTCCTCGCCGGACACGGCCGTGGCGACCAGCCGACGGCGTGCGCGGGTCGCGGCCACGTAGAACAGCCGGCGCTCCTCGGCAATCTGCGGGGCCAGGGTGGCGACGCCGGGGACCTCCCGCTGCGCGACGACGTCGACGAGTAACTCCGAGCCGAGCAGCGAGCCACGGCGGCGCAGGTCCGGCCAGGTGCCTTCCTGCACATGCGCCACGCAGACGAGGTCCCATTCGAGGCCCTTGCTCGCGTGCGCGGTGAGAATCTGCACGGCTTCGCTGCGCGCTGCCCGGGGCGCGAGCGTGTCGCCCGGGATCTGCTGGGCGGCCAGATGCTCGAAGAATTCCGCCGCAGACGCTGCAGGCAACCGGTCGGCGAATCGCGCGGCCGCCTCGAACAGCTCGATCACCGAGTCGAGGTCCCGGTCGGCGGCCGCACCCACCGGGCCACCGGCCTGGCTGGCCGAATGCCAGCGTGCGGCCAGTCCGCTGGCGTGCCAGATCGCCCACAGCACGGCCTCCGCGTCTGCGCCCGACGCGCGCGCCCGGTGCCCTGCGGCCAGCACCCGCGCCACCCGCTCGAGCGGGCGCCCGACCCGTGCGGGCAGAACCGCCGCGCCCGCAAGGTCCTGCACGGCGGGCGCGAGAATCGGCGCGTTCGGTTCGCCGTCGGCGGCGAAGCGCCGAAGCTCGCGGCGAAGGCGGCGTAACTGCAGGGAGTCGGCGCGCCCGATCGGGCCGAGCAGCAGGTGTTCGGCGACGTCGTCGCTGAGCTGGTCCGGACGCAGCACGCTGCGCAACGCGGTGAGCAGGTGCGCCACAGCCGGTTGCTCGGCAAGCGGGACGTCCTCGCCGGCAACGGCCACCGGCACGCCCGCCGTGACGAGCGCCCGGCGCAGCACCGCGAGGCTCGAGGCGGTGGACCGGACGAGCACCGCCATGCGCGACCAGGGCAGGTCGTCGTCGAGGTGCGCACGGCGCAACATGCCCGCGACGAAGGCGGCCTCCTCGGCGGCAGAGCGCAGCAGCGCCACCTCGACCCGCCCGGGCGGCAGGCCCGGCGCGGCCTGCAGCGCGCGCTGCTCGCCACGGCCGGGCAGCCGCTCGGCTACCCGGCGACTGGCCACGAGCAGCGCCGCACCCGAGCGGCGCGACGTGGTGAGCGCAACGACCGGCACCTCGCCCGCCAACCCCCAGGCTCGGGCGCGTCGCGGATCGCCGACGGATCAGAACCCCGAAACGCGTAGATCGACTGATCCGGGTCGCCGACGACGATCAGCTCGTCGGCACCTTGGGCAATCAGCGCCAGCAAGTCCGTTTGCGCGGGGTCGGTGTCCTGGTACTCGTCGACGAGGATGCGCCGGCGCAGCTTGAGCTCGCCGGCGAGCAGCGCGGGATCGGCGAGGAGCGCGTCGGTTGCCGCCCTGATCAGCTCGGCAGGGTCCCACGCCCCGGGGCGGGCGAGCGAGGTGACGTCGAGGTACTCCTGCAGGAACTTTCCGGCCGCGACCCACTCCGGCCGCTTGCGGGCACGTCCGAGTGCGGCCAGGCGCGGGCCGTCCACACCTCGTTCGACCGCGCGCAGCAACAGATCACGAAGCTCACCGGCGAACGCGCGCGTGCTCATGGCCGGACGCAGGTGCGCAGGCCATCGCGAATTGCCACGCTCGAGGTCGCCGCTGATCAGCTCGCGCAGCACCAGATCCTGCTCCGGGCCGGACAGCAGGCGCGGCGAGGGCAGCCCCGAGGCGAGCGCCGCCATGCGCAACACGCCGAACGCGTAAGAGTGAAACGTGCGCGCCACCGGCTCGCGCACGGTGCCACCGAGCCGTGCGGTGACCCGATCTCGCAGCTCGCCCGCAGCGCGCCGACCGAATGTCAGCATCAGCAGGTGCTCGACCGGGACGCCCGACGCGACCCGCGCAACCGCCGCCTCGACGAGCGTCGTGGTCTTGCCGGTACCCGGCCCCGCGAGCACCAGCAACGGGCCACCACCATGCTCGACGACCCGCCGCTGCGCCGCGTCGAGTTCGGGAGGAGCGACCACACGATGAGGCGGGCGCACCAGCCGGTAAGAACTCACTGCGCTATCCCAGCACGACCGACTGACGAATTCCGCGAGGGATCAGCGCCCGTCCCAGCGATAGGCCCGCAGATCGACGCGTCCGCTGGCGAAGCGCACTCCTTCGGCGATCAGCCGCTGACGCTGCTCGTCGCGCAGATGATCGGCGCACGTACCGTCAGCGCGCAGGACGCGATGCCACGGCACGGTGCCGCCGTCGTTCGCGAGCACCCGGCCGACCATGCGCGGCGCGCGCGACCCGACATACTCCGCGACGTCGCCGTAGGTCATCACCCGGCCCGCGGGGATCGACTCGACACATGCCAGGATCCGCAGCGGCAGCGAGTCGTCCGAGCTCACCGCGGATGGCGCCCGGTCAGCGCAACAAGCTGCGCCTCGGGCGACGCGCCGTCCGACACCGGAACCGGGGCGCTGAACAGGCCGCTGGCCGAAAGGTCGCCGAATGCGTCGACGCCCGCCCGCGTCACCCGGATGAGCTCGTCCGGCAATGCATCCGTGACTCCGATCGCGGTGCCCAGATCCCAGGAATGGATGACGAGGTCGAAGATCATCTCGTTGAGATAGTCCGTGGCCGGGGTCTGTCCGCGCGAGAGCATGACCTGCCGATCAAGGGCGCCGAGCGCGCCGAACGCATCGCGCGACACGAGTGCCGCTGCGTCCCACGCGGCGACCCGGTCAGGGTCCAGCGTGCGCTTGGACTCCTCGACGATCGCGGCCGCGGTGTCGAGATCGTGGCCCGCCATCAGCGGCGCCACCCACACCTGCTCGTCGATGAGGTGGTCAACGAGCGCGCTGACGTCCCACTCCGAACATGGCGTGGGCGCCGACCATTGATCGGCGCCCACCCGATGCACCCGTGACCCGAATTCCGCGAGGCCTTGGTTGAACAGTGCCAGTAGATCGCTCATGCGCAAGTCATACCCCGGATCGGCGACAACCGGAACCGGGCTGCCGGATCAGGAAGTTCAGTAAGACGGCAAGCTGGGATCTACCTGATTAACCCATGCGGTGACGCCACCCTGCACGTGTACCGCGTCGGCGAATCCGGCACCCTTGACCGCTGCGAGGGTCTCGGCCGATCGCACGCCGGTCTTGCAGTACATGACGACCTGTTTGTCCTGCGGCAGCGAGGCCAGCGCGTCGCCCCGCAGGATCTCGTCCTTCGGAATGAGGGTCGCACCAGGTATCCGCACGATCTCCCATTCGGCGGGCTCGCGCACATCGACAAGGAAGATCGGCTTTTCGGCGTCGATGAGTTCCTTCAACTCCGGTGCGGTGATCGTCGACCCGACCGCAGCCTGCGCGGCCTCGTCGGATACGACGCCGCAGAACGCCTCGTAGTCGATCAGTTCGGTGACTGTCGGGTTCTCACCGCACACCGCGCAGTTGGGGTCTTTGCGCACGGAGATCTTGCGATAGTCCATCTCGAGGGCGTCATAGACCATGAGCGATCCGACGAGTGGTTCGCCGATGCCGGTGATGAGCTTGATGGCCTCGTTGACCTGGATCGATCCGATCGATGCGCAGAGCACGCCCAGCACGCCCCCCTCGGCGCACGAGGGCACCATGCCCGGCGGGGGCGGCTCCGGGTACAGGCAGCGGTAGCACGGCCCGTGGTCGGCCCAGAACACCGACGCCTGACCGTCGAAGCGGTAGATCGAGCCCCACACGTAGGGCTTGTGCAGCAGCACGCAGGCGTCGTTGACGAGGTAGCGCGTGGCGAAGTTGTCGGTGCCGTCGACGATCAGGTCGTACTGTGCGAAAAGGTCCATCACGTTGGACGAATCGAGCCGCAGTTCGTGCAGGTTCACCGTGACGAGCGGGTTGATCTCGAGCACCGAGTCGCGCGCCGACGCTGCCTTCGACCGGCCGATGTCGCTTTGTCCGTGGATGATCTGGCGCTGCAGGTTCGACTCGTCGACCACGTCGAACTCGACGATGCCAAGCGTGCCCACCCCGGCTGCCGCCAGGTACATCAGCGCAGGGGAACCCAGACCGCCCGCTCCGACGCAGAGCACCTTGGCGTTCTTGAGGCGCTTCTGCCCGGCCATCGCGACGTCCGGGATGATCAGGTGGCGGCTGTAGCGGCGTACTTCGTCAACCGACAGCGACGCGGTCGGACCGTCTGGTTCGACCAGCGGCGGTAGTGACACGGCAAATGTCCTTCCGGAGAAACGGATCACTTGGACAACCGCAGGTGCGGTGTTCGGCATTCCCTGCCCAGTATCGCCACTTGTGTCAGCCGCGAAGAACGGGGCCACCGCGGGAGTTCGGGGGGGATGACTCAAACCGCGGTGGCGTCCCGCTTGTGTCCAGGTTACGTGTTCGCATAGGTCAAGGTGAATACGTCAGGTCACGCATATGCTGGGCATGCGCAACTGCGGCACGCATCGGGGGGTGCGCCGCGTCAAGCCTGCTGACACTGCGCCTTGCGGAGCCGGTCCGTAGGGGCCCCCGCCGCAGAGGGGCCAGGTCTGCCCGTGACTGACGGAATCCATCGAGATCTCGACGGACGCGCGTCCGACGGACAACTCACGCCGATCGCCGAAGTCGCGCGCGAACTGCTCGACCTGCTGTCGGGGCTCGTGCCCTACGAGGCGGCCTGCATCTCCGTCTACCACCCGATGACCCATGCCCACGAGACGGTCGCGATCGCCGGATGTGGCGAGCGAGAATTTGCCCAGCTCGACCGTTGGATCGCTGAATTCGACAGCGCAGATCCGCAGGCACACGATGGCGTCACCCGCGCACCGAGCTGGCACGGCAACATGGTGACGCTGTCGCTCTACAACGCGCACGGCCGCTACACCGGCAGCCTGCACGTGTTGGTGGCATCGCAGGCGCTGGATCTCAACCACCGAGACGCGATCGACGATCAACTGGTACGCGTGCAATCTCTGCTCGGAAATCTGATCGACAGCATGCGCTTGTCCAGCCTGCTCACCGCTGACGTGCCGGCGAGCGCTCGTGGTGTCGTCGTGCTCGCCGATTCGACCGTCGTGCACCTGCCAGACCGGCATGCGGGTCAGCACCTGCGTGATCACGGCCCCCTGCCAACTGCCATCGCTGCGGCGTCACAGCGGGGTGACCTGCCCGAGCGGTTCCGGTGGCGCGACGACGTCGGCGGCTGGCATCTGATTCAGAGCCGAGTGATCGACGCGGGAATCGTCATCACCGAGGACGACGCCGAATTGCCGCACGGGCTCACGCCGCGCGAGATCGAGGTGCTTACCTTGGTCGTCGGCGGGTACACCAATCCGCAGATCGCCCGGATACTCGTGGTCTCGGACAAGACCGTGGCCAAGCACGTCGAGCATGTCCTGGACAAGCTCGGCTGCGCGTCACGCGCCGCGGCGGCAGCGGCGGCGGTACGCGGCGGATTGATCGAGCTGGGCGGCCCCGCTAGTTCGGGATGAGCGGGCTGTTCTGCGGGGTGTCGGCCGACTCGATGCCGGGTGCGTCCTTGACGCCGGGTGGATAGGGCCAGGGATTCGCCGCGCAGATCGCTCCGGTCACCGACCGCAACCCGATCGTCTGCTGCATCATCACCGGCGCAAGCCCGTTCGCGAGACAGACGTGGCTGTGCATGTGGCCGATCGCGTGGCCTACCTCGTGGTTGACCATGTAGAGGTGATACGCGTTGAGATCGCCGATGTAGGCAACGTCGCCACGAACCCAGCGGGCGACGTTCAGCGCGACCCGTGAGTTGCTGTCCGGCGCATAGCACGACGTCTCGATCGGCTGGTCGTATCCGCACACGCTTCGAATCGTCATCGACGACGTGAGCGTGACGTGGAAGTCAGCGAAGCCGCTGTCGACGCGCTGCAACGCGACGCCGCTGTTGTGGCCGGTCCAGCTGCGCGGGTCGTCGAGCACCTTGTCGACCAGGCGCGCGAACACGGCGAGGTCGACGCCGGTCACGCCGTTCTCGACCTCGACCGTGTACCGATGCACCGTGCCCGAGCCGACGACCGGACCGTTGCCGGCAAGCACCCGGTACGTTCCGCCGCCTCGAACCGTGTATGGCGCGCCCGCCGGGAGCGCGTCTGAAGAGAGGGCCTCGTTCTGCGAGTGCGCGCCCGCCTGGTCGGTCTTCAACTGCGTCGTTCCCGACGCGGTGGGCGGCGCCCCGCCCGCGCTCGGCGCGCCCGCGCTACTACGCGCCGGATGCACGGGCTTGGCCGGCGCTGCCTTGTGCGACGACTTCGCGGTGGTCATCAGCGCCACGACGGTGATCACGACCAGGATGGGCAGGGCATAGGCACGCCACCCGTAGCGATCGATGAATGAGCGAAGCGCCTGCCCAATGCTCCAGCCGGGTTCGTCATCCTCGTCGTCGGGAGGATCCTCGAACGTCCAGCGGGTGGAGGAGAGGTCGTCGTCGTTCCCGAAGCGATCGCGTGGCCGAAGGGTTACTCCACCGGCTCGGGGATCAGCTGCCACGGGCCCCAGCGTGCCATATCCCACCCGGCTCGTGGGTCAACGGACCGCGGGTGTTTGCGGCGTGGCGTCGCGCCCGGCGGCGTCGTTGCCCACGTCCTCGAAAAGCCCGAGAAATGCCCTGGCGGTGGTCACCGGATCCTCGACTTGCGCGACGTGGCCGACCCGGTCCAGCAGCAGCAGCCGGGAGCCCGGGATCGTCGCAGCCACCCGGGGTGCGAGCGAGGCGGTGACGAGCCGGTCGCGGGCGCCCCACACGATGAGGGTCGGCGCCTTGATCTCAGCCATCCGCGTCCACACACCGCGCGATCGCCGCACGACGTAGGTGCCTACCAGACCGCGCAGGGAGCGGATCAACGCCTCGGTCGCCCAGCTCATGTCGTCGCGAGCGCGGATCTCGGTTGCCGCGTCGAGGACCCGGTTCGGCGGCATGGCGGACGGATTCGCGAAGCAGAGATTGATGATCGCGTGCGCCCGCTGCTCGGCGGTGAACCGCCGGATGCGGTGCTTCACGAGCGGTGCCGTCCCGGGCAGCAGTGCCACCGCGAGCAGCGGGTCGGTGCCGAGCCGACGCGGGCGCAGGTCAGGGACGGCCGGCGAGATCACCGTGAGCGTGCGGACGAGATCGGGCCGCCTGGCCGCGACGAGTATCGAGATCAGACCGCCCATCGAGTTGCCGAACAGGTGCACCGGGCCGCGTCCGGACTGCTCCAGGTAGCTGATGACCGTTCGCTTGTGAGCGCCGATCGAGTAGTCGCGTCCTGGCGCCGCCGCGGAGCGTCCGAACCCGGAAAGGTCCACAGCCTCGACCGAAAGCCACGGCATGAGCTGGGCTGCGAAGTCGGTCCAGTTCGTCGATGCACCGCCGAGTCCGTGGACGAACAGCGCCGGTTCGGCGGACGGGGCAGACGGGGTGGATCGAACGAAGATCTCTGCGTCGCCGACCTGCACCCGGTGGCCGGGCCACGGCGGGATCGACGAGTCGAGCGGCGGCAGATCAGCGGTGGAAAGACGCGCGGGTGAGGACGCCATCGCGCTGCGCCTATGCCGACTTGCGGCGTGCTGTCTTTGCCGCCTTCTTCGCCGGCGCCTTGGCCGAGGTTCTAGCGGATGCATTGTTCGCCGCGGTCTTCTTGGCCGGCGCCCGCTTGGCCGGAGTCGACTTGCTCACCGGACCAGACCGCCCCGACGAGGACGTCTCGCCGCGGGTGCGCTTGGCTGCGTCGACGGAAGCCCGAAGCGCTGCCATGAGGTCGACCACCTGCCCGGTATCGGGTTTCTCCGGGCTCGTGCCGACGACCTCGCGGCCCTCGATCTTCGCGTCGATCACCTGCTGCAGGGCCTCGCGATATTCGTCGTTGTACTGCTCGGGCTCGAAATCTCCCGCCATGCTGGCTATCAGCGACTCGGCCATCGCGCGCTCCTGCGGTCGCAGCGTCACGTCTTGATCGAGGAAGCCGAAGTCGGCCTCGCGCACCTCGTCGGGCCAGACCATGGTCTCGAGGACGATCACGCCTTCGCGTACGCGTAGCGTCGCCAGCTGTTCGCGGTTGCGCAGCGCCACCTTCACCAGCCCGACCATGCCGCTGCCCTCGAGTGCGTCGCGCAGCAGCACGTACGGTTTCACCGCCTGCTGGTCAGGTTCGAGGTAGTAGCTCTTGGCGAAGTAGATCGGGTCGACCTGATCGACCGGGACGAATTGGAGCACGTCGACCACGTGGGCGCTGGGTAACGGCAGGTCGGCGAAGTCGTCGTCGGTGAGTACCACGGTTTCGCCGCTCGGCAAGGGATAACCCTTCGCAATGTCGGCATAGGCAACCTCTTCGCCGTCGGCCTCGGCAACGCGTCTGTACCTGATGCGTGACCCGTCGCCGCGGCGCACCTGGTGGAAGCTGACGTCGCGCTCCTCTGTGGCCGCGAACATCCGCACGCCGATGTTCACCAGGCCGAAGGACACCGCGCCCTTCCAGATTGCACGCATCGCCTCACCCGTTCCTTCGATCACGCAGACGTCCATGATGGCTCACCAGTCGCCGTAAGGGGCAGGTCGGAGGGCAGATCTGCGCATCATCGGCCGGTTCGCGGGGCAGGATTGACCTGTGCCAGTTCCGATCAGGCCGATGCTCGCGACGTCCGCCGAGACGCTGCCGACAGGTCCGGACTGGACATACGAGTTCAAATGGGACGGTATTCGGGCGCTTGTCGAGGTGCGCGCCGGTGCGGTGCACGTGAGCACGAGGCTGGGCAACGATGCCACCGTCGCCTACCCCGAACTCTCGTCTCTGGGTGAGGGCATCGAGGACGCGCTCGCCGACGGTGAGATCGTCGCCTTCGCCGACGGCCGCCCATCCTTCGGCTTGCTGCAGACCCGCATGCACGTTCGCTCGCCGATCCAGGCCGCCCGCCTCGCCGGCGAGGCACCGGTGTCGTTCATCGCATTCGACCTGCTTCGGCTGTACGGCGTCGACCTCACCGCCCGTCCGCTCGCCGAACGGCGGGCAACGCTCGATCGGCTTGCGGGCGACCATCCACAGTGGACAGTGAGTCCCTCGTTCGACGACGGCGAGGCGACCGAGGTCGCGGCTCGCCAGCATGGCCTGGAAGGCGTCGTCGCCAAGCGTGTGTCGAGTCGCTACCACGCGGGACGCCGAGCGGCCGACTGGGTGAAGGTCAAGTTCGTTCGCCGTGACGAGTTCGTCGTCGTCGGATGGGAGGCGGACGCGCTGGACGGTAGCGCGACGTTGAGCTCGCTGCTGCTCGGCTACTACGACGGAGGGGAGCTGCGATTCGCCGGCAAGGTGGGCAGCGGGCTCTCCGGCCGCGAGTCGGCGCAGCTGCAATCCCTGCTCGTCGCCAGGCCCGACTGTCCACTGAGGACGGTGCCGGCACTCTCACACGGCCGGGTCACTTCCTGGGTCGAACCCGAGGTGGTCGTCGAGGTCTCCTACTCCGACTGGGCCGATGACGGCCGGCTGCGCCACCCCGTGTTTCTCGCGATACGCACCGACAAGCTGGCCCGAGAGGTTGGCCGCAATGCCTGAACGGATCACCGTGGACGTCGAGGGCAGGCATCTTCGCCTGTCCAACCTGGACAAGGTGCTCTATCCCGAGACCGGCTTCACCAAGGGCGAGATCATCGACTACTACAGCCGGATGGCGCCGGTGCTGCTGCCACATCTGGCCGGGCGCCCGCTGACCGTGAAGCGGTTTCCCAACGGCGTCGACGGCGCATTCTTCTTCGAGAAGAACGCGCCGCGTGGCACACCGTCCTGGGTCCGGACCGTCACGCTGCCGGTGCCCGGCTCGACCATGAACCGCGAGACGATCGACTTCGTCATCGTCGAAGAGCTGGCCACTCTCGTCTGGCTCGCCAACCTCGCGGCGCTGGAACTGCACGTACCGCAATGGCACATTCCGCCCCGAGGTCGCAAGCCTCGTACCGACCTGATCGTGTTCGACCTCGATCCTGGCGCCCCAGCTGACATCAGCCAGTGCTGCGAGGTGGCGCTGCTGCTTCGCGACCTGCTAACCGCGAACGGATTCACTCCGGTCGTCAAGACGTCCGGCTCGAAGGGCATGCAGGTCAGTGCACCGATCACGGTCGCCGACGGCGACACGACATCGGAATATGCGCAAGCGGTCGCACGGGTTCTGGAGGCTGAACATCCTCGCCTCGTGGTTTCGAAAATGGCCAAGAACCTCCGGCACGGCAAGGTGTTCGTCGATTGGAGCCAGAACAACGCGGCGAAGACGACCGTTGCGCCGTATTCCCTGCGCGCTCGGCCGCAGCCCACCGTATCGACTCCCCTCGACTGGCAGGAGGTCGAGGACGGGCCGCCTCTCTCGTTCACCGCACCTGAGGTACTCGAGCGTGTCGAGGCGCACGACGATCGCTTCGCCGCGGCCTTGGACGACTCGGCCCGGGTGCGGCTGCCGCGAGCGCCCGAGGTACCCGCCAGCTAGTGTCGCGGCGGCGGGGCGTGCCGCTGTAGCGAAGGCGGTCCGACAGGACGACACTTCCGGTGCGCATCAATAGGCGCTCACGACGCGGTATATCCAGTACGGGCACTAGCATTTCGCGTATAAGAGGGGACTTCCGCATGCCGGACACCGTCGATGCCACCAGGAGCAGCAGGCTGCCGCGGTCGGCCCGCCGACGGCAGCTACTCGCCGCAGCACAGGAGGTCTTCATCGCGAACGGCTATCACGCTGCCGCGATGGACGACATCGCCGAACGCGCCGGGGTCTCCAAACCCGTGCTGTATCAGCATTTCCCGGGCAAGCTCGAGCTCTACCTTGCTTTGATCGACGAGCAGGCCAATGCGCTTACCGGCGCTATCAAAGATGCGCTGGCCGGTACCGACGACAACCAGCAACGCGTACACGGCGTGCTAACGGCCTACTTCGACTTTGTCGACGGCACCGCCCGCAGCGCACCCGGGGCATTCCGGCTGATATTCGAGACCGACCTCGGCAATGACCCGGCCGTGCGTGACCGGGTGGAACGCAGTACTAACGAGATCATGCATGCCGTCGCTGACACCGTCGCGGGCGACACCGGACTGGACTCGTCCCGCGCTGAATTGCTCGCAATGACCTTGACCGGGGCCGCTCAGGTGGCCGCGAGATGGTGGCTCGACAACGATCGACCGGTGCCGCACGCCGATGCTGTGCACCTGCTGGAGTCGCTGCTGTGGCGTGGGATCTCGAACTTCCCGCGGCAGGAAGATCCCGAGATTTGAGCTACCAGTCGATCTGCCGTTCGCTGCCGTTCGCTGTCGGCGCAGTGGCCGCGCGGCGCGACGCATCGGGGCTCGACTAGCGTGGACACCGGATGACCCAGACGTCGCACCAGGAGGTCCGCGTGGATGTCAAGATCGGCGTGCTGCACACGCCGCGCGAGATCGTGCTGGAGAGCGCGCAGACCCAGGAAGAGGTCGAGGCGGCAGTGGCTGCGGCACTGAAGAGCGTCGATGGCAACCTGTCGCTCAGCGACGAGAAGGGCCGCAGGGTGATCGTGCCCGCGAACCTCATCGCGTATGTCGAGATCGCCCAGGCCGACGTACGCAGGGTCGGTTTCGTAGCCGGCTGAACAGCCGCATCCCGCGGCTGATATTTCGAACTGCGCGCAAGACGGGTCAGGGTGCGCCGTCGAAGTGGGCGAGCGGGTGCGGGCTGCTCGCTGACCTGTGATGGCGGCCGCGCCGGTGTGTTTCGTCGGATGCCTTGTGCCTCGGAGGGCCCGGTCGGCATGGCGCAAGCGAGCCGGATAACTCAACGGGGCTAGGCGCTCACGCCGATCCGATCCAGCGCCGGCCACTCCGTCGGCGGTGCGTCGTAGTAGACGTACTCCAAGTAGCTGAGCCGACCGTCATCGACGAACAGGATGATCTCGCCCGGAATCCCCCCGTCCTGCGGGCTCACGACTCCTTCAGTCGGCGCAAGCCGCGAGCTCAAACCTGACGCTAAGGGCGCATCGTCGGGCACCGCGAACGCAATCGAAGGACACCCGCAGTCGCATCCTCCGACCACCGCCGCAGAGCCTGCCTGCACTCGCAGCGCATCCACGCCAGGGAACTCCAGGCTGAGCAGAAGATCGAGCACCGAGTTCTCCGCTGACGTCAGCGGACGCGGGTCATGAATCGACACACCACCAGTCTCGCCGACCGTCAACGGTCGCCGTGTTGCGACGATGCCTGGAATCCGCCGGGCGACAAGTGGGGCCAGATCACTTGACGAGACGCACCCAGGTCAACGATCGGGGCCCGGCCGCCACTGCCCACGGAACTTGGGTCAGTTAGAACGGGGGCGGATCCGGGTTGCCTTCGGCGATGTGGGTTGGGCTGGTGTCGACGGGTAGGTCGGGTGGTTGTGATTGGTAGTGGTGTCCGCGGGGGCTGGTCCAGTGGTAGCTGCCTTCGGCTTGCCGGTCGAGTTTCCAGCCGGCCTCGTGTTTGAGGCGGTGGTGGCGTTTGCAGAGCGGTTCTATGTTTTCGGGGTTGGTCGATCCGCCTTTGTTGTAGGGCAGGCGGTGATCCAGATCGCAGCGGTGCGCCGCCCGCGAGCATCCTGGGAATGCGCAGGTTTGGTCGCGCGCGATGACGAAGTCGGTGAGGTCTTTCGGGGGCCGGTAGGTGGTGCGCCCGTAGTCGAGTAACTGCCCGGTGGTGGGGTCGGTGAGTAGCCGTCGCCAGGTGCCGGTTTGGTCGGCGGCGAGGTGTCGGGCGAGGCTGGCGGGGATGGGTCCGTGTCCGGCCAGTTCGCCGGGTTGTTCGTCGAGGCCGAGCAGGGTCGACAGCGCGACGGTGACCTGGATCGAGGGCCGCATCCCTTGTGCTTTCGGCAGCAACGGATCGTGCAACGCCGCGATGCCGAGGTCGACGAGGGCGTCGGCGCGGCGCTGATCGGCCGTACGCTCATCGGTCGCGGAGGTGACCGACGCCAGGCAGTCGATGGCGGTCATGACCGCGGCGGCACCCTCGGCCGGGAGCAGTGCCCAGAGTTCGGTCATGCCGTCATCCCGCGGGCTGACGCATACGCGGCGTTCGGTCATGGCTTGGGCGCGTTGTTCTTCGACGCGGGCCGGGTCCAGCGCGTGCACCGCGCGGCGCACGCAGCGTTTGAACTCGGCCAGCGTCTGCGCACCCGCCCGCGGCAACACCCGCGCTTCCATCGCCGCGGCTGTCTCATCGTCGAGGGGGTAGGTGGCCTCCGCGAGAGTGAGCGCGTGCAGGTAGCCGATCCGGCCCCTGTGCAACGCCCGCCCCGTCTCTGCCAACGTCCCAGCCAGCGTTTCCGCCACCGCAAGGCGGCGTTGCGCGGTCAACGCGGACAGCCGCAACGCGCAGCCGACCTCCTCCCGCACCCACCGATCCGCAGACACGTCGTCGGCGGCCATCGCGGCCAACACGCACTGCTGCACCCCGGCAAGCCACGCCAGCTGCCGCTCCAAAGCGACCAGCACATCCACCCGACCGCCATACGACAACATGCCCGGGTCGAGCAGCGACAACGCCCCCACGGCATCCGGACCCGGCGCCTCAGCAGCAAGCCAGGCCGCGGCCTGATCCGGATCATCGGTGATCTCCGCGAGACTCAACGGCGGCGGAGACATCTCGAACACGTGTGCGATACTACCCGATCACCGCATACCCCGTCCAGGCAGAATCACCTTATATTTCCAGTAGATCTGAGCGGCGAGCCGAGAAGTCAACCGAACCAGCATCCGATGACACGCCGCACCAACCGTGACCACGGCCGACCGAAACCACCGAAACCAGAACCGCCGAAACCGCAGCGAGACCCGAGACCCGAGCCGGCCGGTACACGGATCGAGGCTTAGCTGGCCAGCCCGAGCGTGGCCATGCGCTCAGCGTGCCTATCGGTGATCCGCCGGATCAACTCAGCAACACCGGTGAGATCCCCCGTGCCGCGCATCAGCAACTCTGCGAGCGAATCGTGCTCAGCCAGCACATGCTGGGTCTGGCTTATCGCCTCGCCCACCAATCGTCTCGCCCACAACGCGAGACGGCCCGCAAGGGCGGGCTGCGCGGCGATAGCGGCACGCACCTCACGCACCGCGAAGGCTGCGCTGCCCGTGTCGGCGAGCACGTCGATGATCAACTCCTGGGTCGCGGGATCAACGAAGCCGGCGATCTCCCGATAGAAATCGGCAGCCAGACCGTCGCCCACGTAAGCTTTGACGAGACCCTCAAGCCAGTTGGACGGAACTGTCATGGCGTGAAACCCGTCGAGGGCCGCGACGAACGGCGCCATCGCCTCTTGCGGCGGCACTCCGAGCGAGTCCAGGTGCTCGGCAAGGCGCCGATAATGGCCGATCTCGATGGCCGCCATCCCGGCCAAAGCCGCGCGCCCGGCCAGCGAGGGCGCCATCCGGGCGTCTTCGGCAAGGCGATCAAATGCGGTCAACTCGCCATAGGCCAGGGCACCGAGCAGATCGATGAGGGCTGCGTGATCGGACACGGCGGCAGGGTATCTCGCCGTCGGCGGCTAGACTGGGTAACCGGACCGTCACGACAACCGCGGCAGTCCGTATCTCCGCGTTGACCGCTTCTGCCGCGAGCGCACTGTCTCGCCGGCCCTCCGGCTCTCCTAGGCCGGACGTCCTCGAGCAGGTCGGCGCACGACCGATGCTCGACACAAGGACGTTCATGACCGAACCACCCAGCAACCTGACCACCATGCACGACGAACCGATCACGCCGGCCGAGGAGGTTCAGCCTCTCGCCGCGCGAGCACCAGTCAGTCCGGAAAGTCCGGCGTTCTCCGACTTCCCCATCCGTAAGGAGATTGTCGCCGCGCTCGAAGCCGTGGGCATCACCCGTACGTTCGCGATCCAGGAACTGACGCTCCCGATCGCCCTCGCCGGCAACGACCTGATCGGCCAGGCACGTACCGGTACGGGCAAGACACTCGGCTTCGGCGTACCGCTGCTCAACCAGCTCGAGCTGCCGGGGGCAAAGGGCGCGCCGCCGCAGGCCCTCGTGGTCGCGCCTACCCGCGAACTCGCAGTGCAGGTCGCAGGCGACCTCACCACGGCCAGCCGCCAGCTCAGTGCCCGTGTACTCACCATCTATGGCGGGCGGGCCTACGAACCGCAGACGACGGCGCTCAAGCGCGGCGTTGATCTCGTCGTCGGCACGCCGGGACGACTGCTCGACCTTGCCCAGCAGGGACATCTCCGGCTTGACTCGGTGCGCATCCTGGTGCTGGACGAAGCCGACGAGATGCTCGATCTCGGGTTCCTTCCCGACATCGAGAAGCTGCTCGCTCGGCTGCCGGCACAGCGCCAGACCATGCTCTTCTCGGCCACGATGCCCGGGCCGATCGTCGCGCTGGCACGCAAATTCCTGAGCCAGCCCGTCCAGATCCGCGCCGAGCAGCGCAGCGACGACGCCCCCGCGATCGAGCACGTCGACCAGTTCGCCTACCGGGCACATGCCCTGGACAAGACAGAGCTGCTTGCCCGAGTCCTGCAGGCGCGCGGGCGCGGTCTCACGATGATCTTCACCCGGACGAAGCGCACCGCGGCAAAGGTCGCTGATGATCTGCTCGACCGGGGATTCGCCGCCGCAGCCGTGCATGGTGATCTCGGGCAGGGTGCGCGCGAGCAGGCGCTTCGCGCGTTCCGTTCCGGCAAGGTCGACGTGCTGGTCGCCACCGATGTTGCGGCCCGCGGTCTGGACGTCGAGGGCGTCACCCACGTCATCAACTACCAGGCGCCCGAGGACGACAAGAACTACATCCACCGGATCGGACGCACTGCCCGGGCCGGCGCGTCCGGCACGGCTATCACGCTCGTCGACTGGGACGAGGTGCCGCGCTGGCGGATGATCTGCGACACGCTCGGCCTGCCCTTGCACGAGCCGCCGGAGACCTACTCGACCTCAGAACACCTGTTCCTCGAACTCGACATCCCTGCTGATGCGGGATCGACCCTGCCTCGCGCAGCTCGAACCCGCGCAGGCCTGGACGCCGAGCAGGTCGAAGATCTCGGTGGGCGTCGGGCGAAGCCGGAACGTCAGCGGGTCAAGGTCTCGCCGATGGAACAACCGCGTACGGGCAATTCGCGGGTCGACCGTCCACATCGCGCCCGAAGGCGTACCCGCGCCGGCCAGCCGATCGAGCGAGACGACGCGCCGAACCCGCAAGCCAGCGGCGAGGCACCGAGCGGCCAACCAGGCACCCAACCACCTGGCAAATCGAGCGCCGACATCGCAGCCACCCCGCGGCGTGCCGGTCGGCATCGTCGCCGCGGCTCGAACGGCCCCGCCACCGAGTAGCGCGCCGGTCATGCGCGAGGATTGATCCGTGACGGTCGACGAGGATCTCGACGAGCAGGGCGCGCCGGCTGATCCGGCGCGCGCAGCGCTCGAGCGCCATGTCGCCTCGATGCGGCGCCAACGCCGCTGGTATCTCGCAGCAATCGCAACGGTCGTCGCGGCCGGTGTCGCCGTGGCGATGGTCGTCTGGTTCACCGGCGAGATCACACACGTTCACCTGCGCACAGCCGCCAATCCGCCACGCTCGGTCCCGCAAGGCACGCCGGCCGCGCAGCCTGCCCTTGCGTGGCAGAGCACGGATGCGACTGCGATCGGCACCCCGTTCACGGGCGCCACCGTCATCACCTACTCGCGCCACGCCGTCACCGGGCGCGATGCACTGACCGGAAAAGTCGCCTGGTCCTACACCCGCTCGGATCGCACGGTGTGCACGGCAGCGCAGACCGGCGGCAACACCATCGCGATCTACGCGAAGGACGGCAACTGCGACGAGGTCACGACGCTCGATTCCGAGAGCGGCAAACGGCAATGGGACCGCACGTTGACCGACAACGGTCACCCCACCTACCAGCTGTCCTCCTACACGCTGCTGATCGTCACCGACTCCGCAGTGCACGCCGTCGATCCGGCCAGCGGCCTGGATCGCTGGGACTATCTCGAGCCGGACGGATGCCACACCAGAAGTGCCGTGCTCGGCAGCGCAGGCACGCTGATCAGCCAGCAGTGCGCCGACGGTGAGCACCTCGCGCTGCACGATCCCAACGCGGGCGACGAGTCGAAGGACCCCAAGCCGATCAGGTGGCGCCTCGACAAGACCGACGCGGTACCTGTCGCCGCCGACTCATTCATCGCAGCGCTGGATCCCGCGACGAGCGAGTTGGTTACCTACGACGCCAACAAAGGCACGGTGGTTGCCCGCACAGCGCTGCATCCGGTACCGACCACTGTCGACGACATCAACCGGGTGGCCACAGCTCACGCCGAGCTCGTCTGGATCGGCGGCACCGTATACGCGCTGGACAGTTCGGGCGCGCAGGTCTGGACGGCTGCTGCCGACGCGCTGCCCACCGTCACCGCCAATGACGGCGTGAGCGCCGTTCCCGATCTCAACGACGCGACAGTGTTGGTGCCCACGCCGTCCGGAGTGGCTGCACTCGACGGCAGCACCGGCAAGGTGACGACCGAATACCCGCTCGCTACGCCGCCCAAGGCCGGCCCAGGAGTGCAGGTCTTCCCGCTGGGCAACGGATTCCTCCTCGCCGGGTCGTCCACGACGGTGTACCAGTGACCTCTCCGCTCGAGACAGGAGCGGCGGCACGGATCACGTTTGACATTCCCGGTGGCCCGATCGCCGCCTTGCAGGCGGGTGCCTCCGGTGGTGAGCCGGTGCTGCTCGTCCCCGGCTTCACCGGCACCAAGGAGGACTTCAGCCCGATTCTGGGCATGCTTGCCGACGCCGGGTACCACGTCACGTCGATCGACATGCGCGGGCAGTTCGAGTCGCCAGGTCATGGCGACGCAACCGCCTACACCGTCGATTCGCTCGGCGCCGATCTGTGTGCGGTGGCCTCGCAGCTCGGGCGCCGCGTGCACGTTGTCGGCCATTCCTTCGGCGGGCTCGTCGCCCGTGCAGCGATACTCGGTCAACCGGAGGCCTTCGCGTCGCTGATCCTGCTGGACTCAGGCCCGGCCGGCCTGAACGGAGGCCGACGCGCCCGGATGGATCTGCTGCGCCCGGTGCTCGCCACCCACGGCATGACGGCCGTCTACGACGCGATGGAGGCGCTGTCTTCGGCGGAGCCCGGCTACGTCGCAAAGCCGCCGGCCGTGGCCGACTTTCTCCGACGGCGCTTTCTGGCCGGCGACCCGGCAATGTTGCTCGGCATGGGCGAGGCCCTCCTCAACGAAGCCGATCGCGTCGACGACCTGGCTTCGACCGGGCTGAAACTGCTCGTCGTCTGCGGCGTAAACGACGACGCCTGGACGCCGCAGATTCAGGCCCGGATGGCGCAACGGCTTGGCGCGCCCTACGTCGCGGTGCCGGATGCGGCCCACTCCCCTGCCGTCGAGAATCCACGGCCGACCGCCGAGGCATTCGTGTCGTTCTGGCAATCAGTGCGGTGATCGCGCGATGGACGACCTCGGCTACTTCGGCCCCCGCAGCATCACGTGGCGGGTGCACGGCGAACCGCTGACCATGGTCGGCGGCCTGCGGGCGCTGCTGCTGCAGGCTTTGCACCCGGAAGCGATGCGCCTTCTCTACTCGCGATCCTCCTTCCAGGACGATCCCTGGGATCGGCTGTTTCGCACCGTCAGGTACGTCGCGACGCTCAGCTTCGGGACGACGGCTGAGGTCGACGAGGCCGCGGCGCGTGTTCGCACCGTCCATCGCCGCCTGGGCATCACAGACGCCGCCCAGCTTGCCTGGGTGCATGCCTGCGAGGTCGACTCGTTCCTCGCCGCCGCACGTCATGTCGGGGTGCGGCTGTCCAGTGGCGATGCGGATCGTTACCTCGTCGAGCAGGCGCGCGCGGCGAAGTTCGCCGGCGTTCCGGACGAGATGGTGGCGCACACCGTCGCCGGCCTCGCGGCGTACTTCGAGCAGATGCGCCCGCGGTTGCGGCTTACCGCCGAGGCTCGCGAGGCCGCCCGCTACGTCATCGCGCCGTCGCTTCCGGTCAGCCCGCGCTGGGTGGTGCCGGCGCGCATCGGCTGGACGGCGCTTTCGTGCCTGGCGGTCGGTCTGCTGCCTGATTGGGCCCGCCGGATGTACCGGCTGCCGCCGCTCCCGGGCAGCACGCCGGCCACAACAGCCGGTTTGCGCGTATTGCGGGTCGCGATAGCTGCTCTGCCCGAGCACTGGACGCACGGCCCGCAGTACCAGGCGGCCATGCGGCGCGCCGCGCTCACCGCGTGAACCTTGCGAGGTAGTCGACCGTGGAGTGTGATGAAGTCTCAAATCCGGTGAGGAGCACTCGCCATGCCCAGACTTGCCGCGCTCTACGCCCTCGGGATTCTCGCCATCGCCGGATTCATGACCGGATCGCAAGCCACTGCCGCATCCGGGCCGGCGGATCAGCAGATGCTCGGCACCGGGCGGCACGGGCACACAGTGCAGGCGATGGTCCGGTTCCCCGGTGCGTCCGAGGGCGCGATCTCGCAGATGCTGCTGGTTGGCGTTCCGGGTAGCACCGACGAGATAGACGATCCGCAGTACCTGCCCCGCAGCGCCGTGCTGCTGCCGGCGAATCAGGTTCCCTCGCGGCTCACCATCGGCGCCAACTCGCTGGTTGCCACATTCTCGCCGGCACACGCCGGCAAGTACCCCGTCTTCCTGATAGCAGCCGAAGATCCGATGTGCCACAGCGCGAAGATGATGGCCGACGCCGCCCTGTTCTCGCTGAGCAAGGTCGGCTCGGTTCGGGTCAGCTGACGGCCTCGGCGAGGCCCGACCACGAGTCCAGATCGGGCGAGGCTGCCCGGCCTTCGGGGCAGTGCCGGCGAAAGTCGCACCACGCACAGGATGGACCGGGCGCGGGCGGGAACACGTCGTCGGCGTCGGCCCCACTCGAGAGCGTGTCGGTGGCGGCGACGATGTCGTCCGCGGTGGCCTCGCAGCGCGACACCTGACGCTGCAGTGACTCGTCGGTGTGCTCCCAGGCGGCAACGTCGCCGGTCGGCAGGTGGTGCAGTTCGACCCGCCTGCACTCGCGGCGCAGCGTGCGTCGCGCGGCCAGCGCGTAGAGGGCGAGTGCTTGGGAGCTGCGGGCATCGTCGGTGCGGAGCTGGCGTCGTCCGGTCTTGTAGTCGACGATGACCAGTTCGCCGTCGCGGTCGTCGATCCGGTCGACCCGGCCGGAGACGGCCAGGCGGCTGGTGGTGACGGCGACAGTGCGTTCGACGCCCACCGGCTCGTCGCCGGCATCGGTGTCGGCCAGGTATCGCTCGACCCACGTCCGCGCCGTTCGCCGCCAGACCGCCGACTGCGCGTCGTCGCGAAACCCGTCCGACTGCCAGTTCCGCTCGATGAGCAGGCCACCATTTGCCGGGGTGCGGTCACGTCTGGCCAGCTGCCACCAGCGATGTAACGCCAGATGGACGACGGCGCCGAGGGTGTTGTGCGCCCACGGCGCCCCGCGCGGCGGCTGCGGGCGATCGAGATAGGTCATGCGATAACGGCGCGGGCAGTCGAAGGCGGCTAGGCGTGAAGGGGTGCATGCGAAGAGCCGCCGCGGCATCGCGCCGAGGGAGAGTTGCTCGGCCTCACTCACCTGCTACCAGCTGCCGCCGGAATCGCCGCCACCACCGAAATCGCCACCACCGAAGTCGCCACCGCCACCGCCCCAATCGCCACCGCCACCGCCACCGCCCCAGTCTCCGCCGCCCCAGTCGCCTCCGCCGCCGGAATCGCCCGCAGCGTCCTGCCCGGCGTCATACCCGGACTCGTAACCGCTGTCATACCCGGCGCCGTACCCGCCGCCGCCGAAGCCACCGCCGAAGCCGCCGCCGCCGAAGCCGCCGGCAAGGACGCTGCCGATCAGCAACGTCTCCCAGAACGGCGTCGCGTACCAGCCACCCGGCACGCCGTACCCGCCGCCGTAGTAGTACGGGGCCCCGGGAGTGTAGGACGGGTAGCCCTGATACGACGAGCCTTGGACGGTGACCTCGCGCGGCTCGGTGAGCTGGTCGCCGCGTGAGCCGTCCATGGGCGGTAGCTCCGGGCCCGGGTCCAGACCAAGCGCCTTGCGAGCCGTCACCGCTGCGTGGAGCCCCTCGAGTGTCGTGCGCCGGGCCAGCGCGAACTTCTCGACCGAGTCCGCAGTGTCGAGTTGCGCGCCGGCCGAGTTGAACCGCTCGGACGCGTCGGAGATCGCCTGGCGCGCCGTGGCGTTGTCCTTCGGGTCGAGGGTGTTCACCTCGCTGGCCAGCCGGTCGTAGTACGGCGTGACCTTGGCCCGGGCGAGGTCAAGTTCGCGCTTCTTGCGGCGGCGGCGATACCAAACCAGCCCGCCGATGCCGCCGGCACCGACAACGCCGATGCCGGCGATCCACGGCCACACGCTGCCGCCACTGTCGGACTTCTTGGCGGGCGCGGCCGCTGCACCGCCTGCGCCGGGCCCGCATGCGCTGGTATGCGCCTTCGGCCCCGTCGCCACGCTGAGCGCGAAGTCCTGCAGAAGGGCGGTGACGTCGTGGGTGCTCTTGAGTTGATCGCGGTTCGCCCTGTCGGCTGCGGCTGCCTTTTCACCGGCATAGCCCGCGCAGTACGCCGACGAGGCCGCGCCGAACGCATAGTTGCTGGCGTCGGCGGTGAAGACGGCCACCGTCAGTCCCTTGCCGGACGGGTCCAGCGACCGGCCGATCTGCCCGGCCACATCGGTTGCCGAGCCCGCGCTAGTCGGCAGGACCGCGATCTTGACGCCGCTCGGAATCGCGTTCTCGACCTTCGCCTTGTCGATCTTGACGCTGGCCGCCCCCGGGTCGACGTACAGCTTGGCCGTGCGCAGCGCGCTCTGCGCGTCGCCGACCGGATCGGCCGCCGCCGCAGACGGCGCGGCGATGAGCAGGACGCCGAAGGCCCCGGCCGCGGCAAGGATGGTGCGCGCGCCCCAGCGAAGTCCGCGGGTTGCGCGCTGTTGTCCGGTGTTCATAGGTTGCACGGTAGTGCGTCGGGCACCGCTCATTGCGTGAGCGGTGTCCGCGCGCTCGCCTGGCCGACGAGAGCCTCGAACGCAGCGGGCGCTGTCACGTACGCGCCGAGCGAAACCGTCTTGTTCGCACCGTGATAGTCAGATGACCCGGTCGAGATCAGGCCCAACTCCGCCGCGAGCCCGCCGAGGTGGGCCCGGTCGTCGGCCGCGTGGTCAGGGTGGTCGACCTCGATTCCGTGCAGTCCGGCCTGCGCCATCGCGCTGATCGCGGCGTCGTCGACTACCGCGCCGCGGCGGCGCGCGAGGGGGTGAGCGAAGACGGTCACCCCGCCGGCCTCGCGTATCAGCCGGATGGCGTCGAACACCTCGCTGTCGGCCTTGGGTACGTAGTACTTCGACTTCGACGAGAGCAGCTCACGAAACGCGTCGTCGACATCGCTGACGACACCGTTCTCGATGAGCACCCGAGCGATATGCGGACGCCCCACCGCCCCGCCGCGGGCGACCTCGACGACGCGGTTCCAGGTGACCGGGACGCCGTCAGCGGCCAGGTTGTCGACGATCGCCCGGCCTCTGCCGAGGCGGCTCACGCGCAGCCGCGCCCGCTCGGCGCGCAGCCCCTCGTGATCGGGGTCGAACAGGTAGCCGAGCAGATGCAAGCTGATGCGCTGCCCAGCGTCGTCGAGATACATGCAGGAGAACTCAGCGCCGGGCACCAGCGTCAACCCGGCGGGCAGGCATGCCGTCGCCTCGTCCCAGCCGCCGGTGGTGTCATGATCGGTTATCGCCACTACGTCGAGCCCGGCCGCGGCGGCCTTGGCCATCAGCTCAGCCGGACGATCCGTGCCGTCTGAGGCCGTGGAATGCGTGTGCAGGTCAATCGTCACGTCGCGAAGCGTACGGGCGTTTCGTGATGGAGGTGCCGGCGGCGGTCAGCCCCGGCGCCGTGGGGGCACGACCGGGATCGGCGCGGTGTCGTGCTTGTTGGGAACGTCTTCGGGATCCTGGTCGACATTGGTTCCGAACAGCAGCGCAGACACCTCGCGGTAGCGCTGCAGCGGATGGGCTAGGTAGTCGATCCGCGACAATGCCTGGTCTTGACCGGCGGACTCGACGATGAACGTCCCGTAATGCAGCATCCGCCCCGATATCGACTGCTCGAACGTCAGGTCGGTGACCTTGATCAATGGCATGATCGCGACCTTGCGGTTGAGCAGGCCGGTGATGAGCAGGACCCTGCGGTTGGTAACCACGAACCGCTCCACGTACCAGTCGCCGATCAGCCAGGCCGTCCAGATCACCGTGAAGATCACGAAGAAGATCGCCACAGTCTCTGGCAGTCCGGTACCGCTGAGCGCCCACATCGCGAACAGGCCACCGATCACGAAGGTCCCGTAAAGCGCGATCGTCGAAGTGAGTGCAGCCCAGTGCCTTCGCACGGCGAAGACTCGTTGCTCGGTCGGCAGCAGGTACCGATCGATCTTCGGCTCAGGGCGGCGCACAGCGCCTCAGAGCTTGTCGACGAAGTCCGCGACGCCGTGCGCGACGTTGACCGTGCCGTGCCAGACCGTATGGGTGATGTCGGCAGCCTGAGTCGGTTGCGTCACGATGAAGAAGATAACGAACACACCAAGTGCAGCACTGAATACTTTCTTGGTGTCCACGCCTGCCTCACTTCCATCAACACATGATCCTGTACTTCGTACCGCAGCGACGGGCCACATTGCCAGAGCCGCGCCGAGTACCGAGGGGTAGTTAGAGACTAACTCTGTGCGACCTAAATGTGAGCCCTGTGCGGGTGGAATTGTTTTCGACCATGCCAGACGGTTGTTGCTGGTTCTGCGAGACACGCCGCCCTCGGCCGGACTCTGGTCGATTCCAGGTGGCCGCTGCGAACCCGGCGAGCCGCCGTCACAGGCATGCCTGCGCGAGGTGGCCGAAGAGACCGGGCTGCAGGTCCGCATCGTGCGGCACGCCGGACGAGTCGAGCGCACCGGGCCAGGTGGCGTCCTCTACGAGATCGACGACTTCGTCTGCTCTGTGCACGGCGGCACGCTCGAGGCAGGCGACGACGCAGCGGACGCTCGCTGGGTGACCCGCAGCGAACTCGCGTCGTTCGAGCTCGCCCCGGGTTTGCTCGAGGCCTTGACCGAATGGGACGCTCTGCCGTCTTGACAGCGTGCTGTCATTTGCATGACTACTGCCACGCCTGGGGAAGGAGCACCTGGGTGGCGCCTGCCGACAGCGAGCGTGCAACGGGTCGCCCATCTGCTCGCCCCGCGCGGGCTCGCCGAGTACCAGCCCAATCCGGCCCACCAGCGCGCCAAGCTGCTCGCCTCGACCGAGTCCGGGCGTGCGGCCATCCATAACCTGGGCGCCGCTCAGCACAGCCGGGCCAATCGGGTCACCAACAAGCTCAGCAAGTCCGATCTGCGGCAAGTCACCGCCGCCGTCGACCAGCTTGTTGCTGCGCTTCGCGACTGACTCCCGGCCAGACGTTCAGGGGCGGGTCACCGGCTCGGGACGACCGGGCTGCTCGCCGCCCCGCTCGTCGATGTACTGCCGGGTCGGCACCATCACCTTTCGCCGGAAGACGCACACCACGGTTCCGTCCTGCTTGTAGCCGATGGTCTCGACGTGGACCACTCCCCGATCGGACTTCGACTTCGAGGCGGTCTTGTCCAGCACGGTCGTCTCGCCGTAGATCGTGTCTCCGTGAAAGGTTGGAGCGACGTGCCGAAGCGACTCCACCTCGAGGTTCGCGATCGCCTTACCGCTCACGTCGGGTACCGACATGCCCAGCAGCAGCGAGTAGATGTAGTTGCCGACCACGACGTTCTTGCCGAAGTCCGTGGTCTTGGCGGCGAAGTTCGCGTCCAGGTGCAGTGGGTGGTGGTTCATGGTCAGCAGACAGAACAGATGGTCGTCGTACTCGGTGACGGTCTTGCCCGGCCAGTGCCGGTATACGGCACCGACCTCGAACTCTTCGTAATACCGGCCGAACTGCACGTTCCCACTCCCTCTCGACCTCAGCCATGCCCATCTTCGGTCATCTGGGCGCATCGGAATCGCATCTTGCCGCCAACTGCTCAGCGGCGGAGCACAATGTGGCGAGATGCCCACAGTCCCGCGTCCTCGCTCGTTCCGGCCCGGTGCCCTGCGCCCGGGACGGAAGCCTCACGTGCCCTGGATCCCGGACGTCGACCGAAGTACCGCGATCGTCGATTGCGCGGTGTATCGCGACGGTCGCCGGGGTCCGGGCGAGCCGACCTGGGAGCAGGCGCACGACGACGTCCTTCGGCAGCGCTCGGGCTTCGTGTGGATCGGGCTGCACGAGCCCAGCGAGCGCCAGCTTGCCGGGATAGCAAGCCACTTCGCGCTGCATCGCCTGGCCGTCGAGGACGCCGTCCAGGCTCACCAGCGCCCCAAACTCGAGCAGTACGACGACATGCTCTTCGCCGTCGTGAAGACCGTGCACTACGACGAGACGCAACCGCACGGCTCGGCGGAGGTCGTCGATACCGGCGAAGTCATGGTGTTTCTCGGCGCCAACTACGTGATCACCGTCCGGCACGGCGAGCACGGCAGCCTCCGCAGCCTGCGCAAGCGACTTGAGGCCGACCGCGAACTGCTGGCGCTCGGCCCGTCCGTGGTGCTGCACGCGATTCTCGACCGGACCGTCGATGACTATCTGGCGGTCACGGCAGCGTTGCAGGCAGACATCGACGAGCTCGAGACCTCCGTATTTGCCGGCGCCAATCGCGCCGCGGACAGCAACCGCATGTACGTCCTCAAGCGTGAGGTTTTAGCCTTGCGACGTTCGGCGACGCCGTTGTCGGCGCCGTTGCGCACGCTGGCCGACCGGCCGCTTCGCCTCGTCGCCGAAGACATCCGCGAGTACTTCCGCGACGTCGACGACCACCTCTCACAGGTGGTTGAGCAGGTCGCCTCGTTCGACGATCTGCTCAACACGCTCTTTGCCGCGAACCTGGCCCAGGTATCGGTGGGCCAGAACGAGGACATGCGAAAGATCTCGGCCTGGGTCGCGATCGCTGCGGTGCCCACGATGGTGGCGGGCATCTATGGCATGAATTTCGACCACATGCCCGAGACCCATTGGCGCTTTGGCTACCCGCTGGTCGTCGGGGTGGTGTTGCTGGTCTGCATCGGGCTTTACCGCTCGTTCAAGCGCAACGGCTGGCTGTGATGTCCGGTGTTCGGCCGACAGGGCGCTCATGTAAAGACTGTGTATGCTTTTACTGTGGAGCGCCGCGCCTTCTTCCGCTGCGCCGGTCTGGTCACCGGTGGCGCGATTCTCGGCGCGAGCGGCGTCGGCGGTGCGAGCGAGTACCGCCTTCAGCAGGATGCGTCACTGTCCGGGCACGCCGTCGGCTGCGCCCGGCCGATCGACCTGCGCCAGACCACGATTGCCTATCGCGGTCCGGCGGGCGAACCCGTACTCGCGCTGACGTTCGACGATGGGCCGTCGGCCCGTTACACGGCCCGCGTGCTCGACATCCTCGACGCGAAAGACGTTCCGGCGACGTTCTTCGTCGTCGGCAGGCATGCATCCGACCTGCCCTCGATGATCACACGAGCGGCGCGGCGACACGAGATCGCCAACCACACGTGGTCCCATCCGGATATGTCGCTCGGTCATGCCACATCCGTGACCCGCGAACTCAAGCGGACCGAGCAGGTGATCAAGCAGCTCACCGGTCGGGCGCCCACGGCCTTCCGGCCGCCGTACGGCTGCTTCTCCGGAGCCACCACGATGGTGGCAGCCACCATGCACTACCCGATCGTGCTCTGGGACCTGAAGTTCAACGTGTCCGACAACGCGGCATCGAACGCGACGAGACTGGCGAGCCAAGCCGTACCGGGGTCGATCATCCTGGCGCACGACGGCGGGACGCTGAACAACGAGGTGGTCGTCGCGGCGTTGCCCGCCCTCATCGACTCGATCCGGCAGCGCGGCATGCGCTTTGTGACCGTGACGCACATGCTCGGGTCGACCAGTGAGCGTGCGTGACGACGAGAGCAGCAACTGCGAGCCGGTGACGCCGGCGCACAACGTTGCGACGCAGCCGCCGCTCGGGCGCCGGGGAGTCATCGTCCGGCTCACGGCGGTGGCGATCTGTGCGGTGATCGTCCTGGCGGGCACGGTGAATGGCGACGATGACGACTTCCCGTTCGGCCCGTTCCGGATGTACTCGACTCGCGACGACCCGAACGGCGCCGTACGCGAACTGCGCGTGCAAGTGCTGACCCAGTCCGGTCAGATGCTCGACGTGACGAATATGGCAGGCGCACCGCGCCGCGCCGAACTCGAAGGGCGCCTGGGCGACCTTGTGGCCCACCGATCGGAGCTGGCGGAACTGGTACCGCTCTACACCGCACACTTGCACGGTTCGGCACGCACGCTGCGACTCGTGTGGCTCGTTCACCCGCTGCATCACGGCCGCTCGGCGAAGCCCACCATCTCGGTCATCTGCTCGATACCGGTGTCGCCGTGACACGTTGGTGGTTCACGCCAGTGCCGCTCGGGCGCATCGCCGTGTTCCGCGTGCTGGTCTACCTCTACGTGCCGATCGACGTATTGCTTACCGGCTCGTGGGTGCGATCACACGCCGCCCTCGGTCGCACGCTCTACCATCCCCTCTACCTGGCGCGCCTGCTACACCTGCCCATACCGACCGCCGCGATCGTGGTCGTGATCGAGGTGGCAGTCGTGATCGCATCTCTCGCGGCAGCGAGCGGCTGGACGCCGCGACTCACTGGATCACTCGCCGGTGCTTTGTACCTGGCGTGGATGCTCATCGCGATGTCCTACGGCAAGGTCGACCACGACCGGTTCGCGTTCCTCATTGCCCTGGCCGTGCTGCCCACGGTCGGGCGAGCCCGTGCACGCGACCGGTCGGCATCGGCGGCTGCCGGCTGGGCCCTGCGCTGCGTACAGGTTGCGGTGGTTCTCACCTACTTTCTGGCCGCGTGGGCGAAGATCCGTTTCGGTGGATGGAGCTGGGCCACTGGTGCAACCCTTGAACGAGCGGTGTTGCGCCGGCACACCCCGCTGTCGAACTGGCTGCTCGACAAGCCGCAGATTCTGGTGCCGATGCAGTTCGCGATGATCACCGCCGAACTGGCCTCACCGTTGGTGCTCCTCGCCCGAAGCGATCGCACCAAGACCGGCGTAGCGCTCGGCATGTGGTCGTTTCATCTGGCGGTCTTCGCCGGCGTCTCGATCATCTTCTTGCCGCACTGCGTAGCCATCGCGTCGTTCGTGCCGCTCGAGATGTGGTGGACATTCGCCTCAGGTGATTCCTCGCGCATTCCGCCGATCCCGTTCGGGCGAAGGCTGCCACGCCGCACAGCGGTGCGCGACCGATCCGACCGCGCCCCGAATCGGGCAGCTGCCACGAGCACGTCGGCCGGTGAGCCCACTGCGTAGCGGGTTGCCCTTGCACGTGATCACGTCGCCGACCTAGGCGGACCAGCGGGAATCCATTAGTCCAGCCGCGCAGCGTTTCGCATCAAGTCGCGCTGATCGACCTGTTGCGAAGCCCACCGCTCGCGAAGTGCCTTGGCTCCATGGACGCGACACCACGCCAATTCTGTCGATGTCGCAGGCATGAGCTCAAGGATTTGCACCTCGGCCAGGTCCGACACGACGGACGGCAAGCCTGACGCCACGACCAGCGCGCCGGTGCACCGTGATCGCTCGGCGAGCGGACTACCGAGATCGACCGTCATCCCGTCGCGATACACGACCCCTTCGACCGCAGGAGCGGCGGCGAGGACCGCCAGGCGCCGCCATAGGTCTACAGCGCTGCCCCGCGAGTGCACGACCAACTCGGCGCGCACACCTGCCTCGGTAGCCAGCCGCTCGTTCGACCCGCCCATCGGTTCGCGTGACATGCCTAAGCTCACGTAGGCCGACGAGCCCGATCCGGTGTCGAACCTCAGCACTTCGATTGGCTCAACCCCGAGGAAGGACACTGACGCCCGCGCCGGCTCGGCCCGGTATCGCGCAACGAGCGAGCGCTCGACGCAGACGAGCAGATTCTGATCGGGCGGCCCAGAGATGCTCACTGTGCCCAGAGGCTAGTCGCATACAGACCAGAAGCGCGCCCGACCTCGGCGCAGCCTGCGCAGTGCACCGGTTGACGAGATCAACGAAACGACGAGGCGATCTGCTGCTCGACCTCGGCGTAGGCCGCTCCAGCCCTGCCGAGGAGTTGGCCGATGCCGTCGAGTGCGTCGGACAGACCCTTCGCGTGCTGATCGAACTGCTCGTAGAGGCCCTTGAACTGTACGGCCGCCTGACCCGACCAGTCCGCGCCGAACAGCGGCGTGAGTTGCCCTTTGAGGCTCTGGTGCGAGCCTCGCACATCGGCCGATGTGCGAGACACGCTTCCGCTCAGGGACTGAAGCTGCGGCGGCGTGACCTTGAGACTGGGCATTTGAGGATCCTTTCGCGATCGCCGAGCACATCGCATGGGCTCGGCACTAGTGACGGTGTGGAACGTGCCGGAACGCTACGCAGATCCTCGCCACTCTCGCGGGCTCTCATTCGGATCTGTGGATAACCAGGACATCCTCGGAAGTTATCCACAGATTTGATTTCCCGCGGCAATCGAGGCTCGCCGATCGGCAGACTTCGCGACATGCAAATTCGGCTATCGGTACGTGACGCGGACGGCTATTGCCGCGATGTCGAGTTGAGCGCGCCAGTCGGCACGTCGCTCGGCGCGATTGCCGCTGAACTTGCCGCCGTTCTTCCGTGCGCCGACGGCAGCGAGCCGACCTTCTGGAACGGCTCGCGCAGTTTGCCGGCTGCCGCCCTGCTGGGCGGGCCGGGACTGCGACCGGGCGACATCGTCGACGTTGGCCGAGCGGGCGAGCGCGACCTCACCGCCGGTGCTGTCCTTCGCATACACGTCGTCGGGGGTCCGGACGCCGGGATGATCGTGGCGCTACCTCGGGGCGTCGTCACGATCGGCCGCGCGCCCTCGTGCGATCTGACGTTGACCGATCCAGACGTATCGCGCCAGCACGCCACCGTGACGATTACATCTGCAGGTATCACCGTGCGTGATCTTGGTTCGACCAATGGCACGCTTCGCGGTGGTGTTCCGGTTGAGGCCGACGGCTCGACGGTCCGGCCCGGCGACCTGCTGCGCCTGGGCGAATCACTGCTGTGCATTGCCGGCGCTGACGAGCCCGCAGCTGCGGTCCGCCCGGGACCGGACGGCACCCGATTGGTCAATCGCCCACCGAGACTGTCACCGGGCCTGCCCGAACGG
This sequence comes from uncultured Actinomycetes bacterium, assembly GCA_963733615.1. Taxonomy (GTDB): domain Bacteria; phylum Actinomycetota; class Actinomycetes; order Mycobacteriales; family Jatrophihabitantaceae; genus DASXRA01. Next base: position 78,712 of record CAVTEA010000026.1, read on the forward strand.
GAGGTCACGCTGCCCGTGCGCGCGCCGTCTGGTGGCCCGCAGCGCATGCAGTGGTTTGCTGCGCTACTTCCGGCAATCGCCGGCGGGGTGCTCGCACTCAGCACGCACAATGCCGACTTCCTTGCGTTCACCCTGCTCTCGCCGATCGTCATGATCGGCACTGCCGCCGGGGATCGCCTGCATTGGCGCCGCGACCGTAGACGCGCGGCGGTCAGTTTCCATCGTCGCGAAGCACAGGCGCGAGCCGAGCTGCTGGAACTGCTCGGCGCCGAGATCGCTCACCGCAGACGCGCACATCCGGATGCGGCGGCCGTGTCGCGGACGGCGACGATTCCCGGCTGCCGCCTGTGGGAGCGCCGTCGTGGCGATCCGGACCTGCTCGAGGTACGTGTCGGTCTGGCTGATCAGCCCGCAGCCCTGCGGGCCCGCCACGGCTCCGCCGTTGAGCCAGCCGGCATGGCATCTCTCGTCCCGGCCTGCCTCAACCTGAGGCGCGGCCCGGCCGGAATCGCTGGACCGCGCGGCATCGCCCTCGGCACCGTGCGTTGGGCGGTCGCCCAGCTTGCCGTACTGCACTCGCCCGCCGATCTCGATCTGATTCTCCTGCTGTCCGACGACACCGCTCCGGCGTGGACGTGGGCGAGGTGGCTACCCCACTTGCGCTCGCGAGTCGCGCGCACCGCCGATGACCGAGCCGCCCTGGTCGCCGACTTGTTGCGACTTATCGATGGTCGACTTGCTAGCAGACAGCTTGATCCAGCGGGGTGGCCGGGACCGTGGACCGTCCTGGTTATCGACCGATCCGGCGCTCTCGCCGATGTTCCCGGCCTGGCTCGGGTACTTGCCGCCGGCGCGGCCGTCGGGATCACTGCGCTGTGCCTGGATGACGAGGAACGGCGGCTGCCAACTGCGTGCGTCACAGTTACCCGGGTTGGCGGCGAGACCGGCACTCGGCTGGTCGTCGACTCGACAAGCGGCGTTGCCCTTCGCGAGGTCATCGGCGACCGGGTGAGCGCGCGCTGGGCCGAGCGGGTGGCACGGGCACTCGCGCCGCTCGTTGACGCGGGCGCGGATTCAGCATCGGCCATCCCTGACTCGTGCCGCCTGCTCGAACTTCTCGATCTCGCAGACCCCGCGCCGGAATCACTGCTCGCCCGGTGGAGTGCATTCGGCGAACCTTGCGTCACGCTCGGCATCGCGCTCGAAGGACCCTTCAATCTCGACCTCGTGCGCGACGGGCCGCACGCGCTCATCGCCGGTACGACAGGCGCAGGCAAGTCCGAACTGTTGCAGTCGCTCGTCGCGAGCTTGGCGGCAGCCAATGCTCCGAACGCGATGTCGTTCGTACTGATCGACTACAAAGGCGGCGCCGCATTTGCCGATTGCGCGCGGCTGCCGCATACCGTCGGCCTGGTCACCGATCTCGACACACACCTGACGCAGCGAGCCCTGCAGTCGCTCAACGCCGAGCTTCGACGCCGCGAGGCGTTGTTCGCGAATGCCGCCGCCAAGGATCTCGACGCATATCGCCGCGCATCGCAGCACGACGCCGAGCCGCTGGCGCGCCTGGTACTGGTTGTCGATGAGTTCGCTGCCCTGGCCGAAGAACTACCCGAGTTCATGGCCGGCCTGATCGGTATCGCGCAGCGCGGGCGATCGCTCGGCGTACATCTCGTGCTGGCAACTCAGCGCCCAGGCGGGGTGATCTCACCGGAGATCAGAGCCAACATCGCGCTGCGTATCGCATTGCGGGTCACCGACCCCGCAGAGTCCGCCGACGTCATTGGGTCGGAGGCGGCAGCCACGATCGACAAGCATCAGCCCGGGCGTGCCATTGTGCGAGCCGGATCAGCATTGACCGAAATCCAGACCGCCCGGGTTGGCGCAGCGGCCCCGACCGACGGGAACGCGCCCGTTGTCATCGGCCTTGACGAGTGGGGTCGGCGAGCCCGCGGCCGCACCGCCCAGGACGAGGGCAAGACCGATTTGCAACTGCTCGTCGATGCTTGCCGCGAGGCTGCGGCAAGGTCAGCCTGGCCGCTGCCGGCGCGACCGTGGCTGCCGGCACTCCCAGATCACCTACCGATGAGCGCCGTTCCCTCGCCGGCGCCGGCCGCCACGGTCGCTCTCGGTCTGACCGATCTTCCAGACGCGCAATGTCAGCCCCCGATATGCGTCGACCTGGCCGCCGGCGGGCCGATGATCCTGATCGGTGGCCCGAGGTCCGGGCGAAGCACCACCTTGCGCACCATGGCGTTGACCGCTGCTTCACGGCTATCGCCCGATGAGCTGCACGTATATGGCATCGACTGCGCAGGCGGTGGCCTTCGCCCGCTCGCGGAGCTGCCGCATTGCGGCGGATTGGTCACCCGCGACAACTTCGCTGCCGTAGATCGGCTGCTCGCCCGGCTAACGGCCGAGGTAGCGCGACGTCATCGGTGCTGGCCGAACTCGGGTTGAGCTCGATCGCCGAGGCCCGCGCCGCCGCTGTGGCGGTACCGATTCCACTGCTCATCTTGCTGATCGACGGCTGGGAGGGATTTACCGCAGCTGCCGATGAGCATGACGGCGGACAATGCGTCGACGTGTTGCTCGGACTGCTGCGCGAATCCGCCGCCGTCGGCCTCACCATTGCGCTGGCGGGCGATCGCTCCGCTCTCGCCGCGCGCCTGGCAGGTGCGGCGGCGCGCAAGTTCGTCCTGCGCCTGGCCGATCGCGCCGACTACTCCTTCGCCGGGATCCCGACGCAGGCGATACCTGCCGCACTGCCGCCCGGACGTGCCATCAAAGCCGACGACGCCACCGAGGTGCAGTTCGGGTTCGCGGGTGCTGCGCCTGGCGCCGCCGAGCAGCGCCAGGCGGCGCTCGACATTGCCGCTACGACGCACACCGGGGCTCGCGTCACGCCGCCGTTTCAGATCCGGACCCTGCCCAACCGGATAGCCCGATCCGAGCTCGGGCCGGCCTCTTCGGGGTTGACGGTCCTCGGCCTTGGCGGCGACGCAGCCGAGATGGTCGCGGTGAACCTGTTTGCCCAAGGCACGCGGATGACCGTTGCCGGGCCGCCGAGATCGGGCCGCACCACCGTCCTGCGGCTGATCCTGGCGCAGGCAGCGGCGGCGGGCAGGACGCTGCTGGTAGCAGCCCCCCGACGATCTGCCCTGTTCGACGCGGCGTCGGCGGTGAGCGCATCAGTCCTCACGCCCGAAGACGATGCTTGGCAGCTTCGGCCGATGAGCGCCGAGTCCGCGCTGCTGCTGGTCGACGACAGCGAGCAGTTTCTCGACACCCCGACCGGCGATGCGCTGACCGAGTATGTGAAGGCCGGTGACATCGCCGCTGTTGTTGCTGGGCGCAGCGACGAACTTGCCGTCACGTACCGCGGCATCGCCAGCGAGGTACGGCGAAGCCGTTGTGGCCTACTTCTGCGTCCGGGGCCCGGCGACGGTGACCTGCTCGGCGTCAGACTTCCTCGCGGTAGAGCCCGGCGATACCTGGGAGGGGCGTCCTCGTCATCGATCAACCGCAGCTGCGTTCGCTCGCGCCCGGATCCGACGTGCTCCCCATCCAGATCGCGCTGCCTTAGCCCATGTGCGGGTACCGGTGGTCGGTGGGCGGCACGAAGTTCTCCTTGATGGAGCGGGGCGACACCCAGCGCAAGAGGTTCCACACCGAGCCGGCTTTGTCGTTCGTGCCGGACGCACGTCCGCCGCCGAATGGTTGCTGGCCGACAACGGCACCGGTCGGCTTGTCGTTGACGTAGAAGTTCCCGGCGGCAAAGCGCAGCATGCGCGATGCCTCCTCGATCGCGGGGCGTTCTGTAGCGAACACCGCCCCGGTCAGCGCGTACGGCGACGCCGACTCCAGTTGCTCGATCGTCGACCGCCATGACTCGACCGCATCCGAGGTGTCGTCGTATACGTGCACCGCGAGGATCGGGCCGAAGTACTCCTGAACGAATACCTCGTGCGTCGGGTCGCTGGATTCGACGACCGTCGGGCGAACGAAGTAGCCCACGCTGTCGTCGGCTTTGCCGCCGGCAATGATGTGCGCAGAAGGCTCGCCGTGCAGCCGATCGATGACGCCGCTGAGACGATCGAAGGCTCGCCGGTCGATCACGGCGCCACCGAACTGGGTGAGATCGTTGACGTCACCGTAGGTGAGCGACTCGGCCAGTGCCACGAGCTCGTCGCGCACCCCTGCGTCCCACAGCGACTTCGGCAGGTATGCGCGCGAGGCCGCAGAACACTTCTGCCCCTGATACTCAAACGCGCCACGCGCAAGCGCGACGACCAGCGCGGACGGTTCGGCAGAAGGATGCGCCAGCACGAAGTCCTTCCCCCCGGTCTCGCCGACCAGGCGGGGGTACGTCGCATAGGAGCCGATTTGGGCACCCACGCCCTGCCACAGCCGCTGGAACGTTGCAGTCGAGCCGGTGAAGTGAATACCGGCCAGGTCGCGATGCGGCAGCGCCACCTCGCTCACGGCACTGCCGTCGCCGGTCACCAGATTGATCACCCCGGGCGGCAGCCCAGCGGCCTCGAGCAGCCGCATCGTCCAGTGCGCGGCAAGCTGCTGTGTCGGCGAGGGCTTCCACACGACGACGTTGCCGAGCAAGGCGGGTGCGGTCGGCAGGTTGCCGGCGATGGCGGTGAAGTTGAACGGTGTGATTGCGAGGACGAATCCCTCGAGCGGCCGATAGTCCGACCTGTTCCAGGTGAGTGGCGAGCTCGCGGGCTGGTTCTCCAGGATCTGCCGCGCGAAATGCACGTTGTAGCGCAGGAAGTCGATCAGCTCGCACGCAGAGTCGATCTCGGCCTGCTGGACGGTCTTGGACTGCCCCAGCATCGTCGCGGCGTTCAGTGTGTCGCGCCACGTCGTGGCGAGCAGGTCGGCGGCACGCAGAAAGACCGCTGCGCGCTCGTCGAACGGAAGCTCACGCCAGGCGGGTGCAGCAGCCAACGCAGCGTCGATTGCGGCTTGAACATCGCCCGGGCCGGCCTGGGCGCTCACGCCGAGTACCGCCGCGTGCCGGTGCGGCTGGACGACCTCGATCCGGTCGCCCGCGCCCATCCGCTGTACACCGCCGATCGTCATCGACAGCTCGACGCCTCCGCTGGCGAATTCGCCGAGCTTCGTGGCCAGCGCCCTGATCTCCGGGCTGCCCGGTGCGTAGGCGCGCACCGGTTCGTTGATGGGAACGGGTGGGTGTGTAATCGCGTCCATATGCTCTGGCCTCCGTGACCGTCATCGGCAGCGCTGCCAACGTCATACCGATCCTAAGCTGGCGTCCGAAGCAGACGTGCGGCTCAGGTCAGCAGCGGCGATGAGCGGCCGGGCGAGATCCGACCCGGTGCCAGACAACCACCGCCGACGGCCACGAAGCCGCCTCGGCGCTACAGCAGCTCGAGGAGCGCTGGGATCTCCTGGATGGCATACCAGGCGAGCTCGAACGCCTCGGCATCGTCGACGACGTCCTGGGCGCTCGCGTCGCCGAGGTCGGCGCCATCGATCGCGGCCGCTGCGGCAACGACCGCCTGCTCTGCCGACGCGTCATCGACGTGTGCGGAGACCACCTGCCGTACCGGCACCGGCTCGGCGAGGCGCACGACTCCCCGGTCGAGGTCGTCGCGAACGGTCACCAGCTCGTCGGGCACATCCGCGGCCAGAACCACGCGGCGAGAAGCCGCCGACGGATCGGCCGCGAGCAAGCGCAGCGAGGCGCGCGACGCGTCGAGCATCGCGGCGTACTCCAGCTCCTCGAGGTCATCGTCGACATACCACTCGCGAAGACCCGGCGTGACTGCGAAAGCGGTGATCGGCGCGGGCCCGACCGCCTGCTCGTCGACCAGGCTGCCGAGCACCGACGTCGTGGCCGGTAGGTAGACCCTCACGACGGGGCCTGCCCGCTGGCTCGGCGATTGCCACGCGAGCGCGCCGCGAGCTGCACCCGCAGCTGGATGGCTGCCGTGCGCATGGCGGTCTCGAGCACCTCGACGCGCCGCCGCGGATTCATCAGATTGGCCCCGATCACCATCAGATCCTCAGGCCCCGGCGTGACGAAGATGACGCGGACCTCGCGAGCGCGCAGCACGTCGAGGTCGGCGACGATGCCACGGGTGATCGCACGGCGAATCGCGCGCTCGATCCGCAAGGCAGGAGACATCGGCCGGTCTCGCTCGACTGATGCCATCGGCGCGAAGACGTACAGCTCGTCGACGCCCGTGTCGGCGACCAGATCGACGGACGCATTCGAGACGGCGCCGCCATCGATGTAGGACCGCCCGTCGATGGCGACCGGCGGGTACCACGCCGGGATCGCACACGATGCCACCACGGCGTCCGGCAGCGCGGCAAGAGCGTCGCGGCCGAACACCACCCGGCGCCCGGTGCCGTAGTCGGTCGCGACGATCCAGGTGCGCGGACGCGTGGGCCAGCCGTCACCGAGCGAAGTGCTGGCTGTCACGGCATCGATCAACCGCCGCACCGGGGCCAGCGTGCCCCGCCCGGCAGGCAGCGCGCCCGCCAGCGCGACGATCGCGCGCGACTGCCGGGGATGACGCACGGCGTCGAACAACAGCCGCGGCGAGCCCGGGCGAAGCCGTGGCCGCAACGGCAGAGCGCCGCCAGTGTCGAGGTCGTAGTCGAACGCGATGGGTGGATCCGTCGGTGCCGGCACACCCTGGTGATGCCGGCGGATCTCGTCGACCGACACACCACAGGAGAGCAGTGCTGCGGCAACCGATCCGGCCGACGTTCCCACGACCAGATCAACCGAACGAGCGTCGACTCGCGCCTCGGCCTCGAAGGCGGCCAGCGCCCCCACCATCCAGGCGAATCCCAGCACCCCGCCGCTCCCCAGCACGATTGCGCGCCGCGGAGGGGCCGGCGCTACGCCCGACGCGGGCTCTTCGACACCCGCCGCTTCGGTCACGGCGAGACTCTCCGGATGCGCGTTGCCATGACAGCGTCGCTTAGCCTTCGGCTGGAGCGCTGCGGTGCGCGGAACCGGCACTGGCCGCTACCAGTTCGGCGAGGGACTCCTCGATCAGACTGGCCAGCACGCCGACGTCCGACATCGCGTCACGATCGGCGTTGAGACCGTAGTAGACGCCGCCGTCGTATGACGTCAGGCCTATGCTCACCGCCTGCCCGATGGCCAGGGGAACAACCGGGTACATCTCGAGCAGCTTTGCCCCAGCCGCATAAAGGGGAATCTGCGGCCCAGGCACGTTGGTCACGACCAGATTGAACAGGCGGCGGGTCAGGCCGTTGGCCAGACGCGCGCCCATCGCGTGCAAGGTCGGTGGCGCGAAGCCCGAAAGGGCGACCAGCGCATCGGCGCCCACGGATTGGCCCGATTCCTTGTGGCCTTTCATCGCGTAACTAACCTGCGACAGACGCATGACCGCGCTCGCCTCGCCCACTGGCAGATCGACGAACACTGCGGACACCCGGTTACCCAGCGCGCCCGCCTCGGCGTCGGTGCGAACGCTGACTGGCACCATCGCCCGGACGGTCGTCGCCGGAGTCACCGACTCGCCGCGGAACAGCAGCCAACCACGCAGGGCGCCGGCGACGGTGGCGAGCACGACGTCATTGATCGTGCCGCCATGCTCCTTGCGCACGAGTTTGTAGTCGTCGAGGGACGTGCGGGCTACGGCGTAGCGCCGCTGCTCGCCGATCGCTGCGTTCAGCGGCGAGGACGGTGCGGGCTTGACGGCCGCCCGAGCGGCGGAGGCGATGCCTTCCACAGCTTCGAACGCTCGTCGGACCGTCGACCGCAGATCATGCAGACTCAGCCGAACCATGTCGAACACGGCGCTAGGGCGCTGCACCATCTCCGATACCGCGCCGGTGACGAGCTGGACACGACTCGGCTCGGGCTCAGGCATCCAGAGGTCGTCCGGAACGTCGCGCGGAGTGGGTGCGACATCGAGGATCACGTGTCCGATGTCGATCGCGCTGATGCCGTCGACCATCGCATGGTGCGTCTTGGTGATGATCGCGAATCGGCCCTGCTCGAGGCCCTCGACCAGGTACATCTCCCATAACGGCCGGTTGCGGTCCAGCGGCCGGGACTGGATCCGGGCGCAGAACTCGTGCAGCTGGTCATCCGAACCCGGACGTGGAAGCGCCGAGCGCCGCACGTGGTAGGTGATGTCGAAGTCCGAATCGTCGACCCACACCGGATTTGCGATGTGCCCCGGAACCAAGCGCACCTTCTGGCGATAGCGGGGCACGAGCGATATGCGCTCCTCGATCAGGTCGACGAGCCGTTCGTAGTCGAAGCCCCCGGCCGGCGGCTCGAAGATCGCCAGCCCCCCGACGTGCATCGGCGTCGTGCGCCCTTCCAGGTACAGGAAGGACACATCCAGGGCCGAAAGCCGGTCGGTCATCAGGTCAGGCTCCTCGCTGGGCGCTCACCCACTATTGTCACGCGATCTCAGGTGCAGACCATGCATCGTGACATGCCGCGAACCTAGATGTCCCGGGCGGGCGAAACTGCGCCCGAATCGCGGCAACCCCGAAGCGCTCATCTCGCCCTTTGCCGGGCACCGGACCCGCACGATCTCACGCGCGGCGACGCCGACGCCGGGCCAGCGGGATTCCCGCGAGCCCAGCCGCGAGCTCGGTCGTCGCCTGCCGCAGCGGGCTGGTGGGCCGCACCTCGCCGAGTGTCTTGCCGACGGCGAGCGCAGCGTCGAGCGAGTCGCCGTCGAAGGGCAGCAACGCCGCCGGTTGCCGGCCTGCGAACCGATCAAGGGCCGCGCTCAGCTCGGCGCGCGGATCGCCAGGGACGACTCCGCGACGCACCTTGTTCAGCACCACCCAGATCGGAGCTGCGATCTCGGCGTCGCGAAGCTCGGCGAGTCCACGGACCAGCCGCTGCAAGCCGATGGGATCCGCGGCGCCCACGGCGAGGATCACGTCGGCCGCATCGAGCACGGCCAGGGTCGCCCCGTTGCGCCGCGGGGCGAGCGTGTCGTAAGAGAGCTCCTCGTCCGACTCGAGAGAAAAGCCGCAGTCAATGACAGTGAAGTCGGCCAAGTCGCGGGCGGCGGCCAGCACCGACTCGACGGCAGCCGTACGCAGCTCCGGCCAGCGCTCGGCGCGCGGGATCCCGGTGAGCACCCGCAGGGTAGGGGCAAGCTGCCAGCACAATCCGGCAAGCGCCGCCGCGTCGAGCCTGCTCGAGGAGGCCTGCCGGCAGGCGGCGGCCACGCCCGGCGACTCGTCGAGCAGACCCAGGATCGCGGCGATCACGCCGCCGTAGACGTCGGCATCGACCAGCAGGCTCGTGCATCCGAGCCGCGCCAGCTCGTCGGCCAGGGCGACCGCCACGGTGGTGCGACCTGGTGCGCCGGTCGGCCCCCACACGGCCACCACCGAGCCGCGGCGACGGGGCGGCGGCGCGCCCGCGGGCGTGCCGGTCGGCGGGATGACCTGAGACGTCGCCGCCGCAGGGTCGCCGAAAGTACGCAGCGGACGGGGCCGAGCACTGCCGTCGTCGACGGCGACGGCCTGTGCGATCACGGACGCCACGACGCTCGGCTCGGCATCGTCGGGGACGAGATGCGCCACGCCGATCGCCCGCAGGCGATCCTCCGCGGCCGTGTCGCCGCGGCGTACGACGCCCACCGGCATGACCCCGGCAGCGACGAGCCGGTCGACGGCATCGGCGTCCAGGCGGCGAAGGGCGGCGGCCACCAGCGCGGCGCGCGCCTGCCCGGCGGCTGCCACTGCCAGCAGATCGACTACGTCGACGCATCGGCGCACGACGGCTACGCCGTGATCGCCGAGTTCGAGCGCGACGACGAGGCCCGCTTCCCAGCCCGCGCCGTCGGCTGCGGTGAGCACCGGCAGCTTCATGAGCTCACGCCGCAATGCTCGAGATCGTCGAGCGCGCCGCCTTCCGCCGGATCAGGGTTGCCGCTAAGCAACCCAGCGCGGATCACCGTGCCGTCAAGGCCGAGCGCGGTCACGACGCGAGCAGCATCTTGCGCCCGCACGCGGATGACGACGTTCTCAGCGCTGCTGGTGCCGAATGCCCCGCCACTGCTGCCCTGCACGTCCTGCACGGTCACGCTCGGCAACACGACACTCGCGCGACAGATCTTGCTGGACAGCCACAGTTCGATGCGCTGCCCGCGGGCGATGCGCGGCGCCCGATCGCTGGTCAGGGGCACGGTGAGCGTCGTGGCTGGCACCGTCTGCTCAAGGGCAGGCCGCAGCAGCGGCTGCCCACCGAACAGCTGGCTCGCGACCGTCTTGCCGATCACCTCGTTCTGGCTACCGTTGCTGTCGGTCGGAAAGTAGAGCGCCTGGCTCGGCAGGCGCACCTTGATCGGCTTCACGTCGGCGGCGGTGAGCACCGTGCCGGGCGCGAGGTCGCGGGTGACGGCCCACACCCGCTTGCTGGAGTCCGCGGAGGCGATCGTGACCGCTCCAGCGACCATCGAACCGATAACGAGCAGAACTCCGGCGACCAGCCGCAGGTCGAACCAGTTGGGTGTCTTGACCCGTCGTGGCGTGGGCGATGTCGTGGTCATGGCGCAGACCGGTCCGGGCCAACACTTACGATCAGAATGATGGGAACGGCGAGCAAAGCCGGGAATCGTCCGAGCACGCGCAGAGCGTACTTAACCTCAGAGCGTCACGGCAGGCGGCGTATGACATCTGTGGACAACGCCCGCGGCGGCCCGCTGCGTCTGTTATCAGGTCGGGACACGGCCGCGGACGCGCTGAGCACGCCCGCGCGGGACTGCACCCGCACCCCGAGCAGTCGAAGGGCAGCCGCCGACGGCGTCTGCGCAACCGCCGTGTAGGTCATGAGGCGGTGCCCGGAGTCATCGGGCAACTGCAGAGCCAGGAACTCGAGGTCGAGGTCGCCGACCTCAGGGTGGTGCAGATGCTTGACCCCGGACACGCAGTTCTGGACCGGATGTCTGGACCACAGCCGCGCAAATTCGTCGCTCTTCACGGACAGCTCGCCGATCAGTTCGGCAAGCTCGCGGTCATCGCGAAACCGCCCGGCCACCAACCGTAGTGAGGCAACGGCCCGCGCGGCCTCGTCGTTCCAGCGGGCGTATAGCTCGCGAGTGTGCGGGTCGAGGAACAGCATGCGGGTGAGGTTCGGCCGATCGGCCGGGCGGCCCGGCGAGTCGAAGTCGAGGTGTCCGGCGAGTAGCAGATGTCCGAGCTCGTTCCACGCGAGGACCTCGCTGCGCCGGCCGAGCACCACGGCGGGCACGTCCGGCATCGCCTCGATCAGGCGCACCGTGCTGCGGTCGGCCACGTCCGGGCGTGGCTGGCGCCGTTGCTTGGCCGGCCTTGGCCGGGCGAGGTCGGAAAGGTGCGCCCGTTCGTCGTCGTCCAGGCCGAGCGCGCGCGCTATCGCGTCGATGACCGACTCCGAGGCGTTGATGCTCTGTCCCTGCTCCAGGCGCGTGTAGTAGGTGGCGCTGACGCCGGCCAGCTGCGCGAGTTCTTCGCGACGAAGCCCAGGGACCCGCCGCACGCCGTAGGAAATGATGCCCGCCGCTTCGGGAGTCAGGCGGCTTCGACGACTGCGCAGAAAATCGCCCAACCCCCCGGCGTCGGCCTGCTCGGACTGGCTCATGCCGCCATTGTCGCCGCTGTCGCCGGCCCGCTGCCTGTCCATGGCAGTGCTAGGCGGCACGTGCCTAGGCACGGCTTGCCTAGGGGCAGCAGAGCTCTGGCTGACATCCGTGCATCGCCGAAGGCTCGGTGGCCGGCGGATCCTCCGCCGCGTCCCCCGCTCGGAAGGTACTGGAAGGAACTCCCATGCCGCCCTTGGAACAGATGAAACAGACGACCGTCTACGCATCGCCGCCCGACGCACGTCCTGCCCGCATGTCGAGCCGCCAGCGACTGACCCTCGCCGTCTTGCTGACGGCCGGCTTCACCCTCGCAGTGGACTTCTCGGTCCTCAACGTCGCGCTTCCCGCCATCGGCAACGACGTGGGCTTCTCGCTGGCGAACCTGCAATGGATCACGACTTCGTTCGGCTTGTGCGCAGCCGGGTTCACACTCTTCTTCGGGCGGCTGGCTGACCTGTTCGGACGGCGGCGCCTGTTCCTGCTCGGCATCGTGCTGCTCGCGGTGTCATCGCTGATCGGCGGCGTGGCAACGGTGCCGAGCTTGCTGCTAGCCGCACGGGTGGCCCAGGGTCTTGCGACAGCGGCGGTCACGCCGGCTGCGCTGTCGCTGCTGACGACCTCCTTTCCGGAGGGTCCGGCGCGTGACAAGGCGCTTGGGCTCAACGGAGCGCTGATGGCAGCCGGATTCACGACCGGCGCGATCCTCGGCGGCGTTCTCACCGACGAACTCAGTTGGCGCTGGGCATTCTTCATCAACGTTGCCGTCTGTGCGCTCGTGCTGGCGATAGCACCGGCAGTGCTCATCGAGAGCCGTCCGGACGAGCGACCGCGACTGGACCTGCTGGGCGCGCTGACCGTGACTTCCGCGCTGCTCGCCGTCGTGTACGGACTGACCTCCGCCGGACAGAAGTCGTGGGAAACCCCGTCCGCATATGGACCATTGGCCGTCGGCGTCTTGCTGCTGGCCGCCTTCGTGCTGATCGAGAAGCGAGTTGCGCAGCCGCTGGTTCCGGTGAGCATCCTGACCCGGCGCAGCATTGCCTGGGGAAATCTGGCCGGCCTGCTGGCATTCGCCACCGAGACCTCGCTGGTGTTCCTACTGACCCTTTACCTGCAGCGGGTTCTTGGCTACTCCCCTCTCGCGGCCGGGCTGTCGTTCTCCGTGCTGGGCGCCGGCACCGTCGTCGGTGGCCTGCTCGGACCGAAGATCATCGCCACACACGGTGTGAAGAACGCACTCGTCAGCGGAATGCTGACCCAGACGGCGGCCACCGTTCCGTTGATCTTTCTCGGCCACGGCCAAGGTTGGATCGCGCTACTGCTGGTCGCCACGTTCCTTGGCGGCATCGCCAATCTGGTGGCCATCGTCGGTTTCATGGTCACGGCCACGACGGGGCTGGCCCACTCCGAGCAGGGGCTCGCGACGGGACTGGCCACGATGAGCCAGCAGGTCGGCATCACCATGGGGATCCCGATCATGTCCGCCATTGCAACCGCCCGCATCGACGTGCTCGGCGGCCCGACTCCTCAGCACGTGCTCAGCGGGGTCAGCAGCGCCGTCACGGTCAACGCGGCCCTCTGCCTACTCACGGCCAGCCTGGTTGCGGTGTTCCTGCCGTCCTTGTCAGACCGCAACACCGACCAGATTGGCTAACTGCCCGACGACGCACCGACTTGCGCCGCCGGCCTGTGGACAAAGCCGCGGTGGGTGCAGCCAGCTGCGCCATACTGGAAGCGTCCACACGCAGTAGAGGTCAGTCGAAGGGAAACGTAGCCTTGGCCACCGATCGCTTCCTGACCCTCGCCGACGTCGCAGACGTGTTGAACATTTCCGCGTCGCAGACGTACGCCTTGGTGCGTACCGGCGAGCTCGAGGCCATCAAGATCGGCGGGCGCGGCCAGTGGCGGGTCGAGCGGGAGAAGCTCGAGAGCTACATCTCGCGCATGTACGACCAGACCAAGCAGTTCGTCTCTGCGCATCCGCTCACCGACGCCGAGACATCCCTCGGTGCCGATTGAGCGCCGGCTGAGCACGCACGCGGCTCGACCCGCGAGCTCACGCCTGGCGTCGCACTGCAACGACGGCACCGAGCGGTACCACCAGGACATCGCGCACATCGCCATGGCGCCGCAGCTCACCTGGCGCATGCGCCGCCACCTCGCAGAACTCCGCGCCGATCCGGTCGATCGTGCCGGCCACTACCGTGCCGTCGACGAGATGGACGGCTACGGCGGAACGGTCGCGGGCGATACCCCGTAGCGCATGACGCAAACCGAGGCGGGACTCGACAACGCTCTCGGCGTCGGGCACGTCGGACAGGCGGCCAACGCCCGACACGCTGACCAGCATTGCAGTCGCAGCCAGCGCCTCGCGATTGCCTCCCTCATCGATCAGCAGCCACTCGGCGCCGACGCGCACCGCGACACCGGAAATGGCCAGCCCACCGCGGCAACGCAGCCGTAGCACGCTGCCGAGCGCAGGACGCAGGCGGTCGACCAGCCTGATGCGGCCAAGTTCGGCGCGGGCACGCTCCTCGACCTCCGCCGCACGCTCGGCTGTCTCGAGCGCGGCCGCCTGTGCGTCGAGGTCCGCGAATAGGCCTTCCCAGCGCATTGAATCCCCATCCCGCCCAGATCGCTGTACGACGTGGGCATTAGATCATTCGGCTTGACTGGCAGCTATCGAGAGTGTACCAAAGCAAATGAACGCAAACGGAAGGTAACTGAAATGAAAGCTGCCGAACGCGTCATCTGGCCAGCCATCGTCATGGGCATTGATGCCGCCGCGCTGACGTGCTTTAGCCCGCACTGGGCCGCGCTGGCGGGCGACCTCGCCGCCCCGCACAGCTGGGTCGCCAGGGTTGGGGCCGACCACGCGGCGATCACACTGGGCTGCGCGGCACTGTGGTCCGTAGCTCTGTGGCTCGCGATCGGTTTCGCCGCCGTTCTGGCAGCGGCCATCCCGGGCCGGGTGGGACGCACATCGCGCTATGTCGCGCGGCAGATGCTGCCCAAGGCGCTGCTTCGCACCGTCGCCGGCGCGGTCGGGCTCGGCGTGCTGATCGCGCCGATCGCCGCCGACGCCCATGCCATCGCCGGCACTGCCAGCGCGCCGGGTGTGTCTAACGCGCAGCCGAGGCCAGACTGGCCCACCGACGCCAGCGCCCTACCCCGGACGCAGGTCGGTTGGCCGACGGATCGTCCACCGGCCGCGCAACCGCACGTACCGACCCCGACCCTGCCGAGCTCGCCACCGCCACGTCACGCCCATCGTGTCGAACCGGGCTCGACCGGCACCGCGTCATCGACCGGCCGCGAGGTCCTGGTCGAGCCCGGCGACTCCCTCTGGTTGATCAGCGCCCACCGCTTGGGCCCGGATGCCACACCGACCGAGATCGCCGCCGAATGGCCGCGCTGGTACGCGCAGAACCGACAGGTGATCGGCACCGACTCATCCCTCATCCGACCCGGCGAAACGCTCCACGCGCCACCTGACCACACCCGTCAAGGAGAAACCACATGACCGCCGCCCTCAGCCACGTCGCCGCGACGCCCAGCACCTGCCGTCACCGGGTAACGGTTCGCCCCGCACCGCGACGCGAACCGCCGTTCGACGACGAGATGCCGCAGCGCCACCTGGCACTGGTTGGCCCACACGATCGGCCATTGCCATTCGCGCCATCGCGCCGACGACTGGTCAACAGCTGCGACGAGTTCGCCGCTCAGCCGACCGGGCGTGGCCAGCTTCCGGATCCCTTGTGGTTCGGGCGCAGGCTGCTCATCGCGGCTCTCGAGGCAATGGCCGGACGCAGGTCGCCGCATCAACTCGCTCCGCACCTGAGCAACGGCGTGTACGGCGGGCTGATCGCCGATATGGACCGGCCCAACCGGCGGAGCTGGGCAGATCCCGCCGTACTGCGATCATTCGGGTCTGCGAGCCGGCCGACGGCGTCGCGGAGCTGTCGGCGGTCGTGCAGACCGGTACGCGCTTTCGCGCGATCGCCGCACGCCTTGAGGGATTGGACGGGCGCTGGCGTTGCGTGCGGCTGCAGATCGGCTAGCGCTTGCGCCTGCGGGCGTTGCTGCTGCGGTTTCCGCGGCTGCCGCGGTTCGGGTTGGCGCGCGACTGCTGCTGACGTTTCGCCGACTTGCTGTCGGCCGACGCCGACTCGCCGCTGGTCACCCGCACCTCGGGAGTCTCCGAGCCGAGCGCCGGTGCGCTGTACACGAGCGGCTTCGCCGCCTTGTCGCGCTCGAGTCCCTTCGCCGAGATGTCGGCGCGCCCTTGCCGTCAGCGCCATCGGC
>CAVTEA010000027.1:0-10734 GCA_963733615.1 uncultured Actinomycetes bacterium
GTTCAACTCCCCCCTTGCCCACATCTCTTGGCCCCGGAATCCGGGGCATTAAGCGCTTTCGGCGGTCGTTGGTGTCCTAAACTGTCCCACCGCCCGCTGGGCCGACCCGGGTCCGCCGGTCTGCAGCAACGAACCCCCATGTCCTTGACCTTGCCGCGCCGCGCGGTTGGCCTCTTCGCTCGCACCGCGGTCACCAGCGAGGTCGCCCGCGACATTGCCAGCGTTGGTCCTGACATTCCGTGTAGGCAGATGTTGATTCCGCTGGTGGTCGGCACCCGAAAGCGCAATCACGCCGATGTCCGCGCATTGCGCGCTCACGCTCATCGGAAATTCGCGCGATTCATTGGTCGGGCTCCAGCCGATTAGCGAGCTCAGCCCATAGCGACGCTGGAGCCGGCGATCTGCGCGCGCTCGCTCCGTGCAGATCATTTCCGTCAGGCGCAGCCGGATCTGCCTAGTGTCGTGCATTGCCCGGACGCGTGCTTATGCGCTGACGGGCGTATCTACTCGTTGCTTCAACCGCCGCAAAGGGCCAGGACGGCCGAAGGTCTCGCGGCGTCGTGGGTCCCGGCGTCGGCTCCAGGATCTCCGAATACGCGCGCTCGTGGGCACCTGCGCTCGACCCCCTTAGGTGGACACCTGAGTCTCGCCGGGTCCCGGAGGAAGGAGTCCCGGCGGGACGTCGGTCGAGGCGGTGGTAGAGAGTCGGCAGCCAATCGAGACCCAGTCATGCTTGGGTTCTGATCAAGTGCGCGGTGCCGTCATCGCGGATTGTCGTTCCGGGCGCCATTCGCGCAGCGCCGGCAGCGCGAGCACGGCGCTGATGATTCGCACGGTGCCGCCGATCAGCCAAGGCGCGGCGAGGCCGAGGCACCCGGCGAGCAGACCGCCGAGCAGGGCACCGATCGGCTGGGTGCCCCAGCTGATGAGCGAACCGGCGCTGCTCACTCGTCCGAACATCGCGGCCGGCACCATTCGCTGGCGCAGCGACGCCACCGCGACGTTCCACACCGATGCGCCGAACGACGTGATCATGGCGAGGGCGCCGACGACTACTACGTCGTGTCCGGTGAGGCCGATCGCGATCATGGCCGTCGGTGTCGTGAAGATCGTCGTCGTGGCAACGGCACGCCCACCGAAGGTGGTCACGAGCAGCCGACTGAGCAGGCTGCCGCCCACGCCGCCGACAGCCATGGCACCGAGCAGGACTCCGTAGCCCAGACTGCCGAGGCCCAGTCGCTGGTGTGCGAAGAGGACGAAGGTCGACATCGCGAGGAAGTTGCAGAGGTTGCCGACGCCCGCGAGCGCCGAGAGCGTGCGGATCACCCGATGCGCGACGAGCCAGCGCAGCCCCTCGGCCACCTCGACGCGCAGAGCCCGCCGTGGCGCTTTCGCCGTCCGCGCCGCGATGCGTGTGAACAGCAGCGCCGAGACGATGAAGCTCACGGCGTCGAACCAGAACGGCAGCGGGGTCGCGATCGCGAACAGCAGCCCGCCGAGGGGCGGGCCGAGGAACTGCTTGGTTGCGAACAGGCTGGCGTTCTGCAGGCCGTTGGCTCGTTCCAGGTCCTCACTGGACACGACCGCCGGCACGAGTTTCTGCGAGGCGGCACGCACCCCGGTGTCCGCGACGCCGAGCGCGAACGCCAGCGCGTAGAGGACGACCAGTCGCCCGCCGTGCAGCATCGTCAGCGCGGCGAGCACGGCGACCAGGCCCGCCTGCCACCACTGCGCGGACGCGACCATGCGCCGCGCGTCGGACCGGTCGGCGTAGGCGCCGGCGGGGAGCGAGGTGAGCAGCCAGGGCAGCGTCCCCCAGGCGGTCACCCCGGCGATGAGGTGCGGGCTGGTTGTCATCGTCGCGGCAAGCAGCGGGAGCGCGGTGAGAAACGCGCCGTCCCCGAGCATCGACACCGTGCCGGCCGTGATCAGCAGTCGCCAGTCACGGCCCAGGCGCTTGTGCTTTCGGTTCGCAGAGAGGGCCACGGCGGACAATCTGCGGTGACCGGTCGATCCCCCGCTAGGATTTAGCTGAGGCTAAATCTGGGACGGGAACGTTGGGGATCCGCATCGAGCTCACCGGTGCCGAGTTCGCCCGCGTGCGCTTCGCGATCTCGCCCGTCTACGAGACCGTGATGGCGATATCCACGCTGCGGCAGCCTGGCGCACACGCAGTGAACCTGCCTTGGGCGAGCTGGGCCCGTCCGCGGCTCGCGGGCATCGACGACCTGGCCCTGCTGCGGGCGCTCACCTCCGGCCACGGCAAGCCGGCGTTCCTGATGCCACCCCCGGACGCACAGCTACCCGATCTAGAGACCGAGTTGCGCCGGGTGCGCGCGGCGCCGGCGGACCGGGTGCGCAAGGACCTTGAGTTCCTGGGGCGGTCATCCGGCGTGACGCGCGAGGTTTCTGAGGACCCGCGTGCATATCTGCCGCGCATCGTTGCCGCGCTGCGCCAGGTGTACGAGGCGCTGCTCGCGCCGCACTGGGGCCGCATCCTCCGGCTGCTCGACGCCGACATCACCTATCGCGCGCGCGTGCTGGCCGACGGTGGTGCGCAGGCGCTTTTCGCGGACCTGCACCGTGAGGTCGCCTGGGCCGAGGGGGAGCTCGTGGTGTACCCGCGGCGGCCGGAGCCGCTCGTCGTGCATCTAACCGGGCACGGCCTGGTGTTGTGCCCGAGCGTGTTCGCCTGGCCGCGGGTGACTGCGAACATCCGCCCAGTGACGGCGGGCACGCTGCGTTATCCGGCCCGCGGCCTCGCCACCCTATGGGAGACCGGCGAGGCGTCACCGGACGCGATGGCCGCCCTGCTCGGCCGCACCCGCGCCAGCCTGCTCGCCGCGCTCGCCGAACCCACCACGACCTCCGAACTCGCCCGTCGCGTCAAGCTCACCGCCGGCGCCGTTTCCCAGCACCTCGGCGTGCTGCGCGCGGCCGGACTGGTCGTGACACGTCGCGACGGCCGCACCGTCCTGCACCTGCGCTCAGCCCGCGCCGACTCGCTACTCGCCGCGCCATAGACCGGCCACGAATGCAGCCACCAGATGCTCACCGTCTTGAGCCCGTACGCATCGGAGCGGGGGCTGCTCCGGCCGGTGACCAATCGCTGCAGCTGCTCGACGCTGACTCGGCGAAGGCTGCCGATCATCACTGACTCCACTGCACCGGACTTGAACAGCTCGAATACCTTGGTGCGACTGATGCCGAGGTGTCTGCCGGCCTCGCTCGCGTTGAGAAGCTGCCGCGGCGTTGACGTGCCGGCACCGTCAGCGCCAAGGGCGGCTTCGTCGTTGTGAGGCATGGAGCGGATCACCGTCGCTGAGTCGAGCCACGCCTCGGCATCAGGCGAGACCTGCAACCAAGCTCGTACGCGCACCGCTGCCGTCTGCGAGCTGTCTGCATCAACGAGGACATCGAGCGAGCGGAGCTGACTTAACCAAACGTGAAACCGCGGCATGATGCCTCGGTGTCCTAATCAGGTCGATTGCCTTCGTGTCGGCAGCACGCGAAAACTGAACAGGGCGCGGAGGAGTCAGCGGCTTG
Source organism: uncultured Actinomycetes bacterium (assembly GCA_963733615.1). Lineage (GTDB taxonomy): Bacteria > Actinomycetota > Actinomycetes > Mycobacteriales > Jatrophihabitantaceae > DASXRA01. The sequence continues at coordinate 3,547 of CAVTEA010000027.1, forward strand.
ACAGCAATAGGGGCACCGAGAGGGGGCTGCCCTGAGGTCGACGTCTTGCTTCATGAGCGCTCGCCGGAGACCGAGCCAAATACCAGCGCGCTCGTTGATCTCGATCTACGGTTCCGGCCCATGCCCGGACCGATACTGGTGGGCTCGCGTATTCAAGTGTCGCGAGTTCGTGTTAAGTGCAGGCGGGGTTGGTTGCTCGCCGTGCTCGCGGGTGGGCCGGTCCGGTCTGGTGGCGCGGTCGTGGCTGATGGCCAGCGGACGGCACCCGTGTCACTAAGGGTGGCGAGCCAGGGACCGGTGGCCGCGCGCGATTCGTCGATCTCGCGCACCATCAGCGGGTCGCTCGACTGTGCGTTATCCGCGCCGAGTGATCAGTCTGGGAGCCGAGGCAGCGCCGGTTACCCGGCCGCGGGCGGGCGGCAGGTTGCACATCGGTGTATAGAGCGAGCGCCTGGGCGGTCTCGAACAGCCGATGGGTTTCACGGTCACGGCGAGGTCGCGCGCGTCCGGCTCGTGAGTCCCGTGAAGCGGCGAAGCTAGATCGAGCTGGGTACACCCGCGGCGAGGTGGCGCTCGATGTTCGCTCCGGCTGTCTCCGTGGCCGAGCCCGATGCGGTGACGGAACTGGAGGGCGGGCGGCATCGGTGCTGCGTGAAACTCGGCTACGCGGTTTCGCGCCGCGCGCCTCGTTCGCCCAGCGCGCCCTGCACTCCCACTCCCCGGGTGGCGCAGTGGCTAGCCTCCGAATCGGCGGGTCACCCATTGTTCGGCGGCGCTCATGCAGGCGTAGGCGAGGACCGACACGGCGACGATGAGTACGGCGGCCGACCAGAGGGTGTCGAAGGCCGAGTTGCTGTAGGACACGACGAGCGAGCTGCCGAGACCCTTGCCGGTGGCCAGCCACTCGGCGAGCGTCGCGCCGCCGAGCGCGGCCGGGATGGCAATGCGCGCGGAGGCGAATAGCGCGGGCAGCGCGTAGAAGAGTCGCACCCGTGCCATGACGGCCCGTCGGGTGCCGCCGAGGGAGGTCACGAGGTCGCACGCTTGTTTCGGCGCGGCGCGCAGGCCGATCGTGACGTTGACCAGCGTGGGGAAGAAGACGACGAGGCCGACGACGACGGTGACCCCGACGCGACCTCTACCGAAGATGAGCGCCACTAGCGGGGTCATCGCCACGATCGGCACCGAGCGAAGCACGATAGCGATCGGCAGGATGGCCTGGTGGACCAAGGGGAGGCTGACCATCACGACTGCTGCGGCCACCGCGGCGGCGGTGCCGATGAAGAAGCCGGTCAGCGCGTCATTGACGGTGATGCCGAGCCCGGAGAAGAGTTCGGAACGGTTGTTTGCGGCGTTTGGCGCGGTCAACATGTAGCGCCAGACATCCAGCGGGGTCTTTGCGAAGAATGAGTTGAGGTGGAAGACGCGCAGCAGCGCGTACCAGAGCAGCACGATGGTGGCGATCGACAGGGTGAAGAAGACGGCGCCGCTCAGGATTCGGCTGCGCAGTCCTGCCGCGCGAGGGGTATGGGCCGCGCCGATCGCGTTGGCGGACAGTGCGTTGTGCGATTCGGGGGCGAGCAGGCGGGCGATCAGTGACACCGCACCGTAGGCGAACCCGGCAAGCGCCGAGATGACCAGTGCGATTCCCCAGGTTCGGCTGACCTCGAAGGAGGATTGGGCTTGGACGAGTGCCACGCCGAGACCCTCGTTCGCGCCGAGGTATTCCCCGATGATGGCGCCGAGCACGGCGGCGGGCGCGGCGATACGGAGGCCACCGAACAGGCTCGGCAGGGCTGCGCGCACTCGTACGTAGCGAAGCTGGGCAAGGGATTGACCGCCGCTGGCTCGGATGACGTCGAGGGTTGCCGGCTGGGCGGAACGCATTCCGAGAACGGCCGCGACCAGGGTGGTGAAGAAGACCGAGAGCGCGGCCAAGGCCTCTTTGGGCTGGTCGTTGGACAGGACGACGACGAGGATGGGAGCCACCGCGACGAGCGGCACGCAGTAGCTGGCGATGGCCAGTTGCAGGAGGACGCGTTCGATTGCGGGCATCTGCACGAAGAGCACGGCGAGCGCGATGGCGGCCAGGTTGCCCCACAGGAAGCCGATCGCGGCTTCTTTGACGGTGACAGCGATATTGGTCGGATAGACGTCGCGGTCTGACCAGATGGCGTTCCACACTGCCCAGGGCGTCGGGATCACATGCTCGGTGGCGAAGATCGCGGCGCAAACGATCCAGGTCCCGATCACCAGCGCAACGCCGGTGAGGGCAGCGAGTGCCTGCCGGCCGTGGTCCCCAAAGCCGGTGACGGATCGCAGCACGCTCACTGCGGCTCGTGCTGCGCGAACAGGAGCCCCGCAAGACGGTCGCACAACTGGTGGAACTCCGGGCTGCGCAGGGCCTCGGGCCGCCGGGGACGGGGCAGGTCCACGGCCACGTCGGTCAGGATTCGGCCGGGCTGGGTGGTCATCACGATGACGCGGTCGGCGAGGAACACGGCTTCCGGGATGGAGTGTGTGACCAGCAGGGTCGTCGTGGCGCGTTCGAGCCAGATGCGTTGCAGTTCAATGTTGAGCCGCTGCCGGGTCATGTCGTCCAGAGCGCCGAACGGTTCGTCGAGCAGCAGGATGTCCGGCTCGATGGCCAAGGTCCGGGCGATCGCTACCCGTTGCCGCATGCCGCCGGACAGCTGTGCTGGCCGAGCGCTTTCGAAGCCGGACAACCCGACGAGTTCGACGAGTGCCTCGAGCGCGGCGCGGTCTACGCGTCGCCCGGCGACCTGGAAGGGCAGCGCGATGTTGGCAGTCACTGACCGCCATGGCAGCAGGGCAGGGTCCTGGAACGCGACTCCGATCCGATGCTCGCGACACATCTGCTCGGGAGTGCGGCCGAGCAGTGAGACCGCTCCTTCGCTGGGGGTGTCCAGGCCCGCGAACATGCGCAGCAGTGTCGACTTGCCGCATCCGGACGGGCCGATGAGCGCGGTGAACTCGCCCGCGTCAGTGCGCAGGTCGATGTCGGAAAGCGCGGTGAGGGACTGGCGCCGTAGCCGGAAGGTCTTGGCCACGGCCTCGGCGCGCAGCCCGACGCCGGTTTCCACCTGCTGGCTGGCCTTACGACGACCGGTTGCGAGAGTGCTCATGTGAGGGATCCGTCGTCCAAGGCGGCGAGCAGCCGACGCCGGTAGGTCTCGTCGCGGTCGACGACCTCCTGCTCGACCTGTGCACCTTCTTCGAGGAAATGCCGTAGCCCCCGTCCCAGCGCCTGGCCCCGGGCGGTGTGCATGTCCAACGCGACGTCGGGTATCTCGGGGCGCGTGCCGTCGCGCTCGACGGTGAGCGTCACCCAGTTGGCCAGTTCGTCGGTCATCCGGTCCTTCGGGGCGCCGACGAGACAGCGCACCGCGTGCAGGGCGAACAGGAACCGATCCCCGCGGTGCCGGTCGATGCGGCTGTGCATGCGATACAGCGCGTCGACGATCACCGGTTCGAGGTATGAGCCGGAGCAGGCGTCTTCGACCGAGATGACCTGCAGCCGCTGCCAGAGGTACTCCTCGAGCTCGGGGCTGGTCTGGTACATCTCGTAGGCGAGCAACGCGGCGTTCTCCAACGCGGCCCGTCGGATCGACTTTTGCAGCGCGGAGATCACTTCGTCCGCGGGCAGTCCGTGCGCCGTGCATACGTCGACCCACGGATCGGCGGAGTCCATCCCGGCAGTCTCTCCCGTCACTGTGCGGTCGCTTCCTCGATCAGGCTGGTATCGAACAGTTCCTTGGCAGTGATGTTGATGCCGACGGACTGCATGGTGGCGATGTTCGCGTCGATGCCGGCTTGGCTCATGGTCAACAGCCCGTTCTTGCGTGTTTCCGGGGTTTGGATCAGCGGGATGAACGAGTCGGCTGTGAGCAGCTGGTCGCGCTTGTTGAGTTTCAGGCTCTTGCCGTACTTGTTGACGATCAGGTCGGCTGCCTTGTCCGGGTTGGCGATGGCGTCTTGCCAACCGTGGATGCTGCCGCGCAGCAGGTTCACCACCGCCGCTCGCCGGGCGTTGTCGGCCAGGGTCGACTCGTTGACCAGGTAGGTGTCAGCCCAGATCGCGTAGTCGTAGTCGGCGAGCAGGAAGGTCGCCGTAGCGATCCCCTGGTCCTTGAGCTGGATCGGCTGGGTGGTGAGGAAGGAAAAGAACGCGTCGACCTGCCCGTTCACCAGCGGAGACGGGTCGTACTGGACAGGCACGTAGGTCACCGACTTGGGGTCGATGTGGTTGGCCTTGAGAAACGCATCGAAGATCGCCGTGCCGGACTGTTGGATGCCGAGCTTCTTGCCGACCAGATCCTGCGGGGTGCGGATCGGCTTGGTGGCCAGCGACATGATCGCGGTTGGATTCTTCTGCAGGGTGACGGCGACGATCTTCAGCTTCGCGCCGGCGAGCCGGGCTCGGGCAACAGTATCGGCGGAATCCAGGCCGACCAGCGCTTTTCCGCTGACCACGATCGGATCCACCGACACCGCGGGTCCGCCGGGGACAACGTTCACGTCCAGGTGGTTCGCGGCGTAGTAGCCCGCGTTCAGCGCGGTGTACACCCCCATATTCTCGACATTGGCCAGCCAGCCCAGCTGGAAGGTCAGACGCTGCCCTGACGAGTTGCTCCCGCGTGAAGGAGAGCTCGACGAACAACCCGCTAAGAACGGTGCGGTCGTTGCCAGGCCGGCGCCGCCGGCCAGGACCACGCCGTTGCGCAGAAAACTACGACGCGACATGAGCTCGTTTATGACTGCCTCCTGATGTCTGCCTGTCCGGAACGCGTGGTCGATGTCGATGGCGCGGCGGTCGATTCACGCACGATCAGCCGAGTCGCCAGCACGATCCGACTCGGCTCGGCGGATCGCTTCCCGCGCAAGCGCTGCACGAGCAGACGCATCGCGAGCACGCCCTGCTCCTCCATTGGCCGGTGCACCACGGTCAGCGCCGGCGACAGCAGCGGGGCGAGTTCGTGGTCGTCGAAACCCACCAGTGACAACTGGGCCGGGACGCTGACCGCCATGTCGCGCAGCGCCCGCAACGCGCCGAAGGTCATCAGGTTGTTGGTCGCGAAGACCGCAGTCGGCGGCTCGGGTAACGCCAGCAGCCGCAGCATGGCCTGATACCCGCCGTCCTCGCGGAAACCGCCGCCGACCATCAGCTCATCAGCGAGCGCGGCATTCCAGCTCTCAAGGGCGGCCGCGAAACCCTGCGCCCTCTCCCGACCCGGGGTCGAATCGGGAGCACCGGTGACCATCGCAATGCGCCGGTGCCCGAGGCCGACCAGATGTTCGGCCGCCTCCCGCGCGCCCCCGAGGTTGTCGACCACGACCGTGTCGCACTGACCGACAGGCAACGCCTCGCGGTCTAGGAACACCACTGGGACGCCCGCCTCGCCGAGCCGCTTGTGACCGGTCGCGTCCTCCGCGGCCGGTGCCAGGATGACGCCGTCGACCCGTCCCGGAAGGTCCAGAATGATCTGCGACTCGAGTTCGCTGCTCTCGTCGGTGTTGTAGAGCACCATCGTGTAGCCGGCCTGGCGCGAGATCGACTCAGCGCCCTTCACCACCGCGGCGAAGAACGGGTTCGTGACATCCGGGACCACCAACGCCAGGTGCGAGGTCCGCCCGGACTTCAAGCTCCGGGCAACATGGCTAGGACGAAATCGGAGCTCCTCGATCGCCTGCCGGATCGCGCGCTCGGTCCGAACCGGCTTGCCCACCAGGTAGCGGGACACCGTTGCCGGTGACACGCCAGCCTGCCGCGCCACGTCCGCGATCGTCGAAATCGCGCCCACTACCTGATCCCTTTGTCGGCTGGCTTACGTTTGTAAGAACGATTGCAGAAATCGTAGAGTCCTAATCCTGCTCCGGTCAACGGGCCAGGGCGGATGGACGGCCTCAGGGAGCAAAGACCCAATGGAATCGGCACTTGGTGCGCCCAGGATCGCGGTCGTGGGCAGCCTGATGACCGACATGATCAGCTACCTGCCCAGGCTGCCGTCCGCCGGCGAGACAGTGATCGGTGGGTCTTTCGAACTCGGCTTCGGCGGCAAGGGCGCTAACCAGGCCGTCGCCGCCCGACGATTCGGAGCTGACGTGGCGATGATCGGCTGCCTTGGCCGTGACGTCTTCGGCGACCTCACCCTCGCCCACCTCACCGATGAAGGCATCGACGTGAGTGGCATGCAGCGCAGCGACCGTGCCACAAGCGGCGTCGCACCCATCTGGGTTGAACCCGGCGGCGCCAACCGAATCGCCTGTGTCGCCGGCGCGAACGACGAGATCGACCCCGGCGCGGCAGCGGCGGCAATCGAGCGCCTCAAGCCGGGCCTCGTGATCGGCCAGTTCGAGATCCCCCAGCCGGTAACCCTCGCCGCGTTTCGGGCGGCCCGGCGGGTCGGCGCGACGACGATCCTCAATCCCGCACCCGCGGCCGACGTCGACCCGGACCTGCTCGCAGTCACCGACTGGCTGATTCCGAATGAGTCCGAGTTCGCGCACCTGGCGCGGCTCGATGGCAATACCGGTCCGAACGACACAACACTGACAGCCGCAGCCTCGCGAATGGCCGCGAGGCTCCTCGTGACGCTGGGCCAAGCCGGAGCGGCGCTGAGCCGCCAGAACGGCAGCATCTGCCGCGTCCCAGCGCCAAGCGTGCGCGCAATCGACACGACCGGCGCCGGCGACGCGTTCATCGGCGCCTTTGCTGTCGGCCTAGCCGCAGGGTTGCCGCCCGAGGGCGCCATGAACCTGGCGATCAGCACGGCGTCGGACACCGTCACCCGGCGCGGAACCCAGCTATCACTGCTCGGGCCGGAGCAATACAGTCGCCAATTGCAGGCGTACAGAAGCGAGCTCGGCGGACTCGGTGATCACGCTCCGTGAGCCAGGGGTGTCGACGCGCGCCGTCTTCCCCCGTGGGAGCGGCGGGAACGCCGAATCGGCGATACCGCTGCGAATCCGAGCGCGGCCGGACGAGCCGACCGCTCACTCTTCGTGATTACTGCGGACTCGACGTGATGGGCCACGAGCAAGAAGAGTCCGTTGGTCGCCGACAGCATCGCGACGGGAAACAGCAGCGAGTCTTCAAGGTCCTTGCTGGACGCAGCGTCATGGCCGCTGAGTCGTCGGTCTCACGCCTTGGACAGTCAGCGCGGCGAG
>CAVTEA010000028.1:0-144830 GCA_963733615.1 uncultured Actinomycetes bacterium
TCGTAGCCTGCGATGAGCAGCAAGGCCACCAGCTCCGGCTCGGCGTCGAGGTCCGCAACGAGCTCGATGGACCGGTCACGCTGGCCTCGGCCTCTAGCGTCCGCACGCTCTGCGTGCCCAGGTCGCTGCCGAGCCAGACCGGATCCTGCACGAGCTGCTCTCCTGGAAGTTCTCGCCACAAGAAATCGTGAATCTATAACATCAAAAACTGTTATTACCACCAAGCCTCCGCCCCGGGCTAGCCCGTATCGGCCCGCAGTGCTTGGGCTTGACGCAGCCCGACCCATATCAGACCCTCTGTGCACGCCTGTAGCCTCGAATGTTATGAACTCGACGCACTTGTTACCTAGCCGGAAGGTCGCCAGATGGCGCTGGCAACGCCAGAGGGGGATCGGACAATGACAGGCAACGACACGAGCGGGCCGGCGCACCGGCAGCAGGCCATCGCCGAACACGTACTCGCCCAGGGGTCGGCTTCTGCGGCCGAACTCGCCGATCGGTTCAGCGTGAGCCTGATGACGATCCACCGCGACCTCGACGAGTTGCAGCGCCAGGGCGTCGTCCGCAAGCTGCGCGGCGGAGTGACGGCCCAGCCCTCCGGTGTCTTCGAGAGCAACGTCGCCTATCGGATGAAGTCGATGCAGGCCGAGAAGGATGCGGTCGCGGCCCGGGCGGTCGAGCTGATCGAACCGGGTATGGCGGTCATGCTCGACGACTCCACGACAGCGCTCGCGGTGGCGCGGCGGCTGGCGGGCATCACGCCGCTCACCGTGGTGACCAACTTCCTGGAGGGGCTCGAGGTTGCTGTCGGAGGTGGCCGGCATCCGGCTGATGGCGCTGGGTGGCGACGACGACCCGATGCACGACTCCTTCCTCGGGGTGTCCTGCGTCGAGGCGATCGAGTCGCTGAGCGTGGATCTTTGCTTCGTATCGACCTCGGCGGTGTCGGGCGGATACGCCTACCACCAGGAACCGCACATCGTCTCGGTGAAACGGGCGATGCTCGCTTCAGCGGCGCGCAACGTGCTGCTGATCGACCACACGAAGCTGGGCCGGATGGCACTGCACCGGGTGGTCCCGCTTGCCGCGTTCGAGCGGGTCATCGTGGACGTCGGCGCGCCCGCGGACGCGCTGCGCGATCTCGACGAGCACAAGGTCCACTACGAGGTAGTGCCCCGTTAGCGGCCGCCTTTCTCACATCGGAGCTGCTTTCTAACACTCGGCTGTTACGTCTCGGCGGGACGATCCGGCGCACAGGTGCCCGGTGTGGTTCGCCGGCGGGGCAACAGCGCGATTGCAGCGACGGTTTCCTTGACAGCGTGATCGGCAACTCTTACTCTCCCTAACACGCTATAGCGTGATATTCACATCCATCGACGAGTTTCCTCACAGTTCCTATCCTCGCTCTGCGAGTTGTCGAGAGCTTCTGAGAAAGGACTCGCCCGTGGCCGGTGTCCCGCCGCCCGCTCCGCTGTGGCTCGCGCAGGATGCCGGGCCGCTAACCGTGTACGGGCTGCGCTGCGAGCACCGGACCGAGCCGCTGGACGTCGCTACACAGCAGCCGTTGCTGTCCTGGCGGCTTGCGTCCGCGACGCGCGGTACCGCGCCCGTCACTGCCCACGTCCGCGTCGTCGGGCCTGGCGGTGAGCCGGTCTGGGAGGACGAATGCAGCGCCGGTCCGGGGCTGCTCTACACCGGCCCGGCGCTCTGCCCCGGGACGCGCCACGGCTGGACGGTCACGGTGCGCGCCACCGACGGGGCCGCGGCGAGCGCCACGTCCTGGTTCGAGACCGCACCCGCGACGTGGCGGGCCGGGTGGATCCGGCACGACCCAGCCGAGCTGGATCTCGTCGATCCGCCCACGGACGGCGACCGGGCCCTCGACGCGTACGGCCTTCCGGCGTGCCCGCAGTTCCGCCGCGAGTTTCACCTCGCGGGCGCCCCGCGCACGGGCCCGGCTGCGCGTGTCGGCGCGGGGCCTTTACGAGGCCAGCCTCAACGGGCGGCGCGTGGGCGACGCCGAGCTCGCCCCGGGCTGGACGGACTACCGGCACCGCGTCACGTACCAGACCTACGACGTCACGGCCCAAGTCACCGCAGGCGTCAACGCTCTGGCCGTCACCCTGGCTGGCGGCTGGTGGAGCGGCTTCGTCGGGTTCGACCCGCGCCGGGCCGGTGCCCACTACGGCACCGACCCGGAACTGAGCGCCGAGCTGCACGTCGAGCACGCCGACGGCTCGGTCGGCATCGTCGTGACGGACTCCGGATGGCGGTCACGACGCGGGCCGATCCGCTACGCCGACCTGCTCATGGGCGAGTGTCACGACCGGCGGGCCGACGAGCCCGGATGGGACCGCGCCGGCTTCGACGACAGCGCCTGGCGGCCGGCCGTGCCCGGTGGGTCGGGTCAGCCTGAGCCGGCCACCGCCCAGCCGGTGCGCGCGATGACAGCACTTGCCCCGGCGACGATCACCCGGACCGGAACGGCCGCCCACCTGGTCGACTTCGGGCAGAACTTTGCCGGCCGGGTCCGGGTCACCGCGCGGGGGCTCACTCCGGGCTCGCGCATCCTGCTCCGCCACGGCGAGGCGCTGGACGACCAGGGCGCCCTGTATACAGCCAACCTGCGTACCGCGACCGCCACAGACGTGCTGGTCGCCGGCGACAGCGCGGTCGAGACGTTCGAACCGCGCTTCACCTACCACGGCTTTCGCTACGTCGAGGTGGACGGTGTCGCCGATCTCGACCCGTCCGACATCACCGGCGTGGTGCTGCACAGCGACACCCCTTGGGCGGGGACGTTCGCCTGCTCGGATCCCGCGGTCGAGCAGCTACATCGCAACATCAGCTGGGGCCAGCGCGCCAACTTCGTCAGCGTGCCCACCGACTGTCCGCAACGCGACGAGCGTCTCGGCTGGCTCGCCGACGCGCAGGTCTTCCTGCCGACCGCCTGCCTCAACGCCGACGTGGCCGCGTTCTTCGCCAGCTGGCTGCGCGAGCTGCGCGACGCTCAGCAGCCCGACGGCGGACTGCCCAACGTCGCGCCCCGGCTGGCGGGCGTCGCCGAGGACGGCGCGCCCGGCTGGGCAGACGCCGGCGTGCTGCTGCCGTGGCATCTGTACCGGGTCTACGGAGACGAACGCTTCCTGTCCTGCAACCTGTCCATGATGGGTCGCTGGGTCGAGTTCGTGCACCGAAACAACCCGGACTTGATCTGGCGGCACCGCGTAGGCCCGCACTTCGCCGACTGGCTCGCACCCGAGCCGACGCCGCGCGACCTGGTGGCCACCGCCTACTTCGCGCACAGCGCCGAGCTCACCGCCCGGGCCGCGCGTGTCGTCGGCGATGCGCGGCGAGCGGTGCGCTACAGCGAGCTGGCCGAGCGGATCCGCGCCACGTTCAACACGGCCTTCGTCGCCGCGGACGGCCAGCTCGGCGGCGACACCCAGACCGGCTACCTGCTCGCACTCGCATTCGAGCTGCTGCCCGAGGCCCTGCGGTCGGCCGCGGCCGACCGGCTGGTGAAGCTCATCGAGGACCGCGGGCTGCGCACCGGGTTCCTGGGCGTCGGCCTGGTCGCGCCGGTGCTGGACGAGTTCGGCCATCCAGAGCTCGCACACGGGTTGCTGCGTCGCACGGACCTGCCGTCGTGGCTGTACCCGCTGCGGCACGGTGCCACCACGATCTGGGAGCGATGGGACGGCTACACCGACGAGCACGGATTCCAGACGCCGTCGATGAATTCGTTCAACCACTACGCCCTGGGGTCGATCGGCGAGTGGCTCTACCGCGGCGTAGCCGGGATCGACCAAGCGCCCGACTCGGCCGGCTATCGCGATCTGGTGATCCGGCCCCGCCCCGGGGATCTGGACTGGGCCCGTGCGTCGTACCTCTCGGTGCGCGGCGCAATCGAGGTCGCCTGGACACGGCACGACGACCAGCTGCGACTGGACGTGACGGTGCCACCCGGCGCCGCCGCCACCGTGCACGTCCCGACCTCCCGTCCCGAGACCGTGCGCGAGGCAGACGTCCCGGCCGGCAGCAGCCCGGGAGTGGAGATCGTCGGCACCGGGCCGGCGACGCTCCTGTGTCGTGTCGGCGCAGGTCGCTACCGCTTCACCGCGACCGGTCCCTGGACCGTCGGCCCAGAAACCGCCAGCCCGACTTCGGACCAGACGGCCGGCTTGCACTGCCCCGCTACGAGGAGGACAGCAACGTGAGAATCGATCAGCAGGTGCTCGGGCGACGTGGTTTCCTGCGCGCCGCGGGTGGGATGGCGGCCCTGGCGGCGGTTCCCGGGGTACTGACCGCCTGCGGCAGCTCGTCCGGGGGCGGCACTTCGACGCTGCATCTGATCGGAGTGGCCGACCAGCAAAAGCCGCTCGACGAGCTGACCACGGCCTACACCCAGGCCAAGTTCCAGACGTCCTACGAGCCGACCGACCAGGTGACGACCTCGCTGCGGGTCCAGCTCGGCGCCGGCAACGCGCCCGACATCCACGTCGTCTACCCGGGCAACGGCAACGCGATGTCCATGGTGCAGGTCGGGCAGGCCGGTCTGCTCGCCGACCTGAGCGATCAGGCCTTTACGAAGCTCATCCCGGACGGGTTCAAGCCGGCCTTCCAGCTTCAGGGCAAGACCCTCATCTACTCGGCCGGATCGAGCGTGATCGGAGCCATCTACAACAAGAAGGTCTTCGCGCAGGTCGGCGTGAAACCACCCACGACGTGGAGCGAGTTGCTCGATGTGTGCGACAAGATCAAGAAGGCGGGCAAGGTTCCGATCGCGCTCGGCGCCCAGACTCCCTGGGTGACGCAGCTGATCACGTACGCACTGGTGCCTTCCACCGTGTACGCCAAGGACGCGAGCTTCGACGACAAGCTGGCCGCCGGTCAGACCTCGTTCGCCCAGTCGGGCTGGCGGGATGCCTTCACGATGTACCTGGAGTTGCAGAAGCACGGGTACTTCAACGACAACCCCAACGGCACGACGTTCGAGCAGCAGACCTCGATGGTGGCGACCGGCAAGGCGGCGATGGCCGTCCAGGTGTCGGCGGTGCTCCCGACGTTCCGCGACGCGGCACCCACCCCCGACGACCTGTCCATGTTCGTGTTCCCCGGCTCGGACACGGCGGCTGACGTGTGGATCCCGGCCGGGGTCGTCGTCGGGCTCGGCGTCAGCGCGCACAGCAAGAAGGTCGACGCCGCAATGAAATTCATCGAGTTCCTGGGCAAGCAGGAGAACATCAACGCTTGGGCGAAGGCCGTGTCCTGCATCCCGCTCAAGCGTGACGCGAGCTCGACGATCGACCCGGTGCTCGAACCGTTCCTACCGCTGATCGACCAGAACAAGGCCGTGCCCTTCATGGATCAGCGCTGGCCCAACGCCGTGGTGCAGCCGGCGCACTTCGCGGTCGTGCAGGAACTGCTGGGCGGCAAGACGACGATCGACAAGGCGCTGGCCCAACTCGACGAGGCGTACAAGAAGAAGTCGTGACGCTGATCGATGAGGTAGACAACCTCGAATCGGCGCCGGCCCGTCCCACGACGAGCCGGCGCCGCCGGATGCGCGCGCACACCCCGCCGTGGTGGTTCGTTGCCCCGGCGCTGCTCGTGTACGGCTTCGTCGTGCTCTACCCGAGCCTGTCCGGCGTGCTGTACGCGTTCACGAGCTGGTCGGGGCTCGGCGGGAAGTCGTTCAACGGGCTGGACAACTTCCGGAACCTGCTGCACGACGACGCGGCCCGCGGTTCGCTACGCAACACCCTGCTGCTCACTGTCACCATCGTGGTCGTGCAGAACGGGATCGGCCTGCTGCTCGCTCTCGGCGTGCACGCGCTGATCAAGTCCCGCGGGCTGTTGCGAGTCGTCTTCTTCGCCCCCGCGGTGATCAGCCCGGTCATGGTGGCGTTCCTGTGGAAGTACCTCTACAACCCGGCACCGGATGCCGGCCTCAACGGGATCCTCGGCGCGATCGGCCTGGGCTCGCTGCGCCAGGACTGGCTCGGTGATCCGTCGATCGCCCTATGGTCGGTAGCCGTCATGGTGATCTGGCAGTACGCCGGCTACTCGATGGTGATCTTCCTGGCCGGGCTCGAAGGCGTCCCGGCGGAGCTGTACGAGGCGGCCGTGATCGACGGCGCCGGCTCGCTGCAGAGGTTCCGGTACGTCGTCTGGCCGTTGCTCGCGCCGGCGCTGACCATCAACCTGATGCTGTCCACCATCGGCGGTCTCAAGCTCTTCGACCAGGTGTACGCCGCCACCAGCGGCGGACCCGGCTACGCCACCGAGACGCTGTCAACTGTGATGTTCAAGCAAGCGTTCGTCTACGGCAAGTTCGGCTACAGCACGGCGATCGCGCTCGTGCTCGCCCTGTTCGTGGCGGCCGTCTCGCTCGTCCAGATCTACTACCTGCGCCGCCGGGAGGTGACCGCATGAGGTTGCGGTACGGATTCCGCACCTTCGCGCTCGAACTGGTCATGATCATGGCGGCGGTGGCGTTCCTGTTCCCTGTGTATGCGCTGATCGTCCTGTCGCTCAAGGACAAGCAGCAGATCGCGAGCTCGCCACTCGGTCTGCCGACATCACCGACCGGGCGCAACTACTCGGCAGCGTGGTCGTCCGCGTCGCTCGGCAGCGCGCTGGTCAACAGCACGGTGATCACCGCGGTGAGCCTGCTGGCGCTCATCGCACTGGGCTCGTTCGCGGCGTACTTCCTGGCCCGACGCCAGACACGACTGAGCTACGGGCTGTACGTGCTGTTCCTCCTGGGCATCGTGCTGCCGTTCCAGCTCGGCATGATCCCGTTGTTCAAGCTGGTGGACTCGATGGGGCTGTTGGGCAGCTACCAGGGCATGATCGTGTTCTACACCGGCATCCAGTTGCCGTTCACGATCTTCCTCTACACCGGGTTCATCCGGGCGTTGCCGACCGAATACGCCAGCGCCGCGCAGATCGACGGCGCCGGCCAGGTGCAGGCGTTCACCAAGGTGGTGTTCCCGCTACTGCGTCCCATCACCGGCACCGTCGTGATCTTGAATGCCGTCTTCATCTGGAACGACTTCCTCACCCCGCTGCTCTACCTGGGTGGATCGGCCAAGGAGACGGTGCCGGTGCGCGTATTCGCGTTCGTGGGGCAGTACGTCTCCGACAACGGCCTGGTCTTCGCCGGCCTGGTGCTCGCCATGGTGCCGATCATCGTGGTGTTCCTGCTGTTGCAGCGCTACGTGATCAAGGGATTCAGCGGTGGCTTGAAGGGATGATGCCGCCCGCGCTGCGTGCTCTGCTTGAGCACCCGCCACACGCGTACTCGCCGGTCGCGATGTGGTGGTGGAGCGGCGAACCGCTCGTGCGGACCCGGCTACGTGACCAGCTCCGGAGCTTCGCCGACGGTGGCGTCTACAACCTGGTGGTCATCAACCTCGCGCCCTCGGGACCTATGTTCGGCTGCGACGCCGACGAGCCGACCTTCTTCTCCGACGCGTGGTGGGAGCTGCTCGACGACGTTTGCACCGATGCGGCCGAACTCGGCGTCTCGCTGTGGTTCTACGACCAGCTCGGCTTCTCTGGAGCCGACGTCCAGGCGCGGCTGGTGCGTGAACGACCCGCGTTCGCCGGCCGGTGGCTGCAGCCCGGCGGGGACGTCACTACGCGCGGATTCGACTACCTGTCGCGTGAGGCATGTGCGGCACTGCTGGACCGGGTACACGGCGAGTTCGAACGCCGACTCGGGCACCGGCTCGGCAACGTGATCGTCGGTTCGTTCCAGGACGAGCTGCCGTCCATGCCCACGTGGACGGACCGCTTCGCCGAGGAATTCGCCGCCCGGCGTGGCTACGACATCGCGCCGGCGCTGCCCCTGCTGTGGAGCGACGGTCCGCGCGCCCACCAGGTGCGGCGCGACTTCCACCTCACCCGGGCCGAGCTGGCCGAGGACGCCTTCTTCCGGCCGCTGGCCGAGTGGCATGCCCGGCACGACCTGCTGCACGGCTGCGACCAGCAGGACCCGGCCCGGGCCGGCCAGCCGGTCGACGGGGTGCAGCTGTACGCCGACTACCCGCGCACGCATCGCTGGTTCAGCGCGCCCGGCTCCGACCACCATGGGGACGCCCGCATCCACTCTTCGCTCGCGCACCTGTACGGCCGCGGCCGCACCTGGATCGAGGCGTTCCACTCCAGCGGCTGGGGCGGGACCCTGGAGGAGACGCTCGACTGGCTGCTGCCGTGGCTGCGCGCGGGGGCGACCCTCTACAACCCGCACGCGGTCTACTACACGACCAAGGCCGGCTGGTGGGAATGGGCACCGCCGGCCACCGACTGGCGCCAGCCCTATTGGCGGCACTATCGCGTCTTCGCCGACGCGGTGGCCAGGTTGTGCGCGGTGCTGTCACAGGGCCGACACCTGTGCGATGTCGCGGTGCTGGTGCCGACCGCCACCGCGCAGGCGGGCACCCGTCTTGACGGGGTCGACGACGCGGCCGGGCGGGCGCAGCGGTGCTATCGCGAGCTGATCGGCGACATGGCCTGGTTCCGCACGGTCCCTGGCGTCCTCGATCGGCTGGGCGTGGACGCCGACGTGATCGACGACGACTCGGTGCAGCGGGCCGAAGTACGTGGCGGCCGGCTCACCGTCGCGGAGGAGGCGTACTCGGTCGTGCTGCTGCCCGCCTGCGCAGCGCTGGAGGAGCGCAGTGCCCTGCGGCTGGCTGAGTTCGCCGCCGCGGGCGGCACGGTCGTAGCCGTCGACGGGGTGCCCGAGCACGGGGTCGGCGGGACGGCCGCGGACGCGGCGGTGGCCCGGCTGCGCCCACTGCTGGTCGAGGCCGGATCGGGCGAACTGGCGCCGCTGCTCGCGTGCGCCCGTCCGGTCGAATCGCCGGTGCCCGCCCTGGCCCGCGAGATCGACGGCACCACGGTCGTCCTGCTCACCGCCGCCGGAATGGCCAGCCGGGTCGCAGTAGGGCGACCGGACGAGCGGGGCATCGGGCTTGGCTGGCTGGACGTCACGTACGACTTCGACCCCGGCCGCTACCGGGACGAGGCCACGATCCGGATCCGCGGGGTACATGGACCGGCCCTGCTTGCCGGCCTGTTCGGTGGTGAGCCGCGAGCGCTCCCTACCGCGCAGGACGGCGAGTTCACCGTGGTCACGGTCCCGTTCGAGGACGGTCCCGCCGCACTGCTCGTGCTCCCGCCCGGCGAGCCATCCGCAAGCTCGACCCCGCCCGAGGCCGCCGGCAGCCACCCGGACGTCGTGCTCGACGGTGACTGGGACATCGAGCTCGTGCCCACGCTCAACAACACCTGGGGCGACTTCGCCCGCCCACCCGGCGCGCTATCCGGCCTGCACCGTTGGGAGCTGGAGCAGCACGTATCGGGCAAGTGGGTGCCCGCGCATGCGACGTTCGGACCGCATGCCGTCTGGCAGGCCCCGGATGCGACCAGGCGGCCGGCCGTCTACTCCGATTCGCGGGGCATCCGCAAGGACCCAGTACACCGAGACGTGCTCGGGCCCAAGGGACACGTCCCGGAGGAGTTCCTCGACTACGGACCCGCCGTGGCCGGGCAGCGAGCGCGGCTGCACGCGACGCTGACGGTGCCGGAACCCGGCGGGCACCTGGCCATAGGGGCGCCGGCCGCCAAGGTTGTGCGGCTCGACGGCGTCGAGGTGCCGCTGGACGACCGCGGCTACCTCGCCGTGGCGCCGGCGCTGACCGCCCCCGGCACGTACGCCTTGGAGTTGCAGCTCGTTCCGGACGAGGACCTGCGGCTGCGCGCTCACGTCGCGGTCGTCACCGATCCGGAAGGTTACAGCCGGCCCGAGTGGCTGGTCGTCTCCGGGCCGGTCGGACCCGGAGAGGAGATTCGGCTGTCCACGGTCCTGGGCGAGGGCACCATGCTGCAGGTTGTGTCGGCGGCCCCATGCCGGGTGATGGTCGACGGCATCGAGGTCGGCCGGCAGGGCGGCTTCGACCCGTACGCCGAACACGAGGCCCCCCGGGCGGGACGCTACGACCTCGGTCGCCTGCCGGTGGGCGCCGAGCTGGCGCTGATCCTGACCGCGGGGACCTCGCCGCCGAGCGTCCTGGTCGACGGGCGGGCGGTGTCCGGCCCCGGCTGGTGTGGGCCGGCCGTATCCGGGCGCCGCCAGCCCGGCGACCCTGCCGCCGTGCACCTGCGCCGCCGGCCCCATCCGTTGCCGGAGGCCGACTGGCTGGAGGCTGCCCGCGCCGACGCGACGGTCCTACCCGCGGTGCTGGACCCGCCCGGTGCCGAGGAGATCGAGTTGCTGCGATTCGCCGTGCCGCCCGGTGCCGAGGCGCTGGAGCTTGACGTGCATGGTGACGCCGTCGTGACGGTGGACGGAATCGAGGTGGCGGCCGGGGCTGGGCGGCCGGTGCGCCTGGCGGCGTCCCTGCCCGATGGCTACCTGTCTGGTCCGCGGGAGGGGCTGCTGCGGGTGCGCACCGTGCCCGGCCACCGGGGAGGTGCGGCGCTGGCCGGGCCGGTGCGCTTCACGGTCGGCGCTGGCCGAGCGCCGGCGGGCGACTGGGAACGCATAGGCCTCGCCGGCTGGTCCGGCGGAGTCAGGTACCGCCGGAGTGTCACGCTCGACCGGATGGCACGGCCGCGGGCCATGCTGGATCTCGGCCGGGTGCGCGGCACGGCCGAGGTGCTGGTCGACGGGCAGCCGGCCGGCGTGCGCGTGTGCACGCCGTACACGTTCGACCTGACGGGCCTGCTGCACGCCGGCACCAACGAGCTGGAGGTGCTGGTGCTCGGAACGCTGGCGCCGTACCTGGACATGGTGAGTCCGACCCACTTCGTCTTCCCCGGCCAGCGGGTCTCCGGCCTGCTCGGGCCGGTCCGGGTCCGGTGGTCCGATGCGTCCGTCTGACGGGATCCATCCTCGGCGACGGACTATGCAAAGGTCCGCCCGGGCGTCCACCGCGAACCTCTGCAGTTCGTGCATTGCTCCACGATCGCAGGATCGTCCAAGTTTCCGATGGTCGGGGCCTAGATCGGCACAGGTCGTCGCGGCCACACTCGTTGCAGCGCCGAAGCGGCGACCGACCTGGAGGAGAGCATGATCGAAAGGACCGTGTCCTCGACGACCCGAGCGAGCGACCTGAGCGAAGAAACTATCGCCTCGTACCGCCGCAACGGGTTCGTCCGCATACCCCATGTGTTCGACGAACAGCAGGTGGCCCGCTTCGCGGCCGCCGCCGTGGCGGCGCAGGAGCGGATCGCTGACTACAACGACGGCCACGCTGTGTTCGCGCAGATGCTGCAGCTGTGGCTACACGACGACACGCTGCAGGAGCTCACCCTCGATGCGGAACTCGCGCGCATTGCCACCGTTCTGGCCGGAGTTCCGCTGCGGCTGTGGCACGACCAGACGTTGATCAAGGATCCGCACAACGGCGCGCGCACTGAGTTCCACCAGGACAACCCGTACTGGCCGCACGCGCCGAATCGGCACGCGCTGTCGGCGTGGATCGCCCTGGTCGACGTTCCAGTCGAACGCGGCTGCATGACATTCATCCCCGGCCAACACGAGTCCTACCGCGACCTGCGCCCCCAAGACCTTGAAGACGGGGACGACTTGTTCACCCTCGCCCCCGAGCTGCTCTACCAACCGCGGCACACCCTGCCGCTGCGCGCCGGTGACTGTACGTTCCACCACTCGTTCACGCCGCACACCGCCAACGCCAACGACACCGACGATCCGCGCGTCGCCCATGTCGTCATCTACATCGACCACGACACGACGTTCGTCGACCTACCGCACCCGGTGACTGACGGGCTCGGTCTCATCCCGGGGAGGACGTTCCCGGATAACGCCTTCCCGCCGCTTCCCTGACCACTCAGCCCGCCGACGCCGGCCGGCATGCCGTCTGCGACGAGTGCCAGCCCGGCAGCAGAAGCCGAACACGTCGTCGAAGGCAATGACGCCTACCTTGGTCATGGCCG
This sequence comes from uncultured Actinomycetes bacterium, assembly GCA_963733615.1. Classification (GTDB taxonomy): domain Bacteria; phylum Actinomycetota; class Actinomycetes; order Mycobacteriales; family Jatrophihabitantaceae; genus DASXRA01. Next base: position 11,974 of record CAVTEA010000028.1, read on the forward strand.
CTACATACTCGGCTGTTGCACCACATCGAAGCAGTGCTGCTCGGCGTGCCGAGATGCCTATGGCGCTGCATTCTCGGGTTTTGTGGGGCGGCTGGGACTCGAACCCAGGACCAAGGGATTATGAGTCCCCTGCTCTAACCAGCTGAGCTACCGCCCCAGCGTCGCGCTGATGACCGGTCGACTTTATCGGCAGGCGACCCGGCCGGCGGACCGACCCTGGCCGCGGTAGTTCGGGGGCGGCTCGCACGGCAACCGTGACATATGCCGTCAGAGTCTAGGCAGAATGACGCCGAGGCCTTCGATCGGCCATTCAGATCATCCTGACACGTTGGCATGCTGGTGGGCACGACGAGACGAATCGAGGAACGATCGTGAAGTACGCACGGCTCGGTAGTACCGGGCTGAAGGTTTCCCGAATCTGCCTGGGGATGATGAGCTACGGCGACCGCGCCGAGCGGGCCTGGCATCTCGACGAGGCCGGCGCCGAGCCGATCGTGCGGCGCGCGGCCGAGGGGGGCGTCAACTTCTTCGACACGGCCGACATGTACTCCGACGGGCTCAGCGAGAAGATCACCGGCAGCTTGCTCGGCAAGCTGTTCGCGCGGCGCGAGGACTTCGTGCTCGCCACCAAGGTGTACTTCCCGACGGGGCCCGGCCCGAACGACCAGGGCCTTTCCCGCAAGCACATCCTGGCCGGCATCGATGCCTCGCTGACCCGCCTGGGCACCGACTATGTCGATCTCTACCAGATCCATCGCTGGGACTACGAGACGCCGATCGAAGAGACGATGGAGGCGTTGCACGACGTGGTCCGATCGGGCAAGGCCCGCTACATCGGCGCATCGAGCATGTACGCGTGGCAGTTCGCGAAGGCGCAACACGTGGCACGAGATGCCGGCTGGACACCGTTCGCGTCGATGCAGAACCACTACAACCTGATCTACCGCGAGGAGGAGCGCGAGATGATCCCGCTGTGCCTCGACCAGGGCATCGGCGTCATCCCGTGGAGCCCGCTCGCGCGCGGACGGCTGGCGGGAAGCTACGGACGCGGCGGCGAGCGCCGCACCGCCCGCTCGGGCACTGACACGTACGGGGACTCGATGTACGTCGAGGCGGACTTCGACGTGATCGACGAGGCGGCCATGCTTGCCAAGGAGCGCGGCCTGCCGCCCGCACAGATCGCACTGGCGTGGCTGCTCAGCAGGCGCGGTGTCACCGCTCCGGTCGTGGGCGCGACCAAGCTCGCCCATCTCGACGACGCGATCGCAGCTCTCGACGTGACGCTAAGCGACGCGGAGACCACCCGCCTGGAGCAGCCCTACCGACCGCACGGGGTTCTCGGCCACAGCTGACGCCGGAAAGGCCCGAACGCAGCGCCGCCACCGCCTCAATCCATCCCGTCCGGTGGCGCAGCGACGCGCACTGGCACACGATAAGGCGATGACCGATGCCGCACGCCTGCACGTGACCATCCATCTCATGCAGCAGACGACAGTAACCTTCGATGCCGAGGACCTGTGGCCGAAGCTCGGTGCTTACGCCCGGTCGGGAAACGATCTCCCCTCATTCGCCGAGGAGCTGGCGCGCCGACTGCACGCGGAAGGATACGTCGGCTACTCGAACCACCCGGACAACATCACGGTCATCCCGCTGAGCTCGGTCAAGCGGATCGACTTCTCCGTCACGCAGGACGGTTCGGCGCACTGAACGCCCATGGGCACGTATGTAGTGATTCACGGCGCGAGCTCGGATTCCTGGCACTGGCACAGGGTGGTCCCACACCTGCTGAACGCCCGGCACGACGTGGTGGCACCCGACCTGCCGTGCAGCGACGACTCAGCCGGACTTGACCAGTACACCGACACAGTGCTCGATGCCATCGGCGACCGCACCGGCTTGATCGTCGTGGCGCAGTCGCTCGGCGGCTTCACCGCGCCACTCGTCTGCGCCAGCGCGACGGGCGCCTTACCGATGCCGGCTTCGATCCGATCGATCCCGCTCTTGCGCACCCAGACGAACTCGTCGAACTCGTCGAACTCGTCGAACTCGTCGAACTATTAGAGGCATACCGGCGCGAGACCCGCTCTGGCCGAATCGAATAGTCCGGCCGCGATGACCGGCCCGGAAAGAGTCTGATCGTCCAGGCTGAAGCTAATTTTCGCGCGAAGTTATGACGCGCCACGCACCCGAAGTCACCCGAGATTCGGGCAATTACCGACGGCCGGCCCACGTGATCAAGATGGGACCTTCGGCTCTATCTGCTGGGACATTCGTCCGTGGAACCTATCTCTTTGAGTTCCCTGCATTGATGGAAGCAATTCAGTCGCCGCATTCATTACTTGGAGGGTGGCCACCCAAAATGATTTCCCGAGAAACAAATAGCGGAGGTCAGCGATGAACGGCGGAGTGGCCGGCTCTCCGCCGACGAGAACACGGGCGGCACTGACCGCGATTGCGGCGATTGTCGCCACTGCCGCAGGCATAGCGATATACCGTGTCTACGCCCCACAATTCAATATCGTCGCCGTCGAACTGGGCGGACGCGGTCAGCACTATCCCCTGCCCGCCGCGACGGCAAGCGCATTGCGGTGGGACTTTCTGTTCATACTCGGCTATGGCGTCGGCCTGAACGTCGGCTGCTACGTCGCGCACTTTGTCGCGCACACGTCTACGGCGAAGAACATCGTGCGCGCCGGCCAGATCGCTGCCGTCATAACCGTGATCGCCGACTGCTTGGAAAACGTTTTCCTCCTTACTGTGACAGGACATCCGTCGCTGACGCAGGGATCGCGTGGCGTGTGGCTGGACGCAGCAAACGTTGCTGCAGTGCTGAAGTTCTGCGCGCTGCTACCGGCGGCGGCCGTCGCCATTACCGGGGTCGTCCTGACTCTCGTGCGGTGCGTGACGAATTCGCCGGGAAGGTTGGCCGATTGGGGCGGCAAAGGCATCCACTATCTGCCGCCGCATGCCGTCGAGCAGGATCCGGACGGGCCCGGTGGGCCGGACGGGCCCGGTGGGCCAGATGGGCCCGCTGGGCCGGGTGGGCCGGCCGGCTATCCCGAGCGCAACGACGGTGTTCGGTGGCGGGCCGGCTTCGAGGTGCCGGACACGGCAGCGATCATCGAGAGGCGGGCGGCGGGCCGGCCGATCGTCGGATACTGCCTGTCTGGCGGCGGTGTGCGCGCTGGAAGCGTCGCCCTGGGCGTACTACAGGAGATGCGCTCGTCGGTGGCGGACGCCCAGTACCTCGTGTCCGTGTCCGGCGGTGGCTATACGGCAGGGGCATTCGCGCAGACCCTTACCGGATGTGAGCCGGGCGTCGTCCCGACCGGCAACGTCGCCCCGCCTGCGGTGCAGCCACCGAACCCGGCACTGCACGGGACCGTGCTGCGTGACCCTTCCCGCGCGCTCGCCGCCGGAAGCGTCGAGGAGGACCACGTCCGACGGCACTCGTCCTATCTGGCCAATACAACCGGCGAACTCGTGGTTGCGCTCGGCCTCATCATGCGTCATCTCGTCCTGTCACTCGCCGTCCTGTTCGGACCGGCCGTCGTGGCCGGCGTTCTGGTCGGCTGGTTCTACCGGTACGTGCCGATCGCCGCCGTGCGCCACTTGCAGGCCACCGGGACATCCACTGTCAAGACGCCTTTTCTGATCTTCCCGGCGACCTCGCTGATCGCGCTCGGGGCGGTGGCCGGCATGGCAATGTTGCTGTGGCTGTGCGCGCAGTTTGCCGCCGCACATCGCAGCAAGACCTCCGTGCCGCTGCTCCGTGCGTCGAAGTACACGACCCTGCTGGCCGGGATCGTGGTCTGCGTGACAGTCGTCGTGCCCGTGCTGACCTCGGCTGCCGCCTGGCTGCTCTCGCTCAGCCGCGGCGTCGTGCACGTGGCCATCGGCGGCCCGGTGGGCGGGTTGCTGCTCACCTATCTGGCCACACTGGCATCGGTCGGCTGGCGGCACCGAACCACCATCGGCAAGCAGGTATCGGACGCGAAGTCCGCAGGCGCTTCGGCGATGGCGGCCGTGCCGACAGGTATCACGCAGAAACTGTTCGTCGCCGCCACGTTGATCATTCTCGGTGCCAGCTGGCTACTGCTGTTCGCCGGCATGGCGCTCACGCACGGCGATCCCGCGGCCCTGTGGTCGGCAGCCGGCGTCGCTGCAGGCGTCATCGTGCTCGGCGGCATCGTCGACGAGACGACAATGAGCCTGCATCCGTTCTACCGCGGGCGCCTCGCCGCCGCCTTCGCCGTGCGCGCACTGCGCCGCCAGGGCGACGCGCAGATCGTCGCCGCGCACTACCTGCCCGACGAGCGCACGACGCTGTCCCAGTACGGACGGGCCGCCAACGGCTTGCCGTTCCCGACTCAACTCTTCGCGGCGACGGCGAATCTGACCGGCGAGTACCGCACGCCGCCCCCGGTCGCAACGCCGCCTCCTACGTCCTCGGCGCCGACTGGGTCGGCGGACCGGATGTCGGCTGGATCAAGACATCCGACCTCGAACGCCTCGCTCCCCCGCGGTTACAACGGGATCTGACCGTGCAGGGCGCGGTTGCCGTCAGCGGGGCTGCGTTCGCCTCTGCCATGGGGCAGGGAGCGCGGTGGTTCCAGATCCTGTTTGCGATCTCCGGAGCCAGACTCGGCGCCTGGCTGCCGAATCCCATGTTCGTCAACGAGGCACACAAACGTGCCCTGGCCGGCGACTGGCGCTATCCGCGCTTGCCGCGCACCCGCCGGCTCAGCTACCTGCTCCGCGAACTGTTCAACATCCACCCGCACACCGACAGATTGCTGCAGATCACCGACGGCGGTCACTACGAGAACCTCGGACTGGTCGAACTTCTGCGCCGCCGATGCAGCCATATCTACTGCGTGGACGCCAGCGGCGACAGCCCGCCCACGGCGACGACGCTCGCGCAGGCGATCGCCCTTGCCCACGACGAACTCGGCGTCACGATCACGCTCGACCACGATTCCTTCGACAGCGAGCCGGGCAGCGGTGGCCCGATCGAACCGAAGGATCCGCTCAGCGTGCTGAACTCGCGGCTCTCGAAGACGCCGATCATCACCGGCACCATCACCTACCCGCCCGAGGCGGGTCTTGCGGGCCATCGGGCCGGCCGGCGACCGGCCACCTCGTCGTCGCGAAAGCCCTGCTGTGCGCCGACATGCCGTCCTCGGCCTACTCTCCTACGCGGCCAAGCACCCGGTGTTCCCGCATGACTCGACGGGCGATCAGTGGTTTGACTACGGGCGATTCTCTTTGCCTACACCGAGCTGGGGCGCCTGCTCGGCCGGCGCGTCCGCACCATCGAGCACGAGCGCGACGCCCACATTGCGCATTGGCGTGTTATCCAAAGCGACGTGATGAACGCGCGTTTCAATGAGGACCCGGCGGTTCTCGCAGGCGCGCCCGATTATCCAACGCTGATCAGCGTCGAGGTGCGTCTGCGCGAGCCACAGCTCAACGGGATGCCCGCAGGCGCCGAGATCCAGCAACTCGACCTGCTCGAGAGCACAATCATCGATCTGCTCGACGGCAGGGGCGTGTGCGCCAGCGTGATCACGACAGGCGGCATCCGCGAGTTCGTCATCTACAGCCAGGGCTGGGATTGGATCGCGGCATTCGAGGAGCAGTTGCGCCGGACGATCCACTCGCACGACGTGCGTGTCACCGAGCAGCACGAGCCGGGCCTGGCCCCCTACAACCAGTTCGTCGCCCAGCTCATGAGGCGGATGGGCTGATCCGCGCTGGCACACGCTTGATCATCTCTGTCGAAACCGCGAGTGATGGCGAGTGATGGCGGATCCAGCAGAGATGATCACGATCCGATGGGACGTCTGGGAGCGCCGCACCCGTGCCAGGTCGCGATCCACTGCTCGACAAGACGCCTTCCTGCACCTGGAAGATCGTGTCCGCGACAAGACCGTCCGCCTGGCGATGGACGGCGTTCACGGCGTCGGCATCGGGTGCATCGACGAGGCAGAAGATCTTGCCTTCTTGCTCGTCCACCCAATAGCGCAGGTAGCGAACATCGAAGTCGGGCTGGGTCTGCAGGTCGGCGGCGTGCGCCTTGGCGACCTCGTCGATCGTCACGGGCCAGTCCAGTGTGTGCACGTCCATGAGCAGTGGCATTGTTTGCTCCCCTCGTAACGGGCCGATGCTGGACGTGACGTAAGTGAGGCCCAGCACGAGCGGGCATTGTTGCAAGGATCAGCGCGGGGAATCCGTCCAGGCGGCGGCCCAGATAGCCGAGCGGACCGACCAGCAGGAAACAGGCGAGCGCGCGACGAGCAGGTGGTTGAAACCAGGAGGCCGGCGAAATCCATCATCAGGTCTACCGGATCGCCGACGGCGCGGACGACTAACTGCTGCTCAACCGGCGCCTGGACGATCAGAACATCAGGTCGGCCGGCGCCGGGCGGCCAAGGTGCTCGGCGACCAGTGTGCCGACGAATTCAGCAACGGCCGGAAGGCCTTCGGTGTCGTTGGCGATCATCGCTACCGAGAAATGATCAGTTGGCGCCAGCAGCAAGATGGAGCGGAAACCGTTCAGCCGGCCATTGTGGAACATCAAGTCGCCGTCCAGTGCCCACCCGAAGCCGTACTGGATCGGCCAGTCCGGAGCGGTCCGCGCTCGCTGCACGGTCGACAGCAGCGCCACGTCGCTCATGACGAAGTCCGCGAACTTCGTCAGATCGCCGACCGTTGACCACAACCCGCCGCTTGGCCGTCGGGCACGCGGGTAGTCCTCGTCGATGACGCGGCCGTCGTGATGGCCGCGCGCACGCAGCTCGGGTTTCGCGAATCCGGTGTGATTCATCTGTGCCGGGACCAGCACGCGCTGGGACACGGCCAACTCGAATGTCGTGCCCTGCATGCTGGCCAACGCGGCACCGGCGAGGAAGTAGTTGCCGTTGTAGTACTCCCAACCGGCGCCGGGAGGCCGGGTCTGGCCGAGCCGAGCCACGAGCGCGCACGCCCGGATGAGGGCGTCGTCGGCATCGCCCAGGCCGGCGAGAGTCTGTGCATCGACACCGTCGCGCAGTCCGGACACCTGGCCCAACACCTGCTCCAGCGTCAGATTCGGGTCCGCATGCCAGTCGCTGTGCAACAGTGGCAGGAGGTCGCACATCAGCCGGGCCAAACCTTCTGGCGACTCACGGCTCGCGATGACGGTAGCCGCCGCCGTGATCGGCTTGGTCAGCGACGCGATGCGGGCGGCCGTGTCGACCGTCAGGGGCGTGCCGGTGTCAGCCGCTGCGGTGCCGGCCGCGGCGTACTCACGGTCCTGGCCGTGCATGACGCCGACCAGTGCGCCGGGCAGCGAGTAGCGCCGAACGTGAGACGTCAGCTGGTGGTCGAGGTTGCTCATCGCGTCATCCCAAAAAGGCCGGTGCTCAAAGGTGGTCACGTCATGGCTGCTCGCAATACGGTAGCGATCGGACAGCGCCGAATCGACGTGATTAAGCCCGCTTCTTCAAGACGGCCGGGACAGTACGGTTCCAGCATGATGACGGTCGAGGACGCGGCTCGAATGGCCCTCGCGCTACCCGAAGCGAGCGAAGGTGAGCGGCACGGTCACCGCACGTGGTTCGTCAACGGCAAAGCCTTCGCCTGGGAGCGGCCGTTCAGCAAGGCAGACATCAAACGATTCGGCGACGAGGTACCACCCGAGGGACCGATCATCGCGGTGCGGGTGGCGGACCTGGGCGAGAAGGAGGCAGTGCTCGCCGCAAACGCCGGAACGTTCTTTACGATTGCGCACTTCGACGGATACTCGGCAGTCCTGATCCAACTGAAGACGGTCACCAAAAAGGCATTGCAGGAAGCCGTCACAGACGGCTGGTTGGTGTGTGCGCCGCCCAAGCTGGCAGACGCATACCTCAAGAACTGAGTCTTCGTAGGCGAGCAATCCCTTACGCAGTAGGGACGAATGCATCTGTGGTTGGTGCGCAGCCCCCGGCGGGGTGGGATGGTCACCGTCGAGGGCCGCTCGTCTCATCGTCACTACGACTGCCCTGCGATTGATGAGAGCCAGCCAGGCGCTACCTGAGGGCCTTGCTCTGGCCGTATGTCCAGTTGATGCGTTCGGCGGCACCAAGAGGTGAGCTCGATGATGTCAGTCCGCGGTCGCGCGGCCAGATCCGCTTTCAATGTGCTGTGTCTGCACTGTATTTGCGTATGGCAGGTGAGGTACCTTGCCGCCGATCCTCTCGGCCAGGTTTGACTGTCCACAATGGACGGCCGGTCCGGAGTGTCTGCATCATCGACGCCGGTTGGCCGCTCCTCGACGTCCCGTCGATAAACCTGCCCGTCTCGCTCGCGGAATTTGCCCGTGCGTTGGGATCGCACCGAATGAGTTGGCTCGGCCGATTGCCGAGAGCCCGTGCGAGCGCATCGCTACGCTCGGGCTCGCCAGCTGCGCGTTCTGCCGGTCTCTGTGCTCGTCCCTCGGTCTCCGGGTCTCTCGTGCTGGTCCCGGTGGTCTCCGGGTGCCTCCCGGTCTCCGGTCTGGTCTCCGGTCTTGGCCTCTCCGGTCTTGGCCTCTCCGGTCTTGGCCTCTCCGGTCTTGGCCTCTCCGGTCTCGGCCTCTCCGCTCTTGGTCTCCGGTCTCGGCCTCTCCGGTCTCGGCCTCTCCGCTCTTGGTCTCCGGTCTCGGCCTCTCCGGTCTCGGCCTCTCCGGCTCCCGCCGCGGCTTCACCACGGTCCCGGTTGGCCGTGATCGCGTTTGGTGGTGCGGCGTGTCATCGGATGCTGGTTCGGATGACTCCTCGGCTCGCCGCTCGGATCTGCCTGAACCATAAGGGGATTCTGCCTGGACGGGGTCTGTGGTGATCGGGTAGAGTCGCACGCATGTCCTGCATCTCTGCTTGAGTGCAGTAGCCTCGGAATGTGAGTGCTGAGCGCCCGTTGGGTGGGGTGGACTACCCGCGCACGTATCAGGAGTTCCGGTCGTGGTTCCCCGACGATGCAGCGTGTCTGCAGTACCTGACGCGGTTGCGGTGGCCGGATGGGTTCTCCTGCCCGCGGTGCGGTTGCGGCACGTCGTGGCCGACTGCGCGGGGTTTGTGGATGTGCGCCGAGTGCGGACTGAAGACCTCGGTCACGGCCGGGACGATCTTTCACCGCTCGCATAGCCCGATCTCGACCTGGTTCGCCGCGGTGTGGTTCGTGACCTCGCAGAAGAACGGGGTCTCAGCCAAGGGCCTGCAAGATGCGTTGGGGTTCGGCTCGTATGAGACGGCGTGGGCGTGGCTGCACAAGCTGCGCCGGGCCATGGTGCGCCCGGACCGGGATCTGCTCGAGGGCGTCGTGGAACTGGACCAGAGCTTTCTGGGCGGGCAGAGCAAGGGCAAGAAAGGCGGCGCCAGCGACAAGGTCCCGGTCACGATCGCCGTGGAACGCACACCGAGTGGCCGCCTGGGCCGAGTCCGCCTGGAACTACCCGAGATCCGCGGCGGCGTGGACATGGTCGAGTTCGCCTGCGAAGTCGTCGCGCCCGGCTCGACCGTCCACACCGACGGCGCGCGCATGTTCAGCCGGCTCACCGACCGGGGATACATCCACCACGCGACGGTCGGCTACAAGACCGCCGACCTGGACGCGGTCATGCCCGGACCGCACCTGGTGTCCTCGCTGCTCAAACGCTGGATCGCCGGCACGCTGCACTACCGGCTCAGCCACCGCCACATGCCCTACTACCTCGACGAGTTCAGCTTCCGGTTCAACCGCCGGAACTCCCGAGCCCGGGGCATGCTCTTCTACCGGCTGCTCCAACAAGCCGTCGACACCGACCCGCACCCGCTCAAGGAGCTAATCCACGGCTATTAAAGGACTACTGCACTCAAGCAGAGATGCAGGACGCATGTTCGAGGTCGATGAGTGGCAGCCGCCCGCGGTGGCGCCGCCGTTGAGTCTCGCGGAGATCACCGAGGCCCCTGACCAGGCCGCGGCCTGGTTGGCGGTTGAGGCGCCGGGTCCGGATGCGGTGGCGGGGTTGTCGCTGCTCGACCCGGGCGTGTTGTCGCATGGCGGGCGGGTGGATGTGCTGGTCGCTTTGGAGCGGCAGCTGGCGTGGCTTGCCGGGGTGCAGGCGCAGGTGCTGGCCGCGATGGCTGCTGATGATGGGTCTGCGGATCGGTGGGTGCGTGAAGAGGTCGGGTGCGCGTTGCGGCTGTCGGCCCTGACCGCGCAACGCCGCCTCGCCGTGGCCGAGACGCTGGCGCAGACACTGCCTGAGACGGGGCGGGCGTTGCACCGTGGCCGGATCGGCTACCTGCACGCGATGTCTCTGGCCGAGGCCACCTACGGGCTTGACGCTGATGTTGCCTCGGCGGTGCAGGCGCGGGTCCTGCCGCGGGCGGGCGGGCAGACACTGGCCGAGTTCAAACGCTCCGTACGCCGCGCGGTACACGCCCTGAACCCGGCCCGGGTCGAAGAACAACGCGCCCAGGCGATGACCGAACGACGCGTATGCGTGACTGCCCGCGAGCACGGCATGGCCGAACTGTGGGCGCTGCTCCCGGCTGAAGGTGCTGCGGCGGTGATGGCCGCGGTCGATGCGCTCGCGTCGGTCACCTCCGCCACCGACCCGCGCAGCGTCGATCAGCGCCGCGCCGACGCGCTCATCGATCTCGGCGTGGCCGCCCTGCACGACCCGTTGCTGCCGAAAGCACAGGGCATGCGGCCCTCGATCCAGGTGACCGTCGCCGCGTCCACCCTGCTCGGGCTCGATGAGCAACCCGGCGAGTTGGCCGGACACGGACCCATCCCCGCCTCAGTAGCCCGACACCTCGCCGCCGACCACACCGGCACCTGGCGACGGCTACTCACCGACCCCGCCACCAACACCCTGCTCGGCTACGGACGCACCACCTACCGGCCCCCGCGCGATCTCACCGACTTCGTCATCGCCCGCGACGGCATTTGCGCCTTCCCCGGCTGCTCGCGTAACGCCGCCCGCTGCGAATTGGACCACCGCATCCCCTACAACAAAGGCGGATCAACCAACCCCGAAAACCTGGCAGCGCTGTGCCGACGCCATCACCGCCTCAAACACGAGGCGCGCTGGCGTCTGGACAGAACCACCAACGGCAACTTCCGCTGGACCAGCCCCACCAGACACACCTACCAATCCCAGCCGCCCGGCCTACCCGTCGACACCAGTCGAACCCACACCGCAGAAGGCGACCCCGACCCACCCCCGTTTTGATATGGCGCGGCGGTTGTCAAGGGTCAAGGTGAGGCGCGCCGTGGATTGGTCGGGGCGGGCGCCTCACGGCTTCGCTGCTGCGCCTTGGGCTGCCCCCCCAGCTGAGCAGCGCGAGCGGGCGACCCGAATGGCTCTCTATCGGCTCGGTGGGTACGGCTCGGACTGAGCAGTGGCTCAGGCGCTGGTGCCCGAAGTTCGACGTCGGGCCGGAGACGTGGCGCAAGTAGGTGCCGCACGCTCAGCCGACCATCCAGACGACGTGAGCGCCACCCGCAGACCATGCCGGGCTAGTGCCGAGCCGACCAGCCAAGACCGAGCCGACCAGCCAGACCGAACCGACCAGCCAGACCGAGCGTGGGTCAGGACGCCGAGGTGCCGAGGTGCCGAGCCGCCAGGTCACACTGCGCTTGCGGCCGAACCTCGCCAACCTCCTCGTCCGTCGAGTCGTCCGCGGGTGGCGCTCAGCGATGGCGGCGGCTAACCCCGCGATATCGCCGAAGATTCTTCGTGATGTGAGGGCACCGGCCGAGGCCCTCGTATCGCGGCTACCGCACCCGCGGCGGCAAGCGCGCTCATTGCACAGACGATGCTGACCGCAGCGTAGGCATGACCGGGAGCGCCTCGATCGACCTGGGCGAAGTACAGCGTCCCGAGACCGGCGACGCCGACCACGCCTCCGAGTTGAGATGCAGTACCGATCAGGCCACTTGCGTCGGCAGCGTCGTCCGGCCCGAGCGAAGACGTGATGACCCCGATCAGAGCAGGGAAACTCAGGCCGAGACCGAAACCGCCGCAGGCCAGCAGGAGGAGAAACACCGCCAGCGCCGGACGGCCGGACCGCACGGCATCGGCGATGCCGATGTACGCCGCGGCAAGCAACAGGCACCCGCAACCGGCCACAGTGGACGGTCGAATCCCCCCGCGGTACGCGAGAGCGCGGCCCGCCAGGCCGAATGCGATCACCCACGGAAGCAGCACGAGCCCGGAGTAGATCGCGCCGTGGCCGAGCCCATCCTGCAGGTATTGCGCCAGCGTGAACAGCATCGCGAAGTACGTACCAGAGGAAAGCGAGACTGCCAGCAGCGCCAAGCCACTCACCCGCCGCGTGATCAGATCGAGACGGATCACCGGGGTACGGCCACGGCGAACCTCGCCACGCTGCCACGCGCCGAACGAGACGAGCGCCGGCCCCGCCGCCGCCAGCGAGATCCATGTCCAGGCAGGCCAGCCTGCGTCTCGCCCGAACAGCAACGGCACGACCACCAAGGCCAACCCGGCGATCAGCGCCACGGTCCCGAAGCCGTTGAGCTCGCGACGCGCCGTTGACGAATCGGCACGTGCAAGAGTTCGGCGCCCTGCCACGAACGTCACGAAGCCGATTGGCACGTTGATCAGGAAGATCGTCCGCCAACTCTGCGTCGATACCAATACCCCGCCGAGGATCTGCCCGACCACCGCGCTCCCGGCAAGCACCGCGCTGTATGCGCCGATCGCCCTCGCCCGCCGTGTGCCGGTGAAGGCGACTTGCAGCCCGGTGAGCACCTGCGGCACCAGTGCCGCCGCACCAACACCTTGCAGGATGCGGGACGTGACAAGCACGGCTGACGTCGGCGCCAGCCCGCACGCGAGCGACGCGAGAGTGAACAGGGCGAGCCCGCCCAGGAACACCCGGCGGTAACCGAACATCCGACCGACACGGGCACCAGTAACGAGCAGGACGGCGTACGCCAGCGTGTAGCCCGCCACGACGGTCTCGAGCACGGCACCGCTCGCATGCAGACCGGACGCAATACTCGGGGTTGCGACGTTCACGATCGTGACGTCGACGTTGACCATGAACTGACCGGCGAGCAGTGTCGCCAAGATGGTTGTCTGATTTGATCGCACGGGTCCCAAGCCTGCGCGGTGAACTGGCCGGCCGCTGGCGAGAATCAGACGGGGCGTCCGCTACGACGACGAACCGGCGCTGAGGTCGATCAAACAGCGCACGCGCGTGGTTCGTCAGCGGGACTTGTTCAGGCGTTCGATCTCGCGCGCGATCTGGTCGTCGGTGAAGTCGTCACCTCGCCACACGTCCCATGCGTTCATCACGACGCCGATGCCCCAACCGACTATCGGGAAGATCGGCCAGAAGAAGCCGGCCGACGTCAGCGCCCAGATGACGACGAGGAATGTGTTGACCATCGCGTAGATCAGCAGGTGGGCGGCGAAGTCGCGCCGCTTCTTTAGCCGCTTCAGCGCTCGGTCGCGCATGGCGGCGTCAGTGGTGTCGATGTGCGTCATCGCAGCGTCACTCCTTACTCCCCGGCTGTAGCCGGCGCCGCGTGTGCCACAACGTTCCGCGCGCTGGCCGAGAGGCCGAGAAGCGGTGTAGCGCATGCGGCAGCGATCCCCATATTTGGCAGCATGCGCCGGGGTGAGTCGGCCCCGCCAGAGAACTTCGTCCCGGATTCGCAAGTGCCTGGGACCGCGACGAAGCTAGGCCGACGTCGAGTCTCGCAGGGCATGAGCCAGCGTTTCGCGGCCGCGACAGGCCTGACGTCCTGGATCTCGCAGACCTTGTCCTCTGCGCGCGATGCCCGGTATCGGGTGAGCTGAAGATGCGGACGCATATCTGACTACGGCGATGCCGGGGTGACGCAGCGACCTGGTCGCCCTTCCCCGTCGCAGCCGGCGACGCGACAGAGTCCGCATAGGGGAGCAATCATGAACGACCGACCGGCACTCAGCACACTCGGCCTCAGCACCGGCAAGAAGGCGCGGCTCGCGCGAATCCTCTTTCACCACGGCCTGGCCAACGGCACTGCCCTGTTCCTGCCCTATGACCAGGGCCTGGAGCACGGACCACGGGACTTCTTCGCCAATCCGCCGGCGTCGGATCCTCGCTACATCATCAAGCTTGCCCAGGAAGGCGGCTTCAACGGGATCGTCCTACAGATCGGGCTGGCGGAGAAGTTCTACTGGGACTACGCCGGCGAGGTGCCGCTCGTGCTCAAGCTGAACGGCAAGACCGACATCCCGTCAGACGCCGAGGCGTTCTCACCACTCAATGCCACGGTGGAGGACGCGGTACGGCTCGGCGCCGATGCGGTCGGCTACACGCTCTATGTGGGCACTCCGGCGCAGGATCGTGACTTCGAGCAGTACCGAAAGGTTCGGGCTGACGCGATGCGCCTCGGCATGCCGCTCATCGTCTGGGCATACCCGCGGGGTTCTGCCATAACGGCCAAGGGTGGCAACGACTCCTTCTATGCGGTCGACTATGCGGCACGCACTGCGAGCGAGCTCGGCGCCGACGTGGTCAAGGTGAACTTTCCGCATCCGGAGAAGAACACCGCGGTGCGAGAGCCGTACACGGATGAGTTCACCAGCCAGCAGGCAGTCGACGCCGTGGTCCGATCGGCGAACCGCACCCTCGTCCTCATCTCGGGCGGTAGCAAGGCTGGAGACGAAGCGATGCTCGACAAGGCGCGCCAGTCGATGCAGGCCGGCGCGACCGGGTTGATCTTCGGGCGCAACGTGTGGCAGCGCGAGCGCGACGAATCGCTCCGCTTCGTTGCCGCTCTACGCAAGATCCTTGACGAGCATCCGAGCGACCTCGTCAGCGGATAGGGATTGCTGATGCGAGCGGGCCCGTGAGCGGGCCCGCTCGCGTCCTCGTCGAAGACAGGCAGTCGCACTCTGCTCGATCAGGGACGGAACAGCGCGACCTTGAGCGCGCCGGTGTCGGCGGCCTGGGTGAAGACGTCGTACGCCTCAAGCATCTCCGGGATCCCGAAGCGGTGCGTGACGAACGGCTTGGTATCGATCTGACCGGTGGCGAGCATCTTCAGCAACGTCGGCGTCGAGTACGTGTCGACAAGCCCAGTGGTGATCGTGATGTTCTTGATCCACAGCGACTCCAGGTGCAACGTCGCCGGCTTGCCGTGCACTCCGATGTTGGCGACGTGGCCACCGGGGCGCACCAGCTCGGTGCACAACTCGAATGACTCCGGTACGCCGACGGCCTCGATGACAACGTCCGCGCCAAGCCCATCGGTGAGTTCGCGCACGACATCGCCCGGTGCCTCGCCGACCGGAACAGTTACGTCGGCGCCGAACGCCGTCGCGGCCTCGAGACGTGATTTTGCGAGATCGATTGCGACGATGTGGGATGGGCTGAACAACCGGGCGCCTGTGATGGCAGCCAGGCCGATCGGACCGGATCCGACGACGACGACCGTGTCTCCCGGAGCGACGCGCCCGTTGAGGACACCGACCTCGTACGAGGTCGGCATGATGTCGGCGAGCATCAGCGCAGACTCATCGGTGACGTTGTCCGGCAACTTGTACAGCGACGTCTCGGCGAACGGTGTACGCACATACTCGGCCTGCGTGCCGTCGATCAGGTGTCCCAGGATCCAGCCACCGCCCCCGAGGCACTGCCCGTAGCTGCCGACTCTGCAGTACCGGCAACGCCCGCACGCCGAGATGCACGAGACCAGGACTCGGTCACCGGGCTGGATCGTGCGAACCGCAGAGCCCACCTGCTCGACTGTGCCGACCGCCTCGTGGCCGAGAATGCGCCCCTGCTCGACCTCCGGGACATCGCCTTTGAGGATGTGCAGGTCGGTGCCGCAGATTGTCACCGCATCGACGCGGACGATCGCGTCCTCAGGGTCACGAAGCGCAGGTTCGGCGACGTCTTCCCAGAAATGGCGACCTGGGCCGTGGTAGGTGAGTGCTTTCATGCTCATCTCCTGAGATGTGCCGTTAGTAGCGCGGTTGCTGCGACGCAAGCGCCGACTCATCACGGTTCGCCGTCGTGTCGGCACGGCGAGCGGAACCAGCCACATCTTCCTTCGAAGCTTCGAACCGTTCTCGAGCAGACATATCGGCCCCCATGTCGCAGCACGCTCCAGAATGCTTGCGCAATCGCCGCCGGGATAGGGACTTTCGGTCCGCGCGCGACGCTTCTCGGTGGAGAACCAGGCGTAGTGCTCGACGACCTCGGATGTGTTGGTCAGGCCGCGACGATTTCCCACGCCCCTTCCGGTCTTCCTCCGCGGGCGAACCGCAGATCTAGTCGCAGAGTCGGGACCATCGGCTCTGTCGAACAGGAACGTCGCGAGTGAAGCTACAGCCGCGGGAGGGGAGATCGTGGTGTGGAAGGTGTGGACTAATGCCACCGCTGGTCATACGGGTGACGTCACATGACGACCCAGCATCGCTCGTCGCCTTCACTGCAGCGGCGCGAAGTCTGATCGCCGCAGCGTGTCAGCGCGCCGGTCAGCAGGTGATCCTTCTCGCGTGGCCCGCAGGAGCGACCTACCTACCCGCTGACTGCTACACGCCGAGCGAATTCGACGTCGTGATCACCCACGTGAGCGGATGTCCCGTCTATGCCGACACACGCCGCCTCGCGATGTTCATCAACCGGCGCGTGGAATTCGACGCCGACACCTACACGCCGAGCCGACCGCATCCACCACTTCGGGCGCGCGACATATCGTCCAAGCAACTGGGAAGCTCCGAGACTCACACACGCTTCGACCCGCTGCAGGCACGAGTGGGGCAGGAACTGATGCGCGAGCTCGTCCCGCAATACATTGGAGTCTTCGGCGAGCAGACGATCGCGACGTATGTGCGAGAGGCCGTCGACGACCTTCGCGGGTCAGCGAGGGCCGAGGCTCTGCCCGAGCTGGCCGCCCGCTTGGCCCACCAACGCTTGGACGAGGCGAGCCGATCCGCGGCGGATGCCCGATCGACGAGGCAGTAGCTGCACGTCCGAGCACAATCGACGCTCGAGCGCTCGGCAACCTGGTAGACGGCAGGACCTTCGAATCTGGCGGGCCGAGGCGATAGCCGGTTGCATGGGGTGGATCCATGTTCGCGGGGCAGCGATCGCATCTGAGGAGGAGCCATGAAGGCTTCGATCGGCGACCACATCATGGTCGCGTCACCCGCCGTCGACGGACCGGTACGCGACGGCGAGATCGTAGAACTGCGCAATCCGGATGGCAGCCCACCGTATGTCGTGCGCTGGTCGGACAGCGGGCACACCGGTCTGTTCTTTCCCGGGCCGGATGCCCATGTGACTGCGACGCACGAACTCGAACCTGCCGCGGTCGTGCCTCATGTCCGATCCTGGCGAGTGAGCATCGACCTCTTCGAGACAGGCGACGACACCACCGCACATGCAGTCCTGATCGCCGAGGCACCGCAACGCCTCGACGCTCGCGGGCAAGCCCACCGGAATCCCGCAGACGCGGCAGTGCCTGAGATAGGCGACGAAGTTGCCGTGGCCAGAGCGCTCCGTCGGCTCTCTGACCGTTTGCTCGAAGTCGCATCCGCCGATATCGCGACTGCACAAGGCAATCCGGCAAAGTTAGACGACTAGACCTGAACGTGCCGTCGACCGCCGCAAGCAAACTGTCCCGGCGTCGCCGACGGCGCGCAGGAGTCGGACGTTGAGACGGTCTACCGTGCTCAAATTACGGCTTGATGTTCTGGTTTATATGGAAAAGGTTTCCTGGGTCGTACGTCCGCTTGATCTCGACGAGGCGGTCGAAGTTTCCCTTGTAGTTGGCTGCGATCCGGTCCTGGTCGTCGGCGGCCATAAAGTTGATGTAGCCGCCCTCTTCGGAGTGCGGCGCGGTCGCCTCGTAGTAGTCGCGCACCCACGCGATATTGGCGTCGTTCTGTGCCGGGTCTGGCCACATTCCAGCGATGACGGTCGCGAAGTTCGCGTCGCGGTAGGCGAAAGCTGTTGCGTCGGAAGCCACGCGATGACACGCCCCGTTAATGGGGTAGATGTGCATGGTCGAATTCACGGCGGGCACCTTCGGCCCGTGCACCAGATGCGCCTCGATCGCGGCGTCGGAGAGCTCGGTGTTGAAATTGGCCTTCCAGTAGTGCTGAAGGCCGGGCGGCACGAGCGCGTCGAACGCGCTGTTGAGCGCGGGGTACGGCATCGGGCCGACCATCTCCGCCACGATCGGGGCCACCTCGCGAAGCGGCCGGATGGCCCGTTCCCCTTCGTCTAGCGGGCCGGCCCAGCAGGTGACGAACGCGATGAACGGTTCGCCGTGCCGGTCCGCCGGAATGAACGGCAACGGCGGAGCGATCTGGAAGGCCGGGAACGCGCCGAGCTGCTCGGGTGCGTCGGCGATGAACTCGCGGAAGAAGCGCAGGACGTCGCCGGCACTGTCGAGCTCGAAGAAGATGGGGCCACCGTAGATGTCCTTGACCGGACTGAGCCGGAACTCGAACGAGGTCACGACACCGAAGTTGCCGCCGCCGCCGCGCACGGCCCAGAACAGGTCTGCGTTCTGCTTCTCACTCGCGATGAGCATCCGACCGTCCGCAGTCACCACGTCCGCTGAGATGAGGTTGTCGCACGAAAGCCCGAGTCCCCGAGCCAGATAGCCGATGCCGCCGCCGAGGGTCAGCCCGCCGACGCCCGTCGTCGAGATGATGCCGCCGGTCGTGGCCAGGCCGAACGGATACGTCGCGGCATTGAAGTCGCCCCAGGTCGCTCCGCCTTCGGCGCGCGCCGTCTGCTCTAACGGATCCACCCGCACCGCGCGCATTGCCGACAGGTCGGCCACCACACCGTCGTCACAGACGCCGAACCCGGGCACACTGTGCGAGCCGCCCCGCACCGCCAGATCAAGGTCGTTCTCCCTCGCGAAGTCGACCGTGGCCATGACATCGCCGGCGTTGGCGCACCGGACGACGGCGCGCGGGCGCCGATCGATCATCGCGTTGTAGACCCTGCGAGCCTCGTCGTAACCGCTGTCTGCGGCCGTGATGACCGCCCCACGCACGCGCTCTCGCAGTTGTTCGATCGTCTGAGTACTCATGGCGTCGCCCCCGCATCGCCGTGGTCCCGGCCATCAGGTGACCACACAACCCGCCTGAACGACGAAGGTGCGCGGCACCAGCCGGGAGAATCCCCCGATGGATGATCCATCAAGTTACGCCGATCGCGCGCCCCGTCAAGGCTCTCGCCCAGGCGCCCGGCCCTGTTGTCATCGTCCTGCTGCGCGAGATCAATGAGGTGGCGCTGATGCTGACAGGTACAGTGGCTCGGCCGCGAATGCACCTGCCCGTATCGCAGGCCGCAGTGCGCGGCGCAACACACCGCAGCCACGGCACACCATCTCGCCGGCGTGACCTCGAGCGGGACACAAGGAGGGGCTCCGATGCGGGTCTTCGTACCCATCGCCTACCAGTTGGACATGAAGCGCAACCGCTTCCTCTGGCGCCGCCAGCTGCGGGTGTGGCGGTTTCTGGACGGCCTCGGCGGCAACGACATTCTCGATCTGATCGTCGCGCTGCCGTTCCTCCTGCTCGGGGCCGTGGCCACTGTCGAGCTCGCATTGGCCGTCCTGCTGACCCCGGCCGCGGTGCTGGCCCGGTCGTTTCACCTGAAGCGGTGCGTACTCCTGATGAAGGAGACGGTCCGAGTCGGCGAACGGCAGTACCGAGAGACCACACTCGCCCTGTCGCTGCCGGACCGCAAGGCCACGAAACGGTTCTGGCAGGCGCTAGTGAGCCATGTGCGCAACGGCGGCCGGCTCGGTGATCCCGTGGTTGCGCAGTGGTTCAGCGCCGAGCGCGGCCGGATCGCCTCTGGTGCCGACCCGTGGCAGCCAGCACCGCAGCCGGTCGCATCGCTCACGCAATGACACACCGTCCACAGTGGACAGTGCGCTGAACTGCCATGAGCAGAGGCGTTCCCAGCGAGGGCGCTGTCGTGGAAACGGGCGTCAGCGGCGCGCAGGTCGTGCTCGACTCGGCGTAGCCCAACTGTGGGCTTGAGTGATGACAGCTGCAGCGATGCCGGCGAACTGGTCGGCGATCTGGCGCGGCGGGGAGGGTCGGTCGTTGTCGAGCCACCAGGTGATGGTCTGGACGTAGAGCGCGGCTAGCAGGGTGGGCAGCAACTCGGCGGCAGGAGGGCGGGCTGGCGAGCCGGGATTGTCGGGCAGGTGCCGGGCGGCCATGTCGGCCAGGGTGGCGCGCATCCGGTTGGCGAACCAGGGGCTGCCGGTCTTGCCGAGCAGCGCGCCGTAGAGGCGGTGGTATTCGCCGATGTGCTCGAAGAAGGAGACCAGCCGCTCCCTTACCGGCCGTTCATCGTCGGACATGGTGCCGACAAGCGCTCCCACGGCCTCGTCGAAGATCTGCTCGACGAGCTGGAACTTGTCCCGATAGTTGCGGTAGAACGCGGCTCGACTGACCATGGCTCGCTCGGTGATCTGCCCGACGGTGAGCCGGTCGAAGCCGCGTTCCTCGATCAGCTCGATCAGCGCGGTGCGCAGCAACGTGCGGGTGCGCCGCACCCGCAAGTTGCCCTCGTTCTGCTGAGGCAATTCGCGCTCCTTGTCTCAGCCGAGACAGGCCGAATCGATTGCTGCTTGTCGGCGTTCGCGCCGTCCCGTCACAGTGGTGTCGGTACGCGACAGCATGACGCGAACAAGACACACTGTCTCACCCCGGCGGTGCTGTCAACGAAGGTCCGGCGAGAGGAGTTCGACATGCGGGTGGTACGGGTGGACGAATTCGGACCGCCGCAGGTGCTACGCGTCGGCGCAGCCGAACCGCCGCAACCTGGGCCCGGACAGGTGCTCGTCGGTGTCGAGGCAGTCGGCGTGATTTACGGCGACACGATCGTCCGGTCCGGCCGCTACCCCCTCCCCTTGCCCTGGATACCGGGCACCGAGGTCGGCGGACGCGTGCTGGCCGCCGGACCCGACGTCGACCAGGACCTGACCGGTCAGCGAGTGGTAGCGACCACCCTCGGCAACACTGGTGGCTATGCCGAGCAGGCCGTCGCCGAGATTGGCAACGTGTTCGCGGTGCCGGACGGTCTGCCACTCCCGCAGGCGATCGCGGTGTTCCAGGCCGGTGCCGTGGCCCGCGGACTGCTGTCCGCGATGCGTGTCCAGGCCGGTGACAGCGTGCTGATCACCGCCGCGGCCGGACGCATCGGCCTGCTGCTCGTGCAACTGGCCAAACAGGCCGGCGCCGCAACCGTGATCGGTGCTAGCAGCAGCGAGCAGAAACTCGCTGCAGTCGCCGAGGTCGGCGCGGATGTGCTCATCGACTACAGCCGCCCGGACTGGGTGGCCGAGGTGAACAACGCGACCGGCGGGCGTGGCATCGACGTCGTGCTTGACGCCATCGGCGGCAGCATCGGCACACAAGCGCTGGACGTGCTCGCCGACGGTCGCGGCAGGATCGGCATCTACGGCATCGCCTCCGGTGCCTGGACGTCCCTGCAAGCCGAGCTGATCGCCCGACGTGGCCTGACCGTGATCGGCCCGTTAGGCATCACCTTCGCCAAGCCGCCTGCCGACCAGCGCGCCGACGCCGGGCATGCACTGCAAGCCGCTGCCGCCGGACGCCTTCGCACGCGCGTCCATGCGACCTACCCGCTCGAACGCGCCGCACAAGCCCACGCCGACCTCGAAGCGCGCCGCAACATCGGCGCCATCCTGCTCGCTCCCTGAACCACAACCTCCGAAGCATCCCGACGCCCACTTCGCTGGACGGGGGCCTCGACTGCTGCGGAACGCGAATACTGTCATCCTGTGTGTGCGGTTGGACGCCAGGCTGCTCACTGATTTGGGCAGTCCCACCGATGGTGGTGCGACGGCGCTCGACTCCGATGTTCGTCGAGGACACCGGCTCGCGGTGCGCGGCCGGGCTCGCGGGCGCTAGCCGTCACTGGCACAAGGTGATCATGCAAGCTCCCCGTCGACTCGTTCTTCGACTCCCAGGTACCGCTCGAACACCCCAGCCTTGAGCAGGTCAGCGGATGTTCCGCTATAGACAACAGAGCCTCGACGCAATACGTACGCCGTGCTCGCCATCTGGAGGGCGCGAGTGGCGAACTGATCGACGATGAGCAGAGCCGTCCCTGCCTTCGACAGGCGCTGGAGGGAAGTGAATATCTCCTCGACGACGAGGGGCGCGAGCCCGAGAGATGCTTCGTCGACCAGGACAAGCGACGGGCGGCGCACGTAGGCAGCAGCGAGCGCCAGCATCTGTTGTTGTCCACCGCTGAGCGTCCCGGCCTGTTGACTGAGCCGGTGCCCGAGAATCGGAAAGAGCGACGCGGCCTGATCGACGGCTTGGGTGGACTCGCCCTTTCGCGCCTGCATGACGAGGTTCTCCCGCACGGACAGGCCACGGAAGATGCCCCGCCTCTCGGGGACATGGCATAGGCCGGCTGCTGCCCGCCGATGGGCCTTGCTTCGGGTCACATCGGTCCCGTTGATGCGTATCGTGCCCGACATCGCCGGCAGGAATCCCGATATCGTCAGCAGGATCGTCGTCTTACCGGCGCCGTTCGGCCCCAGCACAGTCGTGACAGACCCCGCCGGCACCGAGAGCGAGACATCGCGAATGACCTTGGTCGTTCCGTAGCCGCTCGACAGGCGGTCGATCTCGAGGGCCGGCGGCACGGCATCGTCGTCCCGCAGGGGTGCGCCAGCTCTGTTCCTGCGGGCGCTCATGTCGACACGACCGTGACGTTGCCGATCCGGGTATCAGCCAGCGCCTCATCGCCGAGGTACGCGCCTCGGACGACCGGGCTGGCCGCCACCGCTTCGGGCGTGCCCTCGAAGATCCTTCGACCGAAGTCGAGCACATAGATGTGCGCGCAGACGCGCATGACGAGCGCCATGTCGTGTTCGACGAGAAGGACGCCCACCCCACGTTCGTCAACGACCCGTTCGAGCAATTCCGCGAACCGAGCCGTCTCCTCGTGATCGAGACCGGACGAAGGCTCGTCGAGCAGGAGCACGTCGAAGCGTCCTGCGAGGAGCCGCGCGAGCTCCACCAGCCGCCGCTGCCCAGTCGACAAGGCTCCAGCCTGCAGCTCGGCGAGGTCCGCGATCCCGCACTCGCGCAACGCAGACCACGCAGCCGACTCGATCGCTCGCCGCTCCGCGGGTCGGACCAGCAAATGAGAGAGGACGTTCGCGCCGGCTGCGCCCGCCTCTCGACCCAGCATCACGTTCTGCAAAACGCTGAGTGTGTCGCACAACTCGACCCGCTGGAACGTCCGGCCGAGCCCGCGCCGCCCTCTGGCCGACGGCGTCAGGCCGGTCGCGTTGCGGCCATGGAGTTCGACGCGGCCCTCGAATCGGCGATTGAGCCCGCTGCAGACGTCGAATGTCGTGGTCTTCCCGGCGCCATTGGGACCGATGAGCCCGGTGATCTGCCCCATGGGGGCCGCGAAGCTGACGCCATCGAGGGCTACCAAACCGCCGAACCGTACCGACAGCGAAGACACAGCAACCCCAGTGCCCCCGACCTTCACCTCACCACGCAGGTGATCGGCCTCGCCCATTGGGGACGGACTCTCCTTTCGCCGTCGACCGCCCGCCTGGTCGACGATCCGACGAATGGCCGGCGGCATCGACGGAAGACCGCCCCGGATCGCGACGACGACCGCCCCCAAGCCGAACGCCGCGTTGAGCCAGAAGGTTGTGTTACCCCCGGTGATGTAGGCAGGCAGCACGACGCCAACTGTGCCGACCAATGCGTACCACGGCTCTGCGAAGGGTGCGACAGCCAGCATCGCGAGAAGAATCAGGGAGTTGAACGAGATGAAGAATGGATCGTTGCCGACCGCGAAACCACGGGCCACTCCGAGCAGGGCACCGGCAATACCGGCGAAGAACGCGGAGGTGCAGAAGATGATGACCTTGGTGACGTTCGTACTGAGGCCCATTGCAATCATCGCGGTTGCAGATCCCGACATGCCCTGCAGCACGCGACCGAGGCGACTGTGCTGGATGGATACGGCGACTATCGCCGATAGCCCGAGCGCACCAAGCGCTACATAGTAGAACGCCTTCGAGCTGTGGGCGAAAGACGGCAACGGCATCAGCCGACCTGAACTGAGCGTGGTGAACATCCACGTCTGCCCGTAGAGCAGGCGCTCGATCAGAATGCCGAATCCGAGGGTGGCCAGAGCGAGGAAGAGGCCCGACAGGCGAATGGCCGGAATGGCCACAAGAGCGCCGACGACCGTCGCCACGAGTCCGGCCAGCACCAGTGCCAGGATCCACGGCATCCCGTGGTCGACCCGGAACTGCGAGAACGCGACCGCCCCGACGGCCGCGAGTGCGGCGTGGCACAGCGAGATTTGGCCCGAGGTGCGAACGAGCAGGCCGAGCGACAGCAGCATGATCGCGGTGATGACGGCAACGGTGAAGAAGACAAGCTTGGCGCCGACGAACTGCGGCAACAACAGCAGCGGCACGAGCACGATCACGGCGGTCCCGAGCCGGACACGTCCGGGGGCGCGGTACTGCAGTCGGGTCCGCGGCGCTATCCGCGACGGGGACACGAGTTTGTACCGAGGAATTACGAACAGCGCTACGAAGAGCACGATGAAGGGAAGCGACGCCGGCAGGCCGGCGAGCCAAGGAACGTCGATGACGTAGTGCTTCGAAATGTCGGCGCCGACGCCGATCAGGACGCCGCCGAGAAACGTGAGCGGGATGCTCGAGAAAGCTCCGATGGTCGCGGCCCCGAAGGCATCGACAACAAGAAGCGTCAACAGGATCGGGTTCAGGCCGATGAGCGGGATTATCAGCACGCCCGAGAGAGCCGCAAACGTGGACCCGATTACCCATGCAAGACGTCGGACGCCATCTGGATTGACGCCGTGCATTGCCACAAGGTTTGGGTCGTCGACGACCGCTCGCATCGCGACACCCATACGGGTCGAGCGAAACATTACGTACAGGGACGTGACCGCGACGAGCGCAACGCCTGCGATGATGACCTTGTCGTAGGTGATCACGGCGCCCTCGACCTTGAACGAGTCTCGCGCCTTAGGTAGGTACTGTGGCGGAAACAGGCTGTCGGCGCCGAACTTGATGCTCGCAAGGCCCTGTACCAGGAGCACAATGCCGACCGTGCCGACGATATGGAACGCCGTTCGTTGCAGTGCGAGTTGGGCGGCGATCCGTTCGAAGACCAGACCGATCACGGGTCCGACCACCAGGACCGATACGAGCAGCGCCAGGATCCAACCGATTCGGTGGTCGACATGGAGGAAGTAGAAGGTGTAGGCGGCCGTCGTCGCAATGGCGCCGTGGCCGAAGTTGAAGATGCCTGACGTCTTGTACGTCAACACCAGGCCCGATCCGGCAAGGCCGTACACGGCACCGGTAGCGATGCCGAGGACCATCAGCGCCAGCAGGTCACTCATCGGTCACGTCCTGTGCGCCACGCGGGCCGCTGCACGCGCGACTCATCCGGTGATGGGAGCGAAGTTCGGACCAGGGCACGTGGGCGTGAAGCTGCCGGAGAAGGATCCGCCCTGGAAGGTGAAGAGCCAGAAGCACTGGGGAGCCGGAGCAGGCTGGCCGGCCGGGTAGGTGACCGGCCCTGGCAGCAGGCCGTCGAGTGTCTCGTTCTTGATCGTGTGGTACGCGTCGATCACCATCTTGCGCGTAACCGTGGCGGCCATCTTGGACGCGTTGCCGTCGAGCGCCTTCTTGAACAGCTCCATGGTCGCCCACGCGGCAGTCGAACTCGGGCTGTTGATGTGGTCGGTAGAGACGCCGTTCGCGTGCAGCACGTCACGGTAGCGCTTGACCGGATCGGCGTCGACGTACCACGGGAACGTGTAGAGGGCGCCGGCGAGCTTGCTGTCACCGATGCTGTTGTACAAGTCCGGGGTGATCGCCTGGCCCGAAACCCCGAAATAGCCCGAGTAGCCCTGGGTCCGGCAATCCGACATCAGGCGCCGGACCTCGGCGCCGGTGGGACCGGCCAATTCCACATAGTCGGCCTTGTTCTTCACGAACTGAAGGCACTCGGCCGTGTAGTCCGGTTGCGTTGAAGAAACGGTCACCCCCCCGACGAACTTCAGGCCGGCGAAGCCCGACACCGCCTGCACGAGCTGCGTAGCCTGTTTGCTGGAGGCGAATTCGGCAGAGTCCACCCCGGCGACATTCTTCGTGCCGGCATTCTTGGCCGCTGCCACGATCGCGATGTCTGTCGCGGGGAGGGCGGTCGCTATCCCGAATACGTTCGGCAGCTCGTTCGCGCTGAACAGCTTGTTCTTCCCCGTTCCCCATACTGTGGGATTGAAGCCGGCCCCGCCGATCACCGGAACTCCGCCATCCGACAGAACCTTGGCCGAGGCTCCCTCAGCAGCGGCGTCGATGATCAGCGCGGCCGCGAACGCAGGGTCGCCCACCACCTGGCGGGCATCGGCCGCCGCCGTTGCCGAGTCGCCCTTGGTGTCGAACACGACGACGTCGACGGAGTGGTCGGCAATGCCGCCATGGCTGTTGGTGTCCTTGGCCCACGCATTGAGAGCGTCGACCGAGTCGCCTTGATGGCCCGAGAGTGGCCCGCTCGCAACGATCAGTGCAGCAACCTTAATCGGCGTACCGCCTGGCGCGTCCGTAGAGGTAGGGCTGCTGCCGCTCTTGCTGCTACTACAGGCTGCGCCGATCAGCGCAAATGCCACCAATGCGCTTGCTGGACGAAAATGACGCCGCACGGTTGGTCTGATCATGGCCAAGGAATGCCCCCTAATTCAGCCCGAGTGACTCGGGCGACCATCGAGCATGCGAGAGCCTGTGTATCAGATCTTCGTTCTGGTTACAAGAACTAGATTCCACGGTGCCCAGCAGTGACCGGCCCAAGGGCGCGGCGCTCCTCGTCACGGGACAGTGATGCATGGACGCATGCGTACGTCCCCTGGAGAACGGCTCATGCCGTCAGATTCCGACGTGCCGGTGGCGGCGTTGGCCGCCACGCTCCAACTGCAGGACTGTTGCCCCGCCTAGGTCTTCGACCGCTTCCGCCCGCGGGCAGGCTTCGCGCCGCTGCCTGACGCCAACGCGTCGGCAGCGGATTCCGGGCGAGCCGCCACGCTGCCTTGCGGTTCGCGCGCTTTCGACGCTCCCGCACTGGTAGTGGCTAGCAACTCAGCGCCGAGCTGCTTGGCGCTCGCCTGCGCCGCCTCGGCGAACTGCTGAATTCGTTCCTCGCTGAACCGAGATACGGGTGCCCCTATGCCCATGGCCGCGACGACGGTGCCTGCGGCATTTCCCACCGGAACGGCGATGGAGCCGATCCCATCCTCGACCTCACCGAAGTTGATCGCGTATCCGCGAGCGAGAGTGCTCTCCAACTCGACGAACAGCTGCGTGCGGCTACCGATCGAGCGGGCGGTCACCAGCGGAAGCTCCTCGTCCGGGTACAGCGCCAGCAGGCGCGCCCGGGGTAGCCCCGCAAGGAGGGCTTTGCCTACAGACGTGCAGTGCGCAGGGTAGATCGTTCCGGCGCGCGAGGACACCTTAAGCGCCTTCTTGCTCTCAATTCCATCGACGAAGAGAACCTCTGACGCTCGAAGGACGGCCAGCTGGGTCGTCTCGTCGAACTTCTCGTTGAGCCGTTCGAGGTACGGCCTCGCCTGCGAGGCCAGGTCAAGTCGACTTGCCGCCCGCAGGCCCACGCTCAACAACATCGGGCCTGGACCGTAGGTCTTCGTCACAGCATCCTGCGTCACGTACCCCCGGTACAGGAGCATTGCCAGCACGCGATGCGCGGTGCCGGTCGCTACGCCGAGGAGCGCAGCGGCGTCCTTCACACGAATCGTCTCTTCTGACACGAAGAGCGACAGGAGCCTCAGCGCGTTATCGACTGAATCTATCGGGTACCTGGGCGGGGCACCCCACTGATTCTGTTCCACACCGCAGAATCTAGCAGGGCAGGGGCGTGCTAGAGGGAGTCGGCGGTGGAGGGCTCCCCGGCGCAACGGGGCCATGCGCTAGGACGACGCGCGCGTCATCGCCTCCAGCTGAGGCACGAGCGCGTCGAGGCGGGATTCCAGCTCGGCCGTTGCCGGCAGCATGGGCAGGCGGTGCTCATTACCCGGCAGCAAGCCGAGCCGCTTCATGAGGTATTTGATCGGGATCGGATTTGTATCCCAAAATACCGCCTGGTTGAGGGTGAACAACGTGAAATGCAGCGCTCTGGCCGCAGCCAGGTCGCCGTCTGCTACGGCCTGGTAGAGCTGGACTATCGGCACGGGGGCGACGTTCGCGGCGGCGTTCATCAGCCCGGCCGCGCCGATCGCGAGCATGGGGAACGACATCTCCTCGATGCCGCAGAACAGCCTGAATTCCGGGCCAAGCTCGTTCAGGAGGTCGGTGGCCCATGCCAGGTCGGTCGAGGCGTGCTTGACGCCGACGATGTTGGGGGCGCGCCGCACCGCTTCGACGACGGCAGCGACCGACATGGCGACGGCGCTCCGGTTCGGGATGTGATAGATCAGCACCGGTAGGTCGGTGCAGGCAGCGACCTCGACGAAGTACTCGATCAGTCCTCGCTGTGGCGGCCTGATGTAGTAGGGCGTGACGACGAGCACTGCCGTGGCGCCGGCCTTCTCCGCCTGACGGGTGAGCTCGATCGTTTCCGGGAGGTTTTGGCTCCCGGTGGCTGCCACCACGGGAAGCCGGTCCGCGACCGCCGCCCCCACAGCGGTCTCGTAGAGGCGGATACGTTCGCCGACGGTGAGGACGCTGGGCTCGCCGGACGTTCCGGTGATCACGATTCCCGCGGAGCCAGCGTCCGCCTGCCTGCGAGCGAGTCGCGCGAAGGTGTCGAGATCGACCTCAGCGTCCCGGAACGGGGTGACCAGCGGGACGTAGGAACCTCGGAGCAGGCCCGGCGACAGGTCGGCCAGCGAGGTCATAGTGCAGCCCGGTTGGTCTGCCAACCCGCATGAGAGCCGATCAAGATCGGTGGCCGCCGCAGGTTCTCCTGCCACAGCAGCGAGTCGTTGGCCAGGTGGAACGGACTGTCCTGGATGGTCAGCTCGTACACATCGGAGTCGTGGCTGGCATGGTTGTGGATGGCCCAGCCAGGTGCGGACAGCATCAGGTCACCGGCTTTCCACTCGAATCTGCAGCCCTCGACCGTGCTATGCCCACTCCCCTTGAAGTAGTAGTTGATCGCCGCCGCTGTGTGGCGGTGGGGGCGGTCCACGATTCCCGCCGGACGCAGCGTCATCGTGGCGAAGAACCCGTGAGTGGTGCCGTTCGTGCGGCCGGTGGCCCGGTTGTAGAGGAGATAGAGGCGGCGCCCACGGTACTTCGGCCCCAGGGCGTGCAGCTTCTCCAGCTCGGCCTGGACCTGCTTCCAGCGCCACATCAACGCGGGTGACTCCTGCACGCTCGGGTTGATCGTCCGTTCGTAGGAGAGCAACCACGCGCCTTCGTCGTCGAGAGAGAACAGTTCCTCGAAGGGGAAGTCTTCCGCGACCTCGCCGATGGGCTCGGGCGGAGGATCCGCACTCAGCACCGGATCGGTGTCCACGTAGTGGACGTTGAGCTTCTCCAGCAGCGCCGCGTTGCTGTAGACCAGCCGTACCTGCCGTTGCTCAGTGTCGTTCGCATGGACATACGTAGCCATGGATGGGGTATTCCAGACGTCGTAACGCTCAAATGGGCGGACTGCGCGCGGACCACCCGCGAGGACGACGGTCCCACCGCCCTCGATGCAGAACACGACCTGCGCCGAGTTGTGCCGGATCGGCCGGGTGCGCTCACCGGGCAGGAGCACTTCGAGGGCCACCTGGATCCCCGGGGCCAGCCCGAGACCGGTGCCGGCGCTCTCGCTGGGGTGCACGATCAACGAGCGCCGCCACCCCTCGTCCGGCCGAGGCAGCGCCGAGAGGCGGTCCACCTCATCCTCGATCTCTTCCCGTGTCACCACGACGGGCGACCACAGCTTGTCGGGGCCAGCCGGTTGTACGCCCGTCCGATCGACGAACCGGGCGCTATTCGTATCGGCCCGATCGGCCGATTCCGGCACCGAGGTGTCCAACTTCGCAGTCATTGTGTATTCCTCCGTTCACGGATCAACTCTTTGGCACGCAATTCGTTCGACACGCCTGCGCATTCGCCTGTGGCGAGGTACCGATCGGCGTCGCCGGAGCGCTCAAGCAATGGAGAGCTCCCCTTCCTCGGCCAAACAGAGCGCCTCGTCCCAGCCGGCGGCACGTTCGACCAGGAGCTTGCTGCGGACCAGCGGCAAGGGAAGGTTCATGGCGAATGCGCCGACCAGGCGATCGCCCTTCCGGTAAGTACGCCAGGAACCGGAAGTCCCTGGTGGATCCTTGGACGATGCGGATCTCGTCGGCGTCAGCGATTCCAGCGAACTGGATGCGGACTCCGTACTGATCCGACCAGAAGTAGTTGGAGCCTGCGTACGGCCGTCCGCGGCCAGAGCCGGCCAGCAGATTCGCCGCCGCACGGCGGCCCTGCTCGGACGCGTTGGTCCACTGCTCTACCCGCATGCTCGCGCCGAACAGCGGGTTTCGCCATCGAGTGACGTCACCGGCGGCGTATATGGCAGCAGGCCCGGCATTGAGGAACTGCGTCGCAGACGAGCCCATCCGCGACGGTCAGTCCGCCAGCGGCAGCCAAGCCGTCTGCGGCACGGCGCCGATGCCTGCGACCACGAGGTCGGCCTCGATGTCCGCCCGTCAGCGAGCTTGATCCGGCGGGACCGCTCGTCGCCCTCGATGGCAGTGATATTCGCGTTGCACACCAGGCGGGTGCCGTTCTCCCGGTGCAGCGCCGCGACAGATCTCGCCGATCTCGTTGCCGATCACCCTGGTGAGCGGCACCGGAGCGGCCTCGAGGACGGTAACCTCCAGGCCCATCGCGCGGGCGCTGGAGGCAACTTCTGATCCGATGAACCCAGCTCCGACCACCACGACATGCCGGCTGCGCAGTATCGAATCCCGAAGCGCACGAGCGTCGTCGAGCGTGCGCAGCAGGTGGACCCCGTCGACGGCTCGCCACCGACTGTCAGCTCACGAGCAGCCGACCCAGTCGCCACGATCAATCCGTCGAAGGGGTGATCGCGGCTGCCGGCACGAACAGTGCGCGCTCGCAGGTCCAGTGCCGTTGCCGGGGCGCCGAGGCACAGATCTACCCCCAAGTCGGCGAAGTGGCCGCGGCGCGGTAGATCGTGTGCTGCCGGGTCCTTGTCTCCGGTCAGCACTTCCTTCGACAGCGGCGGGCTATCGTACGGGTGCGATGTCCTCGCCGCCCAGCAAGGGTGATCGCACCGTCGAAGCCCAGCTTGCGCAAGGCTTCGGTGCGCGAAGCCCGGCCAACCCGGCGCCGACCACCACTATCCTCTTCACGGGACAGGGTGATCCGTTTGCCCCGGCTAGCCGGCGTCGATCAGCCTGATGGCCTCGACCGGGCAGTTCGCCACGGCCTCGGCCAGCGCGGCGGCATTCGACGCCGTCGGTGGTCTCGACGAGGAGCATGGCGCGCCCGTCGGCACCGATCTTGATCGCTGAGGGACGAATCCCACGCAGGTGGCGGAGCCCATGCAGGCTTCGCGGTCCAGTTCGATTCTCATGTTGTTCCTACGTTTTTTGCTCCCACCGGCGGTTGGCCGGCCGACCGTCCGGCCTGGCGCTTCGCTGTCGTCCGCTTCTCACGCCGGCTGTGGCGCGCTTCTGCCGCGCATCATCGCGATCCGCGCCCATGCGTATCCGGCGATGTCGACCTCAGGGTGGACGGTCTGGCACGTCGTGCAGGTACGTAGGCCACCTCGGCGTTGAATCCCGTGCAGCCTTCCAGGTAGCCGTGCGTGGACAGGCTGACGTCCGCGCGTCAAACTCATAGCGCCAGAGTTCGGTGTCGCACGAGGGGCAGAACCAGGCCACGCCTTCCTTCCCAGCGTTGATGGCCTTGAACCGCAGATGGATGGATTCCTCGCGCGGCTCGATCCGGCACGGGCGTGCCCGCTGGGATATAGAGCATGTCCCCGAGCTCCAGCCGTGTCTGGCGCACGCCGGTGTAGCGCAGGTCCACATCGGCCGCGCCGGTCATCTGGATGACGACCGTGTCCTTCTCGCAGATCAGAAAGAACGGTTGTGGATCCCGGCTGCGCGACATGGAAACCTGAGGATCGGCGAACGACGGCGCGACCGGCCTTTCGTCCCAGGGCCCGACCTCTTGCGCGAGGTCGAATGCGCTCTGGTATCTGGCGCGTGTGATCATGCGGCCACCCCGCGGTGGACGAGTTTTCGTCAGCCTCGGCGAGCATCGTCCGTGCGGGCCGAGTTGACGCGCGGTGTAGCTGAACATAGTGGTGCCATCCCCAGGTATTGTTCGGGAACGGCGGACTGACGTGGCCGCACTTGCCGCACGTGCGCAGGCTTCGTCGCTGTTGAACTTCTCGGTGGCTGCGAGGGCCTCATACACCGTGGGGAACACCGCGTAGCGGTCGCCTTCCTTGCCGCCGTGCTCCTCCGGCTTCGTGGGGTCCGCGCTGAAGGTGTGGCGCAGCAGGAATTCCTGGCACTCCGGGCAGCGGATGTGTATCCCCTCGCGCTGCTCCTCGGGGCTGGCATCGGCCTCGCTCTGCCGCTGAATGATGATCTGGAACAGGAACGCCTCAGGGTTGTGCGGCTCTTTCAGGAACGAGTTCACGCCGTGGAACTTGGGGGCGACGATCAGGTAGCCGGTTGGCACCATGGCGAGGTTGGACCCGAAGGTGTAGGCGACCTCCTCTTGGGAGTTCTCATGGAAGAACTGCCCGTATTCCTCGCCGGGCCGTCCCCGTAGCGTCGCCGCACAGGCCACCAGGTCACCCGGCCCGAAGTAGGGAAATACCGGGGCGAGCTGGGTGTTCAGTGTCATCGCCCGCTCGAACGCGTTGACTTTCACGACTTCCTTGTCTCCGGCTGGCCGTGGGATGGCACCCACGCTCTCGCGCGCAGCCTGCTCCGCAAGCGTCACTTGGCCGACCTCCTTAGTCTGCCTGACAGAATAGGATTCCAAGGATGTCCCTCATGCCGGCGAAAGTAAAGAGCTACGCGAGCATCGATTGAGGTCCGAGCAGCTCTAGGTAGACGAATACTGTTCTGCAGATTTAAATTCTGCCATAGTTAATTTGAGGGAGAGCCATGGAACTATCGACCCGCGACATCGACGTCCATACCGCCGACGGTCCCATGCCGCTGCACGTGGTGCGCCCAGGGTCACCGGGCCCTCGCCCGGCGGTAGTCCTGCTTCAGGAAGCGTTCGGCGTCAACGATCACATCAAGGACGTGTGCCGCCGTTACGCCGATCTCGGATTCGTCGTGGTCTCCCCTGGCCTGTTCCACCGGCAGGGATCACCGGTCCTTCCCTACAGCGACATCGCCAGCGCCAAGAAGCTCATCTTCGAGCTCACCGACGAGCAGACGGCCGAGGATCTTCGCGCCACCGTCGAATGGGTACGCGACGACCCGCAGGTCGATCCTGCCAATATCGCCGTCGTGGGCTACTGCTTCGGGGGGCGATGCGCCTACCTCGGCGCGACGCGCCTGCCCGGCCTGCGCGCGGTAGTGAGCTACTACGGCGGCCGGATAGCGACCGGCGAGCCTGGGGCACTGGTCGAGTCGAGCGATTCGATCACGGCGCCCCTGCTTGCCATCTACGGCGGGCAGGACGCCAGCATCCCGGCACACCAGATAGCCGCGATCGAGCGTGCACTCGGCGCCGCGGACGCCGACCACTACGTGATCACGTATCCAGAGGCAGGCCACGGCTTCTGCTGTGACGCCCGACCGGCGAACTACCATGCCGAGTCCGCGACCGCCGCGTGGTCGCTGACGAAGACATTCCTCACTGCGGCCTTCGCCGGTGACCCCGCGCCGGCGAAGACCGCAGCGCGCCAGTACGCCCAATGATTCTCCGGCGGGGCTAGCTGTACGCGATGAGCCGCTGAGGGCGGGTGCCGAGCCGCTCGGCGCCCCCTTGGCGCACCACCACGGTGTCCCCCCACGTCACGTCGTAGCTGCGGGCGATCTGGTCGTCCTGGTTCGCCGGGAAGACATGCGGCTTGCAGACCAGCGTCGTGTTGGCCTCGACCTTGTCGTCGAGCCAGCGGTCGTGGCGGTCGCCAGGGATGAACAACGGCCCGTCCTTACCACCGTGGATCAGGAAGGTGACTTTCCAATCCGTGCCCTCTGCCACGGCGAGCGTCGACTCCTTGACTTCGCGCCAGGTCACGCCCGGCCGCAGCGCCCGGCACGCTGCATCGAACGCCGCGATGTTGAGGTCGAAGACCTCCTGCTGCATCGCGTTCACCGGGCCGGCCACGTACGGCTCGGCGACCTGAGCAAAGCATCCATGGATGACAGTGATGATCTCGGTCCCCACGCAGAGGCCGTCCTCGATGAGCCCGGACGGCGTTCCCACAATCCGGGGACGGACCTTGCCCCACTCGCCGGGACACCAGGCGAGCATGGGCATACCGCTGCACGTGTGCATGCCGCCACATGGCCCGGCAACGCCAGGCTCCAGCAGGGCTGCATACCCCGCTCGGTACGCGTCGGCTTGACGGTTGCCGACCCGGAACATCTCGCCGATCGCAACAGCCGCAGCCTCCGCCACCTGAACGCCGGCGCGCACCGCGGCGATCTCCGCCTCGCTCTTGACGTAGCGCGCCAACCCCATGACCGGGGCGGCGTTGACCACCTCGGCCCCAGGCAGGGCCTCCAGGATCCGTGCGACCGTTGCGTAGATGACGTAACCGTCCTGGGATCGAACGTGCGAGTACGGACTTGCGTCTAACCCCGCGATACCGACCCGCCGGGGCCGCAGCCCGAGCGTGCTTATCGCGTCGGATACCGCCAGGCCGTAGGACACGCGGTTGGATCCAGTGGCCGTGGCGCTCGTCCGTTGCTCGATCCACGCCTTGCGCCCGAGTGCGAGGTGGCTGTCCTCCCCGCCGATGACGATCCATGGATCACCCTCGACGGGGAACAAAACCGCCCCGACCTCCTGCGCGAGGTAGCGCACATCGGTGGTGTCTGATTCGGGCAGCACGATCAGCAAGTCGATCCCGCGCTCGGCCATACCGGCGCGGACGCTCCCCCATCGACGGTCCCGCTCCTCGAGGTCGTACGAGACGACGTTTGCCAGCGCGCTCATTGCCGAACTTCCTTTCGTAGGTCGGAGAGTGCGATTCAAGGACGGGACATCGCCGTCGGTCCCTTAGCCGCGAAAGCGGATGTTGGCGCGGACGACCGAGGGCAGCGCTTGTCCGAGGTCGTGAGCCTCGGCTTGCTGCAGGCACAGCGCCCCGAGCGCCAGGTCGAACAGGCCGACCCCCATTCCCTTGAACAGCGTCATGTGGTGACCACTCGGTCGCGGTACCTCGCCACCCACGAGATCGGCCAGCCGCTTCACTGGTGCCCACCCGGCGTCATCGGCCCCGTAGAACGCGCGGAACTCCGAGGACAGCTCGCGTGTCTGGGCAATGCTGTCCACCGCGACCACCGAGCACCGCTCGAGCAGGCCCGGCTCGAACTCGGACCGTTCCGGGGTTACCGCCCCGATCGCGTTGATGTGCGCACCGGCCGCCAGCATGCCGGCGCGCAGGAACGGCTCGGTCGCCCGGGTCGCCAAGGTGATGATGGGCTTGTCGTGCACCGCCTCCGCGACACTGCTCGCCGCAGTGGCCGCAATCGGCAACTGCTTCTCGATCTGGCGACAGAACGCAGACGCCCTTGCGTGATCGCGAGAATAGGCATGAACGCGACGCAGTGGCCGCACCGCCGCAACCGCCGCCACCTGCGGCAAGGCCTGCTTTCCGGTACCGATGATCGCCAGTTCGTCGGCGTTCGGATCGGACAGCAACGACGTTGCCACCCCACTGACGGCGGCGGTACGGAGCTGGCCCAGCGCGAAGGCCTCAACGAGCGCCCGCAACGACCCGTTGCGGGAGTCGAACAGCAGCAGGTAAGGCGCGGCCCCGCCCGGAGTGTGTGCCCAGGTCTTCGTCCCGGCCAGCCCCTGCTCGGCAAGCACCCCGCCGATCGCGTGCAGGGTGGCCCCTTCCCACGAGGCATGGGTCTTGGCCATGTCCAGCGCCGTACCTGCGGCCTGGTGCCGCAGACCCGCTTCCACAACCTGGATCGCCTCGCGCAGATCGAGCGTCGAGGCAACCTCCGACTCCGTGATCAATCGCGCGGCGGTCATGCTGTCATCGCTGCTGCTCGTATTGCCGGCACGTCCCCGGCGTGCTGGTCGAATACCGAGGCGACCGGTGGTGTCAAACCGACGCTATTGCTGACCAGCCCGTGCGCCACGAAGCGACCGATGAGGAGCAGCAGCGCAACGGCCTGCTGCTCCCCTAGCTGCTTCGCTGCCTGCTCCAGCGAGCCGCTCGCCCCATGGCCACGATCGGCGATGACGGCCAGCGCGAGGCCCCGAGCGCACCTGGCGGATTCGCTGAGCGAGCCGGGATCGCTGCCTGCGCGTCCCTCGGCCGCGGCCACCCATGCCAGGTCGAAGCCGAGATTGACAGCCAGGCGCTCGTGCTGACACCGCTCGTAGTCGTTCTCGAGCTCTGTTGCCACCGTCAGGGCGATCGCCTCTGCGAGCTCTGGCGACAGCGCGCGCTTGAGCGCCTCGCTGAACTCGTGGAACGCGCGCAGTGCCTCCGGCTGGTGGCCCGCGACCGCGAAGAACTCACCCAGGTAGCCCAGGCGACGGACTCTCGGCTCGAGAGCGTCCCGCAAGGATGGGTCGAGTTCTTCGTAGTCGAGGCGCCTAACGGCCCTGGTCATAGCCGGCGTCCTCCTGCGCGACAGGAACTCTCGAATAACTCTGCTGTATGGAACCATAATCTGGCGAACGGAGGAAGGGGTTGCAGGTGCGGCGATACCGCGTGATGACCGCGCACGGCACGCTGACCACCCCGCCGTCGATGGTCAGGCCACCGCGACCTGCAGCCGGAGCTCTAATGCACTCCTGAAAAACGAGACAGCATCCTGGTTTACAGGACTGCCGTCAGTGGCCTACTGTGACCGACACACGCAACGACCGGCGGCATGCCGCGGTCTGCTGGCGGCCCGGATGACCTGGTTTCACGGGGAGGCTCAGCTCATGGTTCGAGTACGGGAGTTCCTCGACGCGTTCCCCTTCGTCGAGCCGACAAGGGTGCTCATCCGCGAGGAAGAACTCCTGCTCTCGCCTGCGGCGGAGCGCCCAGGGCCGCGGTTTCCAGAGCCGCCTCCGCTCGAGGCAATCCATATCGGACAGGTTTACGAGCCATTGGAATTCGCGCTGCCGCGCAGCATCTACGAAAGCGACGTGGGCAGAGTCGAGTGGCAACAGATGGACTTTCGCCAGCCGATGTACCACCGAAACCTCGATGTCGATGAACTCAGCTACCAGATTCGCGGCGACCGCACGCTGATGACCGAGATGGGCACGGTAAACCTTGTGGCCGGCGATTGGTGCCGCATTCCGGTCGGCGTGTGCCATGACAACTGGGGACGGCGAGAGAGCCACCTGCTGTTCTATGTAGATGCACCCTGCGTGGAGTGCGCGCCCTCGGTGAAACAGTCCGAGGCTTCGATCCCTCCGTTCGAGGGCTGGACGCCGCAGATCGTCAACGAACTGCACACGATGCTCAAGGCCGACCTCAGTGACGACGCCGCTGCCGTCCTTGCTCATCAGTCGGACGAACAGCTGATCCTTGGCAGGGCGTTCGAGGATCCCACGCGTCTGATGGTCATGCGTGCCGACGGCGCGCAGCCGGGGACGACATGGATGTGGAAGTCCGCGCAGCTGTGGATCGGTGTCGTGGAATGCTTACCGACAGACGGACTGGAATATCGGCGACACCGTAACTGCGACGAGATCCAGTACCAAATTGCTGGTCCGCGGACGCTGGTAAGCCAGCGAGGCATGCTGGATATCGTCCCCGGGGACTTCGTGCGAATTCCTAAAGGTACTGCATTCACGACGATAGCCGGTGAATCCAATCGGTACATCGTGGTGAACAGCACGGCGCCCTTCGACGCGGCTCAGGTGGCGGACAAGAAATCGATCCCAGCAAATTCGGACGTGCTGCGATCGCTTCGCCGACAACGCGCGTCGCACTGACGTCGTGCACACGACGAAAGGATTGTCACGATGACGGTCGTCGAACTCGGCCATACAGGCCTATGGGTCCGCGATCTCGAACGAATGCGGGACTTCTACACGAGGGTTCTCGGACTGACTGTCACCGATTCGAGCGACGAACTCGGCATCGTCTTTCTCAGCGCCCGCCCCGAGCGGGAACACCACGAGTTCGTATTGCAGCGTGGGCGGACGGCGCCGGACGGCGTAAAGCTGACTCATCAGATCTCCTGGCGGGTCGACGACCTCGACGCGCTCGTCGCTTTCCACCGGCGATTCAAGGCGGAGGGGATCCCCGTCCAGCAGGAAGTCACGCACGGCAACGCGTTCGGCATCTACTTCTTCGACCCGGAGGGAAACCGCAACGAGGTGTACCTCCGCATCGACCGCGACGTGCGGCAGCCCTTCCGCAAGACGTTGGACCTCGACCAGAGCCCCGCAGAGATCCTCGCGGAGGCCAAGCGGCTGCTCGACGAGGCGGGACCCGCATACCAGCCGGTCGACTGAGCGATACATCCGACAGTAAGGAGGATCAGCATGCAGCGACTGGACAACAAGGTCGTCATCATTACCGGCGCCGGTCGCGGGCTCGGTCGTGCGATGGCCGAGCTGTTCGCGAGTGAGGGCGCGGGTGTACTCGTCACCGACATCCGCGCCGACCTGGGCGAGGAAGTCGCGGAGGCGATCGCCAAGTCCGGAGGTCGCGCCGTGTTCCACCAGCTTGACGTGAGCGTCGAGGACGACTGGACCGTCGCCGTCGACCGCTGCCGGAGCGAATTCGGTGCCCCGGATGTCCTGGTGAGCAACGCGATGGTGTGGTGCGCCGACGACATCGCGAGCGTCTCGTGGCAGGACTGGCGCCGGGGCATCGGCGTGATGCTCGACGGAACGTTCTTCGGCATCCGTGCGGTGCTCCCGGACATGCGCAAGCGTGCGGCCGGCTCGATCATCAGCATCGGGTCGCCGCTCGGCGGCGCCATCGGCATTCCGGTCTATGCCCCCTACCAGGCCGCGAAGGCTGCGATCATCGCGCTGACCAGGCACGTGTCCGTCGCCTACGGTCGAGAAGGCATCCGCGCCAACTCACTGCTTCCCGGACCGATGTACACGCCTGGGCTGACCGAAGCCGGCTTCGCCGATGCCGCCGAGGAGATCGCGTCCACGTTCCCGCTGGGCCGGATCGCCAAGCCCGAAGAGGTCGCTGCCGGCGCACTGTTCCTCGCGTCGGACGAGAGCAGTTACATGACCGGCTCCTGCCTGACCATCGACGGCGGACACCTCGCCATATAGCGGCCGCACAGGCACAGCAGAGGAGATACCGATGACGACGGATGCTCAGGTCGAGCAGATCCCCGACGGATTCGATCCATTCTCGGCGGACTATCTCGCCGATCCACCAGAGTTGATGCAGCAGGTACTTCGCAAACAGCCGGTGTTCTACTACCCGCCGCTCGATGCCTGGGTAGTGTCCCGATACGAGGACGTCAGTGCCGTCCTCACGGATTATCGGACCTATCGCTCGCGGATCTACCGCGCCATCCCGCTTCCCGAGCAGCTGCACGACCGGATGGCCGCGGAGTATCACGAGGTTCCGAGCGGGATCGTTTCGAACATATTCATCAACCTCGATCCGCCGACGCACACCACCGAACGCCGGAAAGGCCAGCAGGCATTCACTCGCCGCCTCGTGAAGGAACACGAGCAGCGGATCCGAGCGATCAGCAACGAGCTCATCGACGGGTTCGCCGAGTCGGGCAGCTGCAACCTGATGAGGGACTACTCGCAGCCGCTCACGATGCGGGTGGTCAGCGGGCTGATCGGGCTGCCGCTGGACCGACTGCCGCAGTTGCGTGACTGGGTGGACGACTTCTTCAGCCTGATGGCACCGGAGCAACCCGACGCCTCGGCTGATGCCGAGATTCACATTTCGATGCCGTCGGACGCGCTGGAGCAGCGATACCGGAGCGTGTCGGAGGCGCACGAGTTCTTCGTGCGGTTCCTCGACGAACGACGCGCCAATCCGCAAGCCGACCTCGCCTCGGCCATGGCCCTGGCTACCAACGAGGACGGCGCGCCGGCGATGTCGAACGAGAAGATCCTGGCCCACCTGCTGGAGCTCACCGCCGCCGGCAGTGACACCACCGCGAACCTCATCGCCTACGTCGTGCGGAAGTTCACCGAGGAGCCCGACCTGCTCGACCAGGTCAAGGACGATGCGTCTCTCTGGGAAAGCGTCGTCGAAGAAGGGCTGCGTCGATTCGCGATCGCCACCCTCTTCCGGCGGACGAATCGCGACGTCGAACTCAGCGGCGTTCATATCCCTGCCGAATCGACGATTCTCGTCAATCTGGCCGCGGCCAACGTAGATGCCGAGCACTTCGCCGATCCGCTCAGGTTCGACGTCAACCGCGAAAACGCTACGGACCACGTGGCCTTCGGAAAGGGGCGGCACTTCTGCATGGGCGCGCCACTAGCAAGGCTCGAAGGCCGCGTCGCCCTCCAGGAGCTGTACCGGCGCCTTCCCGATATCAAGGCTGACCTTGACGAGCCGCTCGAATTCAGTCCGGCGATCACAGTCCGCAGTCTGAAGCGCCTCACCGTGCGCTGGTGATCTTCGCCTAGCCGAAAGGACCATCCATGACCCGTGTCGCGACTGGCACCAGGACATACGACGACCTCGCCAGGCCCGAGTTGGATATGTCACGCTGGTTCTACCTCGCACCTCCACCAGAGCTTTCCGCCGCGCAGTGGACCTGCCGGGAACCCAACGCCCGCACCGAAGTCGCCGGTGGACGGCTCAGCGTGCACATCGAGCGGTTCGAGAAAGAGCACCACCAGGCCCAGATGCTGGACAACCCGAAGCATCTGCTGTTGTCCACCGAATCGTTCGCCGTGCCGCCAACGGGGCGGGTTAGCGTCGCGATGGAGATGGCGGCGACGAGCATCAACGCGACGCCGCGCGATTACCGCGACGGCTTCGCCACGCTGAACGTCATCGACCCGTCAGCCGGATGGGTATTCGACCTCTGTGCCACCAGCGACATGATCTTCTCGATCTACGAGCGGCTGCCGGTGCCCGGCGTCGAGCACCCGTTCAGCTACGTCGTCGACGAACCAGCGGCAGGACTGGACATCGCCTCGGGCCGCGCGCATCACTACCAGGTGACCCTCGACGCAGGCCGCGGCGCCGCCGAGTGGCGGGTGGACGGGCACCTGGTCTTCGACGCACGCGACATCGAGATCCCCGCGGAAGTCAAGATCGGCATGGGCATCATCACGCTGCACCCGATCGTCGAGGGACGCAGCCGGTCGGTGCGCGGCCAGGGGCTGGCTGCCTCGTTCGGGCCGATGTCCGTGAGCGTGAGCGATTAGCAGTACGCCCGTAGATCGATTGTCGTCTCAGGGCCGGTGGCGACTTACTATCGCCGGCCGATCGAATCGGCAGAGCCCAGTTGCCTTCGAATCGGAGCATGGTCATGTGGCACGAGGATCAGGCTGCTACGCAGGGGGATGAACGCTCCGCACCCAGGGGTTGGACCCGGCGTTCCTTCATGCAGGCCGCTGGCGCAGTGGGCATGGCGGGTACCGTTCTGCCGGTACTTCGGGGTGCGGAGTCGTTGAGTTCCGCTCAAGCGAGAGCGGACTCCGCCGACCGAATCGTGATGCTGGGCGTGAACGGTGGACCGGTCCTGCTTCCACCGCATTTCCAACCCGCGCTCGCACTCGTGGTAAGCGGGCACGTCTATCTGATCGACTGCGGTGGCGATGCAGCTCGCCAGCTGACCCGGGCGGGGCTCGGATTCAGTGGTTTGGGCAATGTCTTTCTCACCCACCGGCACGTGGATCACACCGCTGGCCTGCCGGCATTACGTCTGCTCGGCTGGACTTACGTGCCGTCCCCGCTGACGTCCCTGGACGTCTGGGGCCCGCCGACTACCCAATCGCTGGTCGCCGAAATGGAGGACGCTTTCCAGCAGGAGGTTTCGCTGTTCCAGACCGGCTTCGGCGCATTCTCAGTGGCCGGTCACGACCTGCCATACCCGGTCGGTGACGATCAGATCCACGAGGTAATGGAGGACGACCGGGTCGTCGTGCACCTTGTCTCGGTCTATCACGGGCCGGAAGTGCCGTACGCCTTCGCGTACCGATTCACCCTGAAGGGCAGCGGCAAGCGCATCGTGTTCTCCGGCGACACCGCTGCACCGAACGACAACCTGATCCGGCTGGCTCGCGATGCAGATGTTCTGGTCCACGAGGTTATGGACTACGACGCCTTTGAAGCACAGATTCAGTCATACAACCTTACGCCCGCCCAGAGGGAGGCGTTCTTGGCGCATCTGCAAAACTCACACTCCAGGGTTGAAGACCTCCCTGGCGTGGCGAAGGCCGCTAGGGCTGGGCAATTGGTCATGTGCCATTACGCCCCGGCGCAGGAGGACGTGAGCACATTCCTGTCCAAGGCACAGCAGGCCGCGAGCGACGTCGGCTATACCGGCGCGATCATCGCTCCCACCGAGCTTGACTCCATCACGCTCTAACGAAGACCTGGTCAACGTCGGGCCGACCAGATCGGCCAGCCCTAAGAGTTACCGCTGAGTCGAAACGATATCGATAGGTATCGACAGCACGGATACATTCGCGCGCGAATGCCGGCGGTCACATACGCATTCGCTCACGGCTTGCGCGCCCACAGCAGATCGACGCCGCGCCATTCGAACGTCTCAACCTCCTTGGCAAGCTCGTAGAAGGCGGCCGCGACATCGGTGATGTTCCAGTACGGCAACCCGTGGAGTTCCTCGCCCATGCCCTCCATGAGCTTTCGCACCCAGTACTCGACGTGTACGTCGGCATGCACTCGGGAATAGAAGGTGTCCGAGAACGAGATCTCGGAGAGCACGATCCTGCGGCCCGACTTCATGACCCGAAGCAGCTCCCCGCCTTCCCGTACCCAGTCGCCGGCATGCGCCACCGCCTGGCCGACCAGTACGGCGTCGAAGTAGGCATCTTCGTAATGGCTGAAGTCGTCCCACTGCCATTTCGGCTCCTTGCCCGCCATGAACATGTCGAG
This sequence comes from uncultured Actinomycetes bacterium, assembly GCA_963733615.1. GTDB lineage: Bacteria > Actinomycetota > Actinomycetes > Mycobacteriales > Jatrophihabitantaceae > DASXRA01. The sequence continues at coordinate 55,229 of CAVTEA010000028.1, forward strand.
CACCCGTGAACGCAGATCCACGGACACGAGCTCGCCATCGTCGCCGATCGCGGCCGTGATGTCCGCATCGAAGCCGACATCTTCGACCGCCTCGCCGACGAGCAGCACGCGATCGCCCTGCCGAAGTTCGAGCTTGTCGAGCATGATCGAGCGCGGCACCGCCGCCGAGTATCGCCACAGGTATGGCAGACCACCGAACATGATCGCTGCGCACCACCGGCGCCGTGCCTGCGGGTCGAAGATATCGGGGCCCCATCGATCAGCCTCGGTTGGCGGCAACGCCTCCCACGGCCCAGGCTCGCCCGCGGTCATCAGCGTTTCCCCGCGGGCTGCGCCGCGACGAGGGAGCCGCCCGCTGGTAGATCGCCGACGCACGGGAGACCCGAACCCCCCGACCAGCCACGAATCTGCGCGTCGCCCAACAGCCGCTGCACGTGTGCGTCCATAGCTACGTATCTGCTCCTCCGCCTTGCGGGCCATCCGTCTGCTCGCCGCATCCACGGCGTCTGGCTCACGAACCAGACTGTGACGCTAGTGTCCTGATACTCGACATTCAAGTCCTTGTATTCAGGATCTAGAGAACCTAGGGTTTCTCTGCAGGTTGGCCACCGGCCCGCTCCAGACGAAGGAGGGCCTTTGTACGTACGAGCGCCCGCGCGGGTACCGATCCACACAACCGATGTCGTCGTGGTCGGTGCGGGACCGGTTGGCATGACCGCGGCGGCATTGCTCGCCGAACGCGGCCGCGAAGTGGTGGTCCTCGAGCGCAACGCGCGCACCAGCAATGAGCCGAAGGCCATCAGCATCGATGACGACGTCCTCCGCGTGTACCAGTGGGCCGGGCTCGCCGAGCGCGTGCTGAGCGTCATCGTCCCGGGCACGGGCACCCGCTACTACAACGCCTCGGGCAAGCCGGCGTTCCATGGCAGGGCCGCTGTCCCGTACAAGCACGGGTACCCGTTCAAGAATCCCTTCGCGCAGCCTGATCTCGAGCGCGAACTCTTCGAAGATCTGCGGGGACGATCACGGGTGAGCGTGCGCATGCGCACCGACGTGACGGGTATCGACCGCTGCGCAGACCACGCGCAGGTGCGTTGCCACAGCGCGGACCGGGGGGCGTTCGTGGTGCGCGCGGCATACGTCCTCGGGTGCGACGGCGGTCGGTCCACCGTGCGCGAGCGGCTCGGCATCGGCATGGTAGGGCGCAGCTTTGATCAGGTGTGGCTGGTCGCCGATGTGACCGGTGATCACCATGACCAGCGCTACGGGATGCACCACGGTGACCCGCGCCGGCCGCACGTGATCATTCCCGGCCAGCGTGGTCGCTGTCGCTACGAGTTCCGCCTGCACCCGGGGGAGGGCAAAGCCGGGGAGACTCCGCCGTTCGAACTGATCCGCTCGTTGCTATCCAAGTACCGCTCCCTCTCGCCGGGCCAGGTCGAACGTGCGGTGAACTACCGGTTCAACGCACTGGTCGCCGAACGCTGGCGCGACGGGCGCGTACTCCTGCTCGGCGACGCCGCGCACATGATGCCCCCCTTCGCCGGGCAGGGACTGAACTCGGGGATCCGCGACGCAGCCAATGTCGCCTGGAAGCTCGCAGACGTGCTCTCCCGGCGGCTCGACGCGTCCGCACTGGACACGTATGAACACGAGCGCCGGGCGCACGTCGAGGCGACCGTGCGGCTTTCCTGTCGTCTCGGCCGGATCGTTATGACCGATAACCAGCGCCTTGCTGATGCGCGCGACCGGTTGATCGGCGCGGCCCTGCAATCGGCCGAGGGTCGGGCCTTCTTCGAGCAGATGCGCTACCGGCCGCCACTGGAGTACGCGCACGGACTTGTCGTTGCCGATCCCGTAGTGCCAGCAGGCAGGCAGCTTGGCCAGCCGCGGGCGTTCGACATGACCGAGCGCCGAACGCGCATGCTGGACGACATCGTCGGAGACGGGTGGGCACTGCTCGGCGTCGGCGTGCGCCCAGCTGACTATGCCGACGCTCTGGCACGGACCGAGCCCGTGCAGCCCGCGGTCGCGCATCTCTCCACGGATGAGCGATTACCCTTTCACAGCAAGGACATTCGTGTGCTCGTGGACGTGGACGACGCTCTCGACGCCGAGTTCGCCGGGTACCGGGGCCGGTTCGTCCTCGTGCGACCGGACCGCTTCGTCGCAGCCTCCTGGGAACCCGGACAGGCACCGCACCTCGCCGCGCCACTGTGCTGGGCGCGGACACCGGAAACGCTGCCCCAACCGTAACTACCACGCCGAAGGGACGCGCCGCGCGATGGCCTACGCGACGTATGTACACAGTGGACGGACGCATGTCGGCCGGGTGGCCGGCGAGTTCCTGATTCCGCTGGACGGGCTGACCGAGCTCGGCTCAGGCACGCCCGACGACGTACTTCGTTCGGCGGCCGAGCTACCCGAGCAGGCTGTGCCGGTCGCCGACGTACGGCTGTGCGCCGCGGTGCCCAACCCTGACAAGATCATCTGTGTTGGGCTGAACTACGAGGAGCACATCGGCGAGACCGGCCGGGACAAACCCGCGTATCCGGTGCTGTTCACGAAGTTCGCCTCGAGCCTGCTCGGACCGCGCGACGACATCGTACTGCCGCCCGAGTCCGACCAGGTCGACTACGAGGGTGAGCTCGCCGTGGTCATCGGTCGAGCGGGCCGACGGATAGCGCCGGATCGCGCACTCGACCACGTGCTGGGCTTCTGTGTCGCCAACGACGTCACGATGCGCGACTACCAATACAGGACCCACCAATGGTTGCAGGGAAAGGCCTGGGACAGGACGACGCCGCTGGGGCCCTATCTCGTCAGGCCGGACGAGGTCGAGGTGGCTTCGGCGGCTGTGACCACAGTGCTGAACGGCCGTACGGTCCAGGCCTCCACCATCGAGCACCTGATATTCGACGTCCCCACATTGATCGCCACCATCTCCGAGTTCACGACGTTGCTGCCCGGCGACATCATCCTCACCGGAACGCCCGCCGGAGTGGGTTACCGGCGTCAGCCCCAGCTGTTCCTCCGCTCCGGCGACGAGATCACCGTCGAGATAGCGGGCATCGGCAAGCTGACCAACCGGGTACGGGCCGGGTGAACGTCCCGTGACAGCGCGAGATCGTATGTGGCGCGGCTCAAGTGTCGATCAGCGCGACGTGATCACTGATCGCCGCGGCCGCGGCGCGAACCTGCTTGATGATGTCGCGTTCCCGCTTCCTCGACACCCTCGATGCGAGCGCCGCGACGCTCACGGCGGCGATGACGGCGCCGGCGTCGCTGTAGATCGGTGCCGCGATTCCCAGCACGTCGTGGTCGAGCTCGGACTTGGTCACGGCGTACCCGTCGGCACGGATTCGCTCCAGCCGGTCGAGCACGGAATCGACGCTGGTCAGCGTCGCCGGGGTGAAGCGCCGCAGATGGGCCGCCTGGAGCAGGCCACGCACCTCGTGCCGGTCCGCCCAGGCGAGCAGGGCAAGCGCGGATGCGCCGGCGTTGAGGGGAAACGTGCTACCGGGCTCGTAGGAGATACGCACGGGGTTGACCCTGGACTCGACCCGGTGCAGGCACACGACTATGCCGCCGATCCGCCGGGTGAGCAGCGTGGTCTCGTTGACCGCCTCGGCCAGGTCGCTCATCACGGGGGCGGCTATCTCGAGGAGACCGTGCGATCTGCGGGCCAGGCGTGCCAGCTCGAGCACTCGCATGCCCAACCGGAAGCCACCACCCGGCGCGTCCTCCAGGAACCTGCTGGCCACGAGGCTTTGGAGATAGCGATATGCGGTCGAGCGCGCCACCCCCAGCCGGCTCGCGACTTCGGCGCCGGAGAGTACCGGCAGCTCCTCGCTGTACATCGCGAGGATCTCCAGCGCACGGTCCGCCGTCGAGTTCCGCTCGCGATACGCGCTAACCGCGCCTGCCCGGGCCTGTCCTGACATGCAGGCAAGCCTACCGACCATCCGGACGCCTCGGTCAACGACCAGAGGAAACGCCGACCGGCTCACTGACCGGAACACGCCCGGCGCGGGCCCTCGGCACCGCCAACTGAAAGACATTCACGAGAGGAGACGGATCTTGCTTTCCGCGTTCGAGCCGACCCAGATCGGCGAGTTGCGCCTGCCAAACCGAATCGTCATGGCGCCGATGACCCGTAACCGCGCGTACGGGCCCGGGCTGTCGCCCACCAAGATGACGGCCGAGTACTACGCGCAACGTGCCTCCGCCGGGCTGATCATCACTGAAGGTACGCAGCCATCGCTCGGGGGGCAGGGCTATCCGAACACGCCCGGCCTCCACGACGAGGAGCAGGTCGTCGCCTGGCGCTTGGTCACCGACGCCGTGCACGCCCGCGGCGGGCACATCTTCGCCCAGTTGCTACACACCGGCCGTATCGGCCACCCGGCACTGCTGCCCGACGGGCTGGTGCCGGTTGCCCCATCCGCCGTCGCAGCCAAGGGTCGGCTCTTCACCGGCTCAGGCATGCAGGACTTCGTCACGCCCCGCCCGATGACCGTCGAGGAGATCGAGCAGACCATCGCCGATTTCGTCGCAGCGGCCCGCAACGCCATCGAGGCAGGCTTCGACGGCATCGAGATCCACGGCGCCAATGGCTATCTCGTACACCAGTTCCTGTCGCCCGCCACGAACCTGCGCGTCGACGCCTGGGGCGGATCCGTCGAGCGGCGCATCCGCTTCGCGGTCGAGTTGATGCGGGGCATCGCCGAGAAGATCGGTGCACACCGCGCGGCGCTGCGCATCTCGCCTGGCAACACGTACAACGATATGTCCGAGGCCGATCCGCTGACCACCTACACCGCCCTCGTGCAGGAGCTGAACCCGCTCGGCTTGGCCTACCTGCACGTGATCGAGAAGGGCGATCGGGACCTGACCCTGACCCTGCGCAAGCATTTCACGGGGCCCTTCGTCCTCAACCCGCACACCGAGGGGCGTCCTACCCGGACTGAGGAACTCGGGCTCATCGGGGACGGCGTCACGGACATGCTGTCCTTCGGTGCGCTGTTCCTGGCCAACCCGGATCTCCCACGACGGCTCGCTGCCGGCGGGCCGTTCAACCCCCCGGACCCGGCCACCTTCTACGGAGGTGACGAGCGCGGCTACACCGATTATCCAGCCCTATCCGAGGATGAAGCTTCAGCATGACCTCCGGACCGTGGCGGCCACGGACATGGTGGCCGCCACGTCACGGATTCGGGTCCGGGTCAGTTCCGGAAGGCGGCGGCGTGCTCGGTCGCCCATGTAGCGAACGTCAGTGCGGGGCGGCCGAGAATCTGCTCCACGGTGTCGGAGGACGGTCCCGGCTGCTTGGCGTAGTCGGCCAGGGAGCCGAGCAGCCGGTCGGGGATCTCCTCAGGAAGACCCTGGGCGAGCATCGCCTGACGAACCTGCTCGGGGGCGAGTTCCTGGAAGGACAGGTCCTCGCCGATGGCCTCACCGACCAGGCGGACCTTCTCGCGCTGGGTGAGTGACTGCGGCCCGGTGATCAGGTACGTGCGACCGGCGTGCTCGGAGTCCATCACCTGTACGGCAACCTCGGCGATGTCGCGTTCGTGGATCGGTGAGGTTGCCGCGTCCGCGTAGGCGCCGCGCACCACGTTGCCCGACCGGATCTGTGGCGCCCAGGACAGGGTGTTGGCGTCGAAGTCCGCGCAGCGCAGGATGGTCCACTGCAAGCCGGAGGCCTTGGCGATCTCCTCGACCGCTTTGAACGCCTCGGCGAAGCGCGGGAGCCCGGCGGGGTACTCCACGGTCACAGCCGACAGCGCCACCACTCGCTTTACACCCTGCTCGGCCGCCAGCGCCAGGAACTCCGCAGCGGCGCCGGCGACAGCCCGCGGGCTGAGCAGGATCGCCTCGACGCCGCTCAGCGCCTGCGTCAGCGTCGCCGGTTTGGAGGGATCGCCGCCGACCACGCCGGCCCCGGCGGGCAGCGCAGCCTTGGCCGGGTCGCGGGTCACCGCCACCACTTCCCTGCCGTCAGCCAGCAGCCGTTTCACCGCTTCACGCCCGACGTTGCCCGTCGCTCCAGTAATCAAGATCATGGCAAGCCCTTCATCCGGTGCTGCAGACACGGGCCGAACCGCCGTCGACCCATTAGCGGAGCGCTGCCGCTCCAACGGATATGACGTATGCCGATCAGCCGATGTGACCGAGAGGATCCTCAGCGATGTCCCGGGCATCGAGGCCGGTGTGCACCCGGTGCCACACGCATCCTGTGGCGCTGCTGCCAGGTGCCGCACAGCGGATAGGGCGCGGCCAGCATGTACTAGCGATCCGCCATCCAGAAGCTCACCATGCAGTGAAGCCGACGCTGCCTCTGCACTGACGGCCGCGCTGCACGCCGCCGAGGCAGACGACGTCACGGTATGCCTCCCGTTGAGTTGGGCGGAATCCGTTCACGCCACCGACGGATCCTTATCGGTACTCGGGGTTCTCGTAGTCGAAGCGGCAACCAGCATCCCATTCTGAGCGCTGATTTCCGTACGCCGGAATGCCGCCCGCGTCCTTGAGGATGCGCGCCATATGGATCAGGTTCCACGTCATGAATGTCGTGTTCCGGTTGGTGAAGTCGTTCTCCGGGCCGCCGGAGCCGGGATCGAGGTAGGACGGTCCGGGCCCGGCCTCGCCGATCCACCCGGCGTCGGCCTGGGGCGGGATCGTATAGCCGATGTGCTGCAGCGTGTAGAGCACGTTCATCGCACAGTGCTTGATGCCGTCCTCGTTACCGGTGATGAAACAGCCCGCCACCCGCCCGTAGTAGAGGTACTGGCCCGCGTCATTGAGCAGATGCGAACCGCCGTAGAGGCGTTCGTGCACCTTCTTCATGACCGAACTGTTGTCGCCCAGCCAGATCGGCCCGGCGAGAACGAGAATGTCGGCCGCCAGCACTCGTTCGAAGATCTCCGGCCAGTCGTCGATGGCCGCGCCGTGATCGCGCATGTCCGGCCACACACCGGTCGCAATGTCATGGTCGATCGCGCGGACGATGTCGACCTGGACACCGTTCTCCCGCATGATGTGCGCGCTCGCATCGACGAGCCCCTGCGTATGACTGCGCTCAGGTGACGGCTTGAGCGTGCAGTTGATGAACATCGCTTTGAGGTCGTCGTAGGCAGGTCGCGTCGCGGTCATTGTGATCCCATCGAAGAAGTCAGCGGAGCTGAGCGTCCTGCTGCACGCACAGCAGGGCGGGGCCGTCGGCTGCGAACAGCCGGGCGAACGCATCGTCGAGTTCGTCTCGTCGCGCGACGCCGATCCGGTCGCGCCGCAGAGTTCTGCGTATGCGGCCCAGTCGGGGTTGTGCAGAGAGGTGCGCCAGACCGGTACACCCGCCGCCAGCTGTTCCTTGCTGACCTTGCACCGCCCGCTCAATGTCCTGGAGCGTCAGGAGGTCCTCGTCCACGGCCAGGCGCATCACTCCGCCTTTCTACATCAGCGCCATCGCTTGTCGTGCCAGTTCTCGGCCGCAACGGCAGGCCGCGCGACTTTGACCAAGGCGGAGGATCGCCTGCGAGCTTGTAGAGCGGATCCGGAAAGCGCTCGTCACGCTCGTCGTAAAGGGTCAGAGTCAATTCGCGCCAGTCGCGGAGAGAACCTGCGCTTCCGCACTATCCGCACAGGGTCTAGACCTCAGCCGATACTCATCGGTGACCGCCTGCAGTTCTGCCCCATCCGCAGCCGTCCACCCGGGGTGACCAGACGACCACAGTCCCGGAAACGCTTGGTACTCAAGCACGCGGCAACTGGGCCGATGCTCACCCTTACGATCGAGGCGTGATCCTGCCCGTTTCCGAGCCTGGACATTGGCTCGGCCGCGTCGATCGTTGGAGCAAGGCGCACGGCTGGGCGAGCGATGCGCTGACCGGGTTTGCGATTGTCGCCGTTCTCGGTGTGCTCTCGATCAGCGGCGCGCAGGGTATGCGCTGGTCGACGGCCTGGGCGGTCGTTCTGGTCACCTCGTTCGCTGTGCTGCAGTCGAGCGTGGTGTTCCGGCGGTTCGCGCCGGCGGTCGCGTACGCATTGGCGAGCCTGGCGATGCTCGTGATCGTGCTCGCACCGGACGGGCGTGTCGTGGACCAGGTGGCCGGCGGGCCCACGCACGTGCCGGCGCTGTTTCTGCCGTCAAGTCTGGTGTTCCTGCTCGTCCTCTATGGCGTCGCGGCGCGCGTCGACGTCGCCGGCAGCCGCGTCGTCCTGGCCGTCGCGTTCGTCGGTGCGGCGATCGCGACGGGATCGACCGCGGACGCGTTGCGTCAGTTCAGCGGCGGGCGGCTGGCTCGTCACGTTCTACCTCGGGGTCGGGCTCGCCCTTAGCCGTGCTGATGGCGTGGAACCTGGGCCGGCTCGCGGCGGTGCGCCGCGCGCGGGCACTGACCGAGCGCGCCGAGTCGGCGCGGGTCGCGGCGCTGGAGGAACGCGCACGCATCGCGCGGGAGACGCACGACATCGTGGCGCACTCGCTCGCGGTGATTGTCCGGCAGGCCGAGGGAGGCGCGTTCGTGGCCGAGCGGGATCCGGCGCGGGCGGTTCAGACGCTGCAGACCATCGCCGAGGCGGGCCGCGTCGCGCTGACGGACATGCGCGGCGTGCTGGGGGTACTGCGCGAGCAGGAGCCCCGTCCCGCGTCGCGGCCGACGCTGGCCGACCTGGCGCCGCTGGTGGCTGGGGTGCGTGAGGCCGGCGTCCACGCTGAACTCACCGAGTCCGGCGTGCCGTTCGCGCTCGGTGCCACGACGGAACTCGCGGTGTATCGGCTCGTGCAGGAGGCGACTGACCAACGCGGTGAAGCACGCCGGACCGCGAGCGCGGGTGGCGGTGGTCCTGAGCTGGCAGCCGGAGGCGCTGACCGTCGCCGTCGTGGACGACGGCGGTGAGGTGCCCGTGCCGATGCCGATGCCCGGGACCGGTGCCGGCCTGCAGGGGATGCGCGAGCGGGTCGCCGCGGTGGGCGGGACGTTCAGCGTGGCGCCAGGTGATCGCGGCTTCCAGGTCCGGGCCCGCTTCCCGCGGGTGACGCAGTCAGCGGGAGGACCGGGGTGAGCATCAGGGTGGCGCTGGTCGACGACCAGGAGCTGGTACGGACCGGCCTGGCCATGGTGATCGATGCTTGCGACGACATGCGGGTCGTCGCGCAGGCCGGCGACGGCGCGCAGGCACTGGACGAGCTGTCGCGGCACACCGCAGACATCGTGTTGATGGACGTCCAGATGCCGCGGATGAACGGCATCGACGCGACGGCGGTGATCACCGCGCGAGACGACGCGCCCAAGGTGATCGTGCTGACCACCTTCGACCTGGACGACTACGCCTACGCCGCCCTGCGCGCCGGTGCGAGCGGCTTCCTGCTCAAGGACGCCTCGGCCGCCGACGTGATCGCGGCGATCCGCGCCGTGCACTCCGGTGACGCGGTGATCGCGCCGTCCACGACCCGGCGCCTGCTGGACCACCTCGCCCGCGGCGAACCGCGCCAGCGCGACGACGACGCGGTCGCCGCGCTCACCGACCGTGAGCGCGAGGTGCTCGGCGAGATCGCGCAGGGTTATGCGAACCCCGAGATCGCTCGGCGGCTCTACCTGTCCGAGGCGACCGTGAAGACCCATGTCGGGCGCATCCTGGCCAAGCTCGGACTACGTGATCGCGTCCACGTCGTGATCTTCGCCTACGACCACGGTCTGGTCCGTCCGGCGTAGGGATCATCCCGCGGTCGGACGACGACCATCCTGCGCTCCGACGCGCTACAGCGGCTTCGCGAGCACGCTGGAGACACCCATGAAGTGCCTACCAGCAAAGGGAAATCGCTGTGACCTCCACACGCACTCTCAGCACGCATCGACCCCCACCGGCCGAACCTGTGGCACTGCGGCCAGTACCTCCATGGGCCGACCGTCTGGCACACGCAATTCCCTTGTTGGCTCTGCCCTCCGGTCTGTGGCGCCTTGCCGTCGCGTTCGGTTTCCCCATGGGCATGTTGAATGACGCCGGGGAACTTACGGTCGTGCGCGGCTGGCCTGCGATCTACATCGTCGCCATCACCCTCCTGTCCGAAGCCGTCGCTCTGACCGCCTTCGGACTGGTCCGCCCGTGGGGAGAGCTCCCCCCGGCGTGGTTGCCGTTCATCGGCGGCCGTCGATTGCGTCCGAAGACGTTGATCGTTACCGCCACTCTGGGTTCTATCGCGCTGATGCTGATCTGGACCTTGGGCTTTTGGGATGTCTGGACCGGTGAGCAGGCGCACACGATGGCCAGCCCGTTCTGGGCGGCCGTCTTCGCCATCTGTTATGCACCGTTGAATCTCTGGGGGCCGGCACTACTCACGCTGACCTGGGCCTACCACCGCCGCAGGGCAGGATCCGTCTTGGATGGAGTTCGGGGGTAGGCGGTCGGCCTGCGGTCTCGGGGCGTTAGGGCGTCGGGGCGCGAGCGTCGGCAGGTCGGTTGAGTAGGGCCGTGATGTTGTCGGCGGTGGTGGGTTGGGCGAACAGGTAGCCCTGGGCGCAGCGGATGCCGGTTTCGCGCAGTCGGTCTCGTTGGCGTGGTGTCTCGACGCCTTCGGCGATGACGGTCAGGCCGAGGCGGTCGGCGAGGTAGGCGATGCCGTCGACGATGGCGGATTGTTGGGTCTCCAGTTCGGCGATGAATTGACGGTCGATCTTCACCGAGCTGACGGGCAGGGTCCGCAGGGCGGAAAGCGAGGCGTAGCCGGTGCCGAAGTCGTCGAGGGACAGGCTGATCCCGAGGTCGGCGAGCGCAGTGAGGTGCGCCAGGAACTGGGCTTTGCCGTTGAGTGCGACGCGTTCGGTGATTTCAAAGGTGAGATGGTCGGGGCTTACACCGTGGCGCTGGAGTGCGGTGTGCACGCGGGTCGGGAGGTCTGGTTCGGCGAGTTGGCGGTCTGCGATGTTGATCGCGACGGTGAAGTGCGGTGGGGTGGCGCCGGTCGCGAGCCAGACGGCGAGGTCTGTACAGGCGCGGTCGATGATCCAGTCGCCGACGGCGAGTATCAGGCTGGATTCTTCCAGGACGGGCAGAAACGCGGCGGGGCTCAGGAGTTGCTGGTCGCGCCGCCAGCGCAGCAGTGCTTCGACGCCGGCGATTGTTTCGGTGCGCAGGTCGACGATGGGCTGGTAGAACAGCTCGAACTCGCCGTGATCGAAAGCGTGGCGCAGGGCGACGCGCAGGGCGAGTCGTTCGCGTGCATGTTCGTGCAGGATGGGTTCGTATCCGCTGGCCCGGTCGCGCCCGGCGTTCTTTGCGCGATACATGGCCAGGTCTGCGTTGCGCAGTAGTTCGTCGCCGCTTCCGGCGGCAGTCCAGGGCGCGACGCCGATGCTCGCGGTGACCGTCGCGGTGGCCGCAGTGAGCTGGAATGGTTCCCGCATGCGCGCGAGTAGGCGCTGTGCTGCGAGCTCGACGTCGCTGCCGGCGACGAGCACCACCGCGAATTCGTCGCCACCGAGTCGAGCGACCAGGTCGCCGCTGCGCACGCTCTCGCGCATCCTCGTCGCGGCCTGCTCCAGCAGTTCGTCCCCGGCGGGGTGACCCAGGCTGTCGTTGACGGCTTTGAACCCGTCCAGGTCCAGCAGCAGTACCGCCTCGCCGTGCTGGCCGGAGGCTATCTGCATGTCGAGGTGGTCACGCAGTCCGCGCCGGTTGGGTAGCCCGGTGAGCGGGTCATGGTAGGCGTGGTGGGCCATTTCGTCCTCGCGTCGACGAAGCTCCCCGGCGAGGTGCACGCTGTCCAACGCGATCACCGATTGACGGCCCAGCAGCAGCACGACGGCGGCCGCGCCGAAGCTGATCTCGACCAGCCCGGGCCCGGCCCCGCTCAGCCAGCGCGCGGCCAGGACACCGAGCGCGATCACGGCGGCGGCGTAGGGCACGAGGATCGCGCGAGGGCGCAGCGGATCTCGGTCCGGCACGACGCGATCGTCGCGGAAGGTGCGGGAGGCGATGCCGATCAGGAGCAGGCCGGCCCACCAGCCGATATCGAGCGAGTGCCCGGTGTAGTACGCGCCGTGGGCGGCGAGCACCGCGGAGCTGGTGTCGGCGACCACAAGCAGGCAGATGCCGAGCAGCAGTATCGCCAGCGGCTCCTTGCCGCCGACCGGCACCCGGCGGATCACCAACAAGATCACGGCAATGATCAGCACATCGCCGGCCGGGTAGGCCATCGCAACCACGCGCTCCAGCCAGGACGCGTCAGTCGTGGCAGATACCTGCCCGAGCGCCACGACCCACCCGACGAGCACCGTCGAGACCATGATCAAGCCGGCGTCCAGACCGGAACGCGCGACGGACCAGCGTCGCCGCGGCATCGCCGGGTAACACAGCACGCCGCCAGCCAGCAACAACACCGCAACCAGAAAGCCGACATCGGGCGGACCCGGGAACGGGACCGCGGTGTGCAGCACGACCTCGTAGCAGGAATACATCGCCTGCCCCGCAGCCCACGAGCACGACCCAGCCCCGAGCAGCAGCCACGAACAGCGAGCCCGGCCAGGCAGTGCTACCGCGCGACCTATCGCCAACACCCCACCGCACAGCGGCCCGGCAATCAGCAGGATGGTGCTGGTCCAGAAACCGAAACGACTGTGCGGCCACAGCCAGCTGCCACCGACGGCATAAGCACCCGCGGCACACAGCACGACCGACAGGGCAGCACGCATACGGGCCATGACCACTTATCGGCCGGCGCGGCACCCGTCTGAGTCAACGACTGGCACTCCACCCAGGCACCGCGCGGCCAGTGGACCGGCCACCAGACGGCGCCTGCTCCGATGCCGACCCGCCCGTTCGCTGCCTGAGGACCAACCGCTCCTGCACCATCTATCGCCCATACCGGGTGGGTTAGCGCCTGTCCCTAGTCTCCAAGCCGGGCCGAGCGCCATCGCGGCCCGCGCCACCGTGCCGTCGCGTGCCACAACCCACAGCACTTTCTGGGCTGGGTTACGGCTCGACACAATCAGGCTCGGTGGAGCCGGCAGGTCAGCTCGCTGACTGGTCAGCCAGCGGTGTGCCCTGCGCGCTGAACAGCCGCCAGCGTCCGGACTCCTCGACGAATACGTGCGTGTAACGGCTGCGCGCCGTCACCGTGTCGGGGCCGAACCGGATCGTCATCTCGGTGCGCCCGACCACGACCGCGACGCCCGCACGGGTGCGCACCGACGCCTCGGAGGGGTCGCGGACGATGTCGACGAAGTGCAGCACGCCCGAGGCCACCGCGTCGAGCAACGCGGCGCGGTCGGTCACGCCGCCGCTCATTACGTCCACGATGACGAAGTCGTCGGTGAGCAGGTCGGCAAGTGCGATCGGGTCAGCCGCGAGCAGGGCGTCGAAGAACGCCTCGTCACTCGCGAGCACGTCAGTCGGGTATCTCGGTCACGCACGTGCAAGCCCGCGACGGCGACGGTCATTCCCGCGTACGCTCTGGCGCCGAATCTGGTGACCCTGATCGTGTCGGCAGCGGCCCTAACGGCTGGGCCCGGAAGCAGTTCAACGACAGATCCATTGACGGGCCGTCCACAGTGGACAGTCACAGTGCGCTTGTTCCCGGCGCACCGCCGGGCGCGATTCGGCAGGGTCGACGCCACGGCCGCTAACCCCCAGGCACGACCGCGGCGCCGCCGCTGCGACGGTGGGTTCCCCTCTTGGACGGGCGTCCTGTTCTGCCCGGCCGCTACCCACCGCGCGCGATGAGTTGGCAGCGTGTGGATCCGGTACCGGACAGCGTCTTGTCGGGCCTACGCCCCCGCAGCGTGGCTCGGGCTCTGGCTGCGCGATGCCTCGGATCCGCCGTCAACACATCACGATCTCTCGACGCGTTGCCGGGGTCTGGGGCAACTCAGGTTGGACTGCCTGCTGGCAGGGCGCCCTTAAGTTGGGACTGTACTCCCGTTTGCCCCGCCCAGACATGGTGCGCGGCTTGTCATCGGGTTAGGCGGTCAGAGGCGCGTTAGGGCTATCCGGGCGCCGTCAGCTGGTCGGTGGCGAGTTCACCGGCGACCACGGCACGTGCGACTTCAGACAGTTGCTGATGGGTGCTGCGAGCGTGACCACGCAACAGGCTGAAAGCGGTCGGCATGTCGGCATGTTGGCGTTCGGCGAGCACACCTTTGGCCTGCTCGATGATGACCCTGCTGTTCAACGCGGTCTGTAGCTGCTGGGCGAGTTGCTCGCGGGCCCGCGCAGCGCGCTGCTGGAGGATGGCGATAGTGGCCACATCGGCGAGAGCTTGACCGAGCCGCAGTGTCGCCTCGGTGATGGTGTCTGGGTCGCGGTGGAACAGGTTGAGCGCACCGATGGTGTCAGATCGCAGTCGCATCGGCAGCGCGTAGACCGCCCCGAACCCGAAGCGCATCGCCTCGTCGGCGAAGCCTGGCCAGCGGGCACGCTGCGCGGCCAGGTCGGCGACGAACACCGGCCGGCCCTCGCGGTGACAATCTAGACACGGGCCCTCGTCGTTCTGGATCTCCATCAACTCCAGCAGCCGGGATCGCTCACTGGATGAGGACATCACCCGCAACCGGCCACTGGCATCGACCAACATCAGTCCCGCTGCGGTGACCTCAAGCAGTTCGACGCAGGCGTCGGCGAGGTCGTGGAACAGGTCAGCGATATCGAAGTCGGTAACCAGCGTGTCGGCGAGCGTCACAAACGCCTCAGCCAGGCGGCTTTCCCGGCTCGTCGGTGATTCAGTCATGACGGCGCCTTCCTGCCGGACTGCTGTTCGTCATTATCGTCGTCCAGGCGCAATTGGCGCCGACGATCTCACGAGCCACGTCAACGAGCGCACGACCGCTGGCGAAGGCGTAGGGGTGCAGGCGTACGGTCCCCCGGGCTGCCGCCCGTGATGACGATCGTCTTGCCGCGTAGGTCGGACATCAACTGCTCGCGCTCTCGTAGTGCCGTACGGCGCGGCGCCAGAACTCATCAGGGATCTCGCGTCGGCTGTTCCCATGCTCGCGAACCAGCCCAAGGACGCGAGCGAGCGTCTGGCGGCCGCGTCGGTTGAACGCGTCGTGGTGGTCAGCTTGCGAGGCCGCGATAGGCGGGTCGGTGATGCCGTGCCTGCGCTGCTGGCGGCGGCTCGGGAGTGATGTGAGCGGGTCGGACAGCCTGGAGGGCAGAGGTGTAGATGTGGCCGTCGCCGTTGCGGTCGCGTTTGGCCGAGTACATGGCCCGGTCGGCTTGCTTGAGCAGGTCTCGCTGGATACGTCGCGGGCTTCGGCGGTTGCGGTGGCCAGTCCGATGCTGGCGCGCACGATCAGCGGGTGGCCTTCGACGGCGAAGGCCGGGGTGAAGGCCTCGGCGACGTTGTGCGCTATGAGCAGAGCGTTGTCCGCGCCCTCTTCGATGAGAACGGCGAATTCGTCACCGCCCAGGCGGGCGATGGTGTCGGTGCTGCGCAGGCAGCCGGTGAGGCGTTCGGCAACGCGGATCAGCAGTTCGTCGCCGGCTGGGTGGCCGAGGGTGTCGTTGACCTGTTTGAAGTGGTCCAGGTCCACGCAGATGACCGCGAGCGGGGTGAGTTCACGGCGTTGGCGCTGCACGGCATGGTTGAGCCGGTCGGCGAACAGGGCACGATTGGCCAGCCCGGTCAGGGGGTCGCTGAGGGCCTGGCGGGTGATGACGAACAGCAGGCGCCGGTTCTCGGTGAGCACGATGAGCTGGCGGGTGAGCAGGGTGGCGACCAGGATCGAGGCGATCGCAGGCAGTGGGCCAGAGTTGAGGGTGGGCAGCACATGGTCCACGCCGACGGTGCCGGCCACCAGCGGCGGCAGGTACGGCAGCCAGAGCGCGGTCCGGGTAGGGACCTGGACCGGGTCCTCCTCGGCTGGTGAGTGCGGGGTGCTGGACAGCGCAGCCAGGCCGAGCACGGCGAAACCGGCCAGCCAGCCCAGATCGATCATGCTGCCGCTGTGGTAGGCACCGGTCGCGCTCAGGTAGACGAAGGCGCTGTCGGCCAGGGCCATCAGCATGATCCCGACGCCGAGCAGACCCAGGCTGGCCCGATGCGCGGTCTGCGCGCGGGCCAACACGATGACGGCCATCGTCATGATCACCAGGTCGGCGATCGGGTAGGCCAGCGAGACGGCGAAGGCGAATCGGCTGGCGCCGCGGGCCCGATAGCACACTGCCCAATGCGCTGACCCACGACACCACGAACAACGAACCGGCCACCAGCACACCATCGATGATGAGCCGGTTACGGGATTGACTGCTGTGCCCGGCGGGGAAGAGCAGCAGCGCTATGCCGGCGCCGACCGGGAACAGCAGGAAGCTGGCGTCTGCCAGCGAAGGAAACGGGGCCGCGCGGGCCGCGACCAGCTCGTAATAGCACCAGATCAGCTCGCCGAGCGACCATGCCCCCAACCCGGCCGCCATCGCCAGCCAACTACCACGCTGGCGGCCGCGACAGCGCCGCGCAGCGAGCGCGCAGCACACCGCCGCGAACACGGCAAAGACCAGCAGGCCGATATCGTCAACCACCCGGGTCGCGAACACCCCGCCCCACCTCTGGCGCAGCCACACAGCAAAAACCAACGAGGGTGCGGCCAGCGCCGCACCAACAACCCATCGACCGCGCATGGTCACCACCTCCCACGGATCAATCGGCACGACACGTCAGTTACTGAGTGCTACGACATGCGCACTTTCCGCGGTTGCCATCTGAACGGACGCCCACAGGCAAACCGTGCGCGTCGCAGCCGGCAGCTCGAGGCGCACGAATCAGCGGGTTCGAGTTTCGAGGCCACTCCTTGACCCGGTCAGCCAGGCGAGCACGGGGCGTCACCGTTCACAGGTGATCTTGACGCGGCGCCTAAACTCAGCGTGATCTTGGGAGGGGTCGCTGTGCTCACAGCGTATGTAGTCGTCGCCGTGCTCGGCGGGGTCATTTCAGGAGTCATCGCGGCGAACAGGGGCGTCCGGCCTGCTTTCGGGTACTTCATCATCGGCGCGCTCATCCCGATCCTCGGCGTGATCCTGGCGGCCGTCATGAAGCCGCCCGCGGCTCTCGTGCTGAAGTGCCGACGCTGCAACGCACGGCAGAACGTGCCCGTGAGTGCTACGCAGTGGCAGTGCTGGCAGTGCGGCACCGGATGGCAGGGACTCGCCCGTCTAGCCGACCCGGCCCGGCCGTGGATGGGCGCTGACGGCCAATGAGTCTCCAAGCCATCGTGCCGATCATGGCGCGATCAGCGCCGAGGTGACCCGGCGTCTGGAGGACTACGCGGACGAGCCGAACAGGGCGGCAAACGATCAGCCTCCGCGTGCCCTGCGCGTGGGCATATCCGAGCCTGGGGATGAGGTGCTCGACGATCCGGTGCTGGCCGCGGTGTTCGTCGAGGACCACCCCGTCTTGGCGTTCCGCGTGGCGCCCCCGGAGATCGTCGGCCACGCCCGTACCGGCTTCCTCTGCTAGGACGAGCAGGACATGCTCGCCGCGATCGACCGCGTGCCCGACCTCGACCTGGTCGCCTTCTGGACCGCGGCCGAGCAGCGGTCCTCCCTCGACGGGATGGCCCACGGCCGCGCCAACGCTGATTGGGACGAAGGTCTCTTGCCGGGCGCGGGCCAGCGGCTGATCCTGCTTGTTGAGGAATTCAACTGGTGGCGAATTCGAGGCTGGCATGTGGGCGATCGTGGTGAAGGAGTTTCGGCAGGTACGACGTGACCGTCGCCTGGTTGCCCTGATGGTGTTGATCCCGCTGCTGCTGCTGGTGGTGTTCGGTTATGCGGCACGCTTCGATGTGAGCTCGGTGCGGACGAAGGTGGTCGGTCCGCAGGCCGCGCAAGTGGCCGGCCGGCTGCCCGGGTTGTTCCACGTCACCAGCGTCCGCGCCGACGAGGATCGGTCGCAGGCGGCCTCGGACATGCGCAGCGGCGTCTACGCGGTCACGGTGGTGACGGGCGGGCCGACGTCGGAGCTGCTCGTCGACGGCGCGAACCTGTTCGACGCACAGGCGATCACGAAGGCTGCAGCTCAGTCGCACCTGCCGGTGCGGGTCACCGTGTTGTTCAACCCGGGACTCAAGACGTCGGCGGTCATGGTGCCAGGCATCATCGGCATCCTGCTGGTGTTCGTCGGCACCCTGGCCACGGCGCTGGGGGTAGTTCGCGAGCGTCAGTCCGGCACGCTTGAGCAGCTCGCGGTCATGCCATTTCGTCCGAGGGACGTGTTCGTGGGCAAGGTCGCCCCGTACTTCGTCATCGCCGCGGTCGACACCGCCATCGTGGTCGCCGTTGGCCTGGGGATCTTCCACGTCCCGTTCCGGGGGTCCGTCCCGCTCTTCACGCTGGGAGCCCTGCTGTTTCTGTTCGTGACGCTCTCGATCGGCGTGCTGATCTCGTCGGTGTCGGAGAACCAGGGCCAGGCAATTCAGCTGACGATGATGACGCTGCTGCCGCAGATCCTGCTGTCCGGTTTCGTCTTCCCGGTCGCGTCGATGGCCGCCGGGGTGCGGTGGATCGCCTATCTGCTGCCCTTGAAGTACTTCGTCGACATCTCGCGTGGAGTCATGCTGCGCGGCGCTCCGTTGGCGGCGCTGTGGTTTCCGCTGCTCATGCTCGCCGTACTTGGCGCGGTCACGTTCACGCTGTCGATCGTGCGGTTCCGCCGTGACCTTGCGCCGAGCGTCGCTGCCGGCGCCGCCGAGCAAACGGCCGCTCCGGCCGCGGTTTCGCGATGACCTACGGCCTGTCCGGCGTGACGGTTCGATTCGCGGGTCGAACCGCGCTCGCGGACGTGAGTCTGGATGCGCAGGCGGGCACGGTGACGGCCGTCGTGGGCGGGGACGGGTCGGGCAAGACGACCCTGCTGCGGGTGCTGGTCGGCCTGTTGCGGCCACAGGCGGGGACGGTCCGGCGACCGTCGACCGACCACATCGGGTACTTCTCGGCGGCGTCGGGTGTGTACGAGGACCTGACCGTCGAGGAGAACCTGGACTTCGTCGCGGCCGCGTACCGGGTTCGCGATCTGCGGCGGCGCGACGACCTGCTCGACACGGCCGGGCTGGCCGAGACCCGTCAGTTGCTCGGCGGGCAACTGTCCGGTGGCATGCGGCACAAGCTCGGCCTGGTCATGGCGATGCTGCACCAGCCGACGCTGCTCGTGCTCGACGAGCCGAGCACCGGCGTCGATCCGGTCAGCCGGGCCGAACTGAGCCGCTTGATTGTGCGCGCCGCGGCTGCGGGCACGACGGTTGTGCTCAGCACGTCCTACCTCGACGAAGCCGAGCGGGCCAACCAGGTCCTGGTCCTGGACGAGGGCCACGTGCTGCGCAGCGGCGCACCCGAGGACATCGTGCAATCCGTGCCAGGAACGGTCGTCGCCTCGGCCCACCGGCTAGACAGCACCGCTCGTGGCGGCGCGGGGCCGGCTGGCACACCTGGATCGCTTCGGGGTGTAGGTGTCCGGACGACGTGCGTCAGGCAACCGTCGATCTCGAAGACGCCGCCGTTGTCGCGGCCCTGGAACGGAGCGGCTGATGTCGAGGACGCGCCTGGTAGAGGCGACCGGTGTCACCAAGCGCTTCGGCCACCTCACCGCCAACGCGGGCATCGATCTGCACGTCGAACCGGGCGAGGTGGTGGGCCTGCTCGGCGCCAACGGCGCCGGCAAGAGCACGTTCATGCGGCTGCTCCTCGGTCTGATCCGCCCGGACTCGGGCCGAATCCGGCTCTTCGGCGACCCGCCCTCGCGCGCCACCCGCAGCAGGATCGGCTACGTGCCACAGGGCCTCGGCCTCTACGAGGACCTGACCGTCACCGAGAACCTCGAGTTCGCGGCCAGCGCCTACCGCTTCGAGCCGCCCAGGCTCGACGATGCCGGCCTCGCCGCGCAGCGCGACACGCTCGTGCGGGACCTGCCACTCGGGCTGCGCCGCCGGCTCGCCTTTGCCGCGGCGCTTGCCCACCGCCCGTCACTGCTCGTCCTGGACGAACCCACCTCGGGCGTAGATCCGCTCGCACGAGGACACCTGTGGGACACCGTCCGCGACGTCGCCGACCGGGGCGCCGGCGTCCTGGTGAGCACTCACTACATGGAAGAGGTCGAGCACTGCGACCGCGTCGTCGTACTCGCGGCCGGGCACGCCGTCCTGTCCGGCACGGTCGAGGAGATCATCGCTGACCGACGCGCGCTGGAGATTCGCACCCAGCAGTGGCAGCTCGCGTTCCAGGCCCTCGACGACTCGGGCCTGGCCACATCGCTACACGGACGCACACTGCGCTTGCCTGACGCCGATGCCGCTCACGTGTCACACATCCTGGGCTCCTGCGGTGTCGACGCGGAGGTCGTCGACGTTCCCGCCACCTTCGAGGAGGCCTTCGTGGCCATCGCCACCGAAGGTCGTCGGCGATGACCCGGGCCGGTCGCCGGCCGGGACCCACCCGCACCAGAGAGGACATCATCGACTCGGCCCGCGCACTGTTCGCAGAACTGGGCTACGAGCGCACCACCATCCGGGCCATCGCCCGCCGCGCTGACGTGAACCCTGCCCTCGTCCACCACTTCTACCGAACCAAAGACGAGCTGCTGATCGCGGCCGTGCGGCTGCCCGTCGACCCGCAAGCCATGATCGCCGATGCTTTCGCGGAACCGAATCGCATCGGCGAGGCACTGATCCGCTCGCTGCTCGCGTTGTGGGACATACCCGAGATCCGCGATCGGATGCTCGCGCTCATCCGCGCCGCAGTCACCCAACCAGGCGCGGCAGCGGTTCTGCGTGCAGTACTCCTACGCGACGTGCTGGGCCCCATCGCCGAGCACCTGCCCTACCCCGATGCCCAGCTGCGAGCCGAAGCGACAGGCGCACAGTTGATCGGGCTCGCCTTTGCCCGCTACATCGTGGCGTTGGAACCGCTCGCCAGCACCACCATCGACGAGCTGTCCGCCCTCATCGCGCCCACATTGCAGCGCTACCTAACCAGCCCGACCGCCACGCCCGATCCGCTATCCCTGCAATAGCTTGGCTCGCCGAAGCGAGCTGAGCGGTTCTGCACAGCAAGAGCGGTTCTGGCACCCCACACGACCTTGAACGGTGCTCCGCGGCACCCGCACGGAGGAAGCTGGACACAACGGAGGCACCACCATGACCAGCACAGGCACACCGACTGCCACCCGGATCGTCGTCGGGGTCGACGGATCCCGCGAGTCACGACTCGCGCTGCGCTGGGCCGAGCGCATCTGGCGCGCATTCGGCGGTGTCATCGAGGCCGTCATCGTCTGGCACTTTCCGACCAACTTCGGTTCGAGCTACGTACCCAGTGACTGGAACCCAGAAGCCGACGCGCGGCGCTGCCTCCAGAACTGCATCACTGACGTCCTCGGCACCAACGAGCCACCCGGTCTGCACCTCGTCGTCCGCGAAGGCCAACCCGCCGAGGCACTCCTAGACGAAAGCAAGGACGCCTTGATCCTCGTCCTCGGCAGTCGCGGCCACGGCGGGTTCGCCGGACTACTGCTCGGCTCGGTCAGCGCCAATTGCGCCGAGCACGCGCGCTGCCCTGTTCTTGTCGTCCATAACTCTCCGACCCCACGGACCGCGTGACCGCAGACCTCTCGCCACGGGCGCGCTCAGACTCCAACCCTTGCCGCGGGTATATACAACCGCTACGACATTGACAGCCCCGATTTGTGCGCGGTGCCCGGCGGACGAAACCAGCCATCGCACGGGAACCAGGCTCGTGCCGCGCCTGCTCCAGGTACGCCGACACGGGTGCCGGAGATCTCTGCGGTGGCTCCGGCAGCCGAGGTCCTGCATTGTCGATGCGCGCTCAGGCGGGTACGGGTGCTGCGCCCCAGGCGCCATCTCGCCGGCGTAGGGCTTCGACCATCGCGACCTGGCCGGCGCGCATGAACTCGGGCCAGTCGCGGTTGTCGAGGAACTGCTGATAGAAGCCTGTTGCCCGGACCTTCTGGTAGGGAATCGGCTCAAGCAGTTCGACGTCAACGGAGGTACGCAGCCGGGCGAGGTTCTCGCGTGCCAGCGCGACGTGCTGGCAGCTGCGCACCTGCCGGGCGATGTGCATGATGCTCGCGAGTCCGTGCTGCCAGCCGCTCTCGTCCTCTCCGGCGAAGCCGGGCGGGTAGAAGGCGTTGATCGCTACGACCGCGTCGACGGGCGGCTCGATGTCGAGGATCGGATGCACGGGGAAGATGTCGACGATCCCGCCGTCGCACCAGAATCCACCGTTCAGCGGCACCGGTTCCAAGAACAGCGGCAGCGAGATCGCCATCCGGATCGCACGCGCCACGGGCAGATCCGGGTACGTCCTCGGCCCGAGGTACTCGAGCCGGTTGGACTCGATGTTCCAGATCGGCGCGTAGGCCGGAGTGGGCAACTGGCCCAGTGTCCGGTCGCCCAGATGCCGCCGGTAGTACTGCTCCAGTTTGTCGCCGCGAAGGATTCCGCCCCAGCCCCGTCCCAATGTCGGTACCGCTCGCGCAATGCCGCGCCACGAGACATCGATGTACTCGCTGGGCTCGAGGCCCATCACCAGCTCAGCAGCCTCGGCGCTGGACAATCCGGCCGCGAGCGGAAACCCGAACAACGCGCCGCCGGAGCACAGCGAATACACGCTGATTGTCCCGCCCGCCTCCTCCACCGCGCGGACCACACCGATGATGGTCGCGAGCGCACCGCTGCCGCCGGTCGCGACAAGACCGAGCCGCCCACGACCAATGCCAGGAAGGTGGCGCTCGACCGGGGGAAGTTCGCCGCAATTCCCTGCCGATGATCGAACGGCAAACCGAAGGCCGCGCGACGCACGGCGTTGACGAAGCCCACGTCTCGAACGACTGCGTCGGCCAGATCCGTCGCCCCGACCAGGACGTTGAAGTACTGGCGTACCTGGAAGATGTCCACCAACGCACCGAGTGGCGTGGTGACTCTTCGGCTCTGCTGGGCCATGGCACTGCGCTCCCTACCAGATATGCCGAGCGTGACCCCCACAGAGTCGTCGGCGTCAGAGGCAAACGGCCTTGCTCGACCCGGCAGCTGTCACACCTCCGATGGCATGGTGGCCGCGGGGCACTAGGGCTGATTGGAACCCTTAGAAGCGAACGTGGAGTCCCCGTCCTTCGGTCGTGAAACTTGTAGGTCGTGCTGGAGTCGAATGTGACACCGGCGTTGAGCACGACCGACGGCCAACTGGCCTGGCCGATGTGGTGTGGCTGGTCCGGGAAGTGCTGGGTTTCCGGCGTGAAGCCGTTGGTCTACCGATAGCTGGCCGATTCACCGCCTGTGCCGCCTGCCCAGTCACCGAATCGGTTCAGAGTCTCAACGCCACGCCCGCAGTGGTGACCTTCGACCCTTCTCGCGGCCGAGCCTCGGGCGTTCAGTCGAATTGCGGGGTGGTTGTCATGCTGTTCATCGATCGGGTTGACGCCGCGCGCCAGCTGGGCGAGAAGCTGCGCGGGTACGCCGGAAAGGACGTGGTCGTCGTCGGACTGCCTCGCGGCGGCGTACCGGTTGCCTACGAGGTCGCGGCCGCGCTGGGCGCGCCGTTGGACGTGATCGTGGTCCGCAAGCTCGGAATCCCGTTCCAGCCCGAACTTGCCATGGGCGCCGTCGGCGAGGGTGGTGTCACCATCATCAGTGACTGGCTGGTCCACGAGGCACGGGTGAGCGAGCAGGAACTGGCGGCGGTAGAGAAGCGGGAACGCGACGAGGTCGAGCGGCGGGCCCGTCAGTTCCGCCGCGGCCGTCCTGCCCTGCCGCTCGCCGGACGGACCGTGATCGTGGTCGATGACGGCATCGCCACCGGATCGACCGCCCATGCAGCGTGCCAGGTCGCGCGAGCGCAGGGCGCCCGACGAGTCATCCTCGCCGTCCCGGTCGGCCCCGACGGGGTCGCCGACCGGCTCGGCCCGGATGCCGATGAGGTCATCTGCCTGCAAACCCGCCGCTCTACTTCGCAGTCGGCCAGGCCTACGTCGATTTCGCGCCGACCACCGACCAGGAAGTGATCGATCTGCTCGACCGCGCGGCCCAACCCGGCGGGGCCGCGCCGACGGCGTACACGGTGAACGCGGACCCGCCGCAACGCGACGAAGACCTCACCTGCCCGTCGGCGGCGTGCAACTCGCCGGACACCTGACAATGCCGGAGAACGCCCCCGGCATCGTCGTGTTCGCCCATGGCAGCGGCAGCTCACGGCACAGCCCCCGCAACAGGCACGTCGCCGCTGCCTTGAACACCGCGGGCCTAGGCACATTGCTGTTCGACCTGCTCACCATCGACGAGGAAGGCAACCGCAGCAACGTCTTCGACATCGAACTACTAGCCCGGCGTCTGCTCGACGCCACCGCCAGCCTGCACACCCTGCCCGACATCCCACACCGCATCGGCTACTTCGGTGCCAGCACCGGCGCCGCTGCCGCGCTCAGCGCCGCCGCCGACCCCGACGCAGACATCGCCGCCATCGTCTCCCGCGGCGGGCGGCCCGACCTCACCGGCGAGAACCTGGCCCTGGTCCGCGCACCCACGCTGCTCATCGTCGGCGGCGCCGACAATCTCGTTCTCGAACTCAACCGCGCCTCGCAAACCCGGATGCGCTGCATCAACCGCCTCGAGGTCGTGCCCGGGGCCACCCACCTGTTCGAAGAACCCGGTGCACTCGACACCGTCGCCCGCCTCGCCGGCAACTGGTTCACTACTCACCTCACACCCGCTGCAGTGGCGCGCTGAAGCCGCTTCCGGCTCGTGTGACCGCTGGAACGGCCGTGAGCTGTCTCGTCGGCTGGGCTGCGCACATTCGCCCAGCTTTGGTGGTAGTGGCTGCGCCCCCATGAAACCCTTACCCGCCCAGCGGTGTCGAACAAGCAGGTGCGAGTGAGCGGTACGCCCGTCGCGACCGTCGTCGGGTCCGGGAGCGGTCCGATGTGCCGCGACCGGACACAACGTGGCGGTCAAGCCACTAACAGCCAGCCGGAACCCGGTGGCAGAACCCACCGACGACTGTGCCACGAGGGCTGCGCACCGGGCGCTCCAGATCCTCCTGTCCGGCCAGCCGTAAGCGAGCTGGAACTGGGCCAACCGGCTCGCCCGGCCGACGGCCGTTTCGATGTGCAGGTCGGGCAGCCGCTTGTAGGGCGCCGTCTCTCGCCGGAGCCTTTCCGCTGTCTAAGTCGCGCGCAGGGTGAGTGTGCCGTCAGCGTCGGAGTCGACGCGGGTTGCGAACCGCCGGCTGATCCGGTCGAGAACGGTCCGCAGCCATGCCGAGTCTGCAGGCGACGCGTGGTGCAGCCGCATCTGACGCGCTTGCATCGTCGCGAGGCGCAGCGCTGTCAATGCGCCGGTCTCCGGGTCGACCGCCACGAAGTACATGAGGCGCAGGTCGTCGCGGTAGCTCTCATGGGAGGCGATGCCTTCGTAGTCGTTGACGAGGTCGCCGCAGCCGTACAGGACGAGCTTGTCGTGGTAGATCTCCATCGGGCGAGGGTGGTGTGACGAGTGGCCGTGCACGATGTCGGCTCCCCCGTCGAGCAGTCGGTGGGCGAAGTGGCGTTGATCCGGGGGAACGTCGTAGCCCCAGTTGCTGCCCCAGTGGACGGACACGACGACGAGGTCACCGAAGCGTTTCACCACGCTGAGCTGGTCGGTGATCTCGGCCGCGCTGCGGTCGGTGAGGTTGGGTATGTAGTTGACGCCGGGGCGGATCGGGGTCGCTGCCCAACTCGGCGGAATCCCGCTGGATGCGGTCCCACACGAGACGACAATGACACGTGCGTTGCCCCGGACCGGGACGATCGCGGGCTCCCGCGCGGCACGCGCGTCGACTCCCGCGCCGACCGCGCGAAGGCCTGCACCGCTCAGCGCGTCCAGGGTGTCGGCCAGGCCTTTACGACCGAAGTCGAGCACGTGGTTGTTCGCCAACGCACAGACATCCGGTGCCACCGAGGCCAGGCAGGCCACGTTGTCAGGACTCATCCGATAGTGCACGGCCTTGCCCGGGGCGGCGTCGCCGGACCTCGTAATGCTCGTTTCGAGATTGATCACCCGGACGTCGGGTGCCAGGTCGTGCAGCATCTGGATGGCATCGCCCCAGGGCCACGCGTAATCGACCGGGTGCGGAATAGGGCCGTTTCTTGTCTCGGCCAGTTCGACATAGGTACGCGCATCACGCGCATATCTTTCGTGCAGCCGCGGATCCCCAGGCGACGGCAGGATCTGGTCCACGCCGCGCCCCAGCATCACATCTCCGCAGAGGAACACGGTGACCGCGCTACCCATGTCTCCACTGTGCACTCGCCACGACCCGCAGGTGGGGCCGTTGGGCTCTGTCAACGCGCGACCAACGGCAGGTTCCTTTCGACGCGACAGAGCACACGATCGCTGTGTCTGGCTATTTAGTTGGGGGTGACAGACATGAAGGCTGTCGTAGGCGACCGACTCGTTGTCCTGTCCCGGCATCTTGCTGAGCCGACGCGCATAGGCGAGATCGTCGAAGTACACGGCCCGGACGGTGTCCCGCCCTTCGTCGTCAGATGGGAAGGCGAAACCGACACCGTCGTAGTTATCCCAGGACCCGACGCGCACGTCGAGCACCGCACCGATGATGCCGCAAGCGCGGAGTCGAACCAGACGTAGCGATGCAACTGCGTTTCATCGCCCGCAGTCGAGATGCGGCGCGCGCGGGATGCGATGAGACGACTGCGCCGCGCCGAGGGGCGACAGGCAGTCCTGCTGGCTTGGCCATCCGGGGCTAGTGTCCCGCGCCGCTTCCTTGCCGTTGTGCCCACCTTCATGGACGCGGGCGCGCCGGGCGGGTCGATGCCCGCCCGGCGCTGTGCAGCCGTACGTCAGCTGTGCTCGATGGCTACCTTGGTCGGTGTTTTCTCCTCGGTCTTCGGTACCGGGACGCGGACCTCGAGGATGCCGTCCTTGTAGCTCGCCTTCACGTCGCTCTCGGTCGCGCCTTCGGGCAGCCGGATGCGGCGCTCGAGGGTGCCGTAGTGGAACTCGGAGTGGTAACCGCTCGGACGCTCTTCCTCCTTGCGCTCCTCCCGGCGTGCCTGCATGTGCAGCACCCCGTCGGTGACGTCGATGTCAACGTCCTTGTCCGGGTCGATGCCCGGCAACTCGGCGCGGATCACGAGGGTGTCGCCCTCGACGAACTCCTCGACATGCAGGGCGTTCGGCCACCCCTCGAAGAACCGGTCCAACACCATGCCCCGGGAGAAGAAGTCCCGGAACATGTCCCGGAACACCCGGTCAATCCGCTCGTCCGGCCACAACATCTCCATCGGCCTTCGCTCACGCTTCACCACACTCATGATGATCTCCCTTCCCGAACCTGCCATTTGCGAGGCTGCCTGTCAGCCCCGAAGAGATTGGTCACCAGCACGCCTAAGCGGCGGGGGTGACCGCCGGCCCAACTCAGGCTCACGCCGCAGAACGTCAAGACCGCAGCCAACGTCCTCGTGTCCGGACTCAACCGCCGGGCCCTCAGCGGACGCGAGCGACCCAGTTCGACGAGTCATCAGCGAGGTCATAGGCGCATCGCCATCCCGAGCCGAGCTGTACGTTCTGCACGCCTCGAAGGCGAACCCCCCTTGCGACCCTGGGCCGATCACGACCGAGCGCCGTCAAGTACCGCATCCACCTCCGGGGGCGCGGGCCGGATCCCCCGGCACTTCCAACTCTCGTAACGGACCGACGGGATAACCAGTGGCCTTGGTCCAGCCCGGAAAGGACTGAGGTCCCACCACCGTGAACGCTGCTCCCGATCGCAGGGGCCACTCGGCCCGCTGCCCGGTCCAAGCCGCGTTACCCGGCTGGGGTGATCAACCCGTAATGGCCGTCATAACGGTGGTAGAGCACATTGCCGCGGCCGCATTCAGCGTCGACGAAGAACACGAACGGCCACCCCGTCAACTCAAGCCGCTCGACAGCCTCGGCGAGGTGCAGCCGCGGTGCCGGGTGAGGGCTGACGCTGAGCCGAGCGGCAGCCTGCTGCGCCTGCCCGATTGCCGTGTACGCCAGCCGGTAGCCGGTTGGCCCGCCCCGGTAGATCACGCAGTCCAGACCGGTCTCGACCTCGGTGAACAGATGAAACTCATAGTCCATCGTGTCCATCTCGACGGCGGCCTCCTCGGCGGTCTCGACCGCGAAGGTGAACGACTTGTGGCGCACGATCTCGCGTTCCGCTGACGGACGCGGGTAGTAGTCCGGGCGGCGCGACGGCTCGTCGCCATGCCGCCATTCGTGATCGCCAGTCACGGGCAACCCGCCGCGCCGCGCCTCCCAGTGCTCGGCCATCCGCTCTAGCCGCCGGCGCAGCCGGTCGTGCAGCATGTCGATCGCCTCGAGCATGGTCTTTGCGGCGACGTGGGCCCGGACCAGTCGACCGTCCAGATCCAAGCTGGCCTGCGCGATCGCCGGGCGAGCCACCGCGGGATCACCTGCCATCGTTAGCCTCACCCGGGCGTGCAGGATCGGCTCGTGGGTGTGCCTCGCCAGAACGGCGATCCGCAACCGCGCGTAGCCGGTCGCGTCAGCGGGTACGTCTCCCCGGGTCTGGACGTCGACATCCGGAATGGAGTTGGAAAGTCGATAGCGGGTCATCGCAGCGCTCCTCACCTGCCTGCCAATTCCAGGGTGGCCCGCAACCCGACGCCGTCGCAGGGCCGAAAGTCCCACGTCGTGGTTGCGCGGCTCAGACGTCGACGATGACCGAGCAGCGCCACTCGTCGCCCACCCGGGCGAACTCAAGACCCGAGCGGGCGATGCCCTTGGGAGGGCTGCCGACCAGCTCGACGTCGTCGATGCCGGCCAACTCGAACGACACGGACAAACCATCGGCGGCCACCCGTGCGGCGATCGGGATCTTGCCGCGGGCATCGATGAAGAACAGGACCTCTTCGAGAACCGAGACGAGACGCTCGGCCCACGGCAGGTCGGCGACCTCGAAATCGTGCGTTGACTGCGACCGTGCCGTAGAGGTATCGGCGAAGCACTGGACGAGCGCCCGCACGGCTTCGGCGATACAGCCCTCGGCGGTCGGTGCCCACGCCTGCAACATCACGTCGGCGGGATGGGGCAGCATACGGTGCCCGGCTGGCAGGTTCACGACGGCTAGCCCTTGACCACGCCGATCGGGCGGAGCCGTGCGACACGGCGGGCGAGGCCGGCCCGCTCGCAGGTCCGTACCACATCGTCGACGTCCTTGTAGGAGAACGGTGCCTCTTCGGCCAGCCCGCGCATCGACGATCCGCGCACGGCCACGCCCGCCGCCTCGAGCTGATCGCGCAGGACCTGGCCACGGATGCGACGGATCGCCGCGTGCCGGCTCATCACGCGCCCGGCACCGTGACATGTTGAGTGGAACGCGTCCCCGCCGGCGACCCCGGCGAGCACGTAGGACGCGGTGCCCATCGAGCCGGGCACGAGCACCGGCTGACCGAACGGGGCCAGGTCAGAGGGCAGGTCCGGATGTCCCGGCGGCCAGGCTCGCGTTGCGCCTTTGCGGTGCACGCACAGCGAGCGGCGTTCGCCGTCGATGACGTGTGATTCCAGCTTGGCCAGGTTGTGCGAGACGTCGTAGACCAGGTCGAGCCCGGTGCCCAGCACTTTGCTGAAGGCGGTACGCGCAGCCTGGGTGAGCAGTTGCCGGTTGGCCCGGCCGAAGTTCGCAGCCGCGGCCATCGCGCCCAGGTAGCCGCGTCCCTCGGGCGAGGCGACCGGTGCGCAGGCCAGTTGCGGATCGGGTACCTCGATGCCGTAGCGCGGCATGGCCGACAGCATCGCGCGAACGTGGTCGGAGCAGATCTGATGCCCGAGCCCGCGTGAGCCGCAGTGGATCATGACGCACGCCTGCCCGACCGACAGACCGAACGCCGCCGCTGCCTTCTCGTCGTAGATCTGCTCGACGACCTGCACCTCAAGGAAGTGGTTGCCCGAGCCGAGGCTGCCGACCTGCTTGAGCCCTCGCTCGAGCGCCCGTGCGCTGACCTGCGCCACGTCCGCGTCGGCGACCGCTCCGGCGTCCTCGCAGCGGGCGAGGTCACGAGGCACGCCGTGCCCCCGCTCCACCGCATATCGGGAGCCACCGTCCAGCACTGCCTCCAACTCGCCGCGCCCGGCCAGATGCCATACGCCGCCGCGACCCATCCCGCGAGGGGTACCCGCATCGAGCGCGTCCATCAACCAGCCCAGCCGCGGCGCGATCTCCGCAGCGGCCAGCCCCGAAGCGAGCAGCCGCACGCCGCACGAGATGTCGAACCCGACCCCGCCGGGCGACACCACGCCGCCGTCGTCGACATCGGTGGCGGCAACTCCGCCGATCGGGAACCCGTATCCCCAATGCACATCAGGCATGGCATACGACGCACCGACTATGCCCGGCAACGTGGCGACATTTGCGACCTGCTCCAAGGATCGATCCTCATGCGCAGGCGGGAGCAGCGCACGAGAAGCGAACACAACGCCGTCCACCCGCATCGCACCGCGACGGGGAAGTCGCCAGCGATACGGCGTCTCCTCCAGAAGTTCGACAGGTGCGCCATCGAGCATCACCGTGAGGTCGCGTGGCATGCCGCCTCCTTGCCGTGCAGAAAGCGCCGCAGCTTCGTCAGCGGATAGGTGTTGATGACCTCTGCCTTCGCAGCCCATCCGCGCTGTGCGGTCGCCACCCCGAACTTCACGTAGTCAAGGTGCGGGACGGCGTGCGCGTCGGTGGAGATGGCAAACCGTACGCCGGCGTATCGTGCTCGGCGGACGAGCTCGCCGTCGAGGTCGAGGCGGTCCGGGAAGCTGTTGATCTCCAGCGCCGTGCCGGCGCGTGCCGCCGCGTTGAACACCGCGTCGAGATCGACGTCGATCGGTGGCCGGTGTCCGATGAGCCGCGTGGTGGGGTGCCCGATGATGTCGACACACGGGTTGTTGATCGCTCGTAACAACCGCGCGGTCATCTCGTCACGGGACTGGCGCAGTTGCGAATGCACCGATGCGACAACGACATCGAATCCGGAAAGGAACTCGTCGTCCCAGTCAAGTGAGCCGTCCGCTGCGATATTCAGCTCGGTGCCGTGCAATAGTGCGATGCCTGCGCCGTGTTCGAGTTCGCGAAGTTCCTGCCGCTGCGCGAGCATCTTCTCTGTGGTCATGCGCTGCATGTACAGCTGCGGCGCGTGGTCGGTGACCGCGTAGTAGGCGTACCCGCGGGCGCGCGCCGCGGCAACCATCTCGGCCAGCGGGGCGACGCCGTCGGTGAGGCTCGTGTGCGTGTGCAGGTCACCGCGGATGTCGCGTTCGGCCACGACGCGAGGCAGGTCGCCGGCGAGGGCAGCCTCGACCTCACCGCGGTCCTCGCGCAACGTCGGCGCGACCCACGGCAGACCCAGGCGGTCGTAAACCTCCTGCTCGGACGCCGCGGCCAGTTGCTTGCCGGAGTCGACCTCGAACAGCCCGTACTCAGACAGCTTGAGGCCGGCGCGCACCGCGATCTGGCGGATGCGGATGTTGTGCGCCTTGGACCCGGTGAAATACATCAGCGCCGCGCCCCACACCGCCGGCTCCACAACCCGCAGGTCGACCTGGACACCCTTGGTCGTCACGATCGAGGACTTCGTCGGCCCGTGCGCAAGGACGCGCGCGACGAGCGGCAGCCCGCAGAAGGCGCGCATGACAGCATCGGGGCGCTCGGAGGTAACGAGCAGGTCGATGTCACCGACCGTCTCACGCATGCGCCGCAGCGATCCGGCATACGCCGCGCGCCGGACGGTCGGAAGTGCGCTCAGCTCGGCGACAAGCTGCTCGGCCAGATCCAACGCAACGGCGATACCGATTCGCCCGCCACTCGTCTGCGCATCGTGGATGGCCTGAGCAAGATTCGCTTCGCTGCGCTCACCCCATCCGCGAAGGCCGCGCAGCCGCTGATCATGCAGAGCGTCGAGCAACTCGCTGACCGACGTGATACCCAACTGGTCATACACCTGACGTGCCCGCTTCGGCCCCAACCCAGGCACAGCAAGCAACGTACGCAGCCCAGCCGGCACCGTTGCCCGCAGCTCATCGAGCTCCTCGACCGATCCGGTGCTACGGAATTCCACGATCTTGCGGGCCAGATGGGTGCCCACATTCGGAATCGCGTCCAGGCCCTTCTCGTCCAAGCCCGCGATCTCTGCTTGATAGCCGGCGACCGCCCGGGCCGCCTTTTCATACGCGCGAACCTTGAACGCATCACCCCCGGAGATCGCGAGCAACTCCGCGAACTCCTGCAACATCTGCGCGGCCGCATCATTCGAGCGGGCCATAAACCGAAGCTAGAACCGATGCGACCGCCCCGGCCAGGGCTCTACGTCCCGACCTGAGCCATGATCCGGGGTCGTTCGAGCCGGTTCAGCGGGTGTCGGCGATCTCGGCGATGCTGTTCGTATTCGTCGCGGCGAACGGCCGCGCGACGCGCACCGTGACGCGGTCGGACGAGCCTTTCTGCGTCAGGAGATAGGTGTTGGTCGCGGCAATCGGGGTAGCCACCGGGCTAGTCCATCCGTATACGGAACGCCCGTAGAGCGCGGCAACCTCTTGCGGGCTGGCGCGCCACGGTTGGTGGCCCTGATCGAAGGCAGCCTGCATGGCCCGCGCTGCGGCAAGGCTGTCCTCGGGCCACATCCGCCAGGCCGGCGGTTCTGCGACGTCCACAACGAGCCGATCCGGCGACTGCAGCCGCTCGACCTGGAAGCCGGCTGTCCGGCTCAGCCCGACACCGAAGCTGAGCACCGCTTCGAAGTCTCCGGATATCGAGAGTTGCTTGAGCGTGGGGTAGCCCGGGGTCACCGTGGATGGCCCGGAGTAGGGCGTGATCGGCGTCGCCTGCCAGTGAGCGACCGCCCCGTGGACCACGATCTCCAGGAACGACCTGCCCTGAAGCGGCACGACCTTGTCCGACGGATCCGCCCGGACCACCGGCACGTAACGCACCTTCGCCATGCCGTACGGGGCCGTGAACTCGAGAACGAGCCGTTCGTACGAACCGTGCTGAGCAGTGCGGATCGTCTTGAGCACAGACATGCCCGCCGCTGAAGCAACCGGGACGGTGCGAGGTTCGATCGGCCAGACCGGACCGACGGCCGGCCCGCTTGTAGCGGGAGCGGTAGACGAAGACGCCGCGCTGTTCGTGGTCGGCGTTTGGGTCGCAGTGGCGGTACCTGTCGGAGTGGGCGAGGCGGTCGGCGCGCCGCCCGTCGGGGATGCACGCGGTGGGGTACCTCCGCTGCCGCAGGCGGCAGTTGCCAGCAATGCGACAGCGAGAACAGCCAAGGCTTCAGGTAGACGGGAACTTGGCATCGTGTGCACCTTCCCCAACAGCACATAGGTACAACGATGAGGCTGGCATCGGCTGTTTGCTGACGTAAGAGGACAACGTCCCCCGCCGATCTTGCTAGCGACGGGCGCGGGCGATCCGTCAGCGGCGCGTTCGACCCCGGTTCCGCTGACGCGATCGCCGCAGTGCCCTTTCGCGAGCGGACAACGCCGTGAGCCGGGACAATCGGGGCTTCCTGCCCTGGCGGAGGGGCTTTGCCCGCGTGATCGTGGTAGTCGAGGAGTGTGCGGGATGGAGGAGGGTCGGTTCCGATCAGGCTGGCGGGGCGCCGCCGGCCTGATGCACGGGCCGTTGCGGGTGCTCGTCTCGGGTCAGGCGCTGGGCCAGTTCGGTGACGGCATGGCTCAGGTTGCGTTCGCGCAGCTCGTCCTCTTTGACATCGGACGCGGCGCCACGCCGGCGCGTATCGCCGGGGTGCTGGCGGTGACGCTGCTCCCGTTCAGCGTGGTCGGGCCGCTGGCCGGGGTGTTCATCGACCGCTGGAACCGCAGGCACGTCCTCGTCCGTACGTCATGGCTGCGTGCTGTGCTGGCGGTCGGTGGAGTCGGGGCGGCGCTGAGCCGATCCGAGGTCGCGGCGTATGTGGGTGTGCTGCTGTTGCTGTCGTCGTCGCGGTTCATCCTGGATGCGAAGGGTGCCGTGTTACCGCGCCTGGTCGGCACCGCGGATCTGGTTCGCGCAAACGCTGTCTCCGGTCTAGCCGGCATGATCGCGGCCTTCGTCGGGGCGGTGGGCGCGGCGATGTTCGTTGCTGCATCGGTGCCTGCCGGTTTCCTCGCCGCCGCGGTCAGTTATCTGCTGGCGAGCGTGGTCTTCGGACGGCTGCCGTTCGTCGGTGGCGGCAACCGGCAGGTGCACGTCGGCGCCGCATTGCGGCGTTTGGTCGGCGAGCTGGCCGGCGGTGTACGCGCGGTGGCGGTGACCGCCGAGCTCCGTCGGCCGTTGCTCGCGGTGTGGACGCACCGGCTGCTGCTCGGCGCCGGCTTCGTGCTGCTGGTGCTGGTGGCCGACCACCGCTATCACCTGACCGCCTCGGGATACGGGTTGGCGCTGGCTATTACCGGCGTATCGGCATTCGTGGGGACGCTCTGTGCGCCGTCGCTGGTGAGCAGATGGCGGCCACAGATCGTCCTGCCGCTGGCGTTTCTGCCACCGGCCGCTGCCGCGATTGTCGTCGGGTACGCCCCGACCCTTCCCGGACTTCTCGCCGCCCTCGCCGTGACCGCGGTCTCCTTTCAGTGCCTGAAGATCCTCACCGACGCCCTGGTAGGACGTGCAGCGCCGGACCGGGTTCGTGGCAGGGTCTTCGCGCTGTATGACGTGCTCTACAACCTCGCGTTCGTCTGCGCCGGCCTGGCGATGGTGCCGTTGTGGCAGCTCGGTCACGAACGCGCTCTGCTGTGGTGGCTCGGCGCGGCATACGCCGTCGGCTGGCTGGTATTCGCCCACGTGGTGCGAGGCTGGCCCTTCGACGCAGCCACGCGTCCACGTGCTGCGCACCGCTGGCCGGTGCGGATGGCCGCCCTGCTCAGCGGTGCGCTTCCGGTGCTGGCATTCCCCAAGCCCGGGCTGTGGTGGGTCGCCTGGTTCGCGCTCGTCCCCTGGCTGCTCCTCGTGCGCCGCGCTCCCTCGGCCCGCGAGGCGGCGATCCGTGGCTGGTGGGGCGCTGTCGGGTTCCTGCTCGCCATGCACTACTGGCTGCTGCCGAGCACCACGCTGTTCCTGCCGGTGATCGCAGCCATCCTCGCCTTGTTGTGGGTTCCCTGGGCCACGATCGCCTGGCAGCTGCTCGACGGCCCGTTGTCGCTGCGGCGGTGTGCTGCGGCTGCGCTTGTCGTGCCGGCGGGGTGGGTGGTAGCCGAGGCTGTTCGATCCTGGTCGGCGCTCGGCGGTCCCTGGGGACTGTTGGGGGCCAGCCAGTGGCGCGTTCCGGCATTCCTCGCACCGGCGTCGCTGGGTGGAGTCTGGCTGGTCAGCTACCTTGTCGTCGCCGCGAACGTCGCCGTCACCGTGCAGATCGAGGCCCGACGCCGGGCACCATCGGCGACGGCCTCGCTCGTGCTGGTGGCGGCCGTGCTCGCCGGGCCGCTCTGGTACGCCGCCGAACCGGCGCCGAAGGGCGGCACGCGGGTGAACATCGCGGTCGTCCAGGCCGGCGTGGTGCACGACCCCGCCACTCGGCTGCAAACCGAACTCGCCCTCACCGAGCGGTTGCCGGCACGACGCTACGACCTGGTCATCTGGGGAGAGAGCAGCGTCGGCTTCGACCTGTTCCGCCGCGCCGACCTGCGACGTCAACTCCAGGGGCTCGCAGCACGGCTGGACAGCGACCTGCTGGTCAACGTCGACGCCGCCTCGGCCACCGGCACCATCCGCAAGACCGCGGTCCTCATCGCCCCCTCGGGAATCGTCGGCACGTACTCGAAGATGCGACTGGTTCCCTTCGGCGAGTACATCCCGGCCCGGCCGGTGCTGGGTTGGCTGTCGTCCTTTACCGAGGCGGCGGCGAAGAATCGCCTTCGCGGCAAGCAGATCGAGGTACTCAAGACCGACGGGCTGAGGTTTGCGCCGCTGATCTGCTTCGAATCAGCGTTCCCTGACCTGAGCCGCCGCGCCACGCTGGACGGCGCCGAGTTGCTGGTGTTCCAGTCCGCCACCACGACGTTCCAGGGCACCTGGGCACCAGATCAGCACGCCAGCCTGGCCGCGGTGCGCGCGGTCGAGACCGGCCGACCCACCGTCCAGGCGACACTCGCGGGGACCACGGCCACCTTCGATGCGCAGGGCCGCCGGCTGGCCTGGCACCCGGCCGCCACCGGCACCGTCACCTTCACGGTTCCCCTGGCCGCACGTGACACTCCATACGACCGTTTCGGCGACTGGGTGCCCGCGTGGTGCTTCGCCGCCCTGGCCGCGAGTGCGATCGGCCTCTCACTCATGCGACGCAAGCGCGATTCCGCACAGCACGCATCTCCGGCAACTCGCGGCCGGCCCCTGGAGCCGCAAGTCATGACAAGCCCCCCTGACTGACCGAGCCCGGGCGACGCGCCTGTGCGGGCCCGGGCTGCAATGGGGACGAAGGTCCTCCGGCCGCGGGTCGCCCGACACCGGTGCGCCGACGAATGCGGTCATAGCGTCGTCTGTAACGGCTCGCGCTGATAGGGGTTGGCATCGTGCGCGACGGAATCGCACCGCTGAGGCTTGGTCGCAGATCGACGTGGAACTCAAGCGACGCCACGACCTCATTCCGAACCTGGTGCAGACGGTCAAGGGTTACGCCGCGCACGAGAGCGCGACCTTCGAGGCGGTAACGGCGGCTCGCACCGCTGCTGTGAGCGCGGGCGCGACTGGCGACCCGGCGCGGATCGCGTCTGCAGAGAACGTGCTCACCTCGTCGCTGCGCTCGCTGTTCGCGGTCGCCGAGAACTACCCGACGCTGCGTGCAGTCGAGAGTTTCCTGTCGCTGCAGGAGCAACTGACCGCGACCGAGGACAAGCTGGAGTACGCGCGTCGCTACTACAACACGAGTGCCCGTGACTACAACATCGCGATCCAGACGTTCCCACGCACGCTGATCGCGAGCGCATTCGGGTTCCGAGGAGTGGCGTTCTTCGGTGCCGAGGCGGAGGAGCGCGGCACGCCAGTCGTCGACTTCACCCCGCCGGTGCCGAACACCGGGCGCTGAGGCTACGTCGTGTACGAGCAGATCGCGCGCAACAAGCGGCGCAGCGTTGGCTACGTCGCCGCGTTCGTCTTGGTCTGGCTTGGTGTCGGCGCGACGGTCGGATGGCTGGTGGCTACGACGGTCAGCCACTCGCCGGGTAGGGCTACGCCGGTGGTCGCGGATGTCGCGACCGGGGTTGTCATCGCCGCCGTGCTGGCCCTTGCCGGCGTCGCGTTCACGCTGAGCTCGGGATCCCGCCTGGTGCTCTCGATCGCGCACGCTCATCCGGCCGACCCTCGCCGATACCAGCAGCTTTACGACCTTGTTCAGGCGCTGGCGATCGGTGACGGACTGCCGACGCCCGCCGTCTACGTCATCGACGACCCGTCTCCGAATGCATTCGCGACCGGCATCAGCCCGCAACGCGCGGCCGTCACCGTCACCAGCGGACTGCTCGCCGTGATGGACCGGGAAGAGCTCGAGGGCGTGCTCGGGCACGAGCTCAGCCACATCAAGAACTACGACACCCGCCTGCTGCTCATTGTGACGACGTTGATCGGCATGGCCGGCCTGCTGGCCAGCGTGATCTGGCGTGGCGCGTTCTTCGTGCGCGGACGGGGTCGCGACGCCGCGCAGGTCACCGCGTTGATCCTCGCTGCGGGGGCACTACTCGCCGTGGTCGGCTTCCTTGTCGGCCCGATCATCCGACTCGCACTGTCCCGCCGCCGCGAGTCGCTCGCCGACGCGAGCAGCGTGGAGCTGACCCGCAACCCGGTCGGCCTCATTCGCGCCCTGCGAACCCTGCAGCAGAACGACGCATCCCTGGCCAGCACCAATCACGCGACCGCCGCCATGTGTATCGACGACCCCTTGCAGCACCACGAGGGCCGCATCGATCGACTGTTCGACACCCACCCGCCGATCGAAGACCGGATTGCCGCACTCGAGCGGATGGCGCAAGGCCTGTCCGTGTAACGGCGTCGACGGTTTCGTGCTCGACGAGAAGCACGGCGAGCCTGTCCAGCGCGTCACGGTGGGCTCTTAGCAGGGCGATCGCCCGATTCTCGGCTTCCAGGAGCAGGCGCGAGACCTCCTCGTCGACGATGCGCTGGGTCTGCTCGGAGTAGGGGCGTTGAATCTGGTCGAGTGCGGGCTCACCGAGGTACTGCGGGGCGCTGGTGCCGTAGCCGACCGGGCCGATTTCCTTTGACAGGCCGAACTCGCGGAGCAGCGCGCGATCTTGGTCGGAAAGCTGGCGACGGGCATGTGCAGCATCTCGCTCGGAACAACTGTTGAGAGACACCGCGTTGGTCATCACCATCCACAGCCGCCTCCGCACCGCTCCCGCGCCTGGCGTTGTGGTGGACCGATCGCTCATGTTCAGAGCGAGTACCTGACGGCAGCGGGCGGTTTGACGGTGACCTCATCTTGCACGCTGGGATCGACGGCGGGCGTGAGTTGTGTCGACCCGGCCTCGAGCGAGGCGTCGATCCGCCGCCACCGTCCAGGGATATCGAGCAACTCGATGCGGCCGATCGTCTTCGGGAGTGCCGGGTCCACGACTAGGTGGGCGTCCGTGGACTCGAGTCCGAGCATGGTGCGCAGCAGGAGGAGCGGCGCACCCGTGGACCATGCCTGTGAGCTGCACGCAGTGGGGTACTGCACGGGATATTTGGTCATCTCGCGGGAGTACCCGCCGAATGCTTCGGGCAGGCGCCCGTCGAAGAACTCGGCCGCGGTCAGGATGTCCTCGGCGATCTGGGCGGCTTCCCGGTTGAAGCCGTAGCGACGCAGTCCCCAGGCGATGATCGAGTTGTCGAAAGGCCAGACGGCCCCGACGTGGTAGCGCATCTGCGATCGACGCGCTGCACGTGTCATCATCACTGCACGGTCACGCGGCTTCGTGAATCACCACCGCTGGCGCGATTGTGTCGGGGTGCGCATATGTCACAGCTTGTATCGGTCACACCAGGCTCTCCGGCGGCCCTTATCAACCGGGAGTTGAGCTGGCTCAGCTTCGCCCGCCGCGTGCTGGCCCTGGCCGAAGACCCGGAGCAGCCTCTTCTGGAGCGGGTCAAGTTTGCCGGGATCATGGGCATGATCTACGACGAGTTCGCGATGAAGCGGATCGGTGGCCTGTTCCGGAAGGTCCAAAGGCGTGACAGCCGACGCGGACCTGACGGCCTGACCCCGGCCGAGGTGCTAGCGGCCTGCCGCGCAGAGCTGCGGTCCCAGCAGGAGTTGGTGGCCAGGCTCGTCGAGGAGCAGTTGCGCCCTGCTCTGCACGACCTGGGAACCCCGATCATGGATACCGGGGATCTCGACCCGTCGCAGCGGGACTTCCTCGCCCGGTACTTCGTGGACTCCGTGGAACCGATCCTCACCCCGCTCGCCGCGGACGCCGCACATCCGTTCCCATTCATCAGCAACCTCGGCCTCAACCTGGCGGTACGGGTCACCGAACCGGGTCGTCAGAACCGCCGTTTCGTGCGGATCAAGGTGCCGGCCAACTGGCCGCGATGGGTGCCGCTTCGCGAACCATGCCGGTTGGGTGCCCCTTGAGCAGGTGATCGTGGACAACCTGAGCACGCTCTTCCCGCGGGCGTTGGATCTGGCCTGCTCCTACTTCCGGGTCACCAGAGGGGCCAAGGATGATCCATGGACCGACCAGGTCGGGGACGAGGACATGGACCTCTCGCCCGGTGCGATCATCGGAATGGTCACGGCTGAGCTGACCGCCCGGAAGTACGCGGGTGTGGTCCGCGTGGAAGTCAGCGCCGACATGCCCGTGGACCTCCGGGGCTGGCTCGCGACTCAGCTCGACGCCGACCCTGCCGACGTCATCGCGACTCCCGGGCTGCTGAGCCTCGCGGACCTCATGGGGCTGGCTGTGGACGGCCATGCCGAGCAGCGTGACCCTCCGCACGAGCCGGTGACCCATCCGCGACTGCGGAATCTGGACGGCACCGACCCGTCCGCGGTGTTCGACGAGATCCGTCGCGGCGATATCTTGGTGCATCTGCCGTACCACAGCTTCGACACCTCGATCCTGCGGTTCTTGCAGAGTGCCGCTGTGGATCCCGCCGTTCTCGCGATCAAGCTCACGATCTACCGCACTGGCCGCCGCTCTCCGATCATCCAGGCCCTCAAAGACGCGGCCCGCCGCGGCAAGCAGGTGGCCGTCCTGGTCGAGATCACCGCACGCTTCGACGAGGCGCCCAACATCAGCTGGGGCAAGGAGCTCGAACTGGCAGGAGCTCACGTCGCCTACGGCGTGGAGCGGGTCAAGACGCACGTCAAGCTGGCGCTGGTGGTGCGTGAGGAGCCGGACGGCATCCGCCGGTACGTCCACGTTGGCACGGGGAACTACCACGAGGGGACCGCCCGGCTGTACGAGGATCTCGGGCTGCTCAGCGCGGATCCCGAACTGGCCGCGCACGCAGCGGCGGTCTTCAACGAGCTGACCGCAGGTATCCCGGCCCCGACCCCGGGCACAGCTACTGGTGGCGCCTCACGACCTGCGCGAGCGGTTCACCGCACTGATCCGGCGCGAGGCCGAGCACGCCCGTGCCGGACGCCCCTGCGGCATCCGAGCCAAGATGAACCAGCTCCAGGACCC
Source organism: uncultured Actinomycetes bacterium (assembly GCA_963733615.1). Lineage (GTDB taxonomy): Bacteria > Actinomycetota > Actinomycetes > Mycobacteriales > Jatrophihabitantaceae > DASXRA01. The sequence continues at coordinate 95,866 of CAVTEA010000028.1, forward strand.
TCAGATGATCCGGGAGCTCTACGAGGCCAGCATGGCCGGCGTCCCCATCACCCTCAACGTCCGCGGCTTGTGCTGCCTGCGGGCAGGGGTCCCGGGGCTGTCACCGACAATCCAGGTCTACAGCACCCTCGGCAGATTCCTCGAGCACAGCCGGATCTACCGCTTCGAGAACGGTGGCGCACCCGAGTTCTTCATCGGCTCGGCCGACCTGATGACACGCAACCTCTCCCGGCGGATGGAGGTTGTCGCCCCCGTCTGCGATCCGCTGATCAAGGCCGAACTGGAGAACATCCTGCGCACGTACGAGGAGGACAACTGCTCTGCGTGGGACATGCAGCCCGACGGCGAGTACGTCCGCCGGCAGCCGGCTGTGGGTGAGGCCCGGCGGGGTGCCCAACAGGTGTTCATCGAGCGCTGCGCGTCATGCTGACCCTCGAATAAGGGCCGGCGCCCAGGTCAGAAGTCGGGAGTGTTCCTCGTACGTCCTACCCGATCGCCTGATCGATCCACCGTGGCCCCGCGCCAGGCACGTCGCGTACCACCGCAGCGAACGAGAGAACGCGGTCCGTCGACACTCTGCACCCGATGTCGCCCAGCTATCTCGTCGAGCTGCAGCTCGGCGCTGACGCCTTCGCAGGCAAGCGCGTGCTGGAAATCGGCTGCGGCCCTGTGCCGATCCTGCCGTTCGACGACTGCGAGCAGCCCGGCGTCGGCCGCTCCTGGAGGGCTCGCGCAGGCTGCCAAGGCCAGGATCATCTACCGGACGGGAGCGCGGTGCTCCCGCGAGCCCAGACCTAGCATCCCGGCCGCGGCAAGGGTTGGAGCCGACGGTAGGCGAAGCACACCTAGCCGTGCCGGCCTATGCCAGACCATCGGAGGAAGACGCAGGTCCTTAGGCCCGGTTGCCTCGCGACCTGCTCGGCCTTGATCTGCAACTCAGCGAGGGACGGCGGGTCAATCCTCGCCGAGAACGTCGAAGTACGCCGTTCGCGTGTCGTCGGCGACCTTGCGCAGTCGATTCAGCTTGTTCAGCGCTTCGCGGGTCACGGGCTCTGGCATGGTGGGCGGAGGTCCGGCTTCCATCCACCACGCGGCGACGTACTTGGCGGCCTCGTCGGAGTACGCCGTCTCCGCGTCCCGCCAGGCATCATGCGCCGCGATGATCCGCTCACGGTCGACCATGGGGCTGAACATAAACCAGCCCCACGCGGGGGGCCCGGACGCGCACCGCGGCGGATGTTCTCATCGACCAGTCGGCCTGCGCGAGCCGGATCGTGCTCGGTTCGCGTCTCCACAAGGCGCTTGGCTCGGTGATGCTCGGTTCGGTGAGCGCGGCGGTAGCCGCTCGCGCGTCGTGCCCCACCGTAGTCGTGAGGGGACCGTCCGGATCGCCTCAATCGGGTGGGCGTCGTGGCAGAGGAGGCGGCCGAGCCGGTCACGCGCCGATACCCGTTCGAACCACACCGGCGCCGGGCGTCACTGATCGCGGGCAACGCGCTGTTCGCCAAGGGCGCCCCCGACGCGCCACTCCCCCGCTGCGTGAACGCGGGCAACGCGGCAACGGGGGCGCTCGAGGCCATGGCCAACCGGGGATTGCGGGTACTTGCGGTCGCGACCCGGCCGGCTGCGTACCACCAAACCCTTTTCTCAGCTGGGGTCCACCGACCGGAGTAAAGCGGACACGACATACGTGAGGTTACTGCGCGGTCCGAGACGTGACCCACGAGGCGCAGATCAACGCTCTCCAGTGTTTCTTGTGACTGGCGGTCCAGGCCTGCCGCACATGTGTAAGTCACTGATCACCAGTTCCACCGCGAACATCGGCCGGACAGCCCCCGCATGCGGGCCCTCCACCGGCGCGCCTTCGATGGGACGTTTGGCCCTGTCTGATCAGCACGACGGTCGCGAGGCTAGCGGTAGCCCACAATGGCGCAACCGCGTGCACGAGGCCGCCTTGGTGCGCACCGCCGTCACAGGGGGCGATCAGCTGGGTGCAGCGCCTACCTAGACGAGACGGCTTGACCGGCCGTTGGAGGAATGATCGCTATGTGTCTGCCGGCGCGCGAGCCGCTAATGGCCGATTACGCACCGGTGCGGGCTGCGCGCAAGTCGACGCTCAGTGCGCCCACGCGCACAGAGGTGGCCCAGTTAGGCGACTATGAGATTGAGCGCCCCCTCAACTGTTCTGCCTACGCTTTCGATCGGCCGGCCGGAGGCCGGATTGCGATGCTCCTGCCAACCGAGTCCCGCGGCGCTTCCTTCGGGTCCGGCGGTGCCGACATCCATCCTGACCATGACCTTGCGCTGCGCTCCGAGATGCACTTCCGCGCCATCTCACGCGGCCGGCACCTTGAGCGGATAGGCGCCATTGGCAGCGACGGTCCGAGATGATCGATCGAACAGTGGAGGCCGTCGTATTCGACTGGGATCGCACCGCTGCCAACGACCAGCGGGCATCGGCGGCACCGTTGCGACGCCGCGTGCTGGCCTTGACCGCTGCGGGCGTGGATGTCGTCGTGCTGAGCGGTACCGACTTTGAGAACGTTGACCGGCAACTGCGTGCCCGCCCGGCGGGCCCCGGTCGGTTGTGGCTGTGTCCCAACCAAGGATCGGAGCTGTTCGCGGTCACCCCGGACGGGCCATACCTGATGCGTCGGCGGGTCGCATCAGCTGCTGAGGACGCGGCTCTGGACGCCGCCACGGCGCGCACCATCGACATCCTGCGCAGACGCGGCCTTAAGACGCGTCTGCTCGCCTCCCGGCCGAACCGTCGCGTGATCAACCTGCAGTGGCATTGGGCCGACCCGTCGGAACGGGAAACGGCAGAACTACTCACGGCGGCCACGAATCGCCTGCGTCAGCAGGGAATCACCGACCTGTCCGCGGTGGTGCGGATCGCGACGGAGGCCGCAGTCGTCGAGGGCCTCAGCCGCCCATGCATCACCAGCGACGCCAGGCATTTGGAGATCGGCCTCACCAACAAGTCCGACTCCATAAGGGAGATGCTCGCATTGCTGGCCCGCCGCGGCGTGGGACCAGGCCTCGTCCTGATCGTCGGCAGCGAGTTCGGCCCGATCGACAGCGTGCCCGGCAGGGACTACCACCTCCTTATCCCCGAAGCAGAGCGGGCGGTCACGGTGTCGGTCGGCGCTGAACCGTGCGGCGTGCCGACCGGCGTTCGGCATCTGCACTCCGGTGCGCACGGGCTGCTGCGACTGCTCGACGAGCAGACGCGTCGACGGCGGGCCCGCCGGGTCCCAGACATCGACGAGGACCCAGCGTGGATCATCAGGGAAGACTCGACCGATCCGCTACGACTCCGTGTCTCGGAGAGCATCTGCACCGTCGGCGCAAGCGGCCTCGCCACCCGCGGATCCGTCGAGGAGGCCGCCATCGGCGCGTCACCGCTCGTGGTGGCCGATGGAATCTACCGAGGTCACCCCGCGGATGACCTGTTGCCCGGTCCACTGTGGACGGGCCTGCTCATACATCCTGCGCCGGATGACGACGAACACGTCCTCGATCTGCGAACCGGCGTGCTCATACGCAAGGAGCGGGGCGAAGACCGGACGCTGCGGACCCTGCGATTCGCCAGCGCCACGCGTCCGGGAGTCGTCGCTCTGCGGGCAGAGGCAGCGCTCGGGCGGTTGAGTCCCGGCGACCCGCTGCAGCGGCCGGATGAAACGCCGATATCGCACGGCAGCCTTGGACCGCGTCGCTGGGCACGAACCGGGCCACCGCAGGGCCCGGGAATAGCCGCGCTCGCCGAACAGCACGTTGGCCGCTCCGGTTCGACCCGCACGCTGCAGCGCGTTGCCGCGTACGCCACTGACCGACAACGGCAGCCCACGCTCAGGGCGGCGCACGATGCGCTCGACGCCGCAGCGGAAGACGGCTTCGACCGGATGCTGGCCGAGCATCGCGCGGGCTGGGCGAAGCGGTGGGACGCTGTCGATATCCGAATCCCCGACGACGAGGCCACCCAGCTGGCCGTGCGCTTCGCGTTGTTCCAGCTGTGGTGCAACGTCAATCGCCATGACGAGTCGGCAGTCGGTGCGCGCGGCTTGTCCGGGAGTGGATATGCGGGGCACGTCTTCTGGGACGCCGATGTGTTCGTCCTGCCGGCCATGATCAGCATTGATCCGCGTGCCGCCCGGGCCATGGTGCGCTACCGGTTGCACAGACTCGACGCGGCGCGCTCCGTTGCCGCGGCGGGCGGCTACGAGGGCGCACGATTCCCATGGGAATCGGCAGCTACGGGCGAGGACGTGACCCCTCGCAGCGGACGCCTCGGCGGCGCGATCGCGCCGATCCGCACGGGGCAACTGGAGGAGCACATCACAGCAGACGTAGCGTGGGCCGCCGCCCACTACGGGACCTGGACCGGCACGGCCGATGGCCGACACCGCCGTGCCGAAACGTCGCTGCTGGTGGAGACAGCGCGTTATTGGGCATCCCGGGTGCGACGCGACAACGACGGCCGCGTGCACATCGACACGGTGATAGGTCCGGACGAGTACCACGAGGCGGTGAACGACAATGCGTACACAAACGTCATGGCGCGGTGGAACCTGCGGGCCGGTGCCGACGCCGCAGATCGAGCCGGCGTCCGGGCCGAGACGCGGCGCTGGCGCGAGCTGGCCGACGGGTTGGTCGACGGCTACGACCCGGCGACCGGACGCTACGAACAGTTCGCCGGATACTTCGGGCTCGAGCCTCTGCTCGTCGCGCAGTTCGCAACGCCGCCCGTCGCCGCCGACGTCCTCATCGGGCTGGACCGACTCTCCGGCTCACAGATCATCAAGCAGCCCGACGTGCTCATGCTGCACCACCTCGTGCCGTCCCTGGTGCAGCCAGGTTCGCTCGGGCCGAACCTGGACTTCTACGGTCCGCGCACTGCGCATGGCTCCTCGCTGTCGCCGGCGATCACCGCCACGCTTCTCGCTCGTGCCGGCCGGGCAGACGAGGCGCTGGCTATGCTCCGCGTCGCGCTCATGCTCGACATTGGCGACACCACCGGCATGACCGCCGCAGGCCTGCACATAGCGAACCTCGCCGGTGTGTGGCAGGCCATGCTCAGCGGGTTCGCCGGCGTCGCGGTGCGCGCTGACGTGCTCACAATCGACCCACGGCTACCGGCCGCGTGGGGCAGCTTCGAAATCCGTTTCCGATGCCTTGGCCGCAAGGTCCGGTTGGCCATCACCCGCGACGACGTCGTCATCCACACCGACGGGCCACTATGGGCTTGCCTGGCCGGCGACGCCCCACGCCGGGTGTCGCGAACGACTCGTCTGGGCAAGCCCACCCTGCGCGCCGACGTCCAGAGGGGATCATCGTCATGAGCGAGGTGCTCGTCGTGCTCGAAGGCGGTGCCACCGACCAGCCAGTCGGCGACGTGGCCGCGGCGATGGCTGCCGTCATGGATGCAACCGTGCGACGAGTCGATCTCACCGACATCACCGACATCACCGAGTCGACGCGCAAGGCCGATCTTGTGCTGACCGAACTGGCCGGCACAACCACCGTGCTCGGCGTCATGTCCGGTACCGCATCCCTTCCGGACCTGGTTTGGCCGGTGCTGCAGCGAGCCCATAAGCCTGTCGTGCTCGTACCGGCTGCCAGTCGGCCGTGGCCGCAGATGATCGGCCGCGCCCTCATCCCGCTCAACGGCTCGGCGGAGTCCGCTGCCGCCATCGGCGAGACGATCCAGCTGCTCGCGTACGCGGGCGTCGACCTCGTCGTGCTGCACGTCTTCGACGCCACGACTGTCCCGAAGTTCTGGGACCAAGCGGCGCATGCCGAGCAGGCCTGGCAGAACGAGTTCCGGGCCCGCTACTGCGACCAACCCAGCGTCCGACTGCAGCTGCGCACCGGGGTGCCGGGCGAGCACGTCCTGGACGTAGCCGCGGCCGAGCAGGTCGATCTGATCGCTCTGGGCTGGTCTCAGCAGATCGACGAAGCGCGGGCGCAGACGCTGCGTCGCACCCTGCACGACGCGCAAGTGCCGGTACTGGTTGTGCCGATCGCCACACCGCCGTAGGACTTTCGACCCTCCCGACCGTGGGCCGGGCGGCGTGTTCTAGATGAGTGACCACGTACAGGGTGCAGCTCAGTCTCGAGGCAACCCTGTCGACACCGCAGCGCTGTCCGGGTTGTGACGCCGCCTGCCTTGTTCCGGTGCCCGCGGGCGAGCAGACCAACTTCCACTGCACGTGCTGCGGACAGTCCTGGCACATCGAACTCGGCTGGGCTTCCTTGGTCGAACAGGAGTCGGACACGCCGACGTAGTACTCGGGGGAGGCTGTTATGCGGATCGGGCTGATCGCCCCACCGTGGGTGCCCGTACCGCCGGTCGGCTACGGCGGCACCGAGGTTGTCCTCGACAACCTGGCTCGTGGGCTACAGGACCTCGGCCATGACGTGCGGTTGTTCACCGTCGGCGAATCAACCTGCCCGGTATGGCGCGAATGGCTCTACCAAACTGCGGTCGAGCCGATGGGTACCAGCATCGAAGAGGCCGCCCATGTCCTGGCTGCCTACGAAGCGCTGGGCGACGTCGACGTCGACGTCGTCCACGACCACACCGTCCTCGGCCCGCTGCTCAGCACGCATGTCGAGCCGCACACCCATCCGGTCGTGACCACGCATCACAACGCGTTCACCATTGAGAACCTGCGCATCTTCACCGAGACCGCTAAGCATGCGGCGATCGTCGCAATCTCACACGACCAAGCCAATCGCGCACGCAAGGTTCCGATCACCGCGGTCATCCACCACGGCATCGACCTGGACGTCTACCGGCCCGGGCCCGGTGCGGGCGGGTACCTGCTATTCATGGGCCGAATGTCACCCGACAAAGGCGTCCACCATGCCGTGCGGATCGCTCACGCGAGCGGGCATCCCCTGCAGTTGGCGACCAAGATCCGCGAGACCGCGGAACAGGAGTACTTCGAATGCGAGGTCCGTCCGCTGCTCGGCCCGGACGACGAGTTGGTCGTCGAGGTTCCGCTGGCAAGACGCCTGCAGATGCTGCAGGGCGCAACAGCGCTGATCAACCCGATCGTCTGGCCCGAGCCGTTCGGCCTGGTGATGGCCGAGGCGCTCGCGACAGGGACGCCGGTGCTCGCCTTCCCCTACGGTGCCGCTCCCGAGATCGTCGACGACGGAAAGACCGGGTTCCTGTGCCAGGACGAGGCCGACATGGTCACCGCGGTCGACCGAGTGGCGCAGATCAACCGAGCAGACTGCCGTGCGGCAGCCGAGGAGCGGTTCTCCATGCGGCGAATGGCTTGCGACTACCTCGCGCTGTATCGACGCGTTCTAGAGCACCCATCCGATTTGGACGCTCGACACGTGGCAAAACGCTGCAGCCCCCACGCCAGACACATCAACGGTGCGACGCTGACAACGTGACCCAGCCTTGGACGTTTTCCAGCGAGCCACCGCAGCAAGCAGGTGCCGCAGGATCGGTGATCCTGGTCGAGGGCTCGACGTTCTGCATCAGCGAACCGGTGGGCGACATCGCGCCCCATCGTGCCCAGGGCCTGTTCGTGCGCGACACTCGGGTGCTGTCGCGGTGGGAGCTCACCATCGACGGCGTCACGCCACAAGCGCTGACCGTCCAGCGCGGGGATCCGCACGCCGCCACCTACGTCAGCCGTATGCCCCCGCCTGACGGGCTCGCCGACAGCACGCTGCTGGTCATCCGGCGCCGCTATGTCGGCAACGGCATGCGTGAAGACCTGACGGTTCGCAACATCGGCCAGGCCGAGGTTTGCTGCGTCATAACGTTGACCGTCGCCGCAGACTTCGCAGACCTGTTCGAGGTGAAGGATGGACGAACCCATCCAGCCGACGACGTCACCACCGAGGTCGCCGGCGACACACTGAAGATCGCCCGCCGACGCGGAGATCACGAACAGAGCATTCTCGTCCGCGGCCACGCCGACGCGAACCCGGACACCGGCGTGCTGCGCTGGGAGCTCACCCTGCCCGCCCGGGGCCAGTGGACCGTCAGCGTCGAGGCCGTCCCGGCAATCGATGCAACCCCGATGCCGCTCCGGCATCCGCGAGGCAATCCGGTCGAACACGCCGAGCCCGCCCGCCGGCTCCAGGAATGGCGACGCCGCAGCCCTGAGATCCGCACCGCCGACGCCGACCTCGCTGCTGTGCTGCGCCGCAGTGTGGAGGACATCGGTGCGCTGCGTATCTTCGATCCCCAGCATCCAGAGCGCGCTGTGGTCGCCGCCGGTGTGCCCTGGTTCATGGCCCTGTTCGGCCGGGACTCCCTGCTGACGTCCTGGATGCTGCTGCCCCTCGACACCAGCCTCGCGATCGGCACCCTGCAGACCCTCGCAGATCATCAGGGGGACAAGGTCGACGACGCCGCCGAGGAAGAACCCGGCCGCATCCTGCACGAGATCCGCTTTGGACCGACGACCGACTTCACTCTCGGCGGGCGCAGCGTCTACTACGGCACCGCCGACGCGACCCCGCTTTTCGTGATGTTGCTCGGCGAACTGCGACGCTGGGGCGGCGACGTGGCCACGATCGACGCGCTGCTACCGCACGCCGATCGTGCCCTGGACTGGATCGAACAATACGGCGACGCGGACGACGACGGATTCGTCGAATACGAACGCAAGACCGCCAACGGCCTGATCAACCAGGGATGGAAGGACTCCTGGGACGGCATCAACTTCGCCGACGGTCGCATCGCCGAGGCGCCCCTCGCACTGGCCGAGATCCAGGCGTACTGCTACGCGGCGTACCGAGCCCGCGCCCACTTCGCCGACCACGCAGGCGACAACGCGGCACGGCGGCACTGGACCGACAAAGCCTTGTACCTCAAACACCGCTTCAACGAGACGTTCTGGCTGCCCGACCGCAACTGGTTCGCAGTAGGCCTCGACCGAGACAAGACGCCGATCGACGCTCTCACCTCGAACGTCGGCCACTGCCTGTGGACCGGCATCATCGACGACGACAAGGCCGCCGCCGTCGCCGACCACCTGCTCTCAGCGGAAATGTTCACCGGCTGGGGCATCCGCACACTCGCCTCGTCCATGGCCGCGTACAACCCGATGAGCTATCACAACGGCTCGGTCTGGCCGCACGACAATGCGCTGTGTGCCGCCGGGTTGATGCGCTACGGCTTCGTCGAGCAGGCCCAGAAGGTCGTGACCGGACTGCTCGATGCAGCGGCCCACTTCGGCCACCGCCTGCCCGAACTTTTCTGCGGATTCACCCGTGACGAGTTCCCCGAACCGGTGCCCTACCCGACGTCCTGCTCGCCGCAAGCATGGGCCGCCGCCGCGCCGTTCTCCTTCCTGCGGAGCTTGCTGCGCTTCGATCCGGAGTTGCCGCGTGGGCAGGTGTTGTGCGCTCCGAAAGTGCCAGATCGGTACCTGCCGCTACGCGTCAGCGGGCTGCGGGTGAGCGATCTCGACATCGGCATCGACGTCGGCCCGGACACCTGGCAGCTGACCGGACTGGCCGGAAGCGGGATCGGGTTGGTGTCACCAGCCTGTCCCTAGTAGGGGGTTTGCTGGGGCGGCGGCAGGGAGCATCGCGAGCACAATCAGCGCCATGAGCAGCGCCGTCATCGTCGTAGACGTGCAGAACGACTTCTGCGAAGGGGGCTCGCTCGCCGTCGCCGGAGGCGCCGCCGTCGTGCGCCGGATCAGCGAGCGGCTGGCGGCCGGCGGGTACGACCGCGCGGTCGGGACCCGTGACCACCACATCGACCCGGGCGCACATTTCTCCGACCACCCCGACTTCGTCGACTCCTGGCCGCCGCACTGCCGGGTCGGCACGTCCGGCGTGGAGTTGCACCCGAACCTGGACGTCACGCACGTCGAGGCGGTCCTCGACAAGGGGGAGCACACGGCCGCCTACTCCGGCTTCGAGGGCCACGACGCCGACGGGGTCAGCCTCGGCGACTGGCTGCGCGGCCACGGTGTCGACTCGGTCGAGGTCGTCGGAATCGCGACCGACCATTGCGTCCGGGCGACCGCACTCGACGCCGTGGCCAACGGTTTCGCGACGACGGTGCGCCTCGACCTCACGGCCGGGGTCGCTCGGTCCACTGTGGACAGTGCATTCGCCCAGCTGGATGCGGCCGGGTCAGGCTGCGCGGCGAGCCGGTCGTTGGGACCTAGCGTCCTGAGAAGTTCGCCGCCAGAAGCGCCGACCCAGACGGATGGATCGCGACGCGGAGGGCGAGCGCATAGCAGATCTTGGCCACTTCAGCCACGACGGACGCATCCGACGCTTGTACCGGGCCCAATAGGGGTGGCAGCGCCAGGTAGTTGCCTGGGCCAATCAGCACGCCGTTGAAGTAACCGACGGAACGCTTCCGCGCCAGCTCGCGATATCAACGCCACGTCCAAGTGAGTTGCACCGATAAGGCCGAGGCCCGATCTTCCCGGCCACAATGCGCACGCCGCAGCTTTCGCACGCCGCAGCTTTCGCACGCCTGACGATGACCTCGCACCGCATCTTGGTGCAGTCATGGTTGCGGTGCCCGCCGGCTGGTGGACGGCCGACAGGATTCCGGTGACGAACTACCCGACACTCGTGCTCACCCCCGGCGCAGTGGTCGATCATCGGCCGACCGTCACAGCGCACACAGCACCGGCGCAGGTCCGCGTAGAACTCCTCGAGCACCTGGGCGGTGATCTTGCTGAGTTGCACGTCGCCAAGCGCTGGTCTGATGTAGCGGCGCACGTTGCCCTCGTAGCCTCGTCGGGTGTTCGCCTCGGCGTCGTGAATCCGCAGCCAGGCGTCGAGGGTGGTCCCCATGGCCGAAGGTGCCGAGATCACCCCGTCCGACCCGAACGCGGACAGCGTCATGGCCGTGCGTCAGGCCGACGCGCTGGCCCAGCTCGACAGGCAAATCACGACCGACGGGCTGATGATCGCGGGCAGCAAAGGCCAGCCGGTCATGCATCCCGCCGTTGGCCAACTACGGCAAGGCCGAAACTACGAGTCGTCGCCCAGGTCAGGTAGTTCGATCTCACCACAATTTGCCGACAGCCACGCGGCAATCTCATCCAACGGCCGACCTGCGGCGACTACCTCCAGCATGAACGTCGCACCGTCGTGGTCGGTGACTGCAAGCCGCTGACCATTGATCCAGAGGAACAGTTTGGTCAGCGCCCACGCCACCGGCTTGTTGCCGTCGAGCAGGGCTTGGTTGTGGTCGATCGACTGGCACATCGCAGCGGCTTGATCCCACAGGGTCTTGTAGGCGTCCTCGCCGAACACGGTTTGCGCAGGACGTTCGATGGCCGAGGCGAACAGGCCACTGTCGCGCATGACGAGTCCGTATCGGACCACCTGTCGGACGGCATCCTCAGCGGTGAGATACCGGGTCACGCGCGCGAGAGAATGTCGAGGAGCTTCGCGTCCTCAGTGACAATCTCGTCCATCAGCGCGTCGAGCGCGGCTGAGCGACGCGCCGTGTTGATCCGCTCCTGGATCGCAATCACGGCAACCTCGTGCATCGAGCGGTGCTCCTTCGCAGCCTGCTCGCGCAACGCCTCGGAGTCCTCGGGACTCAGCTTCAACACGAATGCCATATCGGAATGATATCTCGCCGTGCCAAGCTGTCACAGGTCTTTCGGCCTGTAGGTAGCCATCGGCTCATCCCCGTATACGCGACGTAATCGCCCGAGCCCACGCAACCTAGTCGAGCCCTCGCCTAGCTGGAAACCGGGGCCCGGCGCAGCTAGTGCCTGTTCGAGCGTAAGGCTCTGCCAGCGACCATTCACGCCGCAACGGCGACGCCGGAATCGCACATGGATCGCACGACCGGAGAGTTGATCTCTAAAATCCTCGGAATCATTGACCTGTAGGGGCTCCCCCGACTGGACTCGAACTAGGCAGTGTCCATGATCATCCGATTTGGCCGCGGGCCCGGGAATCCGGGCCTGGATCGAAGAATCCCCCTATTCCATAGGCACATTCGCCATGATCACGGGCTCCGTGCTAGGTGAACCGAGCGCGCCTCAATGCACCTGAGAGTGCTAGAGTTCTGGCACGTATCTGGCACGGAATCGGAGACTGGAAGGTGGACAGTTGGCCATCAAACCGCGGTGCAACTGCGCGCGGGACGTCCCGCGCTCCGGGTTCGGCTCGCTGCGCATCCTGCCGTCCGGGCGACACCAGGCCCGCTACACCGGCCCGGACGGGAAGGTCTACAAGGCCCCGCACACCTTCGACCGGCACACTGACGCCGACCGGTTCCTGGATCGGGTCAGCTCGGAGATCTCCCGCGAGGTGTGGGAGCCGCCGACCCGCCGGCAGGCCGCGGTCGCGCCGCTGACCTTCGGCGAGTACGCGCCGACCTGGCTCGCCGAGCGGCGCGACTCCAAGACCGGGCTGCCGCTCAAGGCGCGCACCCGCGACCACTACCAGACGATCCTCGAGAAGTTCCTGATCCCCGTGCTCGGGGCGAGGCCGCTCGCCGAGATCACCCCGGAGGAGGTGCGGGCCTGGTACGCGCGGGTCGCGACCGGGCCGACCTACCGGGCGCACGCCTATTCGCTGCTGCGCACCATCATGCGCACTGCGGTCGACGACCGGCTCATCCCCGGGCCTTCGCCGTGCGTGATCCGTAGCGGCGGGCGGGCACGGCGGGCGCGCACGATCCGCATGGCCAGCCTCGACGAGCTCGAGGCGATCATCGCCGCGACACCGGAGCAGTTCCGGCTGATGGTGCTGCTCGCCGCCTGGTGCCAGCTGCGTTTCGGTGAGCTGGCCGAGCTGCGCCGTAGCGACGTGGACCTGGGCCACGGGGTGCTCAGGATCCGCCGGGGCGTGACGTGGGTGCACGGCGAGCGCCCGCCCGGGGCGACCCGCACGCCGCGCATCATCGTGATCGACACGCCGAAGTCCGACGCGGGCACGCGCGACATCGCGATCCCGCCGCACCTACTGCCGCTGATCAAGGCGCACCTGCGCGGCTTCGGCCAGTGGGGCCGCGACGGCCTGTTGTTCCCGTCGGCGAAGGGCGGGGTGCTGACCAACGGCATGCTCAACGTGTGGTGGTGGCCGGCGCGTGCGGCGGCGGAGCGTGAGGATCTGCGCTTTCACGATCTGCGCCATACCGGCGCGACGCTGGCCGCGCAGACTGGCGCGACACTCAAGGAGCTGATGGGTCGCCTGGGTCATACGACACCCGCCGCGGCGTTGATCTACCAGCACGTTGCGAGCGGCCGCGACGCGGAGATCGCGCAGGCGCTGTCGGACATCGCGATCAAGGGTGGGCTGCGTTCGCAGTAACTGGACGGGACTGGACGGGCCTTTATCCCCTACCCCGGGGCCCCGGCCGGCGCACATGATCAACACATGCGGGCGGGGCCGATGGGTGCGCCACCCGACCGAATCTAGGAGACGCGCCATGATGGCCTTCACCACGATCCCGTTAGAGCCCGAGAAGTTCTCCCCGCTTCAGAAGAAGATCGCGCTGTGGGTGGGGTTCGTCCCGGCGATCCTGTTCTTGATCCTGGGGTGCCTGAGCCTGGACTTCGGCGTCGCGTTCGGTGCCTTCGTCCTCGCGGTGATCTGGGCCGGCGGCGTGTGCGTCATCGTCAACGCCGCGACCCGCAAGCGTCCTGCCAAGCCGTAGAAGACGAAGAACGCCCCCCGCCCCGACCTCATAGGCCGGGCGGGGCGTTGTCATGCAGGAGCGGTGACTCAGCGCACCAGGTGGTCGGCGTGGCTCAGGGGCGCGGGATCGGGCTGCCGTCGGTGAACAGGTTGTTCGACAGCGTCGTGCCGGCCGGGGCGTTGACCGGGGCGCCGCCGGTCGAGCCGCCCCAGCCGCGCTCGAAGGTGTTGCCGGTGATCGACCGGGCCGCGCCTGCGACCAGGTTCTTCGCCTCGATCGAGATCGCCCAGCTGGGCCACTGCCCGGCCTGATCGCCGATGCAGGCGAAGCGGTTGCCGCTGATCGTCATGCGCCCGATCGGCGCGTTGCCGGCCTGGCCCTGCACGAAGATCAGCGAGTTGTTGACTGCGGCGGCGAAGGTGTTGCCGATGAAGGTGTTGTCATCGCCCGCCGTGATCATCACGCCGTCGGTGTGATTGCTCGGGTCATTGATCGGCAGGTCGGCGATGCAGTTGCCGAGCCAGTGTGCGTTACCGTCGCTTCTGCCGCCGTGCTCGACGTGGTGGATGTGGCACCGCTCGATCGTCGCGGTGGCCTGGGCCTTGTCCCAGCGCCCGGCCAGCACGCCGATCGCGCCGACGAAGCTCGACCCGCTCGCGCCGCCGCCGACCTCGCAGTCCTGTAGCAGTCCGCCCGGGCCGAGGTTCACGCCCCAGTTCTGCTCGCCGGTACAACGGATGCGGCAGCGGGTGATCTTGGCGTAGGTGTGCGCGGTGCGCGCGTCGGTGCCGCCGGAGTAGATCGGCCCGGCGATGTCGAGCGCGTCGAGGACGGCGTTGTCGGCGGTGATGTTGACCGCGTGCCCGGTCCAGGACCAGCCGGGTCCGGCGCTCAACTGCGCGGGCACCTGGCGCAGCGTCGTGCCGACCGGCACTCCGGTGTCACCCGAGCCGGGCGGCTGCGTCGTGACCGGGAGCGTGAGCGTCGCGGACGCCTGGTAGACGATCCCGCCGATGACCGCCTGCCCGGTGACGGTCGCCATCAGGGCGCGACGGCGGTGAACACGGCGAGGTCGGCGGTGCGCGCGAACGTGAGCCCGGCGCACGTCGGGAGCAGCAGCACCTGCGGCATCGCCGGTGCGCCCGGGAGGGTGAGGGGTCGTGCTCACGGCCAGGACCTCGGTGCCGATGGTCGCCTGGCCGGTGACCGTGCTGACGGTGGGCGGCACCGGGTCGTTGCCGGTGATGACATAGCGCGCGGTCACGGTGTCGCCGTGATTCGGCGCGCTCGGGGTGACGGTCAGGGTGACGGCGACTGCCATAGCGGGCCCTTTCCTTGCTCAGCGGTAGAGCACGTGCCCGACGAAGAAACCGAGGGTGGCGGCGGTCAGCGCGATCAGGGTGACGATGACCACGGTGCGACCGCCTACGGTGGCCCGCCAGCGTTGCAGCGATTCGACCCGCTCGCCGAGACGATCGGTGACGGTGTGCAGCTCGCGCACGTCATCGCGCAGCCGCAGTAGCTCACGCTCCGTATAGAGGCGCAGCGTGTCGATCGTCCAGTCACTGCGGCGGCGGCGCATCGGGGGCCTCGACCAGTGGCGTGCCGTTGTGCGAGGTCGGGTTCAGCGCGGGATGGGCGGGAGTGACCCCGGACCGTACCCAGAACACCGCCACGGCGATGCCGACCAGGTCCAGCCCGCGGGTGGTCCAGGTGGTGGCCATGTTCGACCAGTCCGGGGTGATCCAGCCGTAGTTGACCGCGACCGAGAGCGCCGCCGTCAGCGCGCCGGTGATCACGATGCGCTGGGCCACGACCTCGCGGGCGAGACGTCCGAGGCTGATCACTTGGGCGGGTTGTCGAGCGCGGCGACGTGATCGCGCAGGTCGCGCACGAGCGCGGCGAGCGAGCCCATCGTGGTCTCGATATCGAGGATGCGCGCGGCCAGGCTCATGGTCGTCCCGCTGTCCGGGTTTTTGATCGGGGTGGTGGCGACGGCTTGCTGCACGTCTTTCGCGTCCATGTCGAGCCAGTCCTTTCCGGTGTAGAGCAGGCCCCACGGCGCACGAGAGTCCAGCCCGGCGACCCAGCCGGCGGGGCTGGGGTGTGCTCCGTTCGCTTGCGTGACGGAGATGTGCAGGTGGCCCACGTCGCCCGCGTCAGCCTTGATTCGATCGGTGAACCACTCGGTGATCACGTTGTCTTTGTGCACGTAGCCGTAGGGCCAGACCCGTTGGTCGTGGGCGCAGTAGCGGACCTGGAAGAAGTTGAACAGAGCCTGTTGCACGTCGGCCGGCCCGCCGATGTCGATGGCACGGACGTAACGCTTGCCGTTGTGCGTGATGAACGGGTTGTGATCGGAGGAGTAGCCCTCGGCCTGGTGGCTGGCGTCGCCGATCTCACCGAGGTTGACCGCGGCCGGGTAGCGCTGGGCGATCTCGGCGCACAGCACTTGCAGGCACGGGGCGAGAATGATCCCGCCGCCGAAGTCGGTCGTGTAGGTGTAGGTCATCGGGCACCTCGCGGCCAGATCTGCCCGGTGCTCGGCGGTGGGGTGCTCGTACTCGGGGCCGGGGTGGCGGTGGCGGCGGCGTGATCAGCGGTCGCGAAATATGTGGCGCCCAAATAGCCGACCGTTTGATTCGCCGTGTACGCGGTCGCCGGGTCGTAAGCACCCTGCCATTCGAGTCCGGAAACACCGGCAGGACCCTGCGGGCCGGTTGGACCCTGGGGACCGTCCGCGCCCGCAGCGCCGGGATCGCCCTGCGGGCCTTTCAGATTGCCTGCGATCGTCCACGCCATGTTGGTCTCCTATGTGAGTCGGTATACGTCGCCAGTGAGAACGTCGAGGTATTCATCTCCGGGGCTCGCGCCGATGACCACTCCTGGTGGTCCTTGCCCGGTCCAACGTGGTTGCCCTGGTGCGCCTTGCGGCCCGGCGTCGCCTGACGGGCCGGGAGGTCCTTCGGGGCCGAGCGGTCCCTGCGGTCCGAGCCCGCCTTCGAAAACAGTGACGGTGGTGCCGGTTGCTTCCTGGGTGACCGGGTCAACGAATTCGACGGTGCTGATGACAATGTCGGTCATGCGCGGCTCACGTCGGCGATGACTTTCACTTTCCCGCTCATGTAGGTGCGGGTGAATCCGTCCGGTCTGGTCACCTGAAGATCCCAATAACCAGTGCCGACGCTGAGTTTCTTCGCCTCGGTCGCGGGCAACGTGCGACGGATACGTCCGTTGGCGGCGTCGAGGATTTCGACGTCCAAGGTCGCCATCACTCGCTAATTCGCACGCGCCCATGCCGTGCCGTTCCACCGGTACACCGACAGGCCGATCGTCGGGTGCGTCGAGCTGTAAGCGGGAAAGCGGGAAACTGTGTTATGTAGCGGGGACTCGACGGTGGTGACGTCGGCCAGGGCCGGGACGCCTTGCGTGTAGGTCGCCATGTCAGTAGTCGGCGTCGACGTTGGTCATGCCGAGGGCGGAAATGTTTCCGCTACCAAGCGGCGCGAGCCGGGTCCCGTCGCCGAGCACGACCAGGTCAAGGGCGCGGGGGAAAGATGAGGTGTTGCAGTAGAAGCCGTAGAGGGCTGGCACTGAGCCGCGAAGGAAACCGCCCGCCGCGTTGCCGGGGCTCGACGGCAGGAACCCGGTGACGACGAGTCCGACGCCTCGCACCACGCCCTCGACCGAGTCAAAGATAGCGCCCGCCGTGCTGATCGCACCGGCCAGGTTCGGGCTCGCCGCCGCAAGATAGCCGGATGACACAGTCCCGGAGGGCGCGAAGTTGCGGCTGTAGGTGGGGAACGCGGGAACGCTTCCGCCGGGCAGCGCGACCATGCTACCGACCGCGACCCCGGCAAAGAGCGGGAACACGGAGGCGACCGCAGACACCGCGCGGGGGTTCGGCACGTAGAGTCCGCCAACGAAGCCGGTTTCGCTTCCCCCGCCGCTCTTGTTGAGGCTAATTTCGAGTCGGGACTTCGAGACGTGGCACATCCACATCCATGCCGACGTGCCGTCAAGTGCGACTTGGAAACGGGCAACGTTCCCGGTGCCGGTGTCGAGCGTGTAGCCGGTGTTGGCGTTGACGTAGCCGCCGTTCGCGTTCGGGGCAGCGATCGTCGCAGCGCCAGCGCTGATCACCGCGCGGGTGGCCTGGTGGGTGCCGGTGTCGTACGCCTCGAACGCTTGGAACTGCAACTGGGTCGCTGACGCGGTGAACTGGGTGATCGCGATATAGAAGTCCTGGCCCCACGAGTTCGCGTTGCCCCCGGACCCGGAGCACTTGTAGATGCGACTCGTGCCGCCAGTTATCGAAATCGCCTCAACTAGCGACCAGTTCGGGTGCGTCACGATCACCGCGTCGAGCGCGGTACGGAAGTCGACGGCGGACGTCGCGGAGATCGCCTGCGTCCCGGTCTGGTAAACGGCAGCCATCTCAGCCTCCGGTCAGGTTGACCCACACGTCGCCGGTCAGCGGGGTCGCGGGTGCGGTGGTGGATACGGTCACGGTCGCGGCCGGTCCTTGCGGTCCGGTGGCACCGGTCGGTCCGGTTGAGCCTGTTGCACCGGTGTCGCCTTGAATGCCCTGCGGTCCGGTTGGACCGGTAGCACCAGTAGTTCCGGGCGAGCCGGTCGCGCCCGTGTCGCCGGGGATACCTTGCGGTCCTTGCAGTCCGGTGTCGCCTTGAATCCCCTGCGGTCCTTGCGGGCCGGTATCGCCCTGCGACCCGGTTGCGCCGTCTGCGCCAGTAGCTCCCGCCGCTCCGGTCGGGCCGGTCGCTCCGTCGGCACCGGCCGGGCCAGGATCACCTTGCGGACCGGGCGCGGTGGAGTCGGCCCCGGCTGGGCCTTGCTCACCTTGTGGACCCGGCTCACCCTGTTCGCCGCGTTCACCCGGCGGGCCGGGGACGGTGCTATCCGCTCCGGCCGGGCCGGGTTCGCCCTGCGGCCCGGCCGGGCCTTGCGGTCCGGGACCGCCGGCGAAGGAGGTCACCGTGACAGTGCCGCCGAGGCGTCCTTCGACGCCGTCGGTCAGCTCGCTGGTGGTGACCCTGATCTGGCTCACGACTCGTCGTCCGCTCGGCTGACGTCGCCTTTGATCTTCCACTTGCCGGCGAGGTAGGTGTGCACCCATCCGTCGACGGTGCGGGTCAGTTCCAGGTCGAACCAGGCGGTGCCGGGAACCAGGCCCGCGGCCTGCTCGGCGCTGAGGGTGCGGGTGATGGTGCCCTCAATGGGGTCGCCTACGAGGGCGATGGCGAGGGTGGCCATCACGTCGGGGGTGTCGGGGTCGGCGCGCAGCTGGCTGCGGAACGTGTAGCCGGTGAGGTCTTTCGGCGTCCAGACGGGGGCCTCGTCGGTGCCGGTGTTCTCCTCGAGGACGTCGAGCCAGACGCGGGTGTCACCGCGGTAGAGGGTTTCGGTGGAGACGGCGGGCAGCGGCTGGTCGGGTGCGGTCACGGCCGCTCCTTCCGCTCGTAATGCATGGGTCAGACCGGGACGGTGGATAGGGCGCCGTCGTTGGCGACGACGAGGTGATAGAGGGTGCCATCGGGTGAGCGCAGCCGCAGGTTCGTGAAGTGAAAATCGGAGCCGAGGCGGATCTCGTTCGGGGTATCCGTTTCGGCTCCGGTGCCGAGGGCGACCGCGTTGTCGACCGGGGCTGTGCTGGTGCCGACGCGGGCCTGGGCCCCTAGCGCGAGGGCGTTGCCGCCGTAGGCGCTGGTGAAGTACCCGGCGGCGATCGAGCCCGGCGATCCGGCCGTGGCGTGACTGATAGCCACGCCGTTCTCCTGCAGACATTGTGCGGCGGTACCGAGGGCGGTGCTGCCCCAGTCGGCGGCGCTGGCACCTGCCCCAACCGCTACTGCACCTGTTCCGGGACCTGATGATGCAGCGGCGGTGTTGTGCCCGATTGCGATGTCCTCGCCGTGTGTGGCACTTGCCTCAGTGCCGATCGCGACAGCATCGGCTGCCTGTGCGGTGGTGCTCGTCCCGATAGCGAGGGCGTTGGTTGCAGTGGCGATCGTGCCCACCCCGATCGCTGTGGACGAATCGCCGGACGCGGATGCGGCGTTGCCGATGCTGATTGCGCTGGGGCCACTCGCCTCGCCGCCGAGGGCATAGGCGTTCGTGCCCGATGCGGTGGTACCCGAGCCGAGGGCCACGGCATCATCGGCGGTAGCGTCGGCGGATTGCCCTATTGCAATGGCGCGCGCAGCCCACGCCCTCGTGTGAAGACCGTCTGATCCGCTGCCGTTGGTGGCCGAGATCGCGACGGCATCGGTGTATCCGGTCGTGTCGCCGACGACGACGGGAGTGTCGCCGGTTTGCGGCAGCGCGGCGCGGGACTGGGCCACGGTCCCGCCGGGGATCGGCCGGGCGAAGCGGGTCGACCCGGCGGCGGACCCGGCCGACATGCGGGACAGGGCCACGGCCAGGCGTTCCTCCGGGCTGGTGGGCAGGCGGCGGGGCACGGGCGGCATCGGATCCTCCTTAGCTCGGGTCCTGCACGAACTCGGGCCAGGCCCGCACGATCTCGCCGCTGCCGTCCACGGTGATCGACAGGATCCGGGCCTTCACCGGGTCGCCGGTGTAGCCGGGCACGGTGATGGAATCGCCGAGGCCGTAGTCGACGTAGGGCAGCGGCCCGGCCAGTGTGGTCGGCGCTCCGGTCGCGGAGACCAGCGGTGACGCTGATTCGGCGAGTTGCGCCTGCGCGACGCCGGTCGCGGTGATCGCCGAACTGGTCGAGCCGAGGTTCAACGCGGTCTCGATCAGGCCCACCTCGGCGATCCCGGCGCTGTCGCTGGTCGCCACCCAGACGCCGTCATAGAGCTGGGTGAGCACGCGGGTGAACCGGGTCGCGGTCCGGGTGATGCCGTAATCGGTCAGGGTGCCCTCCGCGTCGCCGAGGGCGAGCGTGACCGTTGCGGACAGGTCCGCGCCTTTCCGGTTGAAGCAGCGAAACGTCATCGTGTCGGCGTCCACGTCCACGTCGATCTCGGCCTCGGACAGTTGGGTGGCGAGGTCGCCGAGGGTGATGGTGCCGACGTCGACGGCGTAGGAGCCGCGGTCGGTCCACGCCTCGCCGTCACTGTCGGTGGCGTGGTCGAAGTCCAGGGCGAGCAGGCCGGGGCCGAGCACGCCGCGGGTCTGCGCCTCGGTGATCAGTTGCTGCAGCACCCAGGCGCGCGGCCAGCCCGGTTCGGGGTCGCCGTCGTTGACGAGCCAGTGCGTGGTGTCGGTGCGGATCACCGCGTCGCCGGGGACGGGGTTTCCGTCGTCGCCGGTCTGCAGCAGCGTGAGCATCAGCGCGACCGGGTTGTAGCCCGGTGACACCCGCGGGGAGTTCTCCACCTTCGCAGCGAAAAGGTGGTTGCCAGGGCCGAGTTGGATGTTGAGCTGGGTGGCGTTCATGAAGGCGGCGGCGTTGAGCCGGTCCGCGGCGATGATCTGCTGCCCGTCCAGGTAGAGGTCCAGGAAGTTGTCCCCGGTGGCGAACAGGGTCAGATCATGCGGCAGGGTGAAGTGGAAGGTGCCCCGGTAGTAGTTGATCGCCGACCCGGGCGCGGACACGCTGGGGTCGTTGAACGCGATCCACGCGACGGTCGGGTCGACCTGGCCGAAGATCAGCGGGTAGTTGTGGTGCGGGCCGGGGCTGTCGCCCCACGTGGTGGCCTGCGGGGCCTGCCATTCGGCGTGGTTGCGCCACGGCCCGTCCTGGGACATGTAGCCGAAGTTACGCACGCCGGGCGAGGCCCGGTTCAGCCCGTACTCCGGGTACACCACGGCGTCATCGAGCAGGGTGAGCAGTCCCGGCTGGTCGGCGTACTTGACCCAGCGGGTGCCGTCCACGGCGAGTTGGATCTCGCTGGTACGGATCCGGGCGCCGAAGCGGATCGCGCCGTGCCAGGAGAATTTGACGATGCACAGGTCCGTGATCAGGCCGGCGTCGGCGAGGGGGACCTCGAAGGACGCGGTGCCCGGCTTGGACAGCTCATGTTGCCAGGTGATGGCCCGCGCGTGGGTGAGGTCGGCCAGCCAGCTCACCCCGGTCGGGTCGTACAGGTGCACGGCCGGGAAGTCCCCGCCGAAGGTTTCGGGCAGGTCCGGCGGGGGCGGCGGCGGGATCGGGGTGATCCACCCGTCCGGGACGAGGCTGGCGGCGCTGACCGAGGGCTGGGGCCAGTCCGAGCAGGACCGGGCGTCGAGCACGGACCACCAGCCGATGTAGAGGTGCATGCCGACGACGAACGGCGCGCCGTCCTCGCCGGTGAGGAACACGGCGCTGACGGCCGGGTCGGCGGTGAACTTCCAGGTCTGGGCGGAGTAGAAGTCGGTCGGGTAGCTGCCGTCGAAGAGGGCGTTGAGGATGCCGCTGGGGTTGGGCAGGCCGACGAAGTAGTCGATCTCCCCGCCGTCGGCGGGCAGCAGCGCCGGGTCGGGCGCGGTCGGCGGCCACGGCCCGGTGTAGGGCCCGGCGTCATAGAGCAGTTCCCCGCCGGTCCACATGCTCGCGCCGAAGTCGGGGCAGTCGACCCAGCCGCCGGTGAAGATCGTCATGGGGTGAGCCAGGCGGTGCCGTCATACCAGGCCCCGTCCAGGTTGAGGAACTGCAGTTCGGTGCGCCCGGTGACCGGGTTGAGCAGCGCGAACGCGGTCATCCCCACGTACTCCCCGGCGGCGGAGTGGTCCACGTAGAAGGGGTCGGTGGCGGTGGGCAGGCGCCGGGTCAGGGTGACCAGTCCGCCGTCGCCGGCGAGCGCGGTGGCGGCGGCGCGCAGGTTCGCCGACATCTCTGCCCCGCTGCCACCGCTCACGGTGATCATCGCGGAGAAGGCGTAGGCGTCCCAGACCTTCGGCGCGCCCAGCTGCCCGCGCCGCCCGGGCACGGTGTCGTTGGCGCCGCGGCGGGTGCCCGGGGCGTAGAGCTCGATGGAGTTGACGGTGATGCCGGTCAGCGCCTTGAGGTCGGTGCCGTCGACCAGCAGCGTGCCCACCCCGACGGTGCTCATCGGCCCAGCGCGTACGCCGCGCGGCGAAGCCCGGCCGGGCCGGAGACGCTCGCGCGTTCGGGCAGCGGGTTGGTGATCGTCTGATAGACGGTGACGTTGGGCGCGGCCGGTGCCGGCGTGGCCGGGCCGGGGCGGGGCCGTAGCGTGCCGCTCGCGCCGGCGGGCAGCGTGCCCGCGCCGAAGTCGGCGTGCCCGCCGAGCAGGGCCACCGTCTGCGCGGCGATCGCCTTGGCGCGGGCGCGGCGGTAGTCGTTGGCCAGCGGGATGTATGCCTCGCCCATCGTCTCGGGTTCATTCCAGATCCGGGCGCCGTGGGTGCGCGCGATCTGCGGCCAGTGCGTCTCGATCCCGCCGGCGGCGTAGGCGTAGAGGATGCCGCCCATCGCCTCGGCCGGTTTCAGGTGCCCGCCGGCGACCGGGCCGGTCTGGTGCACGGTGCCGTACACGTCGATGGACACGACCTTGCCGCTGAGCTGGTCGAGCTCGTAGTTCAGATCGCGCAGCGTGTTGTAGGCATCTCCGCCGACGACGCTGATCTCGGTCGGGTGGTGCTGCTTGAGGTCGCTGATCTCGGTCTGGATGGTTTTGATCTTGGCCGTGGCGGCGTCCTGGGCGTCCACCTTGGCCGCCCACGCCGGGTCGGCGATCCGGTGCAGCCACGAGTTCATCGTGGTCAGCAGCGTGACCACCGGGTCACCGCCGGACTGGCTGATCTTCGTCGAGATGTCCTTGGGCACGCCCAGGTACTTGTCGGTCAACTGCTGGGCCTGGGTGGCGTTCACGCCCAGGTCGGTCGCGGTGGTGCTGAGCTTGCCGTGCTGGTCGATCAGCGCGTACTTGGTGTGCGCCAGGTAGTACTCGGTCGCGTCCTTGGTGGCCTTCGCGTCGCCCTTCGTGCCGACCTCGTGCTGGTAGATCGCCTCGGCGCCCTTGTCCGCGGCGTCCTGGATGCCGAGCAGGCCGTCGATGAACGGGCCGGCGGCGGCGTTGGCGTAGTCGATCGTGCCGGTCTTGGCGTCCAGGATCGAGTTCACGTACTTGCGGTTGAGCGCGATGGTGTCCTTGCTGATCGGCACGGTGGTGCTCATCGTGTCGGCGGCCTGGGTGATCGAGGTGACGAAGGAGGCGGTGGCGGTGGCCATGTCGCTCATCGACTTGCCGAAGCCGAGCGCGTCGCCGTTGGTCGACTTCAGCGCGGCGCCGATCAGCGCGGCCTTGTCCGCGGAGGTCTTGGCCGACTTGTTCCACGCGTCGGTCGCATCGAGCAGTCCGCGCTGGGCGGTGTTGGCGTGCTGGTAGGAGTAGACGACCTTGTCCACCGCGGCGGTGTAGGCGCCCTGGGTGATGGTGCCGTTGGCGACCTGGTCCTGGCTGATGCCGACCTTGGCGGCGTAGTCCTGCACCTGGGAGGCGGTGATCTGGTACTTGGTGGCGAGCTGGTCCTGGGTGCCCATCAGCTGGAAGTTCTCGGCGATCTCGGCCTTGATGAGGTCACGCTGCTCGGACTGCTTGGCCTTCAGGTCGTCCATCTGCGCGAGCAGCCCGCCGTAGGAGTCCTTGTCGATGCCCAGCGACTTGGCGTGCTTGATCTGCGCGTCGGTCATGTCGTCGATGGCCTTGATGACCGCCGGGTCGATGGTCGAGCCGAACGCGGCATGCATGTCCTTGAGGATCCGCAGGTCAGACTTCGACGCGCCGCCGTGCGCCTTGATCGAGGCGATCAGGGCGTTGTACGCGTCGTCGCTGCCGAGAATGCCGGTGTTGAGGTCCTTCTGGGTGATGCCGAGCTTCTCGATGTCCTTGATGACGCCCTGGATGATGGGGGCGGTGGTTGTCCACTTCCCGTCGGCGACCTCGGCCCAGGTCAGCAGGGCGTCCGAGCTGGTGGCGGCCGAGCCGGTGACGTCCTTGAAATCGGCCTTGAGCTGCTTGAGCAACCCGTCGTCGCCGTGCGCGGCGTCCTTGAGTTCATGGAAGGCGCCGACGACCTCGCCGACCGCCACGGCGACCAGCGCGATCGGGCCCAGCGCGGCCAGGACTCGCGCGAACGACGCGCCGACCCCGGCGTTGGCCGCGACGATGGTGGCATCGGCGGCGACCACGGCCTCGGCCGCGACCGCCCCGGCCGCGGCCACAGTGCCATCGGCGGCGACGGCGGCCGCGGCGCTGTCCTCGGCGGCGGTGGCGGTCGCGAACAGCGAGGTCTGGATCTCGGTGTTCGCCCCGATGATGACGCCGGACTCGGCCACCGCCGCTTCGGCCGTGCCCGCCTCGGCGACCCCGACGTCATAGAGCGAGCCCTGGATCGCGGTGTGCGCGGAGGTGATCTCCGTGGCCGCGGTCGCGGCGCTGGCCGCGGCGGTGCCGTCGGCGGTGACCATCGCCGTCGCGGCGTCGGCGGCCGCGGTGGCGCTGGTGGTGAACTTCGCGCCCAGGCTCTCGATGGCGGACGCGCCGACCTTCCAGATCGCGGACAGGCCCGACACGATACCGCCGGCGGCCATGATCGCCGGGCCCCACTTCTGGCCGAACTTCGCCACGTTGTCCTCGACCGCGGCGCTGATCGCCTTGATATGGCCGGTGAACGTGTCCGCAGCCGCGGAGGCTTGCCCGTCGAGGACCTTGGCGAGTTCCTCGTTGGTCTTGGCCCAGTTGGTGGTGCCGTCGGCGTTCTTGACCAGCGCAATGTTGTACTGCGCCAGGGTGCGCGCGCCCCGCCCGCCGATCAGGCGGGCCAGCTGGGTGGCGGCGGAGTTGAGCGAGATGTGCTTGGATGCGGCCAGGTCGGCGGCCTCCGCCATCAGGTCCAGCGCCTTGGACGGGTCGTGGGTGGAGTTGACCAGCGTCTGCAGCGCCTGGTCGGTTTGCGCGGTGGTGTAGCCGAAGCTCTCGTTGGCTTTGTCGACCTTGTCGATGCGGGCCTCGTAGTCCTCGAAGCTGCCCCCGGTGTTGTCGATGGCGTTGCGCAGTTGCGCGACTGCGGCCTGCTCGGTGGAGCCCACCGTGGTGAGCACGCCGCCCGCGGCCAGCGCCCCGGCGCCGATGCCGAGGAACGTGGTGGAGATCGACTTGCCGTGCGCGGCGACGGCGTCGGAGACCTGGCCGAACCCGGCACCGACGTCGAGCAGCGGGGCCAGCGCCGGGCCGGCTTCGCTGCGCACCGAGGCGAAGATGGTCGAGATGGAGTTGCGGGCCACCTGCGCGGTGCCGATCAGCTTCTTGTTGGCGTTGCCGGTCACCTGGTCGATGCCGGTGCGGGAGAACCCCGCGGCGAAGCCCTGCCCGGTGCGCGCGCCCGCCTTGGCGCCGTCCACCCCGGCCAGCGCCTTGTCGATGCCCGGCTTCAGGCCGGAGGTGTCCGGCCGGATAGCCACGAATGCCGCTGCGAGCGGGCTTCCGGTCATGTCTCACCCTCTCCGGTTCAGGTAGGCACCGAGCGCCGCGTCGCCGCTGGCCGCGCCGCTGGGCAGGGCCAGGGCGTTGTCCAGGTGCTCGCGGGCACCGGCCCCGGGCGTGGCGGCGTCGATCGCCTCGGCACGCCGGGCCAGCAGTGCATAGATCACGTCGCAGAACGCGACCGGGTGCAGCTCGCTCAGGCGGACATGCCGGCCGAGACGTCCTCCACGGAGCGCAGCTCGCGGCGTGCCCGTCGTGAGGTCGGTGAGTCGATGGCGGGCGGTGGGGTCGAGGATTCCGGCGAGGACGAGTTCGCCGGCGAGTTCGTCGGCGTGCTCGAGGGCCCATCCGGCGAGTCGGAGGGCCTGCTCGTAGGGCGTGCGGTGATCACCGCGATCGCCTGCCGCGACACCGCGAACAGGTCCTCCTCGCTCGCCCGCGTCTCGGTGGCGTGGGCGCAGAACGCGTCCCACTCGTCCTCGGCGATGACCATGCGGATCAGGTCATACATCGCGGCGAACCCGGCCGCGTCCTGGATGCCGACGCCGCGGGTGGCCAGGTGCGCGAAGCGCAGCAGCGGCATCATCCCGTAGCGGTCGGCGACGTGGAATTCGCGGTCGTTGAAGGTGATCGTGGCGCCCGGCTCGGGGTCCGGGTCGGTCACGATGTCCAGCTCGGCGCTCATGCGGCGCGGGCCGCACCGGCGGTGACGTACTTGAACGGGTCGCCGCTGCTCGGGATCTCGAAGGAGAACTCACACGCGATGGTGGCCTTGGCCGCGCCCTTCTGGCGCTGCACCTGGATCTGGCCCGAGGACAGGCACTGGTAGCAGATGAGCCGCTCGGTGGTGTCCAGGGACTCCCAGCCGATCATCGCCCGCACCTCGGCGCCGGCGCGCGGCGGGACGAGCTCGGTCTTGGTGGTGGTGGTGGTGCCGGTGACCGTGGCGGTGCCGCCGTTGATCGCGTACTTCAGGTTCGCCGCGGAGATGCTGGCCAGGGCAAAGGAGATGGAGCCCTGCCGGCCGGTGGTGACGTGCCGGATCGGGTCGAGGAACTCGGCGACCTCGATCTGCTCGGTGGAGATCTGGTAGTTGAACGTGGACCCGGCGTCGGTGGCGCCGAGCAGCAGCCACGCCTCGGGCCAGGAGTCGGTGAACACCGACCCGACGACGGTGCAGGCCGGCTCGGTCGAGCCGAGCGGCGCCCAGAACAGGTAGCCGGGCTCGGTCGCGACGGCGGGGACGGGCATCGTGGGGGGCATGGCTTCCTCCAGGTTGTGACATGCCGTGGACCGGCCGCGCAACGCGGCCGGGGGTCGTGCGGTTAGAGCGGGATCAGGTACAGGTCGGCGTCGAGCAGGTAGCGGTGGTCCTCGCCGTCGGGGATGTAGATCGGCCCGGCGATGTTGTCCACCGAGTCCAGGCGCACCCCGGCCACGCTCGGTTTGGCGGCGGGGATGCGCCGCAGCGCGTTGGCGTAGGCCACCGCGGCGTTCGCGGCGGCGCGGCGGGTCGGCCCGTACACCGACGCGGAGATCCGGGCCCGGTGGCTGCCGGCGTCGGCGAACCACTGGTCGTCGCCGCCGACCGCCGAGAGCAGCGCCCAGCACTGGGTGTAAGGGGAGCGCAGCCGGGTCAGGTGCGCCCCGGCCTCCAGCGGCTGCCCGGCGCCGACCAGGTCGCTCAACGAGGCCAGCCAGGTCCGCAGCAGCCCCTCGGCGTCGGTGAAGGCGAGCGTCACCGGCGTGCGCTATCCAGGGCCGGGCGAAGGTAGGGCTGGGGGCGCATGGTCTTGGTACCGACCTCCACGAACAGGCCCACCGGCGCGCCGGCGGAGTCCGCGGCCTCGGAGGAGACGCGGACCTCGATCGAGCGGCCGTGCTTGAGCGGGCCAGAGCACACGATGGCATCGCGCACGTGGGTGTGCTCGTTGTCATCGGCCCGGTAGGGGGCGCGCCGGCGTGCCTCGGCGGCGACCCGCTGCCCGACCGCGACCAGCACCTCGCCGACCGGCCCATCGGGGCTGGTCAGCGCGGCGAGCGCGGCCTCGTCCCACACGACGCGCATGCGCTCAGGCGCTCTTGTCGGTCTTCGGCGCGGCGGGGACCTTTTCGACCAGGCCGTCCTTGTCCCAGCCGTGCGCGCGCACGTTCTCATCGGGGACCAGGTCGCCGACGTTGTGGGCGCGTACCCCGTTGACGTCGATCGGTGCGGTCGCGCGGTAGTTCCAGCCCTCCATAGGGGGTGTTCCTTTCTAGGTGGTGGTGACGGCGTGCAGGGTGGCCTCGAGGTGGTCGAGCACGCCGGTGTCGTAGGTGCGGACCGGGCCGACGATGGCGTAGACGTCGGCGCCGTCGCCGATCCGGTCGGCGTCGGTGATGTCCGCGCCGGGCGGGGCGATCAGCAGCAGGTCGGTGCTGACCTCGCCGGGCGTCGTGGGCCCCGGCGCGGGCTGGATCAGGCAGTTGTCGATCCCGATCCAGTCCGGTGTCCGGGACCAGTCGCTCACCTGGTCGCCGTCCTGTTCTGCGAGCGGGGCCCGCAGCCGGATCACGGTGCGGGTGGCCAGCGGGAACCAGGCCATCAGTCCGGGGACCGTTCCGAGACGAGCGGCAGCGAGCCCATCGGCGTGCGCAGCGGCGCCAGCGTCGTCTTGTCCGTGCCCGAGAGCCACACCCCGCCCGCCGAGGCGCCCGGCACGAACTGCACCGTGCGTGACACCGTGCCGGCGCTCGCGGTGGCCGACGCGGCGCCGGGCGCCACGGCCGAGGTCAGCGCCCGCACGACCATGCCCACCGATACCCGTTTCAGTAGTTCCGGGTCGGCATCGGCGGGCACGACGCGCAGGTAGCCGGCTATCAGGTAGGCGGCGCTGGCCAGCCACCCCTCGACCTGGTCGGACTCGGCCGAGCTCAGGGCACGGCCCAGCTCCGTCTCGACGTCATCGCTGCTCGCGTAGGCCACTGCGGCTCCTTCCGGTTTCGGGTCCGGTCAGGAGGTGGTGTCGGGCAGTACCGCCGCGACCGGGGTCTGGTCGACGCCGATCGAGGTGGTGCCGTTGCCGAGCACGTAGGCGTAGCGGGCCTTGAACCGCAGCGCCACCATGTCCCGCTCGGCCAGGTTGATCTGGTTGTCGCCCGAGCCGATGGTGGCCTGGTCGAGGAACTTCACGGTGATGTCCTGCCGCACCCCGATGCGCACCCGGGAGGAGTCCACGATCAGCGCGGTCGCCGCGCTCAGGTCCCAGGCGCCGTTGCGGTTGAACTGGGTGTTGAACCCGGCGAACTGGTCCCCGACGAAGGCGCGGTTGCCGTTCTCGTCGCGGATGTTGGCCATCTGCCAGCGCAGCGCCAGGCTGGCCGCCAGCACATCCGGCGCGTAGCCGGAGGCGGCCACCGCCTCGGCGGCCTGGCTGATCGCGCCCCACAGGTCGTTGGCGTTCGCGGCGCCGTCGACGATCTCGAAGGTCTGCGACGCGGCCACGGCCGCGGCGAGCAGGTCGTCCGAGACCCAGGAGGCCGGCTTGTGGGTGCCGAAGAACACCGCGTCGTCGAGCTTCTTGCCGATCGCGCGGCCCGCTTCGGTGGTGACCTCGGTCAGGATCGCGACCGTCGCGTCGTCGATGGTGTTCTCGTGCACCGGGATGATCACCGCGACCTCCTCGGCGACCAGGGTCTTGTTCGCCCAGGTCACCTGCGAGGTCGGCTTGACCCCGGTGTTGTCGACGTCGGTGACCCAGTCGGCCTCGGCCAGGGTGGCCAGCACGGGCAGGTTCACGGTCTTGGTGCCCATGTTCACCGTCGGGAACGCCGAGAGCGCCGTGGAGGCGGCCGCGGCCGAGGTGAGCAGGGTGTCGGAGTATTCCTCCTGGATGAGGGTGGCAACTTCGGCTCTGGTGATGTCAGCCATCGCTGACTCCTTTCTTGACCCGCCGAGGTCGTCCCTCTCGCGGGGGGTGGTTACTGGCGGCGCAGGTCGCGCAGCGCCTGGGCTGCGCGTTCCTTGCCGGTCAGTTGCTGGGTGCCGTTCGCGGCGCCGGAATGCAGCGACGCCGGGTGCGGCGGTGGGGTGGTGCGCGGCGCGCTCTCGCGCCACTCCTTGGCCCTGGCCGCGACGGCGCGCATCGCGTCCTCGTCGACGCCGGAGACGAGCTCGACGGGGATGTCGAACTCGGCTGCGACTGCGGCGCGGGTGTTCGCGGTCTGCAGCTCGGCGGCGCGGCGCTCGGCCGCTTCTGCCCGCTCGTTGGCCTTCTGCAGGTCGGTCTTGGACGCCGCCTCGATCTCGGCGAGCCGGTCGACGGCCTTCTGGTTGTCCCGGGCCCGCTTGTCGGCCTCACGCCGGGCGGTGCGTTCCTTCGCCAAGATCGCCTTGACCGTGTCGGGCAGATCGCGTTCAGGGTCTTCGGGCTGGCCCGTCGCGGGCTCGGTGTTCGGGTCTTGCCCTGGTTCCTCAGCCATCTCAGCTGTCCTTTCTGTTCGGCCCGCCGTCGCGGCGAGCCCTGTCGTGGGGGGTTACTTGACGCCCTCCTGCTGGCGCAGTTGCGCCAGGGTCGAGCTCAGTCCGCTGCCGGTGGCGTCGTCCTTCGCGGTCTCGTAGGAGCTCAGCAGCGCGTCCGGGTCGTAGCCATCGGGCAGCTCCTGCCCGTCGAAGATCGGGGTCGCCGCGCACTGGCAGTGGTCGTGGTACTCGTCCATGCCGCCGGCGGACTCCTCGCTGGCGTACACCGGGCCGCGGGCGGCCAGCGACCAGCAGAACGCGCACGGGTTGTCGCTTTCGGGCACCCGGGCCCAGCGCGGCGCCGCCGGGTCGCGGGCGGCGTTGAGCGACACGGTCTCCCGCCCGGGCGCGATGGTGAGCCGCTCACACGAGCTGACCAGGTTCGCCAGCGCCTGCCCCGGGTCGGGCTCCTCACCCTCCAGCGGGCTCACCGCCCAGCCGATGGCGCCCTGCACCTGCTCGGCCGGGGCCGGGTCGGCCATCACCGCGGTATAGCGGCCCGGCGCCTTAGCCTGGTCGCGCAGCGTGTCGTAGAAGTCGGCCGCGACCAGCGCCGCGGCCTGCCCGTAGGTGGCGACCAGGGTGGGCACGTAGCGGTCCAGCGCTGCCCGCGCCGTCGCCGCGCTCGAGGTGTCCACCCCGTCCCAGAAGCGGCCCAGGTCCGCGGCGACGACCGTGGCCACGTGCCCGGTGGTCCGCCGGAACGCGGCCACCTCAGCCCGCGACGGCACCCGGCACCATCCCCGGTTGCGGCGGCATCGGCGGCGGCTGCGGTGGTCTGGGGGCGGTGGCGGCCTGCGCGGCGGCGGCCAGCGCGGCGACCGTGGCGGCGGCGCTGCCGCGGCGCATCGCGACCCGGATCGAGTCGATCTTCTGCTGGGTGAAGCCGGGCACCTGGTCGAGCAGCTCCTCGATCGGCACCCCCGGGCTGGTGGCCGACCCGGCGGCGAGCTTCGTGATCCCGTCCACGACCTGCGCGAACGAGCGGCCTCGGTGTCGCGCCACACCACCTCGGCGGCCTCGTCCACGGTCAGCTTCGTCTGGCGGGCGCCCAGGCCCAGCAGCTGCTCGTGCGACTCGCCGAAGGACTCCCGCTTCTCCGTCAGCGAGGTCTGGTGCGGCTTGTCATACATCGCCAGCGCGTCCGCGGACAGGTTCGCGATCGTGCCCCCGGAGATCGAGGTCAGCGGCACCCGTGCGTCGATCGCGATGTCCTGGCGCATCGTGTCGAGCAGCTCGTTGTAGCCGGCCACGCTCGCGGCCTGCAGGTCGCCGATCTTGACCTCGTCGGGCAGGTCGCCGAACATCCAGACCCGCGACATGCTCGCCCGGGCGACCTCGGCGCGCGTGCCGGTCCAGCCGATGATGTAACGCTGCGGGAAGGCGCCGAAACGCGAGACCACCAGCCGGTCGAAGTTCACCGTGTTGAACGCGATCTGCGCGGGGATCAGCGGCTCGACCTCGCCGAGCAGCAGATCCTCGGCGTCGCGGTCGTTCACGTAGCGCACCACCGGGCACACCGGCGCCCCGTCCGCGTCGCAGCCGCGGTGCGGATACGCATCGCGCTCCGGGTCGAGCA
The DNA here is from genome assembly GCA_963733615.1 of uncultured Actinomycetes bacterium. GTDB lineage: Bacteria > Actinomycetota > Actinomycetes > Mycobacteriales > Jatrophihabitantaceae > DASXRA01. The sequence continues at coordinate 127,977 of CAVTEA010000028.1, forward strand.
CCGCCGCGGCGCCCCCGGCCATGTCAAAGCGGCTCCCCACCCGCACCATCCGGCCCATGATCAGCGGGTAGGCGGAGCTCGTCGTCGAGCAGCAGCCCGCGGCGCACCAGCGCGTACGGGTCCAGCCACGTCTCCAGGCCGAAACGCGGCCACAGGTCGACCTGCGGGTCCTCATACACCGCGTAGATCTGGCGCGGCGAGCGGGGCCGGAACACCGGCTCCGCGTCCGCCACCGGCGGCACCGAGGCCACATAGGACACGCCGTAGGAGATCGCCGGCCGGTAGATCTCGGCCTGCCGGGCGTCCATCCGCTGGCGCTGCCACAGGTCCCAGATCGGCTCGTTCTCCGTCGCGGCGGGCGAGCGGAACCCGACCACGCCGAGCCCCGCCACGTAGGTCTTCACGATCGGGCGCAGCACGTTCTTGACCGAGAGCCGCGCGATCTCCTTGATCTCCTCGGTCGCGCCCTCGGGCACGCCCGGGCGGCCGCGCCGGCCGTGCAGGAACTCATACACCCGGTCGTGGCCGGGCTGCTCGAGCAGGTGCTGGTCCCACATCTCGCGGGCGATGTCGAGGACCTCGTCAGGATCGAGCACCGTCACCACCCCTCCCTCATGCGAATGTCGCCTGCCCGGTCTTGTGCCGCGCCTTCTTCGATGCGCCGAGGCGGGCCAGGGTTACCGCGACCAGCGGCGCGACCCCGTCGGTCGTGAAGTCCCACACCCACGCCCCGGCCTTCCCGTAGGGCTTCTTGCGTGCGGCCATCAGCGCCGCGGTCAGCGCCGCCTGTCCGGCGTGGGTGAGCCGGTTCTGGTCCATGTCGGTCACGAGCGCCCCCGACGCCGTGGCCATGTCCGGCCCGGCGGTGACCCGCACCTTGCACCGCCGCGCCACCAGCAGTCCCATCAGCTCCTTCGCCGGTGACGTGGTGTGCATCAGCACCGGGATCCGCCGCCCCGCCCGGGCTGCGATCAGGTCGGCCATCGCCACCAGGTCCCCGGGCAGCGGCAGCAATTCCACGTGTGCGGCGTCGGCGTCGAGCCAGCAGCCGGCGGCGAAGAACTCCCCGCCCGGTGAGGTGTCGATGCCCAGCGCGTTCGCCGGCACGTCGGGCAGCTCGCCCTTCGCCTGCAGTGCGTCCCACGCCGAACGGGCCAGCACCGGCTTGTGCGCCGTCTCATCCCAGATGCCGAAGCCCTCACGCAGGAACGACTCCCGCGTCAAGTTCTTGATCATCCGCAGGATCGAGCGCTCCGGGGTCCGGTGCGGGTAGGACGGATTCGCCTTCACCCACTGCGTCTTGTCCAGCACGTGCGCGTCGCGGTCCGCGCTGATCTCCACATACAGCACGTCGGCCGACTCCCCCGACAAGGCCAGCTCCCGGAACTCGGTGAACACCTCGCCGGGGTCGGCGGGCTTGGGCGGGGTTCCGGTGTAGATCAGCAGCGGGTTCGGCGCCGCGTTCGTCGCCGGGATCATGTCGTCGATCGCGTTCTGGGTCAGGATCTGCGCCTCGTCGAAGATCTCCACGTCGACATGGGCGAAGCCGCGGCCGAACCCGCGCTCCCTCGCGCCGAACAGCACCCGCGACCCGTTCGTGAACAGGATCGCCTGATCCCCCGCGCCCAGCACGACCTTCCCCACGTGCGCGGCCAGTTTGCGCCGGCCCGCCATCGCCTTCATCGACTTGAACGTCTCCGACGCCGTCTTGTACCGGTGCGCGGTCCACATCACCGTCAGCCCCGGGAAGATCAGGCACAACGCGAACACGATCCACCCGACCAGGAACGTCTTGCCGACCTGGCGCGGGATCGAGAGCACCACCGTGTCCGCCGCATACAGGCCGTCCGCGCGCTTGCCGAGGATCAGCCGCCCCGCCCCGTCCTGCCACCGGTCAAAGCGAACATCCAGGCGCGCGCACGTGTCGCGCACCGCCGGCCACCCGGTCGACACCACACCGGCCGGGACGACCAGATGCCGGGCGACCTCAGATAGCCGACTGGTCCCACTGCTCGTCGGGGGCAGCGGCTGCGTCACCGATCTCATCTCCCTTGTCCGCGGCGTGGATGGCCTCGATCTCCCTCGAGATCTCCAGCTGGCGCCGCGACAGCGCGGCCAGGTCCCGCGCCGGGGTGGCGAAGTCGTCCAGGGCCTTCGCGATCCGCCGGCGCATCGCCATCAGCTCGTCCAGCCGACTGCCGGCCTCGGCCGCCTGCAAGATCGTCTGCGGCCGCCGGCGGCGCGGCTTGGGCTTCTCCCCGGCCTGCACCGCGCGCAGCGGGGCCTTACGTGATGCCGTCACTGCGCCCCCTCGGGAAATCGTCGTGAGTAGAGGCCAGCCGCCTATGCAGGGGCGTGTCCGTTTTGTCGGGGGTCACCCCCCACCCCCTCGAGCCACCAGCGCCGCCGCGTGGCGACCGCCGGCACGGGCACGGGCAACCCCGTCCCGCTGCTCTTGGCCCGGTTGCATCGCCGGTGCGCCGGCTGCTTGTTGTCGATCGTGTCCGGCCCGCCCGCATGCAGCGAGACCTTGTGGTCGACCTCGAAGGACTCCGGGTGCGGCGAGCGCAGCGTGTAGTCGATCGGCGCGTGGCACAACGCGCACGGTTCGCGGCGGCCGCGGATGATGCGCCGGTGCCGGTCGCGGACCGCGGTGTTGCGTGCGGCCACGGCTCAGGTCTTCGCCTTGCCGCCGCGCATCTGCGCCTGCACCTGCTTGGCCATCTGCTGCATCTGCGCGTCGCTGGGCATCTGCTGCTCGCTCATCGGCATGGAGCCTGACCCGGGTTGGGTCATCTTCTCGGCAGGCTTGGCCTTGCCGCTGCTGCTGGCCATCGGTTGTCCCCTCTGCTCAGAAGGTGATCGTCGGCCCGTCCCACCGTCGCGGTGGGCCGAGGTGGTGGGCGTGGCGCTCGGCCGGGGGCCGGTCGTGGTGCAGCAGGCCTTCGACGTCGGCGTGGTCGACCAGGCTGGGCCAGCAGTAGTGAACCGGCAGCGCCAGCCTGGTGCGGTAGTAGGTGCTGATCCGCTGGTCGTAGATGAGGCTGCTGCCCGTGGCCCAGGCGAGCATGCCGGCGATCTGCTCGGCGGGCAGCAGGATCGCCACCCCCCACAGCAGCAGCGCCGAACGCAGCCACGTCGCGCTGTGCCGTTGCGCGCGGCGTACCGCGTTGGTGACGGTGGCCGCGCGTGGCCTGCCGGTGCCCACATACAGCGACACCGCCGTGCGTGGCGCGTGCTCGGCCACGGCCTCGAGGTGCTCGGCGAACCCGTCGATTGGGAGCGCGTCGTCCTGCAGCACCAGGCCCCGGTCCGCGCCCGGGGAGATCGCGGACCAGGCCCTGGCGCCGGTGTCCCACTCGTCGCCGGCCACGTCCCAGACGATCCGCGCGCCCGTCCGTTCGGCGAGCGAGGTAGCGGCGTCGGCACGTTTCGGGTGGGCCATCACCACGACGTCGATCACGCCGCGGCCACTGTCGCCCAGCGCACCGAGCGCAGCTGCTCGACTGTGCGGGCCAGCCGGTAGCGCTGCCACAACGCCCGGTTGGCCCGGTAGGCCGCGTCGGTGGTGCGGTTAGCCTCGGCGCCCGGGCGTTCGTGGGCCAGGTGGTAGACGGTGCCGTGCATGCGCTGCACCCCGTCGCCGAGCACCTTGCAGGCCCGGGCGAACGCCCGGTCCTCCCACCCCCACCCGGTGAAGCGTTCATCGAAGCCGCCGACCTGATCCCACACGGCCCGGGGCACGGCCAGCATCGAGGACACGCCGTGGTGCACGACCATCCGCTCGTCACGCCAGCGCAACGCGCCCCCGGCGAGCAGCGCCTCGCACTCGTCCGCCTCGACGTTGACCCATTCGCTGTGCGCGATCACCATCAGCCCCGACTGTGCCGCGAACTGCACCGCGCCGGCCAGTTGCGCGGCGGGCACGAACGAGTCGGCGTCCGCGATCACCGCGACCGTCCAGTCCCCAGCCAAGGACGCTGCGGTGTTCAGCGCCGCGGAACGGTTGAACGGGCCCGGCCCGTCGTGATGTCCCTCCACCACCGTCCACCCGGGCCACACCTTCTCCCGCAGCGCCGCCCAGACCTGGTCGCGGCGCCCGCCGTCGGCACGGCGGGGCACCAGCACCGGGACGTCAATAGCCGCTTGAGTGCGCGGCGCGGCGGCGGCCGTGATGCTCGACATGCGGCGGGTCACCCTCTCTGCCGAACCACGCGGACGTGTGGCCGTGCTCGGCGAGCCGCTCCCCCATCGCGGTCTCCGACCACGCGACGTCGGGCCAGTCGACGGTGAACGCCGCCGCGGCGATCAGCGACGGGTTGCCGGTCCAGCCGGCGTTGTGCTCGACGTGATCGGCGTGGTGGATCCACCGGCTGCGCGGCGCCCCGGCCCGCGTCCGTTCCCGGTCGACCCGGCGGCGCTGCGCCGCGATCACCCCGGCCGGCTCGTTGCGATACCAGGGCGCGCGCTGCAACGCGACCTGCGCCAGGCGCGGATGCGCGTCGAGCACCGCGTGCAGCTCGGCCAGGTCCACGTCGCGGACGAAGGTGAAGTCCTCCTCGAGGAAGAACACCCGCTCGGCGAACAGGCCCCACACGAACCGCATCGCCGCGGTGTAGCCGGCCGGGCCGCACGGCACCGGCACGACCGGCACGTCCTGCTCGGCGGCGAGCCGGCGCCGCCACCGGGCATCGCCGGAGTCGTCGACCACGACCACCTCGGTCGCGCCGGCCACGTGCTTGCGCAGCGAGGCGAGCGCGTCGCGGACATAGAGGTCCTTGCGGTTGGACAGGCACACGACCGGCGTCGCGAGCCGCGAATCGCTCAGCGGACTCAGCTGATGAAGTGGCCCGAGCCGGTGATCTCGTCGCCGACCTGGATCGCGGTCTCGTCGGCGTCGAGCTGGATGCGCAGCTGCATGAGGCTGGCGTGCTCGGTGTTCTGCACCAGCGTGCCGTCCTCGGTCCTGGCCACGGCGACGACCTCGATCGGCGCCGGGCCAACGCTGACGTCGGTCACGGCGAAGCGGGCACTCCAGGTCACTGCGATCTCCTCCGGGGACGACAAAGGCCCGGCGTCGCGGTGGGCGACGATCGGGCCTGGGCACAGCTGTGCTGGTCTGGCGCGATCATTACAGGTGGGGTCGGTGTGCGTCAAGCAGCACCGCCGGGTGACAGGGTACCTTGCCATAGCGCGCGTTGACAGGGTAACCTGTCAGTGTGCAGATAGCGGGCAGCGCGCGCCGACACGGCGTCGACGACGAGGACATCCGTCACGCCGTGCAAGTGCCGTTCCGCTGGATCCGCCAAGGCGAGGACCGAGTGCTCATCATCGGCGCCGACCGCTCGGGCACGCTGCTCGAAGTTGTCGTGCTCGACCCCGAGGACGACCCAGTCGCCATCCACGCGATGCGGCTGCGACCCAAGTTCTACGACTACCTGTGAAGGGGTGATGACCATGCCACGTACCCGTGAGGAACTGAACAAGGCCGCCGCCGACGCCGAGGCGTGGCTGGACGGGATCGACCCCGCGACGACGCCGGCCGAGGACGTCGCGGACCTGCGCCGCATCGGCCACGCGCTGCGCAGCGTCGCCGGTTCGGAGGCCGAGCTCGCCAGCGCCGTCGCTGCCGCGCGCGAGCACGGCCGCAGCTGGGGCGATATCGCGCTGATGCTCGGCGTGTCCCGGCAGTCCGCCCGGGAGCGCTTCGGCCAAGCGCGCGCCACCGCCGTCTGAACGCACCGCTCAGGCGACGCCGCGGCGGGCGAGGCGCCGCGCGGTCGAGTCGATCAGCGCCACCACGTCGCCCACCCGGAACAGGGTGTGCCCGGCCGGGTCGTGCCCACGCCGGGGCAGCAGCCCGCGGGTCGCCCACGCGTGGATCGTCTGCGCCCGGACCTCGCGGGCCAGGGTCGCCAGCCCGGAGGCGATGTCGGCCGCGGTGGCGACCTGGTCCGGCACCCGCGCGAGCAGCCACACGCGGCGCGCGGCGACGTCGCCGACCGTGCCGCACGCGCGGCAGCGCACCGTCACGTCGCCGCGGCGGTAGTACAGATCCGTGCCGCACTCGACCGCGACCGGCCACATCGTGTCGCCAACCAGCTCGAGCTGCAGCACGTACGCGTCGCAGCGCCCGGCGTAGAGCCCCGGCACGCGCCGGTCGATCGCATGCCCGACCGCGCGGCGCAGCGAGACGATCTCGTCCCACAGCTGCCCGGCAGCCTCGTCCTGAGCGATCGCCGCGAGGTGCACCACCAGGAACGCGACCGGCCCGCCGTACTCGACGACGAAGGCGCCCGGGTCACCGGCGGCGCGCACGCTCATGCACGTCCAATGCCGGCAGCGCGAACAGGCCGGGCCGACGGGCGTGGCCGGCGGGTGCGATTCGGCGAGGTGCCGCGCCCACGTGGTGAGCGTGTTGGTCGCGGCCCACGCCAGGTCGGACGCGGCCCAGGCGAACGGCAGCAGGTCGGCCTCGGCGCCCGGCCCGCCGATCCGATCACGCCGGGTCGCGGTGATCTCCAGGTCCGCGAGCAGACCCGGCAGCGCCCGCAGCGCCGTCGCGAGATCGCAGACGCACCGCCCGCACAGCTGCGACGCGTCGGTGGCCGCCTCGCACACTTGGCAGATCACGCCGGACCCGGCAACGCCGCCACCACCACGCCACGACCGCCCAGACCCCGCTCGACCAGCTGCTCGTAGGCGTCCAGACCCATCGGCGCACCACCCGTCGACACCGCCGACGCCGCATCCTGCACCGCCACCACCAGCCCCGGCATGTCCGCGCCCAGCGCGTACCGCTTACGCAGCACCATGTCCACGATCAGCGCGTCATCGTGCACCACCCGCGCGATCGTCAACGCATCACCCACCGCCCGTGCCAGCTTGTCCAAGTCCGGCGCCACCGACGGGTACGGCCGCCGCGCAGATTTCGGCCGCACGAACCAGAACGACAACGACACCGCCACCGCCCCCGTCGCACACGGCCACGACTGCTCCGCGGCCGCCTGATGGGCCGCCGCGACCACCGAGTCCCGCCACGGCGCCAACGCCTTCGACGACTCGACGAGCACGCCGTGCCCGACGTGGCGTTTGCTGCCCTGCGCGGCCGGCTTGCCGTTGACCGTGAAGGTGAGCATCACGCGGACTCCTCCTCGCCACAGATCGCGGCCCACCGGTGATGGCCGCGGTAGTCCTCACGGTGCGGCAAACCCACCCGCCACGCATCCGTCGCCCACATCAACCGCGACCAGTGATGCGCGCCGCGTAACGCGAACCGGGTCAGCGCGGAGCCGCCGGCGTGCACCCAGCACCAGGCGAGCGCCGGGCGGACGTAGGGCTTGACCGGGTCACGGCGCAGCAGTTCGACACGGACGACGACGCCGGCGGCGACCAGGACGACGAGCACGATCTCGGCGATCATCGGGGTTGTCCTTCCGTAGAGCGGGCCATCCATCCACCGTGGCGCGGCCTCGCGCGGTGCGTTTCGTGACGGTGGAGTGGATGGTGAGACAAAGAGAGATCCCTTCCCTGCTCCCTTCCCTTCCCTTCCGATCCGCGGGCGCGCGCCAGGTCCGGAGCCGCTCCGGAATCATTCGGGAACCTTTCCGGAGTCATTCCGGAGCACCTCCGGAATCGTTCCGGAATCGTTCCGGAAGTTCTCCGGAATCAGCCGCGAAATGATGCACCGATCGTCCGTCGCGTGAACGGATCAATCCGGACATCCGTAATTCGTGGACCGGGCACGGCGAGATGCCGCTCGGGCGCGGGTGACTGATCCGCTGATGCTCGCGCCAGTGCGTGGCGTGCAGGTAGTCGGCACCGTCGACGCTGTACCGGCACGGTGGTGGATCCTCGGGCTTCTCGGTGATGACCCAGAGCCAGTTGTCGAGCCGTTTCGCGGTGACGTCGCGGTCGCGCGGGTACATCTCGGCCTTGAGCAACGCGAGGTCGTCCTCGCCGCGGCCCTCGTCGTCGAGGTAGCACCACAGGTAGATCCAGGTCAGACGGATCTCGCGCGGCCAGGAGGTGACCGTGAGCGATCGGCGCACCTCGGGTTTGATCGAGCGGATACGGGCCATCAGGGACGGGCTCCCTTACTCAGATTGCAGCGCGAGTGCGTGACCTGCAGGTTGCCCACGATCGACCGTGCGCTCATGTCGAGACCTCCGCCGTGGCCGGGTCGGTCCAGCAGTTACAGCGGCAGGTGATCCGGCCTTCCTCGTCCATCAGCCAGCGGGTTATGGGGTCGTCGCAACGCCCGCACCACGCCTGCGGCTGCGTGAACTTCGTGGGCATGTCGGGGTCGCGCGCTGGCCCGTTGTTGGCGCAGTTTTCGAGTCGGCTCGTGATCACGCCGCCGGCGTTGACGACGCCGGCGAGGCTGCGGCTTGCCTCGCGGGCCAGCAGGACGGGCGTCCAGCCCAGCTCGGTCGCCCTAATGACAAGCCCGGCGATGCGCTGCGTGTCGTGCAGCTGGCTGCGCAGGTACGGCTTGAGCGCCTCGCGGAACGCGCGCACCGGATCGATGGTGTCGCTCATGCGGCGGTTCTCCTTCCCGGGCGGTAGGCGCAGACGGCTTCGACGAGTTCGGCGATCTCCTGCGGGTCGCCCGGGCCGTACCCGGGCGGTCTCGGCCGGGCCGGTGGTTGCCCGTACAGCGCGGCGGCGAGGCGGCGGTTCGCGGCCCACAGGTCGCGGATCTGGTGGCGGGCGTGGGCGAGTTCGATCTCGAGGTCGCGCACCTGTGTCTGGCTCATCCGGGTGCCTCCTCGAGTTCGTCGACGGTGGCGCCTTTGAGCGCGTCGCGGACCTGGTCGAACAGGTGGGCGCAGTCGGGGCAGGCGCGGGGGTGTGCGAGCAGGTTGAGCGCGAGCGCGACCCGCGCGGAGTACTCGACCTCCGCGTGTTGCCGTGCCGGCGCGAGGGACATCGCTCAGTCCTCGACCGGTTGCGGGTCTACCATGCCGGCCGGGTCGCGGTAGCGCGCGTACCAGCGCACCCGTCCGCCGCGCGTCCGTTTCTCAATGCTTGCCATCTGTCTGCTCTCCCTTGGGACTGAGCAGTCCCTTGTCTCTCGCGCGCTTGATCCACTTGGTTGCGGTGGTCCGCGGCAGGCCGATCGCGAGCTGGACCTGCTTGGCCGGCGGCAGGCCGACGGCCTGGGCGAGGTTGTAGAAGTGGGCCACCCACTCAAGGGATTTGTCGGTGGGTCCGTGCAGTCTGAGCTGTTCGGCGTCCGCGTCGCTGAGTGTCGACGTCAGGACCTCTGTCGTGGTGACCTCGTTCGCGACCTTGCGTCGGCCGCGGTGTGCAGCGAGCAGGATGGCCTGCTGAACGAGGTCCCAGACCCGCACCGCGCGCAGCGTCGTTCCGGTGACGGGGGGACTGCCGTCATGCGCGGTCACCGTCACAGCCGTGGCGCGCACGCCGCCCTCTGCTGTCCTGTCCAAAACGATCGCGACGTCATAGAGCGCGCCCTCGATCTCGACGTCGCTCTGCGTCACCGTGCCGGGAAGGTGCATGAACAGTCCCGGGGCGCTCATGCGCGTCAGTCCTTCGCTTCGCGCTGCAGCGCCGGGTTGATCAGTCGCTCGAACAGCGCAAGGGCGTCGGGCCAGGACTCGGCGAGCGCGTCGGCGTAGCGATCCTCGAAGATCGGCCGCACCTTCTCGTACACCGCCTTGCGGACGACGGAATATCGAGCGGCTGCGGCTGCGACTGCGTCTGCGGCTGCGACTGCGACTGCGACTGCGACTGCGGCTGCGACTGCGACTGCGACTGCGACTGCGACTGCGACTGCGACTGCGACTGCGACTGCGACTGCGACTGCGACTGCGACTGCGACTGCGACTGCGACTGCGACTGCGACTGCGACTGCGACTGCGACTGCGACTGCGACTGCGACTGCGACTGCGTCTGCGGCTGCGTCTGCGTCTGCGACTGCGTCTGCGGCTGCGTCTGCGACTGCGGCTGCGTCTGCGGCTGCGACTGCGGCTGCGTCTGCGGCTGCGGCTGCGGCTGCGGAATTGGCCAACCTATCGGCGACGGCCTTGCGGACCGCCGCCTTGATCGGCTCCAGCCGATCGCTACGGAGCTTCCAAGCCGCGGTGCGCGCGTCGTAGATCGCCTGACGTGACGCCTGGTAGGTCGCAGCGTCAACGATCGGCGCCAGCTCGCGCAGCCGTGCCGCGTGCTCGCTCAGCCCGGCACGGTCGAGCCACTTCGGTGCGACCGTACGGACCGTGTGCTCGGCGGCCAGCCAGCGCCGCTGCTCGTCGAGGCAGTCGCCGGCGGTGCCGGGCAGCAGCGGGATGAATCGCTTGAGCTCCTGGCGCCGCGTGTCGTCGGCGACATCGTTGAGCCGGATCCCGAATGAGCGCAGGTAGGGCGACACACACCTGGGCGCGTCACTGAACGGCTGCTTGGCGAACATCGACACGACCTCGAGCAGGCAATGGCCCTTATCCGGGCTGTCGTGGCTGCCGGCGTCGAGGTGGATCTGATCGAGGTCGAACGTTGCGCTCACGGCTGGTCGTCTCCCTTGTCGCTGCTGTCGGAGTCGGGCAGCCGGATCTGGCGCATGCCGGCGGCGAGCTCCTCGATGGTCTTGGTCGGGTTCCACGCGAACACCGCGCAGTCGTCGTTACCGCAGAATGCCTGTGCACCGCCGGCGAGGACGATCGCGGCGGGCTGCTGGCAGCCGGGGCAGTGCAGGCCGGCCGGTGCCGTCACGAGCTGCCCCAGTCGTTGCCGGTTGTGCGCGAGGCCCGCACCGGTGTCCGTACGGGACGCAGGTCGGCGTTGGTCTCACGCTCGATGCCGCGCTCGACAGCGAGGCTCAGCTCGCCGTGATGGTCGAGGACCAGGTGCGGCCCGCCGTCTGGAGCGTGGACCTCGGTGACGGTGGGCTGGCACCAGCAGGTCTCATCGGGCACATGGCGGCGTTCCCCGTCCAGCGCCCGGGTGTGAATGTTGGTGCGCGTCGCCGGCGGCGCCTCGTGCGGCTGCGCGCCGCAGTACGGGCAGGCGTGGCCGCGGTCGTGATGGGTGGCGCATTCGGAGCAGCGGCCGACGTCGATGCGGTCCATGAGCGTCTCGCCCTCGGCGGGCCGGCCGCGGCGCAGCCGTACCGGCTCGGCGGCGCCGTAGACCCGCTGCGCGGCAGGGACGGCAGCGATGCGCGCGGCCTCCGCTTCGGCCTCGTGCGTGCACCGCTCCAGCAGGATCGCGAACTCGCCGGCGTGGCGGTGTACCAGCTCGGCCATCGCCCGGTGCCGGGCCCGGGTCTTGACGACCCGCAGGTGTGTCGGCTTGTAGGGCCGGGCGCTGACGCACTGCTTGCAGACGGTGTAACGCCCGTCGCGGGCCCGGACGTCGCGGTGGAACTCGTCGAGCGGCTTGGTCTGTCCGCACTTGCCGCACGGCTTGTCCGCCAGCAGCGCGGTTTCGACCGCGGTCATGACGCCCCCCGGGCGCCGGCCCGGGCCGCCATCGCGAGGTCGTGATCCGGCACGCCACCATCGCCGGATCGGCATCGGAGGCGAATCACGACTCGTCCCCGTCGGCCTGGTCGGCGAGCAGCCGCCGCTCGAGCTCGTCGATTAACACGGTGGCTTCCTGTTTCGTGACCTCTTTCGAGGTGGTCACGGCGCGGCCGATGAAGCCGGCGATCAGCGCGAGCCCTTCGTCGCGGTCGGTGATGCCCATGTCGGCGAACTGGGCGTGCAACTTGGCGAGCTGCGGCTTGGTGATCGGGTCGGGAGTCGGCTCGTCCGTGGCCTCGGGCCCGGCCGCGGCGGGTTCGTCGAAGTCGGGCTCCGGGTCGGGTGCGCTCGGTTCGTCAGCGACGGGCGGGCGGGTGACGGCGGCGGGTTGCGCGGTGCGCCGGCGGGCGGTGCGCTTGGCCGGCTGCTCGGCGGGCCGCTGCGGTGCGTCCTCGAGCCCGGTGACGTCGTCGGCGAGTTCCTCCGAGGCGTAGGCCAGACCGAGCAGTGCATCGGCGCCGACGAGTCGGGCGCATTCGGCGGTGGCCCGGGCGATCAGCATGGCCACAGGCTGGTTCCGCCAGTTCGCCTTGCCGACCAGGCCCAACTTGCGGGCCCGGTCCATCGTCCACTTCGACTCCTGCCACTCGCCGACGCCGTGACGGCGGCCCTTGACGATCGCGCGGCTCTCCGAGGACTCGACCAGGACGAGTTCGTGGCCGGCGGCCTGCACGACCGCGCGCAACGCGATCGCCCGCATCGCCGGGGTTCCGTTGACGATGTCCACGGAGCGCAGCGCCGCCATCGGCGCCAGGCCCACCTCGTCGCCGACGAGCAGCGCGCCGAGCACGTTACCCACGGAGCGCTCGTAGTCGATGGAGCGGCCGTCCTCGGCGCGCACCAGCAGCGACGCGGGCACGAACGGCGAGGTGACCAGGGCCCGGGCGATACCGGCGGCGGCCTGCGCGGACTGCGCCCACGCGGTCAGCGAACTGCTGCCGGCGTACACCCCCACCGGGGCGGGCAGTTCCTTGATCGTCGCCAGTTCGGTGCTCACGACGCCGCTCGCTCGCCGGTCAGGAACTCGCTCAGTGTCCTGCCGATTAGCAGTAGTGCGTTGCGGACGGTCGTGGTGCCGGTCTGGTCGAGCAGTCCGAGTAACCGATAGCAGTCGCGAACGGTCTGCTGCTCGGCCTCGATCTGAGCGTTGCTTCGCTGGACCACGAGCCGAAGATCGGCGGCGCTGCAGTCCTCGTAGGTCTTGTTGACCCACTGGATCACCAGTTGTTCGGTGATCTCGGCCCGTCGTTGCGGTACGCGCGCGATCGAGCTGCGGCTACGCACGCGAGCGCGTCCCTGTTGCGATCGGCCGTTGGCCGTCAGGTGGCGATAGTTCCGTGCGGTCCATGACTTGATCGCCTCGCGGTAGCCGCGGTCTCGTACGTCATCCTGCTCGTATTGCGCCCAGGTCTTGTGCGCCTGGACGGCATCGGCAAGCAGCGTCTGCAGCTCCACCGCGGCATCCTCGGTCGAGCGCAACTCGCCGCCTTCGGTCAGGCAGGCCTTGTTATAGATGTCGGCGTACTCGATGCGCTCCTGTGTTCCCAGGTCCCGAAACTTCACCTTGGCGCTCCAATCGAGTGCAGACGCGGACGTGCCGCTCGGACGGCAGATAGCCACTCGTGCAGTGATCGCTCGGCGTTGTTGAAATCGCCCATCAGTGCCTCGTCGGCGGCGAGGGCCACCTCGCTCGGGTCGGAGGCAGGAAGTCCGCGCATCACCTCGCCGGCCAGTCGCCTGGCCTTCTTGCGGATCTCGGCAGACGCCTGCTCGGGATCGGCGGCAAGGAACTCGTCGAGTGCCTGCCTGACCCGCTTGTGCTCGCCGTCGACCGCTGCCCCGGTCCGCTTGACGGACTCCACCGCCGAGGCCGCGACGTCGCGCACTGCCTCGGGCACCGGGATCGCCTGACCCGCAAGCGTCACGATGCCGTCCTCGGCGGCGTGCCGGATCAGATCGACTTTGTCCAGCGTCGAGCCGGAGTAGCCGGTGCCCAGGGCGGCGAGCTTGCGGGTCTTGGTCTCTTGTCGTGGGTCCAACTTGGACCCACGAGTCGCCTTCCGTTCCGCCGCCTTCGGCGCCAGCGCCCTCGCCCGCCGCTCCCGCGCCCGTGCCGCCTCGTACGGGCTCAGCGGCACGCGGCAGGTGTTCTCATCCAGTTCGGCGGCCAGGTGGTCGGCTGCTGTCGCGAGATCGACGATCGTGACCGGCACCTCGGCCCAGCCCAGCGAGTGAACAGCTGCGAGTCTGCGCGCGCCGGCGAGCAGCGTCTTGTCATTCGTCACGACGATCGGGTGGAGCAGACCGATTGCCGCGATCGATGCCGCCAGGCCCTCGACATCCACAACGTCTTGGCGGTCGCGCTCTCCGACGATGATCTCGCCGAGCGGCAGCTTCGCCCTGATGACATCGCTGCGGCTCATGCGATCGCCTTCTCCGTCGGCGCGGCCAGCGACTCGGACTTCCAGCCGTCCATGCGCTGGCGCATCCGGGCCACCCATGCGACGTGGCAGAAGTCGCGGAACACCGAATCGGTGACGTCCATGTCGTAGACGTCGTATCCGTCGGCGCGGATGTGGATGCCGAGCCCACGGGTGATGCCGAGCTCGGCCATCGGCTGCTCGTTGCCGTCGTTGTCGAGGTACACCTCGGCGTGTACGTAGGCGGCCAGTTGCAGCGCAGTGTCGGGGAAGATCCCGGAGCGGGCGGTTTTCCAGTCGTAGAGGGCGATGCTGTGATCGCGCAGCTCGAACACGCCGTCGGTCGTACCGCAGAAGTTCCACTTGCGGCTGGCGACGACGGTCTCGGTAAGGATCGGGGTGGGTTCCCATGCGTCGAGGAAGCGCACGCAGGACTCGACGTGCCCGGCGAGGGGTTCGGGCACGTCGACCTGGTTGCCCTGCACGAGCTGCTCGGCGAGGGCATGCACCTCGGTGCCACGCCGGCCGGCTTCGTCGCGGTCGGCGTAGCGGGAGGACTTGAGCGTCTCGAGCCGCTTGCTGACCGGCTGCTTGCCGAGCTCGTCCCAGTGGTCCACGGCGTAGCCGGCGGTGGTGTTCGCGGCCCAGTTGATCAGCGCGGGTTTCGCCAGCCCGTCGCCGAGCAGGGTGGTGACGCCGTCAGCTTTGCGGCCGTCGATCAGGTAGGAATGCCCGCGGCCGCGGTTGATTCGCTTGATCATCGGCCACGCTCCAGCAGCTCGGCCAGTGACGCCTCGTCCGCGGCGGTCCAGTCGCCGTCCACGTCGCGGAAGGCGACCCTCCACAGCAGCACGGCGATCCCGGTCAGGTAGGCGGCGACCGCGAGCAGGGCGCCGATCATGGATCCGTTCACGACGGCATCGCCTCGGCGCTGGTCACGGCGGCGGGGACGAGCAGCTCCTCGGACGGGCGCGGTGCCGTCGGCGCGAGCGCGTCGAGCGTGGCCGCGTCGAGGTGACGCCAGCGCGGGTGGATGAACGCCCGCCCGAACCCCTCGGTGCCGGCGCGTACCCGGGTCAGCCACACCCGGGCGTAGCTGGCCGGTCGGCGGGAGTCGGCCGGGTAGTGCTCGACGAGCCGGAAACCGGAACCCACCTTGGCGAGCCCGCGTGCGGCCAGCGCGGTCGCGATGTCCTCGATGGCGTTGGTGACGGACGCGCCGGGGTTGTCGGGCAGCTCGCTGACCACGACCAGGCCGAGACGCCTGTCGGCCGGCGCCCAGATCAGCGCCAGGCAGCGCGCCTCGATCCGGGTGCCCGGCCAGGTGTAGGCGAGCACGGTGCGGATCACGACGCGGCCACCTTCCGCGTGCTCCGGCGGGTCCGCGCCGGCTTCAACGGGTCGATGCCGGTCGCGGCCACCGTGTCCTGGTAGACGTCGCGCCGCGCTGTCGCGATCATGCTGCGCACCCGCTCGATCGCCTCCTCGAGGCGCACCCGGGCCGCTGCGAGGTCGTCGGGCGGGCGGCTCATCCGGTCACCGCCCGGGCCATGTAGGCGAGCAGCATCCCGAGCCCGCGTATCGCGTCGATCTGCTCCGGGTCGCCGTCGGCGGCGTCGAGCTGCTCGAGCGCCAGCGCGACGCTCTGCGCGGCGGCGACCAGGTGGTCGCGGGTGATCTCTCGCTGCTTGCGGCGGCGGTCCGCGAGCATCCGGTCGTGCCCGTTCAGCCAGGTCGCCTGGGCGCTCACGGCGTCGCCTCGCCGGTGCCGGCCAGCGCGGCGTACAGCTCCGCGACCAGCTCGCGGAACGCGGCGCCGAGCCGGTCCACCGTGGACACGTCCTCGACGTGCAGCGTGAGCTGCGCTCCGATCCGGACCTGGGCGCCCCACTCGCCCGGCGTGCCGATCACCGTGGTGGTGATCGCGACGTCCGGCGGCAGGCTCACCTCGATCTCGGTGGTGGGCTGCGCGGCACCGGTCGATGCCCGGTATCGCACCTCGTAGCTAGAATCGGTCACTGATCCGCTCCTTGGCTGCGGGTCTAGAAGCCGGTCACCGGGTCGCTGCCCGTGGCCGGCTTCGTCCATGTCGGGGGTGGTGGCCCCCCCCTTCCGCCGTGCTCGCTTGCAGGGAGCGGCGCGGGAGGGGAGATCGGCCCGGACGGGTGCCGGGCCATGCATGCTGGCGGCGCGCGCAGCCACGGGCAGCACCGTGAGTACCGCGTCGGCCATCACGCGGACTTACTGGTCCGGCTGAGGATCCAGGCCTCGACGTCGGCCTCGTTCATACGCAGCACCCGGCGATCACTGCCCGGGGCGGCCAGGTTGACGACCGGCAGCTCGCCGTCGGCGATCAGCTGCAGGAGATACCTGTAGGTGATCCCGAGGCGTGCCGCTACCGGCTTAAGCCGCAGCAGCCGTGAAGAGGGGGGGGGGCTTCCTCGCGCACGTGCCGCACCGTCATCGTGGGAAACCTCCCTTGCCCGGGTGACACCCGAGGGGTGATGACGGGTTTCACCGTGCGTAACCCCGCGCTTCCCATAGCGTCGGGGTGAATGGATGAGAAATACGATTACGCCGAGTACTCGATCTTGTCTAGTAGGCGCGGCTACGCCCAAACGTGCGGATCAGTCCCCGATGTACTCAGATGTATTCCAGTACCAATATGTCTGGTCCACGGCGCGCAAAATCCAACACAAGATTTACGGGGGACCAGCCCCGCGTCGACCTACCGCCACCACCCGGACACCGACAGCGGCTGGCACTTTATGGGGCCCGAGCGGACTCGATCTTGCAAAATCCCCGGAATCTGTGGGACACGATCTGGCACGTGTATGGCACGGCCGGAATCGATCTTGCAAAATCCCCGGAATCTGGGGCCTATAGGG
>CAVTEA010000029.1:0-124269 GCA_963733615.1 uncultured Actinomycetes bacterium
CTGCACAAGATCATCCGGAGTCCAAGCGGGACGAAGCCAACCTCCCGGGTCACAACAAAGTGAATATTCAGCGACATCGTTCAGCCCTCTTCACCGTACTGGGCGGGTCACGACCGTCCGGTGAACTGAGCGCCGTCGCGACGCGCGATCAGGCCGCCCGCGTGTCCTTTGCGACAACGCCGTTCTGCAGGACGAGCACGACTCTGTCCGGGTCAGCGAACACCTTCGTGTCGTCGAGCGGGTTCGCAGTGAACGCCACGATGCCCGCCTGCTTCCCGACTTCGAGCGTGCCGATCTCATCGTCGAGACCGGGTTGGCCAGCATTGACCCGAGTGGCCGCGATCAGCGCTTCCATGGGTGATTCGACATCGGCGCGCAACACGAGTTCCTCACCCCGACGGGTTTGGTCAGGCCCGATGATGTCGGACCCGAGTCCGAGCTCGTACGCCGGCGGACTTGGCGGCAAGCAGTCCGCTGATCATCGCGTCGCGAACCTGCACCGCTCGCTCGGCGAAATGGCCGGGCAGTCCGAGGCCGTCCACATTCGAGATGAGCGCCTGGACAGCGGCGAGCGTAGGCACGAGGGTGACCTGGCGCTCGGCCATGAGTGCGGCGATCTCCTCGTCGATACCAGTGCCGTGTTCGACACACCGCACACCAGCCAGGACGGCGTTGCGGATGCCGTCGGCGTTGAGGGCGTGGACAGTGACGTAGGTGCCCCGGGCCGTGGCCTCGGCGACGGCTACCGCGATCTCCTCGTGGCTGAACTGTGTGTCGGTGAGTTTGTCATGCTTGGAGATGACCCCACCGGTGACGCACAGCTTGAGGAACTCAGCACCGCCTCGGAAGGATTCGCGTACGTTCTTGCGCATCTGATCGGGACCGTCCGAGAGCGTCGCCAGCGTCCGCAGGCCGGGAACTACCCGGCCGCTCCACATGTCGGTGGGCTCCCAGTCGGGGGCGTAGTGGCCGTGTCCGCCGGTCTGACAATGGATCGCACCGCACTGCACGATCCTGGGCCCGGCGACCTTGCCTGATGCGACGACGCGGGCGAGGCCGGCGTCGATGCCCCCGCAATCTCGCACCGTGGTGAAACCCGTGCGCGGGTCTGGGTGCAATTGGCCAGCATGTCGGCGGCGATCTCCGCGACAGACATGCCGTACCCGACACTGGGCTCGAGCGTGCTGGCCAGCCCCATGTGGACGTGCGCGTCTCAGGCCGGGAGTCACGTCAAGCCCGTGCAGTCGATGACATCGGCGTCGCGCGGTGCGGATCCTCCGATCTGCGCGATCCGTCCGGCCTCGATGAGCAGCCCGGCAGGTTCGGGGTCGCGTCCGGTCGCCGTGATCAGTGTGGCTCCGTGGAGCCAGTGGTTGGAGGTCATGGGCAGCGTGCTCCTTCGGAGGAAGACGGCCATCCGATGTTCCGGAGGCCACGGACGTGCGCGCCAGTACGGGGTCTGATGGACTACGCGAATCCCGAAGACTTCGGCCGCTCGCCCTCACGTACAGACGTACACTATGCTGGTACGCCAAGGGGTGCGCAAGAGCTACCCGCGCCCATGCGGGACAGGAGGACAGCCTTGACCTCACAGCGCAAGGTGCAGAAGCCGGACCGGTTGCCACGCGGGGCACTCGACCGGGAGACGGTGGTTGCCGCGGCGCTCGAGATTGGCGACCGCGACGGTCTCGCCGGCGTCACGATGGCCCGCGTGGCCGAAGCGCTGGGCGGCAGCCCGATGTCGCTGTACCGGCACCTGCAGGACAAGCAGGAACTGCTGGACGCGGTCGCCGATCTCGCGTTGTCCGAGTCCCCGGTCATCGCCCAGGACCGGCGGCCCTGGCGAGTGCGTCTCGAAGAGTTCGCACTCGAATCCCGGCGCGTCGCGTTGCGCCACCCCGCCCTCGTCGAGATCGTCCTCGAGAATTCGGTCCAGGGCCCGCGCGCGGCCGCCGTTGGGCTCGGCATCATCGCGCTGCTGCGCGAGGCCGGGTTCGACGAGGACTCGGCGATCCGCGGGTTCATGGCGCTGCGGAACCACGTCATCGGCGCCATGGCCTGGGAGGTCTCGCGGTTCCGCGGCGGCAGCAAGGAATTCGCCCAGGAGATGGTCGACTCGCTCGTGCACGAGGACACGCCGGCGGACTCGCCGCTGCGCCGCTTCAGCGAAGTGCTCACCGAGGATCCGGAGGCGCAGTTCATGTTCGGGGTCAGCCGTCTCCTCGACGGTTTCGAGGCGGAGTTACGGCGGATCCGGCGACAGGCCGGGGGGAAGCGGTGATCGCAGACACGACCGACCTCTATCGCCGACCGACCTTTGTCGACCTGGTTTCGCGCTCGCTCGACAACTATCCGGATCGGGTCGCCTTCGTCGACCCGGGCGGCGGCGGTGATCTGACCTACGAGGAGCTGCAGCGGCTGATCGCACGCATCGCGGGTGCCATGCAGGACGCCGGGGTGAAGCCGGGTGACGGCGTGGCCATGCTTTCCCGAACCGGCCTGAGGCTTTCGCCGCGCTGATCGCAGCGATGTCGGTGGGTGCGCGGTACACACCGCTGCACCCGATGGGGACGCTGGCCGACCACGTCACGGTGTGCGCCGACGCGGGCATCACGACGATCGTCGCCGACCACGGCCGGTACGCCGAGCACGCAGCGGCGATTTCCGCCGAGCTGGAGCTGCGCCCGCAGGTGCTTCTGCTGGGCGGGGGATCGGCCGCCGACGTCCTGGCCGCCCCGGACACCGACGGGGTCATTCCGACGGTGGCGCGCGAATCCGACCTCGCTCTGCTCGGCTACACCGGCGGGACCACGGGCCGGCCCAAGGGCGTGATGCTCCCGCATCGTTCGCTGGTCACGCACCTGTACATGTCCGTGGCGCACTGGCAGCTTCCCACCGAGCTTCGGTTCCTGGGCATGACGCCGTTGACCCATGCGCTCGCGGGCATGGTGCCGCCGGTGTTCCATCAGGGCGGAACCGTGGTGCTCACCAAGGGATTCGATCCCGCGCTGTTCTGCGACATCGTGGAGAAGCACCGGATCACCGCGACCTTCCTGGTGCCGAGCATGATCTACGTGCTGCTCGACTACATCGCCGAGCATCCGGAGGTGGATCTCTCGAGCCTGCAGACGATCCTCTACGGCGCGGCGCCGATGTCACCCGACCGGCTTGCGCAGGGCCTCGATGTGTTCGGGCCGGTGTTCGTGCAGTTCTACGGACAGAGCGAGGCGCCGAACACGGTTGCGGCGCTCTCGAAAGAAGACCACGACCTGCGGCGACCCGAGCGGCTCGCATCCTGCGGCAAACCGCATCCGACGCTCGACGTCGCTGTTCTCGACGACAACGACCAGCCCTGCCCGGTGGGCGAAGTGGGGGAGGTCTGCGTTCGCGGACCGCTCGTCATGGACGGTTACTGGCAGCAGCCCGAGGTGACTGCGGAGACGCTGCGCAACGGCTGGCTGCACACCGGCGACGTCGGCCGCTTCGACAAGGACAACTTCCTGTACCTCACCGATCGCAAGAAGGACATGGTGATCACCGGCGGGTTCAACATCTACCCGCGCGAGGTCGAGGACGCCGTGGTGACGCACCCGGAGGTCGCCGCCGCGGCGGTGATCGGCGTCCCCGACCCGAAGTGGGGCGAGGCGGTGACGGCCTTCGTGGTCAGAACCCCGGCTGCGACCGTGACGTCCGAGGAGCTCATCGCCCTCGTCCGCGAACTCAAGGGACCCGTGCACGCCCCGAAGAGTCTCGAGTTCCTGGACGCCCTGCCGCTCACGCCCCTGGGCAAGATCGACAAGAAGCAACTGCGGGCGCGCTTCTGGAACGGCCGCGACCGGGCGGTGAACTGATGCGGCCACGCTGGGTCGACGACGAGACGGCCGCGTTGGGTGAACTCGCGCGCGAGTTCTTCCGAGCCGAACTCGTCCCGAACTTCGAACGGTTCGACCAGCAGAAATACGTGGATCGCGAGGTGTGGCTAAAGGCAGGTGCGATCGGCCTGCTCTGCTGCGAGGTGCCCACCGAGTTCGGCGGAGGTGGTGGCACGTTCGCGCACGACGCCATCGTGTTCAGCGAGCAGGCCCGCTCGGGCGACACCGGGTTCGGCAACCTGGTGCACAGCGGGGTGGTCGCCCCCTATATCTCGGCCTACGGTTCCGATGAACAACGGTCGCGCTGGCTGCCCGGAATGGCGGCAGGCGAACTGATCGGCGCCGTTGCCATGAGTGAACCCGGCGCCGGCACCGACCTGAAGAACATCGCCACCCGCGCGGTACGCACCGGCGACCACTACGTGATCAGCGGCTCCAAGACGTTCATCAGTAACGGGGGCCAGTGCGATCTCGTGATCGTCGTCGCGAAGACCGACCCGGAGGCAGGTCGCAACGGAATCTCGTTGATCGTCCTGGATACGGCCGATGCACCGGGATTCCGGCGCGGCCGGGTGCTCGACAAGCTCGGCATGCACGCACAGGACACCGCGGAGTTGTTCTTCGACGAAGTGCCTGTACCAATCGGCAACCTGCTCGGGGAGGAGGGCGGCGGCTTCAGCATGATGATGCGCGAGCTGCCCCGTGAGCGTCTCGTCATCGCTGTCACGGCGGTGGCCGCCATGGAGCGTGCGCTGGAGGAAACCATCGCCTATACCAAGGCACGCGACGTGTTTGGCGCACCGTTGTTCAGCATGCAGCATGTCCGGTTCGAGCTTGCCGAGCTGGCAACCGTCGTACAGGCCTCCCGGGTCTTCCTGGACGACTGCATCGAGCGGTTCGTCGGCGGCACGCTCGATCCCGCGGCGGCGTCGATGGCGAAATGGTGGTTGTCCCAGAACCAGTGCGATGTCACCGATCGATGCCTGCAGCTGTTCGGCGGCTACGGCTACATGCGGGAGTACCTCATCTCCCGCCTGTACACCGATGCGAGGGCCCAGAAGATCTACGGCGGGGCCAACGAGGTCATGAAGGACCTCATCGCCCGCTCGCTGTGAGGTTCTCGGCAGCCGATCAGCGCTGCGGCGCGCGGTACAGCGTGACCACGCCGGCGCTGCCGAGGCCGAGGTTGTGCTGCAGCGCGTAGCGCGCGCCGTCGACCTGACGCTCGCCGGCCTCACCGCGCAGTTGCCAGGACAACTCGGCACACTGCGCGAGACCGGTTGCGCCGAGGGGATGCCCCTTGGAGATGAGGCCACCCGAAGGGTTCACGACCCACTTGCCGCCGTAGGTCGTCTGACCGTTCTCGATGAGCAGGTGTCCCTTGCCGTCCGGCGCGAGGCCCAACGCCTCATACGTCAGGATCTCGTTGACCGAGAAGCAGTCGTGCAGTTCGATGACCTGGATGTCGTCCGGGCCGATGCCGGAGGCGTCATAGACCTGCTGGGCCGCGGCGCGCGACACCTCGATGCCGACCGCGTGGATCGCCGACGGCGGATCGAAGGCATCGATCCGGTCACTGGCCATCGCCTGGGCAACGATCTCGACGGCTCGAGCAGCAAGGCCGAAGCGTGCGACGGCGGCCTCGCTCATCAACACCGCAGCGGCGGCACCGTCCGAGGTGGGCGAGCACTGCAGTTTGGTGATGGGGCCGTGGTACGACGGCGACGCGAGGATCTCGTCGAGCGTGTAGACGTCTTGGAACTGCGCGTTGGGGTTCTTGCTCGAGTGGCGGTGGTTCTTCTCGCCAACCATGGCGAAGTGCGCGGCCGTCGACCCGTAATGCTGCATGTGCTCGATGCCGGCGTTGCCGAACAGCTCCAGGGTGATGGGCGCCGATGTTTCGGGATGGCCCTGCCGTGCCGCCTTGATATGCGGCTCGGTGGGGCTGGCCCGGTCGACGCTGCCTGCCGACAGGGAGCCGGGCTGCATCTTCTCGAAACCGACGGCGAGTACGACCTCTGCCAGCCCGCCCTCGACGAGTTGCCGCGCAAGCATCAACGCCGTCGAACCGCTGGCGCAGTTGTTGTTGACGTTGTAGACCGGCACGCCGGTGAGGCCGAGTTCCATCACGGCACGCTGTCCCGAACAGGATTCCCCGAAGACGTAGCCGGCGGCGACCTGCTCGATCTGCTCGTAGTTGATACCGGCATCAACCAGTGCCGCGCTGCCGGCTTCGCGGACCAGGTCCGGGTAGTCGCGTGCGCCCGCGCCGGGCTTCGAGAACTTCGTCATGCCGACGCCGGCCACGAATACTGGACGCTTCATCGATCCACCTTCTTGTGTCTATTGAGACTGCGTGGTGCATCTGGCCAGCGGGCAATAATGCGAGGTACTATAGCACATAGTACTGATAATGACCGATCAAGGCTGAGATCGAGGTGTCACTGACGTGGCCATGGATGTCATCGTTCCCACCGCGAGCGATGTTGCGGCCGCCGCGGACCGGATTCGCGGCTACGTGCGAACGACGCCGCTCATCGAATTGAGGCCAGGGACATTCGGCATCGACGCAACGCTCCTGCTCAAACTCGAGCTACTGCAGCACACCGGGTCCTTCAAACCCAGGGGAGTGTTCAACCGAGCGCTGACTCAAGAGGTGCCCTCTGCGGGTCTGGTCATGGCCTCTGGCGGTAACGCCGCCCTGGCGCTGCTCCACGTGGGTAGGCAACTCGGCCATCCGGTCGAGGTCTTCGTTCCCGAAACCGCCCCGGCAATGAAAGTCGCGAAGCTGCACCACTACGGTGCGCGCGTGCATCAGGTGGGCCGCGACTTCGCTGAAGCAGTTGTGGCGAGCGTGCACAGAGCAGCGGAAACCGGAGCACTGCTCATGCATGCCTACGATCAAACCGAGATTGTCGCCGGCCAAGGCACCGTCGGGCTCGAACTCGAGCAGCAATGCAGCGAGGTCGACACGGTGCTAGTCGCTTGCGGTGGCGGTGGCCTCGTCGCCGGGATAGCCACGTGGTTCGACCGCCGCGTGCGAGTTGTTGCGGTCGAAGCGGAGGGCTCACCCACGCTCGCCGCGGCCCGTGCAGCAGGTGAGCGGGTAACGATCAGCGTCGGCGGTGTGGCCGCGGACGCGCTGGGTGCGAGCCAGGTCGGCGCAATCGCGTGGCAGGTTGCACAGCGCGCGATCGATGACGTCGTTGTCGTGCCAGGGCAGGCGATCATGGATGCACGACTGCAACTATGGGATGAACTCAGAGTCTGCGCCGAACCAGGAGCCGCAGCGCCGCTTGCGGCGCTCATCAATGGCAGTTACGTGCCCGAGCAAGACGAACGAGTCGCCGTGATCTTGTGCGGCGGCAACAGCGATCCGGCCACCCTGTCGGCGCACCGGAGCTACGACACCCAACCGTCGTAAGGGGATTGACCTTCGTGAACGATGTTTCCACGACCACGACCACGACCACGACCGCGGACGCGATCGTGATCGGTGCCGGCATCGTCGGTGCCGGAGTGGCCTACGAAATCGCCCGTGGCGGTCGCGACGTCCTACTCGTCGAACGCCACCCCGGGCCGGGTCTGGGCTCAACGTCTGCGTCGAGCGCGATCGTCAGGTTCCACTACTCGACATTCGAAGGTGTCGCGACGTCGTGGGAAGCGAAATTCGGCTGGGAGGCTTGGCCGGACTATCTGGGGGTCTCCACAGGCGAGGTCGCCGCCCGGTATCACCGCACCGGCGTGCTCAACCTCGACTTCCCGGACTTCGACTCGGGCAAGGTCGAAGCACTGTTCGAACGGGTCGGTGTGCCCTACGAGCGGTTGACGGCCGCTGATCTGTCCGAACGCTTCCCTGCTCTGGACACCGGCAGCTACTACCCGCCCAAGCGATTGGACGACGAGACGTTCTGGGGCGAGGCCAGGAACAACCTCGGTGCGCTCTTCACACCGGACGGCGGTTTCGTCGACGACGCGCTCCTGGCCGCGCGGAACCTGCTCGACGCTGCGGTCAGACACGGTGCGCGCCCGGTGTGGCGCCGCACGGTCACGGGCGTCATCAGCAACGCCGACCGTGTCGAGGGACTACAGCTCGACGACGGCACACGCCTGTCCGCGCCGATCGTCGTGAACTGCGCCGGTCCCCACTCGTCCGCGATCAACCAACTCGCCGGCGTGTTGGACGACTTCCGCGTCACCACCCGACCGCTTCGACAGGAAGTGCACCAGGTTCCCGCACCCGACAACTTCCTGATGTCGCAAGGGGCACCAGTCATCTTCGACGGAGACATGGGCACGTACTTCCGACCCGAGTCCGGAGCGGGCATCCTGGTCGGCGGCATGGAGCCTGCCTGCGATCCACTGGACTGGCTCGACGATCCTGACCGCACCGACATCCCCGTCACCGTCGAGGGGTACGAGGCCAACACCGTGCGGCTCGCTCGACGGGTGCCGAACCTGACCCTGCCCAACCGGCCAAAGGGCATCGTCGGCGTCTACGACACCAGCACCGACTGGATTCCGATCTACGACCGCACCAGCCTGGACGGCTTCTACGTTGCCATCGGGACCAGCGGCAACCAGTTCAAGAACGCCCCGGTGATCGGGCAACTCGTGGCCCACCTCATCGGCGCAGTCGAGAGCGGTCAGGACCACGACCGGCAGCCCGTGACGTGGCGGGCGCCGCACACCGGGCACGACATCGACCTCGGCCACTACTCACGACTGCGGACGGCTCATGCATCCAGCGCCTCGGTACTCGGCTGACCGGCGGCTTCGATGATCAACGTATGCATTGCGGGTGCCACGGGATGGACCGGTCGCGCCGTCGCGGCCGCCGTTATGGACTCTGCTGACCTCGAACTCCGTAGCGCTGTCGCGCGTTCGGCCGCCGGGTCCGATCTTGGGCGTGCGTGGGGCGAGGCGGGCAACGGTGTTCCCGTGTACGGCACGGTCGCGGAGGCGCTGGACGGCTGCGACGTTCTCGTCGACTACACCTCATACGCCTCGATCCGCGAGCACACGCTGATTGCCATCGATCGCGGTGTTCACGTCGTCGTCGGGTCCTCCGGTTTGTCGAAGGAGGAACTGGCCGAGATCGACAGTCGCGCGAAGGACAGCGGGGTGGGCGTCTTCGCCGCGGGCAATTTCTCCATCACGGCAACGCTCATGCAGATGGCCGCGCTGGCCGTGGCACCGCACCTGCCGAGCTGGGAGATCATCGACTACGCGTCGGCGACCAAACCCGACTCCCCGAGCGGCACGTCCCGCGAGCTGGCTGAAGGCTTAGCCGAGATCAAGCGGCCGTACGTCGCCAGACCGATCGCCGAGACAGGCGGCATTGTTGAGGCGCGCGGGGCGACGGTGGCCGGCACGCAGATCCACTCGGTGCGGTTGCCGGGCTATGAGCTGGCCACCGAAGTGGTGTTCGGGCTGCCGCACGAGCGTCTGATCATTCGACATGAAAGCGGCCATGATGCGTCGCAGTTCGTCGACGGCACGCTGCTGGCCATTCGCAAGGTGGTCGAGACCGTGGGTGTCGTGCGCGGTCTCGCCGCGTTGCTGCCCTCCATTGAAGAGGACTAGGGCGGTGACTGACACAGTCCGGGTGGCAGTCGTCCAGGACGCACCGGTCCTGTTCGATCTGGACAAGACGTTGGATCGGGTCGAGCGGTTGACGAAGGAGGCCGGCTCCGCCGGCGCCCGGCTGGTGCTTTTTCCGGAGGCGTTCGTGGGTGGATACCCGCAAGGCCTCACGTTCGGCGCGGTGGTGGGGTCGCGCACTCCGGAAGGTCATGAGCTCTTCCGCCGGTATTGGGCGAACTCTCTCGAGCTGAGTGGTCCGGGGTTCGAACGAATCCGTGGCGTAGCGGCGGATGCCGGCGTCTTCCTGGCTCTCGGGGCGATCGAGCGAGACGGCGGCACCCTGTATTGCAGCGTTCTGTTCTTCAGCCCTGAGGGTGAGTTCCTCGGCAAGCACCGCAAGCTCGTTCCGACAGCGGCCGAGCGTCTCGTGTGGGGTCAAGGGGATGGGTCGACCATCACCGTCTTGGATACCGAGATCGGGCGCGTGGGTGCGGTGATCTGCTGGGAGAATTACATGCCGCTCTTGCGGACGACCATGTACTCCAAGGGTGTTCAGGTCTATCTCGCGCCCACTGCCGACGACCGGGACTCGTGGCTCGCCACGATGCGGCATATCGCGCAGGAGGGTCGTTGCTTCGTGTTGTCGTCGTGCCAGTTCCTGGAACTTAGCGACTGTCCAGCCGACTACGAGGCCATCGCGGCTCGGGCCGGTGACCCGCTCATGCGGGGCGGCAGTTGCGTCATTGCTCCGACGGGTGACGTCCTTGCTGGTCCGGTGTACGGCGAGAGAACGATCCTTTACGCAGACTTAGATCTCGATGACGTGGCGCGCGGCAAGTACGACCTCGATGTGGTCGGTCATTACGCCAGGCCTGATGTGTTCACTCTGCAGGTTGATGAACGACCGCGGCGGACGGTGGTCTCGGTCCAGTCCGACGCGCAGGACCCGACGACCGGAGGGCCCGGCCAGCCGGCCAGGTAGCAAGGCGGTTGCGATTGATTTCGTGCTGCTCGACATCGGTCCCAACCCTTGACCCGCCTGCCGATTGGCGATGATCGGTTGTGGTTGCGTGCGCCGATGCGACACAGCACGTGGCCTTCTCCGGTGGTCGAGTACGCCTCCAGCAGCTCCGCAATCTCAGCGAGTTGAGTCGAGACGGCATCGAGCATGCCTTGGGCAAGGTGCAAATGGACGAACGCCTCCACACCGAACCCCAACGAGGACGGGGAAATCTGGGCGGCGTAACCACCTATTGCGCCGCCGCGTTTGAGCCGATGCAGTCACGAAGTTATGGTGCCGCGGGCGACGCCGAGAATTCGTGCGTATTCCCTGCCTCCTGCGCGCGGTTGCTGAACAAGTAGGCGAAGTAGCGCGAGGTCGAGTTGGTCGAGCCGGAGGGCTTTCGGGTGACGCGTTCTCGAGGCGGATTCAGCCTGGAGGATCGGTACCGCCGTCAGGACGGCGACATCTATCTGACCGGCATTCAGGCGTTGGTGCGCACCTTGTTGGACCGTGCAGAGCGAGACCGCCGGCTCGGGCGGCAGACCGCCAGGTACGTGACCGGCTACGAGGGCTCGCCGCTGGCCGGCTTTGACCTCGAACGAACCGGGGCGGGCCAGTAAGGTGGCGCAGCATGCGGCGGGTGCTGTTCCTTCCCGGAGTTGGAGGCGCCGGGGCGTTCTGGGAGCCCGTCGGCGAACTGCTTCCGGCTGGTTGGTCCAAGCGCTACCTGAGCTGGCCGGGACTGGGCGACCAACCCGCCGACCCGAATGTGCACGGCTTCGATGATCTGCTCGGGATCGTGACGCGCCATCTCGAGGAGCCCAGCGACCTGGTCGCACAGTCGATGGGCGGGCTGCTCGCGGTCCTCGCCGCGCTGCACAGCCCGCAACGTGTCAGGCGGCTGGTGCTGGTGGCAACCTCCGGCGGACTCGACGTCACTTCCCTCGGCGCGATCGACTGGCGAGAGGACTACCGCCGCGACTATCCCCACGCGCCTGCGTGGGTGTACACCTACCGCCCCGACCTCACCAACCAGCTCTCGAGCATCACCGCTCCGACGCTGCTCATCTGGGGCGACGCTGACCCGATCAGCCCACCCCAGGTCGGCCGACAGCTCCTCCAGCACCTACCCGACGCCACCCTCAAGATCATCCCGGGGGGAGCACACGCACTGGCGGTCGAGCACTCAGCACACGTCGCGGACCTCATCGCCCACCACCTCGACCAGGACGCGAATCACTAACATCGCCGCTGGATACGTCACTTATTGCCGGGTGGTTAGTACCGTCCGCGCCAGATCAGCCGGTGCACACCGAGATGTTTGGGCAGTGAGCGTAGTCCCGGGATGAAGGGCACGAGGACCAGTCCGAGCGTGAGGATTGCCATCAGGCCCCACACGAGCGCGTCGGCGTTCTCGGATGTGGAGAACGGCTTGACTTGGTACCAGAACGTGTACAGCCACATCCAGGGCTGCCCGGGATAGTTGGCCGTTTCGTTCATCATCCCCCACTGATCACCGCCCAGGTGATCGGCGCGCGCCTGATCCTCGAGGTATGCGCCGTCGGAGAGCAGCAGCAACGGCTTGGTCGCGTCGCTGCCGTAGAACGTGGTGCGGGTCGTGAGCAGCCCTTCGAGTGAGCCGCTGGCCGCGAGGGTGAGGAACCGTGCGCTGAGCGCGGGGACCGGCCCGTAGTCGCCGGCCTTCGCTTTGGCCGGATCGCCGTCCGGTGCCGCTGCCAGCGCGTCCGAGTACGCCGTGGCCCATGTCGTTTGCTGCTCAGCGCCGGCCGATTGCCACGTGGTCAAGGCCGCCGTGAGCGCGGAGTCGCCGGTGATGCTTCGCAGCGGCGTGATCACGAGATCGTTGGCGCTGTCGACGGGGATGCGCACGCCGCCCAGCTTCTGGCTGGCCACCGGGCCGATCTTCTGCCCCTCGGCGGCATGGTTGTACGGGGCACCGTACGAGGCGCTGGTGCTGGTGCCCGCCAGTTCCGCAGCGGCCGTCGCGACGACGTCGGTGGGATCGGCCTTAGCCCAGGCTTGCAGCGTGATCGCCTTGCGGTCCGGCGAGGAGAAGACCGCCGCGAGCAGCACGGTGAGTGCGGTGACGACCACGAGCGCGATGACGAACTCGCGCACGAGGTCGTAGGGGCGAGTGGGGAACAGATGCGCGTCGGGCGTGGTGTCGCGGCGCCGCCACTCCTTCGTTCCGTGCCGGGTCATCGCACTGGCTCCGCCGGCCGGGCCGGTGGCTCGACCGCCGGTTCGACGGGCGGCCCGACCGGACCCTCGACCGGTGCTTCGACCGGACCCTCGACCGGCGTCGTCGTCGCGTAGTCAACGGACGGTTCTGCGGGCTGTTCCTGTGTCCCGGGCGGTACCGCGTCGAACGGCGGCACGACCCCGTGGCGCCGCACGAGGATCACGTGCGCCACGACGAGGAAACCGACCAGCAGCGGGAGGAGCATGATGTGCCACAGCAGCATCTGGCCGGGATCAAGCACGTTGAAGTACGCGCCGATGCCCACCGCGTTCAGCCCGTCCTTGGCCTGCGT
Source organism: uncultured Actinomycetes bacterium (assembly GCA_963733615.1). Classification (GTDB taxonomy): domain Bacteria; phylum Actinomycetota; class Actinomycetes; order Mycobacteriales; family Jatrophihabitantaceae; genus DASXRA01. Next base: position 13,017 of record CAVTEA010000029.1, read on the forward strand.
CGATATCCACTGGGCGTCGAAGTTCGACTGCGACAGGTAGCCGGTGAACGCCGTCGCGATCGAGCCGAGAAAGGCGACCGCGCCGGTGATCCACGTCCACGCGCGCTTACCGCGCCAGGCAGCCATGAAGAACTTGCCCCAGAGGTGGATGACCATGAACACGAAGAACAACTCGACGCTCCACAGATGCGTCGAATTGACGAAGTGGCCCACCGAGGACGAGTGCCACCAGGTGGCGCCTTTGATCGTCAGCACGACTCCGGACACGAGCACGACCACCAACGCGGCCAGGCACGCGACACCGAAGACGTAGATCCACGATTGCACGTAGACGGGCTGGCGGTCGGGCAACCACTGCCCGGCCGGCACCATGCGCTGGATGCGCGTCCTGGTCCGTACCGTCCAACTGCGCGACGGGTCAGCGCCGGACATCGGAACGCTCCTCGTCGCTGCGGTCCGCACGCGCGCCGCCCGGGAACGGGATGAGCAACGCGAGGACGAACAGCACGACCATCGCCACGATGATCAGGAAGTTCGTGAGCGAGATCTGGATGACGCCCCAGTGCAGGTAGTACGAGTGCCCCGACAGGAGTCCGGACGCGTGTGCGGGTCCTGATGGGGCGAGGGTCGCGGATTCGGGCAATGCATTCATCAGGCTGGCCTCTCACCGAGCGTGCCGCAGACCACACAAGTGTGAACCCCCTGGGGCCCTTTTCAACGCAACCGGGAGGCCAATCGCGCAAGTGGCGGACCGAGCCGGGGCGGAACGGACGGTCTGCCCTGGGGTGCCGCCGGACGTGTGAGCCCGACGATCACCGGGGCAGCGCCCGACCAGCGTGTCGGGCTCGTTCCATTCGCAACGCGGCAGGGTGCGCGTCCGGTCGCCGCTGCGGGCTGTCATCGCCGGATTAGGGGCGTCCAGAGAAAGCGTGACCCCCGGCCTGACCCGGAACGTTCGCCACGTTTGTTCGGGGCTTTCGGCCCTGGGAGCGCGCCCGGCGACAGGGTGTGCTTGAGGTAGTCGATACACCCGAGGAAGCGGGTCGCACCGTGAACAGCACGCGAGGACCGATGCTCGATCGACGCACGGCAAGGGAGCATCCGTCCGAGGGTGGAACATGGGTCCCCCGCTTCGGCCGAACCGAGCGGTTCGCGCACTGGTGGACGGTCGCGATGGTGACCGCGGCCCTCCTTACGGGCCTCGCGATGGGCGACGAGTCCGGGTCCGGCCCGATGCTGGTCGCACACGTGGGGTCAGTCGTTCTGCTCGCCGCCGGTCTTGTTGCCGCGTTCGTCTTCGGCGACCGGGATGCCTTGGTCGGGTCCACCCGCAGACTGTTCACCCTTGACCGCGGCGACGTCGCATGGGTGCGTGACCACGTGCGGAATCCGTTCACCGCCTCATCGCGTCACGACTGGGGGCTGTTCAACACCGGGCAGAAGCTGCTCGCCTGGATGCTCACCGGATCTATGACGGCGGTCATCGGGACCGGTATTCAGTCCTGGCTTGCAGGCGGTGAAGGCGGGCTGCACGGTGCCACGGTTCTCCTTAGTGCTGCCCTGCTGGGCGCGCACATATTCATGGCCTTAGTCAACCCATCGACGCGACCTGCGCTTTACGGCATGGTGTTCGGACGGGTACGACGGTCCTGGGCCGCGAAACACCACGCGGCGTGGTTGGCCGCTATCGACCAGGCTGATGACCCGACCCGACCTGCCGGGACAGCGCCGTCCCCAACGCCTACCGCACGCACCCCAGGCTGACGCACTCGAACGCCTCCGCCGTGCCGGCCGAACGCACCCAATTCGCCGGATCCGGTCGACTCCGGTGAACACGAATTGTCCTGTCAGTTGCTCGAAGGGCACATCGAGCCGGCGGCAGACCGTTGCTAGTTCCGTGGTCGCGTTCCGGCACTGTCGTCGTGCCCGGCGTGCTCGCTGTGGTTGGTCATGTCATCGGGGCCGCCGCCCATCATCGCGAGCATCTCCCGCCCGCCGGTGGTGAAGAACCGCCACACCAGGACCGCGGCCAGCGCAGGAAGACGATGTTCAGCCAGGTGGTGTAGTTCCAGCGGACGCCGTCGTCGCCGACGTAGGCGTGCCGGGGCCCGGCCGGGATCAGGTGCAGCGGGCTGAACACCAACTCGATGACGTAGCCGGCGAGCGACCATCGTGAGCGTAGAAGGCGACGGTCAGGAACCAGGCCATCCGGCGGCCGTAGTACTTGGCGTAGGTGATCAGATGATCGGGATGATGATCAGGTCGGCGAAGATGAACGAGACCACGCCGCCGAAGCTGATACCGCCGTTCCACAGCACCGCGGCCAGTGGCACGTTGCCGATCGAGCAGACGAACGCGACCACGGCGACCAGCCGGGCCGATGAGCGGTCCCCACAGCTTGGCGACCAGCGGGTGGTCGGTGAGGAACAGGTGCTGCCAGAACGAGTCGGGGATCCACGCCGCGGCGGCGCCGGCGATGAGCAGGCCGATGACGATGTCGCGCAGGACGGCCGCCCATTCCATGACGAAGTTGTGGCTCACCGACGTGAACCCGCCGGGGAGGCGAGCCGGCGCCAGAACGACCCGGGCCCGGTCGACGCACATGTCCATCGCGGCGTGGCCCTCCATCGACCCGGCCACGGCCGCGCTCGGCCTGGACGCGCGGCCGTCGGCGCGCAGCCGGCGCGTCAAGAAGCGGCGGAACAGCAGCGCCAGGAAGGACGATCATGAACGGGCCGCCGACGAACTCGGCCAGCGGTGAACTGCCAGCCCAGCAGCAGCGCCAGGATGAGCCCGAGCTCGATCACCAGGTTCGTGGACGCGAACTGGAACGCCATCGCCGCGGTGAAGTCGGCGCCCTTGCGGAACAGCGAGCGGGCCAGCGCCACTGCCGCGTAGGAGCACGACGACGACGCGGCGCCGAGCCCGGTCGCGGTGGCCAGGCTGCGGGGCCGGTCGTCGGGCAGCAGCCGGGCGATCGTCGACTTTCTGACCAGGGCTTCGATCGACCGCGGAGAGGGTGAAGCCGAGGATCAGCGACCACGTCACCTGCCACGTCATGTATCCCGGCAACCCGCAGTGCATGCAGGATCGGCACGTCAGTGGTGGTAGCTGCCCACACCAGCGGGGCCGGGTTCGCTCGTCGCTCCGGTAGCGGTGCCTGTCGGGTCTGGCGCGGGCTCGAAGCGGCGTAGCCGCAGCGAGTTCGTCACCACGAAGACCGAGGAGAACGCCATCGCCGCGCCGGCGATCAGCGGGCTGAGCAGTCCGAGCGCCGCGACCGGGATCAGCACCACGTTGTAGGCGAAGGCCCAGAACAGATTGCCCTTGATCGTGCGCAGCGTGCGCCGGGACAGCCGGATGGCGTCAGCGGCCGCACGCAGGTCGCCGCGCACCAGGGTGATGTCGGCAGGCCTCGATCGCCACGTCGGTGCCGGTGCCCATCGCCAGGCCGAGGTCGGCCTGGGCGAGCGCGGCGGCGTCGTTGACGCCGTCGCCGACCATCGCCACGACCCGGCCCTGCGGCCTGCAGGTCGCGGACACCGCGACCTTGTCCTCGGGCAGCACCTCGGCGATCACGTCGGTCCGTCGATGCCGACCGTCTGCCGCGACGCGGTCGCGGCCGCGCCGGTTGTCGCCGGTGAGCAGCATCGGCCGCAGGCCGAGCCGCCGCAGCTGGCCGACCGCCTGCGGCGCTGCGTGGCCTTGACCGTGTCGCCGACGACGAGCACGCCGCGGATCTGCGCCGTCCCAGCCGGCGAGCACCGGCGGTGCGCCCGGTCGACTTCGGCGGCGTCCGCGGCGGCGCAGCCAGGTCGGGCATCGGCATGCAGCGCCCAGTCGGCCAGAGCAGCGCGCGGCCGACCGACGACGGCATGCGTGTGCCGTCGACGTGACGCTGCCGTGACGCCGAGGCCGGCCGGTTGTTCGAAACGTGACCTCCGCGGGCGGCCCGAACCGGTCCCGCCGCCGGCGACGGCGATGGCCGCGGCGATCGGGTGCTCGCTGGCCGCCTCCAGCGCGCCGGCGATCCGCAGCAGCTCGTCGGGGTCCACGCCGTCGGCGGCGTGCACGCCGTGCAGGGTCATGCGCCCGGTGGTGACGGTGCCGGTCTTGTCGAGCACGATCGTGTCGACCCGCCGCGTGGACTCCAGCACCTCCGGGCCCTTGATCAGCAGGCCGAGCTGCGCGCCGCGTCCGGTGCCGACCAGCAGCGCCGTCGGCGTGGCCAGCCCGAGCGCGCACGGGCAGGCGATGATCAGCACCGCCACGGCCGCGGTGAACGCCCGCACCGCGTCGTGCCCGGTCGCGAGCGTGAGCGACGAGCGTGCACGAGCGGCGAGCACCAACACGACGGGCACGAAGACATGCTGATCCGGTCGGCCAGCCGCTGCACCGGCGCCTTGCCGGTCTGGGCCGTCGACGACGAGCCGCGCGATCTGGGCCAGCCGGGTGTCGGTGCCGACGCGGGTGGCCCGCACCAGCAGCCGGCCCGCCGGCGTTCACCGTCGCCCCGGTGACCGCGGTCGCCGGGGCCGACCTCGACCGGGACGCGTCTCGCCGGTCAGCAGGCTCGCGTCGATCGCGGACGACCCGTCGATGACCACGCCGTCGGTGGCGATCTTCTCCCCGGGCCGGACCAGGAACGCGTCGCCGACGCGCAGCTGCTCGACCGGGATCCGGGTCTCGACGCCGTCGCGCAGCACCGCGACGTCCTTGGCGCCGAGCTCGAGCAGCGCCCGCAGCGCGGCCCCGGAACGGCGCTTGGCGCGCGCCTCCAGGTAGCGGCCGGCAGCAGGAACACCACGACCGCCGAGGCGACCTCGAGGTAGATGTGCCGCGCGCCATCCCCGCTGGACGCGGTCAGGTCGAAATGCATCCGCATGCCGGGCATGCCGGCCGTCGCCGAAGAACAGCGCGTACAGCGACCAGCCGAACGCGGCCAAGCGTGCCCATCGAGATGAGGGTGTCCATCGTCGCGGCGCCGTGCCGCAGGTTCGCCCAGGCGGCGCGGTGGAACGGCCACCCGCCCCACGCCACGACCGGGCTGGCCAGGGTCAGTGACAGCCACTGCCAGTTGTCGAACTGCAGCCGGCGGCACCATCGCCAGCAGCAGCACCGGCAGGGTCAGCGCGGCGGAGACGATGCAGCCGGCGCACGCAGGCCGCGGCCAGCTCGACCGCGTCCGGGTCGTGGCCTCAGCGTGAGCGCCGGCGGCGGGCGGCTGGCGGGAGGCGGGCGGTGTAGCCGGTCGCCTCGACCGTCGCGATCAGGTCCTCGGAGCCGACGCCGGCCGGGTCGTAGTCGGACGGTCGCCTGTCTCGGTCGCGTAGTTGACGCTGGCGCGCACGCCCGTCGAGCCGGTTGAGCTTCTTCTCGATCCGCGCCGCGCACGAGGAGCAGGTCATCCCGCCGACGGTCGAGCACGCACGGTGGTCGCTGCGCCGCGCGTCCGCCCGTGCGGGTAGGTCGCGGTCATGCGTGGATGGCGTCACTCGGCTCAGGAGGCGGCGAGTTCGTAGCCGGCCTCGTCGACGGCGTCGCGGACCTGGTCGTCGGCTGTAGCCGGCCGCCGGTGACCGTGACTTGCCCGGATCGGCAGGTCGACCGCCACCGACTCGACGCCGTCGATGCGCACCGACCTCGGCGCTCACCGCGCTCACGCAGTGCCCGCACGTCATCCCGCTGACCGTGTAGATCTTCTCCGCCATATCTGCTTCTCCGTTTCCGACCTCCGATACCTATACCCCCTAGGGTATGCGTCGCGGAGTGAACCGTCAATGACGAGGAGCAGACGACATGCACGGCTACACGGCCAATAAGGACGACTACCTCAAACGGCTGCGCCGCATCGAGGGACAGGTCCGCGGCATCGCGAAAATGGTCGACGAGGACAAGTACTGCATCGACATCCTGACCCAGGTCAGCGCGGCCACCAAAGCCCTGCAGTCCGTCGCCCTCGGCCTGCTCGAGGAACACATGGCCGGCTGCGTCGTCAATGCCGCCCGCGCCGGCGGCGATGAAGCCGACGCCAAGGTCAAGGAAGCCGCTGACGCCATCGCCCGCCTCGTGCGCTCCTGACCGCTGCACCATGAGGACGACCGGGCGACGATTCCGCAGACCACCGTCAGCCGCTCCAGCCCCGGTACTGGCGTTGCCGAGAGCGTGAGTATCCCGTGAACATGATGGACGTCGGGCCGTCGTGTCTCGCAGGCTGACTCCGTGGACATGTCTTCCCCGGTGCGGGTGTGGCTCGGCAAGTCGGCGATCGCGGCGGCGTTCTGTCTGCCGCTGGGTGTGGCGGGCGTACTGGTTCCGTTCCGGTCGAGTTTCCCGAACACCGACGCGGCGCTGATTCTCGTCGCGGTCATCGTCGGCGTTGCCGCGTTCGGCCACCGTGCGGCGGGTCTGATCGCGGCCGCGTCCGCTGCATTGTGGTTCGACTTCTTCCTAACGACGCCGTACGAGCGGCTGACGATCACCCATCGCAATGACATCGAGACGACGGTCTTGCTGCTCGTGGTGGGTGCGGCGGTCACCGAGATCGCGGTCAGCGCCCGCCGGCACCGCACCACCGCGCTCACTGACGAGGCATATCTCGATGCGATCCGAACCACGACCGACCTGGTCTCGGCGAACGAGTCGCCACAGCTGATCACCGAGCACGTCAAGGCCCGATTGACCTCGTTGCTCGGGCTGCGCGAGTGCCGATTCGAACGGGCCCGCTTCGGCGGAATGCCGCGCCTGGAATCGGACGGGGCGCTGGTCTGGGGTGAGCACGTGTGGGACGTCGAGCAGGACGAGATGCCGCGTCATCCGGTGGAGCTGCTCTGCATGTCGAACGGGCGGGCATACGGCCGGTTCGTGCTCGACGCCGCGCCCGGTGCCAGCCCGCCGCTCGCGGCCCGGCAGGTGGCCGGAATACTCGCCGGACAGGTCGGACTCGCCCTTTCCGGCACGGTCACCCGCCCGCTGCTCAGATCATGAGCTCGCGGCTTCGCGAAGCGGTTCAGCCGAAGCGAGCAGGCTCCGGCTCGCGGGGCTCGTCCCGCTCGGGGTGTGGATAGGACGGCTGCACGCGCAGCACGCGGGCGAAGCCGGCGGGCAGGTACCAGTTCCATCGTCCGAACAGCGACACGAGCGAGGGGACGAGCAGCGAGCGCACGATCGTCGCATCGAGCAGGATGCCGAAGCCGAGCCCCGTGGCGAGCACCTTGAGGTCGGTGCCCGGCCCGGACGCCAGCGCGGCGAAGGCCAGGAAGAGGATCAGCGCCGCGCTGGTGACCAACCGCCCGGTGCGTCCGACGCCCTCGATCACCGCGGCATTCGTGGAATGGGCACCGTCGTACTCCTCCCTGATCCGCGACAGGATGAACACCTCGTAGTCCATCGACAGACCGAACAGGAACGCGAACACCATCAGCGGGATCCAGAACGTGATCGCGCCCGTCGCATCGATGTTGAAGATCGCCTTCGAGCCGACGCCGTGCTGCCAGAACAGCACCATCAACCCGAGCGTCGCGGCCACCGACACGAGATTGAGCAGCACCGCCTTGAGTGGTAGCAGCACGGATCGGAACGCACGTACCAGCAGCACATACGTGAGCAGCGAGATGAGCGTCAGCATCAGCGGGAAGTTGCCGTAGACGGCGTGCATGAAGTCGATCTGGGCCGGACCGATGCCGGCGACACCGACGGCGCCGGGCAGATTCTTCGCCGCGCTCCTCACGTCCTTTACGACGCCGACGCTCTTGGAGTTGACCGTCTCCTTCTCCGGGACGAGCACAACGATGCTGCTCCCGTCGCGGTTGCCGGCCGGGCCGGTCGGCACGAGCGCGCGATGAATGCCGTCAATACGACCGAGCTGATCAGCGGCCGATCGAGCCTGATCGCTCGAGACCAGCACCTCCATCGGGGTGAGCGCGCCGGTCGGCATGCCGCCTTTCTCGAGCACCTGCAAGGTGCTGTACGCCTTACCGTTGTGCGCCAGCGAATCCGATGACGCGACGCCGATCTTGGCGCCGATGAAGACGCCGATCAGCGCGAATAAGACCGCCAGGGCGGTGCTCGCAGCGAGCCACCGGTGCCGCACGACGCCGGCGGCCCAGCGGCTCCAGGCCCGGCTGGCCCGGTTCTCGTGGCGGACCTTGGGCCAGTCGACCCGCGGACCGATGCCACCGAGGATCGCCGGCGTCAGCGTCAACGTGACCAGCACACTGGCGAGCGGAATCAGCGCGCCGCCGACCCCCATGCTGCGCATGAACGGCACCGGCAGTACAACCAACGCCAGCAGGCCGATCGCGACCGTCACGCCGCTGAACACAACGGCGTGGCCCGCCGTCTGCATCGCGACGACGACGGCGTCGTGGTTCTCGCGGCCGTGGTCGCGTTCCTCTCGCCACCGGTTGACGAACAGCAGCGAGTAGTCGATGGCGACGCCCAGCCCGATCAGCGCGATCAGGAACTGCACGATGAACGAGACGTCCATGATGTAGGTGATCGGCAGCAGCAACAGGAACGACGTGAGGATCGACACCGCCGCGACCACCAGCGGTAGGAACGCGAGGAACGAGGCGAACACGAACGCGAGCACGGCGAGCGCGCCCACCGCGCCGATCATCGTCTCGCCGAGGACGCCCGGCCCGCTGTTGTTGTCGCTGCCGGCCGCGAGCGGGTCCTCGCCGGTCACGCCGGCGGTGGCGCCCGGCGGCATCGCCTTCTGCAGCGCGGCACGAATAGCCGTGGTCTGCAACCCTGCGCTCGGCGAGGAGTTCATCCGGTAGAAGACGTACGCGTAGGCGGTGCGATCGTCCTTGGTCCGGAAGGCTCTGTCACCGGTGTTGGCCTCGTCGATGACGCGGACGTTGGGCACGCCGGCGCCGACCGCGTCGAACGTCTCGGCCACGTTGCTCTCGTGCCCGGTGATGGTCTGCCCGGCCGGCATCGTGACGGTGGCGATGTAAGGCGTCGTATCGCCGCCGCTGCCGAACGTCTGCTTGATCTTGTGCGCAGTCTCGGTGCCCGGCTGGCCCGGCAGCGAGAAGTCGACCGTCAGCCGGTCGGTCGTCTTGCTGGCGAGCGCGATGCCCGCCACGAGGATGACGCCCCACATGATGACTATTGCCTTGCGATGACGTAGAACGAGCTCAGCCCACCGTCGCATGACGCCCCCCAATGCTGTGTCGCGAGGCAGTGTAGTCAGGTGGAGTGACATCGCGCACTCGTCGATGCCCTAATAGTCCTTGTGGCATAAGGGTTTTCGCCCTCCCACGCATAGGGGCGCTACGACCTGACTGCGGCGATCGCGCGGTAGATCCGCTGCTCGGCCAGCGACAGCGTCTTACCCTGCAGGGCGCGGCCTCCAGATGCGGGCGGCTGAGAAGCTCCGGACGAAGGTTGCCCGGGGAGTTGACAGCCGCAAGGCTCGAAGACGAATGCGATACACCGGGCATGCGACCCGTGTGCGGGTCACTAACTCGTGGCGTAGGTGGCCGCGGTGTGCGACTCGAATTCATAGCCAACGAATGGCTCGTCACCAATCACCCACGCGTCGTGGCCGGGTTCGAGCACGTATGCGTCCCCGGGGCCGACTTCGATCTCGGACCCGTCGTCGTGCGCGACATGCATATGCCCGGACACCGCGGCGCCGACGTGGCGTGCTTGGCAACTGTCCGTGCCGACGACGGGCTTGATGCACTGCGACCAACGCCAGCCGGGTTGCATGGTGAGCCGCGCGGCCTGCGCATCACGCAGCCGAAGGACGTCGACCCTGGTCTTGTCTGGCGTGCGACTCTCATCCGGTTCATCGAAATTCTTTTTGATCAACGCCATTTCAGCCTCCCTGCAGTGACCTCCTCCGCGACATCCTCGCTCAGCGAGTCATCGTGTGCCAGCCCGCGCCGTTTTGAAAGCCCGCTCCGGCGACCTATGCATAAGAAGGTCCAATTTGGGTCCCAAACTGGTGCGAGGAGTCCGCGCAGGGACACGGAATCGACCGGTGCGCGCGACCACCCACGCAGCAACCCTGCCGAGCCGCCCCGACCAACAAGATGTCGTATGGAAGACGTGATAGGTGTCGAGGTCGAGTCGGTCGACGGCAGCGAGGCCCTGGCAGCAGGTCGCCTCGCTGCAGGCGAGGCGGCTACTTCGGGGAGTTCAGCCAGGGATCCTTCAGGTCGAAGAACTCCGGCACCCCGACGCTGAGCTTGTCCATCTCCTCCATCTGGGCCTTCAACTTCGGCGGCGGTTCCTTGCGTTCACCTTCGCGGGCCTCCGCCTCGGAGGTGAAGTACAGGGCCATCGTCCAGGTGTTGTCCGGGTGGGCCATGCCGAGACTGCCGACAACCTCCGGCCGGAAGGCAGCCCACTCGTCGGAGTTCTGGTTCATCAGCTCCTGAGCGCGGTCGGGATCGGGCCCCTGCTGCCCCCGCATGACCTGGACAAAGCCGGCCTGGTCGGGGTCGCCGCGCAGGTCGGGCATCACCTTGACGCTGTTGCGGAAGGTGGCCTCGCCGTCCAGCAGCTGGCCGGTTTCCGCCCACCATTGGTCCTGCTCGGGGCGATCGCTGTTGCGCCGCGCCGCGTCCTCCGATTCGAAGCGGACCAGCGCGACAAGCCGGCCATCTTCAGTCACCCCCGCCGTCGAGCCGAGCCAGCCCTGTGCACCGGGCGCTAGCTCCTCGACCCAGCGGTCCAACGCGGCGCGGACCTGCGCAGCTTTGGACGTCTTGCCCGTGATCACCTGGACGAACATGATCAGCCTCCCCACCCCTGTGTGGTCGACCCTTATGGCGTCGGCCGATCCTGCGACGTTACGACCCCACCCTGCTCATGTCGACAGGTCGGCCATGATCTCGACACGTCATCTCCGAGCAATCAATCGAGACCCAGTGATGCGTGCCGCTGATCAAGTGCGCGGTGCCGTCAGGGGCGCCATTCGCGCAGCGCCGGAAGCGCGAGCACGGCGCTGATGATCCGCAAGGTGCCGCCGATCAGCCACGGCGCGGCGAGGCCGAGCCACCCGGCGAGCAGGCCACCGAGGATTGCACCGATCGGTTGGGTGCCCCAGCTGATGAGCGAACCGGCGCTGCTCACTCGGCCGAACATCGCGGCCGGCACCATTCGCTGGCGCAGCGACGCCACCGCGACGTTCCACACTGATGCGCCGAAGGACGTGATCATGGCGAGGGCGCCGACCACTATGACGTCATGTCCGGTGAGGCCGATCGCGAGCATGGCCGTCGGGGTCGTGAAGATCGTCGTCGTGGCAACGGCACGCCCACCGAAGGTGGTGACGAGCAGCCGGCTGAGCAGGCTGCCGCTCACGCCACCGACAGCCATGGCGCCGAGCAGGAGTCCGTAGCCCAGACTGCCGAGGCCCAGTCGCTGGTGTGCGAAGAGGACGAAGGTCGACATTGCGAGGAAGTTGCAGAGGTTGCCGACGCCGGCGAGCACCGAGAGCGTGCGGATCACCCGATGCGCGACCAGCCAGCGCAGGCCCTCGGCCACCTCGACGCGCAGAGCCCGCCGTGGCGCTTTCGCCGTCCGCGCCGCGATGCGTGTGAACAGCAGCGCCGAGACGATGAAGCTCACGGCGTCGAACCAGAACGGCAGTGGGGTCGCGATCGCGAACAGCAGCCCGCCGAGGGGCGGGCCGAGGAACTGCTTGGTCGCGAACAGGCTGGCGTTCTGCAGGCCGTTGGCCCGTTCCAGGTCCTCATTCGACACGACCGCAGGCACGAGCTTCTGCGAGGCGGCACGCACCCCGGTGTCAGCGACGCCGAGCGCGAACGCCAGCGCGTAGAGAACGGCCAGCCGCCCGACGTGCAGCGTCGTCAGCGCGGCGAGCACGGCGACCAGGCCCGCCTGCCACCACTGCGCCGACGCGACCATGCGCCGCGCGTCGGACCGGTCGGCGTAGGCGCCGGCGGGGAGCGAGGTGAGCAGCCAGGGCAGCGTCCCCCAGGCGGTCACCCCGGCGATGAGGCGCGGGCTGGTCGTCATCGTCGCCGCAAGCAGCGGCAGCGCGGCGAGAAACGCGCCGTCCCCGAGCAGCGACACCGTGCCGGCCGTGATCAGCAGTCGCCAGTCACGGCCGAGGCGCTCGCGCTGTCGGTTCGCAGAAGTAGTCACGCGGCCAATCTGCGGTGAACGGTCGACGCGCCGCTAGGATTTAGCTGAGGCTAAATCTGGGACGGGAACATTGGGAATCCGCATCGAGCTCACCGGTGCCGAGTTCGCCCGCGTGCGCTTCGCGATCTCGCCCGTCTACGAGACCGTGATGGCGATGTCCACGCTGTGGCAGCCTGGCGCGCACGCGGTGAACCTGCCCTGGGTGACCTGGGCCCGTCCGCGGCTCGCGGGCATCGACGACCTGGCGCTGCTGCGGGCGCTCACCTCCGGCCACCGCAAGCCTGCGTTCCTGATGCCACCGCCGAACGCGCGGCTGCCCGATCTGGACACTGAGCTGCGCCGGGTGCGCGCGGCGTCGGCGGACCGGGTGCGCAAGGACATCGAGTTCCTGGGACGGTCATCCGGCGTGACGCGCGAGGTCTCTGCCGACCCGCGTGCGTATCTGCCGCGGATCGCTGCGGCGCTGCGCCAGGCGCACGAGGCGCTGCTCGCGCCGCACTGGGGCCGCATCGCCCGACTGCTCGACGCCGACATCACCTATCGCGCGCGCGTCCTGGCCGACGGTGGTGCGCAGGCGCTGTTCGCGTACCTGCATCGTGAGGTGGCCTGGGCCGAGGGCGAGCTCGTGGTGTACCCGCTGCGGCCCGAGCCGCTCATCGTGCGCCTCACCGGGCACGGGCTGGTGTTGTGCCCGAGCGTGTTCGTCTGGCCGCGGGTGACCGCGAATGTCCGCCCGGTGACGGCGGGCACGCTGCGTTATCCGGCCCGCGGCCTCGCCACCTTATGGGAGACGGGCGAGGCGTCACCGGACGCGGTGGCCGCCCTGCTCGGCCGCACCCGCGCCGGCCTGCTGGCCGCGCTGGCCGAGCCCGCCACGACCGCCGATCTCGCCCGTCGCGTCAAGGTCAGCGCCGGCGCCGTTTCGCAGCACCTGGGCGTGCTGCGCGCGGCCGGGCTGGTCGTGACACGTCGCGACGGCCGCACCGTCCTGCACCTGCGCTCAGCCCGCGCCGACTCGCTACTCGCCGCGCCACAGACCGGCTACGAGCACAGTCGGTAGGTGCTGGCCGTCTTACGCCCGCAGGCGGCGAGTGAGTCAGCCGCGCCGGTGCCGCGGAAGGAGCACGCTGACTACCGCGATGGCCAGGCCGAGCCCGGCCGCGACGAGGAAGACCAGGTCGTAACCAGCGGCGAGGGCGGCGGCCGGGGAACTCCCGCCGGCCCGCGTCGTGGCTCTGGCGTTGGCGGCTGTGACGAGCACTGCGAGACCTACCGATCCGCCTACTTGGCTGGCGGTGTTGGCCAGGCCGCCGATGATGCCCGCGTCGCCGGCGGGAGCGTCGGCGGTCGCGGCCGCCATGAGGGTGGGGAAGGTCAGCCCGATGCCGGCCGCGATGAGCAGCGTCGGCCCGAGCACGTTGGTGGCGTAGCTACTGTCGGCGTGGGCTCGGGCGAGCCAGCCGAAACCAGCCAGGAAACAGCCGCAGCCGGCCAGCACCAGATGACGCACACCGGTTCGCGGCAGCAGGGCAGCGGCCCACCGCGCGATCGCCATGAACATCACCGCCGCGGGCGTTTGCCCGAGCCCGGCTCGAAGCGCGCTGTAGCCGAGTACGTTCTGCAGGAACAGCGACGTGAAGTACCACATCGCGATGGCAATCCCGCCGAACAGCAGCAGCATGCCGTTGCCGACAGCCACCCTGCGGGTTCTGAACAGCCGCAGCGGAATCATCGGCGCGGTGGCGATACGTGCCTCCACCAGGGTGAATGTGATGAGCAGGAGCAGGCCCGCCCCGACTGGCCCGACGACCAGCACGGACGTCCAACCATGATCGGCGCTCTGCATGACCCCGTAGATCAGCGCCGCCAGCCCCGCCGTCCCCGTGACCGCGCCAGTGAGGTCAAGCGATTCCTGCCGGCCGGTTCGCGTGCCGGTCAGCGACATCACGGCCACCGCGATCAGCACCGTGCCGATCGGCACGTTGATGAGGAAGACCCACCGCCACGACACGCCAGTCGTGATGGCCCCGCCCGCGACCGCGCCGGCCATCCCGCCGACACCGCCTGCGGCAGCCCATGCGCCGAACGCCCGGGCACGCGCGTGCCCCTCGGCGAAGCTGGTGTTGATCACAGCCAGCGTCGCCGGGGCCAGCATCGCGGCTCCCACGCCCTGCGTGACGCGGGCAGCGACCAGCACCTCCGGTGCGGTTGACAGGCCGCCGGCGAGACTCGAGGCGGAGAACACGACCAGCCCGGCGACCAGCATCCGGCGATGGCCGAACAGGTCAGCGGCGCGGCCACCCAGCAGCATGAAGCCGGCGAAGGTGAGCAGGTAGCCGTTCACCACCCAGGCCAGGCCGGTGGGCGTAAAGCCGAGGTCCCGGCGGATCGAGGGCAGGGCGACGTTAACGATGGACGCGTCCAGGATCACCATGAACTGGCTGCTACACGCCAGCGCCAGGACCATCCAGGCGGGGCCGGTCCTTGCTTCCGCGTGGCTAGGGGTCAGGGTATTCGCGGATGTTTCGGTCGCCACAAGCACCTCCTGAATGCTGAAAGCGAATCTGCGGTAGGTGTTCGGTGAACCCGCCCGCCAGTAGTGCTCATGTCATGAGGCGTCTGCCGGTGCCACCGACGGGGCCGGGTGGGATCGCGGGTGATGTCGCCGCTCACGCGGGCTGGGAGATCTTTCCGGCCCCGTTCGGGCGGGCGGTCCCGTCGGCGCCGCTGCCCGCCACTAGCTGGATCGTGAACCGGGCCAACCGCCGCCCCTGGTGTCGGGCCGCCTCCAGCGCCTCGGCATCGGGGCCGTCTCCGGTCGGGCCGGTCACAAATGACGTGCCGTAGGGGTTGCCGCCGGCGGCATACACGACCGGATCGGTGTATCCGGGCGGGACGATCAGCGCCCCCCAGTGGTAGAACACGTTGGCCAGCGACAAGATCGTGGCCTCGCTGCCGCCGTGCCGGTTGAACGCCGAGGTAAAGGCCGTCACGGGCTTGTCGGCCAGGCTGCCCTCCTGCCACAACCCGCTGGTCTGGTCGATGAACTGCTTGAGCTGCGCGGCTGGCGTGCCGAACCGCGTCGGTGTGCCGAACGCGAACGCATCGGCCCACACCAGGTCGTCCAGCGAGGCCTGGTCGATCGACAGGGCAGCGTCAATGTGCCGCCGCCACAACGGGTTCTGATCAATCGTGCTGTCCGGTGATAGTTCGGCGACCCGTCGCAGCCGCACCTCCGCTCCGGCCGAGGCGGCGCCTTCGGCGATGGCCTGCGCGAGCGCGTGCACGGTGCCCGTCGCGCTGTAGTAGATGACGGCGACCTTCACGGTCATGTCCTGCTCCCTCGTATAGGCTTAGTTATGCGCATAAGATTATGCACATAACTAATTCTGTCAAGGAGAGCCCGTGGACTTCGAGCATGCCGACGCCCTCAACCAGGCCATCCGCCTGCTGAGCCTGCGCCACCGGGCCAGGGCCGCAGCGCTGCTGGCTCCCCTCGGCCTACACCCCGGCCAAGAAGCCCTCCTACTCGAACTCGCCCGGTCCGGCCCGAGAATCCAGGCGCAGCTCAGTGAAGCTCTCGGCTGCGAGCCGCCCAGCGTCACGCTCATGACCCGCAAGCTCGAAGCCTCCGGCCATATCCGCCGCAAACCCGCCCCCGCCGACAAGCGCGCCAGCATCGTCGAACTCACCGACAGCGGCGCGGCGCTAGCCGAGCAGGTCAAGCAGCTATGGTGCGCCCTGGCGGAGGAAACCGTGACCGGACTGCCCGCCCGGACCGTGGCAGGCCTACCCGGCATCCTCACGACCCTGACCGACAACGTCGACACCAGGCGCGCGGGCCACCCACTCACACGTTCGCCGGCACGCTCCAGATAGGTGATTCCGTGAAGGTGGTTAGTGGTCGCAGGTGATCAGGGATCTCTTGCTGGTGGTGCCGATGGTCCAGTTGTGCCAGATGCCGCACTGAGTCGTGGTCTGCGCCCACGACCATGACGAGTCGACACGACACAGCCCAACACGGCACCGCTATCGAGCCCGTCCGCCCAAACTGCCCGCGACGATCCACCAGGTCGCACAAGCCGACAACGATCC
Source organism: uncultured Actinomycetes bacterium (assembly GCA_963733615.1). GTDB lineage: Bacteria > Actinomycetota > Actinomycetes > Mycobacteriales > Jatrophihabitantaceae > DASXRA01. The sequence continues at coordinate 29,244 of CAVTEA010000029.1, forward strand.
CGATCCGCCACCGTTCTGACCCGAGCCAGTCAAGTCCGCACGGGCCATCGCGGTCAGGAACTCACCCGCGCTCGCGCCGCGTCGCCGGGTCTTCAAGCGTGGAACCGCCAGTTCCAGCGCCCGGACCAGCCCGATCCGCCGAGCCACCTAAGACCGTATGACGTGACTCCTGAGGTCTGCCCTTCGCGACGACCAGAATCGGTTCCTGCACAGCTCCGATTCTCTTGCCGCACGAGGGCATCTCGGCGTTGCGGCACGCTCAACCCGTCAAGATCGACGGTGGATCAAGGCTTAGCCGGGCTTGACTGCGGTCGCCACCCAGCCGTCACCTTTCTCCGCTCCGTAGTACCGTCGCTGGAGACGTAGCGCGGGCTTCAATGTCCGCTCGTTGAGGACTTTCGTAGCGAGGTTGACCGATCGATCGGTCCGGATGCCGCTGTCGATGCTGCGGACTACCGGTGACGCCGACGCGGTAATGTCGGACTTACGTGCGATGCGGTCGTAAGCGCGCTGCCCAAGACGAGTTAGGTTCCCTATCGGGAAGCCATAGTTATAGAGCTCGATCTGTTCGTAGCCGGCCTGCCTGAGCAATGAGACTAGCTGTGACCGTTCGTACCGGCGCACATGTCCCACCAATTTGTCGGCGCTGCTGAACTTGCGTTGATGTGCTGGCGTCGACAAGAGGATTCGCCCTCCGGGACGGAGAAGACGTGTCCAATCGCCGAGCGCGCTCGCGTCATCAGGAATATGTTCCAGGACTTCGAACGAGAAGAGATAGTCGAAAGTGCCGTCAGTGAAATCGTCAAGCGCCGTTAAAACTTTGACCTTGTCACCAAAAGACGCGAGATTAGACTTCAGAGTTCGCAGCGTTTCTTCGGAGATATCCTGCACGACGCCGGTGTAACCCCGCTGCAGGAATTCCCTTGTCAGAGTGCCGGTACCCGCACCGGGCTCAACGAAGTACCCGGGCTCCCAGTTCCTGCTGATGTCCTCCAGGCAACTCCAGCGCATGATGAATTTCGGGGTCTTCTTCCACTCGTCCGATGGCAACGAATCCTCCTAAATTGTCGACCCGCGGAGCGTATCAAACCAGTTTGGCTTGAGACCCCGCCATGTCTAGGGACGGGGTCTTCCTGATTAACGAGCGGCGCGAGAGGCCGTCGAGGGATTCGCGTGGCCACCTGGTGTTGAACCAGTCGGCCACTTTCAGGGTCTCGATCTCGACGGGGTTAACGCGTAATTCCAGGTCCGCACGGCGGTGCGCCGCTTGACTTGCTCCGCGCTGCTCATTGCGCCAGGGGAGCAGGCGCCGAGGGTGGCCAGGGTGTTCGTTGGACCCAGCGCACATTGTGCCGATCGCAAAGGGCGGCGAGAACTGTGTCGGCCATTGGCTTGGTCGTTACGATCCGGCGTTCACAGCCCCGTTCGATGTCGCTATATCGGCGTTGACCCCAGACATCGGCGCACGTCTTGAGTGGCATATTGAGACCGCGTTCCAAACAGCGTGAGCTATTCAGCGTGTTCAGCAAGGCCCGTAACCGCTCGAGCTTGTCAACGTAGGACGCGCAACGGGAGGCTGACCGCCAGCCGGCCAACCCGGGGCAGCAGGTGTTGGCCGAGAGCCGCGGCACCTTCTCGGCGCCGGGGCAGGCGTGGCAACGGGCTGCCCGGTCACGTGGCGTCGAACATCAGCCCGGTCAGGCTGTTGAGCTCTCGGTGCGTTCGGTGCCGGGTGGCGCTACCGCGTACATATGATCGACACGGAGAAACCATGACGAGGCAGCCGGACGCGGGTCAACCGCTCACACTTCAAATGCAATCTTTCGAGTGGTGCAGCGAGGAATCGGTCGCCTATGAGGCGGCAGTGGAAGCCATCAACGAAGTGGTTGGCGCGTACGCGGCGCGGATCGCGACCGAGGAAGCCAAGCCCATTCCCGACGCCGCTCGAATCGCTGCGGCCGAGGCTGGGCAGGCCGAGTGTGCCCGACGCCGGGAAAGGTTGGATCCGGCTGACCACGCGCAGATCAGTGTGGCGCGTCGTGAGTTCAGCGACCTGGCCCGGCGGATCCGCGCAGACGTCGGGTGAGTGAGTCTGACCCGGGGTGATCAACTGCTGCACACACCGTGCCGCAACCGACGCCGCGGTTACATAGCGGCCCCGCCCGCCGTCGCCTAAATGGCACGTCTGAGTTCGGCCACGAACTGGGCGATGCGCTTCTCGTTGCGCTTGTAGTGAGTCCACTTGCCCACTCGTGTCGCCTGCACCAGGCCCGCTCGCTCGAGTTCGGCCAGGTACGCAGACACGGTTGACTGGGCGAGGCCGGCCTTGGCCTGGATATGGCTGACGCAAACCCCCACCTTGATCGGGTCGGCGATCGCGTCCTCGAGCGGAAAGTGACGTCCGGGCTCGCGCAACCAGGACAGCAGCTGCAAGCGCATCGGGTTCGACAATGCGCGTAACGCGCGGAGCAGATCGGGGTCTCGTGCGGCTGGAGCCACGGCCATGTTCGCCAGCCTAATGTCGTATCGATATTTCGGAGGGCCTCGATGCGACCGCCGCACCTGACGTATCGTAGTTCTACGATATGACAATGCGTTGATCGGCATCGAGGGAGAGGTCATGGGCGGGATAGACGGTTTGGATCTTGGCAGGTTTGGTATCTACTCCTTCGGCTTCGAGAGTCAGACTGCCGCTCAGATGCGGGAGTCGATTCAGGAGCTGGAGCACCAGGGATGGCAAGCGTTCTGGATTCCTGAACTGCTGGGGCGGGAGGCGCTGACCCACGCCAGCTACTTGCTTTCATGCACCGAGCGGATACACATCGTCAACGGCATCGCACAGATCTGGTCGCGCGGAGCCCGATGGACGTACGGCGCCAGCCTCCTGCTTGCCGACGCCTACCCCGACCGACACGTGCTCGGTCTGGGATTCGGCGGCCAGCGGCGGACGGGAACCAAGCCGCTTGCAGCGATGATCGAGTATGTCGACGAGATGGATGCCCTCGCGACGCCCAACCCCGCGCCGGTCGCGCCGATGCGTCGTATCCTCGCCGCGTACGGACCCAAGATGCTCGAGTTGGCCCGGGACCGCTCCGCCGGCGCCCAGACCTATCACGTGAACGTGGCGCACACTGCGCAGGCGCGAGAGATCCTTGGGCCGGATGCGTTCCTAGGTGTCGAACACGCCGTCATGTTCGAGTCCGACCCCGACCGGGCCCGAGCAAGCGCGCGCGAGCACCTGCAGCCCTACCTGAGCAGCACATACAACGTCGCGAAATTCCGTCGGCTCGGCTACACCGAACAGGAGATCGCAGGCGGCGGCAGCGACCGACTCGTCGACGACCTCGTGTTCTGGGGCGACCTGGACACCATCGTCGAGAAGCTCCACGCGCACATCGAGGCAGGCGCCGACCACGTCGCCGTGCAGGTGATCGGAACCAGGCCGGGCGAATCCGCGATGCCGTACTGGCGGATGCTCGCAACCGCGCTCACCGCACAGGACGTCAGCGCCTGATGGCAACCAGCAGCGGGTCCGACCGTCGCGCGTGCGCTTTCCGAGGGGCTGGGCTCCGGATTGGCGCCGCAGGTGACGGCCCAGCTTGCGGGGTAGGTCCGGTCGATGAGAATTCGGGGAGCTGTTGCGGGGGCTGTTCCGAATCCGCGTTCTGAGCCGACAGACCTCGACCGGAAACGACGACGTGGCACGGAGCACCACGGGGCGCGTCACGGTGTGAGGTGGAAAGTCACGCCTTCGGAGTGTCAGCACTAGGCGACCACCTCAGGAGGAAGTCATGCCACGCGCTCGCAAGGACGAAGCCCCGATCGGAATCTCGGAGCCGGTGATCGAGGGCCGCTACGTCGAACTGGACGACTACACGGTCTCTTTCGAGACATTCCCGATCGCATCCGACCCCGGCCCGCTGTTCGCCGGACTACCCGACGACCGGTGCCAGTGCCCCCACTGGGGGTATGTCGTGCGCGGCTCGTTCAGCGCCACATACGCCGACGGCGAGGAGACATTCCACGCGGGCGACGCCTACTACCTGCGCCCGGGACATCTGACCAAGCTCGGTGCGGGCACCGAGGTCGTCGAGTTCAGCCCCACCAAGAAACTGCAGGAGACGATGTCCGTTGTCGGCGCCAATATGGCAGCCGGGGTGTCGGTCCGATGACCGCGCTCACTACCTCCGCGGCGCTCGAGGCCGCCCTGCGGGTGGTGACGAGGCTCGTGCAGTGGCTGGAGACCGGGCAGGTTGCGGACGGTTTGTTCACCGACGACGTGTTCTGCGACTTCACCGTGCCGACGTGGCGCCTGCAGGCGCAGGGTGCGGACGCGGTGCCGGCGATGCGGCGTGGGAGCCACCCGGCGCCGGGGCGCGTGCCGCGCCTTCGATACGACCCGACCCCCACCGGTTTCGTGCTGGAGTGGGAGGAAGAGTGGGACGAGCACGACGACCATTGGTACTGCCGCGAGATGCTGCGCGCCGAGGTCGTCGACGGCGCGATCTCGTCCTTGTCGGTGTACTGCACCGGCGACTGGAGTGCCGCGCACCGTGCTCGGCATGCGACGGAGGTGACGCTCCTTCGTCCGTGATCGTTAAGCCCCGACGGGCGGGCTCGACCGTACGATCCGTGCATGGCCGGCTCGCCCGACGTCGCGCGCGACCTGCTGCGCCGAGCAAGGGCGGCGCGGGCCAGCGGCGACGTCGAGGTCGCGCAAGCCCTGTTCGCGAAGGCCTACGACGCGGCCCGGCAGACTCGCGACGTCGAGGTCATGAGCGAGGCGGCGCTCGGCCTGGCGGCCGATCACACGTTCGGCACGCATCCCGGGCGAGTGCCCGCCTTCCTCTTCGAGGCGTACAGCAGCGCGGACGGGACGGCTCGGACGCGGCTCGCGGCCGCGCTGGCGCGGGCGTGGGTGTACGGCGGCAGCCCGGAACGTGGCGTCGGGTTTGCCGCCGAGGCGGTGGCCGGTGCCGAGGCGGCTGGTGATCCCGCGCTATTGGCCGAGGCGCTCGACGCGCAGTTGCTCGTGCATTGGGGACCGGACGACCTGGCCGAGCGAATGCAGATCACGACCCGTCTGGAGGACACCGTCGCGCACGTCGCTGACATCGAGGCACGCATGACCGCGCATCTATGGCGGCTGACGACCGCGGTGGAGGGCCTCGACATGCCGACCGTGCGCCGCCAGCTGCGGGCACTGGACCGGCTCGCCGAGGAGTCCGGCTCGGCTCGGGTCCGGTTCTTCGCCGAGGCGCGCAAAGGCATGCAGGCGACGGTCGTCGGTGACCTGGAGGCGGCGCGGGCGCACCGCGACGCAGCGGTCCGCGCCGGATCTGAGGCGGGCGAGCCCGACACCTTTGCGATCAATCACGCGCTCACCGCGGCGATCGCCCGCCAGACCGGCGACGTCGCCGTGCTCAAGACCGAGGCGGCGCTGGCCGAAGAGTTCGGGACGTCGGAGGGCTACCTCGCGGTGGCGGTCGAAGCCGCGGCATTGTGGGTCGCTGCCGGCGAGCTTGAGCACGCCAGGTCTTCGCTGCTCCAGGCCGTCGGAAGCGGATTGGCGTCGGTGCGCCGCGACATGGACTGGCTACTGATTGTGGCAAGAGCCACCGAGACGGCCGCGAAGAGCGGCCAACTCGACCTGGCCGCCGAAGGCTACGAACTCCTCCAACCCCATGCCGGACGCGGAATCCCCAACGGCGGCGCCGCGGCCTTCGACGGGATCGTCGACGGTTTCCTCAGCGAAGCCGCTGCCGCGCTGGGCAATGGAAACGACGCGACCAGATGGGCGCGCAGTGCGGCGTCGCTAGCGGAACGTTTCGGTGCGGCGTGGTGGGTGCGAACGTTCCGCAGCGGTGCGGTCGCAGGATCGCCCGCCCAGCGGGGAATCGCGGTACTGCGGCCAGGCGGTGCCGGAGTGTGGCTCGTCGGTCACGACGGTGCGACCGTCGCTGTCCGCCAGATGAAGGGCTTCCATTACCTGCGGGTGTTACTGCGCCAACCCGGCGTCGAGATCTCAGCACTCGACCTGTCCGACTGGGTCGCCGGCCATCCGGGCAGGGGCGTCGACGACGCCGGCACCGGCGACATCGTCGATCGCCAGGCACTCGCCGCGTATCGCGAACGCCTCGTCGAACTCGACGCCGAACTCGCCGAAGCGCAGGAATGGGCCGATGGCGGACGGCTCTCGCCATTGCGTCGCGAACGCGACGCGTTGCTCGACGAGGTCGCCGCAGCAACGGGCCTGAGCGGACGGCGCCGTCAGCATGGCACCGCGACCGAGCGCGCGCGTGTGGCCGTCCGCAAGGCCCTCGCCGCGGCGATCGACCGCGTCACGGAAGTCGACGCGACACTCGGCCGCGTGCTGCGCGACAGCATCCAAACCGGCTCGGTCTGCCGCTACGACCCTGACCCGTCTCGGCCCCTCACCTGGGTGACCGAAGACGAATAGGGCCCGGGTGATGCCGCATCGGCGGGCCAGCAGCGATCGTGGATCCGTCGACGTCGAGGTTGGCCAGCATGATCTTCGTGGTTGTTGGAGGTGGCTAGAGCAATCAGGGCTGACGCCGCCGCGAACGCGGCCCCAGGGCCCCGCCCGATTTGCTGCGCGGAGTTGGGCAGGGCCGCGGCGAGGCCGGCCCGGTCCGGCGGGACGCCGGCGTTGGCCGCAGCGGTCACGCCGACGAACACTGGCCCTTATGTTGGACATGTCTACGTTGGGCACGCCAATATACTAAGTGTTGGCAACGCCAACAACTGCTAACCTCGTCACCGTGCCCGCACCGCATCACCGAACCGGTCCCGCCCCGGCCCGTCTGCGTGACCGACCGAGCTGGCTCATCAGCCGCGCCTACGCCCGCGCGTCCGGCCTGCTCAACGAGGCGTTCGAGGCGAACGCCGCTGGACTACGCAGCTACCACTACCGGCTACTCGCGGCATTGCACGAGTGGGGTCCAGCAAGCCAGGCCGACCTCGGCCGCAGTACCAGCATCGACCGCAGCGACGTCACCGCTGCGCTCACCGAACTCGAGACACGCGGCCTGATCGAGCGCACCGTCGACCCCGACCACAGGCGCCGCAACATCGTCAGCATCACCGACGCAGGTACCGAGCAACTCGCCGTCCTCGACCAGGTCATCACCGACGTCCAGGACCGACTGCTCGCCCCCCTTACCCCAGCCCAGCAGAGGCAGTTCGTCACTCTCATGCACCGGATGCTCGACTGATGCGTAGGCACGAGCTGTCCAGCGGGTGCAGAGGCATCGCGCTGGCTGGGTGTGCCGGCCGGACACGCTCCGTCGATCAGCGGCAAGACGATGTGCTCGCACCGCTGACTCGCCCAGAACGCGATCAGCTCGCGCGGCACTTGACGCGCCTGCTGGATCGCGACGCGGCCTCGCCGCCGCACGACCAGGCCGCCCGGTGACCTCCGGGCCGCCGAACCGGTCGGGCGACGGAACGCCTGCACCGGAGGCCAGGGCGAAACCCCTCGCCTGGCAAGGACTGGCGAACAGGATCGTGCGCGGCATCTTGCGGACCCCTTTGCTTTGCCGCGTGGTGGGGAACCGGCTGATCACGCTGTACGTCGTCGGCCGCACGTCCGGTCGGCACTACGCCGTTCCGGTGGCCTATACCCGCCACGACGGGAGCCTGCTGATCGGAACCCCTTTCGGGTGGGGACGCAATCTGCGCACGGGCGAGCCCATCGACATCCGCCTCAAAGGCACACGGCGACCGGCCGACGTTCAGGTCTTCACCGACGAGCCCGGGGTCGTGGTGCACTACACCCTCATGGCCCTCGACAACCGCACCTTCGCCACGTTCAACAAGATCGGCTTCGACGAGGACGGTAACCCGAACGCCGCCGACCTTCGCCTCGCCTGGGCCGCTGGCGCCCGAGCGTTCCGATTGACGCCGCGCTAGATCCTCATACGACTACGCCATCGTTCTCTTCGTCCGTCGGGCGACCAGCGACGCTGTGATGGACGCCGCGGGCCGGATCAGGTTTTCGGCACGCCGATCCGCCGGTCGAGTTTGCGCGAGGTCTGCCTGCTGGCGACCAGCGGGGAAGGTCTTCCCGCGACGATTGAAGCCGCCGGCGGTACGCAGGGCGTGCTACGCGGCAAGGTGATCATCGACTGCGGCAATGCGGTGTATCTGCGGGATTTCTCGCAGGTGCGCTGGGACGGCCGATCGCTGGCCGAGCAGGCGGAGTTCCTCGCGATGGGCAGCCAGGTGGTCAAGGCGTTCAACCTCTGCGCGGCGGACGTGTGGCGGATGGACCCGCCGGTGTTCGACGGCCGGGCGCTGGCGGTGCCCTTCTGCGGCGCGGACGAGGCGAAGCAGATGGTGCGACCGCTGATCGAGTCACTGGGCTGCCGAGCCGTCGACATCGGTGACCTGTCCCAGGCGCGACATCTCGAGGCGATGGCGGTCGTGATGATCAACGTCCTGCGCAACGGTTTCGGGCTGCGGACAGTGTTCAACCTGATCCCGGACCAGAACACCGTGCATCCGGCGGCATGATCCATGTTCGTCGGCCACATCGACGGCGAAGAACAGCCACAGCAACCGGAAGGCGCTGTCGGCCAGCGCGTACGCCTGCCACATCGCGAACAGCATTCGCACGGAGCTCGCCGCGCTGCGGGTCGACCTCGAGGCCCGCGCCGGAGCCGGATGCCCGTTGCGGCCGGCCGGCCGAGCCGCCTGAACATGATGTCGGCGCGCACCCATGCCAGGCGCGCCATCGCCTAGCAAGCCCGCCGATCCTGCCCGGCAATCGAGTCTGTTCAGCGCCGAGCAGGTGTTATGGAGGAGTGGTTGGGGCGAGTTTCATGGTCAGCTTCACCGCTTTGACGGACGACATCCCGGCCGCGTAGAGCGCAGTGCCGATCGACAGCATCGCGAATCCGATGATGTGGAAGTTCTGGAGTCCGAGCAGGATCAGCCCGACACGGCCGAGTAGGAACCCGGGAGTCATCGCCACCGCACTCACGGCGCCGCTGACAGCGGCCCGGCCGAGGGCCTCGCGGGGCGGCAGCTTCTGTGTCTTCACTCCGATGATGCGGGCCGGTACCGCGACGAAACTGATCAGCATCACGCCCAACACGACACTGAGGACCAGGCTGAACACCCATGGGCCGGCGATCCGGGGAACCACGATCGTCGCGAACGCCAGCGCACCCCCCACGACCAGACCCCAGGTCACAACCATCCTTCTGCCTTGGCGCGCCTGCCGAATAGCCGGCGCGATCTTCGGTGGTGGCGGCCCGTCGATGGCGAACGCGAAAACCGCATTGCACCAGAACGCCGCGATACTGACCGCGACGACTGCGCCAGCCAGCGCCAGTTGCGCCGCAAAGTGCAGGTGCACGAAGGATTGCCCATGCAGCAGATGCCGCTTCAGGTCCCACGTTGCCAACCACACCCAGGCAGCAGGAACCAACTGGATCAAAGACAGTCGCCAATTCAGAATGAGCAGCTTGACCCCGCGGATCAACAACACGATCGTGCCGGCCGCCCACGCCAGAGGGGTCAGGATCCGCCTCGATTCACCAAGCTGCCGAGCGGCCTGCGCCATCGCGGCGGGATCGACCTCAGCGATCGCGTAGACCAGTCGGCGTAGGGCTGATCGCGGAGCCTTGGCTGCAGTTGGCCCATTCGTCGGGTCGGGCGCGGTGGACGCAGCCGGTTCTGCGGGAACCTCTGATCCAGAGTCCATGTCGACCTCTCAGCAGAGCAGCCGGACCGCCACGCAGCGCCCCGAGTAAACGCTCCCATTCTGAAGAGGATGATCTGCCGCCCGGATCCGGAGATCGGCCGCGGATCTGATGACCATCAGGTTCCAAGGTCGAGCGTCTGCGTATGGCAGAACATACGCTGGCGTATGGTTTGCCGTGTTCGCCACGCTTACCAGGCAATCGGAGAGATCACACCGGTTTGGCTGGGGCACACCGATGACTTTCGGCCTATGGCGTGCGCCCACCGGACGGGGTGCACTGATCGCATCGGGGCCCGTCGTCAGGGGGATGACCATATGGTCGATCAAAGCGGCATCGTCACCAATTGGGCGCCGATCGGCCGCAGGCCCAGCCTGCCGCCGTTGATCGGCGACTACGAGCAGACATGTTCATCTTTTGACTGGGTGCAGGCTCGCGGCCTGCTGGACGGGCTGCCGGGTGGCGGGCTGAACATCGCGCACGAAGCGGTTGACCGGCACGCGTCGGGGCCCTGTGCGGACATCGTGGCTTTGCGCTTCATCGATCGTGCGGGTGCGACGTCCGAGCTCACCTACCGGGAGCTTCGAGCACGCACTGACCGGTTCGCCGCGGCGCTGCGCACGCTCGGGATCGGTGCCGGCGACGCGGTGTGCACGCTGCTCGGCCGGGCGCCCGAGTTGTACGTGACCGCGCTGGGAACGCTCAAGAACGGCAGCGTCTATTGCCCGTTGTTCCCGGCGTTCGGACCGGAACCGGTGCGCGAACGGCTCTCCCTCGGCGAGGTCCGGGTTCTCGTGACGACCGCCGAGGCATACAAGCGGAAGGTCGCACAGTTCCGCGACGATCTCCCCGCGCTGAAACACGTACTGCTGGTCGGCGACGGGCCGTTCCCGCCAGGCACAGCGTCTTTGGACGACGTCGTGGCGCACGCCGGCGACACGTTCGAGATCGCACCGACGATGCCCGAGGATCCGGCGCTACTGCACTTCACGAGCGGGACCACTGGCAAGCCGAAGGGCGCATTGCACGTGCACGAGGCGGTTGTCGCACACCACGCGACGTCCGCCTTCGCGTTGGATCTGCGGCCCGGCGATGTCTTCTGGTGCACGGCGGATCCGGGCTGGGTCACCGGGACCTCGTACGGCATCATCGGGCCACTTACGCGTGGCGTAACAGTGGTGACTGACGCCGGCGACTTCGACGCCCGGCGGTGGTACCAGATCCTTGCCGAGCAACGCGTCACGGTCTGGTACACCGCGCCGACCGCGATTCGCATGCTGATGCGCAGCGGCAGTGACCTGCCCGCGCAGTACGACCTTTCGGCGCTACGGCACGTCATCAGCGTCGGTGAACCGCTCAATCCCGAGGCGGTGGTCTGGGGCGAGAAGGCACTCGGCTTGCCGATTCACGACACCTGGTGGCAGACCGAAACGGGCGCGATCATGATCAGCAACTATCCCGGCATGCAGATCAGACCGGGCTCGATGGGTCGTCCGATCCCGGGCGTCGAGGCGACGATTCTCCAGCGCGGCGCGGAGGGACGGGCTCGGGTGGTCGACGGCCAGGTTAGCGACGTGACCGATGCGGACGGCGTCGGCGAGCTGGCGTTGCGGCCCGGGTGGCCGTCGATGTTCCGTACCTATCTCAATGATGAGGCCCGCTACCGCAAATGCTTCGCCGGGGGCTGGTATCTCACCGGCGACCTCGCGCGGCGTGACGCCGACGGTTACTTCTGGTTCGTCGGCCGAGCGGATGACGTCATCAAATCCGCAGGGCACCTCATCGGGCCGTTCGAGGTCGAAAGCGTTCTGATGGAACATGCCGCAGTCGTCGAGGCGGGTGTCATCGGCAAGCCGGACCCGATGGCCGGCGAGATCGTCAAGGCGTTCGTCACCCTGCAGCCGGGATACCAGCCTGACGAGGACATGCGCCGCGAACTCATCGCCTTCGGCCGGCGCCGTCTCGGCGGGCTGGCCCCGCGGGAGATCGACTTCGACCAGCACCTGCCGCACACACGCAGCGGCAAGGTGATGCGCCGCCTGCTCAAGGCACGCGAACTCGGGTTACCCGAAGGCGATGTGTCCACAGTGGAGGGTCCGCAATGACCGCGACCGCCAAACCTGCCCAGCCCACTAGGCGTGCCAAGAGGGTGAAGCCGCACGCCGTCACGGATGAACGCGTCGAGTTGCTCCGACAGATGCTGCGGGTCCGACGCTTCGAGGAAAAGTGCGTGGAGCTCTACAGCGCGACGAAGATCCGCGGCTTCCTGCATCTGTGCATCGGCGAGGAAGCGGTGGCCGTTGGCGTCATGCAGTCCCTTGCCCCTGATGACGCCGTGGTGGCGACCTATCGCGAGCACGGGCAGGCGCTCGCCCGCGGGATGTCGATGACCGAGGTGCTCGCCGAGATGTTCGGCAAGCAGACCGGGTGCAGTCGCGGCCGCGGCGGATCGATGCACCTGTTCGACGCGGCGCTGCGCTTCTACGGCGGCAACGCCATCGTCGGCGGCGGCCTGCCCGTGGCGATCGGGCTCGCGCTCGCCGAGAAGATGCGCGGCACCAAGCGGATCACTGCATGTGTGTTCGGCGACGGTGCGGTGGCCGAGGGCGAGTTCCACGAGAGCGCGAACCTCGCGGCGCTTTGGCACCTGCCGGTCGTGTTCTTCTGCGAGAACAACCGGTACGCGATGGGTACCGCACTTTCCCGCGAGCACGCGCAGACCGACCTGGCCCTGCGCGCGGCCTCGTACGGCATGGTGTCGTGGTCGGCCGACGGCATGGACGCCCTTGCCGTGCAGGACGCGGCGCGCCGTGCTGTCGAGCTGGTCAGGGACGGTGGGGGGCCGTGCTTCGTGGAACTGCAGACATACCGGTTCCGGGCGCACTCGATGTACGACCCGGACCGCTACCGCGACAAGGCGGAGATCGAGAAGTGGCGCGAGCGTGACCCGATCCCCGCGCTCACCGCGACGTTGCGCGAAGCCGGGGCACTCACCGACTCGGACCTCAGCGCCTTCGAGGCCGAGATCGCAGCCGAGATCGATCAGGCCATCCACGACGCCGACGCGGCGCCGGAGGAACCGGTCAGCGAGCTGACGCGATTCGTCTACAGCGAGCCCGGGGAGCCCTCATGACCGCCGTTGACGTCAAGGAGATGACGTATCGCGAGGCGATGCGGGAGGCGATTCGCGAGGCGATGACCCGCGACGAGCGGGTGTTCCTCATGGGCGAGGACGTCGGCCGCTACGGTGGCTGCTTCGCGGTGAGCATGGGCTTGCTGGAGGAGTTCGGCCCCGAGCGCATCCGCGACACCCCGCTGTCCGAATCCGGCTTCGTCGGCGCCGGCATCGGCGCGGCCCTGGGCGGCATGCGTCCGATAGTCGAGATCATGACCGTGAACTTCAGCTTGCTGGCGCTGGATCAGATCCTCAACAACGCAGCGACCCTGCTGCACATGTCCGGCGGGCAGCTCAACGTGCCGATCGTGATCCGGATGACGACGGGCGCGGGCCGGCAACTAGCCGCGCAGCACTCGCACAGCCTCGAAGGCTGGTACGCCCACATTCCCGGGCTGCGGATCCTCGTCCCTGCCACGATCGAGGACGCTCGCGGCATGCTCTGGCCCGCGCTGCAGGATCCGGACCCGGTGCTGATTTTCGAGCAGGGCACTTTGTATCCGATGTCGGGGCCGGTGCCCGATGTCTCGGGTCGGGGTCGACATCTCGCGCGCCGCGATCCGACGTGCCGGCAGCGACGTGACGATCACCGCGTACGGCGGGACGCTCGCCAAGGCGCTGTCCGCTGCCGAGGAACTCTCGGGGCAGGGCGTCGAGGCCGAGGTGATCGACCTACGCGTGCTGCGCCCACTCGACGACGAGACGCTGCTGGAGTCGGTCACCCGTACGCACCGCGCTGTCATCGTCGACGAGGGGTGGCGGTCGGGCAGCCTGTCCGCCGAGATCTCCGCACGGCTCGTCGAGCACGCGTTCTACGACCTGGATGCGCCGATCGAGCGGGTTTGCTCGGCCGAGGTTCCGATGCCGTACGCGCAGCACATGGAGCAGGCCGCGCTGCCACAACCAGCGGGGATTGTCGCGGCGGCGCTGCGGGCTGTGGGCTCGCATGCCTGAGTTCCGGATGCCGTCGCTCGGCGCGGACATGGACGCGGGGACGTTGCTGGAATGGCTCGTCAAGCCCGGCGATCCGGTGCACCGCGGCGACGTCATCGCGGTCGTCGACACCGACAAGGCGGCGATCGAGGTCGAATGCTTCGACGACGGCGTGATCGATCAGTTGATCGTCTCGCCCGGGCAGCGCGTGCCCGTGGGTGCCGTGCTGGCCTCGATCGCCGGCGCGGCGGCTCCGGCGGCGCCTGGTGCGGTCCCCCCTGCGGTTGCCCCGGCAGTTGAGGCGGGGGCACGGGTGATCTCTCCGCTGGTCAGGCACCTGGCTGAGGACCGCGGCGTGGACCTGGGCGCCGTCCCGGCGACCGGAGGCGTTGTCCACCGTGCCGACATCGACCATGCCGCACCGGCATCCGCCGTGCCGGCACGTCCCGCGCCGCATCCGCCAATCCCGCCGCAGCGGCCGGTTGCTCGTTCGACGAGCGTGCGCGCATCGCCCATGGCGCGACGGCTCGCCGCCGCGGCGGGCCTCGACCTGTCCGCAGTCAGCGGCACCGGTACGAACGGTGCGATAGGCGCCGATGATGTACGTCGGGCCCTCTCGACCGGGACACAGGCCGCGCCGCCGGAGGTCGAACGCCCGTCGATGGCCGATCGTGCCGAGACGATGCGCCAGGCCATCGCCGCGTTGATGACCAGATCGAACCGCGAGATCCCGCATTACTACCTGACCGCAACGATCGACATGTCGGCCGCCGCCGCATGGCTGCGGGCCCGCAACCGCGAGCTCGACGTGTCGGAGCGACTCGTGCCCGCCGCCCTGATGCTGGCCGCCACCGCGCGAGCGGCCCACGACATCAGCCAACTCAACGGCACCTGGGTCGACGGAGCGTTCGTTGCGGCACCGGCCGTGGATATGGGGCTTGTGGTGTCGCTGCGTCGCGGCGGAATCATGGTGCCGGTCATCAGGGACGCCGCCGAGCTTGCGGTAGCGCAGATCATGGCCACGATGCGCGATCTCGTCGAGCGCACGCGGACCGGCCGGCTGCGCGGGTCCGAACTCGCACCACCGTCGATCACCGTCTCCAACCTCGGCGAACAGGGTGTGGAGAGCGTGCTCGGCGTCATCTACCCACCCCAGGTCGCGCTCGTCGGCTTCGGTGCGGTCATCGAACGGCCGTGGGCGGTCGACGGTCTGCTCGGGGTTCGCCCGGTAGTCACGGTCAGCCTCGCCGCGGACCACCGAGCCAGCGACGGCGCGATCGGCGCCAGATTCCTCAACCGAATCGACCGGCTGCTGCAGAAACCGGAGGAGCTGTGACACCCGAACATGCTCGTGAACTGATCGCACAGACGCTGCTCGATATCGTGCCCGACGCCGACCTGGCCGCGATGGCACCAGATGCCGAGATCCGCGAGTACCTGGAACTCGACTCACTCGACTTCGTCGTCCTCGTCGAACGGCTGAGCAAGCGTGCCGGCTGCCGCATCGACGAGGAGGACTACGGCGAGCTGCGGACGATGGACAACGCGATTCGCTTCCTTGTGGCCCGTTCGGCTGCCTGATGCCCAGGCCACGGGCGGCGGGCGGATCTGGCCCGCTGACTCGGTCGGTGCTCACCCGGCAGATCAACGCGCAAGCTGCGCCGTGCACGGCTCGGATCGGGACGTTATGCCCTGCTGCGCTCGGTAACGACGGGTGATCGTTGACGTAGGACATCACTCGTTCACGGAGTGGGTTTCACGCAACGGAGCATGCCATGAAGGTCCTTATCATCGTCCTGATCATCGTCGCAATTGTGGCGCTTGTGTTGCTGGCTATGGCCATTCGAGTCGTCAAGCAGTACGAGCGGGGCGTGCTGTTCCGCTTCGGGCGGCTGATCGGAGAACGTTCGCCGGGCTTGCGATTCATCATTCCGGTGGTTGACGTGCTTCACCGGGTGTCGCTGCGCATCGTCACGCTGCCGATTCAATCGCAGGGCATCATCACGCGTGACAACGTCAGCGTCGGTGTCTCGGCCGTCGCCTACTTCCGGGTGGTCGATGCGGTGAAATCCGTCGTTGCGATCGAGAACATTCGCGCGGCGATCGATCAGATCGCGCAAACGACGCTGCGCAAGGTCGTCGGTCAGCACACTCTGGACGAGACGCTGGCAGAGACCGACCGCATCAATATGGACATCCGCGAGATCCTCGATGTGACGACTGCGGACTGGGGAGTGGAAGTAACCCTCGTGGAGCTGAAGGACATTCAGCTGCCCGAGAGCATGAAGCGGGCAATGGCCAAGCAGGCCGAGGCCGAGCGGGAGAAGCGCGCGAAGATCATCAATGCCGAGGGAGAATCCCTTGCTGCGGCAGCACTTGGCGACGCATCCGACATCATGATGGCCCACCCACTGGCGTTGCAACTGCGCAACTTGCAGAGCCTGGTGGAGATCGGCGTGGACAAGAACACGACCGTCGTGTTCCCCGCGCCCTTGATGAGCACCATCGGCGAACTCGGGTCATTCCTGGCCCGCGAAGCAGCAGCAGCGAAGCCCGCAGCTACCGATACCGGGCAGCTCGTTCCGACCGTCATACCGAACGGCGCCGGCTGACAGGACCGCCTGGTACGGCAGCCGTAGTTCGTAACAGTGCCTGCTCGGAGTCCGCGCTGGCACGCCATTGATCATCTCTGTCGAAGCCGGCGTTTCTTTGTGTTTGTTCCGCCAGGACGGGACGAAAGCCTCCTGCAGGCCAGGCGAGGCGGACATACGGTCATGAGCAGGCGAGTGCCGAAGGAGGGTGTCTGCAATGCCCGCTTCTGCGAACCGCTTGACGCGACGACAGAGCTTCGGGCGGAGCAAGACCTGCGCGGCGACCCTGCGGGAGGGCCAGGATGGCGCGCGTTCGTGATGTGCTCTATCGCTTCCGGCCCGCGGGTGCGCCGGGTGCGGCAAGTGCTGCAGGCGTGCCGGTCGATCGCGCTGCCGATCTGGCGGCCGAGTTGGAACCACTCCTGGCGCAGCTTGCCACGACGGAACGGACGGTTGCCGGCATCCGCGAGCAGGCGATTCGGGATGCCGCCGAGATCCGGGCACGTGACGTGGAACGGGCCCGCAGCATCGTGACGACAGCCGGCCAGCGGGCTGACGCCGAGCGTGCCGCCGCTGCAGCGCAGATGCGGCGACGCGCCGAGGGCGAGGCCGCCGGCGCGCTGGCAGACGCCGAACGCGAAGCGGCCGAGCTAGGTGATCGCGCCGCCGCCCGCATCCCTGCGTATGTGGCCCTTGTGGTCGACTCGGTCAGCAGGCTGGTCGGCGATGAACATCCGGCCGGTGCGAGATGAGCGTCGGCTGGGTGGCGGGCAGCGTCCGGGCGCGGGCCATGACGCGCCGCCGGCTCGGTCGTGTTGCGACCCGCAACCTGGCCGCGAGCACGTCGGCCGATGCCGCGCTCGCAGTCCTCGTCCAGACGCCGTACGGCCACGACGTGCGCCCGGGCCAGAGCCTGGCCGAGGCCCAGCGAGCCGTCGTCGAGACGGTGTTGTGGAACCTGCGCGTCCTTGCCGGCTGGGCGCCACGGCAGGGAGCCGCGATGCTGCGCGTTCTGGTTGGCGCCGTCGAGGCGGCCAACGTCGAAGACCATCTGCGCAGACTGGCGGGCGCCGAGCCGCCGGCGCCTTACCGGCTGGGCGGGCTGGCCACCGCATGGCCGCGGCTTGCCGGCACCACGAGCCCGGGCGAGCTTCGCCGGGTGCTGGCCGCGTCGCCGTGGGGCGATCCCGGTGGCGAGAACCCTCGCGAGATCGCCTTGGCGATGCGCACCGCGCTGGCTGACCGGATCATGGCGGCCGTGCCCGCCGCCGCGTCGTGGGCATCCGGCTCCACCGCCCTGCTCGTGGCGCGGGAGGTCGTTCGCGAACGTCGCGAACTGCCGGAGCGGGCCCGGATCGCCGCGTCACGCGTTGTCGGCCCGGCCGCCGTGTCGGCCGCGACGTTGCCCGAACTTGCCGCGGCGCTGCCGATCAGCGCTCGGTGGGCGCTCGCCGGTGTAACGCAGCCAGGTGAGCTGTGGCAGGCGGAGGCACGTTGGTGGACCCGCGTCGAGCGCGACGGGTTTGAGCTGGCACGCAGTGCAGCTGCCGGTCCCGAGGTGCTGGTCGGGGCCGTGGCGATGATGGCCGCGGACGCGTGGCGGGTACGTGCCGCGCTCGAGGTGGCCGCGCGAGGCGGCGCGCCGCTGGAGGTGTTCGATGCGGTGGCGTGACGCACTCCACCCGGTGGGTATGCACCGGGTCGCGCTACTGGCGCCGCGTGAGGCATTGCGTGACCTGCTGGTCAACGTCGCCGACGAGGGCACCGTCGCACTGGACGACGACACCTCGGCGAACGGCGCCGGACGCAGCATGTCGGCTGCCGCGGCGCGCCTGCAGCGACTGCCGGCCGGTGGCACAACGGTGGCCGCGCTCGCGCCGACGGCACCGGATCTCGACCGGTGCGAGCAGGCCGGGCGAGTCGATCTGATCGCCGGCGAGGCACAGCTCGAGCAGCGATCGGCCCAGGCGCTGATGCGCGACAGCGTGGCTGCGCTGACCGGCTGGATGCCGACCGACGACATGGCGCACCTCGCCGCTCGAGTCGCTCCGGTGGGCGGCGCGGTCGTGCCGATGCCTCGTCCTCCCGGGGTGCAGCCACCGACCTTGCTGCCCCAGCAGGGGGCGTCCCGCGAGTTCGCCCCGCTGGTCGAGACCTACGCGACCGTTCCGTACGCGGACGTGAACCCGTCACTGATTGCCGGCCTGGCCTACGTCGTCATGTTCGGCATGATGTTCGCCGACGTCGGTCACGGCGCGCTGCTCGTCCTCGCCGCAGTCGCGATCCGGATGCAATGGTGGTCGAGACTCGCACGGCTCTCGCCGGTCTGGCCGTTCCTGGCGGGTGCGGGCCTGGCGAGCATGGTCTTCGGCGTGCTGTACGGCGAGTTCTTCGGCCCGACACACGTCGTCCCAGTGGTCTGGCTCGCGCCGCTGGACCATCCGGTACCGCTGCTCATATCGGCGGTTGCGGTCGGCGCGGTGATGCTGGCCGGCGCTTATGCGTTGGGCACGGTCAATCGCTTCCGCGAAGGGGGCTGGCGCCTCGCCGTGTACGCGCCGTCCGGCTTCGCCGGCTCGGCGCTGTTCCTCGGGATCGGCGCCGTGGTCGGCGGCGTCTACCTCGACCTGACGTGGCTGGTGGTCCTGGGCGGTGCCGTGACAGTCGGTGGGCTCACCGTCGCCTACATCGGGTTGTTCGTCTCGGCCGGCGGTGGCGGGGCGGGCTCAGCCCAGGCCGGCATCGAACTGTTCGACCTGGTTCTGCGGCTCGGCTCAAACCTGGTCAGCTTCGCCCGGCTCGCTGCGTTCGGTCTGATGCACGCGGCGCTGGGCTACGTCGTCTGGCAGGCCACGACGGGCCTGTGGCAGCACGGCCCACTCGGGGTGGTCGCCGCCGCGGTGATCTTCCTCGTCGGCAACGCGTTGGCGTTCGCGCTGGAAGGACTCGTCGCGGCCATCCAAGCGCTGCGCCTGGAGTACTACGAACTGTTCTCCCGGATCTTCGACAATGAGGGACGGCCGTTTCGGCCCTGGCACGTTCCTCTGGCCACCACGGAGGTGCCATGTTGACCTGGATGATTGCTCTGCCCGCAGTGCTTGCGGGCGGCCTGTTCACCGGATGGCTGCTGCACCGGGGCAGCAGGCCGGCACTGCGGTTCGTGCTCGCCCTCAACGGCGTGCTGCTGCTCGCGGCGCTCGCGCCTACTGGTCATGGCCTTGACCGGCGGCCCCTCGTCCGCGGCAACTGTGCCGCACGCGGCCGCAGCGACGGCGGCCGCGGCCAAGGCGACGAACGGCTCCGCGCTGATCGGCGCCGCGATCGCCGTCGCCGGCTCGTCGATCGGTGCCGCAATTGCCGTCGCGTACACCGGGTCCGCGGCGCTGGCGGCCATGAGCGAACGGCCGGAGTTGTTCGGCCGGGCGATGGTCATCGTCGGACTCGCCGAGGGGATCGCGATCTACGGGCTGATCGTCTCGGTCATCCTGATCGGAAAGGCATGAGCGAGGTCGCGGCGATCGGCACGCAGTCCGAGGTCGCCGGCTTCGGGCTCGCCGGCGCGCGCCTCTATCCGGCCGACACCGCCGACCAGGCTCGGGCCGCGTGGCAGGCGTTGCCGGATGCCGTGGCCGTCGTCATCCTCACCGAGGCCGCGGCTGACGCGATCGGGGCGGACCGAACCGGACCGCAGGCCCCACTTACAGTCGTGATGCCCGGATGAGCGAACTCGCCGCCCTCGAACCGTTGCGCGCCGCGCTGCTCGCCCGCGCAAATGCCGACGCAGACCGGATACGCGCTGCCGCCGAGCAGGACGGCCAGGCAGACCATCGACGAAGCGCGCAAGCAGGCGGCCGCCCTGCTGGCCGATGCCCGCTCCCAGGGCGAGACAGAGGGTGCCGCGCTGCTCGCCGTCGATCGTGCCCGCGCTCGGCGAACTGCCCGGAGCGTCGTGCTCACCGCACAGCGGGCCGCCTATGACGAGCTGCGCAGGCAGGCATGCGATGCCGTCCAGCGGCTACTTGACGACCCTGCCCGCCAAGCCCGCCTCGCAGCCGTCCTGCGCAGCAAGCTCGGCGAAGACGCGGTCATCTGCGAACAGGCCGGCGGCGGCCTGACCGCCGGCACAGCCTGACGGTCGCAGCATCGACGCATCCGTCGAGGCGCTCGTTGACACCGCCCTCGCCGACCTCGAGCTGGAGCAGCTATGGACAGCCGGCTAGGGATCGACGGGCGCGTGACAGCGCGCCGGCTGACAACCGGAACGCGGCAGGTCGCCGCGCGGGTGGGCGGGTGGTGCGGGTGAGCGGGCCGCTGGTGGAGGTCGAGGGGCTCGGCGGCGTCGCGATGTCCGAGCTCGTCGGGCTCGGTGCAAAGGGCCTGCCCGGCGAGGTGGTCGCGATCCGCGGCTCGATCGTGTCCGTCCAGGCTTATGAGTACACCGGCGGCCTCGCCGCGGGTGAGCCGGTGACGGCATTGGGCCGCCCGCTCTCGGCGCGACTCGGGCCCGACCTGCTAGGTGGGGTCTTCGACGGATTGCTGCGCCCGCTCACGACCGCGCCGACCTGGCTGACGCCCGACGCCACCCGGCGGGACAGCGGTACGGCAGTGGACCTGGCAGCCGTCGGTGTCCGAAGGCGACGGCGTGACCGAAGGGACGGTGCTTGGCACGTTCCCGGTCGGCGGAGTCGAGTACCGAGTGCTGGTACCGCCGGGCACCAGTGGCCGCATCGAACACCTCGCCGCCGCTGGAACGCTATGGCTCGGACGAAGCGGTGGCGACCGTTGCGGGCACCTCCATACGCATCAGTACGGATTGGCCGGTGCGCCGGCCGCGTCCGGTGCGTGAACGCAGCGACCCCACCGAGCCTTTGCTTACCGGGCAGCGCGTCCTCGACGCCGTCTTCCCGCTTGCGCGCGGCAGCAGCGCCGCGGTCCCCGGCGGATTCGGCACCGGCAAGACGATGCTGCTGCAGCAGATCGCGAAGTGGTGCGCAGCAGACGTCATCGTGTACGTCGGCTGCGGAGAACGCGGTAACGAGATGGCCGACGTCCTGGCCGAGTTGGCCGAGCTCACCGATCCGCGGACCGGCCGCCGGCTGGCCGAGCGCACCGTGATCATCGCCAACACCTCGAACATGCCGATGATGGCGCGCGAGACCAGCATCTATACCGGGGTGACCGTCGCCGAGTACTTCCGCGACATGGGCTACGACGCCGTCGTCATCGCCGATTCGACGTCTCGATGGGCAGAGGCCCTGCGTGAGTTCGCGTCGCGATCAGGCGCGCTGCCCGCCGAGGAGGGATACCCGGCGTCGCTTCCGTCGGCGCTCGCCGCCTTCTACGAGCGCGCCGGCCGGGTGACCACGCTCGGCGGCGCGCGAAGCGTCCGTCACGATCATCGGCGCGGTCTCACCGCCCGGTGGCGACACCACCGAACCGGTCACCGCGCACACCGAACGTTTCGTGCGCGGGCTGTGGAGCCTGGACCGCGACCTCGCCTACGCGCGGCACTACCCGGCCGTCGGCTGGGCCGGCTCGTTCTCGCGCGACGCCGAACGCCTCGGCGTCTGGTATGCCCGCAACGGCGACCTGGAATGGGCGCGGCGCAGAGCCAGGGTGACGAGCTTGTTGGCCGAGGCCGACCGTCTCGGTGACCTCGCCGAGCTGGTGGGTGCCGGATCGCTGCCCGGCCACGAACGTGTGGTCCTGCTCGCCGGCCGACTGCTGCGTGAAGGGGTACTCCAGCAGAGCGCCCTCTCGGAGAACGACGCCCACTGCAGCGCCGAGAAGACCGCCGCGCTCATCGACGCCGTGCTCGCGGTCGTCGACCAGTGCGACGAGTTGATCGATCGCGGTATCTCCGCGGCCGAGATCGAGGAACTCGACTTCTCCCCGCTGCTGCGCGCGGCACAGGAGACATCGCCCGGCGATGCCGAGGGCGTCGTTACCCGACGCGAGCAGATGTTGAGCGTCCTGGCCGGGCTGCAATGAGCGCGCCGCGGACTACCCCAAGGCTCGCTGTCGAGCACACCGGCGTGACCGAGATACGCGGGCCACTGCTGGTGCTGCGCGATGTGCTGGGCGTCGGCTGGGACGAGTTCGCGGTGATCCGCACGGCATCCGACAGCACCGAGGTACGCGTACGGCACGGGCTGGTCCTGGAAGTCGACCGCGACCTGGCCGTCGTGCAGGTCCTCGAAGGCACTGACGGGCTGGCCCCGGGCAATGTCCGGGTCTCCTTCTCCGGCGAGCCGCTACGGGTCCGGGTCGGCCCCGGCTGGTTGGGACGGGTCTGCAACGGGCGCGGCGAGCCGATCGACGGCGGCCCACCGATCTCCGCAACGACCACAGCGCCGGTCGCCGGCTACCCGCTCAACCCGACGCACCGCGAGCCGCCGGCCGAGCCGGTCCTGACCGGCATCTCCGCGATCGACGCGCTCACCACGCTCGTCCGTGGTCAGAAGCTGCCGATCTTCTCGGTCGCCGGGCTGCCGCACCTCGAACTCGCCGCCCAGATCGCCGCCCAGTCGACTGCGGGCGACGAGCCGTTCAGCGTCGTCTTCGCCGCGATGGGGCTCACCCATGTCGATGCGGATGCGGTTCGCGCCGCACTCGAGGAACGCTCCGCGGCCGGCGAGCTGCTCCTGCTGCTGAACACCGCCGACGACCCGGTGATCGAGCGCATCCTGACGCCACGCATCGCGCTGACCGTCGCAGAACACCTCGCGTTCGAACTCGACCGGCACGTGCTCGTCGTGCTCGCCGACATGACCAGCTACGCCGAAGCCCTACGCGAGGTCTCGTCGGCGCGAGGTGAGATGCCTGGCCGGCGGGCCTACCCCGGCTACCTGTACAGCGACCTCGCCTCGCTGTACGAGCGGTGCGGGCGCATTCGTGGCCGGACCGGCTCGGTGACCGTGCTGCCGGTGCTGACCATGCCCGCCGGCGACATCACGCACCCCGTGCCGGATCTCACCGGCTACATCACCGAGGGCCAGATCGTGCTTGCCCCGGACGTGCATGCACGCGGCATCTACCCACCCGTCGACCCGCTCTCGTCGCTGTCGCGGCTGATGCGCAGCGGCGCCGGGCCAGGACGAACGCGCGACGACCACCTCGAACTCGCCGCGCAGCTGCTCGCCGCGCTCGCGCGCGCCCGGCAGGTCCGCGAGCTCGCCGAGATTGTCGGCGCTTCCGCGCTCAACGCCACCGACCAGCTCTACCTGCATTTCGGCACCGACTTCGAACAGCGCCTCATCAATCAGCAGCGCGGCGAACGGCGGAGCCTGGAGCAGACCCTGGACCGCTGCTGGGACGCCGCAAACATCCTGCCGGTCCGTGAGCTGACCATGCTGTCGCCGCGGTTCCTCGACGCCCACCGCAGAACCGGGTCGTGAGCTCATGGCGGTCCTGGCAAGGATTCCACCCGGACGGGCCGGGCGAATGTGGCTGCACCGCCGGCTCGGCACCGCCGAGCGAGGACGCGACCA
The DNA here is from genome assembly GCA_963733615.1 of uncultured Actinomycetes bacterium. Taxonomy (GTDB): domain Bacteria; phylum Actinomycetota; class Actinomycetes; order Mycobacteriales; family Jatrophihabitantaceae; genus DASXRA01. The sequence goes on from CAVTEA010000029.1 coordinate 53,161, forward strand.
ACTCGATCGCAAGCTGCGCATCCTCATCCCCGAGCAGCAGCGCATGCACATCCGGGCCGACCGCTGCCGTGCGGACTGGTCGGCCGCCTGCACCGAGGCCCGTACCTGGCTGCTGCGCGCGACGCTGCTCGGCGGACAAGACGCCATCCGCAACGCAACCCCGCTCCGGCCGGTCGAGGTCGAGGTGCAGTGGACGACTGCCATGGGGCTGCGCTATCCGACCGACGCCATCGCCACCCGACCAGCCGAGGACACGATGTCTCTTCCGGGCAACGCTGCGATCGTCCCGACCGCCGCCGCCTTCCGCGCGGCGCTGCAGGCCGGCATTCGCGCGGCGGCTGCGGAGCAGGCAGTTCGCCTTGTCGAAGCGGAGATCGCGGTCACCCGCCGCCGGTTGCGCGCGCTGGAGAAGCGTTGGCTGCCCTGGCTGCGCGACGAACTCGCCGCCCTCGAGGAGTCGCTCGAGCAGACCGAGCAGGAGGACGGCATACGGCTGCGACGCGCAGTCGCCGCACAGCCCGATCGGAGGTCCCTGCCGTGATCCAACGAGTGCTACTTGCCGTTGACGACTCACCCGACTCGCTCGCTGCCGCGCGCTTCGCCGTCGAACTTGCCGGTGCACTGCACGCCAGCCTGCGCGTCGTACACGTCAGCGCCGACCACTTGCTCGACGAGGCCCTCGAGGCGGCCAGCCGGCGCCCTGCTGCCGGCACGCGACGAGCCCAGGCCGCGGTCTCGATTCTGACCCGTGTCGCGGCTCTGGCCGACAAGGCCGGCGTCGCCGCCGAGACCGACCTGCTCGCCGGCGACGTCGGGCCCGCCGTCCTCGATGCTGCACGCCAGTGGCCTGCGGATCTGGTGATCGTCGGCAAGTCCGCCCGCTCGGCCAGCGGCGAGCCGTACGTGGGAACGCAGACCCGGCATGTTCTCGAGTTCGCCGACCAGCCGGTGCTCGTGGTGCCGCCCCGGCGTCGCGACTGACCGCCTGTCAGCTCGACTGGGCTCTGGGCCGAGGTCGTGACGTCGGGGGAGAGTGGTTACGGCTATGGGGGTTGATGCGCATGTCTGTCGAGCGCGAGATCAAGCTGATGGCTCCGGACGGTTTCACCTTGCCGGATATGGATGATGTCGCTGGTCTGCGCGCCGCGGCGCCGGTAAGCCTGGACTTGAATGCGGTCTATTACGACACCAGCGATCTTGCGCTGGCCCGCGTGGGTGCGACGGTGCGCTACCGCACTGGCGAGGACGGCGCCCTGTGGACGGTGAAGCTGCCGGGTGCTGCGGTTGGTGAGCTGCTGGCGCGTCGCGAACTCAGCTTCGAGGGCACCGCGGGGGCAGTACCTGCGCAGGTGCGTGACCTGGTGCGCGGATATGTGCAATCCCGGCGGCTTGCGCAAAGTCGTCAGGCTGCACACGCAGCGAACGCTGATCCGGCTGAGCGACCAGGGCGGCACTCACCATGCCGATCTGGTTGATGACGTCGTGTCCGCCTACGACGGGCGGCGGCAGGTCGCGAGCTTTCACGAGGTCGAGGTGGAGTTCGCCGACGGCGCCGGGACTCGCAAGCAACAGCGGGCCGTCCTCAAGGCGCTCACTGCGGCGGGCTGCCGGCCGGAGCCCCCGATGCCCAAGCTGGTGCGGGCGATAGGGGAGCGCGCGAGGGCAGCGCCTGACGTGGTCGTCGAGCGGTTGGGTAGCAAGCCCACGATCGAGGATCTGATCCGCCACGCCCTCGCAGTGTCCGTGGACCGGCTGCAGCGCCACGATGCGGGCGTGCGGCTGGGCCAGGATCCTGAGGACCTACACCAGTTCCGGGTGGCTGCACGAACGTTGCGCTCGGACCTGCAGGCATTCGGCGCTGTTCTCGATGCCGAGTGGACGCGGACGCTGCGCGGCGAGTTGGGCTGGCTGGTCGGCGAGGTCGGCAACGTCCGTGACCTGGACGTACTGGGCGAGCGACTGCGCAGGCTCGCCGAAGACCTGCCGAGTGCGGACGACACGGGCTGCGACGCGCTGTTCGACCACCTGCGGGAGCAGAGCCAGATCGCGCGCGACGCCGCCCTCGCCGCCCTGCGCGGCCATCGCTACGACTCCTTGCTCGAAGCGCTGATCGAGGCAACGAAGACTCCCGCCTTCGCCGCGGACAACGATGAGCAGGCCGCACTGCCGGCGCGTCGCATCGTGCACGCCGCGGTGCGCCGCCAGTACCGCCGACTGCAACGGGCCGTCGACGCCTGCCCCGAAGACCCCACCGACGCCGACCTGCACCGAATCCGCATCGCCGCAAAACGCAGCCGCTACACAATGGAGGCGGCCCGACCGGAGTTCGGCGGACCGGCCACGGCACACGCCGCAGCGCTGGCACGACTGCAGGATGTTCTCGGCGACTGGCACGACGCCACCGTCGCCCAGCAATGGCTGCGCGATGCAGCCCAGGCTCGCCCGACGTGCGCGGTCGTCGCCGGCCAGTTCATCGCAACGCGAACGCCAGCTAGCAACCCGGCTGCGCCACGCATGGCGGCCGGTCTGGAAGGCCGCCGACGCGAAGGAACTCCGCGCCTGGCTCTAGCGGCTCACAGAGCGAGACCTCATTCCTATTGCGATTCCTATTGCGCTGGGACCAACGCCACTTGTTAGCCACAGCGCCCGATATAAGAGTCGAATGTGTAAGGGAAAGACCTCGGCCGTCCCCGGTGGCGGATGTGGTGCGCTGCGGTTTCTTGGTCTGATCGAGCAGCGACGCGCGACGGCATGGGCACTGCGCGAACGGCATCGGGGCGTCGCCCGTTTGATCACGCTGACCCAGTCACGTGCCATGCGTTGGAATGACCGCAACGGGGCAGGTTGCATGGTGCAGCACGCCTTGGCTTACGGAGCCGAGCAGCGTGCCCGCCATCGCATGTCGGCCGCGGCTGCCCACGACGAGGAGATGCTGCGACCGGGACGCGAGCAGCAGACCGTCCGGGGAGTGCTCCCGGACCACCTGCGGGTATGTCTCGACATCGGGGTACTTTTCGCGCCAGCCGGCGAGGGTTTCCGACAGCCAGGCCTCGACGTGCTTCGGCGCCGGAGGTTCTGGACGGCCGGTGAGAACCGCGAACAGATCGGGGTGCCAGCACAGCACGGCGCGCAGCGGCAGGTGATGCCAGCTGGCGTGGTCGAACCCGAATTCGAGAACGGTCTCGGATGCCTGCGTGCCGTCCACGCCGGCGACGACGGCAGCGCCCGATTGAGGCGATCCGGACGGTCCCCTCACGACTACGGTGGGGCACGACGCGCGAGCGGCTACCGCCGCGCTCACCGAACCGAGCATCACCGAGCCAAGCGCCTTGTGGAGACGCGAACCGAGCACGATCCGGCTCGCATAGGTCGACTGGTCGATGAGAACATCTGCCGCCCTGCCGTCGATCGCTTCGCCGTCCACGTCGACGTCCGCATCGAGTTCCCGGGCGAGTTCGGCCATCTGCGTGACGACCTTCTCCGCGACATCTCGCGACTGCTCCGCGTCGAAGTCTGGGACATCGCCATAGATCGGGATGTCCGCGTAGCGGTATTCCCAGCGGTAGGCGAATACCAGACGAAGCGGAACCTTACGTGTGCGCGCGTCGTCCATGGCCCAACGCATCGCCGCCTCGGCGCCTGGAGAGTCATTGACGCCAACGACGATCGGGCCTTGTCGAGTTGCCATCGGTATCTCCTCGTCAGCTCAAGGTCACGGTGTGGCGTTGTCCTCGAAGGGACGCCGGTGCACCTGGCTACCCAGATCGATCAGCCTTCGTGGCACAGCCCGCACGAGAGCGCCGTCACCTGCGATCTTCGCGACCGACTTGGCTGGACGACAGAGCACTAGGTCCCGACCCGACGAGATGGATGGTTTGGCCCGGCATGTGACGCCGTCGCGGGTGTCGTCGCTCGGAGGTTGGCCCGGCTCAGTCAGCAAGCAGGCCGCAGTGTCGAGCAAGGGATCGGACTTCGTCACGCTGGTCGCAAAGTTGCTGGTGCTCAGCCTGGTGCCGGTCGACCTTGCGCCGCCGCCAGCGGTGCGGATGGCGGGCCAGCCAATCGTCACGAGCGATGCACCAGCACGTGTCTTCGACGACCAACGCGGCGAGGACAGGGTCATCAAGCACATCTTCGCCGCTGACCGACAGGCGAACCGACGGCAGGTACAGGTTCATTCTGGCCGGACTGTTCGACCTGTGCCTCTTCATCCCGAACCTCCTCATCGCTTCGATGCTGTGGCCTCGGTAGCCAGCCCGCAGCGCGGAGGCCGCCGTCGCATCGAGTGGAGGAGATGGATGGCAGCCACATCGCTACGTCTGGTTTGACTCCGCGCCGGCGGCATCAGTGCGGTGCTCGACGTGCGCATCGGGTCCTGGGATGACTACGACGGTGTCGGTTTCGCCTGCCCATCTGACGACGAAAGGCGGGACACCGTCCGGGCCGTGTACTTCGACGATCTCGCCTATGCGCGTCGGCTCAGCAAGATGCCGGGACAGGACAACGAGTCGGTCGCCTACGACAGCCTTCATGTCTGCCACCCCCAACTAAATAGCCAGACACAGCGATCGTGTGCTGTGTCGCGTCGAAAGGAACCTGCCGTTGGTCGCGCATTGACAGAGCCCAACGGCCCCACCTGCCCTCCAGACGCTGCACGACCTGGCACCCGACGTCCGGGTGATCAATCTCGAAACGCCATGGCTGCGGACCGTTCTCGACCGGATCAGCCGGCCGTTCGCAACCCGCGTCGACTCCGACGCTGACGGCACAGTCACCCTGCGCGTGACTTAGCAGTTACGCGCCTGGCCGTCCCGGGCAAATGGTCGATATCTGCACGACCTCTCACCCCTGTCGTGGTTGGTCGCTCGCTGCCGCGCTCGGGCTCAGTTCGCGGTCTTCGCGGCCGATGAGGGAGGTACCTATTCGCTTGCTGTTCCGGAGTTGTCGGTGACCATTGCTCGAGTCCGTCCGCCGCAGGTGTCGCGCCGCGCGGTCTGGTGGCTGTGCGCGGCGGCGATCCTGTTGTTCACGGCCGGCGTCTCGCTGCATCCGGGCGGGGAGTCGCGGTGGACCGCCTTCGACGACATCGGCGAGAGTCTTACGCCGTTCATCGCGCTCGCCGCATGTTGGACGGTGGCGAGGCGGAGCGCGGGGCGCGAGCGGTCTGCATGGGCGCTGATCGGCGCGGGAGCAGGCAGCTGGGGGCTGGGTCAGGTCGGGTGGACGATCTTCGAGGTCGGACTCGGCACCACCCCGGAGTCGCCGTCGTTGTGTGACGCCGGCTTTCTACTCAGCCCGCTGCTGATCATCGCCGGGTTGCTGCTGTTCGTGCTTACGCCAGCGGGTTTGCTGACCCGGCTGCGGGGCGCGTTGGAGGCCCTGCTGATCGCCGGGGGATTGCTCGCGGCGGCGTGGTCGCTCGTGTTGGCCCAAGCGGTGAGCGGCTCGGATGCCCCGGTTTCCACACAGATCGTGACCTTGGCCTATCCGATCCTGGATGTTGTCGCGCTGGCCGCGCTGCTGTTCACGGTGTCCAGGCCGCGGATGCACAGGTTCGGCGATCTGGGTGGTCTCGGCGCTGGGATCGTTGCCCTGGCGGCTGCGGACGCCACGTTCTGGTACCTGACAACGGTCAAGAACGTCGACTCGGTGAACGCGAGCGGCGCCGGGTGGTTCGCCGGGTTCTTGCTGATCGCTGTCAGCGCGCTCCCGGTCCGCGGTGCCGTGCGAAGGCGGTGGCCGGTCCCGAGGTTCCCCGCCGCGTCCGCGGCCCGGACGTGCCGCAGGTGGCTCGGCGTCCTGCTGCCCGAGCTGATCGCCCTCGCCGGGACGACTGTCGCGGTGGTGTGGCAAGTCGTCGGGGGTCACCGGATGGACCGGCCGCTGACGTATCTCATCGCCGCGATGGTCGGCGTGGCGGTCTTGTGCGGCATGGGTGTGCTGGCCGAGAACCATGTCCTCACGGCCGGCCTCGAGCACCGCATCATCGAACGCACCGACCAGCTCGCGGCGCGGGAGAGGCACTACTCCGCGCTCGTCGAGAACTCCTTCGACGCAACGATGGTTCTCTCCCGAGACCTGGTGGTCATCTCCGTCAGCGACGGCGAGCACGGCCTGTTCGGCAGGCGGGCCGAGGAGTTGGTGCGGCAGCACCTCGACAGGTTCGGCGCGCGGTTCGCCCCGCTGGTGTCCGTCCTGGAATCCTCGCCGCCGGCACCCGGCCAGGTGCGCGCATTCACCTGGGAGTTCCTGGACACCAGCGGCGGGCAACGCTTCGCCGAGTCGCACATCACGAACCTGATCGACAACCCGGATGTGGCCGGATACATCGTCAACACCCGTGACATCACCGACCGGGTCACCCTGGAAAAGCAGCTACGTCACCAGGCATTTCATGATCAACTCACCGGCCTGGCGAACCGGGCCCTGTTCAACGACCGCGCCGAGCACGCCCTGCACCGCGCGCGACGCACCGGCCGGTCGGTCGCGGCGCTCATGATCGACCTCGACGGTTTCAAGCACCTCAACGACAGCCTCGGCCACGACGCCGGCGACCGGGTGCTGCGCAGCGTCGCGGCGAAGCTGACCACGCTCACACGGGCGGAGGACACCCTGGCTCGGCTCGGGGGCGACGAGTTCGCGATCCTGATGGAGGACCTCACCACCGACGACGAACCCGTCAATGCTGCCGAACGCATCCGCATGGGCCTGCACAAACTCGGTACCACCGACGAGCACATCGACTACCTGGTCACCGCCAGCATCGGCGTGCGGATCAGCGACGGCAGTTGCTCGAGCGTGGGAGATCTGCTCCGCGACGCCGACATCGCGATGTACAACGCCAAAGCAAGCGGCAAGGACGGGGTGCAGCACTTCGAGGGCTGGATGCACGACAAGGCCCGCGAACGGTTCCAGCTGCAATCCGAACTGCTCGGCGCGCTGGAGCGAAAGGAATTCGCCCTCTACTACCAGCCATCCTGGACTCTCGGGACCGGCGAACTCGAAGGCTTCGAGGCGCTCATCCGGTGGATCCATCCACGCCTGGGCATGATCTTGCCCGATCAATTCATCCCGCTGGCAGAAGAGAGCGGTCTGATCGTCCCCATCGGACGGTGGGTCCTGCGCGAAGCCACTCGGCAACTCGCGACCTGGACCGCCCGGCACCGCGGCGTGCAGCACCTCACCATGTCCGTGAACATCTCCGCCCGGCAATTGCGCGATCCCAGCCTGCCTACCGACACCCGCGACGCACTGCGAGCCGCCGGCATCCCGGCCGACCGGCTCATTCTGGAGATCACCGAAAACGCCCTGATCACTGATCCGAACGCCGCCGCCCGACGGCTCCAGTCGTTGAAGAACCAAGGTGTGCGCATCGCCATCGACGACTTCGGCACCGGCTACTCTTCATTGTCCTACCTGCAGAACCTGCCCATCGACATCCTGAAGATCGACAAGACATTCGTGTCCGGGCCTGACTCCATGGGCTCCGACAGCACGGACAGCACCGACAACGACCAACTTCTCAGCGCGATCATCACCCTGGCCCACACCCTCGGGCTCGCCACTGTCGCCGAAGGCGTCGAGCAGACGCGCCACGCCACGCTGCTCGCAGCGCAGGGCTGCGACTCCGGCCAGGGCTACCTCTGGGCCGCCCCGCTCGCCACCGAACAAGCCTGGAACCTGGTGCAGAACGTGATCGGGCCCGACATGATCGAGACCGCCGCGGGCTGAGCCGCCTGCCAAGTCACTCCAGCTGTGTGTGTTCGAGGCCGTGGACGAGCGCGTGCTGTACGTCAGCCCTCGTGTCACCGACTCATCTGCTGAATGCCATTCGACCCTGGTGCGGTCGGATGCGTTCGGTCAGGCTGGGTTGGTCGAACAAGGTGGGCAAGACGATTGAGCGCGGCTCGCCCGGTCTTGTGTGCGGGGGACGGGGACTATGTGGTATTTCCGGGCTATCGCATTTGATTTGGACGGCACGCTGGCCGAGAACGATTCGGTGAATGTCGAGGCGTTGCGTGCCATCGAGTCCGGCCGTCGTGAACGCAAGATGATTCTGGTGACGGGACGCATCGGCGCGGAGATGGACCGGTGTTTTCCCGGTCTGGCAGCGCGGTTCGACGCGGTGGTGACCGAGAACGGTGCGGTGCTGCGGACTCGGTCAGGTGAGCGCCGTTTGTGCGATTCGGTCGATCCCGCCGTGCAGACGGCGCTGGCTGATCGCGGCGTGGCCACTCAGGGTGGGCGGGTGCTGGTGGCCGTTGACGGTCGAGATGCCGGGGTCGCCGTCGAGGTCATCGAGCACCTCGGATTGGACTGCCAGGTGGTGCACAACCGGGCGGCGGCGATGGTCCTGCCGGCGCATGTCACGAAGGGCACCGGCCTGCTCAGCGCGCTCGACGAGCTCGGCCTGTCGCCGCACAATGTCGTCGCGGTCGGGGACGCGGAGAACGACCTCGGGTTGCTTCAGGTTGCCGAGGTCGGAGTCGCCGTGGCCAATGCCGTGCCCTCGCTGATTGAACATGCCGACCTGGTGCTCGAGCGCGCCGATGGCGTCGGGGTTGCCGACCTGCTCAGTGGCCGCCTGCTGGCCGGTCATGGGCGGCTGTGCCCGGCTCGGCATTGGATCCAGATCGGCGAATTCGACGACGGTGCGCCGGTGCAGGTGCCTGGTTCGCAGACGAGCGTGCTGATCAGCGGGGAAACCGGTGCCGGCAAGAGCTACCTGGCCGGTCTGCTCGCCGAGCGGTGGATTGCCGCGGGCTACTCGGTGCTGGTCATCGACCGGGAAGGTGATCACATCGGCCTGGCCCAACGACCCGGCGTGCATCTCGTCGACGCGGCCGTGCATCTGCCCAGCCCCACCGACCTGCTCTCGATTTCCCGCCCGAACCGGGCCAGTCTCGTGCTGGACCTGTCCGGCCTGTCCGCCGACGAGAAGCTCGACTACGTGCGCCGGCTGCCGCAGGCGATCAGCGCCGAACGGGCGCGGTACGGCACCCCACACTGGGTGATCCACGACGAGGCGCACGAGGAACTGTGGGCCGCGGACACCCAGACTGCGAAGCTGACCGTCGCCGAGCCTGGCATCTGCCTGGTCACCTGGCAGCCGGACAGCCTGCCCGCTGACGTGCTCGCCGACGTCGGGGTCACCCTGACCGTCAACGCCTCCCCGTCGCCGGCACCGTCTGGACACGTTCCGCTCCAGGCGAGCCTGCGCTTCGGCAACGAACCGCCGCGAGAGTTCCGCCTCGCCGAACGGGCCAGCACGCACGTACGGCACCAGCACAAATACGCCACCAGGCCGCTGCCCACCCACCGGCGCTTCTATTTCCACGGGGGCGGCGGCGAAACATCGGCCGTCGCGGCCACCTTGGACGAATTCAGCCAGCACATACGCCACTGCGACCTGTCCACTTTGGACTATCACCTGGCGCGGGGAGACTTCTCCCGCTGGGCTCACGGGACCTTGGCCGACCGCAACCTCGCCGCCGAACTCGCCGACATCGAACGCGACCTGGCCATGCGTCACGCCGGCGACCTGGACGCGGCACGCCAACGCACCGTAGAGGCCATCGCCCGCCGTTACCAGTGACGGGACCGCCGGGCCGTGCGGCAGCCGTGCGAGCAGCGCGGGCGGTCCTCGCCGGGCACGGTGGCGGAGGGACCGGGCAGCCGAAGCGACAACTGTCCACTGTGGACCATCGTTCAAGGCGTGCGCCACTGTCCGATCACTGCGGCGGGGGCGCGGTGACCACCCATTGCCGTGCCGCGTCCAACGGCAGGTGCCCATCCCACGGGCCACTTACTATCGCGGTGAGCAGCCAGACGCCGCGCTGGCAGCTGATGATCACCGTTCTGGGCATCAGTCTGGGATGCCACTGCAGCGGCACGTCGAACTCGGTCGGAAGCTCGGATGCGGCCGACCCGGCGACGGCGGAGCGCACCTGCGACAGCCTGATCACGACGTCGCTCTGGCGGGCCGTGAGCACCTGGGAGTACACGATGCCGGTGGTCGGATCGAACCAGATCTGAGCGCCGGTCGCTGTCGCGCCGATGAACAACGCGGTGAGCGATGCCGACCTGTCCTGTGTCGTGAACCCGTACTCCTGGCACGGCACTCCTGTAGGACATTCGCCACCGACGGTATGAGCGAGGCTCGAGCGCGCAGTGCCCGAATGGTCGGCGGCCAGCACGGTCCCGAGCGCCACCACGACCAAGCCCACGCAGGCTTTGGCACCCCATCGCGTGAGCCACCCCGGCCGCTTACGCCGGGCGGGCAGATCCTCGTAGTCGCGCGACGCCACCGGTGGCTCTGGCGCGATCTCGACGAGGTCGAGACTCTCGGCCACGCATCGATGCTTGCACCCGATCGTGCAACTTTCTGCGGCCTCGGACCGCAGCAAGTTGCACAATCCGCGGGTGGTCGCGGCGTCGGCCGCGTTCTATTGGAATGCCGAGCGGATGTCCTGCTCGGTGGCGGTCTCGGAGACGATGAGCAGTTCGTCGCCGGCCTGGAGGCGGAATGCCTGGTCGGGGACGATGGGCTCGTGCCGGCGCACGACGGCAGCGACGACCGATCCGTGCGGTAGCGCGATCTCGTCGATACGGCGCCCGGCCGCACGCGAGGTCTCGTCGATCGCGGTCTCGATGAGGTTGACCCCGGCCTTGGCCAGACGCAGCAGCGCCACGGTGTTCGTCACACCGGCGGCTTCTTCGACCAGCGACACCAGGGGCATGCCCGCGGGTACGGCGACGTCGACGCCCCATTGCTCGTCGAAGAGCCAGCTGTTGTCGGCATCGTTGACCCGCGCGACCACCCGCGGCACCGCGAACTGCCGTTTCGCGAGCAGGCTGATCACCAGGTTGTCCTCGTCGTCGCCGGTGGCCGAGATGAGCAGGTCGGCGTTGAGCGCACCGGACTCCTCCAAGATCGAGGGTTCGCACGCGTCACCGGGCATTGCCCGGACCTGCAGCGTCTGGGTGACCTCGGCGAGGCGGACTTCGTCCTGGTCGATGACGGTGATCTCGTTGCCGGCCGCGAGGAGCACGTGGGCGACTTGCGCGCCGAGCCGGCCCGCGCCGGCGATGACGACCTTCATGTGCCCAACTCCTTGTTCAGGAAGCTCCGGAGCCGGGCGAGCGCGCTGGAGGCGACCGCGAATGTGACCAGGTCGGCCGGCGCGACGATGGTTGCCGGTTCGGGGATGAACGAGCGCCCGGCGCGGGTCACCTCGACGACGCGGATCTCGGCGTTCACTTCGAGATCGTGCACCGGGCGTCCGGTCAGGTAGTCGGGCAACACCGAGCGGACCAGCAGGGTCTCGCCGTTGCCGAAGGTGAGCTCGGGCTGCAAATGGCGGTGCAGCAACATCTGGTGAATCTGGCCGACCGTCCATACCACGCTGGCGACCGTGGGGATGCCGAGTCGGCGGTAGATATCGGCGCGCCGCGGCTCGTAGATGCGGGCGATGACGAGCGGCACCCGGTAGACGTTCTTGGCGGTGCGCGCGGCGACGATGTTCGAGTTGTCGCCGGAGGTCACTGCCACGAACGCCTCGATCTCCCGGATACCGGCGCCTTCGAGCACAGTCCTGTTGTATCCGTTGCCCGGGTGCCATGATCCGGCGAAATTGGCGGGCAGCAGCCGGCGGCTTTTCGGGTTGCGATCCACCACGCGCACGTCATGTCCCTCGCTGGTGAGCCTGATCGCCAGCAATGAGCCGACGCGGCCACATCCGATCACGATGACTTTCATGTGATGCCGCCTCTCGTGGGCACAATCTCGCGTGCCTCGCTGGACACTCCGGTGTCGTGGCGGCGTAGCAGCCACTTTCTTGTCTCGTCCGCGATGAGTAAGAGCAACCCGAACCCGACGAGCACCAGCCAGTCCACCGCCGACAGCGGCGCGGTGTTGAAGACTGACTGCAGCGCCGGAACATAGCTGATCGCGGCCATGATGCCCACGCCGATGCATTCGGCGATGATCAGCCGTGGGTTGGACAGCAGACCGACCTGGAACACGCTGTGTCGGTCGCTTCGCACAGTGAACCCGTTGAAGAACTGGCTGACCACGATCCCGGCCTGCACCATCGTGATCGCCTCCCGATAGGCCGGGGTCGAAGCGGTGAAGTCTGAGAATGGCAATCCGGCGGATTCGATGCGCCAGAAGAACGCCACGCACACGCCGATGGACTGCACGGTGCCCAGGAACAGGAATCTGCGCACCAGTGCCGCAGAGAACAGCGGCTCGCTACGCGAGCGCGGCGGACGGTCCATCACGTCGGGCTCGGGCGGCTCCGCGCCGAGCGCCAACGCAGGCAGCACATCCGAGCCGAGGTCGATCGCGAGCACCTGTATGGCGGTGATCGGCACCAGCGGGAACCCGACGAAGGTCGCGGCCAGGATGGGTGCCAGTTCGGCGATGTTGTGGCTGAACAGGTAGATCAGGAACTTGCGGATGTTCTGATACACCGATCGGCCGAGTCGCACCGCGGCGGCGATCGCGGCGAAGGAGTCATCGAGCAGCACGATGACGGCCGCCTCGCGGGCGACGTCGGTGCCGGAGCGACCCATGGCAACGCCGATGTCGGCGCGTTTGAGGGCCGGCGCGTCATTGGCACCGTCGCCGGTCACCGCCACGACCTCACCGACGCGCTGCAGCGAGGCCACCACGTGCATCTTGTGCTCCGGGCTGACGCGGCAGAACAGCAACTCGACGGGATCGGCGAGCACTTCGTCCAGCTCCGGGTCGTCCAGCTCGGCGAGCTGCGTGCCGGTGAGTACTCGCGGCGCGCCGGTACCGCGGACGATGCCGACCTGCCGGGCCACCGCCTCGGCGGTCAGTGCGTGGTCACCGGTCACCATGACGATGCGGATCCCGGCCCGGCGGCAGGCCCGGACTGCGTCGGTGACCTCCGGTCTTGGCGGGTCGAGCATGCCGACCAGTCCGCACAAGGTCAGGCCCGATTCGGCATCCGATTGCGAGACGTGCGGGCCGTCGACCGTGCGATACGCGACAGCGAGCACTCGCAGTCCTGGACGGGCCATCGCATCGTTTGCCTCGCTCACGTCACTGCGCACTGTGTCGTCAAGGGGCTGGACGGCACCGGCCCACTCGATGTGGGTGCAGCGCGCGAGCAGTTCCTGCGGCGCGCCTTTGACATATGCCTCGTAGCCGCCCTCGACGCGATGAATCGTGGTCATCAGCTTGCGGGCGGAGTCGAACGGAAACTCGGCCACCCGCGGTGTCACGAGCTCTTCTGCTGCCAGATCGATGCCCGCCTTCGCCGCCGCGACGAGCAGCGCCCCCTCGGTCGTATCGCCGAGCACGCGCCATCCGTCGTGCTCGGACGGAGGCAGCAGCCGGGCGTTGCTGCACAGCGCGGCCAACCGCAACAGCGGCCGCAGCGGCGCCGGGTCGGCGACGTCGCCCTGCGGCGCGTAGCCGATCCCGCCAACGGCATGAACTCTGCCCGCCGTCCACACCTGGGTCACGGTCATCTCGGCCTGGGTCAGGGTGCCGGTCTTGTCGGTGCAGATAACCGTCGTGGAACCGAGTGCCTCCACTGCGAGCAGCTTCTTCACCACTGCGTGATAGGCCGCCATACGCCGCACGCCGATCGCCAGCGACACCGACAAAGTGGCCGGCAAACCCTCGGGGACCAGCGCCACCATGACCCCTAGCGCGAATACGAACGACGTCACCATGGGCTGGTCGGCCGGCAACCGGAGCAGGAACACCAACCCGCCGATGCCCACCGCCGCCGCCGACACCCGCCGCGCCATCACCGCAACCTGCTTCTGCAGCGGGCTTTTTTGCGTCGGAGCCTGCATGGTCAGGCCGAAGATCCGCCCGAACTGGGTGTGCGCACCGGTCCTGACGACGACCGCCTTGCCACTGCCCGCAGCGACCGTCGTTCCCATGAACACCAGATTGCGGGCATCCAACGCAGGGACGTTCGGGCCGGTCGCCTCGGCGGTTCTGCTGACAGGTGCGCTCTCTCCGGTCAGCGCCGCATTGTTGACCGACAACGAATGGGCCTCGACCAGCCGGCAGTCCGCAGGCACCGCGTCTCCCGCGTCGAGCAATACCACGTCGCCGGGTAGGAGCACCGCCCCGAGAAGCTCTTGACGGACGCCGTCGCGCAACACCCGGCAGGTTCGCGGCACCATGGCCACAAGCGCCTGGGCGGTACGTTCGGCCGAGTACTCCTGAGCGAAACCGATCCCCGCGTTCAGCACCACCACGCACAGGATCGCGATACTCAGCTGGAGATTGCCGATGTCTGGCGGGTTCCCGAGCAGGTAGGCGAGCAAGGTGATCGCTGCGGCGATCAGCAGCACGACTGCGAACAGATCGGTGAATTGGGCAGCGAAGCGCAGCCACAGGGGTCGCCGTCGCGGCGGCGGCAACTCATTCCGGCCGTAACGCGTCAGCCGATCAGAGGCCTCAGCCGACGTCAGCCCACGCCGCGACGAGCCCAGCGCATCGAACACATCATCGGCGGCAATCGCTTGGATGACAGGCGGGTCCGCGGAGACCTCGCGCACTGCGGACACGACACCCGCACCGGCCCCCATAACGACTCCCGCGCCGGCCCGTCCGGGCGACTCGCCGACGCGGCTCGCCCCGTCGTGTATCACCGGCGCATGCACATTTCGGACCTCCTCGCGAGCGCCCGACTCGACTGTCCCCCGACGAGCACCCCCCGAAAAGGGCACAAGGTCACCTGATCGATTTGAGCAAGGTGCCCTACGCCGTGCCGACCGCGGGGCATCCAACACTGGAAGCCCGCGCTGACCCGCCATTGATCATCTCTGTCGAAACCGCGAGCAGGAGCGGATCCAGCACAGATGATCAAGACCCGACGGGAAGTCTGGGAGCGCCGCACGGTTGACCGTGTCGACGCTCCTCGTGGTTGCGAGGTCGGGCGCCTTCGTGGACGCGCTCAACCGATTGCAAGCTTCGAGGTTGGCGAGATGAATGCCGGTGGTGTGCCACAACGCTACGGATCGCGGCCATTTGTGCGCACGGTGTTGAATACCCAAACGGGGATCGATGCTCAGGGAGCCGATGATGGCTGGACGCGTGACCAGTTCGCGCGGCGTGGGCGGCCCCTCGACGCTCAGCTCGCCCGACTTCATCGGGCGTGCGGCGGAGATGGCCACTCTGGAGCACGCGTTGATCCAGCCGGCCGCGGTCGTTCTGGTGGAGGGTGAGGCGGGGGTCGGCAAGAGCCGACTGGTGCAGGAGTTCACGGCCTCCGTCAGCGGGCAACGGCACCGGATGCTGACTGCAGTCTGCCCGCCCTTTCGCCAGCCCTACACGCTCGGCCCGTTGGTCGACGCGGTGCGACAGGCGACCGACGGCGTCACCGAACTCACGTTGAGCGCACTGGGAGGCGCGCTGCGTCCACTCTTTCCCGAGTGGGCAGCTGACCTGCCGCCGATGCCCGAGCCGGCGGAGGATGTGCGAGCAACCCGCCATCGGCTCTTCCGAGCCCTGGCCGAGCTGCTGGATTGTCTTGACGTTGCTGTGCTCATCGTCGAGGACGTGCACTGGGCCGACGACGCGACATTGGAGTTCTTGCTCCTGCTGGCCTCGCGGCAAGCCCGGACCCCGAGTCTGCTGATGACCTATCGGCCGGAGGACGTCCCGCCCGACTCGTTGATACTGCGCCTGTCGTCACGAGCGCCGGCCGGGACGACGCGGGTCCGGGTGAGCGTCGAGGCGTTGGACGTGACCGAGACCGCCCAGCTGGTGTCGTCGATGCTGGCCGGCGAACACGTCTCTGACGCCTTCGCGAGATTCGTGCATGAGCGCACCGACGGGCTGCCCCTGGCGGTTGAGGAATCCGTGCGGCTCATGCACGGCCGTGCCGACCTGTCCCGTCGCAACGGCGAGTGGGTGCGCCGCAGCCTCGCGGAGATCGACGTGCCCCCCACCGTGCGCGACGCGGTACTCGAACGTGTCGGCCGGCTCGACCCCGCTGCTCATGCAGTACTGCGAGCTGCGGCGGTATTGGCCGAGCCGGCGAGCGAGGCCACCCTCCTTGCGGTTACGGGGCTCGAGGCCGGGCCCGTGCATGCCGGATTGAGTGCCGCGCTGGAGTGCAGGCTGCTGGCCGAGGGCGGGCGGCTGCTG
Source organism: uncultured Actinomycetes bacterium (assembly GCA_963733615.1). Classification (GTDB taxonomy): domain Bacteria; phylum Actinomycetota; class Actinomycetes; order Mycobacteriales; family Jatrophihabitantaceae; genus DASXRA01. The sequence goes on from CAVTEA010000029.1 coordinate 69,308, forward strand.
TACTCGTTCCGGCACGCGCTGGCCGCCCGAGCTGTGTACGAGTCCATGTCCGCTCCGCTGCGGTGGGCGATGCATCGTCGTGCCGGCCACGTGCTGGAAGCGACCTCGCCGCTGCCTGCCACGCAGCTGGCCCGCCACTTCCGCGAAGCCGGCGATACGCCTAACTGGTGCCGGTATGCCGAACAGGCGGCCGACCTCGCCCTCGCCGCCGCTGACGAGGCGGCCGCCATCGCGTTGCTGCACGACTTGATCACCAGCGCCGAGCTACCGGCCGCGACCATGGCGAGGCTCGCGCACAAGATCCCGCTCTCCTCGTTCATCGGGCGCGACCGGTTCGCCGACGTCGTCCGGCGGTTCAGGTCGGTGCTCGACACGTCTGCACTCGTCCCGATCGACGAGGCTAACCTGCGGTTTCAGCTCGGGCGCGTCCTCACCGTGATGGAGGAGTACGAAGCCGGCCGCGCGGAAGTCGAACGAGCGATCCCCGGCCTCCCGAACGGCTCGGTCAATGCCGCCCGGGCGATGATCCTGCTCGGCTGGGCGCGGAATGCCACCTGGCCGGCGCGGGCGCACCAGCAGTGGTTGCAGCGCGCGGCGAAGACATCGGCGCACCTCGAGCACGGCGAGCGCATGGATATCGAGATCGACACCGTGGTGGGTCTCCTGCTGCTGGGCGAGGAGTCAGCCTGGATCGATGCAGCCCGGATTTCCGACGGCGCGACATCTGGCGCGGACGCGCGACGAGTCGCGCGGGCCAACTTGAACATCGGCGATCTCGCCATGAGGTGGGGACACTTCGCGCAGGCTCGTCGGCGACTGGACAATGCGTTCGAGCTGGCCGGGCGCAATCAGTACCTGCGCTATCGCGACGTGATTGCCGCGACGCTGGTCCACCTCGACTGGTTCACCGGCGCCTGGGACGGCCTGGCCGAGCGCGCCGCGGCGATCGACGCCGCCGACATGCAGTGGGTGACAGCACTCGAGTCCGTCCTGGTCACCGGGCTGCTGCTCGCGGCCAATGGCGACAACGCCGCTGCTCGTGAGCACTTCGAGCGCGCGCTGGCCGCGACCGGCCAGCACGGCGCCGTCGAATGCACCATGGAACCGGCTGCCGCGCTGGCCAAGCTGTACCTGGCAGACGGACTCGTCGACGACGCGCTGCGGGTCACCGACGAGCCGATGCAAATCGTGGTGCAGAAGCGGATCTGGCTGTGGGCGACCGACCTCGCCGCGCCGCGAGTCAGCGCCCTGGCGGCCGCCGGCCGGCTGGCTGAAGCCACTGAGCTCGTGACGGCGTTCGCGCAGTGGCTGGATGGCCGCGACGCGCCCGCACCACGCGCGGCGTTGATCGGGTGCCAGGCGATCCTCGCCGAAGCGCGCGGGGAGCACGCCGTTGCCGCCACGCTCTATGACGATGCTGCCGCCGCGTGGCAGGCGCTGCCCCGGCCGTACGACGCGCTGCTCGCGCGGGAGGCGCAGGCCCGGTGCTTGATCAGTGCGGACGAGCGCGAGGCGGGCCTGTCGCTACTGGCCGACGTCCATGATCGATTGACGGCACTGGGCGCGGTGAGCGACGCCGAACGTGCGACCCGCGTGCTGCGAGAGCACGGTGTTGTGACCCGGCGGGTGTGGCGCGGCGGAAGGCGTGGCTACGGCAACCAGCTCTCCCCACGCGAGCTGGAGGTGGTCCGCCTCGTCGCGTCGGGCAAGACCAATCGCGAGATCGCGGAGATCCTGTTCCGGTCGCCGAAGACGGTGGAGACGCAGCTGAAGTCCGCGATGCGCAAGCTTGATGTCACCTCGCGCACCGCCCTCGCGGTGAGCGCGGTCGAGTCCGGGCTCGAGCCCGCATGACCGGCCGCTCCGCGACTGAGCAGTCGACGGTGCTCGCGCCGGCTTAGAACATTCAGTCATCTGCCTGATCGCAACGCAGCGCCGCGCGCGCCGATACTTCCGTAGCGCCACAAGGCCAAACCCGTGCCGAGCAAGGACATCCATGGAAAATCCAGATCCTGATGCGTCGACGTCCTCGAGCGACGCGGCGACCGACCTCGACGCGCAAGTGTCAGGGCAAGACCACGCCTTGCTCGGCGGCGCCAGCGAACGCGACGAGCCCCCGTCCGGCGATCAGCCCGTCACCACGCAAGACGATCTGTACGAGCCCTTGTAGGCCCGAGCCTCAAGTGGACCAGCCAGCGCGATGAGTGGCTCAGGAGGCCACCGATGACCCGCGCACGCAAGCCCAACCGCTCTGACCGCCTGAACAGGAGAGGGGCACGATGATCCCGAGACGCAAGATCGTCTACCGCTACGCAGCGTTAGCCGCCGCCATCACGTCGCTGCTGGTGATCCCAATAGCCAGCGGCAGCCCGTCGAACAATGCGTCGGCAGACCGTTCGTCAGCGCCGATCGCGCAGCCAGCTGTCCAGGCACACCCAGCGATTGCGGCAACCCCGCACGCCGCTCCGGCGCCGTGCAACCGTGAGGTGGCCAAGGGCACTGCCCGCTGCTACGCGACGGTGTGGACGACAGCCAGCGGACCGCAGTTCAGCGCTGACGCCACTGCCCCGCCGGCGTCAGCGCTCGGCCCCGCTGACATCAAAGACGCATACAAGCTGCCGAACAGTGGTGGCGGTCAGACGGTCGCGATCGTGGATGCCTACGGCGACTCGTCAGCTGAGTCGGACCTGGCCGCCTTCCGGTCCTACTACGGCTTGTCACCATGCACCAGCAGCAACGGCTGCTTGCGCAAGGTTGACCAGCGCGGCGGCACGAACTTGCCGCCCGATGACGCAGGCTGGGCGGTGGAGACCTCGCTCGACCTTGATGCGGTCTCCGCCGCGTGCCCGAACTGCAACATCCTGCTGGTACAAGGCGATGATTCGAGCCTCGACAGCCTCGGGATAGCCGTCGACACAGCGGTGAGTATGGGCGCCAAGTACGTGTCGAACTCCTATGGCGTCGACGGTGAACTCCCGTTCGAAACGGACAGCGACCACTACTACAACCATGCCGGTGTAGCCATAACCGTGTCCTCGGGCGATGCCGGCAACGTGCAGAGCTGGCCGGCCACGAATCCCAATGTCGTTGCCGTCGGCGGCACGAGGCTGTCGAAGGACGCGTCGACGGCACGGGGCTGGACCGAGGCGGCGTGGGCAAGCGGCGGATCGGGTTGCTCGCTGTACGAACCGCACCCGGGCTATCAGGACCGCATCAATACGACATGCCCGGACCATCGCGCGACCACCGACATCTCCGCTGACGCTGACCCGGCAAGCGGCCTGGCCGTCTACGACACGCTCGGCCAGAACGGGTGGCTGCAAGTCGGCGGAACCAGCCTCTCGTCGCCTCTCGTCGCGGCGATGTACGCGCTGGCCGGCGCACCCGCGGCTGGAACGTACCCCGTCACGTACCCGTACGACCCGTCGAAGGCAGCCGGTCTCTTCGATGTCACGGATGGCTCCGACGGAACCTGCGCAACGATCCTGTGCACGGCGGGACCGGGGTGGGACGGACCCACCGGGATGGGCAGTCCCAATGGCGTAGCGGCATTGAGCCAGGGGCCACACGGCGACATCGCCGGCACGGTTACCGACAAGGACAGCGGCACGCCGATCGCCGGGGCGACAGTGTCGACACCTGAGGGCTACGAGACGCGCACCGACGCGCACGGCAAGTACGACCTCGCCGCCGCCGTCGGAGCCTATGACGTCAGCGCGTCGGCATTCCGATACCCGAAGCAGACCCAGACCGGAATCCACGTGGACGACGGCCAGACGACGAGCGTCGACTTCGCACTTAGCAGCGTTCCCAGTGCCACGGTCTCGGGCACCGTCACCGACGGGTCCGGCCACGGATGGCCTCTGTACTCGAAGATCACCATCGACGGCTACCCCAATGGGCCTATCTTCACGAACGCTGAAACCGGGCAGTACAGCGTCGAGCTGCCACAGGACGCCGACTACACCCTGCACGTCGCGCCGGAGTATCCCGGCTACAAGGCGCAGGACGTGCAACTGCACCTGGACAAGAGCGGCCTGCAGCACGACATCGTCGCGGTTGTCGACGCGGCAAGCTGCACCGCGCCCGGCTACGACTGGAACGGTGCGAGCGCCGGCTTCTCCGGTTGGAACGGGAGCACGCCGCAGGACGGGTGGAAGCTGTCCGGAACTCGGCAGTCGTGGCGCTTCGACGACCCGGGTGATCGGCCCCCGCCGCCCGGCGGTGACGACAGCTTTGCGGTTGCCGACTCGGCGTCCGGCAGCGAGAACACCACGCTCACCTCGCCGCCGGTCGACCTGACGCACCAGACCTCGCCCCAGCTGACATTCGACACTGCGTACTACGCGGTTGCGCACGGTCAGACCGCGAGCGTCGATGTGAGTCTGAACAGCGGCAGCTCGTGGACCACCGTTTGGCATCAGGACCGCAGCAACGCCATCGGCCACATGGCCATCGCGGTGCCGCAGGCCGCCGGCAAGCAGGGCGTCGAGGTCAGGTTCCACTTCACCGGCAACGGTGGCTGGTACTGGTCGGTCGACGACATCTTCCTCGGTACGCACACCTGCGTGCCCGTTGCCGGAGGCATCGTCGCAGGCGTCGTCACCGACAAAGCCACGGGCCAGCCGGTGATCGGTGCCACGGTCGTCAGCAACGCCGACCCGCGCGACTCGGGCGTCTCGATCGCGACGCCGGAAGATGCTGCCGAGGCCGATGGGTACTACTGGCTGTTCAGCCGCCTCAGCGGATCGCAGCAGTTCACCGCGACGGTGGCCGGCGGTACGCCGACGACATCAGCGGTCGACGTCGTCCCCGACAAGCTCACCTTCCATGACTGGGCGCTGACGACGACAGGCGGTCACTGATCATGACGAACCCCGCTGCCAAGAGGAGGCCCTTGTGAGAATCTCCCGATCAGGATCGCCTGGCTACCCGGCCGGTGCGAAGTCTCGGCGAGCCCTTACCGCCCTGGTTTGCATAACCCCGCTGATCTGGGCGTCGGCGCAGGCGCAGACCGTGTCCACTGCGGATGCCCAGGTGGCCAAAGGCACGCCGGTGGCCGGAGCGGGCAGGCATTCGGCCGAGCCGACAAGCCTCTCCCTGCCCGGAAGGCAGGTCGGGCCGCGCACGCTGACGCTCGTCACGGGTGATCGCGTCTCGCTCAGTCCGTCCGGTGGCGACCGGTACACGGTGACGACGAGTGCAATGCCCCGCCGTAGCGGGCCGACCCCGCCGATCAACGCCACATCGCACACTGGAAAGGGCAGCGACAACAGCATTTACGCGATCCCGGCGGATGCCGCCGCCCTCGTCCGGTCAGGTGCGGTCGACAAGGAACTCTTCAACGTCAGCTACCTTGCCGAGCACGGGAATGACAAGACGAAGTTGCCCGTGGTCGTTCAGTTCGCGGGTCACTCCACCGCGTCGGCTCTTGCCCAGAAGGCTGCGGATCTTCCCGCGAGCAGCTACGTTTCCGCCCTGCCCGCCGCGAATGCCGCGCAGGTGAGCGTCGACACCAGTCGTGCGGCGACGTTCTGGAACGCTGTCACTGCAACGGCGACGCCCGATACTCGAGGCCGCGCGGGGGCCGTCCTCAAAGATCAGCCGATCCACTATCTCCAGCTGGCCAAGGGGATCACCAAGATCTCGCTCACAGGTCACGACCCAGCGCCGGCGACCGGCAACGTGCCGGCCGACGAACCGATATACACCGTGCGGGAGATCATCCACGGCTCCAAGGACACCGAAAGGTGGTGCGGGCCGGACCAGGCGCTGTGCCTCAATGCACCGGACTTCTCCTTGTTGGGCGTGACGGGCCCGGCAGCCGAGAACAGTTACGCACCCGCCGGCGTCTTCTGCGTCGAGGCGAGTCCATGCACCGCGTACGAATTGGATTATCGGGTGCCGGCCGGTGTGTACACCGCATCCGGGGACGCCTTCTTCGTGATGCAGTCTCGCGTCCAGATTGTCAATCTCGCGAGCCCGCAGGTCAGCGTCGCCGCTGACACCACCTTCGAGCTCGACGCCAACAACGAGCAGCAGATCATCATCGACACGCCGCTGCCCAACGAGCCCGTCAGCGCGATGTACTCCATTTTCCGCGGGCTACCGGACGGCAGCGCGTTCGCGAGCCTGATGTTCTTCGCCTACGGCTACCAGTCGCTCTGGGCGGTGCCAACTCCCCGCGTCACGGTCGGCACCTTCCACGTGGAGTCGAGATGGTTGCTCACCAGGCCGCAGGTGACGATGAAGGTGACCGCGCCCGAGGCGTTGACCCTCCACCCGCTATACCCGATCTATTACAACTCTCCGGCGGACCTTCGGCCCGTGGTGCGCTTCCCGAGCCAGCTCACCGCCCCGGTCGTGAATGCGGGCGGCGGCAGCAGCCAGGACTTCGCCGGTATCGACGCGCGAGGCAAAATCGCATTGATTCGCGTCAGGCCGTTCGCCGGATGCTTGATCTACCCGGAGGAGATGGCCAACGCTGTCAAGGCGGGCGCCGTGGGTGCGCTGTTCGACCCGACTGACTCAACTCAGTTCCGCGGGGACTGCGGCCAACCGCTGTATCCGACGTGGTGGCGCACCACTGATCCTGCGCCCCCCATTCCGTATGCCTCGATCTCGTTGAGTGATGCGCAGACCCTTATCCGATTGCTGGCGAGCAACAGCGTCGTCGTCAAGGTGAACGGCGGTGGCCCCTCGTCCTACCTCTACCCGCTCACCTTCTCCGCAGAAGGCCGGGTGCCTGACTCGCTGCACTACGCGGTGCCGAGGCAGCAGCTGGTGCGTGTCGATGCGAGTTTCCACTCGTCCGAGGCCGGTGTGGGCGGAATGATCATGGCCGGATGGCGGCCGGACGAGACCCTCTCGGGTGGAGTCTCGTACGAGAATGCCGATCTTCCGTCCAAGCTCACCGAGTATTTCGGCCCGGCGACGCCCGACTATGTGACATACCAGGAACTCGACCTGGGGTCTGCCACCGTCAGTGGGTACGACAGCTCCAGGTACGACGTATTCAGCCAGGCAGGCAGCAGCCAAACCGCCCACTGGGGCGAGGAGCCGCAGGTGGCGGGAGTCGCAGAGGTGCCGCTTGACGTGCTACAGAGCCAACCGGGCAAGTACAACGGCTTCGGCGCCATGCAGTTCTGCTCGGTGTGCCGGCAGGGCAATACCTTCTACCCCTTCCCGTTCCTGACGATGGGCGCTGCGCCGCGCCTCCAGAAAGGCCCGTACGTATTCGGCGACGTGCACCTCTATGAGGGCGATCAGGAATTCGACGCGAATGGGGGACTACCCACCTACACCCTGCCGCCCGACGCCTCTCAATACCGGCTCACGATCGCAGCTGGGAGCACCAGTACCGAGTGGCATTTCGCCTCCACCGCTCCGGCTGAGGACAGGACGCCCGATGGCACCATCTGCGTCGGCACGTTCATCGGCGGCTCGGATCAACCATGCGAGGCTGCTTCGCTGGTGTTCCTGCGATACGACGCAGGGCTCGATCTCAACAACGCGATGACCGGAGCGGGCCGGCACCAGATGGAGGTAACCGCGTATCACCAGACCGCAGACGCGCCCGCTATCAGCAGTCTCAAGCTGTGGACCAGCATCGACGACGGAGCAACGTGGCAGGCCGCGACAATCGCCAGCCGCGGACATGGTGACTACCAGGCCACCTTCACCGTCCCGGCGGCGAGTACGAGCGACACGCTCAGTATCAAGGCCCAAGCGCGAGACGCCGACGGCAACGACGTCTCGCAGACGATCGGCCAGGCATTTGCGCTGACCCACCGCTAGTCCGCGACAGGCTCCGGACTCTCCAGCACGATCGGAGAGTCCGGAGCCTGTTGTGTCGTCGGTAGCGCTGCTGGGACGTCGCCGGGCGGCGACGATCATCGGCCGCCGGTGGGGGCGGGGCGAAGGGCGACGCCGGGCTCGCCACCGTCGAACAGGACGGCCGTGCGCCTCGCGCTTGCCAGCGCCCGGCGTCCGGTGCTGAGCAGCCCGAGGACGAGGATGCCGACGCCGAGCCCGAGCACCAGCCACCACACCCGGTGCTCCGCGCGGGTGTACGCAGTCCCGCCGCGCGCCAGGGCCGACCCCACGATCGTTCCGGCGATCGCGACGCCCAGGGTGGTGCCGGTCTGCCGACCGGCGGAGGCCAACGAGGCGGCCACGCCGGCCATCGAGCGGGGCATTCCGGAGACCGCGGTGTTGGTGATCGGCGGGTTGACGGTGCCCAGGAAGATGCCGAACAGCACGTAGATCGCGAGCACGGCCGGCAGCGGGGTGGCCGGTCCGAGCCAGAGCGACGCGCCGCCGCCCAGCGCCAGTGCGGCTCCGGCGACGACCAGCGGCGCTCGAGGCCCGCGCGCGCCGACCAGCCGGCCGGTGAACGGCGAGAGCACCACTACCAGTACCCCGACCGGGAGCAGGCACAGCCCGGCCGTCAACGCCGACATGTCGCGCACGTCCTGCAGGTACTGGGTGGTCACGAACAGGAACGCGCTGAACCCGAACAACGCACAGAGCGCCATGAGGATCGCCGAGCTGAACGGCACGCTGCGAAACAGGCGCAGCTCCAGCAGTGGATCGGCCCGGCGCGGTTCGTAGCCGACGATGCCCAACACGCTGAGCACGGCGACGGCGAGCAGGACGAGGATGACCGGCGAGGTCCAGCCCAACCATCTGGACTCGATGATCGCGTAGACGACGCTGCCCAGCATCAGGATCATCAGCGTCTGGCCCACCGGGTCGAACCGGCGCGCCCGAGCAGCGCGGGACTCGGGCACGAACAGCGCGGTGCACACGATCGCGGCGGCCACGATCGGCACGTTGATCCAGAAGATGGAGTGCCAGCCGAAGCCGTCGACCAGCGCGCCGCCGAGGATCGGACCGAGCGCCAGCGACAGGCCGGTCACCGAACCGAAGACGCCGATGGCCCGTGCCCGCTCAGCAGGGTCGGTGAACGTGTTCGCCACGATCGCCATTGCCACCGGATTGAGCATCGTGCCACCAACCGCCTGCAGTGCACGCGCCGCGATCAGCCAACCGATACCTGGCGCCAGGGCGCACAACAACGAACCGAGCCCGAAGACGGTGAGGCCGACCTGGAAGATGCGCCGACGGCCGACCCGGTCAGCGGTGGACCCGGCCAGCACCAGGAAGCTGGCCAGCACAAGCGTGTACGCGTCAACCGTCCACTGCAGGCCGGACACCGAGGCGTGCAGGTTGGCTCGGATCGCAGGCAGCGCGACGTTGACGATCGAGATGTCCATGACCACGACGATCATGCTGGCGCAGCAGATCGCGAGCACCAGGAATCGACGCCGGCGGCTGAGCTCGCCGGTTGTGGTCTTCTGCAGGGTCGAAGAACTCATGACCTCGACGCTAGGATTTAGAGCATGCTCGAAGTCAAGCCGCGGCCGGTGTCCGGGCTACCCCTTACCGGCATCAGCATCGCCGAGGCCGCCCACCGCACCGGGGTCAGCGTGCACACCCTGCGCTACTACGAACGCGCCGGCCTGGTCGTCACCGCCGTCGACCGCACCGCAGGCGGGCGCCGGCGCTACCACCAGCTCGACCTCGACTGGATCACCATCTGTACCAAGCTGCGGGCCACCGGCATGCCCATCAAGACCATCCGCCGCTACGCACAACTCGTATCGGCCGGGCACGGCAACGAGCAGGAACGACTTGCCCTCATGCAAGCCCACCGCGCCGACGTGACCGCCAAGCTCGCCGAAGTACAAGAAAGCCTGAAGATCATCGATCACAAGATCGACGTCTACCGAGGCCGGCTCGCTGCTGGCGACGCCGACCAGCTATGGGCGCCCAACCGCCGAGCGGGTGCCCGCTGAGCAACCCCGGGCCGCTACCGGGGCAGGGAGACGAACCGTCGCAGGTTCCCGGACGCGGCCGGCTGGAGCCACGCAGCGTTGAACCAACGTCCGACGGGCCTCTCGCCCCAAGAGTCGGATTGGCTCAGGCAGGCGAAACCAGCAGCGGACGATCACCCGAAGGACTCCGGGCCGAAGCGGCTGACCGCCACGAAGGCGATCAGGGCGAGATAGGCCAGGTTCAACAGCGCGTGCTTGGACTCTTGACGACGGACCTCCACGATCGCCGCGCCGACCATGATCGTCGCCAGTCCGACGGCTGCCAGCGGCACCAGAACCGGGGCGATGTCGAGTGCGGCGGGCAGGATCAGGCCGACGGCGCCCAGGATCTCGACTGCTCCGAGGGCCTTGACGAAGCCGGCGCTGAAGTCGTTGACCCATCCCCCGCCAGGAGCCTTGGCCAGTTTCTGCTTGGGTATGAACAGCTTGTTAGCGCCCGCCAGGACGAAGAGAGCGGCCAGCAGGCCAGCGACAATCCATAGAGCGAGGTTCATGAGTTTCTCCTTGTCGGTTACCTCGGCCCGTCCGGGCCCGTCATCACCCCTGACGGCATTCGTTTGCGGGAGGTAACAACATGACCGGATCAGTTCCGGCGGACGCCGTGGCAGAAGCCTTCGAGCAGCAGCGGGGGCGCCTTGTGGCCATGGCCTACCGGATGCTGGGGTCGCGGGCGGACGCAGAGGACGCAGTGCAAGAGGCATGGCTGCGGCTGGCGCGCCAGGACGCGGCCGCGATCGACAACCTCGCCGGCTGGCTGACCACGGTGGTGGGCCGGGTGTGCATTGACATGCTGCGCTCGCGCAAGACCCGGCCCGAGGCGTCCTACGGGGACCGGCTGCCCGAGTTGGTGGTGACCGAGGACAACGACCCGGCGCCCGAGGATGACGTGCTGCTCGCCGATTCGATCGGGCTGGCACTGCTGGTGGTGCTCGACACCCTCCGCCCCGCCGAGCGGCTGGCATTCGTGCTGCACGACATGTTCGCGGTGCCGTTCGAGGAGATCGGTCAGATCATCGGCAGGTCCACCGACGCTGCCAAGATGCTTACCAGCCGGGCCCGCCGCAAGGTTCAGGGCACGTCTCGTCCAGCCGAGGAACGGCAGCGGCAGCGTGCGGTGGTCGATGCGTTTCTCGCGGCAGCACGCAGCGGAGACTTCGAAGGGCTGCTGCGGGTGCTCGATCCGGAGGTGACGTGGCGCGCCCACACGGCGCGTGGCGTGGTCGTCAGGCTGGGGGCGACCGAGGTGGCCAGCAGGGCCCAGCACGGGATTGACGCGAAGGTGACCGCGCGCCGCGTTCTCGTCAATGATGAGCCGGGGATTGCGGCGTGGGGCGCGAACGGCAAGCCGCACAGCGTGATGGCGTGCACCGTTGTCGATGGTCGGATCGTCGAGATCGTGTCAGTGACTGATCCGGAACGTCTCGCGGCGATGGACCTCCCGGGATGTCCCGACTAGACCTCGTGCAGCCAGTCGAATCGCGCTGTTACGTCGGGCCGACGTTCGGGAGATTCGTCGTCTCTGCAGACAAGGTCGTGGCCGACTCGCTCCTGCCCCCGGGCGACCGGCCGTTTCGTCAGCGACCTAGCTGCGACTCGGCCGGCGCGACAGGCACAGTGGGCGCGACAGGCCCAGTAGGCCCAGTAGGCCCAGTAGGCACAGCGGCCTCGGGCTCGGCGGCGCGGTTGGCCAGCAGGTGGTGGTAGCCGTCGAAAGACAACGGGCGTTCCACGTCGAGTTCGGGAAGTTCAGCCAGGCGTAGCAGCCGGCGACGGCCAACTCGACCGCGAGTATGGGCGCGGCAGAGAAAGTCATCTCGAGTGTCTGGACCGTCATCGTGGGCGAGTGGTCCAGCGACCTTCCGGCCGCCAGCCGCTCTTGCGCGTTCGCGAGTGCCGCACGGGTTGCCTGTTCTGCCGGTGTCGTGCCGCCGGCGTGCTGCACGCGGTTCTGCAGCTCGGCCACCTCGGCGCTGGCCCGGGTGATCGATCGGTCGACGGCGAGCGGCTTCAGGTAGGCCAGGAAAGTGAGCGAGACCGCGGCGAGCATGAGCGCGGTGGTGATCCGCCATGTTCTCCGGGTTGGTTGATCCGCCTTTGTTGTAGGGGGTGCGGTGGTCGATGTCGCAATGGGCGGGCGGCGCGTGGGCAGCCGGGGAAGGCGCAAATGCCGTCGCGGGTGATGACGAAGTCGGTGAGATCTTTCGGGGGCCGGTAGGTGGTGTGTCCGTAGTCGAGCAGGTGCCCGGTGGCTGGGTCGGTGAGGAGCCGTCGCCAGGTGCCGGTTTGGTCGGCGGCCAGCCGGCGGGCTACTGATGCGGGGATGGGTCCGTGTCCGGCCAACTCGCCGGGTTGCTCATCGAGGCCGAGCAGCGTCGACAGCGCGACGGTCACGTGGATCGAGGGGCGCATGCCCTGTGCTTTCGGCAAGTGCGGGTCGTGCAGGGCGGCGATGCCGAGGTCGACGAGGGCGTCGGCGCGGCGCTGATCCGCACTACGGTCATCGGTGGCGGAGGTGACCGTGGCGAGCGCATCGACCGCGGCCATCACCGCGGCAGCACCTTCAGCGGGCAGCAGGGCCCACAGTTCGGCTATGCCGTCCTCGCGGGCAGTCACGCACACGCGGCGTTCGGTCATCGCGTGGGCGCGTTGTTCCTCAACCCGGGCCGGGTCCAGCGTGTGTACCGCGCGGCGTACGGAGCGTTTGAACTCGGCCAGTGTCTGCCCGCCCGCCCGCGGCAGGACCCGCGCCTGCACCGCCGAGGCAACATCAGCGTCAAGCCCGTAGGTGGTCTCGGTCAGAGACATCGCGTGCAGGTAGCCGATCCGGCCCCGGTGCAACGCCCGCCCCGTCTCCGCCAACGTTCTCGCCAACGTTTCCGCCACGGCGAGGCGGCGTTGCGCGGTCAACGCCGACAGCCGCAACGCACACCCGACCTCTTCGCGCACCCACCGATCCGCAGACCCATCATCAGCAGCCATCGCGGCCAGCACCTGCTCCTGCATCCCGGTAAGCCAGGCCAGGTGTCGTTCGATCGCGACCAGCACATCCACCCGCCCGGCGTGCGACAGCACGCCGGGGTCGAGCAGCGACAACCCCGCCACCGCATCCGGACCCGGCGCCTCAACAGCCAACCAGGCCGCGGCCTGATCCGGGTCCTCGGTGATCTCCGAGAGACTCAACGGCGGCGCCACAGCGGGCGGCTGCCACTCATCGACCTCGAACAGGCGTGCGACTCTACCTGATCACCGCAAGCCCCGTCCAGGCAGAATCACCCTATCCGGTAAGGACATCCGACGCGCGCAAGGGTCGCCGGGCACGCGAGGGTCGCCGGGCACGCGAGTCCGCCGGGCACGCGAGGCCGCAAGCGACGTGTGGGGCCGCACGGCGTGTGAGGCGGCGAGCGGCGAGCGGCGAGCGGCGAGCGGCGAGCGGCGAGCGGCGAGCGGCGAGCGGCGAGCGAGCCTGGAACCAGCACCCCGACAACCGGCAAGGTGATCACCCAGATGCGCCGCGCAGCACCGCGCCGCCGAGTTCAAGGCGTTCCTCGCTCACCATCGACAAACAGACTGGACGTGCACGTCAGCTGCGACAACCTGTTCACGCACAAGACCGAGGCCATCAGCCGCTGGCTCGTGCGGCATCCCGCTTCCACCTGCACCTCGTCCCGGCCGGACGATCCTGGCCCAACCTGGTCGAACGCCGGTTCGCCGAAATCTCCATCAAACGCTGCTGCCGCCGCCGGCGTGCACCGCTCCGTCGCCACGCTCAACAACGACATCGAACGATCGAGCGAGCAACGCAACGACAACCCATGCCCGTACGTGTGGACCAAGACTGCCGACCAGATCCTCGGCTCCCTCGCCACACGTTGTCAGCGAATTAACGACTCAGGACACCAGGCGGGTCAGCAGCCCTGTTGTGGATCCAGAACTGGACCCGGGTGCCGCAGCGCCCGGCGGGCCTCGAGTTCGTCCTGCGCCACCAGGGTCAACATCGGCTGACCGGGTATGCAGAACATGACGGCGACGAACCGGCTCCATCGATCCTGGAGGTTGTTGCCCGCTTGGTAGTGGATGCGATCGCCGCCGGGCTCCCAGAACGACTCTCCGGCGCGGACGATCCGCGGCTGATCTCCCTCCAGCTCATAGACCATCTCTCCTTCGAGCATGTACCCGAAGACGGGTCCGGAATGCCGGTGCGGTGGCGTACCCGGGCCACCAGGCGGAATCTCGATGGTGACGGTCATGACGTGCGTGGGTGCCGGCGTCGACGACAGCATCTGTTCGTCGAGCGTGGTGACAACGGTCTCCAGACCGGTCGAGCCTTGCATTGTAAGTGGTTCCTCTTCTGTCATCGGATTGCGAGAGGTCCTTAGGGCGTCACGATGGCACGCCCTGGGGAGCAACAGATGCCTGCGCGCAGAAGGTGTTGAAGCCTGCTTCGCCCGAACTTCCAGGCACCGCAGTGTAGACGACCAGCCGTTGCTCGCGTGTTCCGGTGACGGTGAACACGACGTGATGAAGCTCGAAGACGGCGACCTCAGACTCCCGGAACACGGTGATTCCCCCGCCGGAGGCCGGGACCTGGTGCTGCACCTGCTCGAGTCGCTTCGCTGAGCTGGCTTTCGCACCTGCGCCGGAGCTAGGGCGCGCGCTCGGATCGGCTCGTGTTGGCGGATCCGGGCTGCACTTTCGGGATGCGGCCGGCGAAGAACAACGCGACCAGCGCGATGAGTGCGAGGACGGCAAGTGCGACGCGTAGCCCGTCCAGGCGAGCCTGTTGGTTCTCGTCAGCACGGCCTGGGTGATCTCGCCGCTGACGCCTGCCTTCGTGAGAGCGGTTTGAGATCGGCGTCCGAGATGAACGGGGTTCCGGCCGCCAGCTTCACGTTCGCCTGCGCGGTCACTTGCGGCGGCACGGCCGGATTCTCCTCGATCCCGTTCAGGAACGACGCGGTCAGCGCGGCGATCAGCAGCGAACCGGCGAGCGCCGTGCCGATCGAGGCGCCGAGGTTGGTCGCTGTGTTCTGCAGGCCGCCGACCTCGGGGCTCTGTCGTCAGGGACGGCAGAAACGGTCACGCTGCCGAGCTGCGAGGCGAGTGCGCCGATGCCGAGGCCGGCGAAGAGGCAGCGGAACCGTCACGATCTCGGCGTCGGCGTCCACGTCGATGGCTCAGCAGAAGGCCAGACGATCCCGGCGAACATCGCCAGCAGACCGATCTGCACGACGAGCCGGGGCGACACCTTCGGCAGGAACCGGGGAATGCCGGCCGCGGCGACCAGCAGGGTCAGTGACAGCGGAAGGATCTTGACACCGGTGTCGATCGCGGACAGACCCGAGCGCGATCGACAGGTACAGCGGGATGGTGAAGAACAGCCCCGCCTGGATCAGGAACTGGAAGAAGAACATCAGCAGGCCGCCGGTGAACTGCCGGTTGCCGAACATGGCCAGTCGCACGAGCGGCTCGGCGCCGTGCCGTTCGCGCTGGTGCTCCCACGCGCTGAACAGCCAGAGCACGAGCACCCCGCCCAGGATAAGCACGATCGTCGGGGAAGCCGAGGATCGACGGGCGCGCCGGGCTTCGGCACAATCCAGCCCCACGTGCCCGACCGGAGAACGCCGAAGACGGCGAGCCCGAGTCCGGCCGCCGAGAGCACGGCGCCGAACAGGTCGAGCGGTGCTCGTCTTGCCGACCGGCGCGTCCTGGACGCGGCGCGCCAGGACCAGGATTGCGAGCACGATGACGACCTCGCCGACGAAGACGTAGCGCCAGAGACAGTACGTGGTCGCGAGGCCGCCGATCAGCGGGCCGACGGCGACGGCGATCGCTCCGGCCGCCATGACCAGGCCGTATGCGCGCGGGCGGCCCTCGGGCGGGAAGTTGCCGGCGACGAGCGCGACGATCGCCGGGAGGATCAGCGCGGCGCCGATGCCCTCGAGGACCGACCAGCCGGCGATGAGCACGGGAAGGTTTTGGGCGAGAGCCGTGGTCAGCGAGCCGGCACCGTAGATGACGCAGCCGATCGAGAACGCGCGCTTGCGCCCGATCAGCGAGCCGATCTTGCCGCCCGGGATCATCAGCATCGCCATCACCAGCGTGTACAGCGTGATCGCCGTCTGGATCCCGGTCACGGTCGTGCCGACGTCCTTGGCGACGGTGGCGATCGACACGTTCATCACGGAACTGTCGAGCGTCATGAGGAACTGGCCGGCGGCGAGCGTGATCAGGACCAGGCCAGTGCCCTGCCCGGCCGCAGTCCCAACCCCCCGGGCGGTCATCTCTGAACAGTAAGCCCGGTTCAGCGGAATGCGAGGTCTGAAGGACACCGTCGGATAACGTGTCGCCGCCGCTGGCGTCCGATCGTGCAACTCAGTGCGGTCTGACGCCGCAAGAAGTTGCACGATCGACGGGACGGCGGCTTCGCGCGAACCTGCGCGTGCGGCCGACGTCACCCACCGGACGCTGCCGCGCGCCGCGATATGTTAGCCGGGCGTCGTCTAGGCGTCTGGAGCCGATCGCGGCGAGGGGAAAGCCCGAGTGAGCAAATCCGGAGAGGGTCTTCGTCCTGCAAGGTCGGTGAGTGCCTTCGTCGGACGCGAGGCCGAGCAATCCCGGGTCGTGCGAGCGCTGGCCGAACCGAACGCGATCGTGCTGATCGAAGGCGATGCGGGCATGGGCAAGACGCGCCTGGTGGCGCAATGCCTGCAATCACCGCAGTTGCGCAGCCTTCGAGTGATCAACGTCGAGTGTCTGCCGCTGGTCGAGCCCTTTCCGCTCGGGCCATTGGTGGAGACGCTGCACGGACAGCCGCTGGCGAACCTCAGCGTGAGCCCACTGGCCGGTGCGCTGCGCCCGCTGCTTCCCGAGTGGGCCGACGTCCTGCCGCCCGCACCGGAACCGCTCGACGATCCACAGGCCATTCGACACCGGGTACTGCGGGCGATGGCCGAAGTGGTTTCGAAGCTCGGCGTCGAGGTAATGGTCGTCGAGGACGTGCACTGGGCCGATTCCGCGACGTTGGAATTCCTGCTGATGCTGAGCGCGAACCCACCGCCGAACCTACGGCTGGTCCTCACCTGCCGCCCGCCGGACGTCTCGCCCGATTCACCGCTGCTGCGCATCACCGCCCGTTCCTCACGACGCATGCCACAGACCAGGGTGTTTCTGGAGCCGCTGAACGTCGAAGCCGCCCGGCAGATGGTGGTTTCGATGTTCGACACCGACGACGTCTCCCTGCCGTTCGCGGACTTCCTGCACCGCAAGACGGACGGCGTGCCGCTTGCCCTGCAGGAAAGCCTGGCCGTGATGCTCGATCGCGGCGACATCGTGTGGCACGAGGGGGAGTGGGCGCGGCGGGCGGTGGACGAACTGGAGGTTCCGCCGACCGTCCGCGACTCGGTGTTGGAGCGGGTCGAGCGGCTCGACGCGCGTACCAAACAATTGTTGTGGACGGCCGCAGTGCTCGGCGAGCCTGCCGAAGAGTCATTGCTGGCAGACGTGTCGGGCCTGGACGAGGGGCAGACGCGAGACGCCCTTGCGCAGGCGCTCAACTCCGTGCTGATGCATGAGGTGAAGGCCGGGCGGTTCCAGTTTCGCCACATACTTGCCTCGCAAGCCGTCGAGGATTCCATCCCGGTCTCTGAGCGGCGCCGGCTGCATCAGCGGGCGGGAAAGGCACTACAGGAATCGACGTCTCCCCAGCCGGCGCGCCTGCGCCGTCACTTCAGAGAGGCCAACGACGTCGCGGCGTGGAGCGTCTACGGCGAGGAGGCGGCCGACCTCGCACTCAAGGCCGGCGACGACCACGCCGCAATCCTGCTTCTGCTGGAGCTCGTTTCGCATCCCGAGCATCCGCAAGGACGGCAGGTCGCAGTTGCGCGAAAGCTTGCCGAAGCGGCGACCTGGGGTGTCGCGGGGCTGGGCGAGCTCGGCGATCGTGTCGTCGCCGCGTTGCGCACCGTCTTGGAGCTACCGCCCGGCCCGTCCGCAGAGCTTGCCGAGATTCGCCTGCTGCTGGGCCGGTTGTTGCTTCAGCTGGGCGAGTTCGATTCCGCCGCCGAACAGACCGAACTCGCCCTCGGTCCGCTCGTCGGCAAACCGGAACTGGCCGCCCGGGCGATGATCTCGCTGGCCTGGCCGCGCGGGCGGGAATGGTCGGCGAATCGCCACGTCGCGTGGCTCGATCGCGCCGATGACCTGCTGCCACAGGTGTCCGACCCGGCCGAGCGGATCCTGTTGGAGGTCGACCAGGCCAGCGTTCGGCTGATGCTCGGCCAGGACTCCGGCTGGGACGCGCCGTGGAAGCTGCGCGAGTCTGTGACGACTCTGTTCGAACAACGGCAGGTAGCCCGGCTGCTGATGAACACCGGCCACGTCGGAATCGCGTGGGGCCGTGACTGCGAGGCCCGGCAGCGTCTGGACGAGGCCGCGGCGCTCATGGAGGAGACGGGCTATCGCAGGCTGCTGAACTCGGCCCGTCTGACCAGCGCCTATCTCGACTGGCTCGGTGGGCGTTGGGACGGCCTGGCCGATCGCATCCGCGCGCTGGCCGGTGAGGACGAGACGCTGCCGGAGGCGCGACTCGAGGCCCGCGGCACCCTGGCCATGCTCCAGGCGGTCACCGGCGACCGGAATCGCGCGCAGGCGCAGCTGGAAGCGGTACTGGACGAAGCCGTGCGGCGCGGGGTGGCCGACGGGCAGCTCTCCCCGGCAGCGGCGTTGGCCCGCCTGTACCTGGCAGACGGCGACACCGACATGGCGCTGACGATCACGTCCTCGGCTCTTTCCACCGTCACGCGCAAGCAGATGTGGTTGTGGGCCAGCGAGGTCGTGGTGGTCCGGTTGGATGCGCTGGCGCAGGCGGGCAACCTGGCTGACGCCGACGAGCTGGTAGCAGCGTTCGCGGCCGGTCTGGACGGGAAGTCGGACATGCCCGCACCGGAAACGGCTCTGGTGATCGGCCGGGGAATTGTGGCCTCGGCCCGCGGCCACCTCGACGACGCCACAGCCCACTTCGCCGCGGCGGCATTGCGGTTGTCGCAACTGCCGCGCCCCTATCTCGAACTGCTCACCTTGGAGCGTCAAGCGCGCGTCGAACTGGCAGCGGGCGACAAGGATCGTGCCTTGACCCGGCTCGAATCCGTGCAGCGGCGCCTGCATGAGAAAGCGGCCGGCTGGGATGCCGACCGGATCGCGAAGCTGCTGCGCAGCCACGGGGTCGAGGTTGCGCGGGCATGGCGCGGCGGGCGTCGCGGATACGGCAACCGGCTATCGCCGCGCGAGCAGGAGGTCGCGCGCCTCGTCGCGCAGGGACTCACCAATCGGCAGGTGGCCGAGGAGCTGTTCCTGTCCCCGCGCACGGTCGATCGCCACCTCAGTGCGGCGATGCGCAAGCTCGGCGTGACGTCTCGAACCGCGCTCGCGGTCGCCGTGACTGACGGACTGGCGGGCGACGCCAGTGACACGCCCGCCGGTTAGCGTCGCCGGGTGGGCGCTCGCAACCCGTCACGTGGGCTGATGATCCGCGACCACCCCGTGGGCCGCCTTACGCTGCTGAATTTTGGGTGATCTGCTCAATCGCATGGCGCCCGCGCGTACGCAAGTGTGTTGCGGGTGGACGACTCTGCGAACGCGCCGGGGCTCGGAGACGATAACGCGGCATCGCCGGGGGCCCGTGACGAGCCGCCCGTGACGGGCCCGATCGATCGGCCCGGCGAGCCCGAAGACGACCAGGACCCCCCATCCCGCGACGATCGCGGCGGCACCCGCTGGGAGCGGTTGTAGCGGCTCGCGGCAAAAAGTGGGTGATCCAACCGATCGCAACCCTTGCACGCGATCGTCACGATGATGCCGCGGCCGTGCCGTCGCATCCAACGCGGACAGAGGACAGAGGACATGCGCAGCATTCGCTTCTCCAGTCTCACCAAGGCCGTTCGACGACATCGCCTCGGGGCGCTGACGACGGCGGTGCTCGCGGCGGCCGCCCTGGTGGTACCGGTGGCGCTGCCAACCGCGGGGGCCGCGCCGGCTCCGGCCGGCGATACCGGTTCGGCGCAGCCGGCCGCGGGCGCATCGCCGGTAACGGGAGCTGGTGAGACCCACGAGGTCACACTGCTCACCGGCGACGTCGTCATCCTGCAGATCGCGCCAGGCGGCCAGCAGTCCGCGTGGATCGAGAAGCCCGCTCATCCGGACGGCACGCAACTCTCGCCGCAGATCTACGAGCAGGACGGCCAGGTGCACGTCGTGCCGGCCGAGGCCGCGCCGTACCTGAAGTCCGGGGCGCTGGACCAGAACCTGTTCAACGTCACGCTGCTCGCCAGGCAGGGGTTGTCCGACGAGGCGCAGAGCTCGCTGCCGTTGCTGCTGCAGTCGCGCGGCGGCCCGTCCGGCGCTCTTCCGGCCGTGCCGAACGGAGCGCGCAGGGTGCGCACCCTGGACAGCATCGCCAGCGTCTCGGTGACTGCCGACAAGGCGCAGATCCGCACGGTGTGGGACTCGCTGCGCGGGCTGCACCCGGCCGCCGTCAATTCGACGAACGCCCGGCTCGCCACTGCCGGCCGGGTGTGGCTCAACGGGATGGTGCGCGCCACGGCGCAGGCCGGCGTGACGCAGATCGGCGCGCCGTCGGCTTGGGCGGCCGGCTACAACGGCAAGGGCGTGCACGTCGCCGTGCTCGACACGGGCTACGACCCGACCCATCCCGACCTCGCCGGCCGCGTCACCAAGGAGCGCAACTTCACCGCCGACCAGGACCCGCCCGGTGAGACGGCCGTCGACGGCAACGGGCACGGCACCCACGTCGCGGCGACGATCGCGGGCACGGGCAAGGCGTCGGGCGGCGCGTACGAGGGCGTGGCACCAGGCGCAGACCTCTGGATCGGCAAGGTGCTGGGCAACAACGGCAGCGGGCCCGAGGACCAGATCATCGCCGGCATGCAATGGGCGGCCGAGTCGGGTGCGGACATTATCAACATGAGCGTGGGCAGCCCCGGGATCAGTGACGGCACGGAGCCGATGAGCCAGGCAGTCAACCAGTTGAGCGCGAGCACCGGAGCGCTGTTCGTGGTCGCGGCCGGCAATGCGGGGCCGGGGGAGCAGACGGTGACCTCGCCCGGCAGCGCGGACCTCGCCCTGACGGTCGGCGCCGTCGACGGCAGCGATCACGCCGCCTCGTTCTCCTCGCGTGGCCCGCGCTTCGGCGACCTGGCGATCAAGCCCGAGGTCGTCGCGCCGGGCGTCGACGTCGTGTCGGCGCGGGCCGCCGGCACATCGGAAGGCAACCTGCTCGACAGCTACTACACGACGCTGAGCGGCACCTCGATGGCCACGCCGCACGTCGCGGGAGCGGCCGCGATCCTGGCCCAGGAGCATCCGTCCTGGAACGCCGCTGAGCTCAAGGCCCAGCTCGTGGCCACCAGCAAGACGCTGCCCGATCAGCCGGTCACATTCCAGGGCGCCGGCCGGGTCGACGTGGCGGCGGCGGTTGCCGACCCGGTCACCGTCGACCAGGCCGTCCTGTCGCTCGGTCACGTCGCGCAGGGCGCCGGCCCGGTGACCCGCACCCTCACGTACTCGAATCCGACGGGCAAGGCCGTTGCGCTGCGGCTCTCGGCACAGGTGCGCGGCAGCGGAGTCGACGAGAGCGTGAAACCGCAGCTGGCGTTCGACCGCAACACCCTCACCGTTCCAGCTCACGGCACCGCAAGCGCCCGAGTGACGCTCTCTCCCGGACAGACGGGCTCGGGCATGTACGCGGGGCAACTCCTCGCCGAGGCCGCGGGCCGTCCGAACGACGACGTGCACAGCGTCATCTCCTTCGCCGTCGACGGGCCGTCGCGCACGGTCACCGTGAACGCCGTTGACCGCTCGGGCAAGCCCGCCGCGGGCTTCGTCGACCTGTGGAACGAGGACACCGGCGACTACAACCGGGCGTGGCTGGCGGACGGCACGGTCACCACGCAGGTCCCCGACGGCACGTACACGCTGATGACGACGATGGGGGACAGCCAGTTCCTTGCGGTCGCCCAGACCGTCGCCGGAGATCTGGACCAGAGCATCCACTCGGATCTGGTGCTGAGCTACGACGCGCGCGATGGTCAGCCGGTCACGGTCGACACGCCGCGGGAGGCCGACCTCGATTCCTGGGGGGCGACGTGGACACGAACCGTCGGCGGCAGGTCGCTGACGACGTGGGCCGCGAACGGGACGAACGGGCAGCAGCTCTATGTGATCGCGGGCAAGAAGGCCCGCCAGGGCAGCTTCGCGTTCGCTACGCAGTGGCAACTGACGCAGCCGATGCTCACCGCTCGGATATCCGGCGGCGCCCGGGTCTCCCCGAACCCCAGTTTCGCGTCCCTGCACGACCCGTTCGTCGGCAGCCGTACCCTTCCGCTGGTCTACGCCGGCGCCGGCACCGCTGACGAGTTCGCCGCCGTAGATGCGCGGGGGAAGATCGCTCTGGTGACCCGCAGCGATGCGGGACTGCTCGCGCAGGTCCAGGCGGCCAAGGCTGCTGGCGCAGCCCTGTTGATGGTCCAGAACACGCAACCGGGACCCTGGCGGGAGGACCTGTTCCGGCCGCAGGGCCTGCCGACCTACCGCCTCGACCAGGCGGCCGGTGCCCAGCTACGCCAGGCTCTCGCGGCCAACCCGGCGCTCACCCTGGACGTCACCGGCATCTCGGATTCCACCTACAACTACGAGCTCGTGTTCCCGGAGTCCGCGCTGCCGAGCCGGCCGAGCTACCACGTCGATCAGCGCTCGCTCGCCACGGTGGTGTCTGACTACCGGCAGAACTCGGCGCGCATGGTCGACCGCGAGTCGTGGATTCCGCACATCAGCGACCTCGGTGTCGGCGACTCGATGGCGATACCGCGAAACGGCCCGGTCGTGCGAACCGAGTACCTGTCGACGAATGGCGTTTCCTGGCAACGGTTCGCCCAACCCCACGAGCTCGCCAACATGTACTGGACCTGGTCGGATTCGCGCCAGTACGAGGCGGGCGACACCGAGCATCAGCTGTGGTGGGGGCCGCTGATCGCTCCCGGCGTGCCACCGATCAGTGGCGCCGAACAAGGCGGTGCGCCGGTGGCGAGGTTCCGCGATGCGATCCGCATCCTCGTCCCGCACTACTACTACGGCGGAACCCGCTACGGCTACATCCAGAACCAGATGGGTGACACGTCCGAACTGGAGCTGCGCCGTGGTGGCGAGGTTGTCGGCAAGGCCACCTGGCCCGTTGCGCAGTTCACCGTTCCGGCCGACCGGGCCGAATACGAGCTGTCGTTGTCGGTCCAGAACGGCAGTGGCAACTTCGCCGACACGTCGGTGCGCACCGAGTCGACCTGGCGCTTCGAGTCGGCTCGCTCGAGCACTCCGCGCACCGTGCTCCCGCTCGTGCAGCTGCAGTACGACGTCGACGCGAACGGTTACAACGAGGTGGCGGCCGGCACGGCATATCCGTTGACGGTCACGCCGGCCTACCAGCCCGGCGCGAGCGGGCCGGGGCAGTTCACCGTTACCGCGCAGGTGTCCTACGACGACGGAACGACCTGGTCGAACGCGCAGGTGCATTCGGTGAACGGACAGTTCCGGGCGATGATGCCTGCTGCAGCAGCACCCGGCTTCGCCACGGTGCGAGTGGTCGCGACCGACGCGGCCGGTAACCGGCTCACCCAGCAGATCGACCGGGCCTGGCGCATCGGTTCTTGAGCGGTAAGCGATTCGGCCGGGCGATCGGATGATCGCCCGGCCGTATCGATGAATCTGCTTTGCTCAGCGTGGACCCCCTCCTGAGCCTGGTGCGCACCGCGCGCGGGTGAGCCGAGTGGGCGTCCCCACGTAAGTGAGCTGGGTGGGCGGCCTGCGTGGGTGGGCACTTTCACGTTGGGTGGGCAGTTGTAGGTGCCCACCTGTGGGGTAACTGCCCACCTGCGGTGCCAGTCCGGGTGCGGCGGCCCTCCCGTTCGGGGTGCTCTGACCGCAGCGGGTCGCGCCTCTCGTGTCAGGTGGTGCCTGGAGCTGCGTACGACACAGTCTGCTGTGCGGCTGCGTCGACTTCCTCCGGTGACAGCAGCACTACTGTCTTCACCCGGGTGCGACCGTCGGCATTGACCGTCAGCGCGAGCGCGGCAGCGGCCATGTTGTTCGGGAGTTCGGCAATCGTATAGACGTCGTCGCCGCCGAAGGCGAAGTCGAAGGTCTCCAACCGACCGCCGAGCTCGCTGACGGATTTCTCGATCGCAGTCCGCCTTGCCGTGCCGCCCTTGGCAAGAACGCCTTTTGCACCCTCGCCGCCGTAGGCCGCAATGAAGAGAAATCGCGACATCGTTCCACCCCGCAAACACGTTCTGAACTGCTGGTCGCGGCCCACCATCCTCTGCGACGCCGGTGAGCACAACCCGCTGGCAGGTGGTCACGAGCCGACCGCAGAACACTGTGGCTCGAACGTCCGGATTCGCCTGTACAGAAGGGAGATTGCGCGTGCGCCCGTGAGACCAGGGGTTCTCGTCGGTGCCCTGCCGGTAGAGCGCCGTTGCTGCGACTGGCGTCCGGGAACGTGTCGACCGCGCGCTAGCAAGCCAAGGCGAGCGGACGCAACCGCACGACGATCGCGCCCCCGCGAGACTTTGCGCAGCCCGGCGCGCTTGATGCGGGTAGCGCGCCGCGAGAGCCGGCCCGGCAGCCTAGATGGATCGGCGCTTCGGCGTCGAATTCGCGACGATCGCCGGGTCGCGGGTGACGACGTCGTCGAGGACCTCGTCGATGCGCTTCATCGCGTCCGCCGGGATCTTCACGCCGGCGGCCTTGACGTTCTCGGCTACCTGCTCCGGACGGGACGCGCCGACGAGCGCGGCCGACACGTTGTCGTTCTGCAGCACCCACGCGACGGCCAGCTGCGCCATGGACAGCCCGAGGTCGCCGGCGATCGGCCGCAGGTCCTGGACCGAGTAAGTACGTCGTCGTTCATCCAGCGCTTGATCATGTTCGCGCCGCCCTTGTCGTCGGTCGCGCGCGAACCCTCGGGCGGCGGCCTGGCCGGGCTGCGTACTTGCCGCTGAGCACGCCCTGCGCGATCGGCGACCAGACGATCTGGCCGATGCCGAGCTCCCGGCAGGTCGGCACGACCTCGCCCTCGATGATCCGCCAGAGCATGGAGTACTGCGGCTGGCTGGACACCAGGTGAGATGCCGAGCTGCTGCGCGAGCGCGTGACCGGCCTGCGGATCTGCTCGGCCGTCCACTCGCTGACGCCGATGTAGAGCGCCTTGCCGGCGCGGACGACGTCGGCGAATGCCTGCATCGTCTCCTCGAGCGGGGTGAACGAGTCGTAGCGGTGGGCCTGGTAGAGGTCGACGTAGTCCATCTGCAGGCGGCGCAGCGATGCCGTCGATGCCCTCCAGATGTGCTTGCGCGACAGGCCGGTGTCGTTCTTGCCCTTGGGGTTCGGCCCGACCGGCCAGTAGACCTTGGTGAACACCTCGAGCGACTCTCGCCGCTCGCCCTTGAGCGCCGCGCCGAGCACCTCTTCGGCCCTGCCGTTCGCGTACACGTCGGCGGTGTCGAAGGTGGTGATCCCGGCGTCGAGCGCCGCCCGCACGCACTGCGTCGCGACGTCGTTCTCGACCTGCGAGCCGTGGGTCAGCCAGTTGCCGTAGGTGATCTCGGAGATCTGCAGGCCGGAGTTGCCGAGGTAGCGAAAGTCCATGACGCCCATCCTGCACCTCCCGCCGGATGTGTCGGCGAGGTGGCCGACCGTCGCGTGTGTTGCCCATCGGAAGCGTCGCGCTTACCGTCAGATCGACGCTGAATCCGCAGCGAACCCGCAATCGACTAAGGCGGAATCGCGAATGTCCACTGATGCGCCGCACCCTTCTGCAGACCATCTGAAGCTGCGCGCCATTTACCTCAACGACCACTTCGCAGGCGCGACCGCAGGCGTCGAGCTGGCCCGCCGGCTGGCCGGCGCACAACGCGAGACGTCGAGCTACGACACGTTGAAACGCATCGAGGCCGAGATCGCAGAGGACCGCGAGACGTTGCGCCAGATCATGAGCGACCTGGATGTGTCGATAAGGCAGTACAAGTCCGCGGCGACGTGGTTGGGCGAGAAGATCGGCCGGCTCAAGCTGAACGGCAGGCTGCTCGGGCGATCCCCGCTCAGCACGCTCATCGAGCTCGAACTGCTTCGGCTCGGTGTTGAAGGAAAGGCCGCCGCGTGGCGCACGCTGCGCGCGATGAACGGCGATAGCCGCCTGGACAAGGCGCAACTTGATGAGCTGCTGCGCCGCGCGCAGGCACAGATCGACACGCTGGAGCAGTTGCGCGTCGGGGCCGCGGCCGAAGCACTCGGCTGACCTCCGCCGAGCTGCGATCAACGCGTAACTCCACTGATCAGGCAGACTCGTGCCCGGGCGAGGCTGCTCAGCTCGACCTGGCCCAGCTTGCCATCCTGGCCCGGCGGATCAGCGTCACTCTCGAATCCGGACGGCGTGGTCGCCGAGGAGCGTGACCATGCCGACCTCGTAGCTACGAGTCGTCGCCCAGGTCAGGTAGTTCGATATCACCACAGTTTGCCGATAGCCACGCGGCAATCTCATCCAACGGCCGACCTGCGGAGACTACCTCCAGCATGAACCTCGCGCCGTCGTGTGCGGGGACCAAGAGCCGCTGGCCATTCATCCAGAGGAACAGTTTGGTCAGCGCCCACGCCATCCGCTTGTTGCCGTCGAGCAGGGCTTGGTTGTGATCGATCGACTGGCACATCGCAGCCGCTTGATCCCACAGCGTCTTGTAGGCGTCCTCGCCAAACACGGTTTGCGCAGGACGTTCGATGGCCGAGGCGAACAGGCCACTGTCGCGCATGACGAGTCCGTATCGGACCACCTGCCGGACGGCATCCTCAGCGGTGAGATACCGGGTCACGCGCGCGCGAGAATGTCGAGGAGCTTCGCGTCCTCAGTGACAATCTCGTCCATCAGCGCGTCGAGCGCGGCTGAGCGACGCGCCGTGTTGATCCGCTGCTGAATCGCCATCACGGCAACCTCGTGCATCGAGCGGTGCTCCTTCGCAGCCTGCTCGCGCAACGCCTCGGAGTCCTCGGGACTCAGCTTCAACACGAATGCCATATCGGAATGATATCTCGCCGTGCCAAGCTGTCACAGGTCTTTCGGCCTGTAGATAGCCATCGCTCATCGCCGTATACGGACGTAATCGCACGAGACCACGCAACCGCGGTGCGCCGAGCGGCAGGACACTTGCCCGTAATGCATGCCGGATGCCCTGCTCATCGAGCCATTCGCGGCTGGCTTGTCGGTGCCGCACAGGCAGGCAGGGGCGGCTTTGACGTGGCATCCAGCGTCGGGACAGGTTCGTGTGTCACGGGATCAGTGCGGAGATCGCGCACAGGGCCGCTGCTACTTCGAGCCTGCTGGTGCTTGTGCCGGCCCGGCGCTGGGACGCTCACCGTGCAGGCGCGCCACATAGCGGTCGGCCGATCGGCGTATCGCGGCTGCACCGTCGCGAATGACGACTCGGCCCCACCAGGCGCCATAGACGCGCTCGAAGGCGAACCGCTCGACGCGACGGGCGATGTCGAGCACGGTCGCCTCGTCGAGGGGGATGAGGTTGGGGTAGCTCCACATGAAGCTCACCCAGTCACGGTCCTGGACGACGGTGACCGTGTCGCCGGTCAGCAGGGCGCCGCGCCCCTCGGCGCCGGCCGGCCAGTGCAGCACGGCGGCCCCATCGAAGTGCCCACCGATACGCGCCATGGTCACGCCGGGCACCGGCTCGATCTCGTCGTCGAACAGCTCGACGCGCGCGGACGGCCGCTGGATCCAGGCGGCGTCGGCGCGCGGTATGAGGATGCGCGCGTCGAACGCGTCGGCCCAGTCGACATTGGCGCCGTAGAAGTGCGGGTGCGACATGCATATGGCAGCGATGCCGCCGAGCTGGTTGATCCGTTCGTAGGCAGGATCGTCGAGCAGCGACACGCAGTCCCACAAGACGTTGCCGTGCGGCGTGCGCACGAGCAGGGCGCGCTGGCCGATGGCGAACGACGGTTCGGGGCGCAGGCCGATCAGGTCGGGTTCTTCCTCACGCATCTCGATGGCGTGGTCGCGGCCGAGGTCGGACATCGTCGTCCACTGCTGTCCCTCCCAGCCGACGTACTGACGCTCGTCGAGGCAGATGGCGCACTCTTCCGGCGGCCGCTCGGTGTCAGGGTGCTGGACGCCGCAGGTTGCGCAGATCCATGGCGGCATGCTGGGGGCTCGATTCTGTCGGCTGAATGGGTCGGAGTCGGCTGGGTCGGCGCGCGTCCAGCGTCGAACCCGGGGTAACGATCACCCGCCTCCCGGCGCGGCGGCGAACAGCGGGGGAAGCGCGAGCAACAGCACGATCGACCAGGTGACGTGGGTGAGCATCGGGGCCAGCAGTCCGCCAGACGCGCGTCGCTGCATACCGAGCACGATGCCGAGGGTAGCGGCACCGAAAGCCAGCATCGGATTGCCGCTGGCCAGCGCTGCCGCGGCGTAGATGGCGGTCGAGGTCGCGACCGGATGGCGCTGCCCGATCGCATCGAAGAGAGCGCCCCGGAAGAAGGCCTCCTCAGCGATCCCGTTGAGCACAGCCAACAACAGGATCAGTGCCAGTGCGCCGTGCCGAGCGTGCGCGAGCACATCGTCGGTGTAGTCGCGAAGCGGAGCGATCTCGCGCACGATCAGCGCGCCGACGATGAACGTCGCCGCCGCCGCAAGGCCGACAAGCACCGGTGTCCATACGGGGCGGTACGGACTGCCGCCACGCACGGTCGGGCCGAGATGCAGTGGGCCGGAGGCGATGCTGCCGAGCAGCCAGGTCATCGCGAGCGCCGCGGTCAGCGGATAGAAGTTGCGATCACCTGGACGGATGCCGAGCGAGACCCCGAGTAGCGCCGCGCCGATCACGAGGGTGATCGCGACAACGACCCGCCGCCGGGTGAACCAAGCGTCCGGTTGAGGTAAGTCCGACGCCGGCGCGTCCGCCGGCCCGAGGGCATGTTCCAGCCGGGATTGCCAAGAGCTCATCGCCGGGCTCTTGCTGCTCGGCGGTCAGCCAGAGCAAGGCGCACAGCGTCGTCGAATCCCATGCTGGGACCGGGAACGGATTGCTGGATCGAGGAGTCGCGCACGACCATCTCGTTGGTCATCGAGTCGATGAGGGTGCGTGCGGTGGGCACGTCGACGTCGGTGACGAAAGCCAGCCACAACGAGGACAGCCGCGGCGTCAGCCACGGCAGGGTGACCACGGGCAGCGGCCGATTGTTCTGGATGCGGGCAACGCGATGCATGATGTCGACGTAACGCAGCGCGTCCGGCCCGCCGATCTCGTAGACCTTGCCTGCCGTCCGCGCGTCGTCGAGCACTCCGATGAGATAGCGGATGACGTCGGCCAGCGCGATCGGCTGGGTGCGCGTGTTCACCCAACGGGGTGCCAGCATGACGGGCAGGTGGTCGACGAGCTGCCTGGTGAGCTCCCACGAGATGCCACCGTGCCCGATCACCACCGCCGCACGCAGCACGGTGACCGGGACGCCGGACGCACCGAGCAGCTGCTCGACCTCACGCCGCGAGCGCAGGTGCGGCGACAGGTCGGCCTCGTCGGCGCCCAGACCGCCGAGATACACGATGCGCTGCACGCCAGCCTGCGCGGCAGCCGTACCGAATGCGCGCGCCGCACGGGCGTCGGCCTGCTCGAAGTCCGCCGATCCGAGCGAGTGCACCAGGTAGTACGCGACATCGGCGCCCTGTAGTGGGCCTACCAGGCTGGCCGGCCGGTTCACGTCGCCGGCGACGGCCTCGCCGGCGCCCGCGTAGTGCTCGGGACGGCGGGTCATGGCGCGAACCCGGTGTCCGGTATCGGCAAGGGCGGCACACAGTTGCGAGCCGACGAAGCCGGACGCACCGGTAACCAGCACGTCTCGGCTCATGGCACCAGTGTGCGCATAGATCGCGTTCGGCCGGTTGCTGAGACGAACCGTTTGTGCACTAACACGCTGCGCGAGCGCCGGGACGCCGCCGTGCTGCGCACCATTCCGGCCGTCGTGTCGACCCGACGGTGCGCGGCGCTAGCAGGCCTCAGGCCCAATCGGGAAGCTGCTGCACCGACCAGCCATTGTCGTCGGGGTCGTTGAAGAAGACGAACGATCCCCACGGAAAGTTCTGGACCTCGCTGACCTCGCTGACCTCGCTGACCTCGCTGACCTCGCTGACCTCGACACCTCGTTCCAGCAGGTACGCACGCGCCGCATTGACGTCGGAGACGACCAGTTGCAGCCCCTGCACCGAGCCTGGTTCCGTTGGCACAATGCCCTCGCCCAAGGCGATCGAAACGCCCGAGGTCACTCGCCGCCGCGACGTTCCTGCACGCCGAGCACGGCACCGACCGGCGCGGTCGACAACTGCCGCAACGCGTTCACGAACCCCGCTCGATCGTGCGGATCAAGCGTCGCGAGCAGCCGTTCCTCCCTGGCCTGGATCGCCGCCTGGGCCGAATCCCGCAGCTTGCGGCCGGGTTTCGTCAGCCCGACGAGGCGGGCTCGCCGGTCGGCAGGGTCAGGGCGGCGGCTGATCAGGTCGCGATCCTGCAGGTCGTCCAGGACCTCGATGATGCGCGTCCGGTCTGCCCTGATCGCGTCGGCCAATGCGGCCTGGGTGCGGATCGGCTCGTCGTCGAGCCTGAGTAAGACCATGTACGCCCACATCGACAGGCCGTGGTCCATGAGAATGTCGCCCTCGACGGACAGCAGCGCCCGCCGGATCGGCTCGATCATCGCCGCGAGGTCAGCCCGCCGAGCGGTTGATGCGTCGCGACGTCGTCCAGGCACGGCGACAGGATACGCATTGACCGATAATAAGCGGATGCATATCATCGGCGCATGCACACAGATGACATTCCGTATCTCGACCGGCGCGCCGTCGAGATCAGCATTGCCGTGGTCGAACGCGTACGGCCGGCCGATCTCGCCCGGCCGACTCCCTGTGCCGGCTGGACGCTTCGCGACCTGCTCGAGCACATGGTCGTTCAGCACAACGGATTTCGTGCGGCCGCTCTCGGCGGCGGGGCGGACGCCGAGGTATGGAAGGCGCGTCCCCTCGGTGCCGATCCGGCCGGGAAGTACGTCTCAGCAGCCCGTGGCGCGCTCGATGCCTTCGCCGCCGTGGGCGCACCCGACCGAAAATTCGCCCTGCCCGAGATCAGCACCGAGATCGAATTCCCCGGCCGCCAGGCGATCGGGTTCCATTTCATCGACAACATCGTCCATGGATGGGATGTCGCCCGCGCACTCGGCGACGAATATGTTCTCGATGACGAGCTAGCGCCGGCCGCTCTGCAAATAGCCGAGAATGTGCCGAACGGACCGGAACGGCTTCGCCCGCACGCCTCGTTCAAACCTGGCCTCGCAGTTACCGCCAATGCGCCGGCGCTCGAGCGAATCCTCTGCGCATTAGGACGTTCGCCAGATTGGTCTGGAATATCGGCCGACGCTGGATAGACCGCGGACGTATTTCAGCGCGATATTCTCTGGGCTCCTGGATGTCTGGTTCTCGACGTACACATGTCCGGTCTTGGTCGAGAGGAATCTCAATGTCAACCATCACCGAGCACGAAGAGCAGGAGATCAAGCAGGCAAATACGGGCGAAAATACCCTGGTCGTGATCGCCGATACCGCGCTCAGCTTCGTCAAGCGGTTCGCCTAGCGGTTTCCCTAGCGAGCGATGACTACGACAGCCGGCAAGACTGCGCAGCCCACGTCCATCGAGGCGTTTCTCGCCGACGCTACCGAGCGCACCCCGCTCGTCGGCGGGGCTGGCAAGTCCGGTGCCGCGCTGGAAAGTGTCACTGTCGGCGGCGAGCGTTACATCGTGAAGCACCTGAGCATTGCTGACGACTGGACGATGCGCGCCGCCGGGCAACTCGGTGGAGCGACGCTCGCGCTATGGCGGTCCGGCCTGCTTGCCAGATTGCCCGACTGCATCAACCAGCCCATCGTCGCCGTGGCCAGCGGTCCGGACGCTCGCACAGCGCTGCTGATGCGCGATATGGGGGAGTGGCTTGTGCCGGTGTCTGACGACGCGATCCCGCTCGATCAGCACCTGCGCTTCCTCGACCACCTGGCCGCCCTGCACGCGGAGTTCTGGGGCGGCGGTGACGAGATCGAGATTGTGCCGGTGATGCACCGGTATCTGGAGCTGTCGCCGTGGACCGCGGCCGCCGAGGCCACGCTCGGCTCGCCGCATTTGGTGCCGCGTCTGATCGGCGAGGGCTGGTCGTTACTCGGTGACGTCGCACCGGCTGCGGCCGCCGTCGTCACGCCGCTTGCGTGGGATCCAGGGCCGCTTGTCGATGCCCTGCGACAGACTCCGCAGACCTTCGTGCATGGCAACTGGAAACTCGACAACCTCGGCACGGACCCTGATGGCCGAACCATATTGCTCGACTGGGAACTACCCGGCCGCGGCGCCGCGTTGAGTGACCTCGCGTGGTACCTGGCGATCAACTGCCGCAGGCTGCCGCAGCCGAAAGAGGGCGTGCTGATCTCCTACCGGGCCGACCTGGAGCGGCGCGGCGTCGACACCGAGCCGTGGTGGGATCGCCAGCTCGCCCTCTGCCTGCTCGGCGGTCTCGTGCAGTTCGGCTGGGAGAAGGCGCTCGGCGGCTACGACGAGGAATTGGCGTGGTGGGAGGCGAAAGCGGTCGCGGGCGGCCGCTTGCTGCAATGACCGAGCCGGAGCTGCGCCGGGCGTATGACGTGTCGGCCGAGGCCTGGGCGAGCGGCCCGGCGCGGGTCTATGCGCAGCTCGCGCGGTGTCTGGTGGCCGCCGTGTCGATATGCAGCGGAGTCGTTCGTCATTGAGGTGACGGGCCACTGCCGGAGCAGCCCGCGAAACGAGGAGGTCAATCGTGAGCCATCCCATCGTGCACGCCGAGATCCGTTCGAGTGACCCTGACGCCACGCGTGCGTTCTTCGGCGAACTGTTCGGCTGGACCTACCCGACCGAGGGCGCCTTCCCGGGCTATACCTTCGTCGAGACCGGTGTTCCCGGTGCGTTGTACACGGCCATCAGCCCGCTGCAGGGTGACGACGACCTGGTGACGTTCTTCGTCGGTGTCCAGGACATCGACGCCGCGATCGCGGACGCGACACGTCTGGGTGGCGCCGTCGTGCAGAAGCCGGTCAGCGTGCCTGGCGTGACGTTCGCGCTCATATCCGATCCGCAGGGGCACATCGTCGGGCTGGCCCAGCAGGACTGACTCAAACGGTCGTAATCAAGCCACCGTCGATGACGAAGTCGGCACCGGTGGTGTTGCCGGCACGCTGACTAGCCAGCAGCAGCACGAGATCTGCGATCTCCTCAGGCTGGCTGAAGCGGCCGGTGACCATGTCGGCTGCAGCCTGCCTCGCGGCATTCTCTCTTTCGCCATTCTCCGCATTGTGGCGGCACGCGCTGTTGGTTTGTTCTCAGCACGGACGCTGTCGTTCGCACGTCAGGGTGACGCGCAGATGCAGCCACGGGACAGGGCGTTCTGGAAGGTGGCTCTGCAGAAGCGATCGGCGATGTGGTCGTGCACGGCGAGGTCGTGACCGCAAACGTCGCATGCTGCCGTGCCATCGGTTGCGCCATCGTCGACGACGACATTGCCCGCAACATTGCCGTACGCACCGGGGCCAGTCGTCGTGCTCGGCAGTTCATCGGTGAGCGTTGCGAATGCGGGCACGGCGCGGCGTGCTGCGAACGGCGTTCGATATGCGCTGCGGCGAGACTTGGGGCGGACGGTCATGCTGCGACCTGACTACGCCGGCTGGGACGGCGGAATGTAGGAATGCTCTCGGTCCGGCATCTATGGGTGGTAATCGATGCACGACAGGAATCCGGGACGTGTTCGAGTCTACGGCCCCCTTTTCCTCGCTCGATACGCACGAAGGTCCCTAATCGACCGAAGATTCGTCCGCTGAGTCGTTTACGTGCGGGTGGGCTTACTCCGGGGTGCGAGAGCCATGGACGGTCGGCGCGCGAGCCGGCCGCGGTGCCCGCACCGTAGGCGCAGCGACGCCGCCAGACGGCACGGATCGCGCGGTCGAACCAGAGCCGGTACCAATCACCGGGCCCGACGTACCTTCCGTGCGGTACGTTTGATCGCGATGACGCCGTGCCGGGCCTTGGTGCACGCGGTATACGGCAGTCATCAGGTCTCGTAGGTATGGGCGACAGCCTCGTCTGTCGTTCTGACACACACGCAGTCACTGCGATACGACCATTCTTTTCCGCGTGGGCTTCGCGCTGGTCTGGCGGTGCCGATAACTGGAAGGCATCAGCGCAGTGGACATCGACTTCGGCTTCGTCAGTACCTACCCACCGACCCGTTCAGGCCCGGCGCTCTTCACCGCCGGCCTGCTGCGCGCACTGACGTCCTCGTCGGGCGACAGCGGCCGCGTCGTGCGCCTGGTGACAGCGCCGCAACCGCGCCCGGCACGCGAGGTGGTGGCACAGCTGGTCGCCGGCGACCAGGCCAGCATGCGTGCGGCGCTCGCGACGCTAAACGGGTGCGATGTCGCGATCGTGCAGCACGAGCCGGGTGCCTATGGCGGCGCAGACGATGCAGAGATCCTGACGCTGCTTGACGGTCTGCAGGTCCCGTCGGTCGCCGTGCTGCACTCGGTGCCGGCCGCTCCCACGGCGTCGCAGCGGTCGGTCCTCGAGGCCGTGCTGGCAAAGGCCGGAGCGGTCGTGGTGATGTCGACCGCCGCAGCGGACCGGCTCGCGACGAGCTACGCGATCGATGTACGGCTGGTCAGCGTGATCCCGCGTGGTGCGGCGGAGGCGCCGGCTGCGCATGCCGCGGCCGCGCCGGTGTTCCGGACGGGGCGGCCAACGGTGCTGACGTGGGGCTTGCTCGGTCCGGGCAAGGGCATCGAGTGGGGGATCGACGCGTTCGCCGAACTGCGCGGACTCCAGCCACCGCCCCGCTACCTGATCGCCGGCCCGACCCATCCGAATGTGCTTGCCGCTGAAGGTGAAAGCTATCGCGCTCAACTGGCCGAGCAGGTGCGGCGACTGGGCCTGGGCTCGACTGTCGAGTTGGTCGGCCACTTTCGTGACGATGCAGCTCTTGCCGCTCTGGTGCGCCTGGCCGACGTCGTGCTCTTGCCGTATGACTCTGACGAGCTCGTCTGCTCGGGCGTGCTCAGCGAGGCGGTGGCGGCGGGACGGCCCGTCGTTGCGACGGGATTCCCGCATGCGGTCGAATTGCTGGGCTCCGGCGCCGGCCTGCTCGTACCGCATCGCGATCCCGAAGCCATCGCCGTGGCGATCCGTACCGTTCTCACGCGTCCCGATCTGGCCGCGGGCATGACTCGCGTCGCTGCGCAGGTGGCGATGCCGTTGCGCTGGCACGCGGTGGCCGCGCGATACCGCGAGGTGACCGAGCAGCTGATCGGGGCCGGCACCGCGGTATGAACCCGCGCAGTTCGCTGCGCGGGTTCTCTTCCTCTGCAAAGAGCCCCGGCGTATCACCGCACCGATCGAGTGCCGATCACCGCGCGGCTGTTTGACGTACGCGAGCGGGTTACCTAACGTCGCGCCGGTGACCGAGGCGATCGCAGTGGACAGGCTCGTGCGCATCGGCCTGACTCGGTACGAGGCGCGGGTGTACGTCGCGCTGATCCGGCGAGACGGTTCGACGGCGGCCGACATGGCGCGCATGACAGGCGTTCCGCGCCCCCGCGTGTACGACGTGCTCGACAGCCTCGTGGCAAAGGGGATGGCCGCAGAACGCCCTGGCCACGCGGCAAAGTATGTCGCGATCGATCCGCAGCAGGCGATGGCGCGTCTGGTCGAGTCACATGAGCATCGGCTGGACCTGTTGCGAGGCGACGCCCGCGCCGCAGCCGACGAACTCTCCCCGGCGTTCGTCGAAGGCAACCGGCACCGCGATCCGCTCGACTACGTCGAGGTCATCCGCGACCGGGACGCCCTTGCGCGGCGGTTCAACGAACTGCAGGCATCCGTTACCGACGAGATGCTGGCCTTCAGCAAGGAACCCGCGGTCGTGCGGGTGGACGAGAACGTGGTCGGGATGGAGATGGCCGCCGAGCACGTGGTTCGCAGCGTCTACGAGTACGCCCTGCTGCGTGATCCGGTCCGGCGCGCCGGCGTGCGCCATTTCATCGAACTCGGCGAGCAGGCCCGCTTCGTCAGGAGCCTGCCGATGAAGCTCGCGATCATCGATGAGCGGATCGCCATGTTCACGCTGTCAGATCCTGTCGCCGGTCAGGACGATCTGACCTCCATCATCATCGAGCACGCCGATCTCGCGGCGCTGCTCAAGGTAGCGTTCGAGACGGTGTGGGCGGGCAGCCTGACCATCGACGAGGCATACACCGAACTCGAGATCGCACCGACCGACTGACCCGACGCGGGGCTTCAGCTCGATGCGGCGGCACGGTGCGCGGGAATGGTGGACGCATGTTTGGTCATTCGTAGAGCTCGAACGCCGGTTTGTTTGGTGAATGCATGTGGCTCGGCGTGTCCAGGCTGTCTAACGTGCGCATTGCCAGCGATATCACTGAGGAGTTCTGCTGATGACGACAGACGAAACAGCCCGTCGGTTCCCGGGCGTGCTCGCGGCGGTGACGACACCGTTTGCTGACGACGGATCCCTCGACGTCGAGCGATTTGCCATGCATTGCGACTGGCTGGTCAGCGAGGGCGTAGACGGCATCGTGCCGGTCGGCTCGCTCGGCGAGTACGAGACGCTGACCGATGCCGAGCGTGCGCAGGTCGTCTCCACCGCGGCATCGGTCGCGAAGGGCAGAGCGCTGGTGATTCCCGGCGTCTCGGGTAAGTCGGCGCGCGAAGCGGTGCGCTGGGTCCAGCACGCAATGCAGGTCGGGGCCGACGCCGTGATGTGCCTGCCGCCGACCTCGCATGCGCCGACCAGCGATGAGGTGGTTGCGCATTTCGCCGAGGTGGCGAACGCCGGGCTACCGGTGATCGCGTACAACAACCCGTTCTCGACGCGGGTCGACCTCACCGCCCCGCTGCTCGCCCGGCTCGCGCAGCTCGACGGTGTCGTCGCGGTCAAGGAGTTCTCGCAGGACGTGCGGCGAGTGGCGCTGATCCGCGAACTCGCCCCCTCGCTCGAAGTGCTGATCGGGTGCGACGACCTGGTCGCCGAGGCCGTGCTGATGGGAGCGACGGGCTGGATCGCGGGCTACGTGAACGCCTTCCCGGCACAGTCGGTGCGCCTGTTCGACCTGTGCGTGCGCGGCGCCTGGGACGAAGCGTTGCCGCTCTACCGCGCGATGTTGCCCGCACTACGCTGGGACGCCGACCCGAAGTTCGTCCAGGCCATCAAGCTCGCCCAGGAGGAGGCCGGACGCTACGGCGGCCCGGTGCGTCTGCCACGCCTGTCCCTGTCCGAGACCGACGAGACGCAGGCGCGCAAGGACGCGCGGGCCGCACTCGAGGCCGCGCCGTGAGATCGCGGCAGTCGTTCACCGCGGTCGACAGCCATACCGAGGGGATGCCCACCCGGGTCATCACGTCCGGGGTGGGCAACCTGCCCGGCGCCACGATTGCCGAAAAGCGCCGCTACCTGATGAGCGAGCGGGACGATCTGCGCCGGCTGCTGATGACCGAGCCGCGCGGGCACTCGGCGATGTCGGGCTCGATCCTGCAGCCGCCGTCCGGCCCGGACGCCGATGTCGGCGTGATCTTCATCGAGGTATCCGGGTGGCTGCCGATGTGCGGGCATGGCACCATCGGCACCGCCACCGTGCTCGTCGAGACCGGCCTCGTGCCGGTGAAGGAGCCGATCACCGACATCCGGATCGAGACCCCCGCCGGGCTCGTGCTCGCCTCGGTGCAGGTGGTCGACGGCCGGGCCGAGGCGGTGACGATCCGCAACGTCGCCTCGTACCTGCATCTTCGCGACGCCCGGGTCGAGGTCGACGGCCTCGGCGAGCTCACGCTCGACATCGCCTGGGGCGGCAACTTCTACGCGATTCTGTCTGCTGCGTCGGTGGGTCTGGCGGTCGAGCCGCGCCAGCACGACAAGCTGATCGACGCCGGGCTGCGCATCATCGCCGCGATCGAGGAGCAACTGGAGTTCGCCCACCCCGAGCAGCCCGAGATCAACGAGTGCAAGCACGTCATCCTCACCGCACCCGGCGACGGCGAGGTGAGCTCGCGGTCGGCCGTCGCGATCCATCCGGGCTGGATCGACCGATCTCCTTGTGGCACCGGCACATCCGCGCGGATGGCGGCGCTGGCTACCCGGGGCGAGTTGGCGCTGCACACCGATTTCGTGCACGCGTCGCTGATCGGTTCGCGATTCGTCGGCCGGCTGGTCGAGCAGACGACGGTGGGGGATTACCCCGCCTACATCCCGACCATCACCGGCCGCGCGTGGATCACGGGCCTCGCCACCTACCTGCTCGATCCGGACGATCCGTTCCCGGCCGGCTTTCAGCTGGGTGCGTGAACGCCGACCGGCCACCCCGCACGGCGGACGTCGTCGTGGTCGGGGCGGGCGTGGTCGGCGCGGCCTGTGCCGCGTTGCTCGCGGCGGCGGGCTTGTCGGTGTGCGTCATCGACCGCGCCGGTCCGGCTGCGGGGTCGAGTTCGTCCGGCGAGGGCAACCTGCTCGTGTCCGACAAGCTGCCTGGTCCGGAACTCGACCTCGCCCTGCACAGTCTCGCGCTGTGGCGGGACTTCGCCGCGCGTGCCGTGACACCGTTCGAATTCGACGCCAAGGGCGGGCTGGTCGTCGCCGGGTCGGCGCACTCGTGGGACGCGCTGCACGCCACCGCCGAGGGCCAGCTGTTTCCGTTCCTTCGGGACGTGCGCACGATCCGTGGCTACCTCGGCTTTCGCCCGTCCTCGCCGGATCACCTGCCGATCATCGGCGCGGGTGCACCTGGCGTGTGGCTCGCCACGGGGCACGAGGGTGCCGGCGTCGGCCTGGCAATGGGTACCGCCGACCTGCTGCGGTCGCTGATCGTGGGCGAGCGGCCGGCGGTGGACCCGAGCCCGTTCGAACCGTCCCGGCTGGTGAGCGCCAATGGCTGAGCTCAGATTCACCTTTGCCGGGCGGACGATCAGCGCGCGTCCCGGTCAGTCGATCGGTGCCGCGTTGTGGGCCGCGGGCGTGCGCCGGTTCCGCGATACCAGGCGCCTCGGCCGCCCGCGCGCGATCTACTGCGGCATCGGCCAGTGCTTCGACTGCCTCGTGCGGGTGAACGGCGGGCCGCCCGTGCGCGCCTGTATCACCTCGGTGGCCGACGGGGACGACGTCGCCAATGGCTGAACTCGCCGTCGTGGGCGCCGGCCCGGCCGGGCTCGCCGCCGCACTGAGCGCGGCACGACGCGGGGTCGACGTGACGCTGATCGACAGCGCCGCCACGCTGGGCGGGCAGATCTGGCGGCAGCCGGCATCCGGCGGCCATGCCGACAACGCGCCGCCGTCGCTGCGTGCCGTCCTCGCCCATCCGCGGGTGGACGTGCGCACCGAGACGAGCGTCGTGCACGCGGCGCCAGCCCAGCGCGGGGCGCGCCTGCTGCTGCGTGGCGCGCGCGGCGTGTGGCGACTCGACGCGTCCGCGCTGGTTCTCGCCGCCGGCGCCACCGAGTTGTCGCTGCCCTTTCCCGGGTGGGATCTCCCCGGCGTGGTGACGCCAGGTGCCGCGCAGGCGATGCTCAAGGCGCACGGTGTGCCGATCGGGCGCCGTGTCGTGGTCGCGGGCAC
Organism: uncultured Actinomycetes bacterium; assembly: GCA_963733615.1. Lineage (GTDB taxonomy): Bacteria > Actinomycetota > Actinomycetes > Mycobacteriales > Jatrophihabitantaceae > DASXRA01. Next base: position 109,003 of record CAVTEA010000029.1, read on the forward strand.
GGGCGCGTTCCTCTGGCCGGTCGCCGCCGGCCTGATCACGGCAGGCGTGCAGGTGGCCGCGGTCGTCGAGGCGTCGCCGCTCACCCGCAACCTGCGCTCGTCGGCCGCTTTGCTGCGCCACCGGGCGATCGTCATCCAGGCTGGCGGCTACCTGCGTACGGTGGTGCGCGCTCGCGTGCCGCTGCTGAGCGGGCGGGCCGTTGTCGCGGCGCGTGGCGAGGGGCGCGTCGATTCGGTCACCGTTGCCCGGCTCGACGGATTCGGGCGCCCGCTGGCCGGGGGTCGGCGCGAGATCGCCGTCGACGCCGCCTGCGTGGGCTGGGGATTCGTGCCCGCGGTCGAGCTTGCCCGAACTCTGGGCTGCGCCGAGTCGGCGCACCCCACCCGTCCGCACACAACCGTCGCGGTCGACAAAGACCAGGCGACCTCGATCCAGGGCGTCTTCGCGGCCGGTGAACTAACCGGCATCGGCGGAGCGGTGGTGGCCGCCGCTGAGGGCGAGATCGCCGGCGCGGCCGCGGCGAGACAGCTCGGCGCGTCCGGCACGGCAGACCAGGACGCAGACATCGCGCGTGTCCGCAAGGGGCTACGCCAGGCGCGTCGCGCCGCGGCAGTGCTCGACCGGGCGTACCCGATCCCGCAGCAGTGTTCCCCCGTGGCTTGCCGACCAGACGACCGTGTGCCGGTGCGAGGAGGTCAGCTGGCGCGAGGTCCGCGACGTGGTCGACGCCGGCATCGGCACCGCGCGCGGCGTGAAGGGCCAGACCCGCTGCGGCATGGGCTGGTGCCAGGGACGCATCTGCGGCCCGGCCCTGCAATCGGCGATCGCCCAGCGGGCGGGCCGGTCGCTGCACGATGTCGGTGATCTCGCCGGGCGGCCGTTCGCCACACCGCTGACCGTGGGCGAGATCGCTGAGCTCACTGAGATCGCTGAGCTCACTGAGCTCGCCGACTGAGTCAGCGTGGACAGCTGCGACCGTGCCGATGCTCGCGGCGGCAGCGGTCTCGACGTCGAGCCGAGGTCTCGCAGATCCGCTCCGCTGCCGGCTGCTCCCGGACATATCGCCGTGATCGCAGGCCCAAGGCCCCTATCGAGATAACGATCGGGCGAACACGCTGTGTTCGGATGCATTGTGCGGGGTAGCTGGCTGAGGGAGTGCCATGCGCTGCAGGCTCGCTACGGGTACCGCGGCGCTCGGGACGGCTGCCGTGCTCGCCGCGTGTTCGGCCGGGGTAGGCGGCAGTAGGTCGGCAACCCCGTCGTCACCTGTGGTGCGGCCTTCGTCGGCGTCCAGCCTGGGCTCGGGGGCACCGCCGACGCGAGCGGCAACGCCGACCCGAATGGCACCCTCGACGCACCTTCCGACGGCTACCCGCACGCCGTCCCCCACTCCTTCGCGGCCGCCGACTGCCGCTGTGCCGCCCGCACTGAGCGCCCTTTCCGCCGTCCCCGTCAAGGGCCGCGCGCCGATGACCGGCTACTCCAGGCAGCAGTTCGGCTCGGCGTGGAGCGACGACACGGCCGAACCGTTCGGGCACAACGGCTGCGACACACGCAACGACGTGCTGCGCCGCGACCTCACCGGGGTGTCGATCAAGCCGCGCACCGACGGTTGCGTCGTGCTCTCCGGCTTGCTGCACGACCCGTACTCGGGCGTCGTGATCAGATTCGTGCGCGGGCGAGCCACCTCGAACCGGGTGCAGATCGATCACGTGGTCGCGCTCGGTGACGCTTGGCAGACCGGTGCGCAGCAGCTGTCGGCCGGCCGGCGCCGCGACCTCGCCAACGATCCGCTCAATCTGATCGCCGTCGACGGCCCGACCAACGAAGGCAAGGGCGACGCGGACGCCGCGTCCTGGCTGCCACCGAACAAGAGCTTCCGTTGCGCCTACGTCGCCCGACAAGTCGCGGTGAAGGCGAAATACCGGCTCTGGATGACCCGCGCCGAACACGATGCAACGGCGCGCGTGCTGTCGCGATGCCTCGGCCAGGCGCTGCCCCGCGAGCCGGGTCGGGTGGGAGCTCGCTAGCGCTCAGCGAAGCCGGGACCGCCGGGTGGGCGTCAGGCGAAGCTCCTGTATCGGCGCGTCGAGCGCGGCCTTGAGGGCGGGTTCGACGGTCTGCCAGGCGTCGGAGTACGCGAGCTGTTCGAGGTGGCGGGCGTGCGCGTCGACGCTTGCGAACCGGCGGATCCAGACCAGCACGTGCTCGCCCTCGCGCACGGGCAACTGCGCGAACCCGTTCTCGGCCGGGTCGGTGCGCAGCAGCGCCACGGTGTCAGCACCCTCGGCCGACGCGGCGGCCAACACCTTCGTGGCGAACAGGCCGACGATGTCGTCCTCGTCGTCGGGGGAGACGGCGTACACGGTCACTGCGTACACCGACGAGACAGGCGCGTCGGGGGCTGCGCCGTGTGCGCGCACCGGGAACGCAGGCCCGGCGGCCGCCGGTCGCAGCAGCAGGACGTTGTCGGAGTCGCGCATCGTGGCGTTCGCCTGCTCGCGGTGCGCGGCCCAATGCGGCCCGAAGTAGAACGCGCGCAGCGCGTCGGCAGGTCCGTCCGATTCGAGCCGCTGCTGGCGTTGATCGGTGAGCGCTCACCACCGACGGGACTCACTCGACTCGCGGCTCGCGCCACGGCCGGGATCTCATCGCCGCAGGCGCAGGCCGGACATGCCGCCGTCGACAGCGAGCCACGTCCCCGTCGTCGAACCGGCCGCGGGCGACGCGAGATACGCCACCGCGGCGGCAACCTCGTCGGCGCTCACCAACCGGCCGTGGGGCTGGCGTGCCTCCAGGGCCGCCCGCTCGGCGGCCGGATCGGGTGCCGCATCGAGGAGTCGGCTGACCCATGGCGTGTCGGCAGTGCCCGGGTTGACGGCGTTGACGCGGATGCCTTCGGGCAGCAGATCAGCAGCCATCGCGAGCGTCAGCGACAGCACGGCCCCCTTGCTCGCCGAGTACAGCGCGCGATTGGGTAACCCGGCAGTGGCCGCGATCGAGCAGGTGTTGACGATCGCGCCGTGTTTCGAGGCGCGCAGTGCCGGCAGGGCCGCCCTCGTCACGCGGACCAGGCCGAGCACGTTGACGTCCAGGACGCGATGCCACTCGTCCTCGTCGTTCGCCTCGATGTCGCCCTGCGCCCCGACTCCGGCGTTGTTGACCAGGACGTCCAGGCCACCCATCGATCGGACGGCCTCGGCGACGGCGTCGCGCACGGCGGGGCCGTCGGCGAGGTCGGCGCGCAGATAGGTGAACGGTCCGGTCTCGGCGCGATCGAGGACGGCCACGGACGCGCCCTCGTCGGCCAGCCGCGTCGCCACCGCCAGCCCGATCCCCGAAGCGCCCCCGGTGATAAGCGCGCGCAGCCCCGCGAAGTCGCCCATCTACGCCGCCCCGTGCTCGTTGAGTGGTGCGTTATCTCTTGAGTGGTGCGCTATAACGCACCACTCAAGCCCGAACGCACCACTCAACGCAGACAGGCGGGCGTTCATGCTTGCCCGAACGTCTGGCGCTGCCGGCCGAGCCCGTCGATCTCGATCTCGACCACATCGCCCGCGCGTAGGTAGGGCTGGTCCGGCCGGCCCATCGCGACGCCCGCAGGGGTTCCGGTGTTGATCACATCGCCTGGATGCAGCGCCATGAACTGGCTCAGGTACCAGACCAGATGGTGCACGCCGAAGACCATTTCCTTGGTGGTGCCGTCCTGGCGCAGCTCGCCGTTCACCCACAGGCGCAGCCCGAGGTCCTGCGGGTCGGCCACCTCGTCCGCGGTCAGGATCCACGGGCCGATCGGGTTGAACGTCTCGCAGTTCTTGCCCTTGTCCCACTGACCGCCGCGTTCGAGCTGGAACTCGCGCTCAGACACGTCGTTGCTGATCGCGTAGCCCGCGATGCACGCCGCGGCATCGTCGGGCGATGCCAGGTAGCGGGCCTCGGCGCCGATCACCACCGCGAGCTCGACCTCCCAGTCGGTCTTGGTCGACTCGCGCGGTACGAGCACCTCGTCGTTCGGGCCGACCACGGTGTCTGACGCCTTGAGGAACAGGATCGGTTCGGCGGGGATGGGCGTACCGGTCTCGGCCGCGTGATCGCGGTAGTTCAGCCCGATGCACACGATCTTGCCGATCGCCGCGACCGGCGGTCCGAACCGGCCGACCGCAGGGACGGCAGGCAGGGACGCGACGTCGAGACCGGACAGCCCGTCGCGCAGGAATTGCCCGGTGATATCCGGGGTGACCGAGCTGAGGTCTCGCCATCCTCCGTCCTCGCCGCTGATGATCGGACGTTCCTGTCCTGGTACGCCATGGCGTGCCAAGCGCATGTGGCTCTCCTAATCGTCGGTCCGGCCACTGACGATTCGCTGGCCGATCGGCACGGCAACGATCACCGCGCCGGTGCGGAAGTCGAAACACTGGCTGGGTACGCCGGCGAACGTCAGCACCTTGAAGATGAGATTGAGTAATAGCATGCCGGTGAACGCGCCGAAGACGCTGCCCTTGCCGCCGTTGCGGCTGATGCCTCCGATGGCGGCGGCGAAGCCCTGCCGGAACTCGTCGAGCGGCTGGCCCGGCAACGACTGCGGAACGCCCTCGACGCGACCGCCGCTCGCTGAGCGGGGCCGCGATTCAGGTCAGCCGACCAGCACCACGTCGAGCGTTCGCGGGCCGTGCACGCCTTCGACCCGGTTGAGTTCGATGTCGCTCGTGGCGCTCGGCCCGCTGATCCAGGTCAGCGGCCGGGTGGGGTCGAGCGCGGATATCGCGTCGGGCACGTTCGCCACGACCTGCTCTGCCCGCACGACGATGAGCAGGTAATCGGGTACCAGGCTGAGCGCCCGCCGGCCCTGACCGGGACCGGCGTCGAGCACGATCGTCCCGGTCTCGGCGACCGCGAGCGCGCAGGTCGCGAGTGTGCCGTCGGCGGCGTCGAGTCCCGCCGTCGTCAACGGCTCGCGCACGATGTCCGCGGCCGGCAACCAGGATTGGGGGAAGCCGTCCGGGACGACCACCCGCGAAACCCCCGCCCCGGCAAGGACGGCAGCGATCTGCCCGGCGGCGCCGGCGTCGTCCACGCGATAGACCGTGGCCCGGTAGTCGGTGACGCGCTCGGCGAACCGGTCCAGGTCGGCGACAGCGCTGCCGGCCGGTTGGTAGTCGCGCGGTATCGCCGGCGCGGCCGGCCGGTCGGCGAGTGCGGTTCGGATCCGGGCCAGGATCTCCTCGCGCGCGCTCACCGGCGTCCCTCCTCGATCGTGCAACTTCCTGCGGTCTGACGCCGCAAGAGGTTGCACGATCGGCGCGGGTGCCGGGTCATCGGCCGCCTCCCGCCCACCAGTCGCGGAACGTCTCGCGCGGCGGTTCGGGCAGGTCGCGGGCGCGGATCCACGCCGACAGCGGCGGCGGCAACGAGCGGCGCCCGCGCACCCACCGGCTCAGCCGGGCGGCGCGCAGTGCCCGCGTCCAGCGCCGCGAGTCGGCCATCGTCCAGGCGGCGGCGGCCATTGCGGCCTGCTCGGGCGAGGGCACCCGGTGCCGCTTCGCGTCGACGACCCGCGATCGCAGATGCACGAGCATCGACGGGATGTCGATGGCGACCGGGCAGGCGTCCAGGCATGCGCCGCACAGCGAGGACGCGAACGGCAGCGATGAATTCTCCGAGACGCCGGTGAGCTGCGGCGAGAGCACCGCGCCGATCGGGCCCGGGTACACCGATCCGTACGCATGCCCGCCGGTGCGCTCGTAGACGGGGCACACGTTCAGGCAGGCCGAGCAGCGGATGCACCGAAGTGCTGCACGCCCGCGTGGGTCGGCCAGCGTCGCGGTTCGGCCGTTGTCGAGCAGGACGAGGTGGAAGTGTCTGGCCCTCGACGGCGCCCGTCCACATCGACGTATACGGGTTCATCCGCTCGCCGGTCGACGACCGGGGGAGCAGTTGCAGGAACACCTCGAGGTCGCGCCAGGTGGGGACGAGCTTCTCGATGCCCATGACCGTGATGAGCGTGCGGGGCAACGTCAGGCACATCCGCCCGTTGCCCTCGGACTCGACCACGCGCGAGCGTGCCGGTCTCGGCGACGGCGAAGTTCGCGCCACTGATCGCCACCGATGCGGCGAGGAACTTGCGCCGCAGGTGGCTGCGTGCGGCCTCGGCGAGCGCGCCGGTTCGTCGGTGAGCGATGGGTCGACGTCGCCCATCTCGCGCAGGAAGATCTCGCGGATCTCGGCTCGGTTGCGATGAATCGCCGGCACGAGGATGTGGCTGGGCTGGTCGTGACCGAACTGCACGATCAACTCGGCGAGGTCGGTCTCCAAGGCGGCGATGCCGGCGTCGGCAAGTGCCTCGTTCAGGCCGATTTCCTGGGTGGCCATCGACTTGACCTTTACCACCTCGTCTCGCCTGTGCCGCGGACGAGCTCGGTGACGATGCGGTTGGCGTCGTTCGCGTCGCGGGCCCAGTGCACGGTGCCGCCACGCTCGGTGACCCGCTGCTCGAGTTGCACCAGGTACCGGTCGAGATGCGCCAGCACGTCGTCCTTGATGGCCGCGCCGGCCGCGCGCAGCTGTGGCCAGTCGGGCAGCTCGGCCGACCACAGCTGCACGCTTCGCGCGGATCGTCGCCGTGGCATTGCCGAGATTGCGGCGTAGCTGCGCGTCCGCGACGGCTGCGCGGGCGGCCACCGGAAAGGGCTGGTGCCCGCGCAGGTTGCCGACACCGGCCGGGGCGCGTGGGCGTGGTCATGACGATGCCAGCACTCTCGGCCAGGTGCACGGTGCGCACGCCGGTGTGCAGCCGGGACAGGCCACCGCCTATGTGCATCAGGCAGGACGAGTCGCCGGCGCTGCACACCTCGGCCCGGGTGTCGAGCACATTGCTCATCTTGTCGGCCAGCATCGCCGTCGACACGTCCGGATTCTTCAATGCGAATGTGCCGCCGAAGCCGCAACAGGATTCCGCGTCCGGCAGCTCGACCAGATCCAGTCCGCGCACCTCGCGCAGCAGCCGCAGCGGCCGGTCGCCCACGCGCAGCAGGCGTAGCGAGTGGCAGGTCGGGTGATACGTGACCCGGTGCGGAAAGTACGCGCCGACATCGGTGACACCGAGGACGTCGACCAGGAACTCGGACAGCTCGTAGGTGTGGCTCGCCACCAGCCGCGCACCTTCCGCGAGCGCGTCGTCACCGAACTCGCGTGCGACGTCGACGTGCTGGTGCCGGATCGACCCGGTACACGAGCCGCTCGGCGCGACGATCGCGTCGTAATCGAGAAACGTCTCGACGTGGTTGCGCACGAGCGGCAATGCCTCACGCGGGTAACCGGTATTGATGTGCATCTGCCCGCAGCATGTCTGCTGAAGCGGTACCTCGACGTCGTGGCCGAGCCGGCGCAGCAGACGCACGGTTGCCTTGCCGACATCGGGGAACAACCCGTCGACGAGGCAGGTGATGAAGAGCGCGACTCGCATTGCACCTCCTGTGGTCCGACCATAGGGTATGTGGTCGGACCACGCCACCCCACGGGAGGCCACCGTGACCACGGCGAGAGAGCGCACGCACGAGATCGTGCTGCGCCATGTCGAGGGAGAGCTGGCTGCGGGTCGGCTGCAGGTCGGCAACCGCCTGCCCGGCGAGCGGATTCTCGCCGAAGACCTGGGCGTCAGCCGCGGGTCGGTGCGTGAGGGCATCCGGGTGCTCGAAGCCATGGGCATCATCCGTACCGCGGTCGGATCCGGGCCCGACGCCGGGGCGATCGTGGTCGCCGATACGTCGGCCGGCATGACGTCCGCGCTGCGCCTGCATCTCGCCTCGAGCAGCCTGCCGGTGGCCGACGTCGTCAGCACCCGGGTTCTGCTCGAGTCATGGTCGGTTCGCGAGGCGGCGCGCCGGCGTGACTGGAAGCAACTCGACGAGGCCGCGCGATTGCTCGATGCCATGGACGACACCGCACTGCCGGTTGAGGATTTTCTGCGCCTGGACGCCGGATTCCACGTGGCGCTGGCTCGGGCAACCGGCAACGCAGTTGTCGCCGCGATCATGACATCGCTGCGCGGCGCGATTCATCGCTACGTGCTCGGCGCGGCGCCGAGCGGCACCGACTGGCCGGCGACGGCGCGCCGTCTGCGCCGTCAGCATCGCAATGTGCTGGCCGCCGTCCGCTCCGGTGATGGCGACCGCGCGGCGCGGCTCGTCACACGCCACATCGAAGGCTTCTACCGGGCGAGCGGCCGGTAGCGGTTCTGTTCGTCGACGGCTTGCCCGGTGCCGCCGACCAGAAGCGGCTCACCAGTGACTTCAGCGGCGTTCGCGACGACCCAGATGTGTCGACGATTGAAGCGTCGAATGCTGATATTGCCGGAAACAGCGAGCAGGTCGGCTGACCGCGGCCTCGCCCCGCGCCAGGCGGGGTGCATCGCCGGACGCCCCGTTGCGAGGTGGGCGAGATGACCCGCCCAGTCATACATCCGCGCGGTGACGCCGTCGGCGCGCACCTGCGCTGCCAACGATCCGCCGGGACGCAAGACCCGCAGCGACTCACGCAGGTAACGCAATTGCGCATTCGCAGACGGCACGTGTTGCAGCGCAATATAGGAGAACACGACGTCGATCGAGTTGTCGGGCAAGGGCAATGTGCCATCGCCGGACACCTGTACGTACTCGACGTCAGAGATCGCGGCGAGATTGCGCGCGGCTCTGTGCAGCATCTCCCGGCTGATGTCCACCGCGGTCACCCGTTGGGCGAGTTCCGCGAGTCGACGGGTCATCCGCCCCACGCCGCTGCCTATCTCCAGGACGGTGTCGGTCGGGCGGATCGTGACGTCGCACAACGCCAGGAACATGTCGGTCTCCGCGGCGCCCTGAGCGAAGAAGGCCTCAGTCGCACGGCGGTGGCCGGTGGCGACGAACCACGCGTCATCCGTGCGCGCCGCGTCGTCCCAGAACTGCTTCGAGCCACGAGCCGCTTGGAACCACATCAAGGCCCCCTCAAAGGCGTGTGCCGAGTGTGACACGCACACGGCTGCTCCACGGGAGGCGACGCATCGTGTCGTGCACGCTGACCCGCTGGGCCGGCAGGTGAACCTGAACCAAGCTGGGCCCGTACTCCGGAGTGGTGCCGTTCGCATCCGGGTGAGCGGCTCCACTCGAAGGAGGCGTGCAATGAGCAGACGGCTCGGCTGGATGGGGGTCGTCGCCGCGGCGGCTCTCGTGTCCGTGTATCCATTGCCGGCGGGGGCGCATGCCGGTGGTGGCACATTCAGGCAGGAGAATCTGGTCTCAGACCAGCCCGGGGTCGCGCAGTTGACCGATCCGCAACTGGTCAATGCCTGGGGTATGTCGCACGGTCCGAACACGCCGGTTTGGGTGTCCGACAACGGCGCGGACGTCACGACGCTGTACAACGGCGCGGTTCCGGGTAAGCCGGAGACGCCCGTGGCGAAGGTCTTGACCGTGGCGATTCCGGGCGGCGCGCCGACCGGGCAGGTCTTCAACGACACGGCCGGCTTCGACGTGCCGGGCACAACCACGCCGGCACGATTCATCTTCGCCGGCGAGGACGGCGATCTGTCGGCATGGGCAGGCGGGCAACGCGGCTACCGCAGCGGGACACATCGACGGCGCGGTGCTCAAGGGACTGGCGCTCGACCACAGCCCGTTCGGGCCGTTGCTGCTCGCCGCGAACTTCCACGACAACCGCATCGAGGTGTTCAACAGCGGCTTCAACCGGCTCCCGGTGGGCCTGCTCTTCCGTGACTCGCACCTGCCCCGCGGCTACGCGCCGTTCAACGTCGCCGAGGTAGGCCAGCAGATATTCGTGACCTACGCGAAGCAGGACGCTGCCGGCGAAGACGACGTCGCCGGTGCCGGTCACGGCTTCATCGATGTCTTCACCAACTACGGCGTACTGGTCAAGCGGTTCGCGAGCCGCGGCGTGCTCAACTCGCCATGGGGTCTGACGATCGCACCCGCGAACTTCGGCGCTTTCTCCGGCGATCTGCTCGTCGGAAACTTCGGCGACGGGCGGATCCACGCGTACAACCCTCGAACCGGGCACCTGCTCGGCACGCTGCTCGACAAGCACCACCACCCGATCGCAATCGACGGACTGTGGGGCCTGATCGTCGGCGACGCCGCCTCCGGCGGGACGGAGTCGGTCTGGTTCAGCGCTGGACCGAACGGCGAGAGAGCACGGCCTGCTCGGAATCCTGCGCACCGGCTGACACACCAGCCCGTCCGGATGGCCAGCCGCCGTTGAGTGGTGCGTTTCGCGTCGAGTGGTGCGTTACAACGCGCCACTCAACCGATAACGCGCCACTCGACGGGAGGACGGCCGCCGCGGCGGCCCGCATCAGATAAGAAGCCGGCGGGCGGCGCGTTCGATGTCGTCCTCGCTGAGCAGCACGATTGGCCGCGTCGCCGAGCGGGCACGTAGCTGTCCATGCTCGCCACCCGCCTGATTCGCCCGGTGAATCCGCGTTCGACGAGCGATGCGACGATGCCCTCGCCGACCCCTCCGCTGTGCCGGGTCTCGTCGACGACGAGCACGCGGCCGGTGGCGTTCGCCTCGCGCAGCATGTCGTCGACGGGTAGCGGCATGATCCAGCGCAGGTCGACGATGCGCATGCGGATGCCATCGTCGGCGAGCGCGCCGCGACGCGCATGCTCATCCGCACGCCGTTGCCGAACGTCAGAACGGTCAGGTCGGTGCCGTCGCCGTGCGTTCGCGCGGTGCCGATCGGGATGTGCGCGCCGAGCGAGTACGCGCCCAGCCAACCGCGGTCGCCCGGCTCGTGTAGGTCGCGCTCGTGGTAAAGCGCGATGGGCTCGAGGTAGACGCTGACCTGGCCGTCGACGACTGCGGCGGCAAGGCAGCTACGCAGCATCGGCGCGGCATCCTCCGGGCGCGAGGGCACGGCGACGCACGAGTCCGGGGATGTCGCGCAGCGCGGCCACCGCGTTGTCGTTGTGGAAGTGCCCGCCGAACCCCTTCTGATACGCCAGCCCTGCCACGCGCACGACCATCGGGTTGGTGAACGTCCCGTTGCAGAAGAACCGCAGGCTAGCTGCCTCGCCGCGCATCTGGTCGTCGGCGTTGTGCAGGTAGGCGAGGTACTGGATCTCGGGGACGGGCAGCATGCCGCTAACGCCAAGGCCCAGACCCATGCCGAGGATCGACTGCTCGTCGAGCAGCGTGTCGAACACCCGGGTCGGCCGGAACCGCTGCTGGAGCCCGCGGGTGATGCCGTACACGCCGCCCTTGCGGCCGATGTCCTCCCCGAACACCACCATCTGCGGACGGGCGGCCATCGCGTCGGTCAGTGCGGCGTTGATGCACTGCGCCAAGGTGAGCTGCCCGGGCGTGCTCGGGCAGCCGTCCGTCGAAGACCTGTCGCCGCGGTGCCGCGTCGGCCGTGGCGGCCGGCCTCGGACGAGCTCGTCAGCGGGCTCGCGGCGCGAGCGGGGCGATGACCGCCCGGGCTGTGCGCAGCGTCGGGCACGCGACGAGCTCCTCGGCCAGAATGTGCACGCAGATGCGCGATGTCGTCGTAGCGCTGGGCGAGGTCGGGGGCGGCGATTCGCCGGGCCAGCGCGAGCAGCGGATCGCGGTCGAGGTCGGCGGCGATCTCCCGCGGTGCGGTAACTGCACTCGACATCGGTGCCGGCGTGGCCGAGGTAGCGCACCGTCCGCAGGTGCAGCAGCGCCGGGCGCCGCGTCGCCGCGCACGGTGCCGCCGCCTCGGGGGCGGCGGCGCGACCGGCTCAGGGTCGTCGCCGTCCGCGGAGAGGTAGCGGATGCCGGGACGCTGCGCCGCCTCGGCTACCCAGCCCTCGGTGTCGGCACCGAGATGCCCAAGCCGTTGTCCTCGCAGACGAGCAGCGAGCGGCAGCGGCAGGCCCTTGACGACGCAGTAGCCGGCGGAGTTCAACGCGCCGGCCGCGGTGGAATGGTTCAGGCTGGCGTCGCCGAAGCTGACGACGGTGACGCGCGTCGGCGGGCCACCGGGTCGACACGCCGAGCTTGGCTCGCCCGCCCGATAGCGAACGCGACGCCGACGCGCGCGCGGCAGGTGCGAGGCGATCGTGGACGTCTGCGGGATGACCGCGAGCGACGCGTCGCCGAAGACCTTGTGGCGGCCGCCGGATGCGGGGTCGGCGACCGCGGCCACCATGCCGAGCAGGATCGCCGTACGCCGTCTTCGAGCGTGCGCCCGGCCTGCAGCGAACGCGCAGGAAGAAGGCGCCGGAGCGGTAGTGCAGCAGCGCGGGGTCGGTACGGCGCAGCGCGGCGGCGACGAGCGCGTTCGACTCGTGCCCGGCCGAGCCGATCGTGTAGAAGCCCTGGCCGTGCTCGCGCATCCGGCGTGCCTGGATGTCGAGTAGCCGGCTGCCGGCCATCGCGTCGAACAGGGCCATCAGGTCGTCGTCGGGCTCGCCGGGTCTGCCGTCGTCTTCGGCGCTTTCAGCGCTCTCGGCATTGTCGGAGCCGCCGGTGCTGTCGGCGTCCTGCGCGCTTTCGGCGGGTTCGACGTGTCCGGCGGCTTCGTCGCCGCCGATGGCGGCCAGCATCTCCCGGACGCGGGCGTCGAGATCGTCGTGCGGGGAACTCACGGCACAGATCATGCCTCGAAGCCGCGCGGGCGCGTACCTCGGCACGCATCGCGTGCGTCACGGACGGCCGAGCCCGGATTCCCTACCGACACCGATCGCACCGGAATTCCCTCCCGGCAGAGGAAACCCCACGTGGTGAGCAGGGCGCTCAGCCGACGGCTGATACCTACGCGACACCTCGCAAGCGAGCAAGGACGCGCAGCCGCTCGATCCTCTCGGCGTCGCGGGGCTGGCCGGCAGGTAGATGACCATGCGGGCCTCGGGCATGCCCTCGACGCCGAAGTTCGACGTTCGAAGTTCGACGTTCCCGACGCCGGCAAAGTCGAACGACTTGATCTGTGGCATCGGCCCGGCCACCTCGTGCATCGCCCACAGGGCGGCGAACTCCTCGCTCGCTGCCGACATGGCCTCGACGAAGTCGGTCCATGTCCGGGTCGCCGACGTGGCGGGCGTAGTTGCCGCGCACCAGTCCGACCATGTCCGGCAGATGTCCTTGTTGCGCAATGGGCACTGGGTGGTCGTGAATATCTGCCAGAGGGCGTTTCGCTCGATGCCTGTCGCCGTCGACGAGGCAGGGGAACATCGCCGCGTAGGACTCGTTACACGCCAGCAGGTCGTACTTGCCGTTGTAGACGACGGCCGCGCGGGTCGAGGGCGTCGAGGACGCCATGACACCTCGGCGGGCAGGACTCGCGGTCGCCGGCGGTGGGGGCGCCCGGGCATCTCGGCGAGCCGGTACAGGTGCCAGCGCTCGGCTCGCTCCGAGGTTGAGCACCCGCGCGATTGCGTCGAGGACCTGCACGCTCGCATTGATCGGACGGCCCTGCTCGAGCCACGTGTACCAAGTGACGCCGACGCCCGGCGAGCTGCGCGACCTCCTCGCGCCGCAGGCCGGGCGTGCGGCGCCGCATGCCCGGCGCCAGGCCAACGTCGGCCGGCGTGACCCGCTCGCGCCGGTTGCGCAGGAAGGACGGCGAGCTCGCCCGCGGCGCGCCTTGCTGTAAGTTGCCGCTCAGCACGGTCACCAGTACAGTCGTCCGGTACTGACAACGTCCATGACAGGTGCTGCCGGTACCAGGATCAACGGGCTCTCACCACCAGAAGTCGCGCGCGGGGCACCGTGGATTACGTGACAACGCTCCACCTTGACCGCATCTGACACCGCGACACCGCGCGTCAGTCGCCCGACCGCCCGGCGCGATCCTCGCCGTCCTGCTCGTGGCCAGTTCATGGCGATCCTCGACGTCTCGATCGTCAACGTCGGCGGCGCCGACGCTCCGCGGCGACCTGCACGCGTCCGGTGCCGGGCTGCAGATGGTCGATCGCCGGCTACACCATCAGCTACGCCGTTCTGCTGATCACCGGCGCCCGTCTGGGTGACCGGCTTCGGGCACGGCCGCGTGTTCCGCCTCGGCCTGATCGGCTTCACCGCCGCGTCGCTGGCCTGCGGGCTCGCCCCGAACACCGGCAACGCTGGTCGACGTTCCGGTTGCTCCAGGGCGTCGGCGGCGGCGCTGATGATGCCGCAGGTGATGAGCCTGATCCAACGCACGTTCTCCGGGGCGGCGCGGGCCCGCGCGCTCTCCCTGTACTCGGCCGTGATCGCCTGCGGCGCGGTCGTCGGCCAGGTGCTCGGCGGGGTCATGGTCAGCGCCGACCTGTTCGGGACCGGGCTGGCGTCCGGTGTTCCTGGTCAACGTGCCCATCGGGCTGGTGCTCGTCGCGCTCGCCGCGCGGCACTGCCTGCGCGACCGCGGCGAGCGCGGGCGCAGACTCGACCTGCCGGGCGTCGTGACGCTTTCGCTGGCGGTGTTGCTGCTGGTGGTTCCCCTCGTGCTCGGCCACGAGGAGCACTGGCCGGTGTGGGGCTGGGTGTCGCTCGCCGCGAGCGCGGTGCGTTCGCCGGCGTTCGTCGCGGTCGAGCGGCGGCGTGGCGCGCGGCGGTTCGCCGCTGGTGTCGGCCCATGTACTTCGGGCGCCGGGGCATGATCGCCGGCTCCGCTACGCTGTTCGTCGCGCTGATCGGCTACGCGGGCTACCTGTTCGCATTGGCGCTGCACCTGCAGTCCGGCCTCGGCGAGGGCCCGGCCAACGGCCGGCCTGGCGTTCGCGCCGGCTGCCGTCGGCTTCGCTGTCACCGGGCTGACGTGGCGCGGCTGCCCGCGCGCCTGCACGGCCGGATCATCCCGCTCGGACTGGTCGTGGCCGCGATCGGCGTACCTGCTGCTCGGCCGATCCTGCGCGGCGGCGTCGGGCGGCGTCGGCGCTGGAGATCGACCTGCTGCGTGCTCGGGCTCGCGCTCGGCTGCGCGTTCAGCCCGATCATCGACCGTCGCGCTGACCCATGTGCCGGTGGCCGAAGCGGCCGACGCGAGCGGCGTGCTCGTCACGGTGTTCCAGCTCGGCCAGGTGATCGGTGTCGCCACGCTCGGCACGCTCTACCTGACCCTCGTGCACGGACCGGGCGCACACGCATCGGCGCACGCGATTCTGGTCACCGACGTGGCCCTGTGCATCAGCGCGCTCGTGGCCGCGGGCTTCGCGCTCGCACTCGTCCGGCCACGCGCAGCCAAGGCCGCCGCGCCGTCGAGCTGACCTCAACGCCGGCCGTGTCTCGCCGGGTCAGCTCGGCGGGCGCGGCCAGCGCGTCATAGCCGCGCCTCG
>CAVTEA010000030.1:0-357870 GCA_963733615.1 uncultured Actinomycetes bacterium
GACTACCAGCCACTTCAGGCCAACGATAACGCGAGATTATCCGCGTCGCGGCGCGCGATCCGGAGTTATGCAACAGGCTCGATCATCTCTGGTGCAGCCGCGATCAGTGACCCGTTCGGCAGAAATGATCAAGGCGTTCTCCGCGGCGCCTGCAGCGACCCGTGACACTGGTGCCGCGGGTGCCGCGGGTGCCGCGGGTGCCGCGGGTGCCGCGGTGAGTGCTTGATGCTCGGCGGGCGGTGCACTTGTGCGCTCGGTGGGCACTTGTGCGCTCGGTGGGCACTTGTGCGCTCGGTGGGCACTTGTGCGCTCGGTGGGCACTTGTGCGCTCGGTGGGCACTCGTAAGTGCCCACCTGCGGCCCAACTGCCCACCTGCGGAGGTGGCGTTTGCCCTGCCCCGGCAGGAGGTGCCAATCCATGCCGGCCACAATGTCCTCGGCGAGAGCCCACTACCAGTCCAGTCGACCACGGCGTTCATGATCAACAGAGGGTTTCGGTCGATAGTCGACCCGATCGCTCTGTTGATCATGAACGCTCGAACGCTCAACGCTCAACGCTCAACGCTCAACGCTCAACGCTCAACGCTCAACGCTCAACGCTCAACGCTCAACGCCGCGCCCGACACAGCAATCCGCGACATTGCGCGAGCGAAAGCCCCGGCCGCAACCACACACCACCGAGCGCTACGTCATAACGTCTAGCAGGCCTTGACCCATGAGCATTCAAGCGCCGGGCCGCGCCGCTGTGCCGGAGTGCGCGATGGCAGCACCGTCGTGCTCGGCGTGACCGCGACCGCAGACGGCGTGCCGTAGCTCGCGAGCGTGACACCGACGGCGTTCTCGATCGACGTGACGCTCGAGGGCAGGAAGTTGTTGCTGATCATGGAGAACACGAGTGGATCACCCGCACCGTCGCTGACGTAGCCCGACAGCGCGCTCACCGCTGTCATCGACCCGGTCTTGGCGTGCATGTTGTTCGCCGCCGGGGTGTTGGCCATGCGATTACGTAACGTGCCGCCCACCATGCGATCCGGATTGCCGGCGATCGGCAGCGCGTTGTACCAGGTCGTGAACCACGGCTGCTGGCGTGCGGCGATCAGCAGATTGGTGATCTGCTGCGGCGAAATCAGATCGGCGCGAGACAGCCCTGACCCGTCGACCATCCGCACGTCGTCGGTGTTGACGCCGAGCGTCTTGACGTCGGCGAGCATCGCCGCCGTGCCCGCATCCCAGCTACCCTGACCGCTCACCTGCTCGCCCATCGTCTTGATCAGATGCTCGGCGTGCATGTTGTTGCTCAGCTTTAGGAACGGGGTTAGCAGTTGGGCAAGCGTCATCGACTCGTGCGAGGCAAGCGTCCGGGCGGTGGCCGGTGTCGGGCCGTAGTCGGTGGCCCCCAGCACGAGCACGCCGTGCCGGAGCAGGGCGTCGCGGAACAGCGAGGCGACCAGGGCGGTCGGATCATCGACGGTTGCCCAGATGTCGTCGCCGGTCGAGTCGGCGGGGATGCTGCCGCTGACGTCGATCCTGTTGTTGCCGTGGCGGCGTACGGCGTCGGCCGTGTCGTCCGAGCCGGACGCGCTCGTCGTCGCGGTGCCGACCAGGTGGACGTAGTGGTTCGCCGGCACCACCGTCACCTCGGCCGGGTCGCCCGCCTTCGCGCCGGGCGCCACGTGGACGATAACGGTGCCGGCGTCGTAGTCGGTGTTCGGGGCGACGGTGAGCGCTGAGATCTGCGCGTCGTAGTAATACGGCTCGTCGTCCCATGCCCAGAACGGCGCGAGGCGGACGTCGTCGAAGTAGGTGTCGTCAGCGACCAGCGCGCCGCGCACGACGCGCACACCGGAGTCGGCGATCTGCGCGGCCAACTGGTCATAGTCCGGACCGAGCATGGTCGGGTCGCCGGTGCCCTTCAGATAAAGGTTGCCGGCCAGCGTCTGCCCGCTGATCGCGCCACTCGCCTGCACGCTGGTGCTGAACCGGTGATCCGGGCCGAGCACGCCCATCGCAGCCGTCGACGTGAGCAGCTTGCCGTTGGACGCCGGCAACAACCGCTCGGCGGCATTGTGCTCATAGAGCACGTCTCCGGTCGTGGCATCGCGCACCTCGAGGCCGACCTGGGCATCGTCCAGCCGGGGATCGCCCAGAATCCGGTCGAGGTCCGCGCCGAGGCCCGCCGCCGCGGGAGCACCGGCGACAGGGTGCGGCCTGGAGGTCTGGGTTAGCGCACCCACCAGCAGCGCGACGAGGACGGCGGATGCTCGTGCTGCGAAGCGGCGAGACATCGGGACGGTCATTCCATCCTCCAGGAAGTGGCGGATTACGGGTCTACCGCAGATTAGGGTCGTATCAGGACCCGAGCAACGGACACGACGCATACCGCCACCCGATCCGAACGTCTCGCCGGAGACGATCTCGGCAACGAATCCTTTACCGAGCAGGGGCCTGCGGGGTGGTGCATTTGCTTTACAGTTGGCCAGATCTGCCCGTAGCCGACATGAGGAGCGCAAGTGTCCAGCTCCGAGCCGCAGGACGACGCCACGCAGTTCAAAGCGTGGCAATACCCCGAGCAGAGCCAGCGACCACCCGACCAGCAGCACCCTGCAGAAGCCGCCCCGAGCTGGCAGGGTTACCAGCCTGATCCGACGGATTACCCGACGCTTCGCGGCTACTCCCCGAACCCGCCCGCTCCCGCCGAGTACGCGCCACCACCTTCGCCGTCGGACGGCCTGCCACCACCACCCGCCCCATCGGACTACCAGCCACCAGAACCTGCCGAGTACGCGCGGCAGTCTGCCCCGCACCCGCCCGGAACGAACGGTTACCTGGCGCCCCCGCCCGCTCCGGCCGACTACGTCGCACCGTCGCACTACGTGCACCCGGCGTCCGATGTGCCCGCCGGTGCGGGCATGGTGCCGCCACGCTCTGGCGCTCGGCCGCCGGTTCCCGAGCAAGCACCGCCGGACGCCGAGCAGCAGACGACCGATAGGTGGTCTGCCACCGACTACCGCGGTACATACAACGAGACGCAACCGCCGTACCCGCCCGCGGCCGCGCCGCCCCAGGCGGCGACCTACCCGCAGGCCGCTCCGCAAGGCGCCCCGACCGCGACCCCACCGTGGCAGCCGACCGGCGCTCCGCCCAAGCCCGAAGATCTACTCGTGCCCGACCTGACGGCGATCGCCGACGAGCCGGCCCGTTGGGGTTGGCGCGGGCGCGTGAACCGACTCACCGGCGGAGCGGTCAACGCCAAGGCCAACGCCGCCGAACTGGCCGATCGCAACGCAACCCGCAACATCCAGCGCGCCTTCTCCCGGCCGATGACGGTCGTCGTCATCCAGCCCAAGGGCGGCGCCGGCAAGACGCCGACGACCATCGGTATCGCCTCGGCGCTCGGCGTGCATCGCGGCGGTTACGTCGTCGGCTGGGACGACAACGAGACACGCGGCACGCTGGCAGTGCGGGTCGCCAACCGCGACAGCCAGCGCACCACCGTTTGGGATCTGCTCGGCGAACTCCCCTCGTTCGAACGCACCGACGCAAGAGTGGGCGACCTCAGCTACTTCGTGCGCGCGCAGGGCGAGGCGCAGTTCGACGCCTTGGTGAGCGACGACCACCCGAGCAACATGGCCCAGATCGGCGAGCACGAGTTCCATCGCATCCACGCGGTATTGCAGCGCTTCTACCGGGTGGTCGTGATCGACACCGGAAACAACGTGCGCTCGCCGAACTGGCAGGCGGCAGTCAACGCCGCGGACGTCGTCGTGGTCCCGTCCACGTATCAGCGCGATGTCGGCTTCAGCGCGTCATGGGTCCTCGATCACCTCATCCAGACCGGCCGTGACGCTCTGGCCGAGCATGCCGTCACCGTGCTCACAGCCGCCGATCCGAGCACGGACGGGAATGTGCGCGAGGAGTTGCTGCGCCACTTCGGCAACCGCACCCAGAACGTCGTCGAGATTCCCTACGACCCGCACATCGCGACCGGCGGTCCGATCCGCTGGGACCAGTTGCGCGAAGCCACTCGCCGGGCCTGGGTTCAGGCCGGCGCCGTCGTCGTGCAGGCACTGCTCCAGCGAGATCTACCCCGCCGCTGACGCTCGGCCAGCGGCCGCGATCCGAGCGAAGTCGGCGACGTCGAGGGTTTCGCCGCGCGCTGCCGGGTCGACGCCGGCCGCGCGCAGCGCCGATTCGGCGGCAGCGGGCGAGCCGGCCCACGGCGCCAGCGCCGAGCGAAGCATCTTGCGGCGCTGGGCAAAGGCATGGTCGATCACGGCGAACACGTCGGCCCGCGTCACGCCTTCGGGCAGTAGCGGCGGGGGCCGGCGGACCAGACGCACCAGTCCGGAATCGACGTTGGGCGCCGGCCAGAAGACGGTTCGAGGGACCGTGGCGACGCGCTCGGCGGAGGCGTACCACGCGGTCTTGACGCTTGGCACGCCGTACACCTTGGAACCTGGCGACGCCGCGAGCCGTGCCGCCACCTCTGCCTGCACCATCACGACCGCGCTGCGCATGCTCGGCAATAGCTCGAGCAGGTGCAGCACGACCGGCACGGCGACGTTGTAGGGCAGGTTTGCCACGAGCGCGACCGGCTGCGGATCTGGCAGGCCGGAGAGCCGCAGCGCGTCGGCGTGCACCACCGTCAGTCGCTGCACAGCGTCGGGCTGATGCGCGATCACGGTTGCAGCAAGGGCATCGGCAAGCACCGCATCGATCTCCACCGCAACGACGTGCAAGCCCGCCGCGAGCAGGCCGAGCGTCAGCGAGCCCAGACCAGGACCGACCTCGAGCACGACCTCACCCGGCGAGACCGGGGCGGCACGCACGATCCGCTCGATCGTGTTCGCGTCATGGACGAAGTTCTGACCCAGCGCCTTCGTCGGCCGCACCCCGAGCTGCGCCACCAGCGCGCGGATGTCGCCGAGGCCGAGCAGGCGGCTCAGTCAGTACCACCCGTTGGCTTGCCAGCTGCTCCACGCGTCGCATGGCGTGCCGTACCTGCCGGCGATGTAGTCCAGGCCCCACTTGATCTGGGTCGTCGGGTTGGTCTGCCAGTCCGAGCCGTACGACGCCATCTTGTCGCCGGGCAGCGCCTGCGGTATGCCGTATGCGCCGATCGCGTTCTCGGCGTTGACGCGCCAATTGCTCTCGTGTTGCCAGATCTGGTAGAGGCAACTGAACTCGTCATCGCCCCAGCCACGTTTCGCGGCGAGCGACTTCGCAATGGCCTGCGCAGAGCCCGGATCGACGACGACCGGCGGCGGACCCGGCTTCGGCTTGCTGCCCACCTTGACGACTTCGGGGATCGGCTTGACGACGACGACTCTGTTGACGATCGTCCTGCCGACCAGAGTGCCGTCGACGTACACGACGGCATACGTCACGTTCTCGACGCCGTTCTTGCCGTGCTTTGCCAGCTTGCTCGTGCCGACATACATGGTCGGGTCGCTGGTATGCGTCGTGGGGAAGGGCACGGTTCGTCTCGCCACGACGTTGCCGCTCTTGATGCGGGTCACCATGATGTGTTCGCCGTTGCGCAACGACGAACTCGACCGTGCGGAGAGAACGTCCTGCTGGCCGACCGAGACCCCCAGATCCTCGAGCAGACCGACCACCGAACCGTCGGTGGTCGTCACCGTTTGGGTCTTGCCATCAGCGGTGACCGTGACCGTCTTCGGGCTACGCACTTCGATGTTTGTGGGCGAGAGCGGCAGGCGCCTGTCGCGCGACACGGACGAATAGTCGGCCGTGGGATAGCCGAGTTGGGCCAGCGCATCGGCAACCGTCGGCGTGGTCACCCAGATATCGCGCTTGTGGCCATCGACCATCAGATGCAGCAACCGCCCGCGGCGCAGCACGATGACGCTGCCGTTGTGAACGCGGCTGCCGATGCCGGGCGCCAGGACGTCGTGCTCGCCGACCGGGTACCGAGCCGCGGTAAGCACTCCGCGCACACTGCTGGCGACTGTGTGGACCTTTTGCACTTCGCCATCGACCCGCAGGGTGACGGTCTTGTCGACCTTTGCCCAGGCGACCGTCGCGCCTACTACACCTGCGAGTACGGCCGCGTACAAGCCATACTTCACGCTGCGACGCACAAACAGGCTCCAATCGGTTTCTCGCGCTTGCGCGTTTCCCCCCGCAGCATGGTCACGAGACCATAACGTGCATGCCGGGCAAAGGCCAAGCCCGGGCCCCGCGTGTCGGCACAAGCGCGACGCGCAGAACCCGGGCTCGGGTCTGCCGGGTGTTAGAGGTTGCTACCGCAGACTGGCCAGGGCGCGGAACCACGTGCGGCGTAAAGCTTGTTCGCTACGGCAATCTGCTGCTCACGTGTTGCCAGATCGGCACGCTGCGCGTATGCGCCTCCACCGTTCGCGAGCCAGGTGCTGTAGTCAAACTGCAAACCACCGTAGAAGCCGTTCCCGGTGTTGATGTGCCAGTTGCCGCCGGATTCGCACGCGGCGACCGCGTCCCAGTTCAGGCCACTGGTGTTGGGCGGCGGAGTCCCGCCACCGCCGGATCCGCCAGAGGGCGGCGGTGGCGTAGCGGCTGGGCGTTGCTTGGTGCCCACCTGCACGACCTTCGTCACCGGCCGCGAGATGATCTTGCGGGCCACCCGTGCCTTTCCGACGAGCTTGCCGTCGATGTACACGAGCTGATAAGTCACGGTCGCGACGCCTTCCTTGCCGGCGGTGACCACCTTCGAATCGTCCTGGTACATCGACGAGTCCTGCTGCTTCGAGGTTGTGAAATCGATCGACACGCGTTGCGTCACAGTTTTGCGAGTCACGCGCTGCAACACGATCTTCTCGCCGTTGCGCAACGGCGTGTGCGAATTGACCGAGAGCCGATCCTCGCGATTGGTCGTGATGCCAAGAGTCGCGAAAAGGTCACCTGCGGTGGCATCCGTCGTCGTCACCGTCTGCGTCCTGTGGTCATGAATGATCGTGATCTGCTTCGGTGACCGCAGTTCGATCTCAGTCGGTGCCAGCGGCAACCGCTTGTCGCGAGAGACGGACGCGAAGTCAGCCGTCGAGTAGCCGAGTTGACTCAGCGCCTCGGCGACGGTCGAGGTGGTCACCCAGATGTCGCGGTGGGATCCGTCGACGGTCAGGTGCAGCAACCTTCCCCGCTTGAGAACGATCTCGCTTCCGTTGTGAACCTTGGCTTCGACTGCTGGGGCCACGACGTCGTGCGTTCCGACCGAGAATCCGGCGCTGGCCAATGCGCCGCCAACGTTGCTCGCACTGGTGTGGATCTTCTTCGATGCTCCATCGACCTCGATGTTGACGGTCTTGCTGTTGTCGGCACTAGCCCAGGCAATCGAGCCACCGATGACGCCTGCCAGGGCGATGCCAGACAGGCCGTACCTGACGCTGCGACGCACCTAGAGCCTCCTCTCGTCGTCGTTCGCGCTTCGCGTACCTGACCTGCCGGAGCGGACGAAATCGAGCGGAGATGGTGCGGGATCTCGTGGATCCCCTCCGAGCGAGGTCACAGGACGGTAACTGCGACGCAGACACGAGACCAAGCTCAAGACCACAAGCTGACATAGGATTTACGTGAAGCCAAGGCCAAAAATCGTGTTCCCTTTACGGCGTGTCGCGGCACAAAGCTCAGCCGGCGAAACGCCCGTCAATTCGGCCACCTTCAGCAGCGTATGGACCAGTAAATATGGGGTGTTCGGGCGTCCGCGAAAAGGGTGCGGAGTGAGGAACGGAGCGTCCGTTTCAAGCAAGATATTCTCAGCGTTAACTGCCCCTACCGCTTCTCTCATCGATGGCGCGTTTGTGAAAGTGACCACGCCGGAGACCGATAGGACATATCCGGCACGGATACAGGTCCTCGCCATCTCCGCATCACCGGAGAATGCGTGGAAGACGACCCGCTCCGGCGCGCCCTGCTCGGCCAGGATGCGAAGGATGTCCGAATGCGCGTCGCGGTCATGAATCACCAGCGCCTTGCCGACGCACTTGGCGAGTTCGATGTGACGCCGGAAGTGCTCCTGCTGGTCGGCCGGCGTGGTGCGGTCCCAGTAGTAGTCCAGGCCCGTCTCGCCGACCGCTACGACGCGCGGGTGCCGGGCCAGGCGTTCCAACTCGGCATAGTCGTCGTCGGTCATGCCGGCGATCTCCGTCGGATGCACTGCGACCGCGGCGTAGACGTCGGGGTGCTCGCTCGCGGCACGCACGCACCAGGCCGACGAAGCGAGGGTGTCCCCAACGGTGATCACCTTGGTCACGTTGACCTCGCGGGCGCGCGCCATGACATCGGCGACGTATTCGCGTGTGGGCTCGAGTCCGGCCCGGTGCGCCATCGCGTCGAGGTGGCAGTGCGCGTCGAACGTCGGGCCGGGCAGCGGCGGCGGAGCCGGCGGCGTGTCCCCCTTGCGAGTTGTCATACCTTCAGCGCGCGCAGGTGCGCCGAAGGTATGACAACTCGGAGGCGATGGGCGGTCACGCCGGCGAAGTCTCGCCGGCCGGCCCGGCCGGACCAGCCAGGCGCGCCAGCTCGTCGTCGACGATCGACGGGTCGAGCTTGGTGAAGACGGGAGTCGGCGGCGCGATGGGCCGGCCCACTTCCAGCGGCGTGGACTCCCACCGTGCGCCCGTGTCGTAGTCGCCGGTGAGGACGGTGTAGGAAGGCGAGCCGGCGGCCGTCTCCTCGTTCACCTCGACCAGATCGGGCATCGCTGCCCACTCGCCCTTTCCGCCTAGCTGCGCGTGCACCTTGGACGACGAGGACGGCAGGAACGGCGTGAGCAGCGTCTTGCAGTCGTCGACGAGCTGCAGCGCGACATGCAGCACCGACGACATGCGATCGGGGTCTTCGGTACGCAGCTTCCACGGCGCCATGTCGGACAGGTACTTGTTTGCCTGGGCGACGAGCCCGAACGCCTCAGTGATCGCTGCCTTCTGCCGGCTACGGGCGAGCAGGTCGCCGACGGTGCCGAAGGCCGCGCGTGACGATTCGAGCAGCGCGCGATCGGCGTCGGTGAGCACGCCTGGCGCCGGGATGGTGCCGATGTTCTTGGCGGTCATCGAGATCGTGCGGTTCACCAGGTTTCCCCAGCTGGCCACGAGTTCGTCGTTGTTGCGGCGCAGGAACTCGGCCCAGGTGAAGTTGGTGTCCTGGTTCTCGGGGCCGGCCACCGCCAGGTAATAGCGCAGTGCGTCGGCGTCGTAGCGCGCCAGCATGTCGCCCACGTAGATGACGATATTGCGAGACGTCGAGAACTTCTGCCCTTCGACGGTGAGGAACTCACTCGACACAACCTCGTACGGCCGTTCGAGCGCGCCGAACTCACCGGCCACCCCGCCCCGATCGCCGAGGCCCGAGTAACCGAACAGCATCGCCGGCCAGATCTCGGCGTGGAAGACGATGTTGTCCTTGCCCATGAAGTAGTAAGCCTTGGCGCGGCTGTCGTTTCCAGTGCTTTGCCAGAACGGGCGCCATGCGTCGGGGTCGCCGGTGCGCGAGGCCCACTCGATGGACGCAGACAAATACCCGATCACCGCGTCGAACCAGACGTAGAGCCTCTTGTCATTCCGGTCGCGCCAGCCGTCGAGCGGTACCGGCACGCCCCAGTCGAGGTCGCGGCTGATCGCTCGTGGCTTGAGGTCGTCGAGCAGGTTCAGCACGAACTTGCGCACGTTCGGCCGCCAGTGCTTCTGCGCCTGCAGCCAGTCGCCCAGGGTGCGGGTGAATGCCGGCAGGTCGAGGAAGTAGTGCTCGGTCTCGATGAACTTCGGGGTCTCGCCGTTGATCAGCGAGCGGGGGGTGATCAGGTCGATCGGGTCGAGTTGGTTGCCGCAGTTGTCGCACTGGTCGCCACGCGCGTGCGGGTAGGAGCAGATGGGGCAGGTGCCCTCGATGTACCTGTCGGGCAGGGTGCGTCCCGTCGACGGGCTGATCGCGCCCAGCTGCGTCTGCGGGAAGACGTAGCCGTTCTTCAGCAGTGCAAGGAAGATCTGCTGGGTGACCGCGTAGTGGTTCTTCGTGGTCGTGCGGGTGAACAGGTCGTAGGAGAGCCCCAGCCGCTGAAGGTCCTTGGCGATGACGACGTTGTACCGGTCGGCCACCTCGCGGGGACTGACGCCTTCCTTGTCCGATTGCACGAGAATCGGCGTGCCGTGCTCGTCGGTGCCACTGACCATGAGCACCTTGTTGCCCGCCATCCGCTGGTAGCGGCTGAACACGTCGGACGGGACGCCGAATCCGGCGACGTGGCCGATGTGCCGGGGCCCATTGGCGTATGGCCAGGCCACCGCGGTCAACACGTGATTGCTCATACCGCAAGCGTAGTGAGCACCCGGCAACCGATATCACGCCGAGGCGCGCCAGCGGTCTGGACCTTGCCGCCAGGGGGCCGTTGCCACGGCTGGTCGTCTCGCGGGCGTCGTGCCCGCACGACAATTTCGCGAACCCGCCGCCCGCGCATAGCGGGCGGCGGGTTCGCGGTCGGTGGCAGACGAGTCGCTAGGTCAGTCGCTAGGTCAGTGGTGGCCAGCGGCGCGCAGGTCGGCGACTCAGCGGACGGACCGACGGCGATAGGACATCGCCAGCAGGGCCACGCCGGCGATGAGGCAGACCCCGGCGATCAGGAGCAGCCCGGCGGTCGGCGTGCCCGTATTGGAAAGCCGTTTCGCAGACGCTCCTTGTGCGGCGACCGCGCTCTGAGCGTCGGCGAGCGGCGCAATGCCACTTGCCGCGGCGCCGTCCGGCGCGTCGTCCGACTGGCTCGCACTCGGTGACGAGTCACCCGGCGCCGGGCTGGTCGACGGCGTCTGGCCCGGGGCGCCACTGCTCGATGCCGGAGTCGCGGGAGGCGTCGTCGCGGTATCGCCGGCACCGCTTGACGACGGACTCGTCGACGGGGTCCCTTCACCGCCCAGACCGCTCGGCGGCGGGCTACTCGGGGCGCCCGACGTGCAACTGGTGTGCGCCGGGTTGCCCCGGCCCACGCCATTGTTGCGGTCGCACTCGTAGCCGGCATTGCCGTCGGAGCCACCGGGCAGCTGCCCCGGCGGGTTCTTGTTGTCGGCCTTGCCGACGCAGCCGGCACACGGCTTGCCGACCCCTTGACCCCCGCCGTTGCCGTTCTGCGACGGCGAGCCGTCACGCGTGGAGTCGTACGGTCCGTGCGTGTTGGCGCCGTTGCCACTGACGTCGCCGTTAGAGGCCGACTGCGGGTTGGTGTAAGTCTGATGGGCGGGACTCTGACCGCCCGGCGTTGCACCTACCGGCGATCCGAACAGAGCCAACGCAAGTGCGCCGCACGCACCCACAAGAAACCCGGCAGCAGCGATACGACGCCCCTTACCAGACAGCATGCAAAACCCCGTTCAGGCAGAGGTTGAGCGCGCGCGGCAACCACGCGCCGCAACGCTGAATGAAAGCTGACCAGCCCTGACGTGGACACGCCCCGCGAAGGCCGAAGTGGATCATAGAGCCGGTGGTTCGTCCGGGCATATCCCTAGTCGGACTTTTTTTCCGCCGATGTCGGATCGTCACGCCTTTGGACCACGGCGTCGTAGACGACCCGTTTGGGGAGGGCGTGCGATCGGGCCACGGCGGCGATCGCCTCCTTGCGCGACTCGCCGGCCTCCTCGTGATCGGCGACAGCACGGGCGAGCTCGGCCGCCTCTGGCGTCGACGACGTTGCGGGCGCTCCGCCGACGACCAGGGTGATCTCGCCGCGTACCTCGCCGCGTGCCCAGTCGGCCAACTCGCCCAATCCCCCGCGCCGCACCTGTTCATAGGTCTTGGTGAGCTCACGGCACACCGCTGCCGGACGGTCGGCGCCGAACGTCTCGGCCAGGTCGGCGAGCGCCTCGGCCAGCCGGTGCGGGGCTTCGAAGAGGACGAGCGTGCGCGGCTCGGCCGGAAGCGACGCCAGGGCGCGGCGCCGTTCGCCCGCGCTGCCGGCGGCAGGAAACCTTCGAAGCAGAACCGGTCGACGGGCAGGCCCGGAGACCGCGAGCGCTGCCGTTACGGCGGACGGTCCCGGCAGCGCCGTGACCGCGATCTGCTCGGCGACCGCGGCGATGACGAGCCGGTAACCCGGGTCGGAAACGGCCGGCATGCCCGCGTCGGTGACCACCAGGACGTCCTGGCCGTCGAGCAACGCCTCGATCAGGTGCGGCACCCGGCTGGCCTCGTTCGCGTCGAAGAAGGAGATGACCCGCCCGGCCGGGGCGACGCCAAGGTCGGCGCACAGTCGGCGCAGCCGGCGGGTGTCCTCGGCCGCGATGATCGGGGCGGTCGCGAGGGCCACCGCCAACCGCGCCGAGGCGTCGCCGACATTGCCCAACGGCGTCGCCGCGAGGATAAGCCGGCCTGTTGGCTGCGCACCGCTCACGGGCAGACCCTACGATCGGGGGCGTGACGGTCACAGCGGAGGCAACCCCGCAGCCCGCCACCAGGGACAGCGGCGACGCCGCGGCCTCGGCGCCGGCCGAGCCGACCCGCCCGGTTCCGGCCGCTCTTCCCCCGTGGCACGACCCGCGCCGATGATCGGCTGGGTAATGACCGCGGCCGTGCTCGCCGTCGCGTCGTTCACCCGGCTGTGGGCGCTCGGCTGGCCGCACGGCAAGAGCTTCGACGAGGTCTACTACGCCACCGAGGCGCAGGAGATGCTGCGCTACGGCTACGAGGACAACCGCGGATACATGTTCATCGTGCATCCGCCGCTGGGTAAGTGGCTGATCGGGTTCACGTCGTGGATCTGGGGCAACGGCGCCATCGGCTGGCGGGTGGCTCCGGCGGTGGCCGGCATTGTCAGCGTCGTCATCCTCGCCCGAGTCACGCGGCGGATGTTCCGGTCGAACCTGTTCGGCGGCATCGCCGGCCTGCTGCTCGCCCTGGACGGCGTGTCGGTCGTGCAGTCCCGGGTGGCCCTGCTCGACATATTCCTGCAGCTGTTCATCATCGCCGGGTTCGCCGCGCTGGTGCTTGATCGCGATCAGATGCGCGCCCGGCTCGCGCGTCTGCTCGAGGCCGGCGTCGACCTGACCTCCCAGGTGCCGACGCTCGGCCCGCGTCCGTGGCGGCTCGTCGCGGGCGTCATGTTCGGGCTGGCGCTCGCGGTGAAGTGGTCGGCGCTCTCCTTCTATATAGCGTTCGCCGTGCTCAGCCTCGTCTGGGATCGCGGCGCGCTGAAGTCGGCCGGCGTGCGCGGCTCGTGGCGCGCCGCGGCGCGCCGGTCGTGGATCGGCGCGATCGGGTCGCTGCTCGTCGCACCGCTCGCCGCGTACCTGATGAGCTACCTCGGCTGGTTCGCCGGTGAGAACTCGTGGAACCGGCACTGGGCCGACACACACTCGACAAGCGGCCATCTCAACCTCCCGCTCGGAATCCGCGTTCCGTTCACCTGGGGTTGGGTGCCCGCGCCGATCCGCTCGCTGGGCGACTACACGCTCAACGCCTATCGCTTCCACGAGACGCTCTACTCGCCACACCCATACGGGTCGAAGCCGTGGAGTTGGCTCGTGCTGGGGCGTCCGGTCGACTACTACTACGAGGGCAACTCGCACAGCTGCGGGGCGGGCAGTTGCGCACGCGAGATCCTGCTGATCGGCACACCCCTCATGTGGTGGGCGTTCATCCCGGCGCTGCTGTGGTTGGCCTGGCACTGGGTCACCACCCGCGACTGGCGCGCCGCCGTGGTGTTCGTCGCGTTCGCGGCGGGTTGGCTGGTCTGGTTCCCGGACCTGAAGCGGACGATGTTCCTCTTCTACATGACGCCGCTGATGCCGTTCCTGATCATGGGGGTCACGCTCGGGCTCGGCGTACTGCTCGGGCCTGCGGTGCGGCGATCCCGCAATGTAGGCGCGTATCTCGCCGCGGACCGTCGCCGGATGTGGGGCGCGTTCGCCCTCGCCGCCTATCTCGGCCTGGTCGTCGCCGACTTCGCCTGGATGTGGCCGCTCTACACCGGTGGCCTGCTCACCTACAACGAGTGGCATGCGCACATGTGGTTCCCCTCCTGGGTATAGCGGATGGATCGGGGCGGGGCCTCAGGCTCGATGCCGGCACGGCGAAGTGTCGGCACACCGACGCCCTTCCGGCCTCAGCCGGCTTCCGGTCTAATCAGGGCTGAACTGATAGGGGTGCTGACATGATCTTCCCGCTCACGGTCCGCGACTTCCTCGACCGCGCCGAGCAGGTATACCCGGACCGCCTCGCGGTTGTCGACGAGCCTGACCAGCCGGCCCCGAGTCTCGGCCAGCTGACGTATCGCGAGCTCGCCGGGCTGGCTCGCGCGCAGGCGGCCCGGCTCGATCGCCTCAACGTCCCGGTGGGCGGGCGGGTGGCCATCATCTCGCAGAACTCGGCCCGGCTGCTCACGTCGTTCTTCGGCGTCTCGGGGTGGGGCCGGATCCTGGTGCCGATCAATTTCCGCCTGGCGCCGACCGAGATCGAGTACATCGTCGGCCACTCGGGGGCAACCGTCGTCTACGCCGACCCGTCGGCGAAGGACGTGCTCGACTCGCTCGATGTGCAGCACAAGTTCCTGCTCGGCGACGACGACGCGATGTTCGCCGACGGCGCTGAGCCGCGGCCCTGGGACAACCCGGACGAGAACTCCACGGCCACGATCAACTACACGTCCGGCACGACGGCACGGCCCAAGGGCGTGCAACTCACCCATCGCAACCTGTGGCTGAACGCGACGGTGTTCGGACTGCACACCGGCATCAGCGATCGCGACGTCCTGCTGCACACGCTGCCGATGTTCCACTGCAACGGCTGGGGAATGCCCTACGGCGTGACCGGCGTCGGCGGCTCGCACGTCGTGCTCCGCCAGGTCGACGGCACCGAGATCCTGCGCCGCGTCGAGCGGCACGGGGTCACCATGATGTGCGCCGCGCCCGCCGTGGTGAACGCCGCGCTGGACGCCGTCGCAACGTGGGACGGTCCGATCCCAGGACGCGACCGCGTCCGCATCATCGTTGCCGGCGCGCCGCCGCCGACCCGGACGATCGAGCGGGTGCTGACCGATCTGGGCTGGGAGTTCATCCAGATCTACGGCCTCACCGAAACCGCGCCGCTGCTGACGGTGAACCGGCTGCGCGGCGAGTGGGACGGGTTGTCGCCGAACGAGCAGGCGCGCCGCCTCGGGCGGGCGGGTGCTCCGGCACTGGGCGTACGGCTGCATGTCGATCGCGACGGTGAGGTGCTGGCCCAGTCGAATCACTCACTGGACGGGTACTGGCAGCAACCCGAGGCGACGGCTGCGGCAATCGCGCCGCCCAGTGATTCCGAGCCGGGCGAGGCCGGCCTGTCCGACGCCGCGGCCGGAAACTGGTTCCACACCGGCGACGGCGGCTACATCGACGACGAGGGCTACCTGACCATCTCCGACCGGAAGAAGGACGTGATCATCTCCGGCGGCGAGAACGTGTCCTCGATCGAGGTCGAGGACGTGCTGACCTCGCATCCGGCGGTGCGCGAGGTGGCCGTCATCGGCATCCCGGACGAGAAGTGGGGTGAACTCGTCACGGCGCTGGTGGTCACCGACGGCTCGTCCGTCACCGCCGACGACCTGATCACGCACTGTCGCACGTCGCTCGCCGGCTACAAATGCCCCAAGCGAATCGAGTTCTACGAGACGCTGCCGCGTACGGCGACGGGCAAGCTGCAGAAGTTCAAGCTGCGCGAGCCGTTCTGGGCAGGCCAAGAAAAACGCGTGCACTGACGCGGTCGTCCGTCCTTCTCGTTGAGTGGTGCGCTTCGCGTTGACTGGTGCGTTGTAGCGCACCACTCGAGCCGAAACGCACCACTCAACGAGAAGTGCGCGATTGAGGACGGTACTTGTCAGGGGTGGGTCGTAGCGTTCGGCGCATGGCCTACCCCCCAACGCATCCGCCCGAGGCGGCAGATCAGTCCGTCACCGATCTCTCCGGTGAGCCTTGCGCCCGGCTCACCTCGCCCGGCGAGCTGGCTCGGCGATTGGCAGTGCTCGACGAGCGCTACATCCTCGACAATTTCGTCCCGCTGGACGAGCTGGCAGCCGACTGGCCAGGCGGCGCCGCCCAGATCCGGGCGGCCATCGCGACGCGGCGGCTGCCACAGCCGGCCTACCGCCTAGACGATGGCACCGACATGGTGCCGCCCGACTACCTGGTACCGGTCGCGGTGGCCGGTTCGGTCGGCGCGCTGCGCGCGTGGTTCGCCCGCGGTTACATCGACGCGGCGCGGCAATACGACCTGCCGCACGACGACGCCACGATCGAGGACGAGTGGCAGGACTATCTGAGCGGTGGCTACTTCATCTGCCTGCGCCATGCCACCCCGAAATCGATCGTCGAGAAGGCGCACCACATAACCGATCTCAACGAGTTGCTTGCCGACCCGCGGCCGGCTGAGCAGGTCTGGCGCAAGCAGCTTCGCCTGTCGGTAGACGAACTGGCGGCGATCGAGCGGCCCTTCGCGATCCTCGACCCTGCGCGCTGGGGCACGCCAATGTCCGCGCAGTGGTACGGCTCGTTCCTGCGCGCGCTCTATCCGCAGGCGTTCAGCGAAGACGCCTGACGTCCGGGGGCCTGGGTGGGGCCCGAGACCTGGGTGGGGCCGGGGGCCTGGGTGGGGCCTGGGGCCTGGGGAATCCTAAACAAAGCAAGCGCGCTTGCTTCTTCTTCGGTTGAGTGCCACGCTCAGAGGCGCAATCGCCGCGCCGCCGTCTGCTCGTCGTCGCGGCACACTGACGCCGGAAGGTGGCATCCGTCGGCATGAGCGGCGCCCTCCGCATCGGTAACGCGTCAGGCTTCTACGGCGATCGGTTCGCGGCTGTGCGCGAAATGCTCGACGGCGGCGAACTCGACATCCTCACCGGCGACTACCTGGCCGAGTTGACGATGCTCATCCTCGCCCGTGACCGGGCTAAGGATGCCTCCCTCGGTTATGCCAAGACGTTCCTGCGCCAGATGGAGGGCTGCCTCGGGCCGGCGCTCGAACGCGGGGTCAAGATCGTGACGAATGCGGGCGGGCTCAACCCGGCGGGCCTCGCGGGCGCGCTGCGCGAACTGTCCGGGCGGCTGGGCCTCGCCGCCAAGGTCGCACATGTCGAAGGCGACGACCTGTTGGGGCGTGCCGCCGAGTTCGGGTTCGACACTCCCCTCGCCGCCAACGCCTACCTCGGCGCGTGGGGCATCGCCGGATGCCTGCGGGCCGGCGCCGACATCGTGGTGACGGGGCGGGTCACCGATGCATCTCTCGTCGTCGGCCCGGCGGCTGCGCATTTCGGCTGGGCACGCGACGACTACGACGCGCTCGCCGGCGCGGTGGTTGCCGGGCACGTGGTCGAGTGCGGCACCCAGGCCACCGGCGGCAATTATGCGTTCTTCACCGAGATCGCCGACCTGCGCCGGCCGGGCTTCCCTATTGCCGAGGTTGCCGCGGACGGATCGAGCGTGATCACCAAGCACGTCGGCACGGGCGGCGCGGTCACGCTCGGCACTGTCACGGCGCAACTGCTCTACGAGATCGCCGGTGCGCGCTACGCCGGGCCGGACGTAACCGCCAGGTTCGACACGATCGAGTTGGCCGCGGCGGGTGCCGATCGCGTGCGGATCAGCGGCGTTCGCGGCGAAGCGCCGCCGCCGACGCTCAAGGTCTCGCTGAACACGCTGGGTGGATTCCGCAACGAGGTCGAGTTCGTGCTGACCGGCCTGGACATCGAGGCGAAGGCGGCGCTCGTTCGCCAGCAGATGAGCGACGCGGCACCCGATGGGCAATGGACGTTGACGCGCACCGATCAGGCCGACGCCGCGTCCGAGGAACAGGCGAGCGCGCTGCTGCGCTGCGTCGTGCGCGGCAGCGACCCGAAGCAGGTCGGGCGGGCGTTCTCCGGCGCGGCCGTCGAACTGGCGCTGGCCAGCTACCCGGGCTTCCACCTCACGGCGCCGCCCGATGAGGCTGCGCCCTATGGCGTCTTCACTGCCGGCTATGTCGACGCGAGGCGTGTCGAGCAGGTCGCGGTGCTGCCTGACGGCACCCGGCTCACGATCGAGCCGGCTGCCGAAATGCGCGAACTGGCCGCAGTCGACGAGCCGTCCGTGCCGGCAGCGACGTCCGGCAGGACCCGTTCCGTACCCCTGGGTACGGTTGCTGGCGCGCGCAGTGGCGACAAGGGCGGCTCGGCCAACATCGGTGTGTGGGTTCGTGATCCGCGCGCATGGCCCTGGCTGGCCGGCACGCTCACGGTCGATCGACTGCGCGAACTGCTGCCCGAGACGGCCGCACTGCCGATCACCAGACACGTGCTGCCGAACCTGCATGCCGTCAACTTCGTCGTCGACGGGCTGCTGGGCCTCGGCGTCGCGTACAACGCGCGCTTCGACCCGCAGGCGAAGGCGCTGGGCGAATGGCTGCGCTCGCGGTATGTGGATGTGCCGGAGGCCCTGCTGTGATCGACACGCCGGAACGGGTGGCATTGCGCCAGACGGTGCGCCGATTCGTCGAGAACGACGTCCTTCCGTACCAAGACGAATGGGAGCACAGCGGCGAGCTGCCGCGCGGGTTGCACCGGCGCGCGGCCGGTCTCGGGTTGCTCGGCGCGGCCTTTCCCGTCGAGGTCGGTGGTGGGGGTGGCAACATCCTCGATGCCGTGACGCTGTGCGAGGAGCTGCACTACACGGGCGGCGCGGGCGGGTTGTTCGCCTCGCTGTTCACGTCGGGTATCGCGCTGCCGCACATCGTCGCAGCGGGCGACCCGGCGCAGATCGAGCGCTGGGTTCGTCCCACCCTGAATGGCGAGTTGATCGGCGCGCTTGCCGTCACCGAACCCGACGGCGGCTCGGACGTCGCCGCGCTTCGCACCACGGCGAAACGCGACGCCGACCACTACGTCCTCAACGGCGCCAAGACCTACATCACGTCCGGCTGCCGGGCTGATTTCGTCACGACCGCCGTGCGCACAGGTGATTCCGGCGCGGGCGGCCTGTCCCTGCTCGTCGTCGAAAGGGGCACTCCCGGCTTCACCGTCTCGCGCAAGCTGGAGAAGATGGGCTGGCTGTGCTCCGACACCGCCGAGCTGTCCTTTGCCGACGTTCGGGTGCCGGCAGCCAACCTCGTCGGCGCGAAGAACTCGGGATTCGCCCAGCTCGCACAGCATTTCCTGAACGAGCGGCTGCTCCTTGCCGTTCAGGCTTACGCGAGTGGGCAACGCGCGCTCGACCTCGCCGTCGAGTGGTGTCGTTCTCGTGAGACGTTCGGCCGCCCGTTGATCAGCCGGCAAACCGTGCAGCACACGCTCACCGAAATGGCCCGTCGCATCGACGTGGCCCGGGTGTACGCGCGCGACATCGCGTGCCGATCACTCGGCGGCGCTGACCTCATCGCCGAGGTCTGCTTTGCGAAGAACACCGCTGTAGAAGCGGGATCGTGGGTTGTCGATCAGGCCGTCCAGCTCTTCGGCGGCATGGGCTACATGCGCGAGGCCGAGATCGAGCGGCAGTACCGCGACATGCGCATCCTGGGCATCGGCGGCGGCACCACCGAGATCATGACGGGCCTCGCCGCCAAGCGACTCGGTTACACGTCATGACGACGCTGCGGTCCATGCTCGACACCTCCTGCGCCGAGTTCATCGCGAATCGCGACGCCATGCTTGCCAAGCTCGCCGAACTCGATGCCGAGCACGCCAAGGCCATCGCCGGCGGCGGACCCAAGTACACCGAGCGCCACCACCAGCGCGGCAAGATGCTGCCCCGCGCGCGCATCGAGCTGCTGCTCGACCCCGACTCGCCGTTTCTCGAATTGTCGCCACTTGCCGGATGGGGCAGCGAATACCAGGTCGGCGCCAGCCTCGTCGTGGGCGTCGGCGTGGTAGAAGGCGTCGAATGCCTTATCTCAGCGAATGATCCGACCGTTCGCGGCGGAGCGAGCAACCCGTGGACGCTGAAGAAAGCCTTGCGCGCGCACGAGATTGCCCGGCACAACAGGCTGCCGGTGATCACCCTGGTCGAGTCGGGTGGCGCGGATCTGCCGAGCCAGAAGGAGATCTTCATCCCGGGTGGCGCGATGTTCCGCGACCTCACCCGGCTCTCGGCTGCCGGCATTCCGACCATCGCGATCGTGTTCGGCAACTCGACCGCGGGCGGTGCCTACATCCCGGCCATGTGCGACCACGTCGTGATGATCAAGGAGCGGTCGAAGGTCTTCCTGGGCGGGCCACCGTTGGTCAAGGTGGCCACCGGCGAGGAGTCCGACGACGAATCCCTCGGCGGCGCCGAGATGCATGCGCGCACGTCCGGCCTCGGCGACTACCTGGCCGTCGATGAACCGGATGCGCTGCGCCTGGGCCGGCGCATCGTCGCCCGGCTGAACTGGCGCAAGCAGGGTCCGCAACCATACGCCGAGGTACGGCCGCCCGAGCACAGCGACGAGGATCTGCTCGGCATCGTCCCGCCGGACCTGAAGACGCCGTTCGACCCGCACGAGGTGATCGCGCGCGTCGTCGACGCCTCGGACTTCGACGAGTTCAAGCCGCTGTACGGGTCGAGCCTGGTCACCGGCTGGGCCCGCGTACACGGCTACCCGGTCGGCATTCTCGCCAACGCGCGGGGCGTGCTGTTCAGCGAGGAGTCGCAGAAGGCAACCCAGTTCATCCAACTGGCCAACAAGTACGACACTGCGCTGATCTTTCTGCACAACACGACGGGTTACATGGTCGGCAAGGACTACGAGCAGGGCGGAATCATCAAGCACGGCGCCCTGATGATCAACGCGGTGTCGAACTCGACGGTGCCGCACATCTCGATCCTGATGGGAGCCTCCTACGGCGCCGGCCATTACGGCATGTGCGGCCGGGCGTACGAGCCGCGCTTCCTGTTTGCCTGGCCCAGCGCCAAGTCGGCGGTCATGGGGCCGGCGCAGCTCGCCGGCGTGCTGTCGATCGTGGCGCGCGCAGCGGCCGAGGCACGCGGTACGCCCTACGACGACGCTGCCGACTCGGCCATGCGCGAGGCCGTCGAGAACCAGATCGAGGCCGAGTCGCTGCCGATGTTCCTGTCGGGACGCCTTTACGACGACGGCGTGATCGACCCGCGCGACACCCGCACGGTGCTCGGCATGTGCCTGTCGGCGATCCATTCCGCGCCGGTGCACGGTGCCGACGGATTCGGGGTGTTCCGCCCGTGATCGCCTCTGTGCTGGTGGCCAACCGAGGCGAGATCGCCCGGCGCATTACCCGCACCTGCCACGCGCACGGCGTCTCGGCCGTCGCCGTCTACTCCGACGCCGACGCCGGTGCGCCCCACGTCGCCGAGGCCGACGCCGCCGTCCGGCTACCCGGCAACATCCCGGCCGAGACGTACCTTCGCGCCGACCTGCTCGTCGACGCCGCCCGCCGGGCCGGGGCCGACGCCGTCCATCCCGGCTATGGATTCCTTGCCGAGAACGCCGCGTTCGCGCGAGCGGTGCAGGCAGCCGGCCTCGTCTGGGTGGGCCCGCCGGTCGACGCGATCGAGTCAATGGGCTCGAAGATCGAGGCCAAGAAGGTGATGGCCGCCGCGGGCGTTCCGATCCTGGACGAACTCGATCCGGCGGCGATCGACGAGTCGGCGTTGCCCGTGCTGATCAAGGCGTCGGCCGGTGGCGGCGGCCGCGGCATGCGCATCGTCCGCTCACTCGACGAACTGGCGCAGCAACTGGAA
Source organism: uncultured Actinomycetes bacterium (assembly GCA_963733615.1). Lineage (GTDB taxonomy): Bacteria > Actinomycetota > Actinomycetes > Mycobacteriales > Jatrophihabitantaceae > DASXRA01. Next base: position 21,666 of record CAVTEA010000030.1, read on the forward strand.
GGGGCACGCGCCGAGGCAGCGTCCGCGTTCGGCGACCCGACCGTGTTCTGCGAGGCGTACCTGCCAGCCGGCCGGCACGTCGAGGTGCAGGTCATGGCCGATCAGTACGGCACCGTATGGGCGGTCGGCGAGCGTGAGTGCTCGATCCAGCGACGCCACCAGAAGGTGGTCGAGGAGGCGCCGTCGCCGCTGGTCGAGAAGACGCCGGGTATGCGCGAGCGGTTGTTCGAAGCGGCGATCTCGGCGGCGCGCGCGATCGGCTACGTGGGCGCGGGCACCGTCGAGTTTCTGATGGACGCAGTCGACGAGTCCTTCTACTTCCTGGAGATGAACACCCGGCTGCAGGTCGAGCACCCGGTCACCGAATGCACGACCGGGCTCGACCTCGTCCACCTGCAACTGCAGATCGCCGACGGCGGACACCTGCCCGCGCAGCCGCCAGCGACGGCCGGACATGCCATCGAGGCACGCCTCTACGCCGAGGATCCTGCCCAGGACTGGCAGCCGCAGACGGGCATCGTGCGACGGATCGAGATTCCCGGCGTCGAGTTCGAGGTACCGACCTCGCGTGGCTTGCGCGTGGATTCCGCCGTCGTCGACGGATCGGTGGTGAGCAGCTACTACGACCCGATGCTCGCCAAGGTCATCTCCTGGGCACCCACCCGCGACGAGGCCGCACGGACGCTGGCCGGTGCGCTGGCCCGGGCGCGCATCCACGGCGTCGGCACGAACCGCGACCTGCTCGTGCGCGTACTGCGCCATCCGGCGTTCCTGCGCGGCGACACCGACACGTCCTTCTTCGATCGTCACGACGTCAAGGCGCCGCTGGCCGACGACGATGCCGCATCGCTTTCGGCGCTCGCAGCCGCATTGGCCGACGCGGCCGCGCGCCGGGCATCGTCGCCGGTGCTGCGTACGCTGCCGCCCGGATGGCGCAACGTCGCATCGCAACCGCAGCGCAAGCAGTACGCCGGGCACGACGTCAAGTACCGCCTTGGGCGCGACGGGCTGCACGCGCCGGCACATCCGGGCGTCGGATTGATCGACGCAGAGTCGTCGCACGTGGTGCTCGACGTGCACGGCGTCCGCCGCGCATTCGACGTCGCAGCCTACGACGGGGTGGTGTGCGTCGACTCGCCGCTGGGCCCGGTCACGCTCACGCCGCTCGAGCGGTTCCCCGACCCGTCCACGCAGGTCGCGCCGGGATCGCTGCTGGCGCCGATGCCCGGCACCGTCGTGCGCGTCGCCGTCGCGGCCGGCGACACCGTGACGCAAGGCCAGCCGCTGCTGTGGCTGGAGGCGATGAAGATGGAGCACACGGTCGCCGCCCCAGCAGACGGCGTCGTCTCCGAGGTGCCCGTCGGGGCGGGCGAGCAGGTAAACGTCGGCACGGTATTGGCGATCGTGCAACCGACTGCGGTCCTAGACCGCAAGAAGTTGCACGATCCGTAGGAAGGAAACGGACATGAGCTTTGTCGAATCGGACGAGCGGCGGGCATTGCGCGCTGCAGTCGCCGAACTCGGTGCTCGCTACGGCTACGAGTACGTCGTGCGCAAGACCCGCGCCGGTGAGCATCTCGACGAGCTCTGGCAGGACGCCGCAAAGCACGGCCTGATCGGGGTGAACATCCCGGAGCAGTACGGCGGCGGCGGTGGCGGCATGTACGAGCTCTCGCTGGTGCTCGAAGAACTCGGCGCCGCCGGCTGCGGGCTGCTCATGATGGTGGTTTCACCCGCCATCTGCGGCACGATCATCGCCCGCTTCGGCACCGACGAGCAGAAGGCGCACTGGCTGCCGGGCATCGCCGACGGGTCGAAGCTGATGGCCTTCGCCATCACCGAGCCCGACGCCGGTTCCAACTCGCACAAGCTCACCACGACGGCCCGCCGCGACGGCACCGACTGGGTGCTCGACGGGCGCAAGGTGTTCATCTCCGGCGTCGACGAGGCCGAGGCGGTGCTCGTCGTCGGGCGCACCGAAGACGCCCGAACCGGCAAGCTCAAACCGGCCCTGTTCATCGTGCCGACCGACACGCCTGGCTTCGAATGGTCGCCCATCGAGATGGACCTGCAGATCCCCGACAAGCAGTTCCTGCTCTTCCTCGACGGGGTCCGGCTACCGGCTGATGCGCTGGTCGGCGACGAGGATGCCGCGCTGATGCAGCTGTTCGCCGGGCTGAACCCCGAGCGGATCATGGCCGCCGCGCTGTCTGTGGGCTCGGGACGCTACGCGATAGACAAGGCCGTCCGCTACGTGAAGGAACGCGACGTGTGGGGCGTGCCCATCGGCGCTCACCAGGGGCTCGCACACCCGCTGGCCCAGGTCAAGATCGAGATCGAGCTGGCCAAGCTGATGATGCAGAAGGCGGCCACCCTTTACGACAGCGGCGACGATATGGGCGCGGGCGAGGCCGCCAACATGGCCAAGTACGCGGCGGCGGAAGCCAACGCGAGGGCGGTCGACCAGGCGGTCCAGTGCCATGGCGGCAATGGCCTGGCCAGCGAGTACGGGCTGGGCACGCTGCTGGCCACGTCGCGGGTCGCCCGCATCGCGCCGGTCAGCCGCGAGATGATCCTCAACTTCGTGGCCCAGTTCAGCCTGGGCCTGCCCAAGTCCTACTAAAGGCGTGTCTGATGACCGATGAATTCGTCCAGTACTCCGTCGACCGCGCGATCGCCCGTATCGCGCTGGACTCGCCACGCAACCGCAACGCACTGTCATCAGCCCTGATGTCGCAACTCGGGCAGCGTCTGGCGGACGCCGCCAAAGACGACGATGTGCGCGCCGTCGAACTCACCCATACCGGCACGACGTTCTGCGCCGGCGCCGACCTCACCGAGGCGCGCGCCGGCGGCATGGCCGAGGGCACCCGGCGACTCGTGGCGCTGCTGCGGCAGATCGTCGAGCTACCCAAGCCCGTGATCGCCAGCATCGACGGCCACGTGCGTGCCGGAGGAGTGGGTCTGGTCGGTGCGTGCGACATCGTCCTCGCCGGCCCTGCCTCGACGTTCGCGTTCTCCGAGGTGCGGCTCGGTCTCGCCCCGGCGATCATCTCGTTGACGACGCTGCCCCGCCTCACCGCGCGTGCGGCCGGCCGCTACTACCTGACCGGCGAGACGTTCGACGCACCGACCGCCGCCCGCATCGGGCTGATCACCGAGGCCACCGACGACATCGACGCGGCGACGATCAGCGTGCTCGACGCCGTCCGCAAGAGCTCACCGCAGGGGCTGCGCGAGACCAAGCCGCTCACCACTCGTGCGCTGCTCGAAGCGTTCGATGCCGACGGCGAGGCGCTCATGGTGCAGTCCGCGCGGCTGTTCGCATCGGATGAGGCCCGTGAGGGCATGGCATCCTTCCTCGAACGCCGCCCGCCGTCATGGGTGCTGTGACCGTGCCTCCCGCCTCGGCCCCCCACTCCGCTCCTCGCTCGCTGGCGCTCGCCGCGATGCTCGTGCGGGACCTCGTCTCATGATCGCTGTCCGCGAGCCGCAGCAGGACCGCAGCCGCGCCACCCGGCAGCGGCTGCTCGAAGCCGCGGTCGAGTGCCTGTCCGAACTCGGCTGGGCCGCCACCACCGTCGCGGTCGTGGCCCAGCGCGCGGGCGTCTCGCGAGGTGCCACCCAGCATCATTTCCCCACGCGCGAAAGCCTGTTCGCCGCGTGCGTCGAATACATCGCCACGGCGCGCACGGAGGAGATCCGGCACGAAACGAAGCGTCTCGCCCGAAACGGCAGCCGCACCGAGTTGGTCGTCGACATGATCGTTCGGCTGTATACGGGGCCGATGTTTCGCGCCGCGCTGCAGGTATGGGTTGCCGCGTCGTCCGACAATGCACTGCGCGCTCAGATCGTCCCGCTCGAGGCGAAGCTCGCGCGTGGCGCCCACCAGCTGGCCATCGAACTGCTCGGCGTCGACGAGTCGGTGCCGGGCGTTCGCGAGACCGTGCAGGCAACGCTCGACCTCGCGCGAGGCCTCGCGCTCGCCGATCTGCTGACCGACGACTCGAAACGACGCCGCGGCGTGATCAAGCAATGGGCGGTGGCGCTCGACGCCGTGCTGCCCCGTCCGGCGCCCAGCCGCGCACCAGCGGCCCACTGAGAAACGTCGACCGGCTGCTCGAACCACTCCCCCGTTTCGCGCCGACCACGTCGGTACCCTGCTGCGGCCGCCCCTGCCGTCCATGATCAACAGAGAGGCCCGGTCGATTATCGACCGAATAGCTCTGTTGATCATGAAGTGCCAAAGCCCGCGGTCGCCAACGATGAATCGGACTACAGTCCGATTAACTCGAACCCAAGGAAATACGACGCCCCAGACCAGGGTTCCGGACAGGACGCCCGCGGCCGTCGCGGCTGCACTACGGCGCTCGCGGGTGAGGGCTGTTCGCAACACGACCGCGGTGTCGACACCGGGGATGATCGTCAGCAGCCCAGCAACGAGCGCGAATGCGGCCACCTGCCCGCGATGCTCACGCCGAAAGTCTTCCATGCACAGAACTGCGAATGAGAAAGCCCGACAGGTTCTGCCGATAGGTACCGTCTTGCTCGGTCGGGTCAGGGATGTCTTCGTTGGATCAGTCGACCCATCGACTGTTGGGCGGATCAAAGGGAGCGCCGTCGATGCCCCGGGCGATGATTCGTTCCGGGATGATCTCGACCCAGATCGGACCGAAACCAGGTCCGAGCCGTTCTCCTCCTTCGGGGTGAATCAACGCCTTGCCACGCACCGTGACGGCCCGAGGGGTCCATGGATCGATGACGAGGTCGTCGATGACGAAGGCTGCGTAGGGGTTGGCAGCGAGGTTAGTGAGGTACAGCCGCTTCTGGCCGCGGACAGGGTGAATGTGCCCGCCGATCTCCACAACGCCCTTCTCGCCATCGATCTTGAACCCGGTCGGGACGACGTGGGGCCGGCCGTTGCGATCGGCCGTGGCCAGCCGGCCGATGGGCTGCTCGCTCAGGTAGGTGAGTTCGTTCGGGGTGAACGTGCTCAATGATGCCTCCGATGTTCGGTGCAGGTGGATGGTGGCGAGGTTGTCCCGCACAAGCCCGACGTCAGGAGCTCGTGAGGATGACGAGTTGCTGGGTCGCTCGGGTCATCGCGACATAGCGGTCGACCGCTCCCTCGATGCCCCTACCGAACGCCTCTGGGTCGATGAGGACGACCAGGTCGAACTCGAGCCCCTTCGACAGTTCCGGGGTCAGCGACCGGACGCGGGACGTCGCCCGGAACGTGGGATCGCCGATGACGCAGGCGATCCCGTCAGCATGCGCGGCGAGCCAGGTGTCGAGGATCGAGCCCAGATCCGAAGCAGATCCGTGCACGACGGGGACGTCGGTGCTGCGGATGGAAGTCGGCACGTTGGCGTCCGGGAGCACGGCCCGGATGACCGGCTCGGCTTCGGCCATGACCTCTTCCGGCGTCCGGTAGTTGATGCTCAGACGGGCCTGGTTGATCCGACCGAGCCCGATCCGCTCGAGCCGTTCCTGCCACGTCTCCGTGAACCCGTGCCTGGCCTGGGCCCGGTCCCCGACGATGGTGAAGCTCCGGGACGGGCAGCGGAGCAGCAACATCTGCCACTCCGCGTCGGTCAGTTCCTGAGCCTCGTCCACGACGACGTGCGCGAACGGCCCCGCGAGCAGGTCAGGGGCGGCCTCGGGGAGGGCGGCCTCGTCGACGAGCGCGTCGCGGATGCCCTCCTGGCGCAGCTGCGCGATCATGCCTTCGTCGTCGTCGGCCTGGAGGAGCTCGTCGACGACCCTGTCCATCTGCGCGCGCTCGGCGGCGACGGCGGCCTCGTGGCGGCGCTTGCGGCGCGACGCTTCCGGGTCGCCGAGCCGCTGCCGGGCAGCGTCGAGCAGCGGCAGGTCGGACACCGTCCATGCCTGGACGTCCTCGCGCTGCAGCTTCGAAACGTCGTCGGGGTGCAGCCACGGAGCGCACTTGCGCAGGTAGGCGGGTACCGACCACAGGTCTCCGACGAGGTCAGCCGCTTCGAGCAGCGGCCACGCGCGGTTGAAGGTCGTGAGCAGCTCGTTGTTCTGCAGCAGCGACTTGCGGAGCACGTCAGCCGAGGCGTCGCCGACGTGCTTGTCCATCAGGATCGTGAGCAGCTCCTCCCAGATCAGGTCGCGCGCCTCATTGTGCGGAGTTCCGAGTTCGGCTGCTTGGAACGCCTCGGCCCAATCGTCGGCGCGGAGCCTGATGTCGGACCCGTCGGGCGTCGTGACCGTCATCGCCTTGGTGGGCGGCTCCTCGTAGAACCTGACGGCCGTCTCGATCGCCTTCACCAGGCTCGCGGACGACTTCAGGCGGGCCACGTTCGGGTCGGTCTCGGTCGCTGCTGCGGCTCCCTCGGCGACGAGGTCGCGCAGGGTGCAGGTCTGCACGCCCTCCTCGCCGAGGCTCGGGAGGACGTCGGCAACGTAGGCCAGGTAGGGCTGGTGCGGACCGACGAACAGCACGCCGCCCCGGCGGTGACCGAGGCGAGGGTCGGAGTAAAGGAGGTAGGCGGAGCGGTGCAGAGCGACGACGGTCTTGCCCGTACCCGGACCGCCGTCGACGACGAGAGCGCCGCTGGATCCCGCGCGGATGATGGCGTCCTGGTCGGCCTGGATGGTGCCGAGTACATCTCGCATCCGGGCCGACCGGTTGCTGCCCAGGCTGGCGATGAAGGCGGACTGGTCGTCGAGCGTGACACGGCGGTCAAACCCGACGAGCCCATCAGTGGTGAACACCTCGTCCCAGTAGTCGTTGATCCGGCCGCGGGTCCAGCGATACCTGCGGCGGCTTGCCAGACCCATCGGGTTGGCGTGGGTCGCTCCGAAGAACGGCTCAGCCGCCGGGGAGCGCCAGTCGACCAGTAGCCGTCGACCTGCGCTGTCCGTGAGGCCCAGTCGTCCGACGTACACGGGCTCGGGATCGTCCGCGCTGACGATGTGTCCGAGGCACAGGTCCGAACCGTAGCGGCGCAGGGCGCGCAGGCGAGCGGTCAGCCGGTGGATCTGCATGTCCCGGTCCATCGCCTCCTGGCCGATGCCGCCGGGCGCCTTGCGCTCGGCATCGAGGCGGTCGGACAGGTCGGCGATCGACTGCTCGAGACTCGAAGCGATAGCCGCGAAGTGCTGCTCGTCGCCGGCGATCAGCTTCGGCTCGGCCTTGGGGGCGAGGTGGTCGGGAAGGTCAAACGCACTGGTAGTCAGGGGGTTCACGTCATAACTCCGATCTGAGGTCCGCGACCTTAGATCAAAATTCTTGTGCTCATGAGCGCGGCTGAGCTCTGCTATAAATGAAAATGAGAGAGCCGCTTACAACCATTGCGCCCTCGACGACCGCGAACAGCGAGATGCTGTACATCGTTCCGGGGAAGGGGCTGTCACCGCGGTCACCGAACAGGTCTACCGGCGCCTGGTGCGTTCGTCGGTGGTAGTCCGCTGAGGTCCAGCTTCGTTGCCTGCGAAACGTAATCGGGTCACCCCTACGTCACGCCCAATGGCGCGGGCCTGGCCGTCGATAGGACCTAGCCCGAACGAGACGGACATGCGTAACCGCCGTGCCGGGCCAGTCCCAAAGGTGGGGCGATGGCAGCACAACCCTGCGGCCGCGCCTCCCTAACCCCGCCCGTACCTGTAATCAGCGACCTTCCCGTCGAGTCGACCAGCCATCTCCGGCCCATTGGGTTCTTGTCCGCGACGGTCAACGGCCCTGTCCATGGTCGAGCCTTCGCTCGAGCGAACATGGCGTTCGCGCACTCCGAGCGACCACAGGCGGTGACTCGCCATTTGCTGTTCCGATTTGATCGAATAGGGGCAGCGGCGCAGCAGAACGGCCAGGTAACCAATCGAGACATCAGCTGACGAGTGGCGGGCCAGCATGCGGCGCACCTGAAGCAGCGGCGTCACCGCCATCACCACGACCCAGGAAGGCGCCGCGACGGCGAAACCGGAACTGAGCATGTAGGACTCCTCTAGCGCCAGCGCACGAACCGAGGAGCCACATCCGCCGCGCAGCCGCGACCGGGGGCGCGCATCAGGCCAAGACAACGTTAACGTGACAGGAGTGCGAGTGACCAGAACACAGCGACCGCGGGCCAGCGCCGCCACCAACCGCAGCACCAGCCTGGTGGCGAATCCGTGAGCCATCCCCACCCTGAGCTCGGCGCACCGCCGCGACTGGCCAAAGGCGGGCTGCGAGTGGTCGCGTTGGGCGGTCTCGGCGAGGTCGGGCGCAACATGACCGTGTTCGAACACGCCGGCCGGCTGCTGGTCGTGGACTGCGGCGTGCTGTTCCCGGAAGAGACCCAGCCCGGGGTCGACGTGATCCTCCCGGACTTCACCTGGATCCGGGACCGGCTGGACAAGATCGCGGCCATCGTGCTGACCCACGGTCACGAGGACCACATCGGCGGCGTGCCCTACCTGCTGCGCGAACGCCCGGACATCCCGCTTGTCGGCTCGAAACTCACGCTCGCGTTCATCACCGCGAAACTGAAGGAACACCGGATAACGCCAGTGACGATCGAGGTCGCCGAGGGTGGGCGGCAGCAGTTCGGTCCGTTCGACTGCGAGTTCATCGCGGTGAACCACTCGATCCCCGATGGGCTCGCCGTGGCGATCCGGACGCCGGCCGGGCTGGTTCTGCACACCGGGGACTTCAAGATGGACCAGTTCCCGCTCGACGGACGCATCACCGACCTGCGCGCCTTCGCCCGACTCGGCGAAGAAGGCGTCGACCTGATGCTCATCGACTCGACCAACGCCGAAGTCCCCGGCTTTACCACCGGCGAGCGTGAACTCGCCCCCGCGATCGACGAGGTGTTTCGCACCGCCCCTCGGCGGATCATCGTGTCCAGCTTCGCCAGCCACGTACACCGCATCCAACAGGTCCTCGACGCGGCCGACCGGCACGGCCGCAAGGTCGCCTTCGTCGGCCGCTCGATGGTGCGCAACATGGGACTCGCCCGCGAACTCGGCTACCTCAACATCCCCGACCGCCTCGTCGTCGACCTCAAAGTCCTCGAACGGCTGCCGGACAACCAGATCACCCTGATCTGCACCGGCTCGCAAGGCGAACCGATGGCCGCCCTGTCGCGGATGGCCAACCGCGACCACATGATCCGTATCGGCGAAGGCGACACCGTGCTGCTAGCCAGCTCCCTGATCCCGGGCAACGAGAACGCCATCTACCGCGTCATCAACGCCCTCATCCGCTGGGGCGCGAACGTCGTGCACAAGGGCAACGCCAAAGTCCACACTTCCGGGCACGCCAGCGCCGGCGAACTCGTTTACTGCTACAACATCGTGCGCCCACGCCACGTCATGCCGGTGCACGGCGAATGGCGACACCTCACTGCCAACGCCGCGCTCGCCATGAAGACCGGCGTGGCGAAAGGAACTGTGCTGCTCGCCGAGGACGGCGTCGTCGTCGACCTCGTCGACGGCCGCGCCGCCATCACCGGCAAGGTCCCCGCCGGATACGTCTACGTCGACGGCCAGACCGTCGGCGGCGCCACGGAAGCATCCCTCAAGGACCGCCGCACCCTCGCCGAAGAAGGCTTCATCACCATCGTGGCCATCGTCGACGCCGACACCGGCAAACTCACCGACCCGCTCGACTTCCTCGCCCGTGGGTTCGTCCACGACGACAGCACCTTCAAGACCGTCGTCCCACTCATCGAGAAAGCCCTCGCAAAGGCCGCCGAGGAAGGCATCGGCGAAACGCACCAACTCGAACAACTGATCCACCGCACCGTCAGCAGATGGGCCCGCGACACCTACCGCCGCAACCCGATCGTCGTCCCCATCATCATCGACGCCTGATCGGTACGGCTCACCTGGCGACGTAGACCGTGTTGGCCGCGGTGCCGCCGATGAGCGGGTTGGCAAACGTGACGACCTTCGCCTCGGCGCCGACGAAGACCTTCGCCAGCACGGCCAGGAACTCGGCGTCGGGCGGATCGTCCGACCACAGCGCGAACACGCCGCCCGGGCGCAGGTGACGGCTGAGGTGACGCAGAGCCGCCGGCGTGTAGAACGCGGCGTGGCTCGAATGCAGGACACTGCGGGGCGTGTGGTCGATGTCGACCGGGACGGCGTCGAATCGCCGTCCCTGTCTCGCTGGATCGAACCCGGCCTCGCCCTGCGCCATCGCGAAGAAGTCGTCCTCCACCAGTCGAGTTCGCGGATCGGCCACCAAGCCGGCAGTGTCGGGAAGCAGGTCGCGCGCGTGCCACCCGATCCGGGGCTGGAATGGCCCCGGATTCATTGGGTGGAGCTGAGGGGAATTGAACCCCTGACCCCCTCGATGCGAAGCAGTCTGGGACGTCGGAACTACGCGATACCCCAACCTGCAACACTGACCCGATAAGCCGCTTTCGTCCGCTGACGTACGCGGATGCGCGCTGTGCCTGTCCCCCAGATCGTCCCCCCAACGGCTGCGCGCACACCTTCCCGCTGCCCTTCGTAGCTGCCGCATTGCTCGGCTGGTCGGTCGTGTCAATGGTGGCGCTTGCGCCATCGCGTGCGACGCCGTAGGCGCCATTGACGCGGCCGGGCTGCCGTGGACGATTGTGCGGCGGAGGGCAGACACACACTCGAGTTGGCGTCTGTGATTGCCCGGTCAACTGATGGGTCCGCCCCGGCTGCGGCCGAGGACGGCGCGCCGAAGGTGTCCGCCCGCAGGCCGTGAGCCGGGGCGGAGCGCGGCCGGTAGGCCGCGCCTTGATCCCTGAGAGGTTAACTCGGCAATGGAAGGTGGAGGCTTGCACCTGATGCACACGGAACGGAGCGGCAGAGTGGCAACGGTCGAATGGGCGTACGAGCTCTCGCGGGCGTGTTTGGCGGATGCTCTGCCGCTCCGTTGGGCGCACTGCCAGTCAGTCGCGGATGAGGCATTGAGGATCGGAGGGGTCGTGGGCGATGACGATGAGCTTCTAGTCGTCGCTGCCGTGCTTCACGATGTCGGCTACGCGCCGAGCGTTGCTGTGACAGGCTTTCACCCGCTCGATGGTGCGCGATATCTGGCGGACCTGGGTGCGCCGGATCGACTGTGCTGCCTGGTCGCTCGACACTCTTGCGCGATCAGGGAGGCTGACATGCGCGGGCTCGGTGCTGATGTCGAGCGCTTCGACGACGAGGCCACCCCGACGCGTGATGCGCTCTGGTACTGCGACATGGTGACCGGCCCGACCGGCACCCGTGTCCGCTTCGAGGACCGGATCACCGAGATACAGGAGCGGTATGGCCCGGCCGACCTGGTGAGCCATTTCATCCGTGCTGCGAAACCTGAGCTGCGTGCGGCCGTCGATCGCACAACGGGACGTATGGCGTCGGCGGGAATCGGTCAGGCGAAGTACGGCTGACCGCTGCTGGTTAGGCCGTGGTCGATGCGGAGACGTACGGACGGGTGGATGTCGAGCTGGGCCAGGTGCTCGGGCTCGATCCACTCGACCCGCTTGGACTCGTTGCTGGTGTGCACGGTGCCGCTCGCCGGTTGTGCTCGGAAGCAGACGGAGAACTCCTGGCGAACTTCGCCGTCGTCGTAGGCGATCACGTGTTCGGGGTCGGAGTAGATGCCGACCAGGCCGACGACGTCGATGGTCAAACCGGTCTCCTCGCGTGTCTCCCGGGTCGCTGTGCCGACGATCGACTCGCCTACGTCCTGCGCGCCGCCTGGTATCGCCCATAGACCGTTGTCGGAGCGCTGGATCATGAGCACCCGGCCGCTGTCGTCCCGGACGAACGCGGAGGCCGCGACAACGATGCTGTTGGCCGTAGGGGCGGCGGGGTCATGGAAGTAGTCGAGCTTCGGCATGCATCCTGACTACCACTTCGGCGGCTTCGCTGTCGCCCAGACCTGATCGAAGCTCTGGACGTATGTGTCGAATAGATCGCCGCCGGACAGTCGGCGAAGGTGCAGCGCAGGCGCGTGCGGCGCGGTCAGGCCGTAAACGTGCGGGTTGACGATCATCTGGTCGTCGTAACGGAAGATCGAGTTGTAGAGAGTCGTGCCGTGGCAGCGGATCTCGACTCCCTCCGCCCCGTCGAGCGAGTGGAAGTACGCCAGCGCGTTGCGGACCTTGGCTGGGATTGCTGCCTTGCCGATGCCCTCGTCTTCGCTCCGGCGGATGACTTCACGGCTTGCCGGGTTACCGAACAGCAGACGGATGCGTGCGCCGCCTTTGCCCTTGCTGCGTAGGGACTTGATGAGCCCTGGCTGCTCGGTGAGGAACATCCCGACGTAGACCAGGACGCCAATATCGCGCGTGGCGTCGGCTAGGAGCCGTTGCCACAGATCGGCTGGTACGGCGGTGCGGTGCGGATAGAGCGTCACGAGCTCCGACCGGTCAACGTCGTCCGCGCGCTCTGATGTAAGGGCGTCTGGCCATAGGTAACGCTCGGACTCACCCAGCATGGCGGCGATGGTGTGCCGATGGCGCGGGTAGGGCGTCCGTGCCTTCGTGATCCAGCGCTCGGCCGTCTTTGGATCTACGGCGAGCTTGACTGCCAGGTCGGCCGGCGTCATGCCTTGCCGCATCAACGCATCGCGTAGACGATCATTCGCCATCGGGACCTCCGGGCGTCTAGGGACGTCTTGAGTGTACCAAGGACGTCCTTAGACGTCCCGTCATGTGGTGCTCGCGTCCAGCTTTTTTCGCGATCGTCATTGGTGGTCGGGCAGAGGGCTCGGCCAGATGAGAGGAGCCAGCGATGGCGATGCGTAACGGTGAGCGGTTCGAGATCGCTCACGACCGGTTGTTCCCGCAGGGCGCGTACGTGGTCGGGCCGGTGGAGCCGGTCAAGGACTTCGACGCGAAGGGCCGCGATGACCAGAAGCGGGACAAGGCCACAGGGATGCGCATGTGGCAGTGCGCGGTGCATGACGCGGACACCGAGGCGCGGGTGCACGAGGTCAAGGTCAAGTTCGTGGCGGATCAACAGCCGGTGCCGCCACCGGAGATGGCGGGATTGCCGTTCCGGCCGGTGGAGTTCGAGGGCCTGTCGGTGCTGGCCTACGTGTCCGAGAACGGCGCCGGTCGCTCGCGGCTGGCCTGGTCGATCCAGGCGACGGGCATGCACGCCCCGGTGGCGGGCAAGGCCAACGGCAAGGCGGCGACGGCTTCGGCGGCTTCGGCTCAGGGCAGTTCCTGATGCGCGCGGGGCAGCGGCGGGCCGCACTGGCGGCGTTGAACGTGGCGATGGGTGAGGACTTGTCGGGGGTGGTCGTGGAGTTCCGCCCGGGTGCCGGGGTGTTGGTGTCGGTGCATCAGGACGACCCGCAGATGGTGTTGCGGCTGCTCGACGGGCTGGGGCTTGCCCTTGATGACGCGGACGAACCGCACACGCTGCCGTCGGGTGTGCAGGTCGTCGGGTTCCGCCGCGCGGTGCCGGGCACCCTGTCCGGTGGGCTGTGCCTGGACTGGTACCTCGACGCCGACGCGGCGGGCGCAGTGGCTGAGCTGGCCGACTACGACCGGGCACGCGAGTTCGACCGGTGGCCGGTGGGTGCGTGATGTCGCGTCAGCGCCCAGAGCGTCAGCACTGGGACCTCGGCGAGCAAGAGATGTTGCCGGTGTTCGGCCCGTCCCTTTCGGGGGACGGGTCCCCCCGGTGCACGGCATGGACGACCAAGCATCTGCCGTGTGCCCGCCCAGGGATCTTGTGGGCCGAGGGCCGGGGCGCGTTGTGCAAGCAGCACTACGCGTTCTGGTGCGAAGGGCGGCTGTCATGAGCCGCCGTGACTGTGCCTGCCGGGAGCAGGGCAAGCGGTGCCGGCATCGGCATCCGATGTTGACCGTGGACTACTCCCGTGGCGGTCGCGCGGGCGGGTTCACCGTGCAGTCCGTCTCGCCGTGGGGGCGGCGCACCACGCGTGATGAGCGTTTCGACGAGCGGCGCCGCCCGAGGAGGGGTGAGTCCTGATGGCCAAGCGACAGAAGGTAATCCGCACGAACAAGGCTTACCGGGTCGATGGCTGGGTCGAGTTCGTGATCATCGTGGCCAAGATCGTGGCGTGGGTGTCGCGGTTGTTGTTCACCTGGCGCACCGAGGTCGCCCTGATCGCGACGGTGCTGACTGTGTATGGCTACGCGGGGCGTCAGGGTGTGGTTCCGGCGTGGTCGCTGACGTTGGCGGCGTTGGTGGTGGTGGCGGCGTGGCCGTGGTCGCGGCGGTTGGTGTTGGGCCGGTTGGCGTGTGCGCGGGCTCGTCGGCGGGTGTTGGCGTGTTGCCGTAACACCGGGGTCACCAACCGGGACGGCAAACTCCCGTGGGTTGCGAAGTCGCGGTGCACGCCGGTCGGGGAGCGGATCACGTTGTGGCTTCGACCTGGGCAGTCCGGTGAGCAACTCGAGGACCGGGTTGCGGAGTTGCGTGCGGCGTGCCGGGCGATGGATGCGCAGGTGATCCGCGACCGTGGCGACGCTTCCCGGGTGGTGATCGAGGTCATCCGCCGTGACCCGCTGGCGGCTCCCGCGCCGATGCGTTCCCCGTTGCTCGATCGCGCGTCGCGTCTGGCTGCGCGCCCGATGCGGACGGTGGAGGACTGATCTCGGTGGCGTTGTTCTCCCGTGTCCGGTCGGGCGGGCCGGTGCAGTTGTCGATCTATGACCCGATCCATGTCGGGGTGGACCCGTTCGGGCAGGCGGTGACGTTGAACCTGGCCTGGCGTAACTGCCTGGTCGGCGGTGAACCGGGCGCGGGTAAGTCGGTGGTGCTGACCAACGTGATCGGGCACGCCGCGCTGAGCCTGGACGTGGACCTCGTGCTCATCGACGGCAAGGACATCGAACTGCCGCTGTGGTCCCCGCTGGCCGTCGAGCAGGTCGGGCGCGACATGGACGCCGCGATCGATCTGCTGGCCCGCCTGGACACGGACATGGCCGAGGTCTACGCGCAGTTGAAGCTGGCCGAGTTGCGTAAGCTGCCCCGCTCCTGGCGGCGGCAACGGCTCATCGTGATCGATGAGTTGGCGATGTTCCTGGTCGTGTTCGGCACCCCGGCCCAACGCAAAGAGTTCCTGCGGCTACTGCTGGGCCTGGTCAGCATGGGCCGCGCGGCCGGGCTGATGGTCCTGGCCGCCGCGCAACGCCCCTCCGCGAACGTGGTACCCACCGAGTTGCGCGATCTGATGTCTTACCGGTGTGCGCTGCGCTGCACCACCGACGCCTCCTCCGACATCGTGCTCGGTGAGGGGTGGGCAACCCTGGGCTACAGCGCCGCCGAGTTCGACCCCGCCGTGCAAGGCGTCGGCTACCTACTCGCCGACGGGGGCATGCCCCGCAAGTTCCGAGGCCCCTACCTCACCGATGACGACATCCGCCACCTGGTCGCCGCAGGCCTCGCGCTACGCGGCCGCGACGGGCAGGCAGCCGCCTGATGACCAACTTCCCGCAACTGCCCTCGACCGAGATGATGCAGGCCGTCGCGGTCGAGGTCGGTGCGTGCCTTCGCCCGCTCATGCAACGCCTCACCGACACAGCCACGGGTGAGTCGCGGGTGGTGCCGATCCCGTGCGGGGCCACCCTGGCCTCCTCGTGCCCGCCATGCGCGCAACGCAACCGCAAACTACGCATCCAGCAATGCCGGGAAGGCTGGCACCTGACCGAAGACCCGATCCCACCCGACCAGCCCGACAACCCCGACGACGACCAGGACGACGACGACCCCGACGACCAGGACGACGATCACGACGACCAGGACCAGGACGAGGACGCTGGGGAGTTGTCGCGGCGGGTGCGCTCGACCCGTCGCCGTCAAGACGCTCCTGACCTGCCCCGCCGTCCGGTGGAGGCGCGTTCGGTCGGGCAGGCCTATGAGACACCCAACGGCAAGACCTACCAGCCCTCGACGTTCCTCACCGTCACGATGGACTCCTACGGCCCCGTCCTCGAGGACGGCACCCCGTGCCACCCCGAGACCTACGACTACCGCCGCGCCGCGCTGGACGCGCTACACATGCCCAAACTCTGGGACCGGTTCAGCAAGAACCTGCGCCGCGCCGCCGGGTACCAGGTCCAGTACTTCGCCACCGTCGAACCACAAAAACGCCTCGCCCCGCACATCCACGCAGCACTGCGAGGCTCGATCCCACGCAAACTCATGAAACAAGTTCTCGCCGGGACCTACCACCAACTGTGGTGGCCACCCCACGACGAGGCCCTGTTCACCGACCCGGCGACGCTGCCCGTCTGGATCACCGATGATGACGGCGCCGGCCATTACGTCGACCCGAACACCGGGGAACTGCTGCCGACCTGGGACCAGGCCCTCGACGCCCTCGACGACGACCCGCACACCCACCCCGCACACGTGATGCGCTTCGGCACCCAACACAAGATCGTCGGGCTGATCGCCGGACCCAAGGCCGACAAGATGATCGGCTACCTGACCAAATACCTCACCAAGGACATCGCCGAAGGTGCCGCCCCGGTCGGGGAGCTGACCGACCGGCAACAAGAGCACGTGCGACGCCTGCACGAACAGGTCCGCTGGCTGCCCTGCTCACCGGAATGCGCGAACTGGCTGCGCTACGCCATCACCCCCAAGCACGCCAGCAAGGACATGGTCCCGGGCCGCTGCCACAAACGCGCCCACCACCCCGAACGCCTCGGCTGCGGCGGACGCCGGGTCCTGGTCTCGAAATACTGGACCGGCAAAACCCTCACCCAACACGCCGCCGACCGACTCGGCGCCGTCCGCGCAGTCCTGCAAGCAGCCGACATCGAACTACCCGCCGGTCATTCGGCAACCGAACTCACCGCCGACGGCAAACCCCGATGGACCTGGGAACCACTAGACCCCACCAAGCTCGGCCCCGGCGCCTACCGACGCGCCCTCACCGAATCCATTCGGCAACGCATCACCTGGCGCGACCAATACCAACAAGCCCGCGACAGCACCGGGCCACCAGACACCACAACTCATTCGGCAACTGCGTCCGTGGGAGCGAGGGAGTGATCACCGTGGAGGGCCAGGGCGTCCCTGATGTGCTGCTGTACAAGGTGCCTGACGCGATGCTGGCGCTGAATCTCAGCCGCACGGTGATCTACGACCTGATGCGCACTGGTCGGCTGCGCTCGGTCAAGGAGGGTCGCGCGCGGCTGATCCCCGTGGCGGCGCTGCGCGAGTACGTGGCCCTGCTGGAGCAAGAGAGCGCGGCATGACCGAGTCAAAGCGACGAGGCTGGGGCGAGGGTGGCCTGTACTGGGACGCGGCGCGACGGCGATGGGAAGCCAGCGTCAGCCTGGGCTATGGCCCGGACGGTCGACGCATCGTCAGGAAGGCACGCGGGCGCACCAAGACCGAGGCACGCGACAAGCTGCGCGAGTTGATCCGTGATCACGAGGACGGCCTGGCGGTCGCGGCGTCGGACTGCACCGTGCGCGACGCAGTAGAGGACTGGCTGCGCTACGCACTCAGCGCTCGGTCTGCCAAGACGGTCGAGATGAACGAGTACTACTGCCGCGTGCATGTCATCCCGGCGTTGGGCGCGAGGAAGCTGCGCGATCTCAGCGCGACTGATGTTGAGCGGTGGCTTGAGGTCAAGGCGAAAGTGTTGAGCACCCGCACGCTACAGGGCATGCACTCAGCGCTGAACCGTTCGGTGCGCCGGGCGATGGCTCGCGACAAGGTGAGGCGCAACGTCGTGGAACTGTGCACGCTCCCGCAGGGTTTGGCCGGTCGGCCGTCGAAGTCGCTGATGATGGCGCAGGCGCGGTCTGTCCTCACGGCGACGGCCGGGCATCGGATGCACTGCTACATCGTCGTGTCGTTGCTGACTGGCGCTCGCACTGAGGAGTTGCGCGCGTTGACTTGGGATCACGTGGACCTCGACGGCGACCTGGACGCCGATCCCCCGATCCCGCCGTATGTCGCTGTATGGCGCTCGGTGCGTAAGGGTGGCGACACCAAGACCCGTAAGTCGCGCCGGACGCTTGCGCTCCCGGCCCGCTGCGTGACGCTGCTGCGGAAGCATCGTGCCGAGCAGGAAGCGGAGCGGGCCAGGGCGGGCAACAGGTGGCGTGAGCATGGGCTGGTGTTCGCGACAGCGCTCGGGACACCGCTGGACGCACCGAACGTTCGGCGAGACTTCCGGGCCGCGCTCAAGTCGGTGCCTGACCTGGTACCCGCCGATTGGACGCCGCGCGAGCTTCGGCACAGCTTCGTGTCAGTGCTGGCCGACAACGGTGTGTCGATCGAGGAGATATCTCAACTCGTCGGCCACCGCAGTACGGCAGTCACTGAGCTGGTCTACCGCAAGCAGATTCGGCCGGTGTTGCAGTCCGGCACGGTGGTAATGGATGACATCTTCGGCCCCGACGAGCGGACGCACGAATGACGCCGAACGTCCCCCACTTTGTCCCCCACCGGGGAGTCATTGACCCCCCGGTCGTGGTGGATGCCCCGGATTCATTGGGTGGAGCTGAGGGGAATTGAACCCCTGACCCCCTCGATGCGAACGAGGTGCGCTACCGGACTGCGCCACAGCCCCGAAATGGGAGCCCCGGACGGCCGGGACCGAGTGCCAAGGTTAGCAGCAACTCGATCGCGGCCCGACCGGGCTCAGCCGACTCGAGCCGGCTCAGCTGGCTCAGCTGGCTCGGCGCTCGGCGACCGGCCCGCTACCGGCTTGCTCGTCGTAGAGGCCGGTGAGATCGACGGTGTCGAGGTTGTGTAGTTCGACGTCGTCATCGTCGATGCGGACTGCAGAGTCGGCCGCCACGCTCATCCTCTCAGCGATATCGGTGGCGTCGTAGTCCCGCTCGTGCGAGCGCCGACCGGCGGCACGCAACTGGCGCGCCTGACGGCGTTCTCGGTCACGAATCGCCTGACCGCGCAGGAAATAGACGTACCCGCCGAGGCCCGTCACGAACAGCAGTGCGGGAACCCAAAGCGACCCACCCATGACTACCGCAAGGACGAGGGTAACGACACTGCCGAGACTGAGGATCGTCAGTGAGCGACGCCGACGGGCCATCATCCGCGCCCGCGCGGCGGACATATCGGAGCGATCGACGGTATGCATGAGCGCCTCCTCGGCGGCGGGAACGGGCCGCCGAACGGCGGGTGCGAGATCGAGACGGCGAGTTCCGGGCACGGATGTCTCCGCGCGCAGGACTTGGACCCCTCGGCCCCTCGGCGCGCCGGCGCCGTCCGAGCGTGACCGCACCGGTTGCGACAGCGCGACATGGCGTCGGGTGAGGGCTCGCATGGCCCTGCCGAAGCCCTCGACAGAACGGTCGCGAGCGCGGTCATCGTTGCGCTGAACAATCATCGGGACAACCACGATCAACCACAGGACGGCGAGGACGAGCACCGTCAACATCGGCGACGTCATCGCACCTCCAGTCACACCCGTAACAGCCTCACCCACGGTAACGAGGCGAACGGAACCGGCCAGGCACGTCGCGCGGCGTGTCGGGCGAGCCGTCATGTGCTTTACGCGATCCCGGTCACCGAGCGCGTCGTGCGCCGTCCGTTGAGTCGTGCGTTACCCGTTCAGTCGGCGGTAATAACGCACCACTGGGCGCATAAAGGGCACCACGCAGCGCAAAGTCGACAGCCCGCGCAACTCGAACTACGACTGTCGTACTTAGCGGGGCGTGTGCGGCATCGGCGGCAGCGAGCGTAGCCGCGACTGCATGGTGCGCCCGGCGAGCTCCTCGACCGTCACGGCAAAGGCGAAATGATCGCGCCAGCGCTCCGTCGATGTCGAGGAAGCGCTCGTAGTAGCCCTCCCGGCGCAGGCCGAGCTTCTCGACCACGCGCAGGCTGGCCGCGTTCTCCGGACGGATGTCGACCTCGACGCGGTGCAGCCCGACGCCGGTGAAGCAATGGTCGATAACCAGCGCCAACGCGGTCGGCGTGATGCTGCGCCCGGCCACCTCGCCGTCGACCCAATAGCCGACCGTGCACGAGCGCAACGCGCCATGCACGACGTTCGACACATTGATCTGCCCGACGAGCCGCGACCGTAGGTGACGATGAACGGCAGCATCGTCCCGCGCGCGCCGCCTTGCGCAGCGCCGAGAGCAGCGCGGGCCACGCTGAGAGCCATTGCGGTCGGCCCAGCGCAGCGGCGAGGTCGGCTCCCACGGCTCGAGCCACTGCTCGTTGCGCAGGCGCACCTCGCTCCACGCCCGCCCGTCGCGCAGCCGGGGCGGGCGCAGCCGCACCGGTCCTGCCACCAGCTGCGCCGGCCAGCCTGGATGCGTGCTCATCGGCTCATCGTTGCGACAGCAGCAGCGGAATCACCGTGACCCGCGAGCCGGCGACGACTTCGGTGACCTCCTCGTCGATGACGACCAGGCAGTTGGCCGACGCCATCGACGCGATCAGATGGGAGCCCTGGCCGCCGACAAAGGAGACGCTGTAGCCGCCGTTCGCCTCACGGTGCAGCACGCCGCGGCGGTACTGCCGGATGCCGGCCGGGCTCTCGAGTCGCTCGAGCGCCACCGCCTGCACGGTCGACGCGCTGCAGCTGCCGCTTGCCGAGCAGCTTGCGGATCGCCGGTCGGACGAAGACCTCGAACGAGACGAGCGCGCTGACCGGGTTGCCCGGCAGGCAGAAGATCGGCACGTTGTCGCCGAGATGGCCGAAGCCCTGCGGCTTGCCCGGCTGCATCGCGACCCGCATGAACTCGACCGTGCCGATCTCGGAGAGCGCCTGCTTGACGATGTCGAACGCGCCCATGCTGACGCCGCCGGTCGTTATCAGGATGTCGGCGCGCAGCAGCTGGCTCTTCCAGCACGTCGAGCAGCTTGCTGTGATCGTCCGCGACGATGCCGACCCGGTAGGCGTCCGCGCCGGCGTCGCGCGCGGCCGCTGCCACCAGGTAGGAGTTCGAGTCGGTGACCTCGCCGAAGGCCGGCTGCTGGCCGACTTCGACGAGTTCGCTGCCCGTCGAGAGCACGACCACCCGCGGCCGCGGCCGCACGATCACGCGATCGCGTCCTATCGCCGCGAGCAGCGCTATCTGCTGCGGCCCGAGCGCCGCGCCGGCCCCGAGCGCAGGCGCTCCGGCGGGCAGATCCTCACCCGTGCGGCGAACGCAGTCGCCGCTGCGTGCCGGCGTGGCATCCGCACGCGGGCGACTCCGCGGTCGGTGCGCTCGAGCGGGATCACCGCGTCGGCGCCGGCGGGGATCGGCGCGCCGGTCATGATCCGCATCGCCAGCCCCGGCCCCATGCCGGAGCGGGTCTTCGTGCCGGCCACGACGTCGCCGACAACCGGCAGCTCGACCGGGTTCTCGGCGCTCGCCCCTCGCGTATCGACGGCGCGGACGGCGTAGCCGTCCATCGCAGAGTTGTCGAAGCCGGGCAGCGGGACGTCAGTCATGACGTTCTCGGCAAGCAGCAGCCCCTGCGCGTCGAGCAGGGTCAGCTCGATCGGCGACGATCGAACCGATCCCGTCGAGCACGCTCGCGAGGTGCTCGTCGACGGACCGCAGGCGGTCGTCGTCTCCTGCCACTGGTAGGTACTCCTGTCGATCGCGCCGGCTGGGTCAGCGTGCGCGGCGTGTGCTGCCGGATCTCGGCGCCGCCGTCGTCACTGACCGCTGCGGCGCTCTAGTCGCCCAAGCTGTCACGCACATACTCCCGCAACCAGGCGTTGAACTGCGCGCCGATGTCAGGGTGTCGCCCGGCGAGTTGCACGACCGCCTTCACGTAGTCGAGCCGATCACCGGTGTCGTAGCTGCCGCCGCTGAACACCACTCCGTGCACCGGGACGCCCTCGTGCGCCAGTCGGCGCATGGCGTCGGTCAATTGGATCTCGCCGTTCGCACCGGGCCCGGTCTCGCGCAGTGCGTCGAAAATCTGGGGCGGCAGCACGTATCGACCGATGATCGCCAGCGTGCTCGGCGCCTCGTCGGCACCGGGCTTCTCGACCAGATCGCTGATCGCCACGACGTCGCCGCTCGGCTCGCCGATCTGGCTGACGCTGCCGTACTTGCTGATCTCCTGGCGCGGAACGTCGATCAGTCCGAGCACGATTCCGCCGTGTTCCTCATAAACGTCCAGCATCTGACCGAGCAGATCGTCGCGTTCGTCGATGAGATCGTCGGGAAGCAGCACGGCAAGCGGCTCGCCGTCGGCGAACTTCTCGCCGTGCGCAACCGCATCGCCCAGGCCACGCGGATCGAGTTGGTCGACCCGGTGGATGTTGGCCAGGCCGGCGGCGCGCTTGATCGTCTCCAGCGACTTGTGATCAGCCTTGTCGGCCAGTACCGCTTCCAAGCTCGGATGTGGCTCGAAGTAGTCGACTATGGCCTGCTTGCCCTCGCCGAGCACCAAAATGACATCCGTGATCTTGTTGCGCGATGCCTCGGCCACGACGAGTTCGAGCGCCGGCGTGCTCACAATCGGCAGCATTTCCTTCGGAACCGCCTTGGTGATAGGCAGAAACCGTGTGCCACGGCCGGCGGCCGGGATCAACGCCTTCGTTACGCGATCACGAGACATGCCGGGAGACTAGCGGGATGTTGCCGGACCAGCCCGCTCGCGGGGGGAAACGCGTGCTGCGGGCCCAACTGCTCGCCGCACGATCTGCCCGCGGGCCTGCCCAGATCGCCGACGCCCGGGCAGGCGTACGAGCACAGGTGCTGTCCCGGTTTGCGGCTGCACGCTGTGTTGCCGCGTATCGCCCGATGCGTACCGAGCCTGGTTCGGTCGAACTCATCGAGGCCCTTTCCACGAACGGTGCGCGGGTGATCGTTCCGCTCGTCCTCGACGATTGTGACCTGGACTGGACGCCCTGGCCGAGCGGTGACCCGCTGGGCGTCGACGCAATCTCGCGCGCAGATCTGGTGCTCGTGCCCGCCCTGGCCGTCGACCCACGCGGAACGCGGCTCGGCCGCGGAGGCGGTTCCTACGACCGGGCGCTGACCCGAGTACGGGCCGGGGTTCCTGTCGTGGCGCTGCTCTATGACGGCGAGATCGTCGAACACCTGCCGGCCGAGTCCTGGGACATACCGGTGACGGCGGCTGTCACGCCGTCCGGTTGGCACCACTTCGTGTGAGTCGGGGCGCCCGGGGTGGACGGGGAATGCCTTCATCCCGCACCATGGTTAGCAGTCTTAGTAGCCGAGTGCCAGCCCGTCGGAGGTTCGCCCACCAATGCCCACCTACCAGTACGCATGCACGAATCCGGACTGTGGCAATCGGTTCGAACTCGTGCAGACGTTCACCGACGCTGCCGCGAGCGAGTGCCCGGTGTGCGCACAGCCCGTCCGCAAGGTCTACGGATCCGTCGGCGTCGTCTTCAAGGGCTCGGGCTTCTACCGCACCGACAGCCGCGCGGCAGCCACGGCGTCCACCGCATCGAAGCCGGACACCAAGGCTGACTCCAAGGCTGACTCGAAGTCCGCGGCCAAGTCCGACTCGGCGAGCAGCACCGCCACCAAGACCGACACCGCCAAGTCCGCGGCTTCGACGAATGGCTCGGGCTCGTCGGCCAAGGCTGCTGCGTCCGCCTGATCGGGCTCCGGTCACCAGATTTCCTGGCGCTATCCACAGGCAGATTCGTTATCCACAGATGACCTGACAGCCCTGCGCGGGTCTCCCGGTTCGACTTGACTGAACCGCGTGCTTCCTGAAATTGCAGCGCGCCTGCGAGGCTGGCCTCGCCGGGTACTCGCTTTGGGCTGCCTGCTGCTCGCAGCCATCACCGCCCTCAGCGCGCAGCGCCACAAGCAGCCATCTGTCCGTGGGTCAGCGGTGCTGGTCGCGGCGCGCGATCTCGCCGCCGGGGCGCGCCTGTCCCCCGCCGATTTACGCGTTCGTAGCTGGCCCGCGAGCCTTCGCCCGCCGAGTGCCGCGTCACGTCCGGCGCAGGTCGTCGGCCATCGGCTCGCGGGTCCGATCCGCTCGGGCGAGCCGATCACGAGCACCCGCCTGGCCGGCGCCGGGCTGACCGCGGGTCTGTCCAGGAGCCTTTCGGCAGTGCCGGTCCAGGTAACCGGCGCGGCACTGCCAGGCCTCGTGCACGCCGGCGATTCCATTGACCTGCTCGTCGGCGACCCACCCGAGGCCGATGCCTCGTCCCCCGGTCCGGCACGGGTATTGGCCGAGCGAGTCCGCGTGCTCGCGGTCATCGGCACGTCGCCGGACGCCGGCGCCGACGGCGACGGCCTCGGCCTCGGCCTCGGCCTGATCGTCGCGGCCGACCGGGCAACGGCCCTGCGAATCGCCGCCGTGGCGGGTCGCCCAGTCGTCGCGACCGTGCACGGACCACCCTGAGTTCACCGGCCGGGCACTGGTCGAAGATTGGCCGGACATTTGCCCGCATGCTGCGCATCGCCCGGACCGGCGTAGTGCCGGGTCTGCCTGATCGATGTTTGCCGGTGAATGTCGCCGACATTCTGGTGGCCCGGATCTTCGATCACGTGCGGCAATTTCGCCCGTTCAGGTTCTAACATCTGCGCCGGTGGCAAGCGTCGCCATCGGATTCGCCGGATTCACAGAGGGGGCATCAGGTGCTCAAGGGATTTCGGGATTTCGTCCTGCGCGGCAACATCGTCGAGCTCGCAGTTGCGTTCGTCATCGGCACCGCGTTCGCGAAAGTGGTCGACACATTCGTCGGGGCAATCATCACGCCGATCATCAATGCCTTCCCCGGCGCGAACTCGAACGGCTGGGGCTTCTCTTTGCGAGGCGGCCAACTCGGAGCGAAGACCTTCATAGACATCTCCACCCTGATAAATGCGGTCATCGTATTTCTCATCACCGCACTTGCCGTCTACCTCGTGCTTGTCCTGCCGCTACAGAAGTTCAACGAGATGCGTGGTGTCAGTCCCGAGGAGGCGGTTAAGACCGACGACCAGAGGCTGCTGGAGGAGATACGCGACCTACTGCGTGAGCAGCGCGCCTGACCTGTGGCGTGGCCCCGCACGATTTGCAACCGTCGGCGTCGTGGGGACGCCGAGGGTTGCACAATCCGTCAAAGCTCGTGATGTGGCGGCCGCTCGCGGCGATACCATTCATCGCGGTCAGCGTCGTCGTCACGATCACCCCACCCGGTCTCCTGCTCGTCACGAGAGACATCGGGCAATACGGGCGGTTCCGCGGGAGCGGCCGCTCGCGGCTCGGGACTTTTCGCTTCGGTCACCACACCATTGTCGACGGTGCTTGGATGCAAGTGTGCGCTCGGGCATCCGGCGCACGGCCGATCAAGGAGGCGCACCGTGACGGACGACGGCAAGATCGCGGACGAGACGGATCATGCGGCCGGCGGGGGCAGCACGGCGAGCAAGGCCGGTGAGCAGGCCAAGGACAAGGCCAGCGCACTTGCCAGTCGCGCCGCACCGCTAGCCGAACAGGCAAAGGAAAAGGCCAGCGCGCTCGCGAGCCGCGCGGCTCCCCTGGCCGAACAGGCGAAGGAAAAGGCCAGCGAACTCGCTCACCGCGCAGGCCCGCTGGCCGGGCACGCCAAAGAGACGGCCACCGATGTTGCGCACAAGGCCGGAAATGTCGCCGCGCACGGAGTTGAGGCCACGGCGGAGAAGGTCGACAAGATCACCCATCACAAGTACTCGGAGCAGATCAAGTCCGTGAGCACCAAGCTCGAGAACCTGCTCCAGCACGACGAGTCATCGGAGAAGTAGCGCTATCACCGCCACCATCAGGTTCTGGGCCGGCGCGCGTCGCGCAGCCGGTCGCGAGCAAGAACCGACAACTGCGCTGACCGTTGCGGCACTGCGAGACGAACTGGCCGCGCGACCGCCACTCGCGGCGGTCGCGCGGGTGGCAAGCTTCTTGATCGACAGTCAGCCGGCCGACGACAGCACGCCGATTCCGCCGAACGCGATCATCGACATGCTGCCGCCGTTCGCCGGTGGCTGAGGCGGCAGGCCTGTTAGGGCAATCTTGCTCGGCACGAACGACGCTCCCGCTCGGCACGAACGACGCTCCCGCTCGGCACGAACGACGCTCCCGCTCGGCACGAAAGATGCACGCACCGTGCGCACCGAGCGGCCGCATCAGGGGCAGTTGACCCACTCGTCGGTGCCGTCGTCGAATACCTGACGCTTCCAGATCGGCAGGCGTCCTTTGACTTCGTCCACCAGGCGCATGCACACGTCGAACGCCTCCCGGCGATGCGGGGCGCTGACCGCGGCCACCAGTGCGACATCGCCGACGACCAGCCGGCCGACGCGATGGCTCACCGCAAGACCACTCACCGCCTCTAGCGCGGCGAACTCCCCTGCCACCTCGCGCAGCACGTCGGCCGCACCAGGATGGGCCTCGTACTCGAGTTCGGTGACGCGCCGCCCGTGGTCGTGGTCGCGGACGACACCGCAGAACACCACGTGCGCACCGGCAGCGGGCCGGAACACGGCGCGCTCGTGCACGCCCACATCGAGCGGCTGCTCCGAGACGGCTGCGATCACCAGGTCTGATGCGATCATGCGCCGCCTCCAGCTCGGTGGTCGCCACCGGCGAGTTGGTCCACGATATGACCGAGCAGCGGCGTCAACACCGCCATCCCATCACGGACTCCACCTGGCGAACCAGGCAAGGTGACAACGAGCGAGTGGCCCAGCGTGCCCGCCACCCCGCGGGAGAGCACCGAGGTCGGCACGCGCTCCCGTGCTGCCAGCCGCAAGGTCTCAGCGATTCCGGGAACCTCTCGCTGCAGCAGCGGCCGGACCGCCTCGGGCGTGACATCGGTCGGGGCGAGCCCGGTGCCGCCGGTGGTGATCACGATGGCCGCGCCGGCGTCGACTGCGGCGCGCACGGCCGACTGAATGGCGGCGACATCGTCGGGCACGATCACTCGTGACACGAGCGAGTGGCCGGCCTGCGCGAGCAACTCCGCTAACAGCTCGCCGGAGTCATCGGCACGTTCGCCGGCCGCCGAGCGGTTCGAACAGGTGATGACCGCGGCGGTGACGGCGGCTGTCACAGCGCGTCCCGCTGCCACTCGCCGCTTCGGCCGCCGGACTTCGACAGCAACCGCACATCGGTGAGGACTGCCGCACGATCGACCGCCTTCACCATGTCGTACAGGGCCAAACCGGCTGCGACGACGGCCGTCAGCGCCTCCATCTCGACGCCGGTGCGATCTGCGGTGCGAGTGGTCGCCGTGATCTCGACCGAAGTATCGGTGACCTCAAGATCGACGGTCACGCCGTGCAGGGCGACCGGGTGGCACAACGGAACCAGGTCGGGCGTTCGCTTTGCCCCGGCGATGCCGGCAACGCGGGCGACTGCGAGCGCATCGCCCTTGGGCAGCCCGTCCCGACGCAACAGCGCGGTGACCTCGGTGGTGGTGCTGAGGCGGCCCGCTGCCACGGCCACGCGCGCGCTGATCTGCTTGGCGGACACGTCGACCATGCGCGCCGCGCCACGCTCGTCGACGTGAGTCAACTCCATGCCAGTCAGGTTAACGACGCCACAGCGCGACGAAGCGACCGAGGCCGTCCGCGTAGCGTGCGGTTGATGAATTCACGACATTTCGCCGTGACCGTGACGGCCGTTGCGGCAGCGTGCACCGTTGCGGGCTGCGCCTCGAAGGCCGATAACAACCCGCCGGCTGCGCCGTCGATCACCAGCAGCGCCGGCACAATCTCGACGCCACCTGCAACCGGCAGCAGCAGCGCCATTAGCAGGCCCGGCGGTGGTCACACGATGTCCGCGCCACATATCGCCTGCCGCGAGGGCAATGTCGAGCAGAGCTACGAGGGCACCGACAGCCATCCGGTCGAGCTCTGCCTCGTCACCGGGGCGGTCGCGCACATCACGATCAATCCGCCGAGCGGCCAGCCGTGGCCGCTCGCAAGCGCCGGCCCGGCGTCCATTGTGAAGTCGACGAAATCCGATCGCACCGGTAACACACTGGAGGTCACGCTCGTCGCGAAGGGGAAGGGCACCGCGACCCTCGCGGTCGCGAACGTGTGGCAACTGAAGATCGCCGTCGTATGACCACCGCCGACGGACCCGGCCCGGGCCGCGCCGCGTATCGGGCGCTAGTGTCGTCGGCGGCATTGGGCACGTTGTGGTTACGGCGTTGCACGTACAGCTTCGTGCGTGACCGGAACTGGCCAGAATGTCGCGGTATAAATCGGGCGCAATGACGAACGGATACCCCTACTCTTCCGCCCGGCACGACCTCGTGCTGACCTCAACCCCAGGAGGTACCCGTGAAGTTTGCGAGCCGAGGACTACCCGTCCTCGCTGGCGGCGTCGCGATCGCAGCGATCGCGGCAATCGCGTTGCCCGCGTCTGCGCTGGCAACCCCAGCGAGCGCGCCGGCTCCAGCCGTCGCACGCAGCTGTAGCCAGCAAGTAGCCAAAGGCCATTACACGTGTTTCGCGCTCAAGCGCACCGACATCCATGAGACCCACGTGCTCACACCGGATGCCACACCGGCCGGCTATGGACCAACCGACCTGAAGTCGGCGTACAAGCTGCCGACCTCGTCCACCACCGCAACGATCGCCATCGTCGACGCCTACGACGATCCCGCCGCGGAATCCGACCTCGCGACCTACCGGTCGCAATACGGGCTGTCAGCCTGTACCACCGCAAACGGCTGCTTCCGCAAGGTGAACCAGAACGGCCAGGCCAGTCCGCTACCACAGGGCGACACCGGCTGGTCCGGTGAGATCTCCCTCGACCTCGACGCCGTCTCGGCGACCTGCCCGAGCTGCCACATCCTGCTGGTCGAGGCGGATGACGCGTCAGACAACCTGTTCACCGCGGTCGACACTGCTCGCACACTCGGCGCGAAGTACATCTCGATGAGCTGGGGCGGTGGCGAAGGCGGCGCCGAGAACAGCTACGACACCCAGTACTTCAACCACACGGGCATCGTCTACACCGCATCCAGCGGCGACTCCGGTTATTACGCCGGCGCGATCTACCCGTCCACCTCGCAGTACGTCGTATCCGTCGGTGGCACCACGCTCAACCCCGCGAGCGGCACCACCCGCGGCTGGTCGGAGTCCGTGTGGGACGGCGCCGGTAGCGGCTGCTCGACGGTCGTCACCAAGCCGGCTTTCCAGAGCGGCATCAGCGCGTGCACCACGCGCGCCGACACCGACGTCTCCGCTGTCGCCGACCCGAACACCGGCCTGGCCGTGTACCAGACCTACGGCGGCACCGGCTGGAGCGTGTACGGCGGCACCAGCGCATCCGCACCGCAGATCGCGGCTGTCTACGCGCTCGCCGGGACCCCCGGGGCGAGTGATCGGCCCGCGTCCTACCCGTACACGCACGCCACCAACCTGTACGACGTCACCACCGGCTCGAACGGCTCGTGCTCGCCAACGGTCCTGTGCCGTGGCGGCGCCGGCTGGGACGGACCGACCGGCATCGGCACGCCGGACGGCACGGCCGGTTTCACCGCCGGCGGGCGGTTCGGCAACCTGATCACGGTGACCAATCCGGGCAACCAGACCGGCATCGTCGGCACTGCGCTAACCCTGCAGATCCACGCCACCGATTCGGCACCGGGCCAGACCCTGACCTACAGTGCGACCGGCCTTCCGGCGGGGCTCTCGATCAACTCCTCGACCGGCCTCATCTCGGGCACGCCGACCACCAGTAACGGCTACAACGTCACGGTCACTGCGACGGACACGACGAGTGCGTCCGGACAGGCCGCGTTCACCTGGACGATCAATGGTGGCGGCGGCGGTGGCTGCTCGGGTCAGCGGCTGGTGAACCCCGGCTTCGAGTCGGGCTCGGCCTCCTGGACGGCGACCAGCGGCGTGATCAACACCGACGGCGCACACTCGCACAGCCGGCGTCGGCTATGCCTGGCTGGACGGCTACGGCCGCACGCACACCGACACGCTGTCGCAGGCGGTCACCATCCCGGCCGGATGCTCGGCTAAGCTGACGTACTACCTGTACATCGCCAGCAATGAGGGCACCGGCACGGCCTACGACAAGCTGACCCTGACGGCGAACGGCACGGCGGTCCAGTCGTTCTCCAACGTCAACAAGGGTTCAGGGTTACGTTCAGCGAAGCGTCAACCTCTCCGCATATGCGGGCCAGAACGTGACGCTGAAGTGGACGGGAACCGAGGATTCGTCGCTGTCCACGTCGTTCTTCATCGACGACACGGCACTCAACCTCAGCTAGCCAATCCCCACCAGAGGGGGCGGACCGCTACGGCGGCCGCCCCCTCGCCCATGTTCATCGACTCGACGAGTTCGCTGCGTATCCGGACAAACGGCATCGGCGGACGTCGCCCTCTGCGAGAAGTTCATCCCACCCGGATGACACGAACGTGCCCGGATGCGCCGAGGCTACGGCTACCTTCGGCGCGACAGGTTGGCGAGACTCGTGAGTGGTGTACGGATTCCGGATCAAGCGGCGCCTGCGCCGATATCGGCCACCCGCGAGCGGCCCGAGGTTCGGACGATACGCCGGTGACGCCTCCTTCCCTTCGATGCCGCCGAGCCGGCGCGGTACCAACCCGTTGCGGTTCTTCGAGGGAGGCCGTCTGTGCTGTTCTTCCGGCTCGATACGTGGATGCTCGGGCTGATCCTGCTCGTCGTGATCGTCGTGATCATCGGCGCGACTGTCGTGGGCTTGGTGATCGGCCGATCGGTGCGACACAAGTCCGACCTGCTTCGCGAACCGTTTTCGGTCATGCAGGCCGTGTTGCTGGGATTCATGAGCCTTGTGCTGGCGTTCGGCCTCAGCTTGGCCGTCGGACGTTATCAAGATCGGCGGGCGGCCACGGTCGAGGAGGCGAACGCGATCGGCACGACGTACCTGCGTGCCGAGACGCTGCACGAACCGATGCGCAGTGCCTCGCTGGCGCCGCCGTCCTCGGACTCGAACTGCTGGTGGCCGCCTTTGCCCTGGCGCGCCCGGTCGTCTACCAGGAGGTTTCGATGCAGGCCAGCCAGGCTCCGATCGTCGTAGGTATCGACGAATCAACCGAAGCGCAGTCAGCCGTGGAATGGGCCGCGCACGACGCAAAGACACGCGACGGCGCGTTGCGCGTGGTCTGCGCCTACCACAGCTCGATCTCCCATCGGGGGTCAAGCGCAGATAACTCGGGGGCGGACGTGGACGAGCCGCAGCAACTTGCCCGAAAGCTCGTCGCCGACACGGTCGATCGCATCGCGTCGAAGCACAGCGTCCAGGCAACGGGCGACGCAGTTGAGGGCGATGCCGTGCAGGTTCTGCACGACGAATCGACGCGCGCGTCCCTGGTGGTGGTCGGCTCGCGCCGGCACAAGGCGCTTGGCTCCAGCGTGCTGGGCTCGGTCAGCGGTGTCGTCGCCGCCCGCAGCAAGGCACCGGTCGTCGTCCTGTGCGGGCCGGCCGGCATACCCGAGGAGGACGCCAGCGTCGTAGTCGGAGTCGACGGCACCGAGTCGTCGACGACCCTGCTCGAGTTCGGGTTCGAGCGCGCGAGCCGACATCACGTGGCGCTGAGTGCGGTTCTGTGCTGGCACACCGATGTGCTGGCAACAATGTCGTGGCGAGGAGCGCCGTCGGCACCGTCCAGCGTCGAGGATTGGCTCTCTGACATCCTCGCCGGCTGGCGGACCAAGTATCCAGACGTCGAGGTGCACCCCGAGGTTGTCCGCGAACATCCAAGGACGGGCATCGTCGCGGCATCGCAAGGGCAGTACCTTCTCGTCGTCGGCAATCGGGGCCGGCATGCCCTTGCTGGGACCCTGCTCGGCTCGGTCAGCCAGCGCGCGCTGCACCATGCGACCTGCCCGGTCGCAGTGATTCCGACGCATTCCGGCTGAGGTTCGCCGCGGGTGGGCAGTTACCCGCAACTTCTGACGCGGGCGGGCTGCCCCGAGAGATCTAGCGGGCGAACCGGTCGGTGGCTTCGATCAACCGGTGCACCATGCCCGGCTCGTCAAGAGAATGTCCGGCATCGTTCACCAGCTGCAGGTCGGCCTGCGGCCACGCGAGATGCAGGTCCCAGGCTGTCACGGGCGGAGTGCACAGGTCGTAGCGGCCTTGCAGGATTACCGCCGGGATGTGCCGGATCGCGTCCACGTCCGCGATCAACTGCCCCTCCCGGAAGAATCCGCCGTGGGCCACGTAGTGACTCTCGATGCGCGCGAACGCGACGGCGAAGTCAGGCTCGGCGAAGATCGCCTCGACCTGCGGGTTCGGGTGCAGCAGCATGCCGGCAAGCTCCCACCTCGTCCACGCCTGCGCGGCGCTGACCCGGGTCTGCTTGTCGGCAGATTCCAACCGCCGCCGGTACGCGGCAACGAGATCGTCGCGCTCGCCTTCCGGGACCGCGCCGCGAAACTCCTGCCAGCGTTCGGGCAGCAGTTGCGACGCGCCTTCGTGGTACGCCCAGCGCAGCTCACTCGCCCGCAGCGTGAAGATGCTGCGCAGCACCATGGCGCGCACCCGGTCCGGATGCGACTGCGCGTACGCCAGCGCCAGCGCGGTGCCCCAGGAGGCGCCGGAAAGCACCCACCGGTCGACGCCGAGCTCGGCCCGAAGCCGCTCCATGTCGGCGATCAGATGCCAGGTCGTGTTCGTCTGCAACGAGACATCGGGATCGCTGGCGTGCGGGAGGCTGCGCCCGCATCCTCGTTGATCGAACAGGATGATCCGGTACGCCGATGGGTCGTAGGCGCGGCGATGGCTGGCGATGCAACCACCGCCCGGGCCGCCGTGGACGACGAGCAGGGGCGTCCCGTCGGGATTCCCGCACTCCTCCCACCAGATCTGCTGGGCGTCGTCGACGGCGAGCAATCCACTGCGATATGGCTCGATGGACGGGTAGAGGCCGCGAACTCCCATAGCTAAAGCTTTTCACGGCCTCACAATGCCGACTCACACCCCGCGGTCAGCCGATGCCACGTACGCGAAGCCACGGGTAGGCCCGCCGAGCTCGCACCGCGACACCTACGTCAACGATGTCCCAGGCCGCAACAGCTAAGCGCCGGCCCAAGAGTGTCGTGACCCCAGGAGGCCGACGACGCAGTCACACCTGCAGGGTCGGTGACGGGTTGGGGCGTGACCTGATCGATGAGTCCGTTCCTATGACGGGCGACGGCCACCATTCGACGCGGCCGTCGTCCTTGTGCACAACGGGAACGCTCCCGGCAATCATGTAGGACAGGTCGCCTTCGACGAGATACTCTCGCGCGCCGACCTCGAATACGTAAATCTCGTCGTTCTCGACGATGCGGCGATCGTCCAAGCAGAATGTGCCGGTCGCCCAGTCGGGTGCGGTGTTCCGACGCACGATCTCGCGGGCCTGTTCGTACGTCACTGCCATCTGTACCTCCACTAGGGCCGTGCTGGCTGGACGAACTGCCCTGCATTCGGCGTTGGCACATCGTCGAGCCGAACGTAGGACGTGCTGTGTCCGGTGTTGAAATAGTGGCCCACGTTGGCCTTGCCCGACTGGGCGTCGATGTAGCGAACCTCGCCGTTCACGTTCTCGACGTTGAACACGTGGCCACCGCCGTTGTTCCACCTGATCGCCACGACACCGCGTGAACCGGGCTCGGAGAACGCCTTCTCGATGTCGGCCTTGCCTCCAGAGGTGAAGCTGCGCCCCCACGTGCTTTCGATGTCGCCGAGCGGGCGACCGCCGCTCGACCACAAGTGTTGGGGCAGCATCTTCGCCTCGGCGTCAAAGCCTCGACGGCGCAGTTCGTAGGCTTGCACGCAGTGCGTGCAGTTATTCGAGAAGCTCGGATGGGGCGGGTTGAAGCCAGGGTTGACCTTCTTGAGGTCGGCGAGCAACTTCTCGTCGAACTTGAGCGCCTTGCGGGCGGCCCGGCGCTCGCCCAGCTTCTTGAAGAGGTTCTTCGCCTTCTCGAGCAGATCCTTGATAACCGTCCGAATATGTTCAAGGACCTGCTTGATCAGCTGACGGCAGATCACCCGGGTGGCCGCGATGAACCCCGGCACCTCAGCAGTGGTTGCTCCGAAGGAAACGAAGGCAGTCGCGATCGCCTGGGCGACCTCGATCGCCAGCGTGATCAACTGCACGATGAACGCGATCTTCATCGCCAGCGTTATTCCGGCGAACACGATCAGCGCCGCACCGATGATCTCCGCGGCGATGGCGTCATCGTTCAGCCGAGCCGGCGGGCCGTCGTCGTTCGTCCACCAGTTCTTGAAGGCGTTGACTGCGGCGTCATCGGCTGTGTCACCCGACCAGACCGACTCTGCTGCCTTGTCTGCGTTGTTGCAGATCGTCGACAACGTATTGCCGAAGGCGAGCCATTGCTGTCCGTCCTCGAACAGCTTTTCCTCGTCGGCCTCGGGCTAGGTCAGTCCGACCCAGCCGAGTGGCTCGGTGAGCCAGCCCGGAAGCTCCAGTCCCATGCCGCTACCCCACCTGACCGGCTGTCGTGACCTGCCTGGTGACGGTCTGCTCGGTCTGAGCCATCTGCTGCGCCCAGGCGGCCAGCCCTTCGGCCCCCTGCACGAGCTTTTCGAGATGTGAGCCCATAGCGCCCATCGCCTCGCCGAGCACCGCCGTATAGAGCATGCCGAACGCGCTGCCCTGCTCGTCGCGGCCCCACGGATTATCCGTGGTCATGGTCGTCTGCAGCTTGCCGAGCTGATCACCCATGTCCTGCGCGGACGTACCGACACCTTGCGCTGCCTGCATGAGCACATCGGGATTGACGCTGATCCCCGCCACGGCTACATCCGATCCAGTCGAGCCGTCAATTGTTCTGCGATAGCGGCGAACTCGCCCAAGCGGCGCCGCGCATCGCTACTGATATCGGTGAGCGCGCGCTGCATGTCAGCGACCTCAACCGTCGCAGCCATGGGTGGAGCCTTCTCGAGCTCGGCCCGCGCGGCCGATTGGGCATCGCCGATCGCCTGGCGGACCGCCGCGGCCAAGTCGGCGCTGGGCAACCGCATCGCCTTCGGTTCGAGCACCAGGTCGGTCACCGCGCCGCTGCCGTCGACCTCAACGCGCACCAGCCCGTCTGCGGCCTCGGCCGAGCCGCGCGCGGCGGCGGCCCGATCGCGCCATTGCTGCTGCACCGCATCCTGGGGTGCAGGGGTACTCGTCACAAGTCCTCCGGGGTCGTGCGCTGACCCGTCAGGCTATCCGCTGCCCGAATGCGCACGATCGAAAGGGTCGGCCGTGCCGTGGCTCGCCGACGCCAGTCGGCTGGTCGCGACGAGCCGACGCCAGTCGGCTGGTCGCGACGACGCGCGCGACCTGGCGAGCTCGGTGGCGCCTCGTGATCAACAGAGCGATCTGGTCGATATTCGACCGGATCGCTCTGTTGATCAACGGCGGGGGCCGCTCGGCTGACTAGACCGCAGACGTCACTCCACGTGCCACACCTGCTGCGGTACGGCTTCGCAGGTCTGCATCGCCAGCTTCGTCCCGGCGATCACGCTGTCGTCCGGATCAGCGAGGCACTTGCCCGACGCCTGACTGACGATCGTGCCGTCCGGTTGCACCTGCCAAAGCTGTGCGGCCGAATGTCCGCACTGGGCCAGTGCGACGTCGGTAGCACCCGATGCGGACAGGCAGTTGTTGCCGGCCCTTACGGTTCCGTCCGGCGAGACCGTCCACGCCTGCGTCGGGGTGACGGCGCAGTACGAACCCTGCAGATGGCCGGTCGTTCCCGCACCGGTGTCGGCGCAGACGCCGGCCAGCGCGGACACGATCGGACCGGACGGAATGTTCCAGCGCTGACTCGAGCCACCGCTTGTGCACGGCTGCACGCCGACGGATCCCTCGACATCAAGGCACTTTCCGGATTCGGCGTTGCGCAGGCCGCCGGAGGAGACGATCCGCCATTGCTGCCCGGCCGCCCCGCTGCAAGCCGCCACCTGCACCGTGTCGCCACCGGTGAGGCACTTGCCGAGCGCCTGCAAAGTTCCGTCGGCCTCAACCGTCCAGGTCTGGGACGGATGGTGGTTGCACGACGCGACGCTCACCGACGAACCGCCGGCGTCAAGGCACTTGCCGGCGTTTATGACCGGCCCGGCCGTGCCCGACACATGTGCCGGCGCCACGTACCAGACGAACGACTCGTCGCTCGAGCGCCCGCCGTCGTCTAGCGCCGTGATCGTCGGGTGGAAGTACCCCTGGGTCGTCAGCAATCCGGAGATCAGGCCGCTCGACGCG
Organism: uncultured Actinomycetes bacterium; assembly: GCA_963733615.1. Lineage (GTDB taxonomy): Bacteria > Actinomycetota > Actinomycetes > Mycobacteriales > Jatrophihabitantaceae > DASXRA01. Next base: position 57,734 of record CAVTEA010000030.1, read on the forward strand.
TCGATCGACGCGCCGCCCGGAAGCCCGGTCGCCGAGTAGTGCAGCGTGCGGCCCGCGACCGCGTCAGCTGCGTTCAGGTTCACCATCGCGGGCTGGCCCGCGTAGCCGGCCTGCGGTCCCGGGCCACTGAAGCTGACCGGGCTCACCACGTCGATCGGGAACGTCGCGAAGCTCGATGCTCCGCTCGTGTCCGTAACGGTGACCTTCACCGTCGAGTCGCCCACGGTCGTCGGCGTCCCGGAGATCAGGCCGGTGGTCGCGTCTATCGCCAGTCCGTCGGGCAGGCCCGTCGCGGCGTAGGTGAGCGTCTGGTCGGACGCGGTGTCAGTGGCGTGGATCTGCAGCGAGAACGCGACGTCCTGAGTGGCGGCCTGGTCACCCGGATTGCCGACCGTGACGATGTTGCCGGTCGGGACGCCGAACGCCTCGATGCCGTTCGGCGTGCCCAGACCGGTCGGGCCGTCATAGCCCGTCTGCGCGGTACACAGGTACAGCGGGTTGCAGGAGCCGTTGGAGCCGCTCGTCACGTCGTTCAACTCGCTGGCGTGCGCGTACAGGTAGCTCGCCGGATACGTGCCGGCGGTCGGCGCCCCGACCAGGGCGTACGTGCTCGCGATGATCGGTGACGCTGCGCTGGTACCGCCGACCTCCAGCCAGCCCTGCGCGTCGTACGTGTCGTAGACGGCGACGCCGGTGTTCGGGTCGGCCACAGCAGACACGTCGGTGTTCGTGCGGTTGGCGCAGCCGGAGTCGGTCTGCCACGCAGGCTTGGACTCCAGTGCGGAGCACCCGGCCCCAGTGCCACTCCACACGGTCTCCGACCAGCCGCGCGGATCCGACGCAGGCCGCAGCGACGTGCCGCCCACCGACACCACGTGCGGCGACGAGGCCGGGAAACCCGGGCCGTAGCTGTAGCCCCAGTCGCCCGACGCCGCCGTCACCGCGACGCCCGGATGGTCGTAGTACGCGGCATCGGTGGCGACCTCGTCGGGCCACTCGGTGGAGAGATAGCTGTTCGAGACGAACGCGGCGCCCTGGCTGACCGCCGAGTTCACGCCGGTACCGAGGTCGTCGATGCTCGGGGAGTCCGCCTCGACGAGCAGGATGTGGCAGTTCGGGCACACCGCGGACACCATGTCGATGTCCAGCGCCTCCTCGGTCGCCCAGCCCGACGATCCGGACGCGACCGGCAGCGGGGTGTCCTGCCCGTGCTCGTTGACCTTGTGGAAGCACCCGTTCGCGGTCGTGCAGGGTGGGAGCCCCCAGTCCGAGCGATAGGTCGCCAGATCCGCTTCGGCGTTCGGGTAGTCGTATGCGTCGACGATCGCCACCGTCTGATCCACGCCCTGCGTCGAGGACGGCAGCAGGTACGCGCCCTGCAGGCTGGCCGGACCGTAGCCCGCGTTCGTCGGCGGCGTGTGCGGGCCGAGTTGGGCCTGCGCCCGCACCGGGACATCTGTGCGGACCAGCGCCATGCACGCCGCCATTCCCGGCTTGGGGGCACTGTCGCACGCATGGCGGAAGTCGCCGCCCGGGGCGGCGCCGGCGTGCGTCGCCGCTACGCCGAACAGCCCGAGGACGGCCACCGACGCCACTACCGCGGCACGGCGGATGAAGGGGGTCGCGCGCATCGATCCTCCCGTGATTGCTGGTGAATGCGATGGATGCCTCGTCCGGTGCGCGTCAGCCATTGCCGCACCCGTAGCGAAGGATCCAGGGGTAGGGGGTGAACTGGTCCCAGGTCGACAACTGCTCCGACCCGGCGATCCAGACGTTGCCGGCACTGCTGGCCGAGATCGCCCACAAACCGTCCGGCACAGCACTCTGCGGACTGGACACGATCGTCCACGCGTGGCCGTCCCAGTGCTCGAGCAGGTACAACTGACGCTCGGTCTGGCCCGCTCTGGTCCCCGCGTACTTTCCCACCGCCCACGCGTCGGACGGGGAGATCGCGGTAACGCCGTACAGCATCGTCTTGTTCGACGCAACGGAGTCGCCGTCGACGGTGGTGACGACCTTCCACGAGTGGCCGTCCCAGTGTTCGGATATCGGGACGTCGGTGTTCACGGCGGGGTCGATCGCCGAACCCACCGCCCACACGTCGTCGGGGGACGACCCCGAGATCGAGGTGAAGGCCGCATCCGAGGTCGTCGCGGGATCGAGCTTGCTGACCGACCACGACGTGCCGTCCCAGTGCATGATCACGGGCTGGCTCTCGGACCCGGTCAGATTGTCGAAGTGAACGCCCGTCGCCCAGACGTCGTTGGCCGAGAACGCGTGCATCGACGGGATGAGGTTCGGCGTCGAATCGCCCTGCGGCGGGTCGACCACGGTCCAGGTGGAGCCGTTCCAGTGCTCGAAGGTCGACGCGGTGTCGGAGTTGACGGCGATCCAGACGTCGTTCGGCGTTATCGCCGTCACGGAGTTCGCGGATGCGCGCGTCGCGATCGTCTGTCCGTAGTACGGCTGGGCGGTGGTCCAGGGGTTCAGCGCCGGGCTGAGCGACCAACGCGACCCGTCCCAGTGCGAGACCAGGACGGTGGTGTTGATTCCGTCGTTCGCGTTGACTCCGACGGCCCAGCCGTCCTTCGGACTGTCGAAGGACACGGCCTGGAACTGCGCGTTCTGGTAGCCGCTCGGGGTGACCGGGCTCGGCGACGGCGACTTCGACCACTTCTTCCCGTCCCAGTGCTCGACGTCGGTGATGAAGCCGAAGCTTGCAGCCGGCCCCGTGGCACCCTCGTCCAGATAGGTGCCCACGGTCCAGACATTCGTCGGTGACAGCGCGTCGATGCCGTTCGCCCTGTCCTGCACCAGGAACGGCGTCGTCACGACGTCCGGGAGCGATTGCTGCTGTGGGGCGACCGACCAGCCGTTGACGCAACTGCCACCCGTGTCGGATTTCCCGGTGAGATCAGGGGTTCCCAGTCCGGTCGGCCCGTCGTAACCGGGCACGGCCGTGCACAGGTAGGATGGCGAGCAGGTTCCGTTGTGAGCGGACGTGACGTCGAAGAGCTTGTCGCGGTGCTGGTAGAAGTACGAACCCCCGCCGGTCGCGTTCCCGATCAGCGCGTACACCGACGCGATGATGGGCGACGCGACGCTCGTGCCGCCGACCTCCAGCCAGCCCGGGGCACCGGTCGTGTCGTAGGCCGCGACCGGTGTGTCGGGGTCGGCCACTGCCGCCACGTCGCCGACTGTGCGGTGGGTGCACGCGTCGTGCTGCCACGCGGGCTTGCGGATCTGCGCAGAGCATCCCGAACCCGCAAGGGCCCACGCTGCCTCCGACCAGCCCCGGGACCCGCTCGACGGCCAGAGGCTGGTGCCGCCGACCGCCGTCACATTGGCCGACGCGGCGGGATAGTTCACCCCGTAGCCGGCGTCGCCGGTCGAGGCGGTGATCATCACACCCGGCTGGTCGAAGAACGGTTCCAGGCTGGCCTCGCCGGCGAACTCGGGCGCGCCCCAGCTGTTGGATATCTCCTTCGCGCCCAGCTTCGCAGCCGTGGCGACAGTGGCACCGAGGCTCATAGCCCCGTTGTCGTCGGCCTCGACCAGCAGGATGTGGCAGTGCGGGCAGGTCGCGGAAACCATGTCGAGGTCGAGGGAAATCTCCCCGGCCCATCCGGGATCGACCGCGGGCAGCGGCGCCGCCGCGCCGTCCTGGTTCACCTTGCGGAAGCAGCCGTCGTCGGACGTGCACGGCGGCAGGCCGTAGGTCGACCGGTAATGCGCGAGGTCGGCCTCGGCGGTCGGGTCGTCGTAGGCGTCGGTGATGGCGACCGTCTGGTCAGCACCGCGGGATGCCGCCGCTTCGGCGAGCTGGTACGCGGATTGGATCTGCGCCGGACCGTAGCCGGGCGGTGTCGAGTCATCGGCGGGGGCGGTCAGTGGAACCCCGTTCGACGTCGTCCGCTCCAGAGCCATGCAGCCGAACCGGCCGGACTTCGATTTTGGGGTACTGCACAACCGGTGGGTCGGCGCGGGCGTCGACGACGGGGGGCCGGCCGACGCCGACGGCTCGGCGGACACGGCGCCGGCTGCGACAACGACGGCAAGCGCCGAGACGATGGACGTTAAGCGTGTTCGCACGTCTGCACCTTCCTTATCTGTGAGTCGCGGGGGCGGTGGCGGTCAGCGCATAGGCGCGCGTGATCGTCTGGTCCAGGCTGTTGCCGGCGCCGTCGGTCAGCGTCACCTTGACCGACGCGTAGCCGCTGGTCGCCGACGGATCCGGCTGGTTCACCGACACGCGGAACTTGCCACCACTGAGCTTCGTGACGGTCGCCGCGGCCCAGGTCGAACCGTCGTCGTAGGAGACCTGCACGGAGGCGTCGGTGACCGCCGGCGCGCCGGTCTCGTTGGCCTGGTGGTAGCCGGTCAAGGTGAACGTCTCGGTGCCGGGTGCAGTCACCTGGCCGCTCAGGTTCGCGCCGAAGTCGTAGCTCGCGAACACCAGCGGCACGTAGGAGCAGGCCTGGTTGGCGTCCGGCGCGCACAGCTCGTAGGACGGCACGCGGTCGGCCCGGGCCGGGCGGGAGGAGCTGAACTTCCAGACGCTATGCACTCCAGTCGCGAGCTGCGTCCAGGCGACGGGAATCGTGTGGTCCCAGTCGACGGTGTAGCTGGCTTTCCCCGGCAGCATCGGGAACATCTGCCCGGATAGACCGGCCAGCTGGGTGAACGCGCCGTTGCGGTAAAACTTCAGCGAATCCGTGGCCTGGCCGAGCGTGTCCGTCAGCACGCCGGCGCCGAGGCCGGTCCAGTTCTCCGAGTGCGTCGGGTCGTCGTCTCCGGAGGCGACGACGTTGAACGCCATGACGTCGCCCTGCCGGCACGCCGGGCAGACGAAAGACTCGGTCCGCTTCCTCCCGCCGGTGCTCCCGTAGGGGACCCCCATCGTCTGCCACTCCGGAACCGGGACGGCCGGAGACGCACCCCACGTAGCGCTGTCGGTCTGACCCGGACGGAAGGTCCGGTACGGCCCCCAGGTGCCCGGTGGCGGCGTGGAGGTCGGGTTGATCTGCGAGGTCGGTACGGCAAGCTGCTGCCATACGGTGTCCGTCGACCCGCCGAAGTAGTCGTCGCGCTTCGTGGGCGCCGGGAAGTCGAACACGGCGGGGAACAGGCCGAGCGACAGCGTGGACCAGCTGTGGAACGGAACTGTCATCGCCAGGGCGTGGGCATCCGGGATGCTGGCGGCGTAGCTGTCGTGCACCGTCGCCAGATCCTTGTCCGTCAGGGTGTGCGACAGATTGCTGGGTACACCGTCCTGGCTCGCGAAGTCGAGGCAATAGGAGTACGGAATGTCGACACCGGTCAGCCCGGAGTCGATCGGCACGAGATCCCACGCGTCGGCGAAACCGAGCGTGCCGACCTTCGGCGCCGGTCTCGGCCGGGCGTACATGTGCGTCGGCGGCAGGATGCTACTGCTGATGCCCTGGCCGTACATAGACATGGCGCCCTGCACTCCGAACTGGTCGGCGGACGTCCGGGCGAACGTCATCGTCTGGATCGTGGGCGCGGCGGGCTTGGGCACAGAGACGGTGATCTCCGTCGCCTGCCGGCTGTCGAGGGTGACCTCGGTGTCGTGCGAGGCGTCGACGTCCGCCGAGAGGAAGGCCAGGTTCTCGGGGAAGTTGCCCGGGCCGACGTCGTAGATGAAGCCGTCGACGGCGTACTGCCCGGCGGGCACGCTGACCGCGATCGTGCCGCCGGTGTCCACGGCCGAGACGCTGTAGTACGTGGCCATGCTCTTGAGGTTCTGGATCGCGACGACCCCGACACTGGGCTTGCCATCGCGGTCGAGGGTGTTGACCCGCAGGGAGTAGAGCTTCGTCCCGGGTGCGGCACTCGACGACATCGGGACGGCCGGCGCGGGCTTCAATGTCTCGGAACTGCCTTGCGCTGCTGGCAGATCGCCGAGCGAGATCTTCTTGACCTGCGTGAGCGCGCTCGCGTGGTTCTTGAGCGCCTTGCCGAGCGCGGGCGCGCCGGCCGTGGCCACCGACCCGGCCGTGTTGCTACCGCTCGTCGGCGTCGTGATGCCCGGAACGGCAGAGTGCGTCGAGCCGCGCCACGACACCGAGACCGGCAGCGCCTTGAGGTTCGCGTAGCCGGCGCGCTGCAGGTAGGACACGTCGAACAAGCGCGGATCCAGCTGCTTGCCGACGTACGGCAGAGCCGCCCCCGGTATGGAGTAGACGTCGCTACCGACCTGGAACGTGTACGCGAACGGGTTGTCGCTCGGTTTCGTCGACACGGGCGTCACGACGGAACGGCCACCCGCGGCGGGCATGAGCCGGACCTGATCGCCGGTCAGGAGGGTCACCGGTTTGCGTTTGGCTTGTTCGAGCGCGGCTGCTGTTACAGCCGGCTGCAGGCCACCGGCAAGTGCGCCGGCCGGCCGGATCGCGGGTTTGGGTGTGCCTGCTCGGCGCGGCGAGTGATGCCCCCCGGGCAGGAGTGCGATCACCAGCCCCGCGGCGAGTACCGGCACCAACACCGCCAGCGCGTGCCGTCGGCGGACCGCTCTTCGCAGCGCGAGCACGATTGTGCCGCTGAGCTTCCGTGCCATGTCGTTGCGCATAGAGCCTCTCCTTCGCCGCAGCCAGGACCGCGAGGCGCCCGCGGGTCGGGATGCGCGTTCGCCTCTGTGATCGGCCCGGACTAGACCGGGACGTAGCCGGATGGGGGTGGCCGGCGTTCCTCGTCGGACGGACTGCTCGCCGGGAGATCGCCCGGCGCTGCCGGATCGGCCGGCCGCTCCTCGGATACGGGGTTGTCTGCGCGTGCCGAGGTTTCGTCGCTGGCTGGATCACCGGGCAGTTCGTCCACGACCGTCAGCGAACGCGAGTCGGCAAGGGTTGCACAGAGGGTGCCTACCCTTGATTAATTCGACGGTCAGCGCAGCTGCTCGGGCAATTCAGCGCGGGAGCTGACCCCGAGCTTCCGGCTCGCGGAACTGAGATGGCCCTCGACGGTCTTGACCGACAGGTGCAGGGTCCGCGCGATCTCGCGGTTGTTCAGGCCCTCCGACGCCAACCGGGCGACCTCCGCCTCGCGCGGTGAGAGCTCGTTGCCGTACGACCGGCGCCCGCGTCGGTGCGCCGGGATCAGCCCGTGGCGGCGAAGCGTCTGCCGGACCAGGGCGGCGTCCCAGCCGGCGCCCAACTTCTCGAACACGGCCAGGGCGTCCTGCAAGTGGGCGCGCGCCTGCTCGACGTCGACGGCCAACAGGCAGCGCCCAGCGCGGGCCCGCGCGTTGGCCGCGAGATACGGACGCGGCAGCGCCAGCCAGGACCGCTCGGCCTCACCGAACAGCTGCACCGCCTGCTCGGGCTGCGCGTCCGACTCGGCGAGCAGAGCGCGGCAGGCGGTCACCGCCGCGGCCGCGGCGGGAGCGTCCTTGCCGCGCACCTCCTCGGCGAGGCGGGCGATCAGCCGCCGAGCCTCGTCCGGCCGGCCGGCGGCGAGCGATGCCTCGACGCCGACGGCGACCAGGTCGCCCGCACACAACCAGAGCTGGTTCTCGTCGACCGCGCGCAGTGCCGGCTCGGTTGCCTCGACGGCCGCGCCGGGATCGCCCTCGGCCAAGCGCGCCTGGCCGAGAGCGGCAGCGATCCACGTCAGTACCCGGATGTCGCCCTCGAGCTTCGCGCTCAACGGACTCAACAGCGCAAGCGCCGGTTGGGTGCGGCCCTGGGCCAGCAGCAACAGTCCGAGGAATGCCTCGCAGATCTGCAGCGCCGACGGCCAGTCCTCGACGGCCCGCACCGCGTTGCGCAGGCGCTGCTCGAGCCCGGACCAACGGCCGGCGAGCCAGTCGAGCTGCATATCGGTCATCTCGAAATTCATCGAGTACGACGGCGAATACTCACGGGCGAGGCGAATACCTCGCCCGTTGACGTCCGCTGCCGCCCGGTAGTACCCGAGGTGCAGCAGTGCGTCGGCGACGTTGCCGAAACCGCGAATGGCCTGCTCGAGCTCGCCCGGCGTATCGCCTGGATTCGGGATGGCCTCGATCGCCGGCCAGCACGCCGGGTCGCCCGCCCGCACCAGTAGCACCGCCCGGCTGGCGGCGATCTCCATCGTCATGGCCTGGTCGCTCGACCGCTCGGCCAGCCGCATTGCGTCGTCGAACCAGCGCAGCCGCCGCTCGATCGAGTCTCCGCCCGAGGGAGTGACCGCGAGCCAGGCCATGGCTCGCGCGGACGTCGGCTCGTCCAGCTCGGCGAGTGCGCGCATCACGTGTTCGTGCGCGGCCTGCGGATCGCCCGTGTCGTAGAGCAGGCGTCCGAGCAGAAACCGCAGCCGCGCGCGCAGCCGGCCAGGGATCGCCTCGTCGTCGAGCAACGGCCGCAGGATCGCGATCGAGTCCTCGTAGGCGCGGCACCGAGCAGCGTGCCGGGCCAGTTTGATCGCCAGCCAGCCGCGCGTGACCGGCGCGATGTCGCGGATGGACACCGCTTCGCGCAGCAGCGCGTACGCAGCCGCGTGGTCGTTGAGCGAAATCGCCCGATCGGCCGCTGCCTCGGCGTACCGGACCCACTTCGCCGTCTCGCCCGCGGCGCGGTAGTGGCGTGCGAGGCGGGCAAGGGGCCGCTCGCGGCGGGCCTCGAGCGCTCGGGCTGCGCGCAGGTGCAGACGGCGTCGCACCGGGGCGGGCACGCCTTCCTCGACGGCCTGCTGGGCCAGGGCATGCCGGAACCCGTAGCGGCCGTCGCCGACCTCGAACAGCAGCGCCGACGCGAGCGACTCGGCCAGCGCGTCGCCGCAGGCAAGTTCGGACAGCTCCGTGACGCGCGAGAGCAGCCGCTCATCGGCGGGCAGGGTAAGCACGGCGGCGGCCTGGACGAGTGAGCGCGCCGGTGCGTCGAGGCGGGCGAGGCGCTCGTTGATGGCGTCGCGAAGTCTCGGCGGGACGATGAGAGCGTCGAGTTGCTGACGCACCCACACCCCCTGTTGGCACACCAGATCCCGACGCTGCCGCAGCAGCAGCAGTACCTCTTCGACGGCCAGTGGCAGGCCGGCCGTCCGCTCGTACAGGTATTCCGCGAACGCCGTCGAGATCTCTGTTGTGTCGAGGATCGTGGCGACGAGTTCGCGCACCTCTTGCGGGTTGAGTGGCGGCAACGCGATGCGGGCGGTGACCGACTGCGCCGGCAGTTGTGCGTCCAGCCGGAGCAGCGGCGAGCCGTCGGCGACGTCTTCGCGCCGGTAGGTACCGACCACGGTCAGCTCGGGCGGCGGCTGGAGCACCAGGATGCGCAGGAACTCGAGCGTCGCCTGATCGGCCCAGTGCAGATCCTCGACGAGGAGCATGCTCGGGCCGAATGCGGTGAGCATTTCCAGCAGCCCGCGAAAGAGCCGGTGACGTTCCGCGCCGGCATCTCCGAGCGGTGCCGGCGCTTCGGGCAGGCGGTCGGCCAGCTCGGGTAGCAGCGGCCGAAGCGCCCCGGTGACCGCCGGCAGCCGGCCGGGCAGTCGCGCGCCGCGCAGGGCATCGACCAGCGGTCCCAACGGGAATGGCTCGCTCAGCTCATGGCAGCGCCCCATGAAGGCGCGCCCACCGGAAAGCTCGTGCCGGCGCAGGACTTCGGCCACCAGCCTCGTCTTGCCGACCCCCGGCTCGCCCTCGACCAGCACCAGCGCGGGCGCATGCGCGCTCACCTCGAGCAGCCGCGACAGCTCCGGGCCGCGCCCGACGACCACCGGCGAGGACGCCCGGCCCAGCTGCGGCAGTTCCGGCCGGGCCACCGACGGCCGCGTCGCCCGATCGTCGACGGTCATCTAGCGTGCCACGGCGACTCGTCGGTCATGCCCGAACCTTCCCGCCGTTTCCGCTGCTAGGCAATACGCGATGACTGTGCCCTTCACCCCGGTCTACGGTGCTCGGGACCGGGGCCGGTTGATGCCATTGGCCAGGTACTGCACGGCGGGGGCCTCGCGGGGAGATCCGAGAAAGGGACGCGCATCGTGGAAGACAAACCCAATGTCGTGCTCATCTGCGCCGATCAATGGCGTGGCGACTGCCTGTCGGTCGACGGCCACCCGGTGCTCCGCACGCCGCATCTGGATCAGCTCGCATCGCGCGGCGCGCGCTTCATCCGTGCGTACTCGGCTGCTTCGACCTGCATACCTGCCCGCACCGCGTTGATGACGGCCTGTCGCAGCGAACGCACCGGCGAGTCGGCTACCAGGACGGCGTCGAGTTCGACATCGGCACGACGCTGGCGGGCGAATTCCGCCGCGGCGGCTACCAGACGCAGGTGATCGGCAAGATGCACGTCTACCCCGAACGCAGCCGGATCGGTTTCGACGACGTCATCCTGCACGACGGCTACCTGCACCACAGCCGTCAGCGTGTACGCGAGTACGCGCACATCGACGACTATCTGCCCTGGCTGCGCGAGCGTGATGCGGGTAGCGATTACGCCGACAGCGGCATGGACTGCAACTCGATCGTGGCGCGCCCGTGGGACAAGCCCGAAGCGCTGCATCCGACGAACTGGCTGGCGTCGCGAGCCGTCAACTGGCTCTACCGGCGCGATCCCACCCAGCTGTTCCTGCTGTACCTGTCGTTCGTCGACCCGCATTCGCCGCTGCAGCCGCCCGCCTGGGCGTTCGAGCAGTACCTGGACGCGCCACCCTACGAACCGGTGGTCGGCGACTGGGTCGCGCATACCGCTGACGCCGGCCCAGCGCGCTGCGCTCCGCGGCCCGTCCGTGATCGTCGGTGTGCGGCCTACTGCACCCGCGAGGGCGCCGCGCTCGACGACGACGCCCAGTTCGCAGTTCGAGTCGACCCCGGTCAGGTACCGGCGCGTGGAACGAAGGTGTCGCTGGTGCCGAAGAAGGGATCGATGCACCTCTTCGACGCGAAGACGGCGCTGCGCCTGCCGGACTGACCGTTACCTTCTCGCCGGCTGTTCGGCCCGCGCCGTGCGTGCCGGCAGCAAACCCGCTACGCACGGCGCTGCGAGCGCGAATCGCGAGATCGCCGTCCGTCTCATGACACTGATGTCTCGAACTTCAGGTCGCGCCCGGCTTCCGGCGCCCAGGTCTGGCCGGCGTTGCTGCTGTACAGCGCGCCGCCGCCGCCGGAGTACGGGTCGGCGTCGTTATAGCTCAAGCCGAAGCAGCCCTGCGTCGTGGTCGGCGCCGAGATCTCCAACGCGTACTGCTGGCCCGCCACCACTGGAATGCCCGGCGTGCCCGCCACTTCCGTCGGCGACCACGGGATTGACGTCGACGCAATGGTCGACGACCACAGCGTCGCGGCCGGGTCCCCCGCGACGTCGACGGCTGCAACGCTGAGCGTGAGCGGACCGTTCGGGTGGTTGTCCTGGAAGGCGGTCACCGCGACGCGTGCGAGCGTGCCAGTCCGTCCCGCCGTGAACGTCTCGGTGCGCGCAATCGCCCCGTGCACGTCGCAGAACGCACGGAATCCCGCTGTGCCGCTGGTCTGATCGAGATCGGCGGGCGGGTTGTCGTGGCCCTCATTCAGGCCGGCAAGCGTGAGCTGATAGCTCGGCCCGCATTGCAACGGCAGGATCGAGCCGTCGGACCCGAACCGCAGCGGCTCCCAATACCGCGTGGCCAGCGCCTCGTTCTGGTCGCCGTTGTTCCACCTGTCGCTCTGGAACAGGTACACCGGGCCGCCCGGCGCGGGCAGCACGGCGACGTCGTCGGGCTGCCCACCGCACGCGGTGTCACTGATCGGGATGCCACGCGGGCGCGGCTCAAGCCCTTGCCATTGACCGGTTCCCTTGCTGAAGTCATCGGAGAACAGCACGGTGCCATCGGGCGCAGTGACCTTGACGTCGCTGAATCGTGCGCTCTCGCCGGTGTCTTCACGCAGGCCGACGCGGCCCTGCCCGAACGTCGTATCGGTTGTGGTGTCGACGAGTTGCCCGTTGACGTAGGTCGTGAACGTGCTGCCCCGAACGGATGTCTTCACCGCATACTGCTGGCCGGCCACGATCGGGAACGGCAGCTTGACGTTCTGCACCAAGGAGATCTGCCCGCCCACGTAACGCACCTTGGTGAGCGTCCCGCCGTTGTTGCCGGGATACGGGTAGTTGCCGATGATCCAGGCGTAGGTATTCGAGAGGTCCCGCGCGCGGAAGTACCAGCCGGACTGGGCGTACTGGCCACCGTGCCCGGTCTGGTACGGGATCGTGTCGAAGCTGTAGTCGTAATCGGTCCAGTCGCTGCCGACGTTCGTCAGCGTCTTGACGCCGTTGAGGTAAGCCTGGCCGTTGTCTGTAGGCACGTCGCTGCGCGGCACGGTGTGCCATGGGCCCAGCGGCGACGGAGCAGTCAGGTAGGACGCTCCGGTGCCTGCGCAGTACGCACAGTACGGATCGGAGATGACCAGGTAGTAGATGCCGTGACGCTTGAACATCGACGGCGCCTCGACGTGGATCATGCCCATCCGCAAGCCCTGTCCGGTACCGCTGGTGTACGCGGCGTCCAGCTTCTCCACCGCGATGTCGTAGCCGGCGCTGGTCACCGAATGGGCGAGGTAGGCGGTGCCGTCGTCGTCGACGAACAGGTCCATGTCGCCGCCGCCGTTGTAGGCGAGCGTCGGTGTGGCGACTTCGCGAAACGGCCCGACCGGGGTGTCCGCGGTGGACACGTGGTAGTCCACGGGGATGTCGTAGGTGTTGACCCACAGCACGTACTTGCGGGTCATGCGGTTGTACGCGACGTGCGGGCGATAGCACGAGAGCGTCGCGCTGTTGCAACGTGCCTGCCAGTCGGCCGTCGTCGGATCGAACAGGTGGCCCCGGTCGGTCCAGTGGACGAGATCGGGCGAGGAGTACACCTTGAAGCCGCACCAGGGCGTCGCCGGCCGCTCCAGGCGCACATAGCCGCAGCCGTAGGACGTGCCGTACAGGTAGTACGTGTTGCCGAAGCGCTGGATCTCGCCGTCGTGAGCGTCAATCGCATTGCCGTTCACGTCGAAGCGGAACGTCGGCGCATCAGCCGGTCCATTGACAATCGTCGTCGAGGGATCGGATTGTGCGATTGCCTGCGCCGGGTTGATCAACAGACCGAACGCCATGAGGGCGACCAGGAACAACCGTGCCGATCGCATCATCGCGCCGCATCCTCCAGCCCAGAACCGGCTACCCGGTGTGAAAGGTGTAGACCATTGCTACGGCTGCGACCGGACCTGGTCAAGAGACGAGGCGCCGGGTGACCGGATCCGGTCACCCGCGTTCAGTTGCCGGTGATGTCCGCGGTGCCGTAGTTTCCGACGAAGACCTTGACGGCGGTCGACTGGCTGGAATACCTCGGATGTATCTGAGTCAGGCGTTGCCTTGGATGGCGCCGCTGGGACCCCTGACCAACTGCGCGTCGCGGCCCGAGACGGCTCGAAACGGCACTGGTCGAGCCGCCTGTCGTTGCCGCTGCAGGGCCGCGCGAAAGGGTCGGGCCACCGCCTGCCACGATGGCCATCCAGCCCAAATACGTCCGAGCTTTCGTCGGCGATCGGGTGCGCCCTCACGTCTGATCGCAGCTCGCACCGTCCTCTGGCTGGCATGCACTCGGCGCTAAGGGCACGATCACGGTGCTGAGTTGGCGTTTCCAGTGCAGTCACCCGCAGGGAGGTCAGCCTCGTGCGCGTGAACCTTCGCCACGCCAACTCGCTGGCTCCCGGGTTACGCGACCTGGTCGGGTACAAGCGCTCCTGGCTTCGCGGCGACTCCATTGCCGGGCTGACCGTCGCTGCCTACCTGGTGCCACAGGTCATGGCATACGCAGGAGTGGCCGGCCTGCCACCGGTCGCGGGTCTCTGGGCCGCGGTTCCGGCAATGGCGCTGTACGCCCTGCTCGGATCGAGCCGGCAGCTGTCCGTCGGGCCGGAATCGACGACCGCGCTGCTGTCGGCCGCCGCGATCTTGCCGCTCGGCGCGAGCAGTCCCGCACGGTATGCCGCGCTGAGCGCCGGCCTGGCGATCATGGTCGGGCTGATCTGCGCCGTTGCCTGGGTGGCCCGGTTGGGCTTCGTCGCCGACCTGCTGTCGCGACCCGTGCTCGTCGGCTACATGGCCGGGGTCGCCGTGATCATGATCGTCGGCCAGTTGCACCGCACGACCGGCGTCCCGGTCGATGGCGTTCGGCTGGGCGCGCAGCTCAGATCATTCGCGCAGAACCTGGACCAGGTGAGCTGGACGACGGTGCTCCTGTCAGTGACGATGCTGATCCTGCTCTTCACCATCTCCGCCCGGTGGCCACGGGTTCCCGGACCGCTGCTCGTCATTACGCTCGCGGGCATCGTGGTCGCCGTATTCAACCTCAAGGATCACGGGTTGGCGGTCGTCGGCACGGTGCCGAACGGCGTGCCGGTACCCGGCGTCCCGAATCTGTCGCCGGCCGACCTACGCGACCTGCTGCTACCTGCCGTCGGCATCGCGGTCGTGGGCTTCACCGACAATGTCCTTACCGCGCGGGCATTCGCGGCGCGGGTGAACGCCGACATCGATGCCAATCAGGAACTGCTCGCACTGGGCCTTGCGAACGTCGGAGCCGGTCTGTTCAAGGGCTTCCCGGTCAGCAGCAGCGGCAGCCGAACCGCGCTCGGCGCTGCCGCGGGCAGCCGAACCCAGCTGTTCTCGCTCGTCGCCCTCGCCGTGCTCGTGTTCGTGCTGCTGGTCGGCGGGCCGCTGCTGGCCAACTTTCCCCAGGCCGGACTGGGCGCCATCATCATCTACGCCGCAACACGCCTGGTCGACGTCCCGGAATTCAAGCGGATCGCTCGATTCCGTCGTAGTGAACTGGTGCTCTCGCTGATCGCCCTCGCCGGGGTACTGGTCATGAACATCCTCTACGGGGTGCTGTTCGCGATCGCCGTCTCGGTGGCCGACCTGTTGCGGCGGGTGGCACGCCCGCACGACGCGATCCTCGGACGCGTACACGGGCTCGCGGGCATGCACGACGTGGACGATTACCCGACAGCGCGCACGATTCCCGGGCTGGTCGTCTATCGATACGACTCGCCGCTGTTCTTCGCCAATGCCGAAGACTTCAAACGGCGCGCGATGGCCGCTGCGGACGAGGCAGAGTCCCCGCGATGGTTCGTGCTCAACGTCGAGGCCAACATGCAGGTCGATATCACCGGGCTCGATGCCGTCGAATGGCTGCGCAACGCGCTCGAGCGGCGCGGCATCGTGCTGGCTATGGCCAGGGTCAAACAGGACCTGCGCGACGATCTTGAGGCGTACGGCCTCGCCGACAGCATCGGCGAAGCCCACCTGTTCCCAACGTTGCCGACCGCGGTCAGCGCGTATGAGAGATGGTCAGCCGAACCGCACTAGTTGAGCGCCCTTGATCGCGACCTGGCGCGGGTGCGTTCCGGATAGATCCTGGCCCGCCGTTTCCCGTTGAGTGGTGCGTTAGGCGTTGAGTGGGGAGTTATAACGCACCACTCAACGCGTAACGCACCACTCAACGTGAGGCTGGCGGAGCCTGACGGCTAGGGCGCGTCTCGCAGCACGTTTGCGACCGCACGCCGTGGCGTTCGGGCGCCCGGATCAGCCGGGGAAATCGGAAAGCCCAGGCGGAGCATCATCTGCGGGTATTCCTGCCAGTCCATCAGTGTCTGCAGGCGGCTGCGGAACGCAAGCAGGTCGACCGCCTGGCTGAGCGGGCAACTGGAAACGCCGCGCAACTCCGCCTCGATCATCAGCCGCATCATCGACTCGCCGGCCTGCAGTTGCTCCAGTGGGGAGTCCGACGCGGTCAGCAACACCGCGATCAGCGGGTGCTCGTCGACGTCCTGGGCAATGAGCGTGCGTCCCGACGCGCCGATCTCGAAATCACGCACCGGGATATCGGAATGCCTCGCGTGGCCGGGCTCGACTTTCGGTACGGCGCTCATCGGCACGCCGTCGGCGGGCCGATGAGCGACGTCTTCGTCGCGCAGCCATCGCTGCATTTCCGCGATGTATGCGGTGTCGTCCCGCTCGACGCGGTCGGCCCAGCTCACCGCAACCGCGAGGTCTAGCTGCTCGTCGGCACGTATCGGGAAATGGGCGAACACTCCGGGGCCCGCGGCCGCGTCGCGCAGAGCGTCGACGATGCCTTCGGGAACTTCGTCACCGGTGAACGGGCGCCGGTCGCTTTGCCGGCGAAGCGCTGCAGCCACCCGGTCGAGGTCGCGTTCGGTGGGCTCGGCCCGCTCGAGGCTGCTGAACCGTCCGAGCAGGTCCGGGTCGGTCGGGTCGGGCAGCCGCTGCAACGAGGCGGTCCAGCCGGCGGCGCGCAACGCGTACTCGGTGAGCGCCAGTGCCGCACCGCAACTGATCCGCAGCGAGTGTCCGTCGGGATCAGCCACCGCCAGCTGGCGCGAGCGGTCGGCCCGCAGATCGAGACCGTCGGCTGAAAAGGCCCACAGCCACGGCTGCGTGTTGTGAATCGACGGTGCCCGCGAGGCGACCTCGACGACAGCTTCGGCTGCGGCCCGTCCCCACTCTTGCGCGCTCGAGCCGGGCAGATCAGGGGATGCGTTCACGCCGCCCACCCTAGCCAGGCCGGGTCACACCGCAGGCTGCGCAGCCTGGATAGCGGTCAACGCGATGGTGTAGACGATGTCGTCGACGAGCGCTCCGCGCGAGAGGTCGTTGACCGGTTTGGCCAGGCCTTGCAGCATCGGCCCGATGCTGACGACGTCCGCACTGCGTTGCACGGCCTTGTAGGTGGTGTTGCCGGTGTTGAGGTCCGGGAAGATGAAGACGGTGGTCCGGCCGGCCACCGGACTGCCCGGGGCCTTGGTGCGCGCCACAGACGCGATCGCGGCGGCGTCGTACTGCAGCGGGCCGTCGACGAGCAACGACGGCTCACGCTCGTGCACCAGTCGGGTCGCCTCGGTCACCTTGGCCACGTCCGCTCCCGAGCCGGACGTACCGGTACTGAAACTGATCATCGCCACCCGCGGCTCGATGCCGAATGCCCGAGCCGAGGCCGCGCTCTGAATGGCGATGTCGGCGAGCTGCTCGGCGTTCGGATTCGGGTTGACCGCGCAGTCGCCGTAGATCACCACCTCGTCCGGCAGGCACATGAAGAAGACGGAGGACACCAGCGAGGCTTTCGGCGCGGTGCCCAGAATCTGCAGCGCAGGCCGAAGCGTGGCAGCCGTGGTGCGCATGGCACCGGCGACCAGCCCGTCGACCTCGTCGAGATGGAGCATGACGGTGCCGAGGGTGATCGGGTCGGTCAGCTGGTCGCGGGCGATGTCGGCGGTCATTCCCTTGTGCCGGCGGGCCGCCACCAGCGCGTCGACGTAGCGCTCGTCGACGCGCGTCGGGTCGACGATCTCGATGTCGTCCGGCAGCGTCAGCCCGAGCCCAGCGGCCCGTGCGGCAACATCGTCCGGTTCGGCGAGCAGCACGCACTGCGCGATCCCCTGCTCGTGGCAGATGGCTGCCGCGCGCAGCGTCCGCGGCTCGGCACCCTCGGGCAGCGCGATGCGCCGGGCCGCCGCCCGAGCCGCCGTTGCGAGCCGCCGCCGGAACGCGGGCGGGCTCAACCGCGGGACGTGGCTCGACGTGGGTAGCGTGCCCAGCCATTGCGGATCAAGGGCGTCGGCAACTGTGGTCATGACCAGCCGGGCGCGCTCGGCGTCGTCCACCGGCACCTCTGGGTCCATGTCGTGGACGATGGTCGCCGTCTGGTAACTGCTCGTGGCCGTGATCAGGACGGGCAGCCCGGTCACAGCCGCCGGCCGGCACAGTTCCCACACCCGCGGATCAGGCTCGATTCCGAGCGTGAGCAGCAATCCGGCGAGACGGGTGCCGTTTCTGGCGGCCAGGCACGCGCTGAGGATCAGTTCGTGCCGGTCGCCCGGCACGATGACGAGAAGTCCCTCGCGAAGCAGCGGCAGGATGCCGGGCACCGCCTGGGCCCCGATGATGATGTCCTTTATTCGCCGGTCGAGTTCGCCCTCGTTGATGACGCCCACCTCGATGCCTGCGACGAGGTCACGCATCCGCGGCCAGGTCAGTTCGGCTCGGTAGGCGACTGCCCCGACGAGGGTGAGGTCGCGGCCGGCCAACGCGGTGCGCACGCACTCGATCGTCTCCGGACTCGCATCGGCGATGCGGTTCACCACGGCGCCCGCCACCCGATCGTGTTCGCCCACGCGGAACGTGCCGGCAGCGATCGCCATCGTTTCGGCGAGGTGTTCGAAGTGCGCGACGTCGCCGTGCCCGGGTGCCCCGACGAGCAGGACGTCCGCGTCGAGTGCCTTGGCCAGCGCGACATTCGCCCTTCCGGCATAAGCGAGGCCCGCACCGGGGACGAGTCCCTCGACGACCACCACGTCGTGCCGCGCAATGAGGGGCTCGGCAGCGGCGACGACCTGCTCCATCAGGACTTCCTGGGCGTTCTCGCTCAGGGCCCGTTCGACCCGAGCCGGGGGGATCGGGTCGGGTGGGCGCAGCGGCGAGGTGAGGCGGATGAGGGCAGTCGAGCGATCCGTTCCGATGCCGAGCGCGCTGGGTTGGGCCAGTGGCTTGTAGAAGCCGACGTTGACGCCGCGCTCCTGCAACGCGTGAACCAGTCCGAGGCACGTGGCGGTGAGGCCGACACCATGGCTGGTCGGCGCCACCAGAACGGTTCGCGTCATGGCGCGAGGTCGTCACGCGAGAGGCTCATGATCGCAGCGTGCCGCAATCCGGTGCAGGCCGCATCCGCGGGTTGGGCGCGTGCCGAAAGGGTCGGTAAGGTCGATTTGATGCGCGACGGTGTGGAACGGGACAGTGCCCACCCATCGGCGCACCCCGCTTTCCGCAAGGACATCGAGGGACTTCGCGCCGTAGCGGTCGTGCTCGTCATCCTCGATCACCTGGTCGCGTGGCCAAGTGGTGGGTTCATCGGTGTGGACGTTTTCTTCGTCGTCTCCGGGTTCCTCATCACCGGACTGCTGCTCGACGAGACCGCGCGAAACGGCCGGCTCTCCTTCCGCGGCTTCTACGCCCGACGGGCACGAAGGATTCTTCCCGCGGCGCTTACCGTTCTGCTGGCGATCGTCGTGACAGCCCACCTGGTGTTTCGCGGCGTGCGGGTCGCGCAGAACGTTTCGGACGCGAGATGGGCACTCGGCTTCTCGGCCAATATCCACTTCGCGAGAGTAGGCACCGACTACTTCGCGGCCAACCGCGCGCCATCGCTCGTGCAGCACTTCTGGTCGCTGGCCGTCGAAGAGCAGTTCTACCTCGTCTGGCCGCCCGTCATCCTGCTCGTGCTGACGGTGGCCGGGCGCGCGATGGCGAAACGCACGTCGCGGCTCACGCTGCTCGCGGTGATAGCGGCGGGCACCGTCGCATCGTTCGGGTACGCCCTCGCGCAGACCAGCCACAATCCGACCGCCGCGTACTTCTCCTCGCCCGCCCGTGCCTGGGAACTCGGCGCCGGCGCCCTCATCGCGGTCAGCGCAACGACCTTTCCCGCTCTGGCCTCGCTACTCGGCCGCGCTCGCGGGCCGGTGTCGGCGCTCTCGCTGACCGCGATCGTGGTGAGCGCTTTCGTGGTCAGGTCGGCGCCCGGGTTCCCGGCTCCGTGGGCCGCCCTGCCGGTGCTGTCGGCGGCGGTGCTGATCATTGCGGGCTTGGGTGGTCCGATCGGCCGGTGGGGCGTCGCGCTGACCAACCCGCTCAGCCGCTACGTCGGGCGCATCTCGTACTCGCTCTACCTGTGGCATTGGCCGGTGATCCTCGTCGTCGCCACGCTCGTCCCGAATTCAGCATGGCTGAAGGACACGATCGCGATCTTCGCCATGAGCGGGCTCTCGGTCGCGAGCTACCACTTCGTCGAATCACCCATCCGGCGGCTCGCTTTCAGCCGCTCCGCCCTACGCCGTCCCTGGCGGGGCCGCCTCGCCGGTGCCAGGCGTCCGGCGGTAGCCGCACTCACCTGCCTTGCGGCCGTCGTGCTGCTCTCCGTTCTCGTGCCGCACCGCACGGCGCCGTCCTTCACGAGTGCCGCCGGCGCGTCTAGCGTCGTGCCGCGCTCCGGACCGGATGTGGCGCGGCCCCGCACGTCGCTTGCGACCGCGATCGATACCGCGCTGTCGGCCAACACCTTCCCGGATTTCGATCCGCCGCTGGACCAACTTGGCGGTGCGCGCAGCCATTGGGGCGCATGCGACGGAGCAACCGACGACAACCTCGCGCAGTGCACATTCGGCGACAAGGCACCCGATGCTCACGTCGCCGTCGTGATCGGCGATTCGATGGCGCTGAGCTGGCTGCCCGGCATCGAGGCGGCACTTCCCACCGACCAGTGGCGGATCTACGGCCTGATGCTGGAAGCGTGCCCCGCTGCCGACATCCCCGTGTACGACAAGAGTCACCGCCACTACACGCGGTGCGACGCGCGCCATGACTGGGTCGAGAAGACGGCGAACCGCCTCAACCCGGACTTGGTGATCCTCGCGAGCGCCGAAGACACCCTGGGCCGCATCGGCGACGACTCCACCGGCGCGCAGGCAGATGCCGAGTACCAGGCCGCATTGCAGCAGACGATCGAGCAGCTTCACCCCAGTTCCGAGCGTCATGTGCTGGCGTTGTCCCCGCCACCGATGAGCGGCGACCTCGCGCAGTGCGACGCCGCCGGAACGACGCCGGCAGACTGCGTCCATCACATCACCGACCGCTGGCTCGCCTTCGCGGCCACCGAGAAGGCGGCGGCAGCAGCGACGCACACGTCATACCGCGACACACATCTGTGGTTCTGCAACACCGCGGGCTACTGCCCCGCGTTCATCGGAAAGACGATCGTCAGATGGGACGGGCAGCACGTCACCGACGTCTACGTCAGGTCGCTCTCGAACGAGATCAGGGCGGTCGTAGCTGCGGCGATGCGCAACCGCACACGGTAGGAAGGTGACATGACCGACGCCAGAACAGTTTTCGTCACCGGAGCCACCGATGGACTCGGACGCGCGCTGGCGCACCGGCTGGCCGCTGACGGATTCACCCTGCTGCTGCACGGTCGAGATGCGACCCGGCTCAAGCAGACAGCCGAAGACATCAGCGCGAGGCACAATGTGCCTGCGCCGCAAGTCTTTCTCGCTGATCTGGCCGACCTGACGCAGGTGCGCCGCCTGGGCGCCGAGGTGCGGTCGGCCACGGATCGCCTCGACGTGTTCGTCAGCAATGCCGGTGTCGGCGGCGGGCTACCGGAGGGCCGCGGCCGCAGCACCAGCGTTGACGGCTACGAACTGCGCTTCGCCGTCAACTACCTGGCCGGCTTCCTGCTCACTCTCGATCTGCTTGCGCTGCTGCGCGCATCGGCGCCGGCCCGCATCGTCAACGTCGCCTCGATCGGCCAGCATCCGATCGACTTCGACGATCTGATGATCGAGCGCGGCTACAACGGCATGCGTGCATACCGGCAGAGCAAGCTCGCCCAGATCATGTCGGGATTCTCGCTGGCCGAGCGCCTTACCGACGCCTGCGTCACGGTCAACAGCCTGCATCCGTCGACGTACATGCCGACCAAGATGGTGCTGGCCGAGATCGGCCATCACATCGACAGCCTCGATGACGGAGTTGCGGCCACCAACCGGCTGGTCGCCGACCCCGAACTGGCCGGCACGACCGGCCGCTTCTACGACCGAATCCGCGAGGCGCGGGCCAACGAGCAGGCGTACGACAGCGCGGCGCGCGACGAACTCTGGCGGCGCAGCCTGGAGCTTGTCGATCACCCGGACGTGACCTGAGGGGATACATTCTGGTGGTCGGGAGGCCATCATGATCATCATTGCCGGCACGCTGCGAGTCGATCCCGCAGACCGCGATACCTATCTCGAGGTGGTCGCCCTGGCCACGACGATGGCCCGCCGCGCGCCTGGATGCCTGGACTTCGCCCACTCGCCCGACCCGGTCGAGCCCAATCGGATCAACATCTACGAGCGGTGGGAGTCTGACGAACATCTGGCGGCGTTCCGTGCCGTACCCGCCGACGACGTGCACACAGAGCCGCCGCCGATCCGGGTGGCCGACGTATACAAATACCGGATATCAGCGGTCGGGGAACCCTAGCTTCCGCAGGGTGTCCGGTGATCATGATGCGGACCCCGACCTGTCACCGCAGCGCAGCCCCATGACCGTCAGCAGCAGCCCTGGCGACTGACCCGCATTCGTCCGGAAGTGGCCGATGAGTGCTTCGAGCAGACGAAGTTTGTCCGTCGACACGCCGCGCCTGATCGGCGTACGGTCCGCTCGGACCCCACCGGGACATTCTCGGGAGGCGCCAAGAGCCGGGGTTGATCCAATCGGCAGATCGGCAAAGGGGGGAAGACCAATGGCGTATGCCGTTGTGCACAAGTTCAAGGGCGGCACCCAACAGCAGTACCAGGCATCGCTCGCCGCGGTGCATCCAGCCGACGGGAGCCTGCCTGCGGGGCAGGTGTTCCATATCGCCGGCCCGTCCGAGGACGGCTGGACCATCGTCGCCGTCCACGACTCCCAGGCCAGTTGGGAAGCGTTCCGCGATTCCATCCTGGTGCCTCGCATGCAGGCGGGCATCGACGGCGGGTTCACCGTCGTCCCTGAGGAGACCGTGTTCGAGGTCGCCAACGAGGCCAGCGCCTGACGCTCGGCCCGCCGGATGCCCGTCGGATGAACGATTGGTCACGGTGTCCAGGCACGTCATCTGACGGGCAGACTCGGCGTGGTCGCGGCCGACGATCCGCGCTCTCGCCGGTGGGGGTGGCGCACATTGGACAGTGCTGAGCTTCGGCTGCTCCAGCAGCCCCTCAAAGAGGCTTATCGCGAAGACGCCGACTCGGCACTGGTCACACTGACCGCAGCCAGCACGCTCGGCGATGACGTGAGTTGCTCGGTGCAGACCGGCCAGGCGATGGTGCGCGCTGGCCTTCATCCGGCTACCGGCGGCGACGGAACCCTTATCTGCTCAGGGGATCTGCTGCTGCAGGCGCTCGCAGCGTGCGCGGGTGTCACGTTGAGCGCCGT
This sequence comes from uncultured Actinomycetes bacterium, assembly GCA_963733615.1. Classification (GTDB taxonomy): domain Bacteria; phylum Actinomycetota; class Actinomycetes; order Mycobacteriales; family Jatrophihabitantaceae; genus DASXRA01. The sequence goes on from CAVTEA010000030.1 coordinate 80,722, forward strand.
GTCGACCGCCCTCGGCGTGCGCTTGAATACCGGCCGAATCGACGTCGAGGGCGACCTCGACCATCGTCGCCAGCCGCGCCGCCCCCGGCATAGTGGCCGCTGACGCAAAGCGACGACCCGGTGCGTAGGCCCGGCCATGATGCTCGATCGTGCAACATTCTGCGGTCTCAGGCCGCAGAATGTTGCACGATCAGGGCATCCGCGCTGTCAGCGGATCAAAGCTAGCCGGAAATCGGCGTAGGTAATGGCACTCCGTGGGGCGAACTCCCCGTCTTGTGACGTTGGGTCAATCACGGCGTTACGTGCTAGCCGGTCAGCTTGTCCGCCCCGGGAGTGCCGCCAGGTTTCCCCGGCACATTCACAGTGCTCCTGCAACGCTCGTGCCCCCTAGGGGCGTAGGTCCCAGCGCGGCGGGCCGGAAGTCCGTCGCTAGACCGAGCTTGCCTCCCACGCAGGGGTGATCAGGCCGTAGTGGCCGTCGTAACGGCGGTAGAGCAGGTGGCCGCGGCAGCGCCCCTCGTCCTCGCCCGCGTCCTGGAAGAACAGGAACGGGCGCCCGGACAGGTCGAGTTGGCGTGGCGCATCGTCGATGGCCAGTTGCACCGCCGGGTGCGAGCTCACCTCGAACGCGACCGTTCCGGAAATGATCTGATCGGGCGCCGGGCGCTGCTGGGCCAGCCGGAGCGCACCATCGTCCGCGTAGTACATGACGCTGTCCTGGCAGGTGCCGGCCTCGGTGAACAGATGGAACTGATAGTCCATCATCTGCATGTCGAACAGGGCATCGTCCACTGTGGACAGTGGCAGCGCGAACGTCTTGCGGCGGACGATCTCCCGCTCCGCCTCCGGCCGCGGATAGTAGTCAGGACGGTGCGCCGGGTCGCTGTCGTGCCGCCACTCCTGCGGACGCGCGAATCCGCCGCGGCGCGCCTCCCAGTGCTCGGCATGTGCGATCAGCTGGCGTCGAAGCAGGTCGTAGATGACGTCGAGGGCCTCTCGCGCGCTCGTGGCGGCGACCTGAGCACGCACCGGCTGGCCGCGCATGCTCAGGGTCGCCTGGGCAAGGAATGGCCGGGACATCGAGGGGTTGCGGCGCTCGCTGATCCTGACGCGCGCGTGCGCGATGGGATGGCCGGCGTAACGGGTCAGAGCCCGGATCTTGGTGCGAGCGTCATCGGCAGTGTGCTGATCGATATCGCCCTGAACAGTGACCTGTAGGCCAGCGGCTTCGTTGACAGTCATGGCGCACCTCCACAACACCAGCCTCATGGGTCATAGGTCGGGTCAACCAGGGCCGAACGTCACCGTTTCTGATCATTGCCGCGCGCACTGCGCGGATTGTCACTCCCCTGCGCAATCTTGCCGCGCGCACTGCCAGACGGCGCTCGCGGTCGCTTGCACCGTCGGTGCCGGTGCGGAGCGGACGTGATGTGTCCCGTTCGCCTCGATGACGAGGACTATTGCGGCGACTATCGCGATCACCGCGAGCATTACCAGGATCGGCCGGAGCAGGCCAACTGGTTTCGGGCCGGGCTGCGGCTGGGCGTCCGGGCGCCCGCGCACCATCGTCATCGCGTCCTACCTCTACAAGTTCTGCGCCGCCCTCGTGGCGTGCCCGCAAGGCGGACGCGCATCCATGATCAACCTGGACGGCGCAATGCGTCCAGAGTCTTTGGACCCATAGGGGAAAGTCGCCACAACGCAGGTGGGCCGCTCCGCGTATGGCCGGTTGGTGCGATGCTCGGGCATGTTCCCGATGGCGGCGCGCATCGTCCCGTGCTCGGAGTGGCGCCCTCGACCAGCCGCACGGCGTCCGATTAGCACGCTCAGCGGTCGGGTTCGCCGCCCGGGCCGGTTTGCCCCGGAGGCGCCTGGCCAGACTGGCTAAACTCGTCAAACTGCCCGTCGAGCGCGACGATGTCGTCGACCACCTCGCCGGTCCCCGACCGAATGCGCGAGAGCCCGGAGCGCGAGAGGATGTCGTGCACGTCGGCGTTGTCGGCGTAGGACGTCACGCTGAATCGTCTGACACCACGTGCGAGGGCAGCGTCCGCGAGCATTCGTAGCAACCCGCTGGCCAGGCCAACGCGCCGCCACTCGGGGTCGACGACCACCGCCGCCTCGGCAAGGTCGCTGCCCGCCTTGCCCTCGTACCGGGCGATGGCGACCCCGGTGCCGTCCGGTCCGAATGCGGCGAGGGCCAGCCGGTGGACGTAATCAAGTGTCGTCAGATGGTGCAGCGTGCGCCGATCGGTCGGCGCGCGCCCGCCCAGGAACCGGTCATGAATCGTCTGCGGATCGGCGTTCTCGACGGCCACGCGCAGTGCCTCCGTGTCAGCCGGGACGATCGGGCGGACGAACACCTCACGCCCGTCGGCGAGGGTGAGGCGGGCTTCGAGGTCACGGGGATAGCCGTCGGGCACATCCTCGGCGGACGGTGCGGCCGGCCGATCAGCCGCCATGGATCGGACGCTGTCGAGCTGACATCGAACCCCCTCGGCGGCTCGTGGCTGAACATGCCGCGAGCCATGTCTAAGCGCGATCTTCGCCGCAGGCTCGCGTGACTCCCAGAGTCATAAGTCCCGATCGCGGCAACCGGTGCCGTCCGAGTCGGGCCGAAGTACGGAAATGGACAGGTCTTTCGTCCATAGCGGCAGGGCAGTCGGTTGAGGAATCTGGAGAAGCGCAATCTACTGGTTCGCCCGAGACGACCTGGCCGAATCGCCCTTGACTCGCCATGTTCCTAGTCCTGTGAGGTACGCGATGGACGCTCAGCTGCCACCCGGCGCTCCCGACATCAGGCTGTTCCTGTCCTCGGTGGGCACCTCCGTCAACGGATCCGCCGTGCTCGACGATCGCCTGCTGTCCGTCATCGTGGTCGAGGACGCATGTTGGGCATTCGCACGAGACGCGTGGATCTCGCGCCAACCGCACAGTTGGCAGCGGCGAAAACTGGCTCGCTGGCACGCCGAACACGATCAGCTGTGCGCGCAGCGCGACCTGATCCGCGCCCTCGCCCGGTCCTGTGGCCTGCTCTCCGTCTGACAAGGCTGCCGATCGGTTGCGAACGGCCTTAGCGGACAGGACATTCGCCCCTGACCGAGGCAGGGGTGTCTGCGGTGCGCTGGATCCGGTATGCAGACGAACGGGAGCACCATGACGCAAGCTGTGACGACGATCCTCACCGTACGGGTCGGCACGTCTTCGCTGATGGCCGTCGTGCGCGACCCCGCGATACGCCTGCGCATCCGGTTGGACGGTGTGGGTGAGACCCGCACCCGATGCGTGGTCGACGGCGTGCCGGTCGTGATGCGCCCGACCCCTATCAACCTGGAGGGCGCGATCCATCTGGTCGCGGACCTGATCCGGTTTCGCGGCCTGGACGTCACCGCCGTAGCGCATCACGTCGAGCCGAGCGCCGGCGCAGGGCCTGCTGACACCGGCATTATGGCCACGATGCAGTCGGTCTGGCCGGACGCGGTGTACATCGCCTATTCCGGAGATGACGAGGAACTCGCCGACCGCGAGGCCCGTGAACTGCTTGGCCGATCCCCACGCGGTTCGTCAATCCCCGCCGGCGGCGATCGCGACCACCGCGCAGATCAGATGCTGACCGATCCGCAGGGTTACTTCGCCGAGGCCCGCGAGCGGGCGCGCACCGAGGTCCGGCGCGACGTCACGGCTGCCCTGCACCGTCGGCGCCGCTGAGGCATCCACTTCTTCCCGGAGCTCGCCCGAGCATAACGACACGAGTTGATCAGAACTGCCAGAGACGCACGCGAGGCCGGGCGATTGACTGCCCGCGCCGTACGTCCCCGCAGGCGACGCGCGGATCAGCGCGACGTAGCCCGGTGGTACGTACGGCGGCGGCCTGATCCCGGCCATCGTGGTCAGCCCGTCCGGACCGCGCGTCCTGGTCGACCACACCCCGTACAACCACTACTCGCTGCTGACGACGATCGAGGACAACTGGTACCTCGGGCACATCGGTCACGCAGGCGATACCGCCGGTGGCATGGTGCCGATGTGGCCGGTCTTCACCGGGCACCGCTGAGGTGTCTCTGGCTCAGCGTCGCGCCCCGAATGCTCGGGCCGCGACGCGACATCCGGGTCGGTCAGCGCGAGCAGCCCAGCGTGCCCGCGAGCGTCCAAGATCAACAACTGAGGTGAGGCTACCTCTACCTAGGGCGTGCTGCTAAACCTGATCCGGTATCTCACCGGCGAGGCTGGGAGTTGTGTCGCGTGATGTGATCTCGGATGAGGCGTGGGGCGTGATCGGGCCGTTGTTTCCGGCAGCGAAGGCCACGGGCCGGGCGCCGGTGGACCGTCGCATGGTGGTCGAGGCGACGGCTTGGCGGTTCCGCACCGGGGCTCCATGGCGAGACGTGCCCGAGCGATTCGGGAACTGGAACACGATCTACAAGAACGTCAACCGCTGGTCCGAGCAGGGCGTTTGGGCGCGGCTGCTGGAGAAGGTGCAGTCTCTCGCCCAGCAGTCCGGGGACCTTGAGTGGGTCGCGTCGATCGACTCCACCGTCGTGCGCGTGCACCAGCATGGCGCAACTCTGCCGCGCGCCACAGGCGCGGTCTCGAACTACAAGAAATTCGGTGACGAGCCGCCCGACCATGCAATCGGCCGCTCCGGCGGCGGTCTGACGACCAAGAATCATCTGGTCTTGACGGGAAAGGACGCGCGTTGGCGTTCGTCCTGACTCCGGGACAGACCGCCGACACGACCATGCTGACAGCAACACTCGAGGAGATCCGGGTCCCTACCGGCCGCGGCCGCCCGCGGACCCGGCCGGACCGGGTTCTCGCTGACAAGGGCTACCCGTCGCGAGCGAACAGGGCGTGGCTGCGCGAACGCGGGATCGCCGCGACGATCCCCGAGCGCGACGACCAGATCGCGCACCGCCGCAAGCGCCGCGGCCGGCCGATCGACTTCGATGATCAGCAGCGGGTTCGTTACCGAGGGCGCAACGTGGTGGATAGATGTTTCAACAAGCTCAAGCAGTGGCGGGGAATCGCGATGCGCTCGGACAAGACCGCCCACAACTACCACGCCGGCCTGTGCCTCTCCGCGACTCTGCACTGGTTGACGAGCGCGACCGCCGCGGCGGGTCAATCCACAAGCGCGGCGACGGCCTCGATCTCAACCAGCTGATCGTCATAGCCCAGCACTGTGACGCCCATCAAGGTGCTGGGCACGTCGTGGTGGCCGAACGCGTCACGAACAACCGCCCACGCCGCACCCAGGTCCGACTGACGAGAAGAAGCAACCAGGACGCGAGTGCTGACCACGTCTTCGATCCTCGCGCCAGCCGCCCGAAGCGCCTCCGTCAGCGTCTCAATGCACTTGGCGGCCTGCCCCGCGTAGTCACCGACGGCCGCTGTTCTCCCGTCCTCCTCAAGCGGGCACGCGCCCGCGAGGAAAATCAGGCGCGCTCCGCTCTCAACGGTCGCCGCATACGCGTACTCGGCAACATCACTGAGCGCAGCTGAGCGGACAAGACGAACGGCGGTACCCACCCGGCCACCCTGTCATACACCTTTAGCAACGCGCCCTAGGGGACTGGATCAGAACGGGGGCGGGTCAGGGTCGGTTTCTGCGGTGTGGGTTCGGCTGGCGTCGTGGGGTTGGTCGGGCGGCTGGGACTGGTAGGTGTGTCTGGTGGGGCTGGTCCAGTGGTAGCTGCCTTCGGCTTGCCGGTCGAGTTTCCAGCCGGCCTCGTGTTTGAGGCGGTGATGCCGTCTGCACAGCGCTGCCAGGTTCTCGGGCGTCGTGTTTCCGCCGTTGTCATATGGCTGGCGGTGGTCGATGTCGCAGCGGGCGGCGGCGCGTGGGCAGCCGGGGAAGGCGCAACTGCCGTCGCGGGCGATGACGAAGTCGGTGAGATCGCGCGGGGGTCGGTAGGTGGTGCGTCCGTAGTCGAGCAGGTGCCCGGTGGCTGGGTCGGTGAGGAGCCGGCGCCAGGTGCCGGTTTGGTCGGCGGCCAGCCGGCGGGCTACTGATGCGGGGATGGGTCCGTGTCCGGCCAGTTCGCCGGGTTGCTCGTCGAGGCCGAGCAGGGTGGACGCGGCGACGGTGACGTGAATCGAGGGCCGCATGCCCTGTGCTTTCGGCAGGTGCGGGTCGTGCAGCGCGGCCACGCCGAGGTCGACGAGCGCGTCGGCGCGGCGCTGATCCGCGCTGCGCGGGTCGGTCGCGGAGGTGACCGAGGCCAGGCAATCGACCGCGGCCATCACCGCCGCAGCACCTTCAGCCGGGAGCAGCGCCCACAGTTCGGCCATGCCGTCATCGCGGGCAGTCACGCACACGCGGCGTTCGGTCATCGCGTGGGCGCGTTGTTCTTCGACCCGCACCGGATCCAGCGCGTGGACCGCGCGGCGTACGGAGCGTTTGAACTCGGCCAGTGTCTGCCCGCCCGCCCGCGGCAACACCCGATCTTGCACCGCGACCGCGGTGTCCGCGTCGAGGGGGTAGACCGCTTCGGCGAGGGTCATGGCGTGCAGGTAGCCGATCCGACCCCGGTGCAACGCCCGCCCCGTCTCAGGCAGTGTCTGCGCCAGCGTCTCGGCCACGGCCAGGCGGCGTTGCGCGGTCAACGCCGACAGCCGCAACGCACACCCGACCTCCTCACGCACCCACCGATCCGCAGACCCATCATCAGCAGCCATCGCGGCCAACACCTGCGCCTGCACCCCGGCAAGCCACGCCAACTGCCGCTCCAAAGCGACCAGCACATCCACCCGACCGCCATGCGACAACACGCCCGGGTCGAGCAGCGACAACCCCGCCACCGCATCCGGACCCGGCGCCTCAACCGCCAACCAGGCCGCGGCCTGATCCGGATCCTCGGTGATCTCCGCGAGACTCAACGGCGGCGCCACGCTGGGCGGCTGCCACTCATCAACCTCGAACATGCGTGCGATACTATCTGATCACCACAAGCCCCGTCCAGGCAGAATCACCTTATCCGGTAAGGACGTCCAGGCGCGAGCACGGCCACCGGCCGCGCGAGAGCGGCACGACGAGCAAGCCCGACACACGAGTGATTCCAAGAATTGCCACTGGTGCGATGAACCGCGCAGCGCAACGACAACCCACGGCCTACAACTGAGGTGTTCTCACCAGAGTGGCTGGTGTGACTCGTGTGACTGATCGGGTTCGCGTCGGCGTGGCGGGATGAGGCGCGGGGTCCTGGTCTCGAAGGTTGGTTTCGACCAAGAAGCCAGCCCGAGTAGGACCCCGCGTGATTACCTATCGTGCCACCCTCGATGTCCCGTGCGAGACGGCGGCGTGTGTGTCGCGTTGGCTCGCCGCGCACCGCAAGATCCACGACGCGCGGCCGTGGCAGCGGGCCGCAACGCCTTACGCGCAAGCTGTTCTGGTGTTGCGCTGGTTCAGGGACAGAACCGACGTTGACGTCCTCGCGCGGGACTCGAGGATCAGCATCGCCACGGCGTACCGGTATCTGCACGAGGCGATCGACGTGATCGCAGCGCGCGTCCCCGACCTGCACGACGTCCTCGCGCGCGGCTTGGAACAAGGGTGGGAGTTTGTGTGTCTGGACGGCACGCTGATCCCGACGGTGCGATCGAGCCGCAAGTCCGAGGCCGGGCACGATCTGTGGTACTCCGGCAAACACCACCGCCACGGCGGCAACGTCCAGGTCCTGACCGGCCCGACCGGCTACCCCGAATGGGTCAGCCCGGCCGAACCGGGCTCGACACACGACATCACCGCCGCCCGCGAACACGTGCTGGGCGCGCTCTACCCGGCCGCCGCAGCCGGCCTGAAAACCCTGGCCGACAAAGGCTACGTCGGCGCCGGCATCGGCATCCTCGTCCCGATCAAGGGTGGCAACCTCGCCCCGGACAACCGCGCCCGCAACACCATGATCAGCGCCCTGCGCGCACCCGCCGAGCGCGCCAACGCGCTGCTCAAACGAACCTGGAAAACACTCGAACGCATCACCCTGGACCCCGGCAGAATCACCGCGATCACCGCCGCCGCACTCGTCCTTCTTCACCTACAACGGCCCGCCTGGTGAGAAAACCTCACTGGACCAAAACCGTCGACCAAATCCTCAAATCAATTAACGATTCAGGACACGAGGAGGCCGCTGAACAATGTCGCTCGTCGCGTGCGGTGGCCAGATGCGCTGCAAGACCGCGCCGGCCAGTGGATGAGCTGTAGCTGCCGACGACAACTCCGGGCTCCCCACGGAAAGGTGCAGCGTTTCTTTGCGAAGCGTTCTCGTGGGTGGTCTTGCAGATCGAGCAGCGGAGCAGCGCATTGCTCGGGGTCTCCTACGACGACTTGGCGCCGTTCTCATGCATCGCGCGTCCGACGCACTCGTCGTGGCAACCATCCGCCGCTGGGTCGAATGGTTTGTCGTGCCAGACCCGCACCGGCTTACCGCAGATCGCGTAGGTCAGCACGGTCTGATCAGACAGACCCGACGGGTCGACTGCATGCAGCTGGCCTGCCGGTCGATAGTCAAATCCGTGCTCTGATGGCGTCGATGTCTCGCCGTCGGATCCGGTTAGGTACGACGTCGAATCGGCCATAGCGCGAACGGTAGTAATTGCTGCGGCATACGCAACTTGAATGTCAGTAATGGTGGCGCCGGCCGCCGATTTCGCGACCAGCAACGCCGAGCCGGCGTTGCATAGGTCGCTTCGCCCGGGCGGGGGAACGGCGGTCATGTCCTGGCGATGAAGTCGTTGATCGCCTGGGTGAACTCGGCGGGCTTCTCCTCCATCAGGAAGTGGCCGGTGTCAGTGATGGTGATATCTGGTTGCCTTTGAGCGCCCGGAATGCGAGCACGGAAGCCCTGGTCCGCACCGGCCGTGGTCGGGTCATGGTCGCTGAACACGCAGAGGAACGGCGTCTGCAGCGTTTCGAGGACGTTCCACGCATGGCGATTAGCTGGGCTGGCGGGGTCGTACGGGGTGATCGGGATGAGCAACGGGAGCTGTCTGGCCGCTGCGACATACCGCTCGTCCGGGAAAGGCGCCCGGTAGGCGGCTTCGACCTCGCTCGGTACGCCGCTGACCGTGCCCAAATCGACGACCTGCCCTGGGTCGAATGGGTTGGATCGCTGGCTGTACTGCAGCCAGTCAGCGAGGATCTGCCAGCCACTGCCGAGATCGTCGTCACCGGTGTGCAGGTTGGTGTTGGACGCCACAACACGCCGGAACCGTTCCGGGTGCTCAGCCAGCAGCCGCAAGCCGAGCAAGCCGCCCCAGTCATGGCAGACCAGGGTGATGTTGGAGAGATCCAGCCTGTCGACCAACGCTTCGCGCAGCCACTCGACCTGGCCGGCGTAGGTGTGGACGAAGCGGTCTACGGGCTTGTCGGAACGCCCGAACCCCACGAGGTCGGGAGCCACGCACCGATGCCCGGCGGCGACCAGTTGCGGGATGACGTTCCGGTACTGATAGGACCACGACGGGTTGCCGTGCAGCAACAGCACCGTCTCCCCCGAGGCGCGCGCAGCATGCGATGGTCGCTCGTCGAGGTAATGCATACGTAGCGGCGGGGCCGATTCGCTCGCCCCGGCCACGAACAGATAGTGCGCCTGGAACGGGAAGTCGGGCAGCCCGCGGAACCGCTCATCCGGGGTCCGGGCCGCTGCCTGATCACCGCCGCTGTCCTGCCCGCTCGGCGCGAGCGCCTCGGCGACACCGCCCTTTGCCAGTACGGTCGCACCGAGGACGGCGCCAGCGACTGAGGCCGTTCCGGACAGGAAGGCCCGTCGACCGAGCCTGCCCGTGCGGTCAAAGCGACGCGCGGTCTGCGCGGAAGCGCCCGCAACAGCCGGGTGTTCCGACGAACGGTCGGCGGTCGGCTCGACATCCGGATTCGGCGCTGAGTCATGTCGATCATCTTGTTCGGTCACGTCTGTAGGTCGGATCGGACAGCCAATTTGTGACAAGTGTTGACCGACGCCCTGGATAGGCAAGGCGGATCTCGCGTGTTGCGTCCGAGTACCCGGTGAGGGCGGGACAGGTCGTCGTCGGCAGGAGGTGAGTTCTTGCAGGTCAAGCGGTTGGTGCTCGCTGTGCAGGGATCAGGCTACGGCTGCAGCTTCGAGCGCCCACTGCATCCGACTGCGAGCTGTCTCGGGGTGATCGCCGTACTCGGCGGCGCACGCTCCGGCGCAGCCCCCGGCTCCACCGTGGGTCCGCAGGCTGGTCGTGATCGCCGCGATGATCTGCGCGGTTGTAGGGTGCTCGGACGGCTGCAAGCTGCTGGCGAACAGCGCTTCGGCTTTGGTGGCTAGCATCATGTCGCTCGGTCCTCGAAGCTTAGGTGGCCGGCGGACTTGCGCCCTGCGCGACCTCTTGGATCTGGTCTCGATCCGCCCCCGAGCGGCTCTGTGAGCTAGTTCAGTCAGATACCGGCGCCGCCGACAGTGTCGACTGTCCCCGGAACGTGGGACGTCGGATCCGGGCCCGTCTGCCAACAGGCATATGAGCACGTCACGGCGAGCAATTCGCTGCGGCAAATACGTGTCACGTCGATTGATCGCGTCGATTCTCGTCGAGAAATCCGCGGACCAGATCGAATGCGACATCCGGTTAAGTGGGGCTGACTGTCTCACGGCTTGACGCTGGGCAACGACGGGCTGTCGGGTCGTGGCGCCGATAGACACAAGCTCTGCACTGTCGGTTACGCCGGCCAGGGCCGTGATTCGCAGGATGTCGACGAGAATCCCTGGGCGCGCGAGGCGAAAGTTCAGGAGCGGGACGAGACTCTGCCCACCGGCAAGAAGTGTCGCTTCGTCGCCACGCTCCTCGAGCAGGTCGAGCGTTTCTGCCACGCTCTGCGCGCGAGCGTATGCGAACCGAGGGGGCTTCACGGCGAATCTCCTTTGCGTTCGCGGTCGATCTCGGCCTACCTTGCCGGGCGCATGGATGCCGGTCCATAGGAGCGCGCGAAGAGACCCTTCGTAGGGTTTGTGCGCCGTCCAACGACGCGCCCGTTCGCTGCCTTGGCCACTACACCGCGGTCGGAGCGTGTCACTGTCAGTAGCGTCCGGCACCGAATCTGCCTTTAGCTGTAGGCGAAAGTCCGGGATCGCGGCCCCTGTCGCAGATCTCGGCCGTCGGGTCGGCACCCTCGCGCGGGCCACCGCGCTCGCCTCGTCAGGCGCCCGCGGCTGCTTGGCGCGCCCGGTATGCAGCGACGTGCAGGCGGTTACCGCAGTTGCCTGTGTCGCAGAACCGGCGCGATCGGTTGCGGGTCAGATCGACGACCACGGCATCGCAGTCGATGCCTTCGCACCGTTTGAGCCGATCGCGCTCGCCCGATCGGATCAGATCGGCAATTGCCATACCGGCCTCGGCGGCAAGGCGGTCGACCAACGGCGCGTCAGCCTCGGTGACGTGCAGGTGCCAGTCCCAGCCGTCGTGGACGGTAAGTCGCGGATGCGCATGCGCTTCACGCATCAGCTGATTCGCGAGGCCGGCCAGGTCCGCGACATCGTCGCAGTCCCAGGCCGAGCGCAGGCGAGCGCGTAGTTTGAGCACCCGGCGCAGCTCGTCGGCGGTGCCGTCCCGGCGCCCGGAGAACTCGTGCGCATCGAGGAACCCGAACAGGTCGCCGACCTCGGCCAGGCCGTCCACGCCTCGCACGTTGGTGTTCACGAGGTCGGCCGCGGTGCTGATGCCTGACGCGGTGTCATGTGCAAACAAGATATGGACTCCTGAGTTACGGCAACTCGAAGGTCATTGGCTAATGGCATCCTAGATCGTGACATGGAGATGCGGAGGTTTGATCGGAGCCGATCGATCGGTCGCAGTGCTGGCAGGGGCGCGCTGCATCGCGTCCGATCCGCTATGACTGCCATGATCACCTGCGGATCGCGCACCGCCGACGGTGCAAGAAGCGCAGGTGATCACGCGCCGCCCGAGCGCTCATCGGCTTCGAGGCGTTCAACCTCAGCCAGCCCGGCTGACGCACCACGCACCATGGCAACCGCGACCGCACGATTGAGCGCGACCACCGGCGACGGAACCGTCCGGCCGGCAGGGCCGTGCGGCCCTCGACAAATACATGGCCGCGTTCCACAAAGCCGATATCGGCGCGCTGGTCAAGCTGTTCCGCGAGGACGTCGAGTTGGAGATGCCGCCGTCTTCCCATTGTTCGGTCTGCCGCTCGTCCACCCGGGCGCGTGCCACCCAGATAACCGCCGCTGTGGCGATCTCGACGACGAGCCACCTGGACCTGCAAGCGCGAGCCATCGGGATGTGACCCGCCAGCTTGTTGACGTCAACACAGCGCCACCCCGCAGGTGGGCACTTGCAAGTGCCCACCCACCGCGAGACCGCCTAGTTCGACTCGAGCGACGCCTGCGCCCGTGTGGGCTCGAACAGCTCGATCGGGTTGCCCGACGGGTCGTCGAGCAGGATCTGCTTGCCGCCCGCACCGACGACGATGTCGTTGCGAAAGTGCGCCCCGACAGCGCGCAACGACTCGACCACGGCTGACAGATCGTCGACCTCGAGCTGGATGCGGTTCCACCCGCCGGGCGCGGGCTTCGTGCCGTCCGGCATCGCCTGCCCGCCGCCGCCCGCTCCGTTGGGCGCGCTGAACACGAGCCGAAGATCGCCTCGGACCAGCATCGCGAATGTGGGAGCCGGGCGCATCAGCTCCTGAAAGCCAAGGTGCTCGCAGTAGAACGCGCTCGCCGCGTCGACGTCGTCAACGATGTAGCGGACGCTAACAGTTGCCATTGTCTCGATTACCTCGCCTTTCCGGTGTTTTCTGTCAGGGACGTTTCTACTCGGCCTCGGCGGCGTGCAAGTACCGAGCTGCCTTCTTGCGCCGGCCCGGCACCGCGTGCGGCGCGCCGGCGCGGACCTCGGCCATCACCCGTTTCGTCAGGCCGATGGCGGTCTCGCCCGGCCGGGCCTGACCGTCTGCGGGCTCGAAGAACTCGACGAAGATGCGCGGACGCTTGGGGAAGCGCACGATGTCGACGGCTCCGCGCACCCGTACACCGACAACGCGCGTCTCGGGCACTGCGAGCGCGAGACGCCCCGCGCCGCTGAGCGCGCGCAGGGGACGCCCGCGTGACACGGTTCCTTCGGGAAACACGCCGATGCACGAACTCGCACGCAGTTGCTCGATCGCCGACGCCAGCGCCTGCGTGTCGCCTCGGCCCCGCTCGATCGGGATCTGGCCCATGCCGTTGAGCACCCAGGCGACCACGCGGACCTTCCACAGTGACGACTTGGCCAGTGCACGAACCTGGCGTCGCGGCAACGCGGCGACACCGACGATCAGGGGATCCCACGCGCTGTCGTGATTTGCGGCCACCAGCACCGGCCCGGACGGCGGCAGGGCGTCCAAGCCGACCACCTCCAGGCGGCCCCACCATCGCACAACTGTCGAGGCGATCCTGATCACGACCCGGTAGGTAAGGGAGATCCGTTCGATGCGCACCGCGACATCATTGCAACTGACCAGCGGGCGTCCCGCAGCACGGCAGCCTGCCGTTGTGGGAACTGTCGATACCGGTCCAGTGCTCCGCCCCGTGTGCGGCGGGTTCAGGTGCTGACGCGCTCGGCTTCGCGCTTGGCGAAGCCGAGCTGCACCTGCCAACCCCTGGAGTTGCCCTCGATCTTCGCCGCCCTGCCTTCGGCGGAAACCGGCAGCGAGGCAAACCCGCTCTCGACCACTCGCAGCCTCGTGCCGCTGCCGTGCTCGGCGAGCAGGAACTCCACCAGCGTCGAGGAACCCTCTTCGAGCGCCTGCTCGGCCGCTTCCGGCGATCGGTAGGAGACGTGATGCGGGGCCTGACTCGACACAGTCAGCACCACCCAACGCCCGTAGCGCGGGTCGTCGACAATGACGTGATCACGTTCGCGGGTGATCGTCTGACCTTCGCGGTCTTCGTCGCCGATCCACCAGCCCGGCCGACTCACCAGGCGCCATACCAGCTCGATCGGCGCGTCGATCAGGATCTCGCGCTCGATCCGGTCCTGGCTCTCGCTTGCACCGCTCATGACGATCTCCTTTCGCGGCCCGACGAGTACCACCCACTCGATGCTTGCACGTCGCACCACCTAGGTTGTACCCGTCGGGTAGCGTTTGTCGTCCCGAGAGTCCCTTCAGCATCGATCTGCGCCCACTGCCAGGCCCGCCTGCTCGCCGCCCGCCTGCTGGTGATCGTGATGAACGTCCGCCGCATGAATGTCGGATAGCCACGCAATACTGCTGCCATGCGGCAGGACACGAGCGTGCCGCGCTCGCCGATGCGCAACCGCGTCACGCCGCTGGGCGACATCGTCGCCGTCCCGCAGCGCGGCGAATGGCTCGGCAACCGCGGCATCCTGCACCGGGGCACCGAGGTCGTCCGCTTCCACGCCAGCACGCTGTGGATCATCTGCGCGCTGCAGTACCGGGACGCACGGCTCCGGCAATGGCAACCAGGCCATTTCACGGTGCTGTTCTTCCACGACGAGGCGGTAGCCCTTGCCGCGGGGCACCGCCCGTGCGCGCTGTGCCGTCGTGCCGACTACAACGCCTACCGGCAGGCGTGGTCGGCCGAGCGAGGCGCCACGCCGCCGCTGACGAAGGATCTTGACCGCGTACTGCACAGCGAACGGATCTTTCGCGGCACCCACCGGCGCCGGCTGCACGCAGCCACGTGGCGCGAGTTGCCGCCGGGCACGTTCGTGCTGCTCGACGGCGGGCCGGCCCTGGTGCTCGATGACGCAGTCGTACCGTGGACCAGCGAGGGCTACCGCCCGGCGCGCGATCGCCCCGGTAGCGGCGGCGTCGAGGTGATCACCCCGCCCTCGTCGGTGGACGCGTTGCGTGGCGGCTACCCGGTCCAGATCGATCAGGTGGCCCGCTAGCTCAGATCGCCTCGGCGAAGCCCTGCCGCCAGCTGGCAAAGCGCGGCGCCCAGCCACGCGATCGGGCCAGTTCGTTCGACACGGCACGTCCACCGCCTGCGCTCTGCTCGTCGAGCGCCGGGCTCGGCGCCCCGACGGCCGCCGCGAAAGCGGGCACCCAGTCCACGCCGCGCGCGGGCTCGTCGTCCACCACGTTGACCGGCCCGGCCGGCCAGTCCAAGGCCTGAACGGCCGCCGACACCGCGTCCTCGACATGGACGAAGCAGGAGAGATCGCCGCTCGCCCGAAGCGCGCCGTCACGAACCTGCTGCCCAACCGAGCCGTCGGCGGCGTACCAGGTGCGCGGCCCGTACAGGGTGCCGTACCTCAGCACGACGCCGCGCTCCATCTCGCCGACCGCAGTTTCGAGCGCAACAACGCCGCTGACGGTCTTCGCTCGCGGCGGCGCCGCTTCGAGGTCGAGCGGGTCGGACTCAACCGCGGCGCCCGACCCCGGCGCGTAGACCCACGAGATGCTCTGCGCGATCATCGCCTCGACCCCGGCAGATCGCGCAGCGTCGACCAGGTTGCGCGTCCCGGTAACCCGCATGTGAGCGTTCGCGGCAGAGTCCGCGTTCGCCAGATCGGTCAGCTGATGCACGACGACATCGGGTGCTTCGCGCTTGAGCGCCACCGCAAGCTCGTCCGCGTCGAACACGTCGACGAGCACCGGCCGCACGCCGAGACTGCGCAGCTCGTCGGCCCGTTCCGGGCGGCGGGTGGTGCCGGCCACGTCGTGCCCGGCGCTGACCAGCCTGGACCCGAGCGGCCGGCCGATCGCGCCACCGGCGCCGGCGAGGAATATCTTCACGTAGCTCTCCTTCATTTCTCTGCCGCGAAGGCCGTCCGCGGCCAGGCCCCGAGGGCAGAATATGCCCCTCTCCACGACGCTTTCCCTCGGCGCGTTGGGGCCGAGGCGGCCTACGACCACGAGATCGCAGCCGGAGGTGAGCCGGTCGCGCCGGTCTACGCCGACGACGCCGGGCACACCTTCGTCCTGCCGGGCAGCGGCTGACCGGGCCTGCGCGCGGCGTCAGCGCCTGCGTACCGCCTCCGAGGTCTCCGGATCGGCCGGAAAGAACGACTCGATCGACAACTCCGCCACCGTGATGTCAAGCGGCGTGCCGAACGTGGCCACCGTCCCGAAGAAGCGCAACTCGCCCACCTCGGTGCGGATGCGCAGCGGCACGACCACGTCGCCGGGCCCGGGCACCTCGACGCGCGGCGCCGGATCGTCGCACGGGTAGTCACTCAACTCGTCGTAGAGCGCGGCGAGATCGGGATCGGCCGACACGGCGATCTCGCGCCGCAGGCGGCTGAGCAGGTGGGCGCGCCACTCGCCCAGGTTCACAATTCGCGGCGCCATGCCCTGCGGGTGCAGCGAGAGCCGCAGCGCGTTGACCGGCGGGGTGAGCAGCTCCGGCGCTGCCCCGGCGGTGAGCAGCGCGATCGTCTCGTTGGCGTCGACGAGGTTCCACTTGCGGTCGACGACAACCGCGGGATACGGCTCGTGGGCCTTGAGCACGAGCCGCACCGCCTGCCGCACCGCCGCCATTTGCGGAGCATCGAGCGCGCTTTCGCCATACACCGGCGCGTATCCGGCAGCGAGCAGCAGGTGGTTGCGCTCGCGCAACGGGACCTCGAGGTTGTCGGCGAGGTGCAGCACCATGTCGCGGCTGGGCGCAGAGCGTCCGGTCTCGACGAAGCTGAGGTGCCGGGTCGAAATGTCGGCCTGGATGGACAGGTCGAGCTGGCTGATCCGGCGGCGCTCGCGCCATTGGCGCAGCAACTCGCCCACCGGGCTCTGCGCTCGGGATGCGGTGGCGGACGTCATGAACCACACGCTATCCCGGGCACCGAGGCGCGACGATTACCTCCTGGGTAGCCGGCACGCGGCCGGCATCGTTGGGCCACGCTTTGCTGTCGTTCCGTAACGCGCGACACGGCGCGGACGGTCATCTGCACTCGCACATCACCGGGGTCGATCCCGAACACCAGGGTCGGGGCGTCGGGTACGCGCTGAAACAGCATCAGCGTGAGTGGGCGCTGGCCCACAACCGCACGATCATCAGCTGGACGTTCGATCCGTTGCTGGCGCGCAATGCCTACTTCAACCTGCACAAGCTCGGCGCCGTCGTCACCGCGTACCTGCCCGACTTCTACGGGCCGATGCACGACTGCATCAACAACGGTGACGCCACCGATCGCCTGTTCGTGAAATGGCGGCTCAACGAGCCCGCCGCTCCGGTTCCCGCGGAAGCGGGCGCAGCAGCCCTGCTCGGTGTCGACGGCAACGTGCCGGTGGCCGGCGCGTTGCGCGCCAGCCCTCGGAGTACGTTGACGCCGCCGCCGACGTCATCCGCCGCTTCCTGGTTCCGGCACTGGGCGCGCTGCCCGACGTCGAGGTCCATGCGGCCGAACGCGCATTCGCCCGATTCAAAGGGCATCCGATGGCGAAGGCGGCGGTGGAGACGGCTGTGCTCGACGCGCAGCTTCGCCAGGTCGGCATGTCCTTCGGCGCCTTCCTCGGGGCCGTGCACGACGCGGTGCCCGCTGGGGTCTCGGTGGGCATCATGGATTCCATCCCAGAACTCCTCGCCGCCGTCGAGGGTTATCTCGACGAGGGATACCTGCGCATCAAGCTCAAGATCGAGCAGGGCTGGGACCTCGCGCCGGTACGTGCGGTACGCGAACGTTTCGGCGACGACCTGCTGCTCCAGGTCGACGCGAACGCCGCGTACACGTTGGCCAACGCCGGGCAACTGGCCAAGCTCGACCCGTTCGGCCTGCTGCTCATCGAGCAGCCACTGCCCGAGGACGACCTTGCCGGGCACGCGGCACTCGCGCGGCTGGTCCGCACCCCCATCTGCCTCGATGAGTCGATCACGTCGGCGCGAATAGCCGCCGAGGCGATTCGCATCGGCGCCACCAGGATCGTGAACATCAAGCCCGGACGCGTCGGTGGCTACCTTGAGGCGCGGCGCATCCACGATGCGTGTGCCGCGCACGGTGTGCCCGTGTGGTGCGGCGGGATGCTCGAGACGGGAATCGGCCGCGCGGCCAACGTCGCACTCGCCGCCCTGCCGAACTTCACCCTGCCTGGCGACACGTCGGCGTCCAACCGCTACTACCGCCGCGACATCACCGTCCCGTTCGTGCTGCAGGACGGCCATGTGCGGGTGCCCGCCGGCGACGGCATCGGCGTCGTGCCCGACCAGGACGCGCTCGACGAGGTGACCGTCTCAACCGAATGGATCAAGGCCTGATCACCGCGCACGAGCCCCCTGCCGTTGAGTGGTGCGTAACGCATTGAGTGGTGCGTTATAACTCCCCACTCAAGCGACAACGCACCACTCAACCGGAAACGGTGCCGCCGGGTTGCGTCGCTGGCTAGCGGCTAGAGACGCCGCGCGGCGGCCGACTCCGCGTCGGCCAGAACCCGGATGATGTTGCGCCTGGTCAGCGCCGCGATGTCGGACTCGGACCAGCCACGCTCGATCAGCTCGGCGATCAGCGCCGGGTAGCACGAGACGTCCTCGAGACCGTCCGGCATGACGGCGCAGCCGTCGAAGTCGCCGCCGATGCCGACGTGCTCGACACCGGCCACCTCACGGACGTGCTCGACGTGGTCGGCGACCTGCGCCACGGTGGCCACCGGTCGCGGATGGTTGGCCGCGAAGCGTTCGGCGGCGACCGTGTGCAGCGACCAGTCGCGATGGTCCTCGCCCCGCCCGGCCATGTCGTCGAGCACCTCCTGGTCCCAGCGGCGGCACTCGTCGGACACGAACGCCGGTACGAACGCGATCATGCATACGCCGCCGTTCGTCGCTAGCGCGGTCAGCACCTCGTCTGGCACATTGCGCACGTGATCGACCAGCCCCCGGGCGGACGAATGGCTGAAGATCACCGGCGCCGACGTCGCCTCGAGCGTGTCATGCATCGTGCCCGGTGCCACGTGCGACAGGTCGACGAGCATGCCGAGGCTGTTCATCTCCCGCACGACGTCCCGGCCGAACGCGGACAGCCCACCCAGCCGGGGCACATCGGTCGCCGAGTCGGCCCACGGGACGTTCTCGTTGTGCGTCAGGGTCATGTACCGCACGCCGAGCATGTGCAGAACGCGCAGCACGCCCAGCGATGACGCGATGGAATGACCACCCTCGGCGCCGAGCAGCGAGGCGATCGTGCCGTCCGCATATGCCTTTTCGACATCGGCAGCGCAGCGTGCAAGCGACAGCCGCGAAGGGTAGGTGGCAACGAGGCGGTGCACGAAGTCGATCTGCTCGAGCGTGGCCGCGACAGCCCGCTCGCCCGCCCAGTTCGCCGGGACGAATACCGACCAGAACTGCCCGCCGACGCCGCCTTCGGCGAGGCGGACCAGATCGGTGCTGGTCTGCGGCTGGCGCTCGCCGACGTCGTAGGAGGACAGGTCGTAGCCGACAAGCTTGCGCACCGCAAAGGGAAAGTCGTTGTGCCCGTCGACGACGGGGTACGCCGCAAGCACCGAGCGGGCGCTGTCGAGAGCCGCCGCGACGGTCGGCCCGGACGCCGATGAGGGCACAGTCACGCCAGCAGGCGTATCACACCTCGTTGATTGGTGCGACCGCACGCCGCCATCGCCTCAGAAACGCGCCGCTGATGAGCGGGTACACGGGCGCCGGCAGCCGACCTCAGACGTCAATCGAGCTTTTCGGCGCCAAGCTCGCGTATTCGACACCGTGCTGCGCGCCGATCCGGATGAGATGCCCTTCGATGATGGGCCGGCCGAGCTCGTTGATCAGGGCGTCGTGGATCGGCAGGGCCCGCGGCGCGCGGGTCGAGACCTCGAAATCGATGACGTCGGCAGTGCTCGACCACGGCGCATGGATCGGCAGGAGCAGCACCTGCACCTGCCTGGTCGGCACGATCACCGAGTCGCCCGGGTGGTAGACGGCGCCCTCGATCAGATAGCAGTTGTTCTGCACGACCGGAACGGTCGGATGGAGCAGGCCGTGCTGGCCGCCGAAGGTCTCGATCGCGAAACCGCCCGCCTCGAACGTGTCGCCCGGTGCCACCGCGACGACCTGCTCGCCGAGGTCGGCGAGCGAGCCCGCCACCCCCGACGGCGCCCAGATCCGCAACCGCGGATCCGCCTTCGCGGCAGCGCGAAGTTTCTGCTCGTCAAGGTGGTCTGGATGCTCGTGGGTGATCAGCACGCCGCGCGCGCCGTCGAGCGCCTCGACCACCTCGGAGAACACTCCCGGGTCGATCACCAGCGAACGATCGCCGTCGTCGAACCGCACGCAGGAATGGGTGAACTTCGTCAGACGGGTCATGCGATCTCCTCTTCGCCGAGTTCGATGAGCCGCTCCATGCGGCGGGTCGTCTCGGCGTCGACCGGTGTGTAAACGAGCAAGCGAGTGCCCGGACGCGGGTTGAGCCACGTGCTGACCGCCTCGAACCGCAGCATCCCGACATAGGCGTTGCGGACCCGCTTCGCCTTGGTCGTGATCGCGCTGACCTCGTGTCGCTCCCAGAGCGCGGCGAACTCAGGCGATGCCGTGCGCAACCTGCGCAGGTGCGCCTTCCACGCCGGCTCGGCTACATGCTCGGCCATCTGCGCACGGAACTGCGCGACCATGCGTTGTGCCGCCTCGTCCCAATCGGCAATCGCCTTGCGCCAGGCCGGATCGGTGAACAGCAGCCACATGCAGTTGCGATCCTCGGGCGGAATCGTGTCGACGTCGCGGATTAGCCACCGGTAGGCCGTGTTCCAGGCCAGCAGGTCGTACTTGCCGTTCTGGACGGTGGCGGGAAACGGCATGAACTTGTCCAGCATCGCCCGCACAGCCGGTGTCAGCTCGACACAATCGGCGCCTGCCGACCGGTCGCTCGCCCCCGCCAGGGTGTAAAGGTGGGCGCGCTCGTCACGGTCGAACATCAGCGTCCGCGAGATCGCGTCGAGTACCTGATCGGAGACCTTGATGTCGCGGCCCTGCTCGAGCCACGTGTACCAGGTGACGCCGACGCCGGCGAGCTGGGCGACCTCCTCACGGCGTAGTCCGGGCGTTCTGCGGCGACCGCCGCTCACCAGGCCGGCCTGCGCCGGGGTGATCCGTTCGCGCCGGCTGCGCAGGAACGCCGACAGCTCTGATCGGCGCACCGCATCGGGATCGGTGATCCTCTTGGTTGGCGTCGTGATCGCGTCCAGTGCCGTCACCTCCCCAGCTTCGCCGACTCTCGCGGGAGTTGCCAGTTAACTTTTATACCTGGATGAATGGTCTTCTGGTACCAGGGTAACGACGGCGCATGGTTGTTGTCATGACCGCACGACTCGACGCTACGGCCACCGACGGCATCCTTGCCGAGCAGGCCGAACCCGCACTGCATCCGGCCGGCATGGCGCCCGTCTCCACCCTGAATCCGATCGGCCTCGCCGTCCTATTGTGCGGCGCCTTTCTGCCGGTGCTCGACTTCTTCATCGTCAACGTGGCCCTGCCCACGATGGACAGCACGCTGCACGCGTCGGCGCCCATGCTCGAACTGGTCGTGGCCGGCTATGGCGTCGCGTATGCGTTGATGCTCGTCGTCGGGGGCAGGCTCGGCGATGCGCTCGGCCGGCGCCGCCTGTTCGTGACGGGTCTGATCGGCTTCACGCTCAGCTCGCTGCTGTGCGGTATCGCGCCGAACATCGGCGTACTCATCGCGGCCCGCATCGCCCAGGGCCTGTCGGCGGCGATGAGCCAGCCGCAGGTGCTCGCCACGTTCCAGGCCACCCTCGACGGCCCGAAGCGCGCCCGCGCGATCGGCATGTACGCCGCGGTCGGCGGGTTGGGCGCATCGATCGGCCAGTTGCTCGGCGGGCTCCTCGTGAGCGCCGATATCGCCGGCCTCTCGTGGCGGCCGATCTTCCTGGTGAACGTGCCGGTAGGCGCGGCCGTGCTGCTGCTGACCCGCCGCCACGTCCCGGCGACCCGGTCTCCGCACCCGGCGAGCGTTGACCTGCCTGGGGCGACATTGCTCGGCGTCGCGATCGTCGCGCTGCTCATCCCGCTCACCGAGGGTCGGGCCCTGCACTGGCCGCTGTGGATCTGGCTGCTGCTGCTCGTCGCTCCCGTCGCAGCGCTGGCGGCGGTTGTCGTCGAGCGCCGCACCGAGCGCAAGGGGCTCACCCCGCTGATCCCGCCATCGCTGGTCGGCCTGCGATCGATGCGTCGCGGCCTGACCATGGCGGTGCCGTTCTTCATGGGATTCGGCGCCTTCATGTTCGTGTTCGCACTCACCGTGCAGAACGGCCTGCACGAGAGCGCGCTGCAGTCTGGCGTCGCGATTACTCCAATGGCGGTAGCGTTCTTCGCCGCGTCCCTGGTGGCGCCGCGATTGCTCAGCCGCTACGGCCGCTTCGTCGTGACGGGTGGCCTGGCCCTGCAGGCAGTGGGCCTCGTGTGGCTGATCGCGGTCATGCGCGGCGACTGGCCGCACGTGACCGCCA
Source organism: uncultured Actinomycetes bacterium (assembly GCA_963733615.1). Taxonomy (GTDB): domain Bacteria; phylum Actinomycetota; class Actinomycetes; order Mycobacteriales; family Jatrophihabitantaceae; genus DASXRA01. The sequence goes on from CAVTEA010000030.1 coordinate 103,109, forward strand.
TCGCCATGGCCCCCGGCCTGATCATCGCCGGAGTCGGCCAGGCGTTCACTCTCGTCGGCTTCTTCCGGATCGTGCTTGCCGATGTGCCACATCGGCTGGCCGGCATCGGCAGCGGCGTGCTCGTGACCATGCAGCAGGGTTCGCTCGCACTCGGCGTAGCGTCGCTGGGTTCGCTGTTCATCAGCCTCGCCGACAGCGGCGGCATGCGCCACGCATTCACCATCGTGATATGTATCCAGGTGCTGATCGCCGTGGCCGTCAGCCTCGTCGCACTGCGCCTGCCCGACCCTCACTAGGTGGCTGCTTCTCGGTGTCGATCTTGATGCTCTCGTGCGGCGATAGCCTGCCGAGAGCATCAAGATCCACTCCGAGCCGTGCGTCCGACGCATTTGTCCACAGGCCACCGGCATAGGGGATCTTGACCCGATATCGTCTGCCCGTGCAGCCTGCAGTCGCCCGCGTGCGGACGGTTACGCCGGCTCGCGACTCCGGCTCAGCGCTGGTCGAGTTCGTCATGATCGCCGTGCTGCTCATGTTCTTGTTTTTCGGCGTACTTCAGGTGGCCGTCTACTTCTATGTGCACAACCTGGTCGAGGCCGCCGCCGCCGACGGATCCCGCTATGCCGCCGCGCAGGGTGTTTCGCCGAGCGCCGGTGGCGCCCGCGCCGATGATGCGGTCGCTCACCGGCTGAGCACCACGGCTGCGCGGTCGCTACCTTGCTCTGGTATCGCGACGGCCGACCCTGCGTCCGGCCTGCCCCTCGTGACCGTTCACTGCTCAGGGCACCTCAAGTCGATCTTCTTTCCGCTCGGTTCGCTGCTCACGATTGATGTGACATCACGATCGCTGAAGGAGGGCGTGCCGTGATGCGCCTGCGTCGGCTGTGTGGTCAGCTGGGCGACGACTCGGGCAACGCCATCGTCGAGTTCGTATTCGTCGCAGTGTTGATCATGGTGCCGCTCATCTACTTCATTGCGGCGGTCGCGTCGGTGCAGCGTTCGCGACTAGCGGTGACCCAAGCGGCGCGCGAAGCAGGCCGGGCGTTCGCCACCGGTGCCTCTACCGAAGACGGCGTAACACGGGCGCAGGTCGCCGTGCGGCTGGCTTTCGACGATCAGGGATTGCCCGACGATGCCGAGATCAGATACGTCGCCGTCCACTCCTCGTGCACCTCAACCCCGGTCGCGCCGGTCCTCACCCCAGGAGCCAAGTTCTCGATCTGCGTGACCCGCCATGCCGACATTCCAGGGGTTCCGAGCATCGTGGCGGGGCGCGGGGTGACCACGATCGGCGAGTTCCTGATTCGTGTTGATGACTACCGGACCGTTTCCCGATGAGACTCGGCGCGCTGGTTCACTCCGAGCGCGGCTCGGCCATGCCGCTTATCCTGGGCTGCTGGTTGATCGGGATGCTGATCGTCGCCGGCTCAGTGGCCGCGGGCGATGCGGCAACGCAGCAGCGCGATTTGGAAAGCATGTGTGACGCGGCCGCCGCCGCGGCCGCGGCCAGCAGCGCCGACGTCGCCGGTGGTCGTGACACCGGAAGCTTCGGTGGCGAGGCCCTGCGACTGGCCAATGTGGAGCCGGCCATCAACGAGTACCTGTCTGATGAGTCCGTCTCGGACGTGACCATGACCGCGCGGGTTTCACCCGATGGGCACACGGTGTCAGTCGCGTGCGAGCAGACTTCGCACATCGTGTTCGGGTGGTTGTTCGGCAAGGCAGGCGGCGTCCATCACCGGGCGGTGTCGAACGCCCGTGCGCCCATTTCGTGAGTTATCCACACGCCGCGATCATCACAAGCGAGTACGGATCGTCGTCCTTTATGCTCCGTGCGTGCGCAGACGATACGGCCGATTCCTGGCATACGTCCTAGCCGTTGGTGTCGCAGCGACAGCATGCACCAGCGGTGGCAACGACGATCCGAGCAGCGCCCCGCCGCCAGTCACGTCGAGCGTGCCGACGACCACCACGGCGCCACCTGTCTCCCCCACCGCCACGCGCCCTGCTCGGCCCACGGTTCCCGCCGACGTCCCCACCACCGGGCCTAATTTGCGCAAGTCCGGCGAGAAGCCGCCCGTCATGCCCGTGGCCGCTACCGCCCACACCCCCGAAGGCGCCGTCGCCTTCGCCAAGTTCTTTATCCAAACGATCGACTGGGGCTACGCCACCACCAGCAGTGCCTACATGAAGCACTACTTCCAAACGGGATGCACGCAATGCAAGAACGTGCAGACGTTCCTCGACAGCGCGAGGAAGGCTCACGAGCACTACGTCGGAAGCAGGGTGACGATCAAGGGCGCGAGTCCGGCAGCTGGCAGTACGGACAACGTCGTCGAGTTGAGAGTTGACCTCACGTCGTGGGAGCTCGTCGACACCGCCAACAACTTCAAGTCCGCCGATGTCGCGTACAACGACTTCCGAGAGACCGTCCGGCTCTCCTGGACCCACACCGGCTGGACCACCGAAGAGCTGAGCGGTTCGAAGTGAACGTCTCACTTCACGGGCTGTTGCGTCGCATTCCAATCGTGTCCGCAATCGTCGTCGCCGTCGTCTCTGCACCCGCGGCCGCCAATCCCACTCCGTCCAGATTGCCGAACTCAACCTGGGCAGCAGAGCGCGCGGGCTGCACAGTGTCTGCCGGTTCCACGGGCGGCCTTGCCTCAGCTCCGGGCGTCATGGTCAACGGCAAATGCCGACCTCGGAACGACACCAACGGCGGCGGGTCGGGGCCGGCGATCAAGACTCGGACGGTGACTTGCGGCCGGGCCTATGCCCATCGCGACCGGCCGGGGTGGAACGCGGCACTGTGCGGGGCGAAGCCCATCATCTGCTCGGAGCCGGGCCTCTTCAACGGCGGAGCGCCGCTCCTCACACCCGCGTTCGCGACGCAGCAGCAAGACCCCCGCACCGGTGCCTGGCAGACCACGCAATTGTGGTGCCCGGCCAAGGCCCGCCCTATCCCGAATACCCAAGCCCTCATCGATACGGTCGTCAAACTTCTGCCGCCGGTCAGCATCGGCGAACCGCCAGGTAAGCACGAAACCCTGGTCAATCTGCAAACCATTCTCTGGGCCGCCACGACGCCCAACCGCAACCTCGGTCGCGTCCAGGTCATCGGCCAGCCGGTCTGGCTACGCCTGCACTTCGACCACGCCGCCTGGAATTTCGGCGATGGGCACGCCGACACAACAACCAACCCGGGCAAGCCATACGACGCCGCAGCCAACCCCTGCCTGGCGAAGGAGTGCCCCGACTACTACGGCCACACATACACCTCGAACGTCTCGGTCAAACTCGCCCTGACTGTGGCATGGAGAGCCGACTACTCCCTCAACGGCGCCAACTGGGCACCCATCGACACGCCACCGCTCGACGGCCCCCAAACCACTGCACAGCTGCACGTACTGCAGGCCCGTGGCGTACTCGTTCCCAACCCCGAAGGAGGCTGATCCGGCGGCCTACTTCTCATCCTCGATGTGCATCGCCGCCTCTTCAGCGGTGGCCGCGTACCCCGACCGGCCCACGTCGAATGCGATCTCCTCGGACTCTTCATCGGCGTGTGCACCCTCATCCGGAGCAACCAGCCGACCCGCCCGCGGATCCGGCTCGGAGTCACTCCAGTCGGACGCGTCGATCTCCGGCTCCTCCTCAGCCAAGAGCTGGTCAAGCGACTCACCAGCACGCTGCTCCTGTGCCGTCGTCCCGAACCGGGTCGCCCGTGGCTCCCGATCAGGCGGCGAATAGCCGGCGTCGAGCGGATCCTCAGTGTTGTCGCCGGTCAGTGATTCGGACGGGTCGACCTGGTCCGCTCCGCCGAATCCGCCCGCGTAGAGGTCGTCGGAATCATTCATGACCTCAGTGAAGCATGTACGCCCCAGAACGGCAGCGCAGTGAGGGCGCCCAGGCATCACTGGGTCCAGGGCGGCACGATCCGCGAGCCGTCGTCGAGGGTCGCCTCCAGACCAACGCTCGTCGTCACCCAGGCAGTTGCGACCGAATCAGCCGGGTTATCAACGGCGACAGTCGTTCCCGCGCGGAACACGACGACATCGCCCGCACTCACTGACGACGTCTCACCGTCGAGCGACACCCGCAGCGCACCGGACAGAACGCAGAAAACCTCCTCCCGGGAGATTCGATGGCTGACCCCGGTTGCGCCAGCGGGCAGCTCCACGCGCCATGCGCACAGTTCGGCGCTGCCCCGTGACGGCGCCGCGTACGAGAGGAACCGCGCGCCGTGCAGCTCGTGACCTAGACGCGATTCGACAGTGCCGTATTCATAACAGCCGTTATGCAGGCAGCGGCTCAACGCCCCAGGAACCGGTCCACATTCCGCCAGGTTCGAGCACGATGAGCCCGGAACCAGAATTGAACGCATCGGCCGGGCAGGTCATCGGCTCGATCGCCACGGCGGGCGCGCCGTGCGCGAGGTCGGAGACCGTGAATACCTGTAGGTAGCGGAATGTCTCGTCGAACCACAACCGTCCGCCTCCGGACGCAGTGCGCACTTCGGCAACTCCGCGACCGTCCACTGTGGACAGTCCGGTGAAGGCGTCGTCGAAGCGCTGGCTGCCCAGCTTGCGGGCGCGCTGCAGGTCATAGGGAGTGCCCGACACCGACTGGGCGCCCACGGGCAGTTGCACTTCGTCCGTGACGAGCCGTTGGCTGGCCGCGACGTGCAGCGTGACATCGTCCAACCGCGAGCCCCGTACCGCAACGTATGGATGAAAGCCAGCCCCGAAAGGCGCCGGGGTTCTGCCGTGATTGCGCGCCACGACCGTGACGGCGAGCCCGTGGTCGGGGTGCAGCGCATAGCTGACCTCGACCGCGATCTCGAACGGCCAACCCGTCTGCGGCACGATGTCCATGGCCAACGTGACCGCCGCGGCGTTGACGGCCTTCGGCGTCCAGCGAGCCCACCGAGCCAGCCCGTGGATCGCGTTGCGGTTGGCCACTTCGGTGATCGGGACCTGATACGACTGTCCGAGGAACGCGTATCGGCCGCCACGCATCCGGTTCGGCCACGGTACGAGAACTGCGCCGGCACCCTTGGGCGGCAACTCGTCCTCGCCGTAGGAGGCGAGCACATCGACGCCGGCGTGGGCGTAACGCCGGATCCCGCCGCCCACCTCGACGATGGTCGCCTGGTGATCGCCCGCATTGATGGTGAACTGCCTGCCGGTGAGCGCCATGCATGCACGTTATCGCGCGTCGCCTGCGACCTTCGCCGCGACAATCGCCGACTCCGCGGCCCTTGCGTCGTAGCGCCAGAACGGACGGACCAGAACTGCAGCGATGACGACGACCGCGATACACGCAATACCGCCCCCCACCCAGGAGAAAGTCGCGCTGGTCGCGGCCGCGGTGGCGCCGGCCCGCAGATCACCCAGGCGCGGCCCACCTGCTACGACGGCGATGAACACGCCTTGCATCCGCCCGCGCATCTCGTCCGGCGCGTACGTCTGCAGAATTGTCTGCCGGTACACGGCGCTGACGAGGTCGGCGGCGCCGGCCAGGGCGAGCAGCACGACGACCAGCCATAACTGGTGGGCCAGTCCGGAGATTGCGACGCAACCTCCCCAGCCGACAATCGCCACGGTCAGCGCGACGCCCTGGCGGCGAACCCGACCGATCCAGCCACTTGACGCGCCGGCGATCACGGCGCCGATCGCGATAGCCGCGTATAGCGGCCCGACGACGCCGTGGAATCGCTCATCGGCGACCTCGGGGTACAACGAGCGCGGCATCGCCAGCACCATGGCGACGATGTCGACCCCGAACGACATGACCAGCACCGGACGCTCGGCGATGAAGCGAAGCCCCTCCAGCACAGAACGCAGCCCGGGCCTCGCCGTAGACCCGCTCGGTTCGATCGACGGCAGCCGGAGCGCCGAATACAGCGCCGCCAGGAAGAGGAGCCCGTCGATGGAGTACGCGTAGGCAAAGCCGTGGTGCAGCGACACCAGAACGCCCGCGATCAGCGGGCCGATCACCTGCCCGACATTGCCGATCGTGAAGTTCAGGGTGTTGGCCGCTGGAACCAGATCGATCGGAACGATCCGCGGGATGATCGCGCCTCGCGCGGACGACGCCACGGCGAACATGCCTGACTGCACGGCGACGAGGCCCAGGATGAGCGCGACACTGCCTACGTCGAGCAGCGTTTGCACCAGCAGCGCCAGGGTGACCAGCCAGGTGCCGAGCGACGACCACAGATACAGCCGACGGCGGTCGACCGCATCGGCGATCGCGCCGCCGTACAGCCCGAAGATCACGATTGGAGCCAGGCCAGCCAGGCCGACGAACCCGACGTAGAGCGACGAACGCGAGATCGAGTAGACCTGCACCGGCACGGCCACCTGCGTCAGCATCGACCCGATGAACGCGGTGCCCTGACCGAGCAGCAGCCGCCGATACGGCACGATCCGCAGCGGACGCGTGTCGACAGCGTGATGGCGTAGCAGCCCACCCAGGCCGCGTGCTCGCTCTGCCGGGTCGCCACCGGGTGTGTCGTCGAGACTCGACGCCGCGGGCCCGCTCACGAAGCCACGGCGGCCGCGTCCGGCCCGCCGCTCGGCGCATCCGTCACGGTGCTAGCCGCTCGACGACCCAACTCCCGTTGACGAGGCGGTGCCGCAACCGGTCGTGCAGCCGATCGGGTCGGCCCTGCCAGAACTCGACGGAATCCGGACGCAGCCGGTAGCCACCCCAATTCGGCGGCGCCGGGACGTCCACCCCGTGGAAGCGCGCCTCCAACGAGCGCACCCGTTCCGCCAACTCCGCCCGCGATGCGATGACCGACGATTGGGCCGACGCCCAGGCCGCGAGCTGCGAACCGCGCGGGCGCGTCGCGAAATAGGCCTCCGCCTCGGGGCGGGTCACCATCTCTACCGGGCCGGTGAGCCGAACCTGACGTTCCATCGGCAACCAGGAGAACACCGCGGCGGCGTAAGGGCATTCTTCGATGTCTCGAGCCTTGGCAGAGTCCTGATTTGTGTAGAAGACGATTCCCTCGGCATCCAGCGCCTTGGCCAGCACGGTGCGCACGGACGGCCGACCCGAGTGTCCGACGGTAGCGAGTTGGATGGCATTCGGCTCGACGATCAGGTCATTACCGACCGCCTCGTCGAACCAGGCCTGCAGTTGGACGATCCACGTGACTTGTCGCGCCTCGTCACCGAGTTCGCCGCTGGCGTAGGAGCGCCGCATGCTAGCCGGGTCGGTCACTTGATCGATCCTCCCACCTCTTATACCGATCACCTGCCACGTGTGAGAAGAATGGCTCCATGGCAGACGACTACAGCCCAGGCCTCGAGGGCGTTATCGCGTTCGAAACGGAGATTGCCGAACCCGACAAGGACGGCGGCGCGCTTCGTTATCGGGGCGTCGACATCGAGGATCTCGTCGGATCGGTCACCTTCGGCAACGTGTGGGCGTTGCTCGTCGACGGAAAATTCGGCCCCGGCCTTCCGCCGGCCGAGCCGTTCCCGATCCCGGTGCACACCGGCGACGTTCGCGTCGACGTCCAGGCTGCGCTGGCCATGCTCGCACCGATCTGGGATTACCGTCCGCTGCTCGACGTCAGCGACGACGAGGCCCGTGAGCAGGCTGCTCGCGCCTCGGTCATGGCGCTGTCCTACGTGGCGCAGTCCGCACGCGGCATCGGCGTGCCGGCCGTGCCGCAATCGCGCATCGACCAGTGCACGTCGATCATCGAGCGGTTCATGACGCGATGGCGCGGCGAGCCTGACCCGATGCACACCAAGGCTGTCGACGCCTACTTCGTCTCCGCCGCCGAGCACGGCATGAACGCCTCGACGTTTACTGCCCGGGTCATCGCCTCGACCGGTGCCGACGTCGCGGCGGCGATGTCCGGCGCCATCGGCGCGATGAGCGGCCCGCTCCACGGCGGGGCGCCCGCCCGGGTGTTGCCGATGATCGAGCAGGTCGAGAAGACCGACAACCCCCGCAAGGTCGTCGCCGACATCCTTGACCGGCACGAGCGGATCATGGGCTTCGGCCACCGGGTCTATCGCGCTGAAGACCCCCGTGCCCGCGTGCTGCGGCGCACCTGCCAGGAACTGCACGCGCCCCGGTTCGAGGCCGCCCTCGCCCTCGAACAGGCGGCCCTCGCCGAGCTACGCGAGCGTCGCCCGGACCGCGCCATCGAGACCAACGTCGAGTTCTGGGCCGCGGTGATCCTCGACTTCGCCGAGGTACCGGCGCACATGATGCCGGCGATGTTCACCTGTGCCCGCACTGCCGGCTGGTGCGCGCACATCATGGAGCAGAAGCGGACCGGACGCCTGGTGCGCCCCTCAGCCCGCTACATCGGCCCTCTGCCGCGCAAGCCGTCTGACGTCGAGGGATGGGGCGACATCGCCCACACCTGAGCGGCCACCCCCACCGTCGGCGGCTGGTGCCTCGCCGGTGAGTTCCGCCCTGGGTGGGCACTTCCGCGCCAGGTGGGCACTTGCAACTGCCCACCGGCGACCCAACCGCCCACCCGGCGGGCCGTGGCCAGTTGGCGCACCGCCCACCACCGAGGCGCATTTCCGCCGGCGGCGCGAGGCGATCAGCCGAATGTCTTGCCCTCGCCCCGATAGGTCGGCACCGAGTCTGCGATGGACGAACCGTCGATCAGATGCACCGTGTCGAACCGTTCGCACATCTCGCCTGCCTTGGCGTGCCGCATCCACACCCGATCGCCCACGCGCAACCGCTCGGCGGCCACGCCGCGCACCGGAGTCTGAACTTCGCCTGCGCCCTCCGAGCCCAGCAGGCTGAGCCCAGCCGGAAATACCGGCCGCGGCAGTCGGCTCTTGCCCGCCTGCCCGGAGGCGACGTACCCGCCGCCGAACAGCGTTGCGATGTCTCGCGCCGGCCGGCGCACCACGGGCAGTGCGAAATACATCGCCGGGTTGGCCTCGAACGCTCGATAGCCGTCGAACAGGGTCGGCGCGAACAGCCCGGATCCGGCCGTCAGCTCCGTCACGGCGGGATCCGCCGAGCTGATCTCGAGGCTGCCCGTCCCTCCTGAGTTGACGAACTCCAGCGTCCCGACCGCCGAGCGCACCGCCTCGGCCACCGCGCCGCGACGCACCGCGAGTTCACCGGCCGAGCGGCGCTTCATCAGACGTACGGCGGCGCTCGTGTCGGGAAGCCCGGCGATCTGCGCCTCGTAGAACATCACGCCGACGACGTGGAAGCCGCGCCGCACCGCCTCGGCGGCCAGCACTACGGCGTCGGTGGCCGTGCGCACCGGAGACCGTCTCGCGCCGAGGTGCACCGAACCGATCCGCAGCGACGCGTCGACGTCCAGGCACACGCGCAGTCCCGGACGATCGAGCCCGGTCGCGGCCCGGACCAGGTCGAACTGCGCGACGTCGTCAACCATGAGCGTGATCGCCTCGCACAACCGAGGATCTCCGGCCAGTTCCTGCAGGGCGGAGCGGTCGGCTGTCGGGTAGCCGACCAGCACGTCGCGGACGCCGAGACGCGCGAGCCAGATCGCCTCGCGCAGGGCGAACGACATCACCCCGGAGAAGCCCGGGGTGGCCAGCACGTCCTCGAGCACCCACCGCACCCGAACCGATTTGCTGGCCAGCCGGATCGGCTTGCCGTTCGCGCGCCGGACCAGGTCGACGGCGTTCGCGTGCAACGCGGTCAGGTCGAGGGCCGCCAGCGGCGGATCGAGGTGCATCGTGGCGGCGTCGAGGCGCCCGGCGACATCGTCAGCCACCGACCGAGACATTCGCAGGCTGCGGGTCACCTTCGAAGGAAACACCGCGACGGTCGCCGCGGGCAAGCGACCGCTCAGCTCAAGACGCTCGCTCAGCTCAAGACGCTCGCTCAGATCAAGACGAGCGGCCGGATGACATAGTTGCCCCGTGCCCCTCTGGACAAATTGGGCGGCTACGGCCACCGCGACTCCGGTGCGTATCGAGTCGCCGCGTTCCTTCGCCGAGCTTGCGCACGCGGTGCGCCGCGCCGCCGCCGAGGGGTATCGCGTCAAGGCGGTCGGCGCCGGCCACTCGTTCACGCCCGTCGCGGTCACCGACGGTGTGTTGCTTCAGCTCGACAAACTAAACGGAGTCGTTCGCGCCGACCTGCAGACCGGCCTGATCACCGTGCGCGCGGGGACCCGGCTGCACGAGTTGTCCCACCTGCTTTGGCAGCTGGGACTCTCGATGAGCAACCTCGGCGACATCGACGCGCAAACGATCTCCGGTGCGATCTCGACCGGGACGCACGGCACCGGCGTCCGGCTCGGCGGCATCGCCACCCAGGTGCGCGCGCTGCAGATCGTCCTCGCTGACGGCACGCTGCTCGAATGCTCCCCCACCGAGAACGCCGACGTGTTCGCTGCCGCCCGCGTCGGCCTCGGGGCACTCGGTCTTCTGGCGACCGTCACCATTCAGTGCGAGCCCGCATTCGCGCTACGCGCCACCGAAACGCCCGGGTCTCTCGACGACACCCTCGAGCGCCTGGACGATCTGGTGCACACCAACGACCACTTCGAGTTCTACTGGTTCCCGCACACCAGGCGCGTGCTGACCAAGAAGAACAACCGGGTGCCGACCGGAACGCCGCTCGCGCCCGTCGGCACGATCCGCGGGTACGTCGAGGACGAGCTGCTGTCCAACCGCGTCTTCGGCTGGGTGAACCGGCTCGCCACCGTGCGCCCCCCGCTGATCCCCCGGCTCAACTCGATCAGCGCGCGCGCCCTTTCGGCCCGCGAGTACGTCGACCGCTCCCATGTTGTGTTCGCGTCGACGCGCCGGGTGCGATTCCGCGAGATGGAGTACGCCGTGCCGCGCGAGGCGGTGCCGCACGTCCTGGCCGAGATCGACGCGTGGCTCGAGCGCGAGGGCGAGCGGATCGCGTTTCCGGTCGAGGTGCGCTTCTGCGCTGCCGACGACATCTGGCTGTCGACGGCCTACGAACGCGAATCCGGATACATCGCGGTGCACCAGTACGCGCGCCGGGAACACGAGCGCTACTTCGCGGCTGTCGAGGCGATCGCGATGTCCGTCGACGGCCGGCCACACTGGGGCAAGTTGCACCGCCGCGATGCCGACTCGTTGCGGCGCGCCTACCCACGCTTCAACGACTTCGTCGCACTGCGCGAACGCCTTGACCCCAACCACGTGTTCGGCAACGACTACCTCAGGCAGGTCCTCGGCTCCTGACCGGACCACGCACGCCGTGAGATCCCCTACCCGGATCGCACGATCAGGCTGCGATCTTCGGCAACCACTCCGACGCGGCGCTTCGACCTGCAGACCGCCCTGGTAGTCGCGCTTGTTTTCGCCCTCGACTGCGGACGTCGCTTCGGTAGGGGTCTGTTCAGCATTCAGACGTTTGCGGGCATCGTTTCCCAGCCTGTGCTGGCCGGCCTGTACCTCTACGGCCGGCCACCGGGCCACAGGAACCCGAACGCATCGCGGCACCCATCCGAGTGCCGCGCACCGAGATCCGGTAGGTACGACGATGGCCACCCGCGGGGGGTCGGGTGGCCATCGTCTGCGTCCGCATGTGCGGTTCGCTTGTCAGAGTGTGGCACGGAGCGGTTGTAATTCCCGTTAAGCGGCCGGACGTCCGTTGTTGGCGCTGACGGGGCGGTCGAATGGCAGTGAGAGGATGCGCGGCGTGACGATGCTGCACATCCCGGACGAGCTGAAACCGGTGGACGGGCGATTCGGATCCGGGCCGTCCAAGGTGCCCGGATCAGCTCTCGCGGCGCTGGCCGGTGATGGTGCCGCGCTGCTCGGCACAAGCCACCGCCAAGCGCCGGTCAAGTCGCTGGTCGCCCGGGTGCGGGCCGGCCTGCGCGAACTGCTGTCGCTGCCGGACGGGTACGAGATCGCGCTGGCCAATGGCGGCTCGACGGCGTTCTGGGAGGTCGCGACGTTCAGCTTGGTCCGATCCCGTATCCAGCACGTCATCTGCGGCGAGTTCTCGGCCAAGTTCGCCGCCGTCACAGCCGCGGCGCCGTTCCTGCAGGAACACAGCGTGCTGCGCGCCGACTACGGCAAGAGCACACTCCCGCAGCCGGAGGACGGCATCGACGCCTACGCCTGGCCGCAGAACGAGACGTCTACGGGTGTGCAGCTTGCCGTGCGGCGGGTCACCGGCGGCGACGCGTTGATGATCGTCGACGCAACATCGGCGGCCGGCGGCATGAGCGTCGACATCGCCGAGACCGACGCGTACTACTTCGCGCCGCAGAAGTCGTTCGCCTCCGACGCGGGGCTCTGGCTGGCTGCCCTCTCGCCTGCGGCGGTACGACGCGCGACAGAGCTGGCCGAATCCGGCCGGTGGCTGCCGCCGACGCTCGATCTGAACATCGCGCTGGCCAACAGCCGACAGGACCAGACCTACAACACCCCCGCGATCGCCACCCTGTTCCTCCTCGTGCACCAGATCGACTGGCTGCTCGAGCAGGGTGGACTGAACTGGGCAGCCAAGCGCACCGCCGAGTCGTCGGGACGGCTCTACGCCTGGGCGGAGGCGTCGACGTTCGCCGAGCCGTTCGTCGCCGACCCGGCGCTGCGTAGCCCGGTCGTCGGCACGATCGATTTCGATCAGTCGATCGACGCCGCGGGCGTCGCCGCGGTGTTGCGCGCCAACGGCATCGTCGACACCGAGCCGTACCGGGCACTCGGCCGCAACCAGTTGCGGATCGGCATGTACCCAGCGGTCGAGCCGGACGACGTGTCGGCGCTGACCGCGTGCATCGACTACGTGGTCGAGCGGAGCTAACAGTGGCCATTTACGACATCCCCCTCGACAAGCTGCGTGCGACGCAACCGCACGTCGAACCTCCGCCCGACGTCGACCAGTTCTGGGCAGACGCCCTGCGCGCGGACGCCGCGAAGGGGTTCGACGCGACGTTCACTTCGGCTCCTACGCCGCTCGCGGTCGTCGAATCCTTTGACGTCCTTTTCGCCGGCTCCGACGGTGATGCTGTGCGGGGCTGGCTGCACCTGCCGGTCGGGCGCACGGCCCCGTTGCCGTGCGTCGTCGAGTTCATCGGCTACGGGGGTGGGCGCGGACTCGTCCACCAGAACGTCATGTTTGCGGCCGCGGGCTACGCGCATTTCGTGATGGACACCCGTGGCCAGGGCTCGGCGTGGTCGCCGGGAGACACCCCGGATCCGCACGGTTCAGCCCCGTCGCATCCCGGCTTCCTCACCCGGGGCCTGCTCGATCCGGCGCAGTACTACTACCGGCGGGTCTACGGCGACGCAGTCCGTGCAGTGGAGACCGCCCGAAGCCATCCGGCCGTCGACCCGCAACGCGTCGTCGTGGCGGGCGTCAGCCAGGGCGGCGGCATCGCGCTCGCCGCTGCCGCGCTGAGCGCATACGTTGTCGCGGCGCTGCCCAACGTGCCGTTCCTGTGCGACATCAAGCGTGGCTGCGAGACCACCGACCAGCGGCCCTACCGCGAATTGGCCCACTACCTGAGCGTCCACCGCGACCACGCCGAGCAGGCATTCGCGACGGTCAGCTACTTCGACGCGGCCGTGCTCGGACGGCGAGCCAGCGCGCCCGCGCTGTTCTCCGTGGCCCTCATGGACGCGATCTGCCCGCCAGCAACCGTCTACGCCGCCTACAACGCCTACGGCGGGCCTAAGTCGATCGACGAGTACGGGTTCAACGACCACGAGGGCGGCGGGCCCTTCCACGAGCAGCGTCAACTGGCCTGGCTACGCGAACTGTTCGCCTGACCGATCGTCGGCTGCAGCGCACGTACGCCGGGGCCGACTCGGAGAAGGCGATCGGCAGCCCCTCCTCGGCAGGCGATGTCCGGGACCGCAGTAGTGCAGAGCGCTGCGTTGCAAGAGCTTGAAATCAGTCAGTTTCAAGCGTAGTTGTGCACGGTCCAAGCGGAATGATCTATGTCAGCAATCAGCGACCGCCCGGCGTGTGCTCCGCGGAATCGGCATGTCGACTCCGTATGGTCTGCCCATGCGGCAGCTTCGCTTCGTCGGGCCTGGAGACGACAGCGGACACATCGTCGTCGAGACGCTCGACGGTGATGAGCAGTTCAGCATGCGCATCGACGATTCGCTACGTGCGTGCATTCGTCCGGACGAGGCATCGGTGTCGACCCGCGTCGCACCAGAGCCCAGCTCCTCGATCCGGCCCCGAGAGATCCAGGTGCGCGTTCGATCCGGCGAGACACCGAAGGCGCTCGCCGACGAGGCAGGTATCTCCATCGATCGGGTACTGCTCTTCGCCGGGCCGGTTCTTGAGGAACGCTCGCGTATGGCCGGCGAAGCCCGCCGCGCGCGGGCGCGACGCAGCACGCCTGATGGCCAACTGGTCAACTTCGGCGAGGCGGTCGACGAGCGATTCACCGCCCACGGCATCGATCCCGCCGGCGTCACGTGGGATTCGCACCGTCGCGAGGACGGCCAGTGGATCGTGTCGGCCGGATGGCGTGGCGGCGATACCGATCGGATGGCCGAATGGGCCTTCTCGCTGTCGTCGCGTGCGGTCACTCCGCTGGACGAGACGGCGGCTGACCTGCTGTCGGACCGCCCGATCCGCCCGGTCGTGAGCATCGTCCCGGACCTGCCCGCGGCGGCGCCGGCCGCCTCGGATGCCCTCACCGGACCGTTGCCGCGAACCATCGAGCGCCCGGCCGCCGGCGACGAGGAACTCTACGATCAGGCGGCTGAAGATCACGAAACACCATCGCTTCCCCTTCAACTGGTCGATCAGCAGGGCGGCGTCACTCCTTCGGCGACCGGCGCCCCCGCGGCTTCCCGGGCCCGCAACGAGATACCGAGGCGACGGGTGGAGCCCCACAGCGACGAGACCGAGGAGCAGAAGGCTGCTCGGGCACGTATCCCCTCGTGGGACGACATCCTGCTCGGCGTACGCCGCAAGCGCGACTAAACGCTCGGCGTCTCGTGACGCCGGCCGGTGACAAGCGGCCCGGGTTAAGGCGGCCAACGCGTGAAGATCATCTGCCGCGCGCCACACCGCCGCGCCGTGTGGCTTGCCATCCCAGCGAGATGGCCGATGCCTGACGTAAGTGATCGACGTGCCGCGTTGGTGAACATGTTGCGATCATGCGGCTCGACCTGTGGCGACGCGACCCGTCTGGACGATCTGTGGATAACGCTGCGCAATGTCCACAGATCGCGAAAACCCCTTGCGCGGCACCAGCGACTCGTCCTCAACAGTGATCGTCATCGCGATGACTGAGCACGCTTTCTGAAGATCGCCACGACGGGTGCCCGCGGCTGTTCGCTCGCCGGAAAATCGGTCGCCGAATGTCGTACCCACGTCGTAACGTGAATCATCGTGACCGGACACGACGTTGACTCGCAGACCAGCGGATCCGGCGCAATCAAAACCCTTCTACGCCTGCGGCGTTGGACACGCCCGCACCGCAAGACGATCACCGTCATGATCGTCACCGCGTGCGGCGCGATGCTTGCGCAGGCACTGGTTCCCTTGATCACCGGGCGCATCATCGATGGCCCGATCCGCCACCACGACACAGCGGGACTCTGGCCGCTCGCCGGCCTCGCGCTCGTGTTCGGCGTCGCCGAGGCGGTGTTGTTCTTCGTGCGCAGGTATGCCATGGCGCGTGCCGCACTCGGGCTCGAGAGCGATATGCGCCACGACTTGTTCGCTCACCTGCAGCGACTGCCGGTCGCATTCCACGACCGGTGGCCATCCGGGCAGCTGCTCTCGCGCGCCACCACTGACCTGTCGACCATCCGGCGGTTCATCGGCTTCGGCTTCGTCTTTTTGATCGCCAACACCGCGACGACGCTGGTCGTCCTCGTGCTGCTGCTGCACATTCACCTGATACTCGGACTGTTCGTGGTGGCCGCCATTGCGCCTCTCGGCGTGTTCACCCGCAAGTTCGAACTGCGCTACAGCCGCGATGCCCGCCGCGCGCAGGATCTCACCGGCGACCTGGCCACCGCGGTCGAGGAGTCCGCGCTGGGCATCCGGGTGATCAAGTCCTACGGACGACGCCCGCAGATGCTTGCGTCGTTCACCCGCGGCGCGAGCGTGTTGCGCGACGCGGAGCTGACCAAGATCGGCACGCTGGCCAAGTTCTGGGCCGCCCTCGAGGGTCAACCGCAATTGGTTCTCGCCGGCGTCACGTGCGGTGGGGTGCTGGCCGCCGCACACGGGGCGATGACACTCGGCCAACTCGTCGCGTTTCTCACCCTGTACCTGCGCCTGATCTGGCCGATCATCTCGCTGGGTTGGCTGCTCGCGCTCACCGAAGAGGCGGCCAGTGCCGCGCGCCGGATCTTCGAGGTGCTCGACACCGACCCGTCAATCGTCGACCCCGCGGTGGTCGACGATTCGCCGGCCGATGCGGTGATCCAGTTCCACGACGTGCGCTTCCGCTACCCGGATGCATCCGAGGACGTTCTGCACGGCGTCGACCTCGAGATCCGCGACGGCGAGACGATGGCACTGGTCGGCGCGACCGGCTCAGGCAAGACCACGCTCACCGCGCTGGTGCCACGCCTATACGACGTCACCGGCGGGGCGATCACCATCGGCGAGCGCGACGTGCGCGACATGACACTTGACCAACTGCGCAGCGTCGTCGCGGTCGCGTTCGAGGAGGCGACGCTGTTCTCTGCGAGTGTCGCCGAGAATCTCACGCTCGGGCGTCCGGGCGTTACCGATGCAGAGATCGCCGAGGCTATCGACATCGCGCAGGCCGGCTTCGTCCACGACCTCCCCTACGGGCTCGAGACCCGCATCGGCGAGCAGGGCCTTTCGCTGTCAGGTGGCCAGCGCCAGCGGCTCGCGCTCGCTCGCGCCGTACTCGGGCGCCCCAAGGTGCTCGTGCTCGACGACCCGCTATCGGCGCTGGACGTCCATACCGAAGCGCAGGTCGAGGCGGCACTTCGGCGGGTGCTAGCCGCCACCACGGCGCTCGTCGTGGCACACCGGCCGTCAACCGTGTTGCTGGCCGACCGGGTCGCCCTGCTCGCCGACGGCCGCATTGCCGCTGTCGGCACGCACCGCGAGTTGCTGAACACCGTGCCCGAATACCGCGAACTGCTCGCGCAGACCTCCGAGCTGGAGCCACAGCTGTGAGCAGCGAGCCCACTGACAAGCCGGCGGAATCCGACTGGCGCGGCAAGCTCACCGCCGACGCCGCAGCAGCCCAGAAGGCCGCCGACGAGGTGGTGATCACCGGCCGGCCACGGTTGCGCGGCGACGCGCGGCGACTGCTCGGCGATCTGGTGCGCCCGCATCGCCGGGCGATCGTGTTCGTCGTGGCGATCGTCCTGATCCAGACCGGCGCCACCATGGCCGCGCCGTGGCTCATCGGCGTCGCCATCGACCACGCGCTCCCGCAGGCGCGCGAGAGCAGATACGGCACGCTCATCACGATCACGGTTGCGCTCGTCGCCTGCGCGCTGATCTCCGGCTGGCTGCGTGCGGTGTTCGTGCTGCGCAGTGGGCGAATCGGCCAGGCGATCCTGTTCGGCCTGCGCCGGCGTGCGTTCGACCATACCCAGGCGCTGTCGGTGTCCTTCCATGAGCGGTTCACGTCCGGACGGGTGATCTCGCGGCTGACTTCCGATGTCGACACGCTGTCCGAGCTGCTCGATTCGGGTCTGGACGGGCTGATCACCGCCGTGCTGAACATCTCGGCGATCAGCATCCTGCTGCTGTTCCTCGACCTTCCGCTCGGGCTGATCACGCTGGCTTCGTTCATCCCGCTGTGGTTCCTCTACCGCTGGTTCTCGGCGCAGGCAGCGGTGGCGTTCCGCCGTACCCGCGAGACGATTGCGACGCTCATCGTCAACTTCGTCGAGACGTTCAACGGCATCCGCGCCGTGCAGGCGTTCCGCCGCGAAGAGCGCAACGACACGCTCTTCGGCGGCCTGAACCGCGATTACCGCGAGGCCAACACCCGGGCGTTCCGCCTGTTCGGTGTGTTCATTCCTGGCGCGACCCTGGTGGGCAGCGTCGTCACCGTCACCGTGCTGCTCGTGGGCGGTTACCGGGTCGTCGACGGCGGGTTGGCGCTCGGCGTGCTGACCGCGTTCATCCTGTACCTGCGACAGTTCTTCGATCCGATGGACGACGTCGCCGTCTTCTACAACTCGCTACAGTCGGCCACCGCGGCGCTGGAGAAGATCGCCGCCGTGCTGGCCGAGGCACCGTCGGTGCCTGAGCCGGACTCGCCGGTCCCGATCGAACGCCCGATCCAGGGCGCGCTCGATCTCGACGCGGTCGAGTTCTCCTATCAGCCGCAACGTCCTGTGCTGCACGAACTCGACCTGCACATCCCGTCCGGACAGACGGTTGCGCTCGTCGGGGCCACCGGGGCGGGCAAGTCGACGATCGCCAAGCTGATCTCGCGCTTCTACGACCCGACCTCGGGCACTGTGCACCTCGACGAGGTCGACCTGCGCGAGGTCAGCGAGGCCGACCTTCGCGAAGCGGTCGTGATGATCACCCAGGACGGCTTCCTGTTCTCCGGATCGGTGGCCGACAACATCTCCTTCGGCCGGCCGAGGGCTTCTCGCGAGGAGGTGATCGAGGCTGCGCGCTCGGTTGGCGCGCACGAGTTCATCCGGGCGCTGCCTGACGGCTACGACACCGACGTGCGCAAGCGCGGCGGGCGGCTATCGGCCGGGCAGCGGCAGTTGGTCGCGTTCGCGCGGGCCTTCCTCGCCGATCCGGCGGTGCTCATTCTCGACGAGGCGACGTCCTCGCTGGACGTCCCGACCGAGCGTGCTGTGCAGCGCGCGCTTCGCACGGTTCTGCGCAACCGCACCGCGCTGATCATCGCGCACCGGCTCTCGACGGTCGAGATCGCCGACCGCGTGCTCGTCCTCGAGGGCGGACGGGTCGTCGAGGACGGCACGCCCGAGGCACTGATCGCGTCCGGCGCCGGCGAGTTCGCCGCGCTGCACGAGTCATGGCGCGACTCCCTGGTCTACAGTGTCCCGCGCCAGAAATTCGCTGCATAATTCCGGCGCCCAAACGGACGCTCGCTGCGTTGTCGTCGGGCGCAGGACAGTCAAGTACAGCTACCCTCCTCCGCCTTGCGAGCGCACGCTTGGATCACCGGACTTACGCAACGAATTTCCGGCGCGGGACACTAGCGTCGAGAGTTTTCCTGCCCTGGATCGGGCGCCGGTTGCACCATCGCTCCACCGGCGACGGGCTCGCCGCGAAGCGCCCCGATCTCGAGCAGATCCGCTCGGCGTAAGGGCACCTCGGGGCCCAGCGCAGATCGCCTGCGGGCCGAGTGGCAGTGTCGTCTTGTCTGGTCGGCCCGATCGACAAGCGAGGATGCTATGACGACGAAAGAGCAGCAGGTCCGCGACGACGATCGCGCGCACGTCTTCCACTCCTGGTCAGCCCAGGCGCTGATCGACCCGATGCCCATAGCCGGCGCGGAAGGGTCACGCTTTTGGGGCTACGACGGCAAGCACTACCTCGACTTCTCCTCCCAACTCGTCAACGTCAATATCGGTTACCAGCACCCGCGCCTCGTCGCGGCGATCCAGGACGCCGCCGCCAAGCTGTGCACGGTCGCACCGTCGTTCGCCTATGACGCACGCAGCGAGGCGGCGCGTCTGATCGCCGAGCTCGCCCCCGGCGATCTCGATGTCGTCATGTTCACCAATGCAGGCGCTGAGGCGGTCGAGAACGCCCTGCGGATGGCGCGACTGCACACCGGCCGGCACAAGGTGCTCGCCGCCTACCGCAGCTACCACGGCGCCACCGCCGGCTCGCTCACCCTGACCGGCGACCCGCGGCGTTGGGGCAGCGAGCCCGGCATCCCCGGCGTGGTCCACTTCTGGGGGCCCTACCTGTACCGGTCGGCGTTTCACGCCACGTCGGCGGACGAGGAGTGCGAGCGCGCGCTGGCGCACCTGCGCGACGTGATCACGTTCGAGGGTCCGGCCACCGTGGCGGCCGTCGTGCTGGAGACCGTTGTCGGAACGAACGGCATCCTCGTCCCGCCGGCCGGCTACCTGGCCGGCGTTCGCGCATTGTGCGACGAGTTCGGCATCGTGCTGATCGCCGACGAGGTCATGGCTGGTTTCGGACGCTGCGGCGAATGGTTCGCCATCGATCACTGGGGCGTCACGCCCGATCTCATCGCTTTCGCCAAGGGGGTGAACAGCGGCTACGTCCCGCTCGGCGGCGTGATCATGTCGCGCGATATCGCCGCGACATTCGCGCAGCGGCCGTATCCCGGCGGCTTGACCTACTCGGGCCACCCGCTCGGGTGCGCCTCAGCCGTCGCGTCGATCAACATCTTCAAGGACGAGGGCATCATCGAGCACGCCCGCGCCCTGGGCACGGACATCATCGGGCCGACGTTGCGCGAGATGGCCGAGAAACATCCGTCCGTGGGCGAGGTTCGCGGTCTCGGCGTCTTCTGGGCGGTCGAACTCGTCCGCGACCGGGCAACCCGCGAGCCGCTCGTGCCGTACAACGCGAGTGGTGCAGCCGCCGGGCCGATGAACGAGTTCGCCGCCGCGTGCAAGCAACGCGGGCTGTGGCCGTTCGTCCATTTCAACCGCACGCATGTCGTCCCACCCTGCACGATCACCGAGGACGAACTGCGCGAGGGTCTCGCGATCCTCGACGAGGCCCTCACCGTGGCCGACGCGCACTACGTGGGTTAGCTGACCTCCGAGCCGCAGGTGATGTTGATCGCGGACGCGGTGATCGCCGCTGCCCGGTCGGAGGCGGCGAACGCCGCGACGTTGCCGACGTCGGCCAAGGTTGCCGCCCGCCCGAGCATGGTCCGCCCGACGATGCTGTCGGTGACCGCCTGCTTCCAGTCAAGGTCCTCGGGGATCGACTCGGGGATGCCGCCGGTCTGCAGGACGACCACGCGGACGCCGAACGGCCCGAGCTCGCAGGCGAGGTTGCGGCGCAGGGATTCCAGCGCGCCGAACGCGACCTGCAGGCCGCCCAGCCGGGGCAGCGGATCGCCGTAGCCGCCGAACATCAGGATGACTCCAGAGCGCTGCCTCATCATGTGCCGGGCGGCGGCCCTCGTGGTCAGAAACGTCGTCCGCACGGCCGTGACGACCGGCCGTTCGAAGTCCTCGAGCGACATCTCAGCGAGCGGCGTCCCCTGCACATCGCCGTGCGAGATCACGTTCATGGAGATGTCGACGCTGCCGGCCTGCTCGGCGACCGCGTCCAGGTGCGCGTCGACCGCCCGCTCGTCCAGGGCGTCGACGCGCGCCGTGTCAGCGACGCCAGCCGCCGAGCGGATCTGCTCGGCGACCACCTCCAGGCTCGCGAGCGTCCGTCCGGCGAGGTGGACGTGCGCCCCCTCGCGGGCGAACGCACGAGCCACCGCACCACCGATCGAGCCGCCGGCTCCGTAGATCACGGCGTTCTTCCCGTCGAGCAGCATGTTCATGCCCCCCGTCCAGCGAGCAACTCGGCCAGGCGCTCGTCGGACTCGCGCACGCCGCGCTCCATGCCTCCGGCAACAATGGCGTCGCGGTCCTCGACCGACTGGAAGCTCGACACCCGCCGGACCAGCGTCGTGCCGTCGTGCTCTTCGAGCGTGGTCGTGTCCAGGCTGACGTGGCCGGGTGCGCCCTCGAACTCGAAGGTCTGCACGATGCCGTCCGGCGACGCATCGCCGTGAAACACGCCATGGAAGCCGTATTCCTCGCCGTCGGCGTCCCTGGCGACGTATCGCCACTTGCCGCCGTCGCGCACGTCGTACCGCTCGATGGTCAGGGTGTGCTCACGCAGCCCACGCCACTGGACGAGCAGGTCCGGGTCGACGTGTGCGCGGAACACCAGATCGCGCGGCGCGTCGAACTCCCGCGTGCTGATGATCTGCGGCATGCCGGGCTCTGCTGCGATATGCGTCTTTCTCATCGTCGTCTCCCTTCGCTCGGACTGCGCCGTCGCGCTCGCGCGTCGCTGCCGGCGCCCCGCTTGCCATGCAGCGCTGAGAGCAACTCGTCGAGCCGCTCATAGCTTTCGTCCCAGAACCTCTGGTAGCCCGCCAGCCACGTCGTCACCTCACGGAGTGGTTCGGCCTCCAGGTGGCTGAGTCGGGCAGTCGCACGGCGGGAGCGCGAGACCAGTCCGGCGTTCTCCAGAACCTTGAGATGCCGCGATATCGCCGGTTGCGACATCGTGAACGGCGCAGCCAACTCGGCAACCGGCGCGTCGCCGTCGGCCAAGCGCACCAGGATCGCGCGCCTGGTCGGATCCGCGAGAGCGCTGAACACGAGGCTGAGCTGATCGGTAGCCATTCATAACCTTCTTGTTCTAGAACGAATGAGTTACAGAATGAAACGCGTCGCCGCGCGTTGTCAAGGCGCGCGAGCGGCCTGGTTCGACAAGTCCTGGATCGACGGCGCGCTAGGAAGTCCGCACTGGCACACCGTTGATCATCTCTGGCGAAGCCGCCAGTGATGCCAGTGATGGCGGATCCAGCAGAGATGATCAAGACACCGGATCGGGGAGGTCGCGGAGCGCCGCACCCGTGCCAGGTCGCGATTGCAGGGCTGCGCCCTAGCCGAGTTGGGCGAAGGCGATCGCACCGGCCGTCGCCACGTTGAGCGAATCGACGTCACTGCTCATCGGGATGCGGACGCGGATGTCTGCCTGCGCCATAGCGGCCTCGCTCAGACCCGGACCCTCGGCGCCGAGCAGCACCGCCCACCGGTCCGGCCGCGGGAGGTCTCGTAGCGAGGTCGCGTCGCTGCGGGGGGTCATCGCCAGGAGCGTGAACCCGTTATCCCGTAAGCCTTTCAGCGAGGACGGCCAGCCGGTCATCATCGCGAACGGTACGCGCAGCACATGCCCCATCGACACTCGGACGCTGCGCCGATACAGCGGGTCGGCGCACTGCGGATCGAGCAGCACTGCGTCCACACCGAAGGCCGCAGCGTTGCGGAACAGGGCGCCGAGGTTCTCGAAGTCGTTCAGCGATTCGAGAACAGCAAGGCGCTGCGCTCCGCGGAGCAGCGCCTCAACTGACGGCGGCGACGGCCGCGCCGCGGACGCGAGGATCCCCCTGGTCACCCGGAAACCTACGACGTCAGACAGCAACCACTTGTCGACGACGTACACGGGAGCGTCAACTGCGGACAGTGCCGCGCTCATCGCCTCGACCCGGCTCTGCACGCCGATGACAGCCCGCACCGGGTAAGGGGAGTCGATCAAACGCCGGACGACGTTCACTCCTTCTGCGATGACGATCCCGCGACGATCGGGCCGGACGTCGGCATCGGAGAGGTCTCTGAAGTCGTCCACTCGCCGGTCAGCGGCGTCGGCGATCTCGATGGGCGGCAGCACCCTGCCATTCTGCGGTGGGCGAACACCAGGCGGTTGTGCGGCACATCGATGAAGACAAGGCTTGACGGCATGGAATACACCCATCTGGGACGCAGTGGCCTGACCGTCAGCCGGATCTGCCTCGGCACGATGAACTTCGGCCCGCACACCGACGAGTCCGACGCGCACGCAATCATGGACGCCGCGCACGACTACGGCGTCAACTTCTTCGACACCGCCAACGTTTACGGCTGGGGCGAGAACAAGGGCCGTACCGAGTCGATCGTCGGTAGCTGGTTCGCCAAGGGTGGTGGTCGGCGCGAACGTACCGTGCTCGCCACCAAGCTGTACGGCGACATGGGCGAGTGGCCGAACGAAGGCAAGCTCTCGGCGCTCAACATCCGGCGAGCACTCGATGCATCACTCGCCCGGTTGCAGACTGATTACGTCGACATCTACCAGTTCCACCACGTCGATCGGGCCACGCCCTGGGACGAGATCTGGCAGGCCATCGAGGTGGCCGTCGCGCAGGGCAAGATCCTCTACGCCGGCAGCAGCAACTTCGCCGGGTGGCACATCGCACAGGCCCAAGAGGCCGCGCGCCGGCGCAACTTCACCGGACTCGTCAGCGAGCAGTCGATCTACAACCTGCTCACGCGCGACGTCGAACTCGAGGTGCTGCCCGCCGCGCAGCACTACGGGCTGGGCGTCATCCCGTGGTCGCCACTGCACGGTGGCCTGCTCGGTGGCGTACTGCGCAAGGAGCGTGAGGGCAAGCGCCGCCTGGAAGGTCGCTCGCGCGACACGCTCGAGTCCCACCGCACGCAGATCGAGCAATACGAGGAATTCGCCGCGCAACTCGGCCACGAGCCCGGCGACATCGCGCTCGCCTGGCTGCTCCACCAGCCGGCCGTGACCGCGCCGATCATCGGCCCGCGAACCCGCGAGCAACTCGATGCCGGCCTGCGTGCCCTGGACGTACGCCTCGAGGAGAAGGCACTGGCCCAGCTCGACGAGATCTTCCCCGGCCACCGCACCGCCCCCGAGGACTACGCCTGGTAGCGCGACCCGCTCGCGCCCACGACGGCCCAGCAGGTGGGCACTTGCCACGCGGGTGGGCACTTATAACTGCCCACCCGCAAGCTAACTGCCCACCTGCGAGAACAGCCACGCGGCATACGCCCGCGCATCCCCGCTCGCCATACAAAGCGAAAACAGCCGCGCGCGGCCCGCGGGGCTCAGCTGCCGGTCTGGGAGCGCGGGCGCAGCGGCCCGGCCATCCGGCCGAGCAGATACGCCATGCCGAGTTCGCGGCGTCGGGCGATCATCACCCCGAGCGCCAGCGCCGCGCCCGCCGAGATCAGCCCGCCGCCGATCATGCCCCAGCGCGGGCCGAACATGCCCGCAGTCCACCCGATCAGCGGCGCACCGGCCGGGGTACCGCCCATGAAGCACATGAGATACAGGGCCATCACCCGTCCGCGCATAGTCGGCTCGACGCCAAGTTGCACCGACGAGTTCGCCGCGGTCGTGAACGTCAACATCGCCAACCCGGCTGGCACGAGCATCGCGGCCGTCCACAGGAATCCTGGCATCGCCCCAGCGGCAACCTCGATCAGGCCGAACACGGTCGCCGCACCGATCAGGAAATACGAGGACGGCCGGCGCGTGCGGCGAGTGGCCAGCACCGCGCCGACGCAGGCACCCACCGCGAGCGCCGTCGAGAGCAGGCCGTAGCCCGTCGCGCTGCGATGGAACACCTGCTTGGCGATCAGCGCGGTGGTGATCTGGAAGTTCAGGCCGAACGTCCCCACGATGAAGACGAGCAGCATCGTGAGCAGCAGATCACGCCGTCCGAGCACGTAGCGAACTCCGGCACGAAGCTGGCCCTTGGCCCGCTCGACCTGCGGCGCCGGGAAGAGCTCTGCCGGTCGCATCATCCACAGGCCGGCGAGAACCGCCACGCTGGACAAGGCGTTCGCGACGAACGCCCAGCCGGTGCCGACCGCAGTGATCATCACTCCGGCCACGGCAGGGCCGAGGATGCGTCCTGTATTGAAGATCGTCGAGTTGATGCCGACGGCGTTGGTCAGGTCGTCCTTGCCGACCATCTCGACCACGAACGACTGGCGAACCGGAGTGTCGACCGCGGTGATCACCCCGAGGGCAGTCGCCATGACGAGCACGTGCCAGTACTGCACCACTCCGCCGATGTCGAGCAGACCGAGTACCAGAGCGACAACCGCGAGCGAAGTCTGCGTCGCGAGCAGCAGCTTTCGCTTGTCGCCACGGTCGGCGAGCACGCCGCCCCACAGGCCGAGGACGAGCGATGGCCCGAACTGCAGCGCGGTGACGACGCCTAGCGCAGTGCCTGAATTGGTGAGCGTCAGGACGAGCCAGTCCTGGGCCACCCGCTGCATCCAGCTGCCGGTGAGCGATACGAGCTGGCCAGAGGCGTAGAGCCGGTAGTTGCGCACCCGCAGCGAGCGGAACATGCCAGGCCGCTCTTGCTTGTCGAGGGTAGGACGACTCTGCGTCTGAGTGGCTGTGGTGGCTACCGCCGTCACAGCTCGGCCAGCTTGTCGAGCACCGGAATGACGTCGTGCAGCGCGGCTCGCTCGTCGGGTGACAACTGGGCAACGCGTTGGGAGAGCCACGCGGTGCGCTCGCGCCGTTCGGAATCGAGCAGATCGACTCCGGCCTGGGTCAGCACGATGATCGCCTGGCGCTTGTCCGAGGGATGCGCCTCGCGGGTGACCAGGCCCTTGTCTTCCAGGCTGGCCAGCACCTTTGTCATCGACGGCGGCTGCACCCGCTCGCATGCGGCCAGATCGCCCGCACTCATCGAGCCTTTCTTGGAAAGCGTCCCGAGCGCCGAGAGCTGCGTGAGGGTGACCGAGGTGTCGACGCGCTGATTACGCAGGACGCGCGTCAGCCGAAGTAGCGAAGGCCGTAGCGCCGCCGCGAGTTCAGCGGCGGTCAACTCAGTCGGGGAAACAGCCATCATGTCGGTAGTTAGTTTACCTAACGTTCTCGCATGGCGCCACCGGCCAGGCCGGCCGCGAGCGAGGCGAGCTCGGCGTCACGACGTCGCAGCACGGCGCCGTCGACGGAGGCGATGGGAACCACCCCGCTCAGGCTACTGGTCCAGAACGCGGCCGACGCGGCGCGCAGCTCATCCGCGGTGAACGTCGCCAGCCGGGTCGGCCGGCCGAGATCACGGGCCAGGTCGAGCAGGGCTCGGCGGGTGACCCCCGGCAACAGGTCATCACGCAACGGCGGGGTGACGAGCGTCCCGTCGTCGCACACGAGAAAGACATTGCCCCGGCTCGTCTCGAGCACCGCGCCGTCGCCGGCGACGAACAGCGGCACGCCGGCCGCTTGCTCGGCGCGCGTCAGGTAGCCGCGAGCCGCCCACTTGTGCCGCCAAAGCCCGTCGCGTCCGTGCACGATGCGCAGCTGCGACGGCCCGGGCAGCGGACGGGCCGGCGTTGCACTGACCGAGACCCGCCCGCCGGGTTGCAGTACGACACGGATCGCGACACGGCCAGCACCCGTCGCCGCCGAGCGCACGGTCGCCGCGAGCTCCTCCGGCACGCCGTGGCCGTAGAGCTCCCGGCAGGAACGGTCCAGCCGAGCCAGATGATCAGCGAGACGCAGCGGCGTCCCGTCGACGGCCAGGATGGTCTCGAGCAGGCCGCCCGCCAGTTGGTCAGAACTCGCCGGCACCTCAGGGGTTGCCAGCTCGTCCGTCAGGGCCGCGCCGAGCGCCCCCAACAGCGGGGCCGCCTTGTGCAGGCATTCACGCCATTCCAGCATCGGCACGCTGTCGGCGGTGATTCCGCCGCCGACGCCCAACTCGATGCGGCCGTCGCCGATCTCGAACGTGCGGATCGCGACGTTGAACTCGAGGCCCCACGACGGGCTCGCGAACCCGATCGCTCCGGTGTAGGCGCCGCGATCCTGATGTTCGAGCTCGGCGATCGCCTGCATCGCTCGCACCTTCGGCGCGCCGGTGACCGAGCCGGGTGGGAACGTCGCCCGCAGCAAATCGGCATCGCTGCCGTCGAGCCTCGCGGTGATCGTCGACACGAGATGCCATACGCCCGGGTGTGGCTCGACGCTGAGCAGCTCGGCGACCTGCACGCTTCCCGTCCGCGCGACGCGGCCGAGATCGTTGCGCATCAGGTCGACGATCATGACGTTCTCCGCGGCATCCTTGGCCGATCGGCGCAGCGTCTCGGGTGCTTGGCTGCGGGGCACCGTGCCCTTGATCGGTGACGTGGTGACCTCGTCAGCGCGGCGCCGCAGGAACAGTTCCGGGCTCAGGCTGGCCACCGCGTACCCACCGGCGTCGATGTACGCGCCGTAGGCCGGGCGCAGCCGAGCGGCTGCGGAGGCGAACAGGCTCGCCGCGCTGCCATCGAACGGCGCGGCCAGCCTGGTGCAGACGTTGACCTGGTACAGCTCACCTGCCCGGATCATCTCGACCGCCCGCTCGACCGCCTCGAGGTGCTCGACGGTCGGCGCACCGTCGAAGGTGCCCACCTGCCATGGCACAGCGGGTGGCCGAGCCCGCAACAGCGCGCGAAACTCGTCGCAGATGGCGCGAAGCTCGTCGGCGCGTTCGGCGCTCCACAACGCCTCGAAGTGCCACTCGCCGCTCTCGTCGTAGCGGAGCAGGTGGTCGTAAAAGGCGAGATGCGAGCATCGGGCGTCATATCCGAGTACACCGAACCAGCCGCCGCCGACGATGGCTGGATCGGCGCCATCAAGTAGCGGCTGGTCAGCCAGAGCAAGCGCAGGATCGGCCGCCTCGGCCAGGACGCGCAGCGGCCGGCTCAGCACCATGGCGCCACCGCCGGCCCAGCTCCCCCACAGGCAGGCGAGCCCGGGCGCCGCAGACATCGCGCGCAGCACCTGATCGGGCCTCAGGCCCGAACCGAGCGACTCGCTGTGCGCGCGACAACGCATGCCGATTAGCCTTCCGCACATGGGCGACAAGCGTGCACTGCGTACCCCGCCCGAGCCGGTGCAGGCCAACGCTTGGCGAGTGGTCGCGGTGGGCACCGCAATCTGGTTCCTCGGGTTCGTCGTGCTGCTGCCGTTCTACGGCTGGCTCGGCCGCCACGATCACCGCGTCTGGCTGTGGACCTGCCTGGCCGGCTGGATCCTCGGCCTGATCGGGCTCGTGCTCGTGCGCAAGCATCGCGGCGAGGGCCGCACCCGCTAGGGAACCTCAGCCAGCACGGAGGAGTGCGCCCCGCAGCCGTGCTCGACACTGACGACCTGCCCGTCGGCGGCAGCCATCTCGTTGCTGCATACGCCGAATGCGGCACGCAGCGAACCGGCCAGCGAAAGCAGGAATCCGCAGGTGCCGCATTGCGCCGGGGCACTTCGGGCCATCGGGGTGTCGGGGCCGCCCTCGCCTGCCTGCCACCGCTCGGCTGCGTCAAGGCGGCCCTCACGCGAGAGGACGCGCTCGCGGCCCAGCCCGAGTTCGAAGGCGACCTCTTCCACCGCGGGGTCGTCGGATTCGACGTAGGCAGCAACGAGGCGCCAGTCGTCGGGACGGGTCGGCAACAGGTCGCCGGGCCCCAGATCACCGGGGCGCAGCCGCTCACTCCAGGGCACCCAACCCGGAGCCATGAGCGCCTGCTCACCGGGCAGTAGCACCACCTCATCGACCGTGACGGTTTTCGAACGCGAAACGCGTGCGACCGTCACCGCCCAGTACCAGCCCGAGTAGCCCGGCACGGTGGCCTCGAATGCGTGTGTGACGACCCGCTCGCCCTCGGCTTGGGCGCCGAGATGGTCTGCAACCTGGTTGCCTCCCACCTCGACGGCGGCAGCACGAGCTATCTCGACGGCAGCGGCGCACACCGCGTCGAGTTTTGGGGTGCGAGGCTTTTCGGTGGCGATCACCCGTCTATTGTGACTGATCCGGTCGCAGGGTATTTCGCGAGCACCTTGGGCGACCCCAACGGTTGCTACGGCACACGCCTGCGGTACGGCAGGATGGAGCCGTGGCCCGACGCGACGACGACCAACCGCGCAAGCGGTTCTCCAAGTCTGGCCACACGACCCACCATTCGCGCCAGGGCACGCCTGCGCCGCCGGCATATCCGGCCGAGCCGTATCGCGCCGAGGGCTACGGCCCGCAACACACCCGGCCCTACAACCCGCCGCCGAACCCGCCCTCGGGCTACCAGACCGAGCAGTTCCCGCACGCCGCACCGACCCAGCGCTACGGGCCACCACCGCCGACACCGCCGGCAAGCTACGACTCGCCGACGTACCACCACATTCACTCCCCGAACGATCCCGGCGCGCTGCCACCGGGCGCGCAACCCGGCACGCAACCGCCGAAGCCGACCGTCACCCGCGCGATCATGAGCCGCAGCAGCGAACTGGCTCGAGGCGTCACCCACAAGGTGATCAACGCCAGCAGATCCGACGGCGCGCACGAGTCGGGCCTCACCGCGCTGATCTGGAACCAGGTCATGTCCTACGGCACGGACGCGATGATCACCGTCGCGCTTGCCGGCACGGTGTTCTTCGGCGCTTCAGCACATGCCCAGCGCGGCAACGTGCTGCTCTATCTGCTCGTCACGATGGCGCCCTTCGCCGTCGTCGCGCCCGTCATCGGGCCGGCGCTCGACCGGGTGCAACACGGTCGCCGCTGGGCCATGGCAGGCACCGCGATCGGACGCGCTGTGCTCGCCGCGATCATGGCGCAGCATCCGACCGAACTGCTCGTGCTCTACCCCTGCGCACTGGGTTCGCTGGTTCTCTCCAAGGCCTACAGCGTTATCCGGGCAGCCGCAGCGCCCCGGCTGGTGCCTCCGGGCATGACGCTGGTCGAGGCGAACGCCCGCCTGTCGATCTTCGGTCTGGGCTCCGCGCTGATCGGCGGCGCGTTCATCGGCATCGTCATCAAATCAACCGGCTCATACTCGGTCGGACTAGGGGTCACCGCGCTCGCCTTCGGCGCCTGCGGGTTCTTCGCCCTACGCCTGCCAAAGCAGATCGATTCGGCAAGCCCCGGCGAGCGGATGAAGCGCCCGCCCCGGCCGCCCGGACAGCCGCGGGTCGCACCGCTCGGCCGCATCGGCGGCTGGGCCCGTCGCGGCTTCGCGCCCGCGGTGATCACCGCGTTGCAGGGCGAGTCGACGATGCGATTCCTGTCCGGCTTCCTGACCATCTTTCTCGCCTTCCACATCGAGACGACCTCACATGGCCTGGACGCAGCGCTCGCACTCGGTGGCGTGGTGATCGGTGCGGGCGCCGGCAACTTCGTCGGAACCGGCATAGGCACCAGGGTGCGCCTCGCCCACCCCGAGATCGTGATCATGATCTGCGGCGCCATCGCGGCAGTGACGTGCCTGTTCACCGCGATCTTGTTCGCCATTCCGTTCGCGATCATCGCCATGTTCGTCAGCTCGTCCACCAACTCGCTGGCCAAGATCGCCCTCGACGCGGTCATCCAGCGAGATGTAGCCGAGGCCCTGCGCTCCAGCGCGTTCGCGCGATCGGAGACGTTCCTGCAACTCGCCTGGGTGCTCGGCGCTGCCATCGCCGTGCTGTTGCCCTCAGACAACGGATCGCTCGGCTTCTGGATCGCCGGGGCGGTGGTCGGCGTCACCACCGTGCTCGTGCTGCTGCGCAACCGGGCGATGCGGCGCGCCTCCTCGGCGCCCGGCTGGCAGCCGCCGCCGGGCAGCGTCGCACCCGGACAGTCTCATCCGTAGGGCCTCAGTGAGCACATCGTGAGGCTGCTCGTGGTTACGGCTGTCGCTGCAGAGCGCGACGCGATCTGCGAGAGCATCGGCGACGAATCGACGGTCGTTCTCGTCGGCGGCGTCGGGCCGGCGGCGTCGGCGGCCAACGCCTCGGCAGCCCTGGCGGCCGACTCCTACGACCTGGTGCTGAGCGCGGGCATCGCCGGCGGGTTCGACCTGCCGATCGGTGCCCTGGCCGTCGCGACGAGTGTCGTGTTCGCCGACCTCGGCGCGGAAACCCCCGAGGGTTTCGCGCCGATGTCGAGCCTCGGCTACGGCACCGACCGGCTCGACGTCTCGCCAACGCTGGCCGCCGAACTGGCCCGGCGCACCGGGGCGATCACCGGCGCCATCCTCACCGTCGCAACCGTCACCGGCAGCGCCGCGTCCGCCGCGACCTTGCGCGGGCGACATCCCAACGCCGTGGCCGAGGCGATGGAGGGATTCGGGGTCGCGAGTGCCGCGCTCGTCCACGGGGTGCCGTTCGGCGAGGTGCGGGCGATCAGCAACGCCGTCGGGCCGCGTGATCGATCGTCCTGGCGAATCCCGCAAGCCCTCGACGCGCTCGGCGGGGCATTCGCCGCGCTGACCGCGCAGCCACTTGCCGTTGGTCCATCAGGCAAGGTGGAGCCATGAGGATCGCGTTCTCGCCGTGCCCGAATGACACATTCGTGTTCCACGCGTGGGTGCACGGGCTGATCGAGGGCGCGCCTGCCGTCGAAGTCACCTATGCCGACATCGACGTCACGAACACAGCCGCCGAGCGCGGTGACTTCGATCTGGTCAAGGTGTCCTACGCGGCGCTGCCGTGGCTGCTGGACAAGTACTCGCTATTGCCGTGCGGGGGCGCGCTCGGGCGAGGCTGCGGGCCGCTCGTCCTCACCCGAGGCGACCTGCCCTCGCTGCACGGCCGCACCGTGGCGGTGCCGAGCGAGCGCTCGACCGCGTACCTGCTCTTTCGCCTGTGGGCGGCGGGACAACATCCCGCGCGCATCGACGTCGTGCCGTTCGCGTCGATCATGCCGGCCGTGCGTGATGGGCACTACGACGCCGGGCTGGTCATCCACGAGGCACGCTTCACCTATCCGTCCTACGGCCTTACCGCCCTGGTCGACCTCGGCGAGTGGTGGGAGTCCGACACCGGCCTGCCTATCCCGCTCGGCGCGATACTCGCTCGGCGCGATCTCGACGCGCCGATGCTCGCCCGGGTGGTGCGCGCGTCCGTCGACTACGCGTGGGCGCACCCGGCAGCGTCAGCGGCCTATGTCGCCGAACATGCCGACGAGATGTCGCCCGACGTGCAGCGTCAGCACATCGACCTGTACGTCAACGAGTACACGCGTGAGCTCGGCGAGGACGGATTCGGCGCCGCGAGCGCACTTCTCGACCGCGCGTTGACGGCGGGTCTCATCCCCGCATCGCCGCCGCTGCGCTGAGCCGTGCGGCGAGGTCCGCGCGCAGCACCGGCAGCCACCCAACCCAGATCGATGAATGGTTACGCGTCGAGGTTGTCGGCGAACGCGCGCAGCAGCGCGGCGATCTTGCGGGCCTCGCCGCGCTCGGGGTAGCGGCCCCGCCGCAGCGAGTTCGAAACACCGTCCAGCATCTTGATGAGGTCTTCGACGAGGGGAGCCATCTCATCGGCGGGCTTGCGGGTCGCGCGCACCACGGACGGCACCGGGTCGAGCACCCGCACCGACAGCGCCTGGCTGCCCTTACGTCCCTGGACGATCCCGAACTCCACCCGTTGTCCGGGCTTCAGCTCGGTGACGCCGCCGGGCAGGGCATCCCGATGAACGAAGACGTCCTCGCCCTCGTCCTCGGCCAGGAAGCCGAAGCCCTTCTCAGCGTTGAACCACTTCACCTTGCCGGTAGGCACCGGAGCTCCTCTCGAAGACATAACTGGAGGCACCGCACCAGCGGTGCCTCCCACATACAGATTACTTGTCAGAGCCCTCCGTGGCACAAGAGTTACTGATTGCTTCCCGATTTCAGGCGCCCAGCATGCCGTAAGCCAGGCCGCCGTGCACCATTCCTCGTCGGACTGATCCCGTTCGGGCCCGGCGTCGTATTCGTGCGGGTCGGCGTCGTGGCTCGCCTGCCGATGGCTCGCTGCCCGCGCATCGGCACATGGCAGACTTGTCCTTTGCCGTCTTGCCGAAGGGATGAATCGATGCCGGGTGCTACGCCGAGGATTCCCGAGCCGTACCAGTCCTATGCCGCTGCAGTGCCGGAAGATTTCCACGTCTCCGAGTTCGCAGCCGACTACGCGGGCGCCATGTCGCCGTTCGGCTCGGTCGAGTTCCCGCTTCCCCTCGATCACCTGAGCTACCGGCATCCCAACCCGGCGGATCGGCCACATCGGGCCGGTGAGTAACCACTGACCAGCCGTGCAACACCACGGCGGGCGCACGCATCCTCGCTGAGCGAGTGGCTGCGCCACCGAACCGACGAGCAGCTTGCCGATCTGCTGCGTCGCCGCCCCGACCTTGCTCTGCCCGCACCGGCCGACATTGCCACCCTGGCCGGGCGAATCGGCGTTCGAACATCGGTGCAACGCGCGATCGACGGCCTCGACGCATGGCGTCTCGCCGTTCTCGAGGCGCTCGTCCTCACCTCGAGCGCCGACCACGCGCCAAGTGCAGACGCTGCCGCGACCCTGCTGCCCGGCACCGACACCACCGCAGCGATCGACGATCTGCGCGCCCTCTGCCTGGTTTGGGGCGACGATGACCGATTGCATCTCGTGGCCCATGTAGTCGAGGCGATCGGCCCCTACCCCGCCGGGCTCGGCCGCCCAGCCGAGCATCTGCTGCGCGCGGTCTCCGATGTCACGCTCGCCGCCGTGCTTCGCACGCTCGGCCTGCCACCTGACGTGCAGCCGCGCTCAGCGGCCGCGGTGCTCGACGTGCTGCGCGATCCCGACCGCTTGCAATCGCTGATTTACGAGCGCGACGCCGCCGAACTCGACGTCCTGACCCGTCTGGCGGCCGGCCCGCCGGTGGGCGTCGTCCGCGACGCGGTGCAGCCAGTGGCCCTCGACGGCGGGATCACACCTCCGCATCGGCTCATCGCACACGGCCTGCTCATACCCATCGACGTGCGCACCGTCGAGCTTCCCCGCGAGGTCGGACTCGCGCTGCGCGGCGCCGAGCCGCTACGTGGCATCGAGGTGGTGCCTCCGCCCGTTGCCGTCATCGAGCGCTCGCCCGCCGAGCTCGACCGCGTCGGCTCCAGAGCTGTCCTGGATCTGGTGCGGCTGGTCGAAACCCTCGGCGAGGCATGGAGCTCCTATCGCCCCTCGGTGCTGCGGGCCGGCGGATTGGGTGTGCGCGAGCTTCGGCGCAGTGCCCGCGATCTCGGCGTCGACGAGCCGACCACGGCGCTCGTCGCCGAGATCGCAACCGCCGCGGGCCTGATCAGCTCGACCCACACTGCCGACCCGGTCTTCCTGCCGACGACGGACTACGACGGCTGGCGTCGGCGCGATGCCGCAGCCCGCTGGGTGGCCCTCGCACGGGCGTGGCTGTCGATGACGCGCCAGCCGAGCCTGGTCGGCCAGCGCGACGAACGCGACCGGCTGACCACCGCACTCGGTCCTGACGCCGAGCGAGGCACCGTCCCGGCGCTGCGCCGCCAGGTGCTGGCCACGCTTGCCGATCTGGTTCCGGGCGCGGCACCCGTCGATCGCGCCGACGTGCTGGCCCGGCTGGCCTGGCAGGCACCCCGGCGGGCTAGCGGTCAGCGCCGACTGGCCGAGGCAGTGCTCGCCGAAGCCGACCTGATCGGTATCACGGCAGCGGGCGGACTCACCGGATACGGCCAGGCGCTGCTGGCCGGCGCGGAGTCCGCCGCCGAAGACGCCCTGACGATCGCGCTGCCCGAGCCCGTCGGCCACTTCCTCGTCCAACCGGACCTCACCGTTGTCGTGCCTGGCCCGCCGACCGCCGAGCTCGGCGAGGAGCTGGCACTCGCCGCCGAGCTCGAGTCCACGGGCGGAGCCAACGTCTACCGGGTCACCGAGGCATCCGTGCGTCGCGCCCTGGACTTCGGACGCACCGGCACCGATCTCGCCCACCTGTTCGCCGACCATTCGCGAACCCCGGTGCCCCAGGCGCTCAGCTACCTGATCGAGGACGTGGCACGCCGCCATGGCGCGCTGCGGGTCGGCGCGGCGACGGCGTACCTGCGCTGCGACGACGAGGGCCTGCTGCGGCGCGTGCTCGCCGAGCGCTCGGTCGAATCGCTCGGCCTGCGCCGGATTGCCCCGACCGTGCTCGTCGGGTCGGCGCCGGTCGCGCGGATCCTGGAGGTTCTGCGCGATGTCGGATACGCGCCGGCCGCCGAGTCGCCGGACGGTGCCGTGGTCAACCTCGCCGCCGACGCGCCGCGGGCACCGTCACGGTCCACCTCGCGCCTGGTACGTGCCCGCCCGGTCACCGAGTCCACCGCACATCTGGATGAGCTGATCAGGCGGCTGCGCGCAGGCGACCAGCTCGCCGAGCTGACCAGGCGCGCCTCACCGACCGGGCAACGGATCCCGGGTGTCACCTCGGCGGCAACACTGGGCCTGCTGCGCGATGCGATCCGTAGTGGACGCCAGATCTGGCTCGGCTACGTCGACCAGCAGGGCACGTCCTCACAGCGCACGATCGAACCGATCTCGATGGCAGGTGGCACGTTGCGTGGCCACGACGTCGAAACAGGACGGCTGGAGGCGTTCGCGTTGCACCACATCACGGGCGTCGGCGTCCTCGACGACGCCCTACGTACGGTGCAGAGCGACCCCGGCGATCACCAGACCGACGCCGGCTAGGTCGCGCCAGGTCGGCACCTGCGAGAGCACGAGCAGACCGATCACCGTCGCCGTGGCAGGCAGCAGCGCGAGCATGAGCGCACCGATCCGGACGTTGGTCAGCACGAACACGCCCACGACGGCCAGGACAAGCGCGGCCGCGTTGCGTCCAGTGCGGGTGCCGGCCGCCGCCGGCGCAATGGTGCTGAGGAACTCGACGGCACCCACCGTCGAGAGCGGCAGCTGGCCGCGAGCACGCCCGAAGTGAGCGAGTGCCACCGCATCACCGGCGAGTATTGCTTCCTGCTCAAGGTGCGCACGGGCTCGAGGCGATACTCGGCCGTTTCCTGGTACACGGTCAGACCACCACGTCGATTGTCGTGTCGAGCCCGGTGCCCGCTCGCGCGCTGCCGGTGGTTTGACCGGCGCGCTCGTGCAGCATCGGAGCGACGATGCGGCAGGATGGCCACCGTGGCTGGTTCGCGGGTGGTGTTGGCAATCGACGGCAATTCGCTCGTGCACCGCAGCTTCCACGCCCAGGCGCGCACCGGCTTGCGCTCGCCTGACGGGCGGCCTATGTGGGCGGTGCGCGGGCTGCTGTCCGCCCTGGTGGCCGCCGCCGAACGCATCTGCCCGGACGTCATCGTCGTCGGCTTCGACGACCCTGACTCCAGCCTGCGCCGCGAGAAATGGCCGCAGTACAAGGCGAATCGCGTTGACAAGCTAGAGAGCCTGGTCGATCAGCTTGCCTTCGCGGTCGAGGTGTTGCGCGAACTGGGCGTCGCCGTCGTGGTTCCCGCTGGCCTGGAGGCCGACGACGTCCTGGCTTCGGTTGCGCGATTCGCTCCTGCCGTCGGCGCCACCACGGTCGTCATGACGTCCGACCGCGACGCGTTCACGCTGATCGACGAACACACGACTGTCCTGCGGGTGATCAACGGCGGGGTCGAGGCATCGCCGCTGCTCACGCCCGCCCGCCTGATGACCATGCTCGGTGTCCGCCCGGACCAGTACCTCGACTATGCGGCGTTGCGTGGCGACGCATCCGACAACCTGCCCGGCGTGCGGGGCATCGGCCCCAAGACTGCGGCGATGCTGCTGGCGGCACTGGGTTCCGCCCGGGCGGTTTTCGACGACGTCGCCGCGGGCGGGGCGCGCGTCGCCGAGATAGTCGGCGCGGCTCGGACCCGGCAACTCGGCGATCCGCAGGCCCGCGCGGCGTGGGAGCTCAACTGCCAGGTCATGACGATGCACAGCGACGTACCGCTCGGCATCGACCCTGACGGCGGCATCGGCTGCCTGCCACTTCGCGCCGACGCAGTACGCGCGGCGTTCCTGGCGCAGCAACTGACCTGGACGACCTCTGCCGCGCTGCGTGTCCTCGCCGGTCAGGAACCCCCTGGACCGCAGGAACCGATCCAGCAGGCTGCCGAGCCGGACGGGCCCGATGAGTGGCCTGCGGGGTCGGCGTGGTCTGCGCCGCGGCGTCGTTTCGACCGGCTCACCCGAGCCGCCGAGCCACGCACCGAGCAGCTCGCGCTCTTCTGAGCCGCCCCCACCTTCAGTTGAGTGGTGCGTTATTGCCCGAGTGGTGCGTTATAACTCACCACTCAACCCGAAACGCACCACTCAACTCAGATGGCGAGGCAGACGGCAGGACAAGCACTAAGCGCGGATGATCTCGATGCCCGCGTCCTTGAAAGCGTGGGTCATGTCGTCCGAGGCGTCTGTGTCGGTGACCAGCACGTCAATGGACTCCAGCGGGCACAGCCGGGCGAATGCGCGGTGGCCAAGCTTGGAGCTGTCGGCCACGACAACAACCTTGCGCGCCCGAGTGGCCATCAGCCGGTTGATGCTCGCCTCGCTCTCCTGATGCGCCATCGCGCCGTCCTCGACGTTGATTGCGTCGACACCGAGGATCACCAGGTCCAGGGCGAGCTGATCCAGAATGCCGGTGGCCAGCGGACCGATCAGCTCGTAGGACTGCGGCCGAGCCACCCCGCCGGTGACCACGATCTTCAGATGCGCGCGCACGGCCAGTTCGGTGGCGATGTTCAGGGAGTTGGTGACCACCGTGATCGCCGGGTTGTAGTCGGCCTGCAGATCACCGCGCAGCGCGAGCGCGCGGGCCACCTCGGTGGTGGTCGTGCCGCCATTGAGCCCGACGATCGTGCCGGCGTCGACCATTTCGGCGGCAGCGCGCCCGATCCGCTGCTTCTCCGAGGCATAGCGCGCGGCCTTGTACCGCAAGGGGAGATCGAAGGCGGCGTTGTTCGACACGGCGCCGCCGTGCGTTCGGGTCAGCAAGTGCTGCTGAGCCAGGATGTCGAGGTCGCGCCGGATCGTTGCGGCCGATACGCGCAACTCGGCGGCAGCATCATCGACATCGAGCGTGCCGTCGCGATTTAGCAGCTCCAGGATCGAACCGAGCCGCTCATGTTTGCTCATTCGCTCCTCCCGAGGCTGGCTCCCGAGCAATCAGACTGTAACGTCTTGCGAAGCGCTCGCTTGAAGATGCACGATAACTTAACTGAATGAGCAAGAACGCGCGACGCTCGGATCGATGCGCCGCCGGGTTCACATCGGAGTGATGCATGACTTTTGTCGAGGACGAGATCGCCAGCCAGCCGGCGTGTTGGACCACCACCGTCGAGCAGGCTGCCTCGTTTGCGCAGATCCTCCCGCAGCCGGGCGAGCGCGTGGCCGTCGTCGGATGCGGCACATCGTGGTTCATGGCCCAGTCCTACGCCGCACTGCGCGAGCAGGCAGGCCTCGGCCAAACCGATGCATTCGCGGCATCAGAGATGTCGGATCAGCGCGACTATGACCGCATTGTTGCCATCACCCGCTCCGGCACCACGACCGAGGTGCTCGACCTGCTGGACCACGCACACGGCCGCGTGCCCACTGTCGCGATCACTGCTGACGAGGCGACACCGGTGGTCAACGCGGCGTCCGACGTGATCGTCCTGCCCTTCGCCGACGAGTGCTCGGTCGTGCAGACCCGCTTCGCGACCACCGTGCTCACGCTGCTGCGCGCGCATCTCGGCCAGGACCTCGAAGCTGCGATCACCGACGCGCGGCGGGCGCTCGATGGCCAGCTGCCCGACGGCGCGACCGACCGCAGCCAGTTCACGTTCCTCGGCCGCGGCTGGACCGTGGGCCTGGCCAACGAGGCGGCGCTCAAGATGCGTGAGGCGTCGCTGTCGTGGTCGGAGTCTTATCCGGCGATGGAGTACCGGCACGGGCCGATAAGCATCGGCGACGCCCGAAGCCTGGTCTGGATGCTGGGCGAGGCGCCGGAGGGCCTGCAGGCAGAGGTCACCGCCACCGGCGCCACGTGGGTGACGTCGGACCTGGATCCGCTGGCCGATCTCATCAGGGCGCAGCGGCTGGCCATCGCCGTCGGGCATGCGCGCGGGCTCGACCCCGACAACCCGCGCAACCTCACCCGCTCGGTGATCCTCGATCCGGCCTGACGCCAGGACAACACGTCAGGACAACCATCCGCGAGAGGATGCCAGCGTGACTGGTGCATGTGTGATCGCGCTCGACGTCGGAGGCACGAGCATGAAGGCCGCACTGGTCGACGAGCACTACAACGTCATCGCCGCGCAACGCATGCCGACCGGGCGACAGGACGGCCCCGACGCGGTCGTCGAGCGGATCATCACGACGGCGCGCGACCAGCTCCGCGACGCTGGAGAGCGCGGCCTTGGCGTGGGCGCCGCGGGCGTCGTCGTCCCGGGCATCGTCGACGAGCAGCGCGGCGTCGCGGTGTACTCGGCGAATCTCGGCTGGCGAGACGTCCCGATTCGCCAGCGGCTGGAGGCACAACTAGGCCTTCCGGTCGCGTTCGGGCACGACGTCCGAGCGGGCGGTCTCGCCGAGGGGCACCTCGGCGCGGCGCGGGGCTCGCGCGACTTCCTCTTCTTGCCGCTCGGCACCGGAATCGCGGCCGCGATCGTCCTGGACGGACGGCCGTACACGTCGGGCGGGTATGCCGGCGAGATGGGACATATGGTCGTCGATCCGGACGGGCCGATCTGCGGTTGCGGCGCGCGTGGTTGCCTGGAGGCCATCGCGTCCGC
The DNA here is from genome assembly GCA_963733615.1 of uncultured Actinomycetes bacterium. Classification (GTDB taxonomy): domain Bacteria; phylum Actinomycetota; class Actinomycetes; order Mycobacteriales; family Jatrophihabitantaceae; genus DASXRA01. Next base: position 143,077 of record CAVTEA010000030.1, read on the forward strand.
GGCCGCCATCGCGACCCGCTACGCCGACCGCACCGGGCAGCAGGCCGAGGCGCTGGACGTATGCGAGCGAGTTATCGCCGGTGATCCGGACGCGCGGGCCGTATGGACCGACGCGGTCAATGCCCTGGCCAGCGCCCTTGGCACCTACACGAACCTGCTCGCTCCTGAGCTAGTGGTCATCGGCGGCGGACTCGCGGCGTCCGGCGACGTGCTGCTCGGCCCGCTCGAGGTCGAGATCGACCGCCGGCTGACCTTCCAGCGGCGCCCCAAGGTCGTCGGCGCGAAGCTCGGCGATCAGGCGGGCGCCCTCGGCGCGGCGCTGCTCGCCTGGCGCTTGGTGGGCAGGTGATCCTCACCGTCACGATGAACGCCGCCGTCGACACGACGTACCGCGTCGACGCGGTAAACGTGCACGGCAGCAACCGGGTACAGGACGTGGCGCACCGGGCCGGCGGGAAAGGCATCAACGTTGCCCGGGTGTTGCACGCGCTGGGCCATCAGGCCATAGTCACCGGTTTCGCGGGCGGTCGCAGCGGCGACGACATCCACGCGGACCTGGCCGCGGCCGGCCTGCACGACGAGTTGATCGCCATCGCCGGCGTGAGCAGGCGCACCGTCACCGTCGTGGATCGCAGCGACGCCACGGTGTTCAACGAACCGGGCCCCACGATCTCTGCGCCCGAGTGGACGGGCCTGCTGGCCCGCTTTCGCACCCTGGCCAACCAGGCGCAGGTCGTCGTGCTGTCCGGATCGGTGCCGCGGGGCTTGCCCGCCAACGCGTACGCGCTGCTCGGCGAGGCCGCGGGCGGCGCCGCCGTGCTGCTCGACGCGGCAGGCGCTCACCTGCTTGCCGGGCTTGATGCGCGTCCCGTAGCCGTCAAGCCGAACCACTCCGAGCTGGCCGACCTCGCTCCCGGGCGTGATCTCGTCGAGGCCGCGCAGACGCTGCGAACCGCAGGCGCCGGCGCGGTCGTCGTGTCGATGGGCGCGCGCGGGGCGATCGCGGTGACCAGCGAGGGACGGTTTCGCGCCGCGCCGCCGGAGACGGTCGACGGCAACCCGACCGGCGCCGGCGACGCTGCCGTGGCCTCGCTCGCCGCGGGCATCGCGAGCGGCGCCGGCTGGCCTGAACGGCTCGGCGATGCCGTCGCGCTATCGGCCGCCACCGTGCTGCACCCGTTGGCCGGATCGTTCGACGACGAGGCGTACTCCCGATACCGGGCCGCTGTCTCAGTGGAGGAGTTCTAGGTGCCACTTCGCTCAACGCGCGACATAGTCGCTGACGCCGCCGCGCACCGATGCGGCGTCGGTGCCTTCAACGTCATCCAACTCGAGCACGCCGAAGCAATCGTGCGCGGCGCCGAGGCTGCCGGGCGGCCGGTCATCGTGCAGATCAGCGAGAACTGCGTGCGCTACCACGGCGCCCTGGAGCCGATCGCGCTGGCGACGCTCGCAGTGGCTCGCCGGGCAGCGGTGCCGGTCGCGGTGCATCTCGACCACGCCACGGATGCTGGGCTGGTGCGTGAGGCAGTCGACCTCGGCATCAGTTCTGTCATGTTCGACGCGTCCGCCCTCGACTACGCGGCAAACGTTGCGACGACCGCCCAGGTGGTCGACGACAGCCATGCATGCGGCGCCTGGGTCGAGGCCGAACTCGGTGAGGTCGGCGGCAAGGACGGCGTGCATGCGCCGGGTGCGCGCACCGACCCGGGCGAGGCGGCCGCGTTCGTGCAGGCGACCGGCGTCGACGCACTTGCCGTCGCCGTCGGCAGCAGCCACGCAATGCTCACCCGCGACGCGTCCCTCGACGATGACCTGATCGCGGCGCTGCGCGCCGCGGTTGCGGTGCCGCTCGTGCTGCACGGCGCGTCCGGGGTGCCCGACGACGGGCTGGCCCGGGCGGTCTCGCAGGGCATCGTCAAGGTGAATATCGGCACCCAGCTGAACAAAACGTTCACTGCGGCGGTTCGGACCTACCTGAACGCGAATCCCGACGCCGTCGACCCGCGCAGGTACCTCGGCGATGCTCGCGCGGCAGTCGCCGATGAGGTCGGCCGGCTGCTCGCTGTGCTGAATCCCGGCTAACCAGGGCAGCTGCATCGCAACGGCAGGCATCGACAGACCGGGCACGCTGGAGGGCCTACCAGCAGGCCGTTTCGGGCAAGGCGCCAGGCACGTAGCGTCGGCGGCGCTCGCCCTTTGCGGGCGGAACAGGCACAGTGTCGTTGCCGTTTGGGACAATGGCAGTTCGCCGTCCGCACGCCCAGTTCAGGAGCCACGTGGTCCAGCCCGCATACCGCCCGGGGCATCGTCATGACTGACGGCCCGTTGATCGTCCAATCCGACAAGACGCTGCTGCTCGAAGTCGACCATCCGGTGTCGGCCGAGGCGCGAGCAGCTATTGCCCCGTTCGCTGAGCTCGAGCGCTCGCCCGAACATGTGCACACCTACCGGCTCACCCCGCTTGGCCTGTGGAACGCCCGGGCCGCAGGCCACGACGCCGAGCAGGTGGTCGACGCCCTGGTGCGGTACAGCCGATACGCGGTTCCGCATGCCCTTCTCGTCGATGTGGCCGACACGATGGACCGTTACGGCCGCCTGCAGTTGAGCAAGCACCCCGCACACGGGTTGGTTCTGGTCAGCCTCGACCGTGCCGTGCTCGAGGAGGTGCTGCGGCAGAAGAAGATCGCCCCGATGCTCGGCGCGCGCGTCGACGACGACACCGTCATCGTCCATCCGTCCGAGCGTGGACGCCTCAAGCAGGCCCTGCTCAAGGTGGGCTGGCCCGCCGAGGATCTCGCCGGCTACGTCGATGGCGAGGCGCATGAGATCACACTGCATCAGGACGGCTGGGCCCTGCGCGACTATCAGCGCCAGGCCACCGAGTCGTTCTGGCACGGCGGATCGGGCGTCGTGGTCCTGCCGTGCGGCGCGGGCAAGACGCTCGTCGGAGCAGCCGCGATGGCCCAGGCGGGCGCGACAACCCTGATTCTCGTCACGAACACCGTCGCCGGCCGGCAGTGGAAACGGGAGCTGATCGCACGTACCTCGCTCACCGAGGAGGAGATCGGTGAATACTCCGGCGAGCGCAAGGAGATCCGGCCGATCACCATTGCCACATACCAGATCATGACAACGCGCCGGAAAGGCGAGTACCGGCACCTGGAGCTGTTCGACTCCCGCGACTGGGGGCTGATCATCTACGACGAGGTACACCTGCTGCCCGCTCCGATCTTCCGGCTGACTGCCGACCTCCAGTCGCGTCGCCGCCTGGGGCTTACCGCCACGCTGATCCGCGAGGACGGTCGAGAAGGCGATGTGTTCAGCCTTATCGGCCCCAAGCGATACGACGCCCCGTGGAAGGACATCGAGAACCAGGGTTGGATCGCCCCTGCCGACTGCACCGAGGTAAGGGTGACGCTCACCGACGCTGAGCGCATGACGTACGCGACCGCCGAACCCGAGGACCGTTACCGCATCGCCGCCACGGCGCGTACGAAGCTGCCGGTCATCCGCACGATCGTCGACCAGCATCCCGACGACCAGGTTCTCGTTATCGGTGCATACCTCGACCAACTAGACGATGTGGCAGCTGAACTCGACGGCGCGCCGATCATCCAAGGGTCGACCACCAACCGCGAGCGCGAACGACTCTACGAGGCGTTCCGCCGTGGCGAACAGCGGGTGCTCGTGGTCAGCAAGGTGGCCAACTTCTCCATCGACCTGCCCGAAGCTGCCGTCGCGGTGCAGATCTCCGGAACGTTCGGTTCGCGGCAGGAAGAGGCCCAGCGACTCGGCGCGTGCTACGCCCGAAGCACGACGGGCGCCAGGCGCACTTCTATACGGTCGTCTCGCGCGACACGCTCGACGCCGAGTACGCCGCGCACCGCCAGCGCTTCCTCGCCGAGCAGGGCTACGCGTACACGATCGTCGACGCCGACGACCTGCTGCGCCCGATCTGATCGGGCCCGACGCAGACGTTCACACTCGAACATCGGTTCGTACTGTTTTTCTCGCATAGGACCGAGGCTAGGCATCGGCGAAGTTTCGGCGCGATGCCCAGCGAAGATCTGTGGACAGGCACGCCGGTTGTGGATCAAGCGCGGCTGAAATGTCGCATCGTTGGCCTACCCTCGTCGGCCGCTGATTTGCGGGCAAGGCACGAACAACGGCCGACCCGGCGGCAGCTCGGTAGGCCGTCGATATCGCGTTGCCGAGCAAGCTGAGCCACGTCGGGTGTCCGTGCGCGATGTTGTTGACTTTTGTTAGAGTGTGCTGGAAAGTGCAAGACCACGGCGAACCGCCACCCACACACCCCGGGAGGGTCGACGATGCTCGCACGCCAGCGTCAAGCACTCATCCTCGACGAACTCCGTCGCACCGGTGGCGTGCGAGTCAGCGAGCTGACCGACCTGCTCGACGTTTCGGACATGACGATCCGGCGCGACCTCGAACAACTCGCCACCGACGGCGTGCTGCAGAAGGTCCATGGTGGCGCCGTTCTGTCCGGCACTGTCACCGAGGAGCCAGGGTTCGAGGCCAAGCGCACGCTCGAACAACCGGCGAAAAGCGCCATCGCCGCCCGCGCCGCCTCGCTGGTGAAGCCCGGCACCGCCATCGCGTTGTCTGCGGGCACGACAACGTGGTCGATGACGCAACATCTCGCATCGGTACGTGGTCTCACGGTTGTCACCAACTCGACCACGGTCGCCGACACGGTCGCCTCACTCGGCGATTCGACCCAGCAGACCGTCATCCTCACCGGAGGTGTTCGCACGCCAAGTGCCGCACTCGTCGGGCCGGTCGCCGATCTGACGATTCGCTCGCTGCACGTCGATCAGCTCTTCCTCGGCGCACACGGCATCGACGCGCGAGCCGGGCTGACGACACCCAATCTTGCCGAGGCCGAGACGAACCGTGCATTGATCTCCTGCGCCCGCGAGGTGATCGTGCTGGCCGATTCGACCAAATGGGGCATGGTTGGTCTCGCCGATTTCGGCCCGCTCTCCTCGGCCGACATCGTTATCACCGACGAGGCGCTGCCCGCCGATGCACGCGCGGCTCTCGAGGACGCGGTCGCCGAAGTCATCCTCGTGTCGCCCACCCCAGAGGGCACATGAGCTCCTGGCAGGTGACGCAACGGCCTGGAACTTGCGGCGGCCAGGCATGACGGTCCGGCAATCCACGCGGCTGGCGGACGGGCGCGAGCTGATCTATTACGACGAGCAGGCAGGTGCCGACCGATCTGCCGTTGATCTTCGGGATCTGCCGACCACGGCAACGTCCTCGCAGATCCGCTGGGATCCGCTGTTTCGCGAATGGGCAGTCATCGCCGGGCACCGGCAGTCGCGCATCTACCGTCCGCCGACCAGCGACTGCCCGCTCTGCCCATCACACGATGGCCGACAGACCGAGATTCCGGCAAGCGACTACGACGTCGCGGTGTTCGAGAACAGATTCCCGTCACTGGCCATGGGAACCAACGACCACAGCTCGTCGATCGCGTTTCCGTTCACGTCCGCGCCAGGCGTCGGACGCTGCGAGGTCGTCTGCTTCACCAGCGATCACGAAACGTCCTTCGCCCAACTCTCGCCGCGACGTGCCCGAACGGTGGTCGACGCGCTCGCCGACCGGACGACCGAGTTGAGTCAGATCGACCAGGTCGAGTACGTGTTCTGCTTCGAGAACCGCGGCGAGGAAATCGGCGTCACGCTCACCCATCCACACGGGCAGATCTACGCCTACCCGTTCGTCCCCGCACGGTTGGAACGCGCCGCAGACGCCGCTCGCGAACATCACGCGAGCACCGGCACCTGCCTGCAGTGCGAGGTGGTTGCGGCTGAGCGTAAACAGGGCGACCGCGTCATCGCCGAGACCGAGCACTGGACAGCACACGTCCCGTTCGCCGCGCGGTGGCCCTACGAGGCACGCATCGTTGCGCACCGGCACGTGCCCGATCTCGCCGCGCTCGCCGACGAAGAACGCGACGACCTCGCCCGGATCTACCTCGACGTCCTGCAGCGCTTCGACCGTCTCTTCGGCGGCCGGACGCCATACATCTGCGGATGGCATCAGGCGCCGGTCCGCCGCGACCGCGAGGTGTGGCATCTTGCGGCCGAGGTGTTCACGATCCGCCGCGCCCCGGGCAAGCTCAAGTACCTCGCCGGCTCGGAGTCCGGCGCGGCAGTCTGGATCAACGACGTGACACCGGAGGTGGCCGCCGCCCGCCTGCGCGGCGAGTAGTCGCCCGGCCATCCCACCCGAGTTGTCACACCCAGGCCGGGCGCTCGCAACCTGAAGGTAGGACAACTCGCAGCCGGTCCGGGGCGACCACGCATGATGTTCAGGTGCACGCGAGCCTCGAGATCCTCGGCCTGGTCATCACGGTCGCTGTCGTGGCGGGCGCGTCGCGGCGGTTCGGCTGGCCCGGGCCACTGCTTCTCGTCGTGGCCGGAGTCATCGCCTCCTACCTGCCGGGCGTGCCGCGCGTCGACATCGACCCTGACGTCATCCTGGTCGGCCTCTTGCCACCGCTGCTCTACGCGGCCGCTATCCGCACCTCGCTGGTCGACTTCCGGGCTAATCGCCAGGCGATCATCCTGCTGTCAGTGGGGCTCGTCGGCTTCACCACCGTCTTCGTCGGACTGGTCACCTGGTGGGTGGTTCCCGCCGTCTCGCTCGCGGCAGCGTTTGCGTTGGGCGCCGTCGTCGCTCCGACGGACGCGGTGGCTGCATCGGCCATCGCGCGGCGGGTGGGCATGCCACGGCGGATTGTCTCGATTCTCGAAGGCGAAAGTCTCGTCAACGACGGGACTGCCCTCGTCGCGCTCAACACGGCCATCGCTGCGATCACCGGAAAGGCCTTAGGCGACCGGGTCGTTCTCGACTTCGTCGTCGCTGCGGGCGGAGGTGTTGCGGTCGGCCTCGCGGCAGCGACGGTTTTGGCCTTGATTCGCAAGCACATCCAGGACCCTGTTCTCGACACGACGTTGTCGTTTGTTGCGCCGTACGTAGCATTCCTTCCTGCCCAAGGCATCCACGCATCGGGCCCGGTCGCTGTCGTCGTCGCCGGACTGTTCCTGGGCCACAAATCACCGGTGCTGCAGACGGCGGCATCGCGCATCGCCGAGCACATCAACTGGCGCACCGTTCAGTTCCTGCTTGAGAACGTCGTGTTCATGCTGATTGGCCTGCAGCTGCGGGGGATTCTCGACGATGTACACGACGCGTCGCAGGCCGCATGGGCCTGCCTGGCAATCGTCGCGGCGACAATCGTGAGCCGCGCTGTCTGGGTGTACGGAGCGGTCGCGGCGTACCGCTTCGGCACGAAACGCATGCGCGACATCGCCTGGAGTTGGCAGGCGGGCACGGTGGTGTCCTGGGCGGGCATGCGTGGCGTCGTCACGCTGGCCGCGGTGTTCCTGCTGCCGCCGGAGACCCCCGGCCGCGACATCCTGCGACTCGCTGCTTTCGCGGTGGTGGCCGGCTCGCTGATCATCCAGGGACTCACCCTGCCGTGGCTGATCCGACGCCTCGGCCTGCCTCCGCCCGACGCGGCCGAGGACGCCCTGCAGTACGCCGCGCTGATCACCGAAGCGGCACGCGCCGGTCAGACCAGATTGGACGAGGTGCGCAGCTCGACCGACCCGCCTGAAGTGATCGAGCAGTTACTGGCCCGGACGAGCAAGCGCACCAATGTCGCCTGGGAGCGTCTCGGGCGACCGCAGAGCGAGCTCGAACCACCGTCTGCGGCGTACCGGCGGCTGCGGATGCAGATGATCGAAGCCGAACGCGAATCCATCCTGCAGGGGCGTGACTCCGGACTGGTCGACGACGAGATCCTGCGCAGTGCGCTGGCGGCCGTTGATCTGGAGGAGTCGATGCTCGACCGGGTCGAGGACGCCGAGTCGCGCGTGGACAACGAGCTTGTCGCCCCGCTGCAGCGCAACGAAGAGTGCCCACACCTGCAACGTGCGCCGCATGTGGCGGTGGCGCGCACGCCCGGCGCCTGCGAGGAGTGCCTACGCGAGGGCACATCGTGGGTGCACCTGCGGCTGTGTCTGACCTGCGGACACGTCGGCTGCTGCGACTCGTCGATCGGCAATCACGCCAGCTTGCACTTCGCCGGAACCGATCATCCGGTGATGCGCAGCATCGAGCCAGGCGAGGCGTGGCGCTGGTGCTACGTCGACGAACGGCTCGGCTGAGTGATGCCCGCGGCGGACCGCAGCGCCGAGTAGGAGGCGACGAGTTCGCGGCGTTCATCGCTGAGCACTGCACTCGCCGGATCGCATCCCGCCTCGACCCACTCGTCGGACAGCCGCATGGCGGCCACCCGGTGCTCCGCGGCTTCGCGCACTGCCTCGCGATCTACGCGATAGACGTATGAGTACAGGTCGCACAGCGCGGCGGTGACGTCATCCTCGCTCAGATCGTCCGCGCGTTGGTGCACGCGGTGCAATCGCCACCACTCGACCTCGAGGCGCGCAGCCTCGGACGGATCTAGCTTCAATTCGCCATCGGCAGCGACGAGTTTGTAGAAGCGACACATGAATTCCCTTGCCGCGTAAGGATCATTGTCAGGATATGGAGCCCATACCTGATTGGCGCGCAGTACGTACCACGCGCCGGCGATAGTGCGCGGCCAGTTCATGCAAAAGCCTGTTCGCACCATGCCCACCGCTGAGACGAGGAATTTCGCCCATTCGTGCCGGTAGTAAGCGGTCCATGCATCGCATTCGCGGTGGCCCACGATCACTGGGTCGAACGATCTTGGACTGGATTTCCTGTGCGCCATGATCCCCCCATCAGTCACTATGCAGTGAATCACGGGGCGGCGACTGGAGGTGCGCAAATGGGTGGGCGCGTTTACGAGGTCGTCCAGCAGATGTCCGAACGAATGGAGCGGCTGCAAGCCGACCATCACCGGTACTTCCTCGGCACCTATCAACGAACGACCGAGGCTGTGGGCGCGGCGATCGACGAGGCGAACTTCGAGGACCCGGAGTGGGTCGAGCGGTGGGACGTCGCGTTTGCCGAGCTATACCTGGACGCGCTGGACGCGCAGGAGTCAGGAGTTCCCGGCGCGGCGCCGCGTCCTTGGCGGCTGGCATTCGAGGCGCCGGCACAGCTTCCCCCGCTGCGGCACGTGCTGCTCGGCATCAATGCGCACGTCAACTACGACCTCCCGCAGGCGCTGCTTGCCGTCATCGCCGACGAGGACTTCGCCGACTCCGCGCTCATGGACCGCCGGCGCCGCGACCACGAGCGGATCGACGGGGTGTTGTCATCGCGCGTCGGAGCGGAGGATGCGGAGCTCTCCGCATCGGGAAAGGCCCTTCTGGACAAGCTGCTCACCCCGTTGAACCGCCTCGGCTCCAAACGTTTCCTGCGCGAATCACGGCAGAAGGTCTGGCACAACACGTTCGAACTTCAGCACGCGCGAGTCGCCGGCGCCGACGCATACCGCACCCGGCTGGCGGAACTGGAATTGCTCAGCGCGGCCCGCATCGCCGATCTGCTCGCTCCCGGGCAGGTGATCCTGCGTCTGGCCGTCGCCGGCTTCGGCGTCGTCCTGCCACCCGTCTGACCGCGTGGCTCTGCCGGCCCTGGTCGCGGGTGGGCAGCAAAAGGGGCGGACCCGTTGCGGGTCCGCCCCTTCGCAGTACGGAGGACTTAGAAGTCCATGTCACCGCCGCCGGGCATGCCGCCGCCCGCGGGGGCAGCAGCCTTCTCCGGCTTGTCGGCGACGACCGCCTCGGTGGTAAGGAACAGCGCGGCGATCGACGCGGCGTTCTGCAGCGCCGAGCGGGTGACCTTCGCCGGCTCGATGATGCCCGCGGCGAACATGTCGACGTACTCGCCGGTTGCGGCGTTGAGGCCGTGACCCGGCGCGAGCCCGCGCACCTTCTCCGCGACGACGCCGCCCTCGAGACCGGCGTTGATCGCGATCTGCTTGAGCGGAGCCTCGAGCGCGACCTTGACGATGTTGGCGCCAGTGGCCTCGTCGCCGACCAGGTCGAGCTTGTCGAATGCGGTGTCAACCGCGTTGGACAGGGCCACGCCACCGCCGGGCAGCACGCCCTCCTCGACGGCCGCCTTCGCGTTGCGGACGGCATCCTCGATGCGGTGCTTGCGCTCCTTGAGCTCGACCTCGGTGGCCGCGCCGACCTTGATCACCGCAACACCGCCGGCGAGCTTGGCCAGGCGCTCCTGCAGCTTCTCGCGGTCGTAGTCGGAGTCGCTGTTCTCGATCTCGGTACGGATCTGGTTGACCCGGCCCTGGATCTGCTCGGCGTCGCCCGAGCCCTCGACGATCGTGGTCTCGTCCTTGGTGACGACGACCTTGCGAGCCTTACCGAGCAGCTCGAGGCCGGCGTTCTCCAGCTTGAGGCCGATCGTCTCGCTGATGACCTGGCCGCCGGTGAGGATCGCGATGTCGCCCAGCATGGCCTTGCGGCGGTCGCCGAAGCCCGGAGCCTTGACGGCAACGGACTTGAACGTGCCACGGACCTTGTTGACGATCAGGGTGGCCAGCGCCTCGCCCTCGACGTCCTCGGCGATGATCGCGAGCGGCTTGCCGGTCTGCATGACCTTCTCGAGCAGAGGCAGCAGATCCTTCACGGTGCTGATCTTCGACTCGACGATGAGCACGTACGGGTCGTCGAGGACGGTCTCCATGCGCTCGGCGTCGGTGACGAAGTACGGCGCGATGTAACCCTTGTCGAAGCGCATACCCTCGGTGAGCTCGAGCTCGAGGCCGAAGGTGTTGCTCTCCTCGACGGTGATGACGCCTTCCTTGCCGACCTTGTCCATCGCCTCGGCGATGATGTCGCCGACGGTGGTGTCAGCGGCCGAGATCGACGCGGTGGCGGCGATCTGCTCCTTGGTCTCGACGTCCTTGGCCTGGTCGCCCAGCACCGCAGAGACGGCCTCCACTGCGCTCTCAATGCCGCGCTTGAGCGCCATCGGGTTGGCGCCGGCGGCGACGTTGCGCAGGCCTTCCTTGACCAGAGCCTGGGCGAGGACGGTCGCGGTGGTGGTTCCGTCACCGGCGACGTCGTCGGTCTTCTTGGCTACTTCCTTGACCAGCTCGGCGCCGATCTTCTCGTACGGGTCCTCGAGCTCGATTTCCTTGGCAATGCTGACACCGTCGTTGGTAATCGTGGGAGCGCCCCACTTCTTCTCCAACACGACGTTGCGGCCCTTGGGCCCCAACGTCACCTTGACGGCATCGGCGAGGATGTTCATGCCGCGCTCGAGGCCGCGGCGGGCCTCTTCGTCGAACGCGATCAACTTGGCCATGCGGTGTCGTCCTTACGTGTAGGTGGACTCGGCTGTTGATGAACTGTGTCGCCCCGACGCGCGATGCCCGCGACGGACGGCGCGCGGACGCGCCTCATCGCTGATCGTTGCGTTGGCACTCAGGCTAGCCGAGTGCCAACTCGGTTTTAGCACTCGCCCCTGGCGAGTGCAAGCTCGCCCGGGGTGGGGCGAGAGGCTCGCACCCGGATGGCTACGGATGTCCGGGATGGGCGGGAGCCGGCTCACTCCGCGGTGACGCCCGGATTTACCCGGCGGGCGAACGGTGCCAGCGGCCGGACGGCGACCGGTTCAGACAACAGATCAGCTAGCTCGAGCTGAAGTGCGCGGAAGAAATCGTGCTGGAAGTGATCACGGACAGCTGCACCGTCGGTGAACTCCTCCCAAACCCATACCAGGTCGGAGTCGTTCGGGTCGGCGGCCGCAGCGAAGAGCGTCGTGCCCGGCTCACCGTCAAGGGTGTTCACGTAGTTGTTCAGGACGCGCAACAGCTCGTCGCGCTTGCCCTCCTGTGCAGTCATCTGCAGCAGAGCGCCAAATTCTGCGTTCTCGTTCACGACCGGCAGAACGTGCAAGCACCCGCCGATGATTCCCGGGCGGCTATCGAAACCACGCCGAGCTGCGGTCGTTCTGGAGCGGACGAATCGGCCCGGCCCGACAAGGCGGACCGGGCCGATTGCTCAGGCTCTGTGTTTCAGCGAGATTCAGCCGAGGATGCGTACGCCGTCTGCCTGCGGCCCCTTCGGGCCCTGGGCGACCTCGAACTCCACCCGCTGGCCCTCGTCGAGCGAGCGGTAGCCGTCAGACTGGATGGCCGAGTAGTGGACGAAGACGTCCTGCCCACCGTCCACGGCGATGAAGCCGTAGCCCTTCTCGTTGTTGAACCACTTCACGGTGCCCTGTGCCACGTGCACTCCTTGCTAGGGGCCTGTCCGGTCCCACACTTCGTGAGGCCGGGGTCTTCGCTCCTCGGTCCCGCTTCACTGCAGTGCACGTGTACACCAGCGGATGTGCACGTTGTACTCCGTTAGTCGAAACGCTCGTAACTACGACCGGGGCGGACGGTACACGGGTACTCGCAAAAGGGCCAGACACCGCACCAGCTCAAATTGCATATGCACTCAGCGCTCGCTGTCGAGCTGAGCCAACTGTCGGGGCGCGTACCGCTCACCGGCTGCGGAATCAGCCGGTACCGCTTGCTCGATCGCGACGAGATCGTCCTTGCTGAGCTCGACGTCAAGCGCTACGAGCGAGTCGGCCAGGCACCCACGCCGTCTCGTACTGACGACCAGCACGATGTCGTCGCCGGCCGTTCGTAGACGTCAGAGCAGGCCGGCTTCGCGCATGCCTTTGAGCGTCGGCGCGATGACCGCAGTGGGCTTGGCATTGCCGGCAATGGCGTCGAGCGTCTTGAGCCCGTCGCCGGTGTTGTAGACGACGGTCTCGACGGACGTGTCGATCGCGCCGGACTCGGCGAGCTTCTTGAGCACGGCGACCGTGACGCCGCCCGCCGTCTCGGCGAACACGCCGGTCGTACGGGCGAGCAGGCCTATACCCTCGCGGATCTCGTCGTCGGTAACCTGCGCCATCGCCCCGCCCGTGGAACGCACCGCGTCGAGCGCGTACGGACCGTCGGCGGGGTTTCCGATGTTGAGCGACTTGGCGATGCCGGTGGGCTTCACCGGCGCCACGACGTCCCAGCCGTTCTCGAACGCCGTGGCGATCGGCGAGCACCCCGCCGACTGCGCGCCGAAGACCCGCCACGTCGACTCGGGCACCAGGCCGATCTTCACCAGTTCGGTGAACGCCTTGTGGATCTTGGTGAGCATCGAGCCGGACGCCATGGGCGCCACGTACTGGCCGGGCAGCCGCCAGCCGAGTTGCTCGGCCACCTCGAAGCCCAGCGTCTTCGACCCCTCGGCGTAGTACGGCCGGACGTTGACGTTGACGAAGCCGGTGCGCTCGAACTCGTCGGTCTCGGACAGCTCGCTGCACAGCCGGTTGACGTCGTCGTAGGAACCATCGACACCGATCAGCGTGCCGCCGTAGACGGCGGTCTGCACGATCTTCGCCGACTCCAGGTCAGCCGGGACGAAGACGATCGACGGCATGCCGATACGCGCCGCGTGCGCGGCCACCGAGTTCGCGAGGTTGCCCGTCGAGGCGCAGGCGATGCGCTCGAAGCCCAATTCGCGCGCGGCCGTAATGGCGATCGAGACCACGCGGTCCTTGAACGAGTGCGTGGGGTTGGCCGAGTCGTCCTTGACCCACACCGGGGCGGTGAAGCCGAGTTCGTCGGCAAGCTGGTCGGCCCGCACGAGCGGGGTCATGCCGGTGCCGGAGTCGACCCTGGTGGACTCGTCATGCCCGACCGGCAGCAGGCCGAGGTAGCGCCAGATCGACTGCGGGCCGGCGGCGATCTCGTCGCGGGTGACCCGGGCGAGCGCGTCCTTGTCGTAGCCGATCTCGAGTGGGCCGAAACACTCGAAACACGCATGCTGCGGGCCGAGCGGGTAGCGGGCAGCGCAGTTGCGGCAGACGAGAGCCGATGCCGGAGACGCAGAGCGATCAAGTACAGCGGTCATAGCGGAGCGAGGCCTTTCTCTCCTCATCTTTCCCGGACGCGATCACGCCGGGACGGAATTGGCACCTGCATGCGGCGGCCTCGCGCCTACATTGAGCGAGTCATCGCAGTGGTTGCCGGGGCTTCGTCGGGCCGTTCCCTCTGCCCCTCTTGATGAGATCTGTTCTTCAGTTGTGTGCCCGATTCTTGCACACGGCCGCACGCGCGATCCTCCGAGTTGTCATACCCAGCACGCTCGACCGAACGCCGAAGGTATGGCAACTCCGAGTGTCGGAGCGGCGGAGCTCAGCTGTAGTCGCTGGTCAGCACCACGACGATGGGTCCGGCCGGCAGTTCGGGAAAACGCTCCTTGACGCGCTTGATCGCGGGAAACTGCCGCTGCAGCTCGAGTGCGGCAGCCTGGTTCGCGGGATCGGCCGGGTCGTAGTAGGCGCACGTCGAGAGGATGTCGTTGGTGGTGTTGTTGATCGCGGTGACGGTCCAGCCGCCGGCCTCGAAACGGCTGCGGGCGGTGTCGGCGAGTCCCTGGGTCGGTGTGTCGTTCAACACGATCAACGGCGTCGAGTGCCCGCCCGACGACGCGTCGCTCGAGCGTGGCGTGCTAGAGGGCGACGTGGACGGATGAGCCGTTCGGGTTGTCGTGTGGGTCGCCGTGGCGGTGACCGTCGAGGTCTGCAACGAGACCGGCTTTGCCTGGCGCCCGTTGGGATGGCGCAAGGCCATCACGGCAACGACGGCGACCGCGACGCCCAGTAAGGCGAGCACCATTCCGGCAACCTGATCTACCCGACGCCCTCTCGGCGGCTCAGGCAGGCGGCTGGTCATATTGAGCGGCAGGATAACCCGCCGAGATCAGACCTCTATGCCAAGGCGCCGAGCGGACCGCTGGCGTTGTCGACTTGCTCGCAGCCGGCGCAGCCGCTTGACGAGTAGCGGATCTGCCGCGAGGGCCGCCGGCGTATCGATGAGTGCGTTGAGCACCTGGTAGTACCGCGTGCCCGACATGTCGAACAGTTCGCGGATCGCCTGCTCCTTCGCGCCCGCGTACTTCCACCACTGGCGTTCGAAGGTGAGTATCTCGCGGTCGCGCCGAGTCAGGCCGCCTACCGCGGGTTCCTCGGAGGCCTGGGTGTCGGCCTGGGCATCGGTCGCATCAGCGCAGGTATGGGCGAACTCCATGCCGCGCGCCCCCTCTGTGTCTGTGTCCGTCCGTTCTTGCAGCTAGGTCATCAAGTACCGAAAGCCGCCCCCGTCGCGGCTCACCGTAGCGAATCTGACGGGCGTCGTCCGGTCGAGCCAGTCAATCACGGCGTGTCGTTCCGATGCGGTATCGCCGCGCTGTGGATATCGCTCTCGGTTATCCACAGATCGTCCGGACGGGTGGCGCCGACCTCAGTTGCTGGCAAGGGTTGACGCCATGGCAGTGCTCACCGATCCGGCAAGCCTCGATGCGATAGCCCGGCATGTCAGCGCCCATGCCGAGGATCTGCGCGTCCGCGCGACCCGGCTCGCAGCTGCCGCCGAAGGCGTGCAATGGCACTCGACGGCAGCCCAGGCGTTTCGAGCAGATGCGCGCGGGCTGACCGGCAGTCTGCGTCACGCGGCGACCCAGCTCGACGACGCCGCTGCCGCCATGCGGCGACATGCCGCGACCGTGCGGCATGTGCAAGCCGCCATCGTTGCGGCAGAGCACACCGCGGTGGCTGCGGCACACGGCGTCGAACGTGGCGGGCGCGCAGCATTGGGCGCCGCGGAGAAGACCGGCGCTGCTGTCGCGCACGTGCTCGGGATCTGAGGTGGCCAATCCCGTTTCGGTGCGTGGCGGCTCGGGCGGCGTCGAGGCCCACTACGACGACATGACCGCGGCCGCTCGGTTGTTCGGCCGCTCGGCCGGCGACACCGGTGGTGCGGCGCTGGTGCTGCATGGGTATCTGATCCACCCGGAGGTGCTCGCGTCTGCCGCGTTCGATCCCGCGGGCGCCGCCGAGTTCGAGGAGCGGATCCTCAGGGCCCTTGACGGACCGTCGGGCATCACCTGGCTCGCCGCGCGCTTCGCGGCAATCGACGTCGGACTGCGCACCGCGGCCGCCGCCTACCTCGGCGCCGACCGGCTCGACGAGCGGCTCGAGCCCGAAGTCGGCGCCGTGCTGCACGCCCCCAAGGCGCTATGTGACGGCGTGGCCCGGCTCGGCGCGGGTGATGCCGGCGCAGCTTTGCAACGAGTGCTCACCGACGATCCTGAGGCGGCCGATCTCGGCATCGAGGTGGCCGCCAAACTGCTCGCCGGCGGCTCGGTTGCAGACGGCGCTCGGCTGCTCGGCCTGCCCTTCGACGACGGCACGCCGCACGTCAGCGACCTCGGCATCGACCCCGGCGCCGACGCACCGGGTGCACCGCGGTGTCTCGCCGACCTGCTCGCTGGACTCGCCAGGCGTGACAAGGGCCGGCCCGGCGAGGTCGACGTGCGCATCCTCGACGGCGTCGACACGGCGGGCCACCCCGTCCGCAAGGTGGTCGTCGACATCCCGGGGACGAAGGACTGGTCACTCGCCCGGCACGACACGAACGTCACGAGCATCGCGACGAATCTGCGCGCGCTCGCCGGCGAGGTCACCAGCTACGAGCGCGGCGTCATCGAGGCCATGCGCCGCGCGGGCGTGCGCCCCGACGACGACGTCTTGATGATCGGCCACAGCGAAGGCGGAATGGTGGCAGTCAACGCGGCACGACACCTCGCGGCATCCGGCGAGTTTCACGTGCGGCATGTCGTCACCGCAGGTGCACCGATCGGGCGGATCGCCGCCCGCGTGCCCTCGGCGGTCAACGTGCTGGCTATCGAGAACGAGGGCGACGTCGTGCCGCATCTCGACGGCGCCGAGAACCCGGACCGGGTGAACGTCGTGACTGTGACAACGCACCACGAACACCGCGCGCTCATTGCCGATCACGATCTCGACGCGAGCTACGTACCCGCTGCGCGTGACCTCGATGCCAGTGACGAGCAGTCGGTACGCGATTACCGCAGCGGTATCGCCGGCTTCCTGACCGCCGACGAGGTGCACACACACACCTTCCAGATCACCCGTTCCTACTGAGAAATCACCGGCATGCGTACCGCCGCCCCAACCCGCAGACGATCAAGGCGCAATCGCGGGTATCTGTCACAGCAGTTGCTGGTCGGGTCTGCAGCGGGCACGATTCCGGCCATGCTTGGACTAATGCAGGACGTGCCCCTCACCACGAACTGGATACTCGCTCGTGGTGCGCAATATTTCGGCACAAGGACGGTCACCACGCGCACCGCGACGGGTCTTGAGCGCAGCACGTTCGCAGAGATCGCGTCGGGCGCCCGCAAGGTCGCTTCCGCGCTCGACTCGCTCGGGCTCGCGCCCGACACCCGCGTGGGCACCTTCGCGTGGAACACGGCCCGGCACCTGCAGCTCTACTTCGCCATCCCGGGCACCGGGCGGATCATGCACACCGGCAACCTGCGTTACGCGCCCGAGCAGTTCATCTTCACCGCTAATCACGCCGAAGACGAAGCGTTCTTCGTCGACCGTTCCCTGCTGCCGCTGTTCGCCAAGTACCTACCCAGTCTCACCAGCGTGAAGCACGTCGTGGTCATGGACGACGGTGCTCCCGCCGAACTGCCCGACGACCCGCGCATCATCCAATGGGAGGATCTCGTCGGCACGGCCGACGAGATCGACTTCAGCGACCGGGTCCGCGACGAGCGCCAAGCGGCCGCAATGTGCTACACGACAGGCACTACCGGAAACCCGAAGGGCGTTCTCTACAGCCATCGCTCGACCTGGCTGCACTCGCTTGCATCGATGACCTCGGGCGTCTTCGGCATCAGCGAACGCGACACGATCTTGCCGGTGGTGCCGATGTTCCACGCCAACGCCTGGGGGCTGCCGTACACGGCGATCCTGGCGGGCGCTGCCCTCGTGATGCCCGGGCCGGACCTGTCCCCGCAGGCGATCGTGTCCCTGCTCGAGTCGGAGAAGGTGACGATGGCCGCGGGCGTGCCCACAATCTGGATGGGCATGGTCCCGTTGCTCGACGATCACGACCTGTCGAGCCTGAAGACCATCATCTGCGGCGGATCGGCGGTGCCGAAGGCATTGTCGGAGGCCTGGCGCGCGAAGATCGGCCGCCCGATCACGCAGGCCTGGGGCATGACAGAACTCTCGCCACTCGGTTCGGTCTGCTACTTGCGCCCGGAGTTCGATGATCTGGACGAGGACGAGAAGGCCGACATCCGGGCCACCGCCGGTGTCGCGGCGCCGGGTGTCGAGCTCCGGATCGTCGACCCTGACACCCGCGAACCACTGCCGTGGGACGACGAGGCGACCGGTGAGCTGGAATGCCGCGGCCCGTGGATCGCGAGCCAGTACTTCCGCACCGACGAGCCGGGCGCGCAGTATTCGCCCGACGGGTGGCTTCGCACCGGTGATGTCGCTGCCATCTCCTCGCTCGGCTACGTACGTCTCGTCGATCGCACCAAGGATCTCGTGAAGTCCGGGGGCGAATGGATCAGCACGGTCGAACTGGAAAACGAGATCATGGCCCATCCCAAGGTGGCCGAGGCGGCGGTGATCGCGGTGCCACATCCGAAGTGGATGGAACGCCCACTGGCCTGCGTCGTCGTCAAGCCGGGCGAGGAGCTCAGCAGGGACGAAGTGCTCGACTTCCTGCGCGAGAAGTTCACGGCGTGGCAGGTACCGGACGATGTCGCATTCATCGATGAGGTGCCCAAAACGAGCGTGGGCAAATTCTCGAAGAAAGCCCTTCGAGACCGGTTTGCCGAGTACGTTTTGCCGACTGCATAAGGTAATCAATTAAGCACAGAGAGGCTTTGGTCCCTGGCACTGCCCTAACGCAGATGATTTGATTCTCCTGTCTCCGGACTATTCGGGGACGGGACGGAGCGGGGTCACCGTCTCTGATGACGGGCGGTGGTGCAGCCGTCGCAGCAGCAGCGGAAAGCTTCTTATGACCCCATTGCGGACATCATTCGTACGAGCGCTGCCGTTCCTGCGTATTGCCACCGTGGTTGCGTTGGTTGCGGGCGGGATCGTGGCTGTCGGCGCACCGGCGCAGGCGGCGGTTGCCAAAGGCAGCCCGGTCGGCGCGCTGAACGTGATCGCGCTTGCCCCCGGCGGCGTCCACGTCCAAGGCTTCGCCCTCGACCCGGACAAGATGGCTGCACCCGTCCGCGTCGTCGTGTACTCCGACGGCGCGCTCCTCGCGTACGGCCCGGCGAGCATGCCGCGGCCAGACGTCGCAAAGCGCTATCCGACGGCGGGGCCGAACCATGGCTTCGACCAGACCGTGCAGCGCCCACCCGGCGCGCACCGCATCTGCGTGTACGCGGTCAACATCGCCCACACTGTCGGCGCCAACGTCACCCTGGGCTGCAAGGCGCTGACGTTCGGCGTAAACCCGCGCGGCCGCGTCGAATCCATCGCTCAGGTGCCCGGCGGTATCAAGGTGTCCGGCTGGGCGCTTGACCCCGACTCGACCAGTTCGATCCCCGTCGAGGTCTACGCCGACGGCGTGCGGGTCACGCGCGCCACGGCGAGCCAAGCCCGTCCCTCCGTCGGCCACACCTACCCCGAATACGGCAGCGCACATGGCTTCGTGGCCACGGCGACCCTGGCCCAGGGGCCGCACAACATATGCGTCTACGCGATCAACGTCGCCGCGGGCGATCCGAAGACGGCATTGCTGTGCCGGACGGTCACGCTCAACTTCGAACCGCGCGGCACGATCGAGACCCTTCGGCAAAGCCCCGTCGGGTTCACCATCTCCGGTTGGGCGTTCGACCCCGACACGTCCGCACCGATCCGCGTCCACGTGTACCTCGACGGAAAGGCTGCGCAATCGATCGTGGCCGGCAACGCCCGCCCGGACATCGCGCGCGCCTACCCCGCCGCCGGGCCAAATCACGGATATGCGACCAGCGTCGGTGCCCATGAGGGCACCCACAAGGTGTGCGTGTACGGCATGAACGTGTTAGGCGGCCAGGCGAACCCGATGATGGCCTGCCGCAACATCACGATCAGCTACGCACCGGCCGGGGCCTTCGAGAGCGCCACCCGCACGTCCGCCGCGCGGATCACCGTCGTCGGCTGGGCCGCCGACCCCGACACGGCAAAACCGATCGAGGTGCAGGTGGGCCTGGACGGCAAGAAGGTCGCGACAATTTCGGCGAGCGTCTCCCGCCCGGACATCGCGAAGGCGCGCGGCATTGCGGTGCAGCACGGCTACCGGATCGCGATTGCGGCGAGCAGCGGCGAGCACCGGGTGTGCGTGCGGGCAGTGAACGTCCTTGCCGGCACGGACAAGTTGCTCGGTTGCCGGATCGTGATCGCAGTGCACCCGGTCGCGCCGAATGCCCCGCAGGTCACTGCGCGGGCCGGCTACGCATCGGCCACGGTGAGCTGGACGCCGAGCCGCTACGACGGGGGTGCGCCGATCCGGCACTTCACCATCCGTTCGAGCACCGGCGGCAAATGGAAGGTCGTGAGCAGCCTGGGCCGCAGCGTGGTGATCACCGGCCTGGCAGCGGGCGGACGGTACTACTTCACCGTCACCGCGACGAACGTCGCGGGAACCTCGCACGCCGGGCGGTCCAACACGATCGTCACTCCGCGCGCGCCGGCGCCACAGACCACGCCTGCACCCGTCTCGACCAGCCACTACATCCGAAACATCGACGGCACCAGCACGGACATCGCGAAGATGCGCGCCATGGGCGCCGCGGACGCCGCCCATAACCCAAGCGGCCATTCCTACATCGTGTTGCTGGACATCGGCGGGCAGGGCACCTTCGGCGGCACGTCCGGGGTTGTGCTCTCGGCGACGTCGCGCTTCGTCAGCAACGCCGGCCTCGTCGCGGCGATCAACGCCTACGTCGACGGGTACGCGACGAAGCGGCGACCGAATGCGCCGGTCGTCATCGCCGTGGGCGCCAACAACGACATGACGGTCACGACATCCACCGGCCTGATCTGGGCCCGCAACGTCGTCAACCCGATTGCCGCGCACACCGCCCGTTACAGCGCGATGAGCGTTGCCGGCGCGAACGACATCGAGCCGGGATTCGGCGCGAACGCGGCGCAGTCGAAGGCCTGGCTCAACGGCTACTTGCACGGGACGACGCGGCCGTTCGTCTTCAACGGCTCGGCGGACGGCTGCAGTTGGAGCCAGATCAACGGCCGCTGCAACAACGGGTGGACGGCAGGCGATCTGCACTGGCTCAGCGGCGGCGCGTCGCCGAGCCGCATCATCGGATTGCCGCAGATCTACAACCAGACCATGGCGCAGCAGTGGAAGTACATCTCGCTCACCGGCGTGGCGGGCAAGCGCCACAAGATCAACTTCGGTGGCCCGCTCACCGAGTACACGGCCTGCGTGCAGGCGCGCACCTGCAGCAGCCTGACCGGCGGCAACGCGTGGCGCGCGCTGTGGAGCGCGGTCCGCTCGGATGCCCGAATCTCCCAGGGCAGCCTGCCCTACGCAACGGATCTGAGGATCAACTGACCATGCGCCGGACCCACTGCCTCGCCATGGCAGCTCTTGTCCTCGGCCCGCTTGCGCTGGCTGCGTGCACGTCGGCGAAACCGGTGCGGTCGAGCCCGCCATCAGCGGCCAGCAGGGTCGTGACGAGTTCGCCGCAGACTCCGTCAGCATCCGATACGCCGACCGCAGATCCGTCGGCCGCGACGGCCAGCGCGACGCCGACCACGCCGGCGCCGGGTCCGGTCACCGCCGCCTCGCCGGCGTCCGGGCCGGCCTGTACGACGAAGAGCCTGCGGCTCGACGTGCTCAGGGGGTCCGGGGCAAGCGGCCACCAGTTCGCACTGATCTCGCTGACCAATACCGGGCCGGCCGCGTGCCTGATGTCCGGCGCACCGGCGGTAACGCTCATGCGCGGCGGCGCCGTGCTCGGCACCCCGGCGCAGCCGTCGGCCAAAGCCGCGCGAGCGCTCACGCTGGCGCCGGCTAAGGCGGCAACCACGACGCTGACGGGCTTCTCGACCTGCAACGCGATGAATTCCGACACGGTGCGGGTCACGCCGCCGGGCCAGACGGCCGCGCTCGACGCACCGCTCGTGCTGCGTGGCTGCGAATTAGAGGTCGACCCGGTGGGCACCGTGGCCGACTGAGCCCGGCCGCCCCGACTGCCCGGCCGCCCCGACTGCCCGGCCGCCCCGACTGCCCGGCCGCCCCGACTGCCCGGCCGCCCCGACTGCCCGGCCGCCCCGACTGCCCGGCCGCCCCGACTGCCCGGCAGCCCCGACTGCCCGGCAGCCCCGACTGCCCGGCAGCCCCGACTGCCCGGCAGCCCTGACTGCCGCGGGCTGCCTCGTAGGCTGGCGCGCGTGAGTTACCTTGCCGCGGCAGACCGCTACGAATCGGCCACCTACCGGCGCTGTGGGCGCAGCGGCGTCCAACTGCCTCTGATGTCACTCGGCTTGTGGCACAACTTCGGTGACGATCGGCCGATCAACACCCAGCGCGCCATCCTGCGCCGTGCCTTCGACCTCGGCATCACGCACTTCGACCTGGCCAACAACTACGGCCCTCCGTACGGCAGCGCCGAGACGAACTTCGGGCGCATCCTGCGCGAGGATTTCGCCCCCTACCGCGACGAGCTGTTCATCTCGACCAAGGCCGGCTACGACATGTGGCCCGGCCCTTACGGCGAGTGGGGCTCGCGCAAGTACCTGCTGGCGAGCCTCGACCAATCGCTGGCCCGGATGGGACTCGACTACGTCGACGTCTTCTACTCCCACCGCTTCGACCCGAACACCCCGCTCGAAGAGACGATGGGCGCGCTCGACACGGCGGTGCGCTCCGGCCGCGCGCTGTATGCAGGCATTTCGTCGTACTCGCCCGAACGCACGGCCGAGGCGGCGCAACTGCTGCGCTCGATGGGCACGCCGCTGCTGATCCACCAGCCGTCCTACTCGATGCTCAACCGCTGGGTCGAGGGCGGGCTGCTCGACACCCTCGACCAGGAGGGCGCCGGCTGCATCGCGTTCTCGCCGCTGGCGCAGGGACTGCTGACATCGAAATATCTCGACGGCGTGCCGGCCGGTTCGCGGATGACGGAGAATTCGTCGCTGTCACCCGATCTGCTGACCGAGCAGAACGTCACGCACATCCGCGCGCTCAACGAGCTGGCCACCCGGCGCGGGCAGTCACTCGCCCAGATGGCACTCGCCTGGTGCCTGCGCGACCCGCGAATGACGTCGATCGTCGCGGGGGCGAGCAGCGTCGCGCAGCTGGAAGAGAACCTTGCCGCGTTGCACAACCTCGACTTCTCCGCGGCCGAACTCGCCGAGATCGACCGGCACGCGGTAGACGGCGGCATCGACCTGTGGCGTCGTAGCAGCACGTCTTGACCCGGCCGGCCGCGCCGGGCTTGCCGAGCAGGTAGGCCAGGGCAATCTGTGCCGCCGAGACCTCCCGCGCCAAGCCGATCTCGACCAGCGCTCGATCGTGTCGTAGCACCGCCGCTCGTCGCGAGCGGCAGTGCTCAACAGTCTCCTGGGTCGTGTTCCTAGGCTGGCCGTCATGGACAGTAATGAGTGGCCGGCCGACGCGGGAGCGCTTCGCCTCAAAGACTTCCCTGTGCTGCGCGAGATCCCGACCCGGTGGTCCGACGACGACACCTACGGCCATGTCAACAACGTCGTGCACTACCTGATGTTCGACACCGCAGTGAATGCCTGGCTGATCGAGGCGGCAGGCGTCGACATCCGTGACCTGCCCGCCGTCGGCATGGTGGCCGAGACGTCGTGCCGGTACCTCGCGGAGTTGCGCTTCCCGGTCGTGGTCACCGCGGGACTCGCGCTCGAACGGGTCGGCACGTCGAGTGTCGTGTACCGACTGGCGCTATTCGGCGACAGCGACGGGCCCGCGGCGGTGGGGCGCTTCGTCCACGTGTATGCCGACCGGACGACCCGCAAGCCGGTGCCCATCCCGGTGCCGATCCGTGCGGCGCTGTCCAGCCTCGAGGTCGACGGCACCACCTGACGAGTCACCCGCTCACCCGACCCGATCGTGCAACTTCTTGCGGTCTCAGGCCGCAGGAAGTTGCACGATCGGTTAGAGGTCGGCTAGAGGTCGGCGTCGTGGGCACATGCGGCGGCTACCCATGCGACACGACGGCGACTGTCGGCGTTATGCGCTGCCTCCGCCTCGGCGCGCGCCGCCTCCGAGTCCGAGTCCGAAATGCCGCTGTCCGTCGGGGTTTCAGCGACTGTGGCATCGATTCGGCTCGTCGTTTGCGGTGCATTCCCGCTCCTTCGCGTCTGCTATCGGCGAACGAGCGGCACGTACATGCAGGGCAGGAGGTTGACTCGGCATGGCCGTACGACGACGGCGAGCCGGCTGGAAGGAGACTCGCCATGACTGACGAGGGCGCACTCGACGCGTATTCGGCGACCGTGGTCCGGGTCGCGGGGACGGTGTTGCCGAGCGTCGCCAGCCTGCGCGTGCGCAACAGTCGCGGGCAAGGCGCTGGCAGCGCCAGCGTTCTGACCTCGGACGGATTCCTGCTGACATCCGCGCATGTCGTCGAGGGAGCCGATGCCGCCGACGCGGCGTTCGCCGACGGCACTGAGGTGCGCGCCGACGTCATCGGCCGCGATCCGCTATCTGACCTCGCGGTGCTGCGCGCCCGGGGCGCCGTTCCCGCGCCGGTCGTCCTCGGCGATGCTGCGCAGCTACGCGTCGGGCAGTTGGTGGTGGCGCTCGGCAACCCGCTCGGCCTGGCCGGCAGCGTCACCGCCGGAATCGTCTCGGCGCTCGGGCGCTCACTTCCGACGCGAGCCGGCCGGGTCGTCGACGAAGTGATCCAGACCGACGCCGCCCTCAATCCGGGCAACAGCGGCGGCGCGCTCGCCGACGGCGACGGGCGGATGGTCGGCGTCAACACAGCCGTCGCCGGTATCGGGGTAGGGCTCGCGGTGCCGATCAACGACACCACGCGCCGGATCATCACGACGCTGATGACCACCGGCCGGGTGCGCCGGGCCTGGCTCGGCATCGCCGGGGCCGAGGCGGCGCTGCCACCGCCTCGCGGCGAAGGTCGGGCGCCGCAGCGGGCTGCGGGTCGCGCAGGTGATCGACGGCAGCCCCGCCGCGCAGGCCGGCCTACGGGTCGGTGACATCGTGGTGACGGTCGGCGGTGAGGACGTCGTGACGAGCACCGCCTTGCAGCGCCGCATGGTCGAGGACGCGATCGGGCAGCGACTCGAGATCACCGTGTGGCGCAACGGGGCATTGGTCGACGTGATCGCCGTGCCGCGCGAACTGGTCAAGCCGTAGCGTCCGGCTCCCCCACCATGAATCGACATAGAACCGGGGGCGATGCATCGCCGCTCGCAGCGGCAGTCACGGTGCTCGCCGAGCACGCCATGCGCGGCGCTACCCAGTTCCTCGTCGGACTGGCGGCGCTGATCGGCGCGTTCTTCCTGGCATTGCTTCCGGTTGTCGGCGCGATGCGCCGGCGAGCAGATCAGGCGGGATGCCGCTGACGGGCGCGGCTGCCTGGAAACTGTCCGGCGCTTGCGGACAATAAGCCCATGTCGCTACCTGGAAGCTCACGCGCCCCCATACCTGATCTCGAGACATTGGGCCCGGTCGCCGCCGACGAGCGGGTCGAGGCCACGCTCATCCTGCGCCGCCGTGCCGAACTACCGGCTGGACTGCGCCTCACGCGTGACGAGTTGGCTGCAGGCTATGGCGCCGACCCGGCCGACATCGACGCCGTCATGAGCACGATGCGCAAGAAGGGCCTGGAGGTTTTCGAGGCCGACGCCGCATCGCGCCGGGTGCGGGTGGCCGGGCCCGCGCGGTTGATGGCCAGCACGTTTCGCACCACGCTGACCCGCGTGCGCCGGGCCGACGTGGGTGGCGCGGGTGGCGCGGGTGGCGCGGGTGGCGCGGGTGGCGCGGGTGGCGCGGCGGTGGAGCATCGCTACCGCGAGGGCGAGCTGTCGCTGCCCGAATCGATCGCTGCGCACGTCGTCGCGGTGCTCGGCCTCGACGACCGGCCCCAGGCCCGCACCCGAATTCGCATCGCCGCGCCTGGTGCCATCTCGACGAGCTACACCCCGGTAGAGCTCGCCCAGGTGTACGCGATGCCGGAGGGCACCGACGGCACCGGTCAGACCATCGCGATCATCGAACTCGGCGGCGGCTACGCCAAGTCCGACCTCGACACCTACTTCGCCGGACTGGGCCTGCCGACCCCGCAGGTGCGCGCGGTGGGCGTCGACGGAGCGCGCAACGTTCCCGGCCAGGATCCCTCCGGCGCCGACAGCGAGGTCCTGCTCGACATCGAGGTCAGCGGCGCCATCGCTCCCAAGGCCAGCATCGTCGTGTACTTCGCGCCCAATACCGACGCCGGATTCGTCGATGCGATCAGCACCGCGGCGCATGCCAACCCGACGCCCACCGCGATGAGCATCAGCTGGGGTCAGAGCGAGGACGACTGGACCG
The DNA here is from genome assembly GCA_963733615.1 of uncultured Actinomycetes bacterium. GTDB lineage: Bacteria > Actinomycetota > Actinomycetes > Mycobacteriales > Jatrophihabitantaceae > DASXRA01. The sequence goes on from CAVTEA010000030.1 coordinate 169,508, forward strand.
TCCAGGCGCGCAATGCCATGGACAGCGCATTTGCCGACGCCGCAGCGCTGGGCGTCACGGTCACCGCGGCCGCGGGCGACGACGGCAGCAGCGATCGCGCGCCCAGCGGCGCGCATTGCGACTTCCCGGCGTCCAGCCCGCAGGTGCTCGGCTGCGGCGGCACGACGCTGCAAGCCGATCCGGCGAGCGGCACGGTGCGCAGCGAGGCTGTGTGGAACGGCGGCTCGACGGGCGGGGCGACCGGTGGCGGTGTCAGCGACGCTTACCCGGTGCCCGACTGGCAGGGCGCGGTGGGCGTGCCCACACGTGTCGGTGGCGGCACCGGGCGCGGCGTGCCGGACGTCGCCGCCGATGCCGACCCGAGCACCGGCTATCAGGTCTATGTCGACGGCCAGCAACAGGTGTTCGGTGGAACGAGCGCCGTCGCGCCCTTGTGGGCCGCCCTGGCCTGTCGCCTCGCGCAGGCGCTGGGCGCAAAGCTCGGGTTGCTGCAGCCTGCGTTGTATGCCGCGGCATCAGCGGGGCAACCGACGCCGGGCCTGCGCGACATCGTCGCGGGGAGCAATGGCGCCTACCAGGCCGCGCCCGGATGGGATGCCTGCACCGGGCTCGGAGTGCCCGACGGCGCCGCGCTGCTCACCGCCCTGCGCGATCAGCAAGCCTGAGACCGATCGTGCAACTCCTGGCGTCCTGAGGACGCCAGGAGTTGCACAATCGGGGGTGGGATCAGGCGGCGTGCCGGCCCGATCGGCGGATTCCGATGGTCGCACCGAACATGGCGGCGCCCAGGCAGAGGCCGAGCAGACCGAACAGGGCGACCTTGGTCAGCCACACGTCCGCACCGGTGTCGGCGAGGTGCGAACCGGCGCCGGCCACGCCGGAGTGGGCCGCCGCCGGGGTCGGCGGCACGGACGAGCCCGGCGGCACAGGTGCCACACCCGGTGCGGACGGACCGACCGCCGCCGAAGCGATGTCGACGGACACCGCTGGGTCGCCGATCAGGTTCAGCTGCAGCGCGCGCTCGGTGAAGGTGCCGCCGGTGCGGTCCTGCACGTTGACGACGATGTCGACGAGATTCTCGAGGTCTGTCGCCATCGGCGCGAACACGGTGCTCGCCATGCCGGACCCTGACGACAGAGCCTTCGTCAGCGGGTTGAGCAGCATGTTGAGCGCGTTGTCGATCTGCGTTGCCCCCGGCGGCAGCGGGCTACCGGCCAGGTTCAGCTTGCCGAAGCCGTTGCGCAGCTGCGACTGCACCTGCGTGAGGCCGTTGGTCAGCGCCTTCGGCAAGGCCTTCGCCACGGCCTCGATGAGATGCGTGTTCGGCGGCAGATCGTTCAGGTCGAGGTTCAGCGCCGACTTGAGCAGCTTCGCGACGTCGATGGTGAGGGTGCCCCCGGTGAGGCTGCCGGTGATCGCGCCGTCGCCGAGGTTGACGTTGCCGAGTGAGGTGAGCGCCTTGGTGAGCCCGCTGACCGAGCTTGTGGTGCCGACCTTCTCCAAGGTGCCGACCGGCAGACCTGAAGTGGCCAGCGTGGAGATCAGGCCGGACAGGCCGGGCACCTTGCTGGTGCCCCCGGTCAGCTGCTTCACGGCGCTAGCCAGCGCCGGGCTGTTGAGCGTGAGCTTGAGCGAGGCGATCTCGTACTTGCCACTGACCGCGCCGTTCTTTCCGGGCGCCTGTTCGGCCGTGGCCGCCACCGCACCGACGCTGGCCTTGAGCGAGCCGAGCGCGGCGAGCGGGTTGTTCGAGCCGGTGAGGTCGAGCGTGGCGTCGGACTGCGGCGCGTTGGGCCCACCTATGCCGACGATGCCCGAGTTCGTGATGGCCCCGGATGCACCTTGCGCACTGCCGTCGGCGTCGGCGTGCGCGTACTGGTTGGCGGCGCCGAGTTTGAGCACGCCACCACCAGGCAGCTGCACTCCCTTGGGCAGGCTGAGCAGCGTCTGGTTGAGCACGGCGGCCGCCAGGGCGTCCTGCTCGGTCACCGCCGGACCGCCGTTGTTGGCGGCCGATTCGCCCTTGACGCCGGCGGCCGCACCGGTGAGGGCGACCAGCTTGTCGAGGCTGCTGTTGCCGATCTTCACTGACAAGAAGCGGCCGGCCGACTGCGATCTCGGCGCCGCTGCCGCCGTCGCGCCCGGTGCGGACGCGACGACGACACTGAATGACACAACTGCGGCTAGCGCCGCAACGCCACGACGGGCAGTCCAGGCGCGAGGGGGCGGCGTGAGCCGACCGGTCGAGGACGATGGACGGCGCATGGCCATGTTCTCTGACTCCCAGCTAAATCGATGAGGGGTGCACGGATAAAAAAGGCACCTAAAGAATCGAGAACGAGCCGCGAGACGATCCGTTACGCCGTTCGCCTAAAAATCATGGTCGAAGCCGACCGCCCCGTCGACGCCGAGCTGGTAGGCCGAGACGCGCCGCTCGAAGAAGTTCGACAGCTCCTGCACGTCCTGCAACTCCATGAACGCGAATGGGTTGGCCGACCCGTAGCGCGGCGCGATGCCGAGTTGGTCCAGGCGCCGGTCGGCTACGTACTCCAGGTAGCGCCGCATGTCGTCAGCCGTCATGCCGGACACTCCCTGCCCGAGCAGGTCGGCCGCGAACTGGGCCTCGCACTCGACTGCCTCGGCCATCATCTCGGTCACCTGCGCGGCGAGATCGTCGTCGAACAACTCCGGCTCCTCGCTGCGGACAGTCTCGACGACGTCGAACGCGAACGCCATGTGCATCGACTCATCGCGAAAGACCCAGTTCGTGCCGGACGCGAGGCCGTGCAGCAGGCCGCGCGAACGCAGGAAGTAGACGTAGGCGAACGCGCCGTAGAAGAACAGCCCCTCGATGCACGCGGCGAAGCAGATCAGGTTGAGCAGGAACACCCGCCGGTCCTCGGCGGTCTCCAGTCGGTCGAGGGCGAACGCGGAGTCGATCCATCGGAAGCAGAATTCGGCCTTGCGCCTGATCGACGGGATGTTCTCGACGGCCGCGAAGGCCTCGTTGCGCTCGCCCTCGTCGGGCACGTATGTGTCGAGCAGGGTCAGGTAGAACTGGACGTGGACAGCCTCCTCGAACAGCTGCCGCGACAGGTAGAGCCGGGCCTCGGGCGAGTTGATGTGCTGGTAGAGGTTCAGCACCAGGTTGTTGGCCACGATCGTGTCGCCCGTCGCGAAGAACGCGACCAGTCGGTTGACCAGGTGCCGCTCGGCCGGCGACAGGCGGCTCAGGTCCTTGAGGTCGGCGTGCAGGTCGACCTCCTCGACCGTCCAGGTGTTCTTGATGGCGTCGCGAAAGCGGTCGTAGAAGTGCGGGTACCGCATCGGCCGCAGCGTGAGATTCATGCCCGGGTCGAGCAGGCGATTGTGCAACTCCTTGCGGTCTGTGGCCGCAGAAAGTTGCACGATCGGGGACGGGGGTGGGGTGCTCACTGGCAGGCCTCGCAGGACTCGGGGTTCTCCAGGGTGCAGGCGACGGCCGCCTCGGGCGGCGGCGCGTTCACCGTGGCCTGCTGGATGCGGGTGGCCGGGCGCGAGCGCAGGTAGTACGTCGTCTTCAGCCCGGCCTTCCAGGCGTAGAGATACATCGACGACAGCTTGCCGATCGACGGCGCCGCGAGGAACAGATTCAGCGACTGGCTCTGGTCGACGAAGGGCGCGCGCGCAGCGGCCAGGTCGATCAGCGCGCGCTGCGGCAGTTCCCACGCGGTGCGGAACAGTTCGCGGACCTCGGCCGGCACAGCCGCGAGGCCCTGCACCGACCCGTCGGCCCGTTTGATCGTGTCGCGGATCTCGGACGTCCACAGGCCGTGCGCCTTCAACTCGCGCACGAGAGCGGTGTTGATCTGCAGGAACTCACCCGACAGCGTCTCGCGCTTGAACAGGTTGGATACCTGCGGCTCGATGCACTCGTAGCAGCCGGCGATCGAGGCGATGGTGGCCGTCGGCGCGATCGCGATGAGCAGCGAGTTGCGCAGGCCGGACGTCTCAATACGCCGGCGTACGGTTGCCCAGCGGTCGCCTTGCGCCGTCACGCCCCACAGGTCGGGCTGCAACTGGCCAAGCGCCGCCCGCGTCTCATCGAAGGCCGGGTGCGCGCCGAACTTCTCGGCCAGGTCGGCCGAAGTCTCCAGCGCCGTAAGGTAAATCTCCTCGGCAATGCGGGTCGACAGCTCGCGCGCGGCGTCAGAATCAAAGGGCAGGCGCAGCGCGAAGAACACGTCCTGCAGCCCCATCACGCCGAGACCGACCGGGCGCCAGCGCGGGTTGGATGCCGCTGCCTGCACACTCGGGTAGTAGTTGATGTCGATGACGCGGTCGAGGAACGTGACGGCCGTGCGCACCGTGTCGCGAAGGCTGGCCCAGTCCAGCTCAGAACCGCGAAGATGCGCGGCAAGGTTGATCGAACCCAGGTTGCACACGGCCGTCTCGGCATCCGAAGACACCTCGATGATCTCGGTGCACAGGTTCGACAGGTGCACCGTGTTGCCGACCCCGCCGGTCTGGTTGCACAGCCGGTTGGACGTGTCCTTGAACGTCATCCAGCCGTTGCCGGTCTGCGCGAGCGTACGCATCATCCGCCCGTACAGGTCGCGGGCGCGGACCTGCCGCACGTAGCGCCCATCGGCCTCCGCCGCGCGGTAGGCCTCGTCGAAGGCGTCGCCCCAGAGGTCGGGTAACTCCGGCACCTCGTCCGGGTCGAACAGCGACCAGGTCTCGTCGGCCTCGACCCGGCGCATGAACTCGTCCGGGATCCAGTTGGCCAGGTTGAGATTGTGCGTGCGCCGGGCGTCCTCGCCGGTGTTGTCGCGCAGTTCGAGGAACTCCTCGATGTCGGGATGCCACGGCTCGAGGTAGACGCACGCGGCGCCCTTGCGGCGCCCGCCCTGGTTGACCGCCGCCACGGATGAATCGAGCGTGCGCAGCCACGGGACGATGCCGTTCGACTGGCCGTTCGTCCCCCGGATCAGCGCGCCGCGCGAACGCACCCGGGACCAGGAAATGCCGATGCCACCGGCGAATTTCGAGAGTCGCGCCACCTGCTGGTAGCGGTCATAGATCGAGTCGAGTTCGTCACGCGGGGAGTCGATCAGGTAGCAGGAGGACATCTGGGTGTGCCGGGTGCCCGAGTTGAACAGGGTCGGCGAACTCGGTAGGTAGGCCAGTGACGACATGAGCCGGTAGAAGCCGATTGCCTCGGCGGGCGTCGTGCTGAGCCCACAGGCGACCCGCAGCAGGAAGTACTGCGGCGTCTCGATCACCAGCCGGGCGGACGGGTGCCGCAGCAGGTAGCGGTCGTACACCGTGCGCAGGCCGAAGTACTCGAAGCGGCTATCAGCAGACGCGTCGACTGCATCATCAAACTTCCGGGCGTTGTCCTTGACGAACTCGGCGGTGGTGTCGCCGATGAGCCCTTCGGCCTGGCCGAGCGCGATCGCCTGACTGAACGAGGCGATGCCCTGCCCGCGCACCTCCTTGTCGATGTAGCCGGCCAGCAGACCGGCAGCCAGCCGCGAGTACTGCGGTTCCTCGGCGATCATCTCCGCCGCGGTCTGGATCGAGAGCCGGTCGAGCTCTGCGGTCGTGGCGCCGTCGTAGAGGCCGCTGATCGTCTTGGTGGCCACGCGCAGCGGATCGACGTCGTCCAGTCCCCCCGCCCATCGTTCGACGGCGCGGACGATCTTGTTGACGTCGACCGGCTCGTTGTCGCCATTGCGCTTGCGGACCTGCATCTGAGTACGGCGCTGCTGCGCCGGGGCATGGGTAACCGTCACTGCTCTCTCCTCGCGAGCTCGGGCATCTGCCACCGCACGCGGGCGCGTGCGGTGCGCTGGCAGGTCTTCGGACTCGTGGGCGTGCCGGTACCTGGCTCCTACTGGCCGTCGCTTCCCAGGCTGATCAGGCCCAGTGCTCGTCCGCTGCTCGACTCCGCGCTCGCTTAGCGATGCTCACTCGAGGTCGTCGTCGGAAAGACGGCGTTCGTTCCCACTCACCGCTGCGGGGCAGTCCCGGAATCGCACCGGGTTCCCTCTTGCCTCGTCGTCCCTGGATGGGACGCCGAACCAGCTGCACGGAGCACCATATGTAGGGGGTCCGATAAAGTCTCGTAACTACATGTCGTGTCGGCGTGTCGCGGCGCAGATTAGCCCGGCGCGCCCCGCCAGCCGGCCGGATCGATGTCTCCCGGCTGCGGCCCGGCCGGGTCGTACGGGCCCCGGGTGAGCACGAACGTGCCGAGATCCAGATGGGTCACGGTGCCGCTGGCGTCGCGTACGACACGCAGCCGCTCGCCGGTGTAGTAGTTGTCGAGGCCCGTCCAGGTGCCATCGGGCTCGGCGCGGAAGCGCGACATGCGGCCGGTGCCCCGCAGCGGCTTGAGTTCGAGTCCGCGCTCGGGCAGCAGGTAGAGCCCGTACGCGGTCGGGCCCCAGTACCACTGGCCGGTCAGCGCCAGCAGTTCATCGTCGACGTCGGTCAGCGGCCGCCACGGTTCGGGGATCGCGGGCTCGCGCTCGGCGACGATGCCGATGAGATCGGCGCCCAGCGCGCCGATCGTGATGCCGGACGTCGTGTTCGCCATCGCGATCGCGGCCAGCCGCTCCTCGACGCTCACCCAGACCGCGGCCAGGAAGCCCGGCATCGAGCCGGTGTGCCCGGCGAGCGTGCGTCCCCTGGTGCGCAGCAACTGCAGCCCGAGGCCGTACCCCGCCGACCAGGACTCCTCGCTCTGCGGCGCGGCGGGCTCGCGCATCTCGGCCACCGTATCGGCGGCCAGTACGTCGACGTGGCCCGCCGAGAGGAACGTCGCCCAGCGGCACAGGTCCTGCGCCGTCGACCACAACTGGCCGGCGGGTGCCATGGATTTCGCATCCTCGGCGGGCTCGGGCAGCATGACGTCGGCCCACGGGTGCACCGCCCAGCCGCCCGCGTGCGGCGCCTGCGGCATCAGGGTTGTCCGCGTCATTCCCAGCGGTTCGAGTACGTCGCGCTGCAGCACGGTCCCCCACGGCTCGCCGTGCAGTTCTTCGACCAGGGCGCCAATCACCCCGAAACCCGGGTTGGAGTAGTGGAATCGCCGTCCGGCCGGATGGCGGATCGGGTCGCCGCCGAGCGCGTCGGCGATCTGGTCCTGGCCGGGCGTGCGCTCCCACCACGGGCCGACCGACTCGGACGCGAGGCCCGACGTATGCGCGAGCAGTTCACCGATGCGCAGGTGGCCGACGTTGATTCCGGGCAGGTGCTTCTCGAGCGGATCGGCAAGGTCGAGGCGGCCCGCGTCGCGCAGGCGCATCACCAGTACGGCCGCGAACGTCTTGGAGATGGAGCCAATGCGGTACTGGGTATCGCTGTCTGGTTCGTGCCCGTCGACCATGCTGCGCGACGCCGTCCACACCGGTTCGCCATCACGGACGACGGTGCCGATCAGGCTCGGCGCCCGGCCGTCTCGCTGAGCAGTGGCGATTCGATGCAGCAGGGCTCGGCGGGTCGACGGCAGCAGGTCATCTGGCATTTCGGCAGCCTATCCAGCTGGAAAACAGGTTGCCGCCGTCCGTGCCATGTTGAGAACGTCGCGATGTGGACCTCGAGATCACGACCATCGATCCCTTCGACAGTTCCCAGGACGAGTTGTTCCGTGGCTGGGTCGACGTCGCCGAGGCGGCCGGGCGCGGCGAGTACGGCGATCGGCATACCAGCTATTCCGTTGACGAGATGCGGGCGGCCTTTCGCAATCAGCAGGACAAACGCCGCATCGCCTGTGCCGGTTTGGCCGACGGCACGGTCGTCGGGCATCTCGACGTGACGCATCCGCTGTCGGACAACACCCATCGCGCCGACATCGCGCTGTTCGTGCATCCGGACCACCGGCGGCGCGGAGTGGGCAGCACACTGCTCGGTGTCGCCGAACGTCTTGCTCGCGACGAGCGCCGCCAGGTCGTCGGCGCGCGCTCGGATGTGGCAGCCGGTCACGACGATCCGGCCTCGGGTTTCGCGGCAGCGCATGGTTACGCCGCCGAGCAGACCGAGTTGCGAAGCGATCTCGTGTTGCCGGTCGACGAGCGCCTCCTGGCCGACGCGTCCGTCGAGGCATCGTCGCGGTCGGCGGGCTACGAGGTGTTGACGTCGTGGGACGGCATCCCCGACGAATGGCTCGCCGACCGCGCGGAGTTGTCGCGGCGGATGAGTACCGACGCCCCACTCGGCGGTATTGCCCTGGACGAAGAGGAGTGGGACGAAGATCGCGTGCGCCGAGGCTTCCAGGTCGCACGCGATCAGGGCCGTCGCGTTGTCGAGTCGGTGGCCCGTCATTCTGCGAGCGGCCGCATCGTCGGCTTCACCACGCTCGCCGTCGCCTCGCACACGCCGCAGACGGCCTACCAGTGGGACACCCTTGTGCTGAAGGAACATCGCGGTCATCGCCTCGGCCTGCTGCTGAAGGTCGAGAACCTGCGTGCATTGCTGGCCGGGTTGCCGGCGGTACGCCGTGTCGTGACGTGGAACGCCGCCGAGAATGCCCCGATGCTGCGGGTGAATCGCGCGCTCGGCTTCGAGCCCGTCGGCCGTCTTACTGAGTGGCAGCGCTGGTTGAGCTGAGCTGAGGTGGCCGGCCAAGGCGAAGCGCGGGTGCCGCGCTCCCAGACTTCCCACCGGGTCTTCATCATCTCTGCCGGATCCGCCATCACTCGCGGATTCGACAGAGATGATCAATGGTCGGCCGACGCCTGGATGGCAGTCAGCCGAGGGCGCTCGGATCGGGTGGCACGTCCACCGCATGTTCGCGCAGCATGTCGAGCGAAACGGTCTCCAGGGCGCGCGCATTCGTCGCGGCAAGCACCACCGGCGGGGCCACGCCGTCCTCATATGCCTGCAACCACCTCGCGGCGACCACGCACCAACGATCGCCGGGCTGCAGCCCGGGAAAGCGGTACTGCGGGCGGGGCGTGCTCAGGTCGTTGCCCACACCCTGCTGGTGCGCGAGGAACTCGGCAGTCACCACCGCGCAAACGGTATGGCTGCCCAGGTCTTCGGGGCCGCTGCTACAGCACCCGTCCCGGTAGAAGCCGGTGACCGGATCGGTGCCGCAGGGATCCAACTCGCCCCCGAGGACGTTCTGCTCGTCGCTAACTCGTTCGCCCGTCACCGCTTCAGCCTCGCACTGTCACGCATGCTCGTCACGATCACGCGCCGTGCGGGCTCGCTGCTGTTGCAGGAAGTCGTGTTCCGGGCCGTTGCCGACCAGGGCCAACGCGTCGTCGTAGGCGCGCAGCGAGTCCTCGACGCGGCCGAGGCGGCGGAGCAGGTCAGCACGAATAGCCGGCAACAGATGATGTCGGGCGAGTGCCTCGTCAAGCCCGTCGAGTAGGGACAACCCCGCAGCCGGGCCGTCGCATTCAGCTACGGCAACCGCGCGATTCATGCGCACGACGGGAGATCCGGTGCGCTGCTCGAGCACCCGGTACAACTCGGCGATGGCCGGCCAGTCGGTGACAATCGGCGTCGCCGCAACGGCATGCTCTGCGGCAATGGCCGCCTGGATGGCGTATGGCCCCGCGTCGCGCCGCAGCGCCCGTTCGGTGAGGCGTAGCCCTTCGGCGATCTCGTCCAGGTGCCAGCGAGTGCGATCCTGGTCGGCCAGGCGCACGAGCCGGCCGGCCGAAACCCGGGCGTCTCGGCGCGCGTGGTGCAGCAGCATCAGCGCCAGCAGCGCGCTCGCCTCGTCATCGGCCGGTTGCAGCCCGACGAGCATCCGGGCGAGCCAGATCGCCTCCGCGCACAACTCGACGCGCAATAGCCGATCCCCGTCACTTGCCGCGTATCCCTCGGTGAAGATTGCGTACACGACGGTGCGCACGCCGCGAGCACGCTCGGGCAGCTCCTCCTCGCCGGGTACCCGGTACGGTATGCCAGCCGCGGCGATCTTCTTCTTCGCGCGGGTGATCCGGGCCGCCATCGTCGCCTCGGACACCAAGAACAGCCGCGCGATCTGCGCAGTCGTCAGGCCGCCGACCAGGCGCAGGGTCAGCGCCACCCGCGCCGGCAGGTCCAGCGCGGGATGCGCGCAGGTGAATATCAGACGCAACCGCTCGTCGGGGAACATGTCCGGCTCCGCCTCCGGCATCGGGTCAACGACGAGCAGCGGCAGGCGCTTCGCCAGCGCCGACTGCCGGCGCAGCTCGTCGATTGCCCGGCGTCGCGCTGCGGTCAGCAGCCACGCCGCGGGATTGCGCGGTGGCGAATCGCCCCATGAACGCGATGCCGCCGAGAACGCCTCTTGCAGGGCGTCCTCGGCGAGGTCGAGATCGCGCAGTTCGCGAGCGAGCAGCGCCAGCAGCCGCGCCCAGTGCTCGCGGTAGGCGGTCTCGACGCCGGTGGCTTCGACGCGCACAACCTGATGGTGACAGGCGCCGCTCACATTTCCAGGAGGGGACGAACCTCGACTCGCAGACCGGGACTCTTCGGCACCTGCTTGGCGTACTCGAGTGCCCGGTCAAGGTCGGATGCGTCGATGACGTAGATGCCGCCGATCTGCTCGCGCCCTTCGGCGAACGGCCCATCGGTGAGCACATCGCCGGACACGGTCGTCGCGTTGACCGATCGGGCCAGCGCGGCGCCGTAGACGTAGGCATTGTCGGCTCGCATCGAGGCGGCGAATTTGCCGTGTTCGTCGAGGATGTGCTGCTGCTCCGTCGCGGGCAGCGCGTCCTCGGCCGCTTCGTCACCCACCAACAGCAGTAAATACCTCATGCCATGATCCTTTCGTCGGTGCTGTCAACACATTGACGGGTGGCATCCGCGAAGATCGGCACCTGCACCCACCGCCTCCTTCGCGCCATGATGGTCTAAGGAAGCTTCAACGGGGTGGACGAAACGATGTTCGAGCTCGGAACGGACGGGCCGTCGCTGATCCTTGTGGCCGTCGACGGCTCCGCCACATCCATGCGCGCCGGTGCATATGCGGGCGGATTGGCCCGTCGGCAGGGCGCGCGCGTGGTCTGCCTGTACGTCGCGCAGATCTCCGGCGCGGTGGCGGGGGTTCCCGCGGCGGTCGGCGCGCTGATCCAGATGCATGATCAGGTCATCACCGAGCTCAGGGCCACAGTCGCTGCTATGGCCCCGGCACTAGGCGCCGACGTGACGTTCGTCGAACGCTACGGCGATCCGTACACGGAGATCGTTCGCCTTGCCGACGAGATGCGCGTCGATGCGGTCGTGGTCGGGGCTTCGACCAGCACCGGGCACCGCTTCATCGGTTCGCTGGCCGGCCGGCTCGTCCGCGACGCCCGGTGGCCGGTCACCGTTGTGCCGTGACGGCACGGCCCACTCGCAGCCGGGGCGGCTAGCATCGACGACGCAGCTGGTCCGGTGTCCCATCCAGGGATACCGGGGCAAGAGGGAACCCGGTGTGATTCCGGGACTGCCCCGCAGCGGTGAGTGGGAACGAACGCCGTCACGGCCGATGACGACAGCGAGCGCGCAGTCGAGCATCGCCTAAGCACTGGGTTGGGATCAGCCTGGGAAGCGACGGCCAGTAGGCACCGGCAACATTGCCCACGAGTCCGAAGACCTGCCAGCGCCCGTGCGGCAGCCGCCGCCCGGCAGCCATGACCTCGAGGGCGGGTCTTCGGCGCAGGTCTTCAAAAGGCGCGCGCCACGACTGGCACCGAGGTCGGTGAACTCGCGAAGGAGAGTTCCGTGCCCCATCCCCCACAAGCCGCAGGAGCCACCCTGTACGGCTACCCACGCCAGGGCCATGATCGTGAGCTGAAGAAGCTCCTCGAGCAACACTGGGCCGGCACGTCCGCGGAGTCCGAACTGCTCGCCGCAGCCGCCCGGCTGCGCGCGCAGCGACTGTTCGAACTGCGCGACGCCGGCATCGGCGAAATCTGCAGCAACGACTTCTCCCTCTACGACCACATGCTCGACACGGCGTGGATGGTCGGCGCGATACCGCCACGGCACCGCCGCTACCTGGACGCCGCCGCGGCATCACCCCTCAGCGCATATTTCGCGATGGCACGCGGCACCGCCGATGTCGCGCCGCTGGAGATGACGAAGTGGTTCGACACGAACTACCACTACCTGGTGCCCGAGCTGGGACCTGACACGACGTTCGCCACCGACGCACGTAAACCGCTCGGTGAGTTCACCGAGGCACGCCAACTGGGCATCACGACTCGCCCGGTCCTGGTCGGACCGGTGACGTTCCTGCTGCTGGCCAAGTCCACGGTGGACGGACTCGACCCGATCTCGCTGCTGGACGCCCTGCTGCCCGTGTACGCCGAGGTGCTCGACCAGCTCGCCGCCGCCGGTGCGCAGTGGGTACAACTCGACGAGCCGGCGCTCGTCCAGGACCAGCCGAGCGCGGTGCTCGACGCCGTCCGAGTCGCGTACGACGCACTCGCGTCCGCGCCGAAGCGGCCGAAGATCATGGTGGCGTCGTACTTCGACGCGCTGGGCGATGCGCTGCCGGTTCTGGCCGGCACGGCGATCGAGGGCCTGGCCGTGGACTGCACGGTGAACGGCGCCGTCGAGCAACTCGAAGCGATTGGCGGGCTGCCCGGCAAACGGCTCGTCGCCGGAGTGGTCAACGGGCGAAACGTCTGGGCGAACGATCTGGCCCGATCGATGGAAACACTCACCCTCGTAGGCGATCTCGCCGCAGAGGTCGACGTCGCCCCGTCGTGCTCGCTCCTGCACGTCCCCTTGGACATAAATGCTGAAACGCAGCTGGACCCGGCGCTCGTGCCCTGGCTGGCGTTTGCCCGGCAGAAGCTCGATGAGGTCACGGTGTTGGCCCGCGGCCTGCGCGAGGGCGTCGATGCCATCGAGGGCGAGCTTGCCGCCAACCGGGCGATCCTCGACGATCGAGCGAACTCGCCGATCACCCGCGACGACGCGGTGCGGGCGCGAGCAGCCGCGGTCTCACCGGCCGACACCGCCCGCCGCCACGATTACCCGGTACGGCACGCCGCGCAGCAGCGCCGACTCGGACTGCCCGTCCTACCCACCACGACTATCGGCTCGTTCCCGCAGACGCGCGAACTGCGCCGGGCGCGTGCCGACAGGGCGGCCGGCAAGATCACCGCCGAGGCATACGACGCGGTGATGGCGCAGGAGGTCAAGGACGTCATAGCGCGCCAGGAGGAACTGGGACTCGACGTCCTGGTGCACGGCGAGCCCGAGCGTAACGACATGGTGCAGTACTTCGCCGAGCAGCTGTCCGGCTTCGAGGCGACGCGGCACGGCTGGGTGCAGTCCTACGGCAGCCGCTACGTTCGCCCGCCGATCATCGTCGGCGACGTTTCCCGTCCCCGCCCGATGACCGTCGAGTGGACGCGCTTCGCACAGCAGCAGACCACCCGTCCGGTAAAGGGAATGCTCACCGGGCCGGTGACGATGCTCGCGTGGTCGTTCGTCCGCGACGACCAGCCGCTCGGCGATACCGCGCGGCAGGTGGCGCTGGCCCTGCGCGACGAGGTCGCCGACCTGGAAGCGGCCGCAATCGCGATCGTGCAGGTCGACGAGCCGGCGCTTCGCGAGACGTTGCCGCTGCGCCGCGCGGCCCAGGTCGAATACCTCGGCTGGGCCGTCGACGCCTTCCGGCTGGCCACCAGCGCAGTCGCGGACGATACGCAGATCCACACGCACATGTGCTACGCGGAGTTCGGCGACGTCCTGGACGCGATCATCGCCACGGACGCCGACGTGATCAGCCTGGAGGCGGCACGTTCGGACATGGCGATCGTCCGCGGCCTCGCCACGGCCGGATACCCGCGCGAGGTCGGCCCAGGCGTGTGGGACATCCACTCGCCACGAGTGCCGTCCACTGACGAGGTCGTCGAGCTGCTGCGCCGCGCGGTCGCGGCGTTGCCGGCGCAGCGGCTGTGGGTCAATCCGGACTGCGGCCTGAAGACCCGTGCCTACGCCGAGGTGTTGCCGAGCCTTGCGCACATGATCGAGGCGACCCGCAAGGTCCGCGCCGAGGTCTAGGAAGCCGAGAAGGTGTTCTGGCTGCGGCGCGCCGAGGCTCGCCGCAGCCAGAACCGCTCGCGAGCGACCCTCCCCCCGGAATGCGATCGGCCGCGAGCCGATGTGGATCTTGCGACCGGCGAACCAGCCCAAGATGCAGACATGAACTATTAGCAACGGACCCGCGTGTGTCAAGCGCTAGTGACACCAGTGGCCAACGCGGATGGGACCAGTCGTACGGTTCTCACCCACCATCCCAATTACGCCCCGATTCCGGTCGCCGAAGCCATAAGGGACGATCAATACATGCTTGGACTGCCTGATCACGTGACCGCCTGCTTGTTCGACCTCGACGGCGTGCTGACCGACACGGCAAGCGTGCACCGAGCGGCGTGGAAGGCGGCCTTCGATGCCTTCCTCGAGCCGCAGGGCCTGCCGCCGTTCAGCGACGCGGACTACGCGAACTTCGTCGATGGCAAACCACGTTCGGACGGTGTGCGCGACTTCCTCGCCTCTCGCGGCATCACGGTTCCCGAGGGCTCGGCGGACGATCCACCAGATCGAGTCACGATCCGTAGCATCGGCGACCGCAAGAACGCGATGCTGGTCGAGCGGATACACCGCGACGGTGTCACCGTCTACGAGGGCTCGCGCCGCTACCTCGCACTCGCCCGCGACGCCGGCCTCGCGCGTGCGGTCGTGTCGTCCAGTGCGAACACCGAGGACGTCCTGCACGTCACGGGTCTGGAGAAGCTGGTGCAGGGCCGCATCGACGGGCGCACGATCAAGCAGCGCAAGCTGCACGGCAAGCCGGCGCCGGATTCGTTCCTTGCCGGTGCGCAGCTGCTCGGCGTGGACCCGTCGGCCGCGGCCGTCTTCGAAGACGCCCTTGCCGGCGTGCAAGCCGGACGGGCCGGGAACTTCGGCTACGTGGTGGGCGTCAACCGGCTCGACGCAGACCACGGCGAGGGGTTGCGCAAGCACGGGGCGGACGTCGTCGTGTCGGATCTGGCTGACCTGACTGGAGAGGCTCGATGATCCCGCAGGAACGGTTCCCGGTCGAGGCGTGGGCGGTACGCGAGTACGGCCTCGACCTCGAGCAACTCGCGCAGTCCGAATCGGTGTTCGTCCTGTCGAACGGGCACATCGGCGTGCGGGGCAATCTGGACGAGGGCGACCCGCACGGCCTGCCCGGCACGTACCTCAACTCGTTCTACGAGACCAGGCCGTTGCCGTATGCCGAGGCCGGGTACGGCTTCCCGGAGACCGGCCAGACCATCGTCAACGTCACCGACGGAAAGCTGATCCGCCTGCTGGTCGACGACGAGCCGCTCGACCTGCGCTACGGCGTGCTGCACCATCACGAACGCATCCTCGATCTTCGCGCCGGACTGCTGCGTCGTATCGTCGAGTGGGAATCGCCGGCCGGCCAGATCATCCGGGTCCGGTCGACCCGGCTGGTGTCGCTGACCCAGCGTTCGATCATGGCGATCCGCTACGAGGTCGAGGCGGTCCACGATCCCGCGCGGGTGGTCGTCCAGTCCGAGCTCGTCGCGAACGAGGAACTGCCGCGGCAGTCGGGTGATCCGCGGGTCGCGGCGATGCTCGAGAACCCGTTGCAGGCAGAGGAGCACGCAGGCCGCGGCAATCGCGCGCTGCTCGTCCACCGGACCAAGGCCAGCAAGCTGCGCATGGCAGCGGCCATGGAGCATGCTTTCGCCGCACCGGATGCCGTCGACTCCGCGCTCGAGGTGCAGCCGGACTGGGCGCGGGTGATGGCCGGCACCGTCCTGCAGCCCGGCGAGCGGCTACAGGTGACGAAGTATGTGGCCTACGGCTGGTCGAGCATGCGCTCGCTGCCTGCCTTGCGTGACCAGGTAGAGGCGGCGCTGACCGCTGTCGTCCGGACCGGCTGGGATCAGCTGGTGACAGATCAGCGCGCTGCGCTCGACGACTTCTGGGCCGGCGCCGATGTCGAGGTCGAGGGCGACCCGACCGTCCAGCAGGCCGTTCGGTTCGGGCTGTTCCACACGTACCAGGCCGCAACCCGGGCTGAGAAGCGGGCGATCCCGGCCAAGGGGCTCACGGGGCCGGGCTATGACGGGCACGCGTTCTGGGACACCGAGAGCTTCGTACTGCCGGTGCTCACCGCGACGGCACCGCATGCGGCCGCCGATGCGCTGTGGTGGCGGCATTCCACGATGGATCTGGCCCGCGAACGGGCCGAGGCGTTGCACCTACGCGGTGCGACCTTCCCGTGGCGGACGATTCGCGGCCAGGAGTGCTCGGGCTACTGGCCGGCCGGCACCGCTGCCGTGCACATCAACGCAGACATCGCCGCCGCCGCCATCCGCTACGTCCACTGGACCGGCGATGAGGACTTCGACCGCGATTGCGCGCTGCCCTTGCTGGTCGAGACGGCGCGGCTGTGGACGTCACTCGGGTACCACGGCGACGACGGCACATTCCACATCGACGGGGTCACCGGTCCGGACGAGTACAGCGCGCTCGCCGACGACAACGTCTACACCAACCTGATGGCGCGATTGAACCTCGCCGGCGCCGCTGAGACGGCCGTCCGGTGGCCCGATCAGACGTCGAGGCTGGGTGTCAACGGCGCCGAGATCGCCGCCTGGCGCACCGCCGCCGCGACGATGGCGGTGCCCTACGACGACGACAAGGACGTCCACGAGCAGGACCGGGGCTTCACGAAACACGACGTCTGGAACTTCGAGGCCAGTGCGAAGACCGACGGCTACCCGCTGCTGCTGCACGCGCCGTACTTCGACATCTACCGCAAGCAGGTCATCAAGCAGGCCGACCTGGTGCTCGCGATGCACTGGTGCGGGGACGCCTTCACCGCCGAGCAGAAAGCCCGCGCGTTCGCCTACTACGAGCGGCTGACCGTGCGTGACTCCTCGCTGTCGGCATGCACTCAGGCGGTGCTCGCGGCAGAGACGGGCCATCTCGAACTCGCCCACGACTATCTCGCCGAGGCTGCGCTGATGGACCTGCGCGACCTCGAGCACAACGCACGCGACGGGCTGCACATCGCGTCGCTCGCCGGTGCATGGATCGCCCTGATCGCCGGGTTCGGCGGCATGCGCGACCACGGCGGCCGGCTGTCCTTCCGGCCTCAACTGCCGGCGGGCATCGGCCGGCTCGCGTTCGCGCTGCGCTGGCGCGGTTCGACCGTGCGCGTCGTGATCGACCCGCAAGAGGTCACCTACATGCTGCGCGAGGGGGCCTCGGTCGAACTGCACCACGACGGCGAGGCGTTCACGCTGGGCGCCGAGCCGGTTCGTCGGCCGACCTGCCACGTCGCGCCGCTCACTCCCACGCCGACCCAGCCGGTCGGGCGGGAGCCCACCCCGCACGCATCGCACTGAGCTGCATCCCGCCTCGCTCGCCGATCGTGCAACTTCTTGCGGTCTGGGGCCGCAAGAAGTTGCACGATCGGGGCCGGTAGCGCGCTCACCGTGCACCACCACTTTGACCTCGCCGCGGCGACGGTCAGCCGTCGCGGTAGTCGTCGTCGTCCTGTGGCACCTCGAGGCTCTGCTCCAGCGCGTCAGCGGGTTCGGCCTCAAGCGGCAGCGAATCCTCGGACGGCCCCACGGCCAGGTCTTGATCTTCCGGATCTGTCACAGCTACCTCCCGCGCGCGGCGGACAACCCGGCCAACCATAGTCCGGGCCCTGATCACCGCCCCGCCCTACGCTGGTGGCTTCGCCACGGGCAGTGCGAGCGCTACGTGTCATCTCGCGTCCCGCCTTGGCCGAGGCGCCAAAGCCACTCTGCTGCCCGGCGGTCATGATCGACAGAGGGACTCCGTCGATATTCGACCGAATCACTCTGTTGATCAACGGCAGTCACCGTTCGTTCGACCGGTGACCGGCTACCAGGACCGTTTCGCCAGATACCGGCCGACAACGTTGTCCTACCGAGCGGCACGGCGCCGTATCGGCGCGTAGTTATGATCTGCCAAACAGACCTGGCGCATGCCGACAGTCCATTCAGCGGCCGCGGGATAACGATGTCATGACTGGTGCACGAAGCCTGCCGAGCCGACCGACGCTACGGCAGGTGGCCGCCCTGTCCGGAGTCAGCCTCAAGACGGCATCCCGGGTGCTCAACGGCGAGCAGTACGTGGCCGAGGCGACCGCAGCAAAGGTGCATGCCGCGGCAGCGCAGCTCGGATTCCGGCTCAATGTGATCGCCCGCGAGCTTCGCGCCGGAGCCCGCTCGACGTCGGTGGGCTTGATCATCGGCGACCTGGCCAACCCGTTCTACTCGCGGATCGCCCGTGGGGCGGAGCGACGGCTGCGCGCCGACGGCCTGCAACTGATCACCGCGAGCAGCGAGGAAGACCCTGCGCTGGAGCACTCGCTCGTCTCTGACATGCTCGAGCGCCGGATGAGCGCCATGCTCATCGTCACCAGCAGCACCGACCACGCCCACCTCGAGGCCGAGCGCCGTCTCGGGATGCCGGTGGCCTTTCTCGATCGGGCGGCCGAGGACATCGTCGCCGACACGATCGTTCTCGACAACGTCACCGGCGTGCACCAGGCCGTCGAGCACCTGCTGCGGCACAAGCACCGGCGCATCGGGCTGGTGGGCGACCTGAGCCGGCTCTCGACGCATCGCGAACGCGTCGCCGCGTTCGAGGATGCGATGGCCGCAGCAGGCATCGCGAACTGGCGGCACTACGTGCGCTCGGATTCGCACGACGTCAATACCGCAGAGCGCGCAGTGCGCGAACTGCTCGATCTCGATCCGGCACCGACTGCGCTGTTCACGACCAACAACCGGATCACGATCGGCGCACTGCGCGCGCTGCGTGGTCGCCCCGAGCCACCGGCGCTCGTCGGTTTCGACGACTTCGACCTGGCCGAACTGCTCGACGTCACGGTCATCGCGCACGACCCGGAGCGGATGGGCGAACTCGGCGCGGAGCTGATCATCAACAGGCTGCACGGCGAGCAAGGTCCCGCCCGTCGAGTGCTGCTGCCGACCGAGCTGGTCGCGCGCGGCTCCGGTGAGCGAGGCGGCCCCACCGGCGAGTGACCGCTGCGCCGCAAGCCGCCCGTTCACGGCAGGGACGAGTTCAGTAGCTGAACTGCTGGATCTCGTCGCCGTACGGGGAGTACGTCCAGGCGGTCCGTGTCGCCGGATCGAGCTGGATTCCGCGCTCGCCCTCCACGGTGCCGAAGACGCCGGCCATGCTGGACCCGAGGGAGAACAGGTTGAAGTCCTCGCTGAACGACAGCCGGGTGCCGGAGTGCAGGTCGTACACGCCCACCCCACTCATCGCGTTGTTGTTGACCTGGTAGTCGTTCCCGACGAGGAAGCCGACGATGAGCAGGCCATGCACGGTGTCGACGACGGGGAACAACGGCGAGCGGCCACCGAGGTCCTGCACGTCTCCCACGGTGCCGTCGCTCTCGTTCACCTGCTGCATGCGGGCGACCGGCCGCAATGGGAACGAGAACAGCGGGCCGATGGTGACGTTCGCATGCCCGGCTTGATCAGAAGTGACGCCGGTCAGGCAGCGGTAGGTAGGTGACATCGGTGCGGCGGTGCCGGCGTCGAGATCGGCGGTGGTGAACCCGCCGCGGCGGATGACGCAGATATCGCTGCCTGGCGATCCGGCGAGGTCGACCTTTCCGGTGGCCTGCTGCACGTCGAGCATCGTGTAGAAATGCCCGCCGGGTGTGCCGTTATCGACGTCGACGGGCGCGCCGAGCGTTCCCGTGGTCGTGTCGAGCGGCATGACGACGTCGGCCTGATCACCAGCCCGCCAGGCCAGCAAGTCGGCGCGATGGCGTTGCGGGTCGACCCGGGCCGTGAGCACGTCGTCCTCGCTCGCTGCGTCCAGGCTCCGGTCGGCGACCTGGTGCCGATCCGTGGTGTCGTAGGTGAGCAGGTGCTGCTCCGTGCCGCTCCACGGGTACGACGCGGCCAGCAACCGGTGCGCGCCCGGGTCGCTTCCGTAGATGAAGTAGGCACCGTTCCCGGACGGGTCCTTCGCGTAGGCCGGCCCGTAGCTTCCGGCGCCGGGGTCGTAGCTGGCGATGGAACTGCCACTCGGCGACCCGTCCGGGTTCACCGTCGCAGTCGCCACTGTGGAGGATCCGCCGGGGTTGATGTCGAAGTCGGTGACGAGCCCGCCGTCCGGCGTTACCCCGTCGTCGATCTCCAGCGCCGACACCGGCGACGCTTGGCCGAGCGCCCGGCCGTGGCTCGTCGCGACGACGCGGACGGCGTAGTTCAGCGAGGTGGGGATGCCGAGCTTGATCGGGTCGAGCGTCGTCGTCCCGGCCACGCCCGGCAGCGGGATCCATGCCTTGGACGGGCTGTCGACGCCGTTCGCGTCGCGGGTCGTGCCGAACTGGTTGGTGAACGTGTTGGCCGACCCGTAGACCGTCGGGCCGGGTGCCGACACCTCCAGCGCGGCGCCGGTGGCACCGCGTACCTCGCGGGCGTCCCAGTGCACCCGCAGCGCGGGCGCGGCGCGGGTGATCGTCGCCTGGTGCCCGAACGATCCGGTCGCGGGCGCGAGCGTGGGTGCATCCGGTCGCTGGTCGGCGCTGCCGCCGGCGATCCGGAACGGCGTCACCGCTCCGACAGCGAGGATGTCCGGGTTCTGCATGACGGCGGCGCCGTAGACGCCACCCCCTGCCGCGAACACCGATGCGGGCACCGTGATCGTTCCGGACGTGGCCGGCAGCGGCGCCGAGTAGGCGACGCGGAACAGCGGCGCCGCGAACGGGCTCCAGTGGTCGACCGAGGAGATGATCAGTTCGGGGTTGTTCAGCCCGGTGATGCCGGTCAGGTCGTAGTGAACCCGTACCGGAGCTCCGGCCGAGTTGACCGGCGCGACCACCGGCGCCGGTGCCATCGCGTGGGCGCCGTCGTACGGGCCGAAGGTCAGCGTCTCGCCGGTGCGTGCGAGCACGTGCGCGCCTTCGCGGATCTCGACGCTGACCGCGACGTCGCGGTCGGTGGCCGACATCAGGGGCTGGCCCGCCGCCGTAAGCAGTTCCGCCGGGGTGGCGCGGATGGCCGGCGTGGTCGAGGTGAATTCAGCGGTCCCGACGCGCAGCACGTAGCTGAGCGGGACATTCTGGGGCAGGCCGGTGGCGTCGACGCCGAACGTGATCGGCCCGACGCTTCCCTCGCCCAGCGGATTGCCGTACAGGTCGTAAGGGCCGTTCATATTGATCGAGGACGGGTCGGTGGTTTCGACGAAGTTCGCCCCGGCATCACCGATCGCCAACCGATGCGCCGTTGACAACCGGACGATCGACGGGCCGGGACGCGACCCCGTACCGAAGAGCTTCTCCACCGCGCGGGTGATGTCGATCTGCGGGCCGACCTGCACGTCGCGGTCGACCTGCGGCTGGGTCGGCACCGTGCGCCCGGTCTCCTTCAGCACCTGCCGGACACCCTGCGGGGTCAGCGGGTGCCCGGTCGCCTTCGCGACCTGGAGCAGATCCGCGACGGCCGCAGCGGTTTCCGGCGCGGACGCGGACGTTCCGCCCTCGAGGACGGTCACCGCAGCAGACGCCGTGCAGCACGACCGAATGCATCAGGGACGGAACGTTGTCGCTGGGCGCGGAGACGTTCACCCGCGTGCCGAACCCGGACGAGAACGACGTCATACCGTTCAGGCGCGTCTCGGCGAACGTGCCGGTGCGCGAGAGCGCCCCTCCTGCCTGCGGCGGCACGGCGACCGTGTCGTCGGTGGTCGTGCCGCCGACATCGATCGCGCCCGAGTCGGGCAGCACACTCGGCGTGGTGCTCATGGCGTCGTCGTCGATCGACGTCAACGTCGAGCCGTGCGTGGCCAGGTTCGTCGGTGTGCTGCCGCCATCCGGGCCGACCGCCGCCGGCGTGTACATCCGGGTGCCGTCATTGGCCGAGATCGTCACCACGATGCCGTAGTCGTTCACGATCGTGGAGATCACCGAGCGGGTCAGCGGATCGTCCTCGATGTAGCGGCCGGGGAAGCCGATCGAGTCCGTGCCGAAGCCGAGGCTCGCGGTGATCACGTTCGGCCGCGGGGTCTGCTGGGCGGCGGCGAGCATCGCCTCCGCGATATTCGCGAACGTGGGTTGCGCGGGCTCGACCAGGCGGTACTGCGCGCCGGGGGCGATGCCGAGCAGGTCGGTGGGGCCGCTGCCGACCGCGCCGGGGCGCTGCTGGTCGTGCGGCAGCGGCGCCATCATCGAGAAGTCCAGCAGCACCTCGCCGAGGTACGGGTCGACGCCCTCGACCGTGCCGAGCGGGTCGACCGCGCCGGAAGGGTCGACGGTGTAGGTGGGGATCTTCGGCAGCGACGGGTAGTCCAGGTAGCGCTGGCCCTTGTCGACCACGGTGGTCGGGCCGAAGCGGGCGACGTAAGCGTCGCCACCGTCGACCATCGACTGATCGGTCAGGTCGCCCAGCGAGACGTTGGTGATGATCTCGCCGGTGCCCGGCAACTGATGCAGCCGGTCGGTGATGTCGTGGTAGCCGCCCATCAGATCGACACCGTTGGCGTTCAGGTAGCTCTGCATCGACGACTGCACACCGAAGTTGCTGGGCAGGTCGCTCGTGGTGCCGGCGGCCTGCGCCGGGCGGTTCGCCGTGCCGGCCCATTTCGGCAACGGCACCGGGTCGGTGTCGAAGGTCGAGACGTAGCGATCCGGCGCCGCGTAGCTCACGCCGGGCGTGCTGCGGAGGGTGGCCGCCGCCTGCGCCGCAGATCCGGTGACGTGGACCGTGTACATCCGGGCGAAGTCGACCGACCCGCTGCCGAGCCGGGTGGCCGCCGACTTGCTCAGCGGGCCCGAACGCGGCAGGCGGGGTCGTCGCGAACAGCGGCGCCGCGCTGGCGGCGCCCACTCCGCGCAGCGCCGCGTTGACGCGCGCATCGGTGGTGTGCGCGGCGCGCTTGCCGTGCCCCAGTGCCTTGCCGTCAACCTGAGCGGTGGACAACCCGACCACCACGTCGCCCGTGTCGCCCTGACGCTGCGGCACCGACAAGCGGCGGATCAATGCTGCCTGGCTGGGCCCCGGCTGATCGCCCAGCGGCGACTTGGCCTGCGGCAACGCCATCGCGAACGGGCGCGGATGCTTGCCGCTCGCGTCGGTGCGCATGCCCATGCCGTCCGGGCCGAGGGTCACCTTCGACCCGTCGTAAAGCGAGAACTGCTGCGTTCCGGCGGGCACCGGCGTCGCGGGCGCTACCGGTGGGGACGCTGCCGGTGGGCGCTCGCTGTACGCAACGGCCGGGGCCGCGGCTACGGCAGATCGTGACGGCGGCGAGCAACGGGACGATGCGCATCGGGAATCCTCCAGGCCAGGCGATACCACTGACCGTGGTACGGAACGCTCGTACGGTAGGGAAACGGGCGATATGTCGTCAAGAGCCGATCCCAGCAGACATCGCAACCAGCTCGACAACCAGGCAGCCGACAGTCCACTAGCGGCGCAGGCGCGGCACAGCGACTGCCGTCGAGCCCGCCGCGCGCCCTCGAGATCAGCCGCTGCCTGTTGTGCCCACGCGGTCAGCCCAGAAACGTCGACGCGATAAGGGTTCTGACCCGCATAGCCGGCGAACGCCGCAGCGCCACGACGCAGCAAGGCCGCCGCGCCGACCGCATTTCCCCGCGCGGCATGGGCGAGCCCGACGGCGAGCTGGGCCAGGCCCTTCCAGAATGCTCGCTCGTCGTCGGGCGCCGACTTCCAGGCGATCCTCGAGCACGTCGTGTGCGTGGAAGGGCATTCCCTGGTCGAGAAGGCGCTGCGCCTCGGCAAGGGTCTCGTCCGGTTCGCGGTGGACGCCTTCGGGCTGGCGCATCACCCCTGGCGCGGCGCGCGGCAGCGGGCGCCCGAGGCCGTCGCGGGGACGCGCATTGCGTGCCCGGCCGGCCGTCGTCGCGGTCGCGGTCAGCGGGTTGGTTCAGGAGTCCGCCTCGGCCGGCACGGACCTCGGGCGTGGCTGGAAACCTGCCGCCTCGTAGCACTCGTCGATGAGCTGCATCGACTCGACGGCGTCGTCCGCATCGATGGGCAGCGCGACGTCGTCACGCAGGCGGGCGATGAACGCCTCCAGCTGGTAGGTGTAGGACGGGCGGGTACCCAACTGCTCCACCCGATCGCCAGCGGGCGTAGACACCAGCACGCGGTCGTTCAGGTGTGGCCGCACGAAATCCTGCGCAGTGGCCACGCCACGGCTGCCGACGATCTTGCAGCTCATCTGCACGTGTGAGCCGGCGATGGTGCAACGGGCCGACCCGGTTGCCCCACTGGGATATTCCAGGTCAGCGTCAAGCCACTCGTCAACGCCCGGGCTGCCTGCGCGTTCGCCGCCGCGAGCGGCAACCAGGCTCGGTGCTCCGCCGGCCCACGGCGCCAGCATCCGGTGCGCGTGCAGGCCGTAGCAGCCCAGATCCATGAGTGCGCCGCCGGCGAGCGGCAGCGACCAGCGCACATCGTCGGCGGGCGGGCCGGGAGCCATCATCACGACCTCGACGCGCACCAGCTCGCCCAGCTCGCCGGAGTCGAGCAGATCGTGCAGGCGCTCGGTGACCGGGTGGAACAGGTAGTGGAAGCCCTCCAGGAAGACGACGCCCGCCTCGGCCACCGCGTCGCGAACCTCGGCCGCCTCGACGGCATTGCTGGCAGAAGGCTTCTCGGTCAGCACGTGCTTGCCGGCTTTGACGGCTGCCAGGTTCCACGGCCCGTGCAGGCCGTTGGGCAGCGGGTTGTAGATGGCCTCGACCTCGGGGTCTGCGATCAGGTCGTCGTAGGAGTCGACGACCCGCTCGACGCCGTGCTCGGCGGCGAACTCCTCGGCGCGGCTGCGCTCACGCGCCGCCACAGCCACCAGGCGAGTGCCAGTCTCCCGGGCCGGGGCCACGATCGCGCGCGGAGCGATGCGCGCGGCGCCCACAATGCCCAGGCGTAGCGGTTCAGTCATCCCGTACACCTCTCTCAACGCCTCTCAACGCCGATGCTGGGCAACGATCTCACGGACGGATTCGCGCCCGTCAGCCGGTTGAGTGGTGCGTTTCGAGTCGAGTGGTGCGTTATAGCTCACCACTCGACGGATAACGCACCACTCGACGAAATCTGGGCGCGGCGGCTGCTCCGGCGGCGCACAGGGCACATATTGCGAGGACGACCATCGTGACCCGGAAACCGTGGATGCCGGAGGGCGATGTGCCGGCACTGAGCGTGTAGGTGGCCGCCGCCACAGCAACGCCCAGCGAGGTTCCGATACCGCGGGTCATGTTCAGCACCCCGCTGACCATGCCGGCCTGGTGCGCATGCCCGCCGGCGGCGACCGTCGCGTTGTTCGCCGGGATGAACAGGCCAAGGCCGAGTCCGGCAAGCGCGAGGACGCCGACCAGGGCAGCGCGGTTGCCGGCCGTCACGGCGGCGATCCCGGACGCGACGCCGACGAGTGCCATGGCGGCCATCGCCAGCGTGGCGCGTCCGATCCGGTGGCCCAGCGCCCCGGCGACGGGCGCGACCAGGCCGAGGCAGAGCGGCAGCACCGTGATCGTCAGCCCGGCCGCGCCGGCCGTCACACCGAACGCCGCCTCCAGGTACAACGGGCTCACGAACAGCATGCCGAACAGCACCAGGTAGGCCAGCATCCCGCTCGCTATGGCCGTCGTGAACGACCGATCGTCGAAGAGTGCGAGATCGATCAGCGCAGCCTTGCTGCGTCGCTCTACCGCCAGGAAGCCGGCGAACAGCGCCGCAGCGACGACGGCGCCGCCGACGACGACGGCGGTCGATGCTCCGTCTCGTCCGAGAACGGACAGCGCGAACAGCAGCGCGGCGGACGCGGGCACCAGGGTGCCAAGACCCGCCCAATCGAATCTCGCCCGCGGAGCGCGTACCCGGGTGCGTGGCAGCAGCAGCACACCGAGCACGACGCCGACGACGCCCGCCGGCAGGTTCACGTAGAAGACCCATCGCCACCCGCCCAAGCCGATGATCGCGCCGCCGACGGCGGGGCCAAGGGCAAGTCCCAGCGCCTGCGCCGTGCCCTGCAGGCCGATCGCGCGAACGAGCTGTTCGGGACGGACGGTGGTTCGAATCAGGGCAACGCTGTTCGCCTGCAGCATCGCCGCGCCCAGGGCCTGCAGCACGCGCATGGCAAGCAGCACGCCCAGGCTCGGCGCGAGCCCGCAGCCCAACGAGGCGAGCGTGAAGACGACGAAGCCGTAGGTGTAAAGCAATTTGCGGCCCACGACGTCGGCCAACCGGCCGAACGCCGCCACGGTGCCGACCAGCACGAGCAGGTAGGAGAGCGACACCCACTCGACCGCGCCGAGCGACGCATGCAGATCGTCGCGCAGGCTCGGGATCGCGAGAGTCACGATGCTGGCGTCGAGCTGCCCCATGAACGCGCCCACGCACACGGTGGCAACTGCCAGCCACGGGGCCCGCGGCCACTGGCGGATCCGGTCCGGACGCGCCCGCTCGACGAGTAGCCGCTGCAGGCCGGTGGTCACGATCTGCCTCCTGAGCCGAATATCTCCGTTACAGAACTATCTTAGGACGGAGATGAGTCGGCTACCGTGGACGCGTGCCCAGCTCCCGCGGCGGCCGGCCGTCGCGGCGGCGAACCGCCGTCGACGCCTGGATGCTGACCGACGTCGTCACGCGACTTCGCCGGGTGCTGCGGGCGAGCATCCGCAGCGACTATCCCTGGGAAGCCCTGCCCATGGCGCAGGTCGAGATCTTGCAGCGGCTGCGCGACGAGCCGGGGCTGCGCATCAATGACCTGGCGGCCCGGCACCGCCTCGCCAACAACACCGTCAGCGTGCTGGTGCAGCAAATGGTCACGGCCGACCTGATCACGCGCACCACCGACCCTGCCGACCGGCGCGCCGTCCGGCTCAACCTCACCGCCGGTGGGCTGGCGATGCTCACCGAGTGGCAGCGTGCGCACGAGCGCCGCCTCGAATCCGCTCTTGACCGCCTCGACAACGCCGACCGCAGCGCCGTGCTGGCGGCGCTACCCGCGCTGTCGCGGCTCGTCGACGAGCTCGAGACGGCCGACATCACCGAGCCACCCGAGGACCCTGCGGCAGGGGCGACTCCCGCGTCCTGATTTCGCCTGGATCGTGCAACTTTTTGCGTCCTGAGGGCGCAAGAAGTTGCACGATCGCAAGGGCTGCGCCAGCGCACGTTGCATACCCCTACCGGTATGCGTATGCTTCTCATCATGCAGCTTGAAGAGTCACCGGCCCTCGAGGTCACGCGCCGGCTTCGCCGGGTGGAGGGCCAGATCGGTGGCATCATCCGCATGCTCGAGCAAGGCCGTGACTGCGCCGACATCGTCACCCAACTGGCTGCCGCCAGCCGTGCGCTCGATCGCGCCGGGTTCCAGCTGCTCGCGTCGGGCATGCGGCAGTGCCTGGCCGCCAAGGCAAACGGCAAGGACGAGCTGATGAGCGCGGAGCAGATGGAGAAGCTCTTCCTGAGCCTGGCCTGATCGCCTCGAGTTGCGGTGTGATCACCGGAGATTCATGGTGATCATGAACGCATGCCAAGCAGATACCCCTACCCGGTAATGTAAGGAAGCCAATGATGCGGGCGACCGCGATCCATCCAGCCGACACTGGCCAGGCCGCTCCCGAGCCGGGCGGCCTCGCCCGGCTCGGCGCGTTCGCAGGTACTCATCTGGGCACGGTGCTGCTGGCCTGGTTGGCCGTGCTCGCCGTATTCGGTGCCTTCGCGCCACAGGTCGAATCGGCCCTGTCCGGCGCGGGTTGGCAGGACAGCGGCGAGCCAGTCGGTGCGAGGCCCGCGAGCGTCATCGCCAAGAACTTCGCCGGGCTCGGCTCGACGGCGCTGCAGGTCGTGGTGCACGACAGCGCGGGACCGATCGCGAGCCGATCCCGCCGCCCAGCAGGCAATCGCGCGGGCCACCGCGCTGCTGCAAGGCCGATTCGCGGGTCAGCACCGTCGTGCGCGCCCCAGCGCGGGCATCAGCACTGTCGCAAGCGACGGGCAGACCGCGATCATCCAGGCCGGCGCAAAGGCAGACGCGAACGAGATGGTGCGCGCGGCCGACGCCCTGAACGGGCCGATCACGAGGCTGTCGACGGGGCAGCGTCTCGGTCGACCTGACCGGTGACAGCGCGCTGTGGGCGAACTTCAACAAGGTCAACCACGCGGCGATGATCAGCTCCGAGGTGCTGTCCTGGCCGGTCACGATGATCGTGCTCGTCATCGCCTTCGGCAGCCTCGTCGCCGCCGGCCTGCCGCTGATGCTGACGCTGGTCGGGCTGCTGACCGCAGCGGGCGCCCTGGTGCTCGCCACCCACATTGCGCCGGTGAGCATCTGGGCATTGAACTTCGCGATGATGTTCGCGCTGGCGCTGGGCATCGACTACGCGCTGTTCATCGTCGTCCGTTTCCGCGCCGCGCTGCACGCCGCCGCGACGAGCCCGACCGGCGCCGGGCGTCGATCGACGCGATCGCCGAGACGATGGGCACCGCCGGCAAGGCGGTCGCGTTCAGCGGCGTCACCGTGCTCGTCTCGCTGTCGACGGTGCTGCTGGTGCCGAGCCCGGCGTTCCGCAGCATGGCGCTGGGCATCATGCTCTCGGTGGTCGCCGTGCTCGCCGCGACGCTGACCCTGCTGCCCGCGGTGCTCGGCAGGCTCGGCCAGCGCATCGACGCCGGGCGGATCCGGCTGCGGCGCGCCCAACCTGATGCGCATGCGCACGCCGATCGCGGGCTGGAACGGGTCATGCACCACTGGGGCGCGTTGCTGCACCGCCGGCCCTGGCTCGCGGGCGGCTTGGTGGTCGTCGTCCTCGCGCTGCTGGCGTGGCCGGCCACCGCGACTGCGCACCGGCATGCCGAGCATCGCGATCATCCCGGCCGACCAGAGCGCGCGGGCCGGCTACCACCAGGTGCGTCACGCGTTCGGACCTGGCGCGCCCGGCACGCTGAACGTCCTCACCCGCGCGGCCGACCAGTCCCGTACGGCGGCCGTGCTCGAAGCCGATCGCGGCGTCGGCGAGCACCGTGCCCGCCGGGGCGAGCAACGGCTGGGTCATGACGCTCGCCATCCCGTCCACGGACGCGTCCGCGCCGCAACCGGCGCCACGATCGACCGTCTGCGCAGCGAATTGCCCGCGGGCAGCCTGGTCGGGGGCGCCGCCGCCGAGAACCACGATCTGGAGAAGGCCCTGTCGTCCCGCACGCCGCTGGTGTTCGGGCTGCTCATCGGACTCGGCTTCCTGCTGCTTCTCGTTGCGCTGGGCAGCCCGCTGGTCGCCTTCGTCGGCGTGGTGACGAATCTGGCGTCCATCGCGGCAGCGTTCGGCGTCGCCAAACTGATCTTCCAGGACGGGCATCTGTCCGGCG
This sequence comes from uncultured Actinomycetes bacterium, assembly GCA_963733615.1. GTDB lineage: Bacteria > Actinomycetota > Actinomycetes > Mycobacteriales > Jatrophihabitantaceae > DASXRA01. The sequence goes on from CAVTEA010000030.1 coordinate 198,868, forward strand.
TGCTGGGCTTCCACCCGCAGGGCTTCGTCGATGCCTGGGCACCGCTGTTCTTCGGCGCGATGCTCTCCGGAGTCGCCATGGACTACACGCTGTTCCTGCTCTCGTCGGCGCGCGAGCACTACGACGCCAGCGGCGATCCGCAGCACGCGATGCGCATGGCCCTTCGCACATCCGGGCGAGTCGTCGTGGCGGCGGCGGGCGTGATGGTCGCGGTGTTCTTGACGTTCGCGCTGTCCGGACCGCTAGCCCCGAAGGAGATGGGCATCATCCTCGCCGTCGCGGTCTTCCTCGACGCGCTGTGCATCCGGCTGATCGTGCTCCCCATCGTGTTGCGGCTCACCGGCCACGGGGCCTGGCACACACCGAAGTGGTTGGGCCGCCTGTTACCCAAGGTCCGCTTCGCACATTGAGAAACAGAGTTGGAAGGAATCGTTATGAGCACCATTGATCTCACCGCCGACACGTTCGAGCCCGCAGTCACCTCAGCCGGCATCACCCTCGTCGACCTCTGGGCGTCCTGGTGCGGGCCGTGCCGCATGTTCGCACCGGTCTACGACAAGGTCAGCGGCAAGCATCCGGATCTCAGCTTCACCAAGGTCGACACCGAAGCCGAGCGTGAGCTTTCGGCCGCGTTGCAGATCACGTCCATTCCGACGCTGATGGTGTTCCGCGACGGCATCCTCGTCTTCTCCCAGCCTGGCGCCCTTCCCGAGCGGTCGCTGGAACAGGTGATCGCGGCCGTCCGGGCCCTGGACATGGACGAGGTGCGCAAGGCCGTGGCGGAGCAGTCGACGCCGGCGGGCCAGAGCAAGCCTGCGGCATCATGAGCGCAGGCACGCCGGCCGAGATCGCGGTACGCCACGTAGCCGGCGACCGGTTCAGCATCGAGATCCGCGGCCATGTCATCTACGTCGATCAGCCCGGCGGCACCGACACCGCACCCACGCCGACGGAACTGTTCATCGCAAGCCTTGCAAGCTGCATCGGGTTCTACGGCCGTCGCTATCTCGCCCGCCACGACATACCCGCTGACGGGCTCGAAGTCCACACCAGTTACGTGATGAGCGATCGCCCAGCACGGGTAGGCACAATCGAGGTTCGCATCACCCCACCGGCAGCGCTGCCGGAGGACCGACGCGCGTCGTTCCTCGCTGTCGCCTCGCATTGCACGGTCCACAACAGCTTGGGCCGACCTCCGGACGTCTCCGTCGGCCTCGGAGCACCGCGCGCCACCGCTGTGCAGTAGGCACGGCCATCAGCACCACGCACCGGCGACCGGGTGGTCATTACGGTGCGCCCGTTCGCGTACTCGAAGCAGTGAGCACGGCCGGTCACAGACGCGAGGCAACCAGACGGGCGTAGGCCTGCGCGCCGGCTCCGCCGATTGCCATGTGCACGCCGTCGGATCCGAACCACGCCGGGTGCGCACCGGCGAGCGCCGCCCAGTCAGCGACGACGCAATGACGCGCCCCCGTGCAATTGGCCTTGATCATCGCGTTGTTGCTCGCGATCCACCCGCAATGCGAGCAGTACGAGGTGAGCACGACGACCCGGCGACCAGCCGCGATATCGAGTACCTGGCTCAACTCGTCAGCGCTGAACGTGCCGTTCGTGCCGAGGTGAAACACGATCGTGCGGCCCAGCCGACTCGATGACCGCAGCACGCCGACGCCCTCGACGGCCTGCCGGCTCACGGCAGCGTCGACGTCGATGCCGGGAATCGCCGAGCGCAGGCTGGGTGCCGCGTCGATCATGACCGAGTCGCCGATCGCGAGGACCGGGCCGGGTGCGCGCGAGACCGTCGGCGGTGGCGGGGCCGGCGTCGTCCGCGTAGGCGTTCGCGTACGCGGCGAGGCTCGATGGGTGGTCCGAGAGGGCCGTTTCGCATGGGCCGTCGTCGGCGAGACGGTCGGCGTCGCAACGGGCGGGCTCGACGTGCTGGACGGTGTCGGCGCCAGCGCGGTTGGACTGCGCTGGCCGGCGCCCGAAGCACCGCCGCACGCGGCGACGGCGAACGCAGCCACGCAGGCCAGCGACATCAGGGCAAGACGGGACACCGGATCGAGCGTACCGGGGGGTCTGGAACCTGGACCGCGACTACAGGCGGCTTCACCAGAGATGATCAAGCTAAACGGCGGCGGCAGGCGGCGACACGCGGCCCGGCGGCGCCGCTGAACAGCCCTGGCGCCACCCGCGGCCGACTGCCGGCGCCGGCTCAGCTCCAGGGATCAAGCCGGGGCCGGCGGGCAGGCCCGCGCGGTGGCATCGCCGAGCAGGGCGAGCTCAACGGGGTCGAGCAGCGGCTGGCGGTACATGATCCGCTCGGCCAGCCGGCCCACGCCGACCAGCTCGACGCCGTCGTCGACGTGCAGCCCGAACCGGTCGCCGACGATGGTGATGAGCGGGAACACGACAACCGTCCAGCCCTGGTCGAGGTCGCCGGCTACGGACGTTGCCACCTCATCGGCGGCGGCCAGGCTGAAGTCGGCGAGGCCGGTCAATGTCTGGCCGTCGACACATGGTTTGCCGCCGATCCATTGCAGCGGACGCCTGCTGCCAACGGCGACCGTGTTCACCAGGTAGATGCCCGAGCCGGCGATCACCAGGTGGTCGAGCTGGCCGGCCGAATGCGGTAGCCGCCGGTCGTGCAGGGTGCGAATGCCCACCCGGGCAAGGCGATCGAGCGTCTTGGCGCTGCGCCGTTCCGCGCGGCACTGATCACGAAGATCGCGCTGCTCAGGGCTCATCCGGCCCGGATACAGCTTGCGCGAGCGGGCGAGCCTTGCGGCAGTCGACTGTCCCGGCGTGTTCTCCTCGCCCGGAATCACATCCGGGCCGTGCCGTGGCGTCATGCCCAGCCGCGGCTTGTTGGGTTGCCGCTCGTCGGGCTGGCGGGTCGAACCGCCCTCCTCGGTCATACCGTTGCAGCCCTCCCGCTCAGCTGAACGTCTCGCGTCCAGCGTCACCAAACTTCCGGTAGGTGACAAGCCCTTTCGATTCGGCGTGCAGACCGTGCTCGCGGGCCACCGTGAGCGCCGCGACAGACGGATCCCAGCGCCAGATCCGCCGCGCCTGATGGTCGGCCACCCGGGCGCGAGCGCCTTCCAGGTCGGCACGCACCGACGAGTCGTCGGCGGATTGCCGCAGCCTGGCGATGATCGGCGGGCTGGCCCCGACCACCACGACAGCCTGCGCCGACTCAGGATGCGCCCAGGTCGGCGCGTTCACCCAGTCGGGAGCGTCGGAATCAAGTAACACCAGGACGTCGGTGCTGCGGGTAATGGACTGGGCGACGGTATCGCCGTAACACGTCAGCAGCTGCCGCCAGTACGGTGCCGACCACACCATAGACAGTCCGCGCCGGGAACCGCTGGCCAGCCGTTTCGGCAGTGTCGGGATGGGCGCGGTCATCGGCAGATGGTCGACCGTGACCGTGAACCGTGTCGTGTTCGCCGCGTCGGCGGCGAAGGCCTGCTCGGCGATGTCGAGCACGTTCTCGGTGATCGCCGTGAACAGTGGCGAGACCGACGCGTACACATCGTCCTGACCGAGCAGGTAGATCGTGCCGCCCTGGCGCACCAGGTCGGCGATCTTCGTGACCGGCTGGCGATGGCTCGGTGTGCAGCGGCGCGCGACCTCGCGGTGCATGAACGGCCGCATCGCCTGCTGCACGGTCGCGACCGTGTTCGGCGACGCTCGCAGCGCCCCCTGCAGCAGGCCGGCCCAGTGCGTCTCCGCATGGGGATGCTCGGTCAGGATCGTCGCCGCGGTCTCGTCGCGAAGCGGATCGGCCACCCATCCCATGACGTCGTCGAGCGTGCGCCCGGTCAGCGCCGCGGCGAGGAAGTAGCCCTGCAACACCTTCGCGGCCTCTGCGGCGTAGAAGCGGGCACCGACGCCGTCGCCGCTCGCTGCCGCGGCGCCGAGCACCGTGCCGGCCGCGAACGCCACTGCCCGCCGGGTGGCGACGGTCGAGTCGATGCAGCCGCCGAGCGGGTCCCACACCAGTGGCGGCAGCCCCGGCAGCAGCCCGGACGGATCGCAGACGACGACCGGCCGCTCGTCCTTCGAACGCCGGGTCAGTGACACGAGCACGTCGTCCGGATCGGTACACACGCGCAGCAGCCCGCCGGGGGCAGCGAGATCGGCCTGTGCCAGAACGTCTCCGGTGTCGTCCGGACGGGACGGGCCCATGACGCCGGCCATCCGATCGAAGGGCACCCACAGGTCGAGCCCGCGGGCATGCCGCGTCTTGCCGAGCAACCAGCCCTCGGGCGGACTCGAGCTCCTGCCGATGCGCCGCCCGGGCAGCTGCCCCCGGCCGAGCACTGCCGCCGCGTCGGCGCGGCCGGCGAAGCCGGTGCGCTCACCGGATGGCCGCATCGGTGCCACCGCCCGGCCGAGCATCAGCGCCACCGCGAGAGCGATGATCTCGACGAACACCACGATCGGCCATACGGCTGCGACGCTGGGCACGCGCCGGACGTTGGCCGCAGCCAGCCCGCGGGTGGGATCGCCGCCGGCGAGCGCTCCGATCTCGCGCACCGCGCCGGACACCCCGGCGGGCCACACCCATCCGCCGCCGAACAGCAGCGACGCCACGCCCACAGCGACCAAGCCCCCGAGCACGAGCAGGAAGACCGCTGCGCCAACGGTGATGATCGCCAGATCAGTCGAACGCATCGCCGGCGGCGTGCGTTTGCCGCGGGCCATCAGCTTGCCCGCGCGATGACTGCGGCGAGCAGGCGCTCGGCGCCGGCCCGGCAGCGGGAATCCGTGAGCGGCTTGGCGCTGTGCGGGACGCGGACCGTCTCGACGCCGAGGCCGGCGACCTGCGCCTCTGCCGCGGCGGCGTCCGGCGGCCAGTGTCGGCGCCCGCCCACCACTGCGACGACCGACCTGCGGGCGATGTGTTCGGCGCCCGCCGCCCGGAAGTAGGTCAGCGCCTCAGCGATTCCCCAGAGGCCCGCCCGCGTCGCCGACGACACCCAGACCACCGACGAGGACGGATCGCGCAGCAGATCGCCCGTCGGCGAGCCGGCGACGTCGGCCACGGTGTCGATGAACGTCAGCCGGGCAATCGATGCGATGCGTGCCACCGCGGTGAGCAGGGCCGCGGGGTCGGCGAGCATTCCCCGGATCGGCGACGGTCCGGGCAGCAGCGGCATCCCGCCGATCGTCGTCATCAGGCGGGGCATGACCGTGGGCGGGATCGGCCACGACATGGCGGCGACGTCCGCCGCGCAGAACTCGCCCACCTGGTCGGCGCCGGCGGTCAGCGCGCCCCACATCGGCACTGCGTCGACGATGACCGGGTCCTCGCCGCGGATGTCGGCGAAGGCGGCGGCCAGCATCCGGGTGACGGTCGTGCGGCCGGCGCCGCCCTCCCAGCCGACGACGGGCACGATCGCGCCGCGACGCACGGGTCGGCGCGCGAGTTCGAGTAGCGCCTGCCGGCCCTCGGGCAACGGCGCGACCGGACCGCGCAGTTCGGCCGGACGCAGGGTGTCGTGCCCGTTCACCTGCGCGACGACCGTGAACGGGGCCGCCGCGTTCGGTAACGGAACGGGACGGGCGCCGTGCTCGGTGCTGACACTCATGAGCGCGCTCCTCTCAGGCCGCTGGTACCTGGCGTTGCTTGTCCATCAGGGTCGCCATCTGCCGGCCTGCGTCGGCGATCTGGCGGTAGTCGTCGATGAGTGCGGAGTCAGTCTGCATGATCGGCCACTCAGCGCCACCCGAGTCGATCACGTGGTCGACGACGAGGTGATGGCTGATGCCCTTGCGGTCGACCACGCGCCAGACGGCCGAGCCCTGGTCCAGGCTGGTGAGCATGTCGACGACCGTCGACGTGAGGCTGAGCATCCGCCCCGCCGCCTCGCCCTCGATGGCGGACTGCCGGTGCAACACGTGCACGTCGATGTCCTTGAGCATGCCCTCGGCGATGGAGTCCAGGCGCGGGTCGCCGGTCTGCCAGTCCGACGGGCGGTGCGCGATCATCAGCGGGATGCCGCCGACCAGGTCGCGCACGACCTTGATCCGGTTGGCCAACCGGCCGATCAGCCCGTAGAAGCGCATGTAGCGCCAAACCTCGTCGTAGCAGATCGTCCACACCGCCGGGTCGAACTGGACGCCTAGCTCGATCGCCGCCTGCGTGCAGGTGACCACCAGCGCCAGCGACGCGTCGTCGAGTTGCAGCCGTGACAGGTCGACGACGACGGCGGGCCGGCTCGTGTCGATCGTGGCGTCGGTGTCGACGTCGAGCACTCCGGCGAACACGCCGCGCACGAGCAGGCGCATCGTCAGCGCGAGGTCGTACGTCTCGTCGATGAACCGGCCGACGTTGGGGATCAGCTCGCGGCCGAGTACGTCACGCGGCGGGTCGAGCAGCCAGGTGCAGATGTCGCCGAGCGTCGGCTGGCGCCACCGCGACGAGTCGCCGTCGTCGTGCACCGCGTCGCGCAGAGCGAGGTCGAGCGCCGTGCGCTCGGACGGGGAGAGCTCGCGCTGCAGCGCCGCCCTGGCCAGCGACGACAACGTGGTGGCCCGGTGGTTCGCGATCGTCTCGCGCCAGAATCCCTCGTCGATGCCCTCCGGGCGGGCGGGAGTGGCCAGCGGCGAGAAGCGCATCGGCGAACCGGGGCCGAGCACGATCGGCTCGCCGCCCGCCGCGCGGCACAACCGCGTGTACTCACCGCGAATGTCGCCGGGCACCGCCCACTTGCGACCGAACGGCATGCCCCGCCACAGGATCGACTTCGCGCCCATCGACTTGCCCGAGCCGATCACTCCGTAGATGACCATCGCCGGGTTCGACACGATGCGCTGCTTGTAGGCGACCTGGCCGTCCCATCCCCAAGCCGAGCCGGACAGGCGGTTCACGCCGTGATATTGCCCGAAGTACGGCAGCCCGGATCCGGCCACGAACGGGTACGTGCCGGCGAGTTGGTCGGTCGTCTCGTCCAGTGACGGACGCTTCTCGCGCAGCCACACCGTTCCCCCGGCCGGCCCGGGCGGTCCGTAGCCGAGGAACCGGGTTCCGCTGGTCAGCGTGGCGAGATCGCGCACCGAGTCCCGGCGCAGGCTTCGCTGATTGCGGCGCAGCGTCCGGTCGTCGTCGGATACCCAGTCCGGGTGGGCGCCCGGCTCGTCGACGTCGCGCCGGTGCTTGTTTCTCATAGGTACGCCCCCTCCGCGCCGACGGCCCGGCCCGGCCGGGCGTGGGATGAGCCCGCCGGTGGGCAGTTCGGCGCCAGGTGGGCACTTAAAAGTGCCCACCCGCGCCGTAACTGCCCACCTGCGAAGGCAGCAGACGGCGGCGCAATCACAGCGACCTCGCCATGGGCACGGCGCCGACCGCGAACGCCTGGTCGTGCGCGTTGTACATCGGCTGCAGTTCGAGCTGCGACTGCTGAGCCAGGCTCATCACGTCGTGCTCGGCCGCGTCGAGCTCCTCCGGGCTGGTGGCGGTGACGACCACGAACGCCCGCACCGAGAGCATCCCCTCGCCGTTGAGCAATGCCTCCTCGCGACGTTCGAGATGGGTCTTGGTGACCGACGCCCGCTTCTTTCGCCGCAGCCGCAGCCATACGCGCAGGCCCTCCTCGCCCTCGTTACGGTCGGCCTTCTTGTCCAGCCGGCGCGCAGACGTCCGCACCGACCGCGGCTCGAACGTCAGCGAAACCGCCCGCCGGTACCGGCAGAACAGCAGCAGCGGGGTGAGGAACGCCGACGGCGCAGCCTTGCGCGGCCACTCGGCGACCCAGAACCCGCGATGCCATCCCGAGTCGGTGCGGTACGCCGACCACAACGACTTCGCATGCGCCGGACCGGCCTGGCGCGGGTCGACACCGGACGCGAGCCCGGGCGAGCCGCCCGGGACGTCGGACTCGGCGCCACCGCGCTGGTCGACCAATGGCGTCACCGCCGGGTCGAACGCGGTGCGCAGGATGTAGGCGAGCTGGCGCGGCGGCGCGTACCCGTGCACCTTGACGCCGGCCGAGACGAGATCAGCCGACAGCCTGCGGATCTCGCGATCGACCACCGCGGCAGCACCCCGGTCGCCACCTCCCGCACGGGCGATGTCGCGTGCCGCGGACTTGGCGTCCAGGCACACGGCCACGTACGTCTCGTGGCGCTGACCGACCGGCCCGGCCGCGGCGATGACCGCCTCGTAGGAGTCGATCGCCGCCTGCGGTGGTGCGGGCTGGTCCGGACGCATCAGGTGCGTCGCCCGCGAGGTGTAGTCGCGGTGCAGGGTGTCGCCGGTGTCGGGCACCGTCCGTTCGAGGATCTGCAGCCGCTTGAGATGGCGCGCCGAGTCGCACAGCGCGGCGAGCATCCGGCCGTACGCGCCCTCGCGCCGTTCCTGCTCCTCGGTCTCGAGCAGGTGAAACGTGCTGCCCTCCAGGACGAGCACTGCGGTGTAGGTGTGCTCGCGGTGGTCGTGCCACAGGCCGATCGGCGGGGACGACGGCCCGGTGGCGAGTTCGAGCCAGCGCGTCGCACCGAGCAGCCCGGGCAGGCGGGAGGCGGGCACCTCGCATTCGTCATCGCGCATCCGGAACAGACCTCCTCGGTAGTCGACCTGCCCGCTCCACCGTTGCAACCTGGACGAGACGAGCAGGCGCGTCCAGTGGATCGGCGGCAGACCGAGGTACACGGGCATCCAGCCGAAAGCGAGCATCAGCACCATGATCACGACGAGGATCGCGCGTGCGCCGAGCGCGAGACCCGGCGTCAGCACCGTGAGGAACATGCCGAGCACACCGGCGATGATCAGCAACTGGCCGCCGGACTGGCCGAGGATCAGCCCGCCGGGCTCGCGCGGTCCGAACGTGTAGTGCTTCGGTTGTGGCGCTGTCATGTATCGGCTCCCCGGTTGCGTGCGACGACGTCAGATGCGGTGGTTCGCGCCGGTGCGGATGCGGGTGGCGCCGGCGGCTGAGCTGGTGACTGTGCGACCCGGGGCGGTGCCGGCGCGGCGGGCGCTGAGCTGTCCGGCGCGCGGTCCGCGGCGCCGCGGCGCTCGATCGCGGCGTACGGCTGCGCGGCGCGAACGGCCGAGCCGAGGACGGCGCCGGCGCGCACGGGACCGGCGCCGCCGCTCGCCGGTGGCGTCGACGGGCCCGCGTCCCTGCTGGTCGTTGCGTCATCGTGGCGCCACAGTCCGCGCGACTGCTGGTAAAGGGCGCGCGCGCCGCTCGACGTTGCCGCGGCGCCTGCCACGACCGCGGTGTGCCCGGCCGCGCCGTGCGCGACATGGTCGATGCCGGCGCCGAACAGCCGGATGATCTTCCACGGCGCGAAGGCCGCACCCAGCACGCACAGCACGCCGATCATGAACGCGGCCAGCGAGCCACCCGAGCCCATCAGCCCGATGCCGAGCAGGAAGACGACGGCCACCAGCGGCTTGAACAGGATCAGCCCGAACAGCGTCGCAAGCGTCACCTGCGGGCCGCGGCGCAACGCCGGAGGTCCGACGATGCCGGCCAGCGCGATCGGAATACCCAGTGTGGCAAGGGCAATCCCCGCGGAGCGGCCCAGCGCGTAGGCGGCCAGGAACAGTGCGGCGACGCCGCCGACGATGAGCATGAGGAACAGCAGGATGCTCACCGTCACGTCCGAACTCGACGGCACGCTCGCGCCCAGCGAGGCGCCGAGCGCGGACTGGAAGCGGGCCGCGAGATCGGGCCAGCTCGACCCCGCGCCGACGGTGGTGATCGCCGTCGTCAGCCCGTCGACCGCGGCCAGGATCAGCTTGACGAACGGGATCGCCACGGCCAATCCCCAGCCCCAGATGGCGATGTTGCGCACTGTCGTCATGGCAATGGACGGGCGCAGCACGGCCATCGACACGCCCAGCGAGAGCAGCGCGTAGAGCATCGCGAGCAGCGCCGAGATGAGCGCAAGCACCAGCCAGAGCCGGATGAAGATGTCCTGCGCGAACAGGGTCGACGGATTCAGCCCATGTACCAGTTGGTTCAAGGCGAACTTCAGCTCGTCGACGAGCCCGTTGGCCATCCAGCGCGAGACGGCGTTGACGATGCAGTGCCAGCTGGTGAGTGCGCAGTCCTTGCCCTCCAGCCAGTTCACTGCGGCGACGCCCGCGATGCCTCCCGCGGCGCATCCGATCACCAGGCCGCCCACACCGGCGCCGACGCCGCCTGCCGTACCGCCCAGCAGGCAGCCGCCCACCGCGCCGGCCACAACGTTCCAGTCGAGCTTCGTGGACGTCTTGACGTCCTTGCCGCGAACCGCGTGGCCCCACGGCGGCCGCTTGGCCGGGCCCGACTCCTGCAGCGCTTGCCGGAGCGCGCTGAGCAGGTCGACGCTCGGCACGAACGGCAGCGCGGCGCCGACCAGGTAGTTGTTGAGCAGCCGGCACGCCTCCTGCAGCCGGTTGGGGTCACCGGCCGCCCACGACGCGATCGACAGCGGCACGTGATCCATCGGGATGTGCGCGCAGTCCGCCCCGCCGTGCCCGTCGTTGTGCCACCACTGGAATGCCACCGTCGCGCCCTTGCCGTCGTCGAGGCGCCCGCAGGCCAGGCTCGATCGGTTCTTCGGCGGCGGGCAGGTGTCGAACACGTCGTCCGGCCACCACGTGGCCAGCGCATGGGCCAGGGAGTTGTTGAGTGTCGGGTAGACGAGCACCCGGTCGCCGCAGAACACCGGCGACACCGCGTCGGGCGGGATCGCGTCGGCCCGGTGGGCGAGCAGTTGCCCGCAACGCACGTCGTCCGGATCGACCCGTACGGACGCCAGTGTGGTGGTCTTCCACGCCGAGCCGTTGAACGAGTGCGTCGAACCCTGATCGTTGCCGCACCGGTCACGGTCCATGTTCAGGTTGATCGACGGGGTAAGCGTGTGCGTGGACCGGTCAAGTCGCATCGGGCATTCGAGATACCAGCGCCCGCCCGTCGGCATGACCAGATACGGGTAGCGCACGCCGTTCTCGTCTGTCGCGTACTGCAGCCCGGCCGTCGGCGTGACCTGCCAGTCGGTGGACGGATCGGCGCCTGCGCTACGAGCGCCCAGCACCGCCGTCCCAAACAAGAAGGCGAGCAACGCCACAGCCACGGCGATCGCCCGCCGCGCACGCGGATTGTGCAACTTTCTGCGCTCTGAGGCCGCAGAAAGTTGCACGATCGGGTGCGGATGGCGACTAGGCACGGCCCACCGGCTCCCAGCCGGGACCGAATCCGGTGCGCGGCGCCGCGCCCGACGTCTGCGGCGTCGCGTCCACGTCGGTGGCGACGCCGCCGTCGAGCCACCAGCGCCCGCCCTGCCAGCGCAGGTCGAAGCTGGTGATCCACCATTGCGCGAGCGGGGCCGATCCGTCCTTGTACTCGTCGACGAATGCCACCCACGCCCGCCCGGCCACCGCCTCGCCGGACCGGTTCGCCGTCAGGTTGGTCGCAGCCACCGCCGCATACTCCGTGGCCACCTTCGCGCCGAGCGCCTTGTACGAGCCGCGTGCCGCGTCGAGCGCGCCGGGCAGCACCAAACCGGCGAGCGTCGTGCTGCGCACGTCCGGCGCGACGTTCTCCAGCGAGAAGTACGAGGACACCAGGCAGACAGCCGCCGCCTGGCGTCCCGCGTCGTCGCGGCCACCCGGGCACACCGCGGCGGTGCTCGGCGGGGAGCCCGCTGCCTCGCCGGAGATCATGCGCCCGACCCCGAGGCCAACCAGCATCGCAACGGCGGCACCGGCCAGGACGAACGGCCACCGGCGAGGCTGCTGGCCCGGGTAGCGAGCCATCAGCAGGACACTCCCGAGCCCCAGCTGTAGGCCAGGTTGATCAGCACGGCGATGAGCCCGACGACGAACGCCACCGCCAAACCGCCGACGACCATGATCCGGCCGTGCTGGCCGGATCCGTGCACGCCGATGGTCTTGCCGAGCGGGATCCACGACAGGCCACCCAGGCAGCACAACGCGGCCAGGCTGACGACGATCACCGCAGCGATGTTGATCAGATGCTGCAACGCGGTCAGGCCCGGCGCGCCGGCACCGTCCAGGATGTTGATCGTCACCGGCTTCTTCGTGCAGCGCGATGCGCCACCGGGTGCGGCCGCGTACAGGTGGGCCGTCGCGACCATGATGAGCGTTTTCATGGCGAGCACCTCCTCGGTCGATTTCGGTTGTCAGCCAGCAAGTCGCACGGCATAGGGCATGACCTCCGGTTCGTTGACGCCCTTCCACGGCCGGACGTGGACGGGCACGTTGAAGTCCTGGGCCTCGATGATCTGGCCGGCGCCGGTGGTCGTCCCGGCGCTGACCGACCAGATGATCGCGACGTGATGGATGCCCTCGCTCTGGTTGGCGAGGAAGACCAGATCGCCCGGCTGCACCTGGGTGATCGGCACTTTGTGGCCGAGCTGGTACTGGTCGCCGGAGTAGTGCGGCAGCTCGACGCCTGCCTGCGCCCAGGCGTAGAGCGCGAGGCCCGAGCAGTCGTAACCCACCGTGCCGTCCGGGCAACCCGGGCCGCCGCCACCGTGCGTCGGGCCACGCGAGTCGCCACCGTCGAAGCAGTACGGCTTGCCGAGTGTGGACCCGGCGGCCTTGAGCACGACGGCCGCGCGGGCGTTGGGTGTGGCGCCGGGAAGGACCGTGCCGCCGGTGCACGTCACCTGCGAGGGGTCGGTGGCCAGCAGCGCGCCCGCGAGCGCCTGCGACATCGGCACCCATTTGCGGTAGTCCTCGGCGTTGCTGTTGCGCTGCACGTCGTGCGCGGCGGCGACCGGGTCGATCGTCGTCCAGCCGCCGACCGTTACCAGCCGGTCGAGGAACAGCCCCGTCGACTGCGCCGCGTTCATCCGGGCGCTCTGCGGCCCCCACGAGTCGCGTTGCTGGAAGAGCCCCCGCGAGTCCGGGCCGGCCGTGTCGCCGTGGTCGACCACGGTGAGGGCGCTTTCCTGCATGGCGGTCATCAGCGCGATCGGGGCGGCCTGCGGTGGCAGCTTGCGCGCCTTCACCACGGCGACGATCACCTGCGCGTTGTGCATCTGGTCGGGTGAGAGGTTGACGCCGTTGACCGTCAGCGGCGTCGCCGCGCCACTCGCCGCAACCGTGCAGGAAGCGCCTGCTGCGGCGGGATTGCCAACCGCGGATGCACCGGACGCCGCTCCGAAGACCACCGGCACGAACAGCAGCGCGCCCGTTGCGAGCGCGAGCAGGCCGAAGGCGATCCGCAGCATCAGCCGCCCTCACCATCGGCGCCGACGAGCCATCGCCCGTCGGGCTGCCTCTCGATCCGGTAGAGCGCGGCGAATGGCTGGGAGGTGGGCGACCTGCTGCCGACGCTGACGCGCTGCGCCATCTCGACCCGCTCGAACCGCACGGTGGGCGTGTTCGGCGCGTTCGTCACCAGGAACGAGCCGGCCACGGCACAGCTCGCCGATTCGCGGTCGCGCTGGGTGCGCTGCCAGTTCGCCTCGTCAGCCGGGGACGGCGCAAGCGCCTGCTGGTAGGCCGGGGTGGCGTATGCGCGCGCCTGCTCGATCCGGGCGGCCAGCGTCTGATGCCAGTCGAACGTGCAGACGGCCCTCGCCTCGGCGAGCGCGATCAGGCGAGGGTCGGCGAAGGGCGGCGGCTGCGGCCGCAGGGCGATGCGGGTAGCGCTGGCCGCAGGTGGGCCGCCCGGTCCGTACACGTGCTCGGCCGTACCGGCGACCGGAGCCGCAGGTGGGGCGCTGGGTGATTCCGAAGATCTATCACGTCCCCTGCCGCAGCCGGTGAGCGCGCACAGCACGATCGCCAGCGCTAGAGCCCCCCCGAACAGCACCGCGAGTGGTAGACGTGACATCGCCGCCTCCGCGACCCGGCCGGTCGTTAGGTGAGTGCGCCTCGATGCGCGGTCGAGACGGAGAGTAGGAGCACGGCTACGGTCGGTCGGCGCGACACGCGGATTACCCGGCATTTCGTGAAGCGCTTACGTCCGCGATGATCTTGGACTATAGGGCACTTAATGCACGGGAATGTCGCGCCCCGGGCTTGACCGCCCCGGGTAGTCGAACATGCGCGTGTAGCGGTGCTGGGGCGTCGTGACGACCTCGCCGTCAATGCGGCTGTCCGCTCCGATCGTCAACGTGAAGAAGTAGCTCTGGTCCGGCATGGCGAACGCGACGCCGGTCGTCTCGGCGCCCCCCGGTTGACGACCGTGACGGCGAGGTTCGCGGCGGCTCCGTACGGCTCGACCGAGACGAAGTCCGGCTCGCTGAGGGTGTGCGTGTCGACCGCTGGAGGCGGCACGGACGTGTTGCTCGGCCAGTGGCGAAGTCGGGACACTAGACCCGGGTGCTCGACGATTCGCTCGTCGTTGACGCGGGAACCGGCGCGCCGTGGCGCCGCCCTGCCCTGCGCCGGGTGCGCCGAGACCATCACCGCGGCGAACGCGGAAGCGGCGACGGCGAACGCGAACGCCCACACGGGGCGTCCGGCGACAAGGAGCACGAGCAGGGCAGCCAGCGCGGATACCCCGGCCTCGATGCGGAAACTGCCCCCAAAGCTGCCACGGCTGCCACGCCTGCCGCGCCTCCCGTGCCGGCTCTTGCGGGCTTCGCGCGGCGGTTGCCGTGCCGTCGGCTCAGTCCGTCTCGAGACGCGAGCGCTCCGAACAGCTTGCGGGCCTGGTGAATCCGGCTGACGCCTTGGCAGTCGTGCTAGGCACGCTCGGCTCCCGCAGCTTGCGCCGCCTTGGTCCGACCGCCACGTTCGTCACGTTCGGCGCCGCACTTTGCGAATCCTTGGTCCGGCCGCCGCGTTCGCCACGCAATCCGCGCGGCCACCTCGGCTATTGCGGCCGCGGCGTTCGGGCCCGGCAGTTGGCCCGACCCGCCGCCGCACGCTGTTGCGGAGCAGGTTCCCTCGCCGCGGTCGCACCGATTTCGCCGTCAGCAGAGATTCCGCCTACTAGATATGGGGATTCTGGCTCGACGAGCGAGTTTATGATCGAGTAGACTCGTACGCATGTCCTGCATCTCTGCTTGAGTGCAGTAGCCTCGGAATGTGAGTGCTGAGCGCCCGTTGGGTGGGGTGGACTACCCGCGCACGTATCAGGAGTTCCGGTCGTGGTTCCCCGACGATGCAGCGTGTCTGCAGTACCTGACGCGGTTGCGGTGGCCGGATGGGTTCTCCTGCCCGCGGTGCGGTTGCGGCACGTCGTGGCCGACTGCGCGGGGTTTGTGGATGTGCGCCGAGTGCGGACTGAAGACCTCGGTCACGGCCGGGACGATCTTTCACCGCTCGCATAGCCCGATCTCGACCTGGTTCGCCGCGGTGTGGTTCGTGACCTCGCAGAAGAACGGGGTCTCAGCCAAGGGCCTGCAAGATGCGTTGGGGTTCGGCTCGTATGAGACGGCGTGGGCGTGGCTGCACAAGCTGCGCCGGGCCATGGTGCGCCCGGACCGGGATCTGCTCGAGGGCGTCGTGGAACTGGACCAGAGCTTTCTGGGCGGGCAGAGCAAGGGCAAGAAAGGCGGCGCCAGCGACAAGGTCCCGGTCACGATCGCCGTGGAACGCACACCGAGTGGCCGCCTGGGCCGAGTCCGCCTGGAACTACCCGAGATCCGCGGCGGCGTGGACATGGTCGAGTTCGCCTGCGAAGTCGTCGCGCCCGGCTCGACCGTCCACACCGACGGCGCGCGCATGTTCAGCCGGCTCACCGACCGGGGATACATCCACCACGCGACGGTCGGCTACAAGACCGCCGACCTGGACGCGGTCATGCCCGGACCGCACCTGGTGTCCTCGCTGCTCAAACGCTGGATCGCCGGCACGCTGCACTACCGGCTCAGCCACCGCCACATGCCCTACTACCTCGACGAGTTCAGCTTCCGGTTCAACCGCCGGAACTCCCGAGCCCGGGGCATGCTCTTCTACCGGCTGCTCCAACAAGCCGTCGACACCGACCCGCACCCGCTCAAGGAGCTAATCCGCGGCTATTAAAGGACTACTGCACTCAAGCAGAGATGCAGGACGCATGTTCGAGATGGACGAGTGGCAGCCGCCCACCGCGCCGCCGCCGTTGAGTCTCGCGGAGATCACCGACGACCCCGACCAAGCCGCGGCCTGGCTCGCTGCTGAAACGCCGGGTGCGGATGCGGCGGCCGCGTTGTCCCTGCTCGACCCCGCAGCGCTGTCGCATGGTGGGCGCGTGGATGCGCTGGTCGCTCTGGAGCGGCACCTGGCGTGGCTTTCCGGCGTGCAGCAGCGGGTACTGGCCGTCATGGCCGCCGACGACACGTCCGAGGATCGGTGGGTCCGCGAAGAGGTCGGCTGTGCGCTACGGCTGTCCGCGGTGACCGCGCAACGCCGCCTTGCGGTGGCCGAGACCTTGGCTGGCACCTTGGCTGAGACGGGGCGGGCGTTACGCCGGGGCCGGACCAGCTACCTGCGCGCGATGACCCTCGCCGAAGCCACCTACGGACTGGACGCTGAGACCGCCGCGGCGGTGGAGGCGCGCGTGCTGCCGCGGGCGGGTGGGCAGACGCTGGGCGAGTTCAAGCGGTCTGTGCGCCGCGCGGTGCACGCCCTGGACCCGGCCCGGGTCGAAGAACAACGCGCCCACGCCATGACCGAACGCCGCGTGTGCGTGAGCCCGCGCGATGACGGCATGGCCGAACTGTGGGCCCTGCTCCCGGCCGAGGGTGCCGCCGCGGTGATGACCGCCATCGACGCGCTCGCGTCAGTAACGTCCGCGACTGATCCGCGTACCGCGGATCAGCGCCGCGCGGATGCGCTGGTGGATTTGGGGGTGGCGGCGTTGCGTGACCCGTTGCTGCCGAAGGCGCAGGGGATGCGGCCCTCGATCCAGGTGACCGTGGCCGCGTCCACGCTGCTGGGGTTGGATGAGCGGCCCGGCGAGTTGGCCGGGCACGGACCCATCCCCGCCAGCGTGGCCCGCCGGCTGGCCGCCGACCAAACCGGCACCTGGCGACGCCTCCTCACCGACCCGGTCACCGGCGCGCTACTCGACTACGGGCGCACCACCTACCGGCCCCCGAAAGATCTCACCGAGTTCGTCATCGCCCGCGACGCCATCTGTGCGTTCCCGGGATGCCAACGCCGAGCGCAACGCTGCGATCTCGACCACCGCATCCCCTACGACAAGGGCGGGACCACGAGCCCCGAGAATTTGGAGCCGCTGTGCAAACGCCACCATCGATGCAAACACGAGACTCGCTGGCGCCTGGACAGAACCATCACCGGCAATTTCCGCTGGATCAGTCCCACCGGCCACATTTACCAGTCTCAGCCGCCCGGCCTACCCATGGACACCAGCCGAACCCAAACCGTGGAAGGCGACCCGGATCCCCCGCCGTTCTGACGGAACCGACCGGGCTGACCGGGCTGACCGGGCTGACCGGGCTGACCGGGCCAGTCAGTCCACGTCGGCGAGCGCTTGCGCGAACTGGGCCGCGTACAGACGCGCGTAGGCGCCGTCCGCCTCGAGCAGCTCGGCATGCGTTCCCTGCTCGACAATCTGGCCGGACTCCATGACCAGGATGAGGTCGGCATCGCGGATGGTCGAGAGGCGGTGCGCGATCACGAAGCTGGTGCGGCCGGCGCGCAGCGAGCTCATCGCCCGCTGGATGAGCACCTCGGTACGCGTGTCGACCGAACTGGTCGCCTCGTCCAGGATCAGGATGGCGGGCTCAGCGAGGAACGCCCGCGCAATGGTGATCAGCTGCTTCTCGCCGGCACTGACCGTCGAACCCTCGTCGTCGAGCACGGTGTCGTACCCATCGGGCAGGGTCCGAACGAACCGGTCGACGTGCGTCGCAATCGCCGCCTCGACGATCCGCTCGTGGCTCGCATCCGCCACCCCGTAGGCGATGTTCTCGGCGATCGTGCCGCCGAACAACCAGGCGTCCTGCAGCACCATGCCGGTCTTGGCGCGCAGATCCTCGCGGGTCATCGAGGTGATGTCGACGCCGTCCAGAGTGATCCGCCCGGCGGTCAGCTCGTAGAACCGCATCAGCAGGTTGACCAGAGTGGTCTTACCGGCCCCCGTCGGCCCGACAATGGCGACGGTATGCCCCGGCTCGACGCTGAGCGAGACGTCCTCGATCAGCGGGATGTCCGGCTCGTAGCGGAAGCTGACGTGTTCGAAAGCGACCCGGCCGCGAACGGCGGAGGGCCGCACCGGTGTGACCGGGTCCGGGTCCTGCTCCTCGGCGTCGAGCAGCGCGAACACCCGCTCGGCCGACGCCACGCCCGACTGCAGCAGGTTGGCCATGCTCGCCACCTGGGTTATCGGCTGGCTGAACTGCCGCGAGTACTGGATAAACGCCTGCACGTCACCGATCGACAGCGACCCGGACGCCACCCGCAATGCGCCGACAACGGCAATCAGCACGTAGTTGATGTTGCCGATGAACATCATCGCGGGCTGGATGGTGCCGGAGATGAACTGCGCCTTGAAGCTCGCGGCGAACAGGGTGTCGTTCTGCTCCGCGAACGCCTGCTCGGACTGCTCGCGACGCCCGAACACCTTCACCAGCGAATGCCCCGTGTACATCTCCTCGATGTGGGCGTTGAGGTGGCCGGTCGTGCGCCATTGCTTGACGAAGTGCGGCTGGGCCCGCTTGCCGATCTGCGCCGCTACAAAGACCGACACCGGAACGGTGACTAGGGCGATCACCGCGAGCACTGGCGAGATCACGAACATCATCGTCATGACGCCGACGATCGTGAGCAGCGACGTGACGATCTGGCTGATCGTCTGCTGCATCGTCTGGCCGATGTTGTCGATGTCGTTGGTGACGCGGCTGAGAATCTCGCCGTGGGGCTGGCGGTCGAAATAGCGCAGCGGCAGCCGGGCAAGCTTGGCCTGGGCCTGCTCGCGCAGACGGAACGTGGCCCGCTGCACGATGGTCGTCGCCAGGCGTCCCTGAATCAGGCTGAATACCGAAGCGCACGCGTAGATCACCGCGACGAGCAGCAGGATCTGGCCGACCTTGTCGAAGTCGATGCCCTGCCCGGGCACAAGGTGCATCGAGTTGAACATGTCGGCGAGCGTGCCGTTGCCTTGCCGGCGCAGGCGCTCGACAACCTCGGCCTTGGTCGTCCCGGCGGACAGCTGCCGGCTGATCATGCCCGAGAAGATCAGATCAGTGGCGTGCCCGAGCAGCTTCGGGCCGAGCACGCTGAGCGCAACGCTGCCTGTTGCGAGGAGCAGGGCGAGCGCGATCAACGCCCGCTCGGGGGCCATCGAGCGCAGCAGCCGGCGACTGGACCCCCGAAAGTCCAGCGACTTCTCGACGGCCCGGCCGGCCATGAATGCGGCCGGCCCCCGAGCCATCGGCGAACCGCCCGGCCCCGGGCCGCGGCTCGGTGAGGGCCGCTCCCCGGCCGGTGTCGTTGCCTTCGGCGGCGCGCTCATCGGCCACCCTCCCCGATCGTGCAACTTCCTGCGGTCTGGGGCCGCAGAAAGTTGCACAATCCGGTGACACCGCGGCCGGCGGCGGTCACGCTGCTGCCTCCTGTTCGGTCAGCTGCGACAGCACGATCTCGCGATAGATCTCATTGCCGGCCATCAACTCGTCATGCGTGCCGGTCGCGACGACGCGCCCGTCGTCGAGCACGATGATGCGGTCGGCATGGCGGATCGTGCTGACCCGTTGGGCGACGATGATCACCGTGGCCTCGGCGGTCTCGCGGGCCAGCGCCGCCCGCAGCGCCGCGTCGGTCGCGTAGTCGAGCGCGGAGAACGAGTCGTCGAACAGGAAGATCTCCGGGCGGCGGACGAGCGCCCGCGCGATCGCGAGGCGCTGACGCTGCCCACCGGAGACGTTCGTGCCGCCCTGCGCGATCTTCGCGTCCAGGCCATCGGCCATCTGCTCGACGAACTCGCGGGCCTGCGCTATCTCCAGCGCCAGCCAGAGGTCGTCGTCGGTCGCGTCGGGCTGCCCGTAGCGCAGGTTGGACGCCACCGTCCCGGAGAAGAGGTAGGGCCGCTGCGGAACCAGGCCGACAGCGTCGGACAGCATCGTCGGATCGAGCGCGCGGACGTCGACGCCATCGACCAGAACAGCGCCACCGGTGGCGTCGAAGAGCCGTGGCACCAGGTTGAGCAGGGTTGTCTTGCCGGCACCGGTACTGCCGATGATCGCGGTGGTTTCGCCGGGACGCGCGATCAGGTTGATGCCGCGCAGCACCGGCTCCTCGGCACCGGGATAGCGGAACTCGACGTCGCGCAATTCGACGTGGGCGTGCCCGATCGTGGCCTGTACGGGCTCGACCGGCGGTACGACGCTGGACTCGGTACGCAGGACTTCGTCGATCCGTTCGGCGCTGACCTCGGCGCGGGGCACCATCACGAACATGAACGTCGCCATCATGACCGACATCAGAATCTGCATCAGGTAGCTGATGTACGCGGTCAGCGATCCCACCTGCATGGCGCCGCTCTCGATGCGGTGGCCACCGAACCAGACCACGGCGACGGTCGACAGGTTCATCACGAGCATGACCGACGGGAACATCAGCGCCATCAGGCGTCCCACGCCGACGGAAACCCCGAGCAACTCCGTGTTCGACGTCTGGAAGCGCTCCTGCTCGCCGTGGTCGCGAACGAACGCCCGGATCACCCGGACGCCCGTGATCTGTTCGCGCAGCACCCGGTTGATGCCGTCGACGCGCGTTTGCATCTGCCGGAACAGCGGCCGCATGCAGGAGATGATCAGGCTGACGATCACCCCGAGCAGGGGGATGACGACCAGCAACAACGACGACAGCGGCACATCCTGGTTCAGCGCCATCAGGATGCCGCCGACGCACATGATCGGGGCGGACACCATCAGGGTGAACGTGAGCAGCGCCAGCATCTGCACCTGCTGGACGTCGTTGGTGGTGCGGGTGATCAGCGACGGGGTGCCGAACTGGCCGACTTCGCGCGCGGAGAAGTCATGCACGCGATGGAACACCGCCGCGCGTACGTCGCGCCCGACCGACATCGCGGTTCGCGCGCCGAAGTAGACGCCGCTCGTCGCGCAGGTGATCTGCACCAGAGCCACGGCGAGCATGATCATGCCGATCCGCATGATGTAGCCGGTGTCGCCCTTGACGACGCCGTTGTCGATGATGTCGGCGTTCAGACTCGGCAGGTAGAGCGTGGCGAGGGTCTGGACGAGCTGCAAGATCACGATCAGGGTGACGGTGCGCCGGTAGGGACGTAGGTAGGCACGCAGCAGACGGATGAGCACGCCGGCGCCTCACTCCACGGGACGCGCGCCACGCAGAGACAGCGCGGCACGCCGATCTTCATCGATGGCATGCATGATCGGCTGCCATCGACCGGACCGGTCCAGGTTAGCCAGCGCAGTCCAGCGCATTCGCGCACATTCAGCGTCCGCACAGATCGGCGATGCGCCCGGCTCCGACTGGTATGTACCGGCTGGTATGTGCCGGCCGGGGGGCTCGATTGGCTGATCGTTACACCTTCGCTGCCTTGCGTCGCCGGACGGTGTCGAGATACGCGCTGATCGCGTCGCGGTTCTTCGCCAGGCATTTCACGCGCGAGTCCATCTGGTCGCGGTGCTGTTCGAGGCTGGCGATGAGTTCCGGCGTCGCGTCCGCGACCTGCAGCGAGCACGGATTCTCCAGGCACGGCAGGATCTGCTTGATGATCTTGGTCGGCAGCCCGGCGTCGAGCAGCCCGCGGATCTGCACTACCCGCTCGACGAGGCCGTCCGCGTAGTCGCGGTAGCCGTTCGGCAACCGCTGCGGCGTGAGTAGTTCCTGCTCCTCGTAGTAGCGCAGCAGACGCGTGGGAACGTTCGTGCGTTGAGCCAGCTCTCCGATGCGCACAGTGATTCCCCTCTCGTCCGACTTCCCTTCACACTAGTGTCAACGTTTCACCATCGTTGAATGACCGCAGCGGCAGCGCCGACGAGGACGCTCCCGGCCGCCACGCTGGCCGTGCTGTCGGTGGCGCAGTTCCTCATCGCCCTTGACTACTCGATCATCTACATCGCGCTGCCCAGCATCGCGGCAGACCTGCACCTCGAGGCGACGCTCGCCCAGTGGGTCATCAGCGCATATGCCGTTCTATTCGCGGGATTTCTCGTCGTCGGTGGCCGACTGGCCGACCGGGTCGGTGCGAAACGCCTGTTCATCGTCGCCATAGTCGTCTTCGGGCTGGCGAGCGCGATGGGCGGTGCGGCCGGCAACGGCACGATGCTGCTGACCGCGCGCGCCGCGCAGGGCATCGGTGCGGCATTGCTGCAACCTGCAGTGCTCGCCCTGATCGGGACGACCTTTCCCGCCGGGCCGTCCCGCAGCAAGGCGCTGGCCGTCTGGGGCTCGGTCGGCGCATCCGGACTCGCCGCCGGCGCCATCCTCGGCGGCCTGCTCACCTCGGCGTCCTGGCGGCTCACGTTCCTGATCAACGTCCCGCTCACCCTGCTATGCGCGCTTGGCGCGGCCGCCTGGGTCAGCGCGGCGCGCGAGCGCGGCCGATCCGGCCCCGCCCCTGTACTCGCGTCCGCACTCGGCACCGGCGCCGTGCTCACGCTGGTGCTGGGGCTCACCCTGGGTTCCACCGAGGGCTGGACGTCGACGCCCACCCTCGCCTGCCTCGGCCTTGCGCTAGCTCTGCTCGTCGGGTTCATCCGCAACGAGCTCACCTCACGCAACGTGCTGATCGAGCCCGTACTGCGGCGTACGGCGTCACTGCGCATCGGAGCCGTCGCGACCGCTCTCTACATGGCGAGCGTGGGATCGGAGTTCTACCTGCTCACCCTGCTGCTGCAGTCGATGAAGGGCTACCCGCCGTTGCAGGCGGGTCTTGCGTTTCTCCCGCTGGCTGTCATGGTGACGGCGGGCAGCACGACCGCGGGCGGCGCCGCACGCCGGCTCGGCCCGACGACCGTGCTCACCGCGGGGTTCAGCATCGCCACATTCGGTCTGGCCTGGCTCGCGATCACCTTGTCCGGCAGCTCTTACGCCGTGGATCTGCTTCCCGGGCTGATCCTCAGCGGATTCGGCCACGGCCTCATCTACACATCGATGTTCATCATCGGCACGCATGACGTGCCGGCTGCCCATCAGGGGACGGCCGGGGCGCTCATGACGACGTCGCAGTACCTGTCGGGCGCGCTCACCATCGCGGTCCTGACGATCACGATCGGTGCGGCGCCGGGCTACGGCAACTTCCGCGACGCCTTCCTCATCACCGCGGCCGCGTCCGCGTCGGGGATCGTCATGATCGCAACGCACCGCCGTCGCTTGCGTAGCCGACCTTCGCTCACGTGCCCCCGGCGGCGCGACCACCAACGTCGGTGAGCGCGAAGCGCCGGGGACCGGGCTGGTCGCACTCGAACACCTGTTTGACTCACGGAGTATCCTGACGCAGTGACCCGCAGCTACCAGCGCTCCCTGCTGGATATTTCGGATGACACCCATCCGGGCGCGCTCGGCTCGTCCGTGCGGCGAGTGCCACTCGACCACGGGGCATGGATCGATCTACGCCCGAACTGGATCGCCGGCGCCGACACGCTGTTCGACCGTCTGCTCGACCAGGTGCCGTGGCGAGCCGAGAAACGCATGATGTACGACCGGGTCGTCGGCGTACCCCGGTTGCTCAGCTTCTATTCCGAGGACATGCCGCTGCCCGATCCCGCACTCGACGAGGCCCGGCAGGCGCTCGACGCGCACTACGCCGGCGAACTCGGCGAGCCGTTCCGTACCGCCGGCCTGTGCCTGTATCGCGACGGTCGCGACAGCGTCGCCTGGCACGGCGACACGATCGGGCGCGGCAAGACCGAAGACACGATGGTCGCGATCATCTCGCTCGGCACGCCACGCGCACTGCTGCTTCGCCCGCGCGGCGGCGGCAGCGCAATACGGCACGAGCTCGGTCATGGCGACCTCATCGTCATGGGCGGCAGTTGCCAGCGCACCTGGGAACACGCCATCCCGAAGACGGCACGCGCGGTCGGGCCGCGCATCAGCGTCCAGTTCCGCCCCAGCGGGGTGCGGTGACACAAACACCCATACCAGTAAGGGGATTTGACTGACTTTACTTATCTCCCTAGTTAGATTAGATTGCCGCCCATGTTGGACTTCCGCGTGGACCCGACCGGTGGGGTGGCGCCCTACCTGCAACTGGTCCAGCAGGTGAAGCAGGCCTTGCGGCTCGGCTGGCTGCACCCGGGCGACAAGCTGCCGACGGTGCACGCGGTGGCGGCCAGCGTCGCAGTCAACCCGAACACCGTGCTCAAGGCCTATCGCGAACTCGAACGCGAAGGTCTGGCGGTCGGCCGACCGGGGCAGGGCACGTACATCCAGCGCAGCCTGAGCCAGGTGACTCCCGCCTCCTACGGCACGTTGCGCCGCCGGCTCGAGCGATGGATCGTCGCGGCCCGCGCGGCAGGTCTCGACGACGACGGAATCATGGACATCGTGCGCGCAACAATGCGCGACGCAAGCGCAGCGGACATCGCATGACCGGGCGGCGAACGATGAGCGCCGCAATCGAGGCGCTCAGCGTCGGGCGTCGCTACCGAAACTTCTGGGCACTGCGCAACTGCACGCTGGGCCTGCCGCGCGGATCGATCACCGCTGTCGTCGGACCGAACGGCGCCGGCAAGACCACGCTGCTGAACATGCTCGTCGGGCTGCTGCCCCCGTCCGAGGGCGAACTGACCGTGCTGGGCCGGCGCCCCCACAACGATCCCGACTTCCTTGCCACGATCGGTTTCCTCGTGCAGGACTGCCCGCTGTACCGGGACTTCTCGGCAACCGATCTCCTGCGGCTGGGCCAGCATCTGAACCCGCGGTGGGACGACGCCATCGCGCGCGAGCGGCTGGCCGGTGCCAGCGTGCCCCTCGACCGGCGGGCCGGGAAACTCTCCGGCGGTCAGCGGGCGCAGGTCGCGCTGGCGCTTGCCGTCGCCAAGCGGCCCGAACTGCTGGTACTCGACGAGCCGCTGGCCAGCCTCGACCCGCTCGCCCGGCGCGAGTTCCTGCAGAGCCTCATGGCCACGGCATCGTCCACCGGCGCCACGGTCGTGCTGTCCTCGCACCTGATCGGCGAACTCGCGCGGGTCTGCGACCACCTCGTCGTCATCGCCAACGGCAACCTGCGACTGGCAGGCGACCTCGACGAGATCCTCGGCGAGCACCGCTGGATCACCGGATCACCGAGCGACACGGCCCGGCTGCCGCGTGGCGTCGAGGTCATCACCGAATCGCACCACGAGCGGCACAGCCGCCTGCTGGCACGCGTCGACGGCCCGCTGCCGAACCCTGCCCTGAGCGTCACTGCGGTCGACCTGGAGGATCTCGTTCTCGCCTACCTCGAGACCGCGCATGCGCCGGCCGCGCGAAACGCGCCGCAACCGGTGGATCTCTCATGATCTGGTTGACCTGGCGCCAATATCGCGCCGAAGCAGGCGTCGCCGCCGCGCTGCTCGCGGCAGTGCTCGTCGCGCTGATCGTGATCGGACGAGGCGCGCACCACGTCGCGCAGCAGGTGGGCCTGCCGGTCTGCATGCGATCCGGCGCGGACTGCTCGAGCGCACTCGAGCGGCTGCATCGCGACTACCACTGGCTGCCGCCGGTCACCGGGGCGCTGGTTGCTGTTCCTTTGCTGGTCGGCATGTTCTGGGCCGCACCACTGATCTCGCGCGAATACGAGGCCGGTACGCACCGGCTCGTCTGGACCCAATCGGTGAGCCGGCATCGCTGGATCGCGTCGCGGCTCGCGCTCACGGCCGGGGTCGCGGTGGTAGCCGCCGCGATACTCGGCCAGGTCACGGTGTGGGCGCTCGATCCGCTGACACCGGCGTTCGGGACGAGGTTCAACAGCACCTGGTACGACATCCTGGGCATCGTCCCGATTGCCTGCATGCTGTTCGCTTTCGGCGCCGGCGCCGCGGCGAGTGCGCTGACCCGGCGCACGATCCCGGCGATGGCCACGACGCTGGTTGCCTACGCTGCCGCGCGCATCCCCATCCATTTCTTCCGGGACCACTTCTCGCCCATGCACTCCAGCACCGTCAGCTTCCCGATGAGCGACCTGCTGCGCAACGTCGACGGCGATCCTTCGGCAGTCGTCCGGCCGAGCCTTTCGCTCAACGACTGGATACACAGCACGGCGACGTCCGACTCGGCCGGTCACTCGCTAGCCGGGCTCAACAACCGCGGCGTCCTGCTCCGGTACTGCCCGGATCTGCCACCACGGGGCGATCTCAGCAAGGTCGCCGTCAACTCCTGCGCCGGGCGGCTCGACGGGCAGTCCGTGCATCAGATCACCCGCTACCACCCGGCTTCGGACTTCTGGACGATCCAGTTGGTCGAGAGCCTGATCTTCGTCACCGCGGCCGGCGCACTGTTCGCGCTGGCCGTGCTCGCGGTGGTGCGGCGACGCTCGATCTGAGCGCCGCCGCCCCACCTGATCAGTACGAGAACGGGAAAAGCTCGGTGCCGCCTGGGCCGAGCGTGTACCCGGTCCCGGTGTTCGGGTTCAGTTGCAGATATGTGCCCATGTCCAGCAGATAGATGTTGAAGAAGTTGAACTTCTCGATGCGCTGCAGCATCTTTCCCTGCTCGTCGAAGGTCACGACGCTCGACAAGGCGTTGTTGTTGGACGTCTGACCGAGCAGGTCCGGTCCGGCTATCTCCTCGATCGCGATCCGCGAGCGCTTCGAGTCGATTGCGGGGTGCTGATACGTTTGGCCGCCCGGCACCACCCGCAGCCCGCTGCCGTGGGCGAGGTCGTAGATGCCGAACTCGTTGTTGAGCGATCCCGAGACCGCCATGTTGGTCGACTCGTCGACCGCAATGCCCTCGGCGAATCCGGTGGTGACCCCGGTGATGGAGCTGGTCTGGCCGTCGCTCAGATGCACCGAGACGATCGTGGGCGGTCCGTCGAGGTGGTCGAAGTCGCTGACGCCGACGACGGCGTCACCGGTCGTGGTGTTCTGCGCGATGCCACCTGCGATAGGGAAGCCCGTCGAGCTGATCGCGGGCGCGATGCTGCGATCGGGGCCGAACGTGTTCTGCGCGATGTTCGTGGTGAAGACCCGGTAGGTGGCACCAGGGCCGCCGGTGCCGGCCAGCATCGCGGTGTCGTCGGTCGTCTGGTTCGAGGCCGGGCAGAGCAACCCGTCCTGCTCGCCGGCCGGCGGCGTCCAGGTTCCGGACTGCGTAGCGGTAGCGACCGGGTTGAGCACCCGGTACGTGTCAGCCGACGCAGTGCTGTCGTCGTACAAGCCGACGTCGCCATGGGCCATTCCCGGGCAGCCGCCCCACGGCGTCGCGTAGACGTGATTCGTGGACGCGACGGTCGAGGTGACCGTGTTGGTCGACTGGTCGAACGTCTCGACCGAGCCGATGACCTGGCCCGATGCCGTGGCCTGATCGGAGGTGAGGAAGCCGTCCGTGCCGTTGCTGTTGATGGCGTAGCCATCGGCGAGGTTGCCGCCGTCGGCGGGCCGGACACCGTCCATGATGGCGGTGCTGACCCCGCTTGCCTCGCCAACGACCGCGCCGCCGCGCGTGGCGAGCACCCGGATCACATGGTTCATCGTCGGGTACATGCCGAGCGACGCGCTGTTCAACATGGCCGTGCCGTAGGTCGCCGGCAATGGCACGTACGCGATCGAGCCGAAGTCGGAACCGTTGTTGTCGCGCTCACTGCCGTTCGGATTGTTGAACGGGTTGCTGTTGTTGAAGCTCGTCGGGCCGGCGGCACTGATCTCGACCGTGGCACCGGTGGCCCCCGGCACGGAGCGGACGTCGTAGCCGATCTGGAACGGAGCGTGGTACGGCACCTCGATGAAATGACTCGGAGCCGAACCCTGGTAGGAGAACGTCGGAGCCGGCGGCGCAACCGCCTGCGCCGCACCCACACGGGTGAACGCGAACGCCGTGTAGTTCGTGCTGTTCGGGCCGCCCGGCGCTGACTGAATCCCGATGCCGTAGATGCCGGCCCCCTGCAGCGCAGACACCGGCACCTGCACCACGCCCGACGCCGCCCGCAGCGGCACCGAGTAGGCCGGCCGGAAGAAGCGGCCCGTTACCGGGTCGACGTGTCCCGGCTCGGAGACGACGAGTATCGGATTGACCGGGTTGCTGATCTGGCTGATGTCGTAGCTGACCGGGATGGTGCTGTCGCTGGCGACTGCGGGCACCACCGGAGCGAGCGCCGTCGGTGAGGTGCCATCGGTCGGGCCGAGGGTCAGCGTGACCGGCACGCTCGCCAGCACGTGCCGGCCCTTGCTTGCGCGGTAGGCGAGTTGCACGTCGCGCGGCTCGGCCGAGGCCAGCGGCAGGCCGGCCGCAGCAAGAATGGCACTCGGCTGCAACCGGGCCCACGCCGTGCCGGCCAGCGTGGCCTTCGGGCCGGTCGTCGCGACGAGCCGGTAGGAAACGCCCTTTGTCGGCAAGCCGATCCAGTCCGGCGAGACGGTGATCCAGTCATTGAGCAACCCGCCGCTGAGCGACACGTTCGCCGGATCGGTGGCGGTGCTGATCGTGCCACCGAGCGCACTGCCTTGCCGGCGTTGCTCGACGGCGACCCGCGGCGCCGACGCGGCGGGTCGATACCCGGCGCCGGCGAGCAGCGTGGTCACCGCGTTGCTCACGTCGACCTGCGGACCGACCTCGATGTCGACGTCGGACTGCGGCACTGCCGCGACGGAAGATGCCGTCTGCGCAAGGAAGTTCCGGACGGCGAGCGGGTTGCCGGTCAGCGACGTGTTGCCCGTCAGCCGGGCCACCTGCAGGACGACGGCAGCCACCGCCGCGACCTCCGGGGCAGACGCGGACGTGCCGCCCTCGTTGTCGACCTCGACGGTCTTCGCGTCCTGGCCCATGACGTGCGAGAAGCTCAGCACGTTGTCGCCTGGCGCCGACACGTTCATGCGTTCGCCGTAGGCACTGGCGAACTCGCGGAACCCGTTGTAACGCGTCTCCGGGAAAGCGTGCTGCGCCACCAGATCGGCATTGTGCGGATCCTGCGGTGGCGCGGAGAAGATGTCGTCGAGCGTCGTCGAACCCACGGCGATGGCACCGGAGTCGAAGTCAGACGACGGGGCGCTTGCGAACCCGACGTCGTTCACGTCCGACGGAGTCCCGCCAGGCGCCGTGACGCCGGTGGCGACGCTGCCCCCGGACGGCGGCACCGGTGCATTGGTGTAGCTGCGCAGGCCGTCGCCGCCGGACACGCAGAACACGATGTGATACGAGTGCACGATCGTCGCGATGACGGCCTCGGTCATCGGATCGTCTTCGAGATAGCGGGCCGAGAACCCGAACTGGTCGAAGCCGAATCCGAGCGAGGCGGTGATGACGTCCGGGCGCGGCGTCTGCTGGGCGGCTGCGAGAAACGCGGCGTCGACGTCAGTGATAGCGCCACCTGCCGAGCCCGGCACGATCAACCGGTACTTCGCCCCCGGCGCGATGCCGAGCAGGTCGGTGAGGCCCGATCCGAGCGCATCCGGCCGCTGCACATCATGCGGTAGCGGCGCCATCATCGAGAAGTCGAGGCCGATCTCGGCGAGTGTCGGGTCGTCGCCGCACGACTCGCCTGCCGGATCAAGGGCGCCGTTGGCGTCTGACGTGTAGGTCGGGATGAGCGGCATGGACGGCCAGTCCAGGTAGCGCTGCCCGTTCAGCACCTCGGTGGTCGGACCGTATGCCCTGGCCCAGAAGTTGCACGGGTCGCTCGTGTCGGCGGCAGCGCCGGCGTCGTCAAGGGTGCCCAGCGAAACGTTGGTGATCGTCTCGCCCTCGCCAGGCAGCTGGTCATAGCGCTTCGCGATTGCCGAGTACGCAGGCACGACGTTGACGCCCGGACGGTTGAGCAGGCTCTGCGCACTAGCAGCCAACGCGTAGTTGGCGGGCACGCCGTCGGATGCGGCCGGCTGCGCAGCAGCAGCCGCGGCCGCGGCACGTACCGCGGACGAGGGAACCGGGCTCGGCGGCGTGTTGGTCGGTGTCACCGTCCAGTTCGGCGACGCGTAGGCGACGTCGGCATCTGCCCGTAGCGCGGACACGGCCGCGGGGACCGAGGAAGCCCCGAGATGGAGCACGAATGCGTTCGAGATGTTCAGCAACGACCGGCCGATCGCACGCTCGGCCGCCACCCGCTGTGCACCGAGCTTTGCCGAGCCGCTGAACAGTTGCTGCGCATGGTCGACACCGAGGGCGGCGAGTTTGCTGTTGAGCGCAGCCTGGTTGGTGTACGCCGGAACCGCACCTGACCGGTGCGCGGGGGTGCTGAAAGCTGTCGATGCCTGCACCGAGTCGCGGTAGACCACGACGACCTCGCCCGGCCGGAAGCTTGCGGCCGGGCCGTTGGCCAGGTCGGCGAGCACCTGGGCCTTCGCCGGCAATTGGCCGCCCGCTGCCGCCGGCCCGCTCGCCGCACCGTCGGAGGCAACCAGCGGCACCCAGCGGAACTCGGCTCCAGCGGGGGTGCCCTTGCCCTGGTCGCGGAATACCTCGGCCAGGCCGTCGGCGTAGACGGTGGCATGCCCGCCCGGCAGCTTGAGGTTCTGGTAGGCAACCGTCGCGTGCAGCGCCGCCGCGGGTGCCGCGCCTGCCTGTGCCGGAACGACCGCGAGCGCGGCTGCGGTGAGGAACGCGGTCAGGACGGCAACGCGAGCAGTACGCATACAGGCTCCTGTCGAGGCTTCTGGACCGATTGCCAGACGCCTCCGGCGAGAGCCGAAGGCGTTGATTGAACGATCTCGTCTGCTGGCGGTGTTTATATAGCGGATGGCCCGGCTAGTTCCTGTCATTGACCGCTTTCGGTCAACGGGCGTTGGGCTTACCGGTCGCTGACCGTCAGCGCCCGGTTGCTCGCAGGCTTGATCGACAGCGCGCGTGTCTTACCGCGTAGGCTTATGTTGCACGGGGGTGCATGGATGGATTCCGGGGACAACAGCCACGCCAGCTCGATCTCAGTCGCGGACGAGGTCGGGACGCTGATTGTCCGCATGCCTGACACCTTGGTGGGCGCCGAGATCGAAGCCGACCGAGTCGGCCGGGACGAAGCCGACCAGACCGAGCACGGTGTTGCGCGAAGTGCGGTGCTGAATCGCCCCATGAAAGGCGGCCGGATCCCGACCGTCGTCTTCGCCCATCTGCCCGAGGGTGACTACGAGCTCCACGAATGTCCGCACGGGCGCATTCGCGTGCGGGCGCGCGTCGTCGGCGGCCGGATCACCACGCACGACTGGCCGACCTGACCACCCGCCTTCCCCTGCGGCACGCCTCCCCACCCGACTTGTCATACCGTCAACGCGTCAGCATCCGTCCTAGGTAGGACAACTCGCGAATGTTCGGGGGCGGCGCCCGCGTCGCGGGGAAACCCTCAGGCATCCGCTGATCGGTCGAGCACCGGCTTGACGTCCACGATCGGGGTGCCGTCGAGGGCCTCCAGGTTTCGGACGCGGACTCGCAGGCCGTCGATGGACACGATCCGCACGCGGTGCAGCCCCACCGGGTTGGGGCGATCGGGCGAGCGGGTGCTGAAGACTCCCCGCTCGGGATTTCGCGGGTCGCTTCGCGGGTGGACGACCTGCACGTCGCGTTGCGCGCGATCGAGCCAGGTCAACACGATGATCTCGGCGCCTTCGACGAGGTCGCGCATCGCCGCACGAACGTCCGGATCGAACACGAGCCACGCCTCGGGTGATCCCTCGTAGCCCTGTTTGGGTGCTGACGCGCGGTCGACGAGCGGCGATTCCACCCGGCCGATCGGATTTATCACATAGCTTGACGAAGTCATCTCCGGCCTCCTGATCCGGGCAGTCTGCCAAAGGCATTCTGCGAAAGTGTCAGAGCCTGATGCGAGTCTCTCCCCATCAGCAAGACGAGGGAGGGCGGCGATGACAGAACCGGCCGAGTTGACCTGGATCAGGTCGCACGTCGAGCGGTGCTTGCAGGACGAGTGGGGCTGCGCTCACGTGACTGTGGACGGAAGACGGCGACTACTGGTTCCGGATGGAAACCGCGGCCTGCTGGGTGAGCGGATGAGCAGGCCCGGTGACTGAGCGCGCAGTTTGCTCGATGAGCCGCCATGCGCGCCCGGCGTCGCGCTGATGTACACCCTCGACGACGGCGCGCTGGTGGTAAGCCCGACCGATCTCACCAAGTACCTCGCGTGCACGCACGCCACCAGTCTCGATCTGTCGGTTGCCAGGGGCGAGCTCAGCAAACCCGCCGACGCGGTCGACGAGAGCTTGCAGGCACTCTTCGATCGCGGCATGGAACACGAACGTGACTACCTCGAACGCCTGCGCCGACGCGGACTCGAGGTTGTCGAGATCGCCTCCCCCGGCGCCGGCAGAGCTGCACTCGCCGCCGCCGAACGCCAGACCGAGCAGGCGATGGCCGACGGCGCTGCGGTCATCTACCAGGCGACGTTCTTCGACGGACGCTGGCGTGGGCACGCCGACTTCCTCATCCGCCGCGACGATCGCCCTGGCCGGTGGGCGTGGTCCTACGACGTCGCCGACACGAAGCTGGCGCGGCGGATGAAAGTGGCAGCGCTACTGCAGATGGCCACGTATGCCCAGCGCCTGACCACGCTGCAGCAGATCGCGCCGCAGCGGCTGATCGTGGTCACCGGCGACGACCAGGAGCGGCCGTACCCTTTCGCCGACTGCGCCGCCTACGCGCTGCGGGTGCGCGCACAGTTGCTCGAATTTCTGCACGATGCCGAGCGCGGCACGGTGCAGACCCGGCCCGAGCCCGTCCCGCACTGCAATCAGTGCCGGTGGCAGCCGCGGTGCACTGCACAATGGCGGCGCGAGGACGACCTGTCACTCGTCGCGTACCTGCGCCGCGATCAGGCTCGCACCCTGCGCGAAGCCGGCATCACCACCGTCCGCGAACTCGCAGCACGCACGCCCGAGCAATTGCCCGCCACCATCGGCGATCCCGCGCGGCAGCGGCTCGCCGACCAGGCGCGCCTGCAGATCGCCGAGCGCGACTCCGGATCACCCGGCTACGAGCTTCTCGCCCCGGAGCCGTTGCGCGGCCTGGCACTGTTGCCGGCGCCGTCGCAAGGCGACGTCTTCTTCGACATGGAAGGCGATCCATTCCTCGGCGAGCACGGCCTCGAGTACCTTTTCGGGCTCGTGCAGGCAGGCAGCTTCACCGCCTACTGGGCCACCGATCCGGCGCAGGAGAAGCCGGCGTTCGAGCGCCTCGTCGACCACCTCATGAATGCCTGGGCCGCCGACCCCGACATGCACGTCTACCACTACGCGCCCTACGAGCCGTCGCGGCTCAAGGCGCTGTCCGGACGCCACGGCACGCGCGGCGCCGAGGTCGACCAGCTACTGCGCGGCCAGCGACTCGTCGACCTGTACGCCGTCGTACGCCAGGGCATCCGCATCAGCAAGGAGTCCTACTCGATCAAGAAACTTGAGGACTTCTACTGGGGGCACACGCGTGCGCACGTCGGGGTCAGCGATGCGCTCGGCAGCGTGGTCGCCTTCGAGCGTTGGCTGAAGAACGGCGATCAGTCGGTGCTCGACGACATCGCCTCCTACAACGAAGACGACTGCCGCTCCACCGAGGCGCTTCGCGACTGGCTTGAGAAACTGCGCGCCGAAGGCGGCGGCGACATCGCCTACCCGCGGCCCGAACACGGCGATGGCGCCGCATCGGAGGCGTCCGAAGATGCCGCCGACGCGGTCGCCGGCCTGGCTGCTGACCTGCTGGCCGGTGTGCCGGCCGACGCCCGCACCGAGGCCGAACACGGCCGTTGGCTGCTGGCCGGACTGCTCGACTGGCACCGCCGCGAGTCGCTGCCGCAGTGGTGGGAGCATTTCGCCCGCCTGCAAATGACCGACGAGCAAATCCTCAATGACACAACGGCAATCGGCCAGCTCGGCGATGCTGTGGCGGTACGGGTCGAGAAGCAGTCCACCGTGTGGCGCATGACGTTCCCGGCGCAAGACACCAAGCTCGGCCCGGGCGAAGACGCCTGGCTCGACCCGCGCACGGGTGAGCCCGCGGGCATCGTCGTCGACATCGACGCCGAGCTGGGCTGGCTCGAGCTCAAACGTCGCACCAGCCGTGGCATCCCGGACCTCACCGCGCTCGTGCCGGGCAAGCCGCTTGCCGATCAACACCAGCGCGCCCGGTTGCTCGAACTGGGCACCTGGGTTCGCGACCACGGCATCGACAGTCCCGACCCACAGTGGCGCGCCGCTCGCGACCTGCTGCTTCGCCGGCGCCCGCGGGTCGGCGCCGACCCGCTCGCACCGCTTCGGCGGTCCGGCGAGCCCGCCGAGCAGGCACTGCAACGCCTCGCGGTCGCACTCGACCATTCCGTCCTGCCCGTACAGGGCCCGCCTGGCACCGGCAAAACGTGGGCCGGTGCCCGTACCGTTCTTCGTCTCGTGGCGGCGGGCAAGCGGGTCGGCATCACCGCCTTCAGCCACAAGGCGATCGGCAACCTGCTCGACGCGGTCTGCGCCGCCGCAGAGCTATCGGGCCAGCCGGTGCGGATCCTGCAGAAGGCCGCCGCGCACCAACGGTGCACGGCCGAAGCGGTCGACTGCACCACCGACGCGTCCGTGGTCGAATCCGCAGCCGCTGCCGGCGAGATCGACGTCGTGGCCGGCACCTCCTGGTTGTTCGCCCGGCCCGGCATGCGCGCCGCGGTCGACGTGCTCGTGGTCGACGAGGCGGGCCAGCTCTCCCTGGCCAACGTGCTGGCCGTCTCGGCGGCAGCCCAGAGCATCGTGCTGCTCGGCGACCCGCAGCAACTGGCCCAGCCGGTGAAGGGCCAGCATCCGCCCGGCGCCGAGGCGTCCGCGCTGCAACTCCTGCTCGACGGGCAGGCCACGGTGCCACCCGAGCGAGGCCTGCTGCTCGACACCACCTGGCGCATGCATTCGAGCATCGCCGCGTTCGTGTCCGACACCTGCTACGACGGGCGGTTGCTCGTCGAGCCGGGTTGCGAACGGCAGCGCATCGGCTCGTCATCCGTCCTGGGCGGCACCGGCCTGCGGCTGATCACTGTCGAGCATCCGGACGATTCCGCTGCCTCAACCGCTGAGGCCGACGCAGTCCGCTCCCTGTGCGCTGACGTGCTCGCCGACGGCACGTGGACCGGCCGCGATTCGCTCACCCGCGTGCTCACGCCGGCCGACATCCTCGTCGTCACGCCGTTCAACGCTCAGGTCAATCGCATCCGCAGCAGGCTCGGCCCGCTCGCCGATGCGGGCATCCGAGTCGGCACCGTCGACAAATTCCAGGGCCAGGAGGCGCCGATCGTCATCTACTCGATGGCGTCGTCCTCGGCGCAGGACGCTCCGCGCGGCATCGACTTCTTGTACAACCTGCACCGCTTCAACGTCGCGATCTCGCGCGCTCGGGCCGTGGTCGCCGTGGTGTGCTCCCCTCGTCTGCTCGCCCCGCTCGTACGCACTCCGCAGCAGTTGCGCATGGTCAACGCCCTTTGTGCATATGCCGATCGCGCCGTGGCGACACAACCCTCAGTCGGGTAGCAGCGGCACGGTCATACCCGGGTCGCGGCCGAGCAGTATCGCTCGGGTGACAGCGGCCGATCCGTACCGGTCACGCACGGAGTCGAGCGCGGAGTCGAGCGCGGAGTCGAGCGCGCCACCGCCGTGTCGATCGAAAGGCAACATCAACTGCAATGCGTTGTCGTTGCCGAGGTTGGCCACGGCGATCCCGAGCAGCGTGATGCCGCGGCGATCGATCATCGGCATCGCGGCCGCCAGCAGGCCACGAAGTGCGGTGAGCACCGATTGGGTGTGCGCGGTCGGCTGCGGCATCGTGTGCGAGCGCGTCGCCCGGGTGAAGTCGTCGAAACGCAGCCGCAGCACCACGGTGCGCCCGACCCGCCCAGCGGTTCGCATGCGACGAGTCACCCGGTCGACCAGGGTCACCAGCACGGCGTCGAGGTCGTCGGCCGACCGTGGTGAACGCCCCAGTGCTCGCTGCGAGCCGATCGAGCGCCTGCGCCTGCCGACGTGCACGGGGCGCGGATCGTAGTTGTGGGCCAGCGCGTGCAGGTGACGTCCGGATGCACGTCCGAGCATGGACACCAAGGCGGGTCCGGGAAGCTCGGCCACCTCACCGACGGTCGAGATTCCGCGCTCGTGCAGCTTGCGTGCCGTCACCTGGCCCACGCCCCAGAGGCGCTCGACCGGAAGGGGATGCAGGAACGCGAGCTCAGCGTCTGGCGGTACGACGAGCAAGCCGTCAGGTTTGGCGACCCCGCTGGCCACCTTCGCGAGGAATTTCGTTCGGGCCACGCCAACCGTGATGGGCAGGCCGACCTGTTCGAGCACGTCGCGGCGCAGCTGCACGGCGATCTCGACGGGCGTGCCGGAAACCCGGTGCAGCCCGCCGACTTCCAGGAACGCCTCGTCGATCGAGAGCCCTTCGACGAGCGGGGTGGTGTGCCGGAACACCTCGAAGACGGCCTTGCTTGCCTGCGCGTAGGCCGACATCCGAGGTCGGACGACGATCGCGCGCGGGCACAGCGCTCGGGCCTGTCGGCCGCCCATCGCCGTACGGATGCCGAATGCCTTGGCCTCGTAGCTGGCCGCGAGCACCACTCCCCCGCCGACGATCACCGGGCGGCCGCGAAGCCGCGGGTCATCGCGTTGCTCGACCGATGCATAGAACGCATCCAGGTCGGCATGCAGAATCGTCGCACCGCCACCCGACACGAACATATGTTCGCATACTCGCTCATGGCGTGCGTCAAACTAGCCGGCAGGTTCAGGGCGAAACCGTGACACGAGAAGAGATCTTGAGCGGGTCGAACGATCCGGTGCCGGTCGAGACACGGTTGCAGATCGCTGGCCGTGTTGGCGAGTGATGTCGCGCAGTCGACGCGGCTTGCGCCCTCGCTATTCAGCGTTACTATGTACCAGTACTCATTAACACTGAATAGCGAAGGAGGTGTGTTCGTGGGCAAGCAGATGACGGAGATGCTCAAGGGCGTGCTGGAGGGCATCGTCCTGGCGATCCTGTCCGGCCGGTCCGCGTATGGCTACGAGATCACGGCGTGGCTGCGAGAGCAGGGCTTCCCCGACATCGCGGAGGGCACCGTCTACGCGCTGCTCATCAGGGTCGAGCATCGCGGCCTCGTCGACGTGGAGAAGGTGCCTTCGGAGAAGGGGCCGCCGCGCAAGGTGTATTCCCTCAACGCCCATGGACAGGCCGATCTCAAAGAGTTCTGGAGGACCTGGAGCTTCCTCACAGAACGGCTCGAACAGCTCCACGAAGGAGGCAGATAGACAATGTCCGACACAGAAGAGGGCGGCTTCATCTCAAAGGTGATCGGCCCGAAGCGGCGGTGGCGAGCATACAAGGCGCGCGTCAAGCAGCTTCCCGAGAACTACCGCACGGCGGTCGACGCGATCGAGCACTATCTGATGCACCTCGTGCCGACCGATGGCGAAAAGGCGGCGTCCGAGTTCGAGGATCTTGCGGATCTGTTCGAACGGGCCGCGGCAGATGGAACCCCGATCCGCGAGATCGTCGGCGACGACCCCGTGGAGTTCGTGGAGACGTTTGCTCAGAACTACACGAAGGGTGGGTACGTCCCCGATCGAGCGAGGGAACGACTGATCAGCGCTATCAAGCGCGCCGAAGGAGCAGGCGGGGGGTCGCGCTCGTGACGATCCAGGCGAGCTCGAGGCCTGCAATCCGCGTGCAGGGCCTGGAGAAGTCCTACAAGGAACTGCAGGTGCTGCGCGGCGTGGACTTCGACGTGGCGCCCGGCAGCATCTTCGCCCTGCTCGGCTCGAACGGGGCGGGCAAGACCACGGTCGTGCGGATCCTGTCCACGCTGCTCAAGGTCGATGCCGGAGCCGCCAGTGTGAACGGCTTCGACGTCGCCACCCAGGCCGAGCAAGTGCGCGAATCCATCAGTCTCACCGGACAGTTCGCGGCCGTCGACGAAATCCTCAGCGGGCGGGAGAACCTTGTGCTGGTCGCCAAGCTGCGGCGCCTCAAGGATCCGGGCGCGGTCGCGAATGACCTGCTCGATCGTTTCTCGCTGACCGACGCGGCCGCGCGGAAGGTGTCGACGTATTCCGGTGGCATGCGACGCCGTCTGGACATCGCGATGAGCCTGATCGGGAATCCGCCGGTCATCTTCCTCGACGAGCCGACGACCGGGCTCGACCCTCAGGCGCGCATCGAGGTGTGGCAGGCCGTGAAGGACCTTGCCGAGCACGGCACCACTGTGCTGCTGACGACGCAGTATCTGGACGAGGCCGAGCAGCTCGCCGACCGGATCGCGATCCTCCACGAGGGCCGGATCATCGTGAACGGCACCCTGACCGAGCTCAAGGCGCTGCTCCCGCCGGCCACGGTCGAATACGTCGAGAAGCAGCCGACCCTCGAGGACGTCTTCTTCGCCATCGTCGGTGACGACGGCCGGGACGCAAGGACGCTGGCAATGGCCGCAGCGTCGGCACGGACGAGTAAGGAACAACGATGACCAAGCGCTTCTTCGGCGACACCGCCGTTCTGCTGGGACGATCCCTGCGCCACGTCACGCGCAGCGTCGACACCATCATCACGACTGCGATCACGCCGATCGCCATGCTGCTGCTGTTCGTCTACGTGTTCGGCGGTGCGATCAAATCAGGCTCGGGTTCGTACGTGGACTACCTGCTGCCCGGCATTCTGCTCATCACCGTCGCCTCGGGCATCTCCTACACCGCGTTGCGGCTCTTCCAGGATATGAAGGGCGGCATCTTCGAGCGATTCCAGTCCATGCCGATCGCGCGGTCGTCCATGCTGTGGGCGCACGTGCTGACCTCGCTGATCGCCAACCTGCTCTCGCTCGTGCTCGTCGTGGGCGTCGCCCTCCTCGTGGGCTTCCGCTCAGGGGCAGGCGCGCTCGCGTGGCTCGCGGCCGCCGGCATCCTGGTGCTGTTCACCCTGGCGTTGACGTGGCTCGCGGTCATCCCCGGTCTCTCCGCGAAGTCCGCCGACGGCGCGGGCGCGTTCTCCTACCCGCTCATCTTCCTGCCGTTTCTCAGCTCGGCATTCGTGCCCACCGACTCCATGCCCGGCCCGGTGCGCGCCTTCGCCAAGCACCAGCCGGTGACGTCCATCGTCAACGCCATCCGCCATCTGTTCACCCATCAGCCGGTCGGCACCGGCATCTGGACCGCCCTCGCCTGGTGTGTCGGCATCCTCGTCGCCGCGTACACCTTCGCCATGGTCATCTACCGCCGCAAGATCTCCTAACGGCACAAGCGCACCGGCCACACCGCGCCACCATCGGCGACGGCAACGCCCTCGCCGTCGAACACTGCGATTAGCGTGTGGCCTTTGGCGGACCCGCTACTTGACTGGGAGGTCCTGACATGGCCAGTAAGTTCACCGAGCTTGCGATCGACTGCGCTGATCCCAACGGTCTCGCCCGGTTCTGGTGCTCGGTCCTTGACTACGAGGTGCAAGACGAAGACGACGGAGTTGTCACAATCGGCTCGCCCGTGGCGCCTGAAGGCAAGAACCACCTTGGGCCAGTGCCGCCGACGTTGACATTCGCGCACGTGCCCGAGGGCAAGACCGTCAAGAACAGGCTCCACCTCGACGTCAACCCGACCGACAGGGAGCAGGACGAAGAGGTCCGTCGCTTGCTCGACCTAGGTGCTCGACACGCCGACGTCGGCCAAACCGGCGATGAGAGCTGGGTCTGTCTTGCCGACCCAGAGGGCAACGAGTTCTGCGTCCTTGCGGGCCGCCGCCCCTGATCGGAGGCTGCACACCGCGCCAGACCTACTTCCGGTCGCCTACCCCGCTCACCCGAACGAGGCGGTGGCCAATCATGGCGCGCTCGGCGACCGACCCACGGTCTAGCGCGCGACACGTTCGGCGATCGATCGCGCACACGCTTCGGCGGAGCAGGACGTCGTGTCGACCTCGACGTCGTAGGCCACGCCGGTGTGTACGGCCGTCGCCTGCGACAGGGCCATACCGGGGACTCGGTCGCCTCGGCCCGCCTCGCGGCGAACGGCGACTGCCGGATCGCAGTGAACACCGACCCACAGCATGTCCAGCCCGGACAACACCGACTGCAGTCGGCGTTGTCCGGCGGCCCCGGACAGCAGTACCTCATCGAGGATCAACGGCGCGCCGTTGCGAGCCATTTCCGCGAGACCCGCATACCAGGCGCCCTCGACGGCGCGGTACGCCGGTTGCACCGTGATGCCGCCGTCCGGTTCGAACACGATGCCGGAACGCGGATCCTCTCCCCGGCCGGGAAGGGAATCGATCAGGACGTCTACCCCGAAGGTCAGCCACGTCCTGGGCAGGATCTGTTGCAGAGCCCGAGCGATCGAGGACTTCCCGGAGCTTGAGCCGCCGTTGAGCACGATCACCTGTGTCACGACGACGATCCTGGCGGACCCGAGCCTGACCAGACTCAGTGGGATGGGCTCATTTCGATGATCGAGCGCGAGCCGGCCACCGGGGTCACCAGGTCAGCGGCCGCCCACAGCCTCCCGCCCCACTGCGTCTCCTCCTCGGCCATGGCGCGCCTCCTCGCTCGACGGTTGTCTCGCTCGTCCCGTCATTCCCCCGACCGCCATCTCCGACGCCCGACCGCTTCCTTATGTCGACGACGACGCACCGGACGTCTGTGTTCGTTGACCGGTGAACTCCCGGACGAGCGTGGAGACTGCGTCCGGTTCTTCAACGTGGGAGAAGGAACCGCTGCGCTCCAGAAACTCGAGCCGTATCTGTGGCGCGTATTCGATGAA
Source organism: uncultured Actinomycetes bacterium (assembly GCA_963733615.1). GTDB lineage: Bacteria > Actinomycetota > Actinomycetes > Mycobacteriales > Jatrophihabitantaceae > DASXRA01. Next base: position 239,614 of record CAVTEA010000030.1, read on the forward strand.
CTGGCGCTGCATCGCCGGATACAGGGCGCGGTCGTAGCGTCCGGCCAGCACCATGACCGGGACGGTGATGTCCTTCAGCCGTGGCCGGAAGTCGGGAATCCGTGCCACTTCGCCGCCGATGATGAAGTCGACGTCGGCGCCTACGAACAGCGGGTAGAGCTCGACGTTGCGAGCGCCGGGCTCGCTGGGCAGTAGCGCGGCGTTGTCGGGGTTGTAGAACGGCGCCGACCTGCTGCCGATCCAGATGACTGTGCGGAACTGGCAGGTCATCGATGCCAATACCGACAACGTCATCGCGCTCGCGGTTGTCGACGGACCCGAACGGCATGTCAGCCTGGGAACCGCGATCCGGGAGGCCGGCTGGGCGCAGATTCCCTGGGTCGGCGATGAGCGAGCGTGGCCGCCCACCAACCAGCGCGTCACCCTGGCCCTCAGCCGCGCGCAATGGGAGTTCGTGGTCGAGCAGCTTGATCATCACAACGGTGTCTATGTGGAGATCGGCGACGCGGAGAGCGGCCCGTCCCGTCTTATCTCGTTGAGTGGTGCGTTAGACGTTGAGTGGTGCGTTGTAACGCACCACTCAAGCTATAACGCACCACTCAACGGAACGCGGGCTCGGGCTCCGGCCCGCGCTCCGCGACGCGATCGAGATCGAGATCGCCCGCCCGAACCGTGACGTGGCAACGCGCCGATCCAACGCGGATGCCTGAGTCGGCCATCATGCGCCCTGCGACTTCGGCGCCCGCCACATGGTGTGGACCGTCGGGCCGCCTTCTGGCAGCTCGAACGACAACGAGCAGCTCGACGACGCGGGGTCCGTCCGAACCCGTTACAACCCGTGCACCTATAGCCCCGTCTACCTCTCGCGGGAGGCGCTGACGCGCCGACCGGTCCACACTGTCGCACCTGCAATCGCGCGACGCACCAAGGACATCAGCGCCAGTACACAGCCGTGATGCGTGGCCAGCCAGGCACTGCAGTTCTTCGCCCAGCCGCGGCGTTGAGCGAACTCTGCTCGCGCAAAACGCTACGTTCGCAGGGGTCATCGCCCGTTCGTAGCGTGAGGCGGACTACACAGGGGTTATTTCCCGTTTAGTCACGGGAATAACGTGAACATGGGTGCCATCCCGAGGCCGTTCCCCCGCTGCTCCTGGTGCAATCGCGTCCTGACGGCCATCGCTGAAACCGGAGCCAAGCACTACGAGAAACCGCATTGCCCGTCCAGCTCCACCTGCAACTGGGGCCTGGACTGCCACGCCGAGCGGGTGAAAGGGGCCGCAGCGTAGGGAGCGACAAAGTCGCGCAAGGCAACAGTAAGACAGCCGTAGATCGCTAAGTCCCACAGCGTGTGGGGGAAGCGGCTCGTGCAGTTGCTTGGTCGGGTGCTCGGCCTGCCGGACAGAGCGCGGCGACGGGCCAGCTGAACGCGCCGATGCCGCCGTAGTCCTGCCGAGTCGACGGTGTCACGCTCTCGTTCTGACGTGGACGACTCGGCAGCAGCGTGCCAGCCTGATCAACATGTCCTTCGCAGTCCTGCCCGCGATCGCAGCATGGCAGCACCAGGATGCGCGTGCGGGTTTCGAGGTCGCGTTCTTCCGGATCGCCGAAGACCACTACCTGATCGAGGGGTGCACCGCCGCGGCCGAAGATCGCACGGCGTGGGTGGTCGAATACGCAATCGAGCTTGACACGAGCGGAAGAACCCGGATCGCGCGCATCTTCGGACGCTCCGACGCGGGACCGCGATCGAGGACCCTGGAGGCGGACGGCCGAGGCGGGTGGCAGGTCGACGGCCTGCCTGCGCCCGGTCTGGACGGCTGCGTCGACGTGGACCTGGAATCGTCGGCCATGACCAACGCCTTGCCGGTACGGCGGATGAATCTGCCGGCGGGGACGCAGGCCGCAATTCGAATTCGCCTGCGAGCTCGAATACGACGAGTCCGGACTGGTCAGCAGCTATCCCGGGATTGCGATTCGCGCGTACTGAGCAACCTCGGCCACGCAGGCGCGATCGAGCGCGCCTAGTTCCGTCTCGATTACCAGCCGCAGTGCGGCACCGGTGACCAGCTCTGCCGTCACTGTGACTGCCGCAACAACGCGGCACTTCGGCTCCACGGTTCTCCTTCGGCGACCGCGCCCGGCCCCCGCCGATCCGAGTCGGTTTTGCTTGACCTTTCTCGTTGATGCGCGTTGCCCATGACCGTTATCGCGCCGGTCCGCGCGGGGTTACGCGCCCGCCTGGTTCACCCCGGTAACTGGGTCTATGTCCGGGTGTTGATCGCGCATCAGATGCTGCGCCAACCCTTGCGCCCGCCGTCCAGCACGGGTTCACTGCGACGAACGTGCTGATGCGCAGGTCGGCCGCCTCGCCCAGCACGGCTCTAAACCGACCGATCACAATGCGCGTGGTGTCACCCCCTCGTCGCGCGCAGCGGATATTTCGCTGACCCGTCTTGCCGTCCGCATACGCCGGGGGGCAGGAGGTCTTCGTGCCGCAGCCGATCACCGAGCGCGTCCTGACTGCCGCCCAACTCGGCGACGCAACGGCATTCCGCACGATCTATCTCGAGCTCGCGCCCGTGGTTCTCGGCTACCTGGCGGCCAAAGGGGTGGCCGATCCCGAGGGCGTTACGAGCGACGTGTTCCTCGCGGTTCTACCCCGCCTGCGCGGACTGACCGGCGGCGTGGCGGGGCTGCGCACATTCGTCATGTCGGTCGCGCATGCCCGCATGGTGGACGACACCCGCCGGCGAAGGCGCCAGCCGCCGGTACTCGAGTACGAGGCTGCGGGAGACCCACGCGTCGCCGCCTCGGCCGAGCAGGAGGCGATCGACTCGATCTCGGCGGCGGGTGTCTTGGACCTGCTTCGCGAGTTGCCGGCCGATCAACGCGACGTGCTCGCGCTGCGGGTCGTTGCGGACCAGTCCATTGACGATGTCGCGCGGATCATCGGCAGATCGCCCGGCGCCGTAAAGCAGTTGCAGCGGCGCGGCCTGCTCGGGTTGCGGCACCTGGTGGCCGAGCGAGGCGTAACCCTATGAGGACTCCAGACGATAACGACGTAGAGATGGACGACGAACTGATGCGACTGTGCGCCGACCGGAGCGCCGAAGGCGCGCCCGCCGGCTCGAATCTGCGTGCTGACTCAGACAACGACGAGCTTGGACGCGTTCTGCGGGAGATGCGGGCACTGGGCCAGTGGCCGGCGCCCAGGCCGTCCGTCGAGCTCGAATCGCTTCTGACGAAAGGACTCCCGAATCTTCGCCGCCGCGCACACCGGCGCAACCTGGTGGTCGGCACCGCTGTGGTCGGGGCGATGACGGTGAGCGTGACCGGTATCGCGGCTGCCAACGACCATATCCCGGGCGGCTCTCGCGGCGTCGTCGCCGGGGTCATCAACAACCTCACACCGTTCCACGTGCACGATCGGCGCGAACATCCAGGCATCCCGTCCAGGCCGATGCGCGTGCCGGGTTCCCAGCCGCAGGTGGCACCTCGGCATCCGTCGCCTCGCCCCACCGATCTCGACGACCGCAGGACGCCGGGCGCAGGCCGCAATTCCGAGGGCGCCGAGCCACGCGAATCTGCCGATCATCCGCCGGGAACAGCGCCGACGACAACACGGGAAACCGCCGGATGGGGCGAGCCGTCGTCGACCTCGTCGCGTTCGGGCGAGACCGAACGCGAGGATACCCATCGCCAGCCGGCGCCCTCACCCACGCCGACCTACCGGGTACACGATCGCTGAGCTCGCCCACCGCGGCGTCAGCGCAGCACGTTGTAGCTGATCGTGAGGCGCACGTAGCGGATGTCGAAGTTGCTCGGCGGGTAGTAGTAGTTGTCGACACCGATCGCAATAGTGGCCACATGGGTGCTGCTGTAATGCCCGGCTGCTGGCACGCTTCCGAGTGAGTACCAGGCGTTCGTGCGCGACCCCACCTTCACGTTGCCGGGCACGTCGAAGTATCCCGCGGCGGGCCGGTAGAAGCCGGCCATGATCTCCGACGGCACCTCGGACGTGGTTCCGTACACGAGCATCCGCATGGTGCCGTAGTTGACGGCCGCCGGCAGGGCGAACCGATAGTTGGCCGCGACCACGTTATAGCCATTCAAATACGGGTCACACGTCGTGCTAATCCTCACGCCATAAGGGAAGAACCTCGAGGATGCCGTGCTGGCCGTGGAGCAACCCGGTATGTCGGCAACAACGTTGCTGTAACTGGAGCCGTTCCTCGTCAGGACGGTCGTCTTCCTGATCAGCCGTCGGGCGGACACGTGCACCACGTGAGCGGGGCCGCGCCTCGCGTTCGAGGCCGAGTCGACGGCGGTGAAGTACCAGGTGTAGGTGCCGGCGGGCACGATGCGGCTGGCCGAGTCGCGGCCGTTCCAGGTGATTGACGTGCGGCCCGCTCCCTTGTGGACGCTGATCGTGCGGATAATGCGGCGCGAGTTCCGGACGACGAGGCTCAACGTGCTCGGCTCGTTCACGGTCACCGCCGGGCTGAACGTGTCGCGATACCCGTCGGGGTACGGAAAGAACGTGACGTTCGCGCCGCTGGTCAAGGCCAACGTCGGCGCGGACTTGTCGACGCGGACGGTCGTAGTGGCCGATCCGAGCTTTGGCTGGCCGCTGCCGGGCAGGCTCGTATCGAGTTCCACCGTGTAGGTCCCGTTCGCGACGACGACATTGCCGTTGGTCCTGCCGTTCCACGTCCAGGCGTGGGCGCCGCCGACGAGCCTGCCGAGAGTGCCCGGTCCGCGCACGACCACACCGGAGCCGTTGCGGACACGTACGACGACGACCTCGGTGTCCGGCAGATTCAGCACGATTTTCGTCGTGTCCTTCGCCCGGTCTCCGTTCGGGCTGAACGGGCTGGGCAACACCGAGGTGAGGGTTGGGTGCAACGAGTCCGACTGGAACGAAACGGTGGGCGATTTGGGCCCGTCGCACCGGCTCCGGTCGGCCGAGCACTCGACGACCGTGACCGTGTGGGGTGCATTGGCCAGCCTGCTTCCCGTGTAGGCGAGCGAGTACGGGCTGGTCGCGTCGAAACCGGCTGGAATCCCGTCGATCAGGAATTGGACGACGCTGCCCGGCGAGCTTGCGGCGATCGTGAACGCTCCACTGACCAGCGCGCCGGTGCCAGGCGAGGTAATGGCAGGCGCGGCGTTGTCCAGGACCAGCGTCGCGGATCCGTGCGCCGAGGCACATTCGCCGGACTGGCTGCAGTCGACGGCCTGCACGGAGTGCGCGCCGTTGCCGAAGCCCCACGACGGCCAGTTGTAGGTGGCCACGCCGCTGATCGTCGCGATCGGCGCGGTGAACGCGCCGGAGTCGACCTGGAACTCCACCGCTGGTGCCGTCGACGTCACCGAGAACACCACGGTCCCGGCCGTTCCGGTGACGTTGACGGCGGCCGGAGTGGTGCTCGGAGTTATGTGCCGCAGCGCGGCACTGAAGTCGACCCGGCCCGCGCCGAGACCGAGGCCGGCGAAGCCGTGTGCCGAGTGCACGAGTGCCGTACGCAATGTCGACGTGGTCGCGGTCGGGTCGTCCGCCTTGATCAGCGCGGCCTCACCGGCCACGAGCGGCGTGGAGAACGAGGTTCCGTCGCCGTGCGCGTATTTGGCCGCGAAGAGCGTCGAACCGGCCGTCGGGGTCGTCGAGAAGATGTTGACGCCGGGCGCCGCGAGCGTCACCCATGATCCGTAGTTCGAGAACGACGCGCGGCTACTGCCGTTCGTTGCACCGACGGCGATCACGCCGGGATAGGACGCTGGGTACTCGTGCGCCGTCGAGGCGTCGTTGCCCGCCGCGGCCACGATCAACACGCCCCTGCCCTGGGCGTAGGTGATCGCGCTCTGCTCTGCCGCGCTTGACGTGCTGCCGCCGAGGCTGAGGTTGATCACGTTCGCCCCATGATCGGCCGCCCATATGATTCCCAGCGCCTCGGAGTCGACTGTGATGATGCCCGATGAATCGGCAACTTTGACCGCGAGCAGGCTGGTGTCGTAGCCCGCTCCCGCGACCCCGACCCCGTTGTTGGTGGCGGCCGCCGCAACGCCCGCCACGAATGTGCCGTGCCCGAGCGCGTCGGTCACGTCAGTCTTCCCGGTGACCACGTTGTAGGTGCCCACGATCTTGGCCTTCAGATCAGGGTGATTGACGTCGACGCCGGTGTCCACCACCGCGATCTTGACGTTGGGCGAGCCGTGCTGCACCGTCCAGGCCGCCGGCGCGTTCACGGCCGTGAGGTACGACGACTGGTCGAGCGCGAAGTCCGGATCGTTCGGGCCGCCGTCGATATGACGCGTCTCTGCCACCTCGACATTCGTGACACCGGGCAATGCGCGCAACAATGCGGTCGCAACCGTCGCCCTGGCCGCCGGAACCTGCAACGACACCATTCGCAGGGCCGAACTGGTGTGCCGAAGCGTCCAGTTCTGGCGATTGACGCCCGCCGCGATCGAAGCCAGTTGCGAGCTCGATCTGGCCGTGACGATCAGCACCACGTCACTGTTGCGAGCCGTCGCGAGCTGGGACTGCCGAATCGGAGGAGCCGGCGCTGGCGGATTGCCCACCCGGACAAGCGGGACAACAATCGATTCGTCCGCGTCTGAAGACGCGGCAAATGCCGACACCGCCATTGTCGCAGTGGAGGCCGCGACCATGGCCGCTACCGCGAACAGGACAACGACCCGGCTACTTCTCATGCCAACCCTTCCGTGGAACGACGTGCTTCGTCCACCGACTGGATGAGCGCGTTCGAGCCAACCCCCGTTGCGGTGTGCCATTCCGATCGGCCGGGGGGTTCGACGAAGAAGGACCTATGGGCACCCCGACGGATGTCTTCCGTCCCTAGTTGACTGCAGCCCCAGATCGCGACCTGGCACGAGTGCGGTGCTCCCAGACGTCCCGTCCGGGATCTATCCGGAACGCACACGCCATTACTCGCGGCTTCGACAGAGATGCTCAATGGTGGCCAGCGCGGACCCGGAATAGGACATAGTCATCACGCGCTGCAGCCGAGGAATGCCACCGACACACGAGGAGCTTTGGTGAGCGATCTTGCCGATCTACCAGTCACGACCCTGCAAGGCGAGAACACGACGTTCGGAGCGTTGACCGACGGCAAAGCCGCGCTCATCGTCAATGTCGCCAGCCGCTGCGGCCTGACACCGCAGTACGCGAAACTCGAGGCGCTGCACGAAGAACTAGCCGGTCGCGGGTTCACCGTGCTCGGCTTTCCGTCCAACCAGTTCGGTGGCCAGGAGCCGGGCACCGCGCAGGAGATCGCCGAGTTCTGTTCGGCGACCTACGGTGTCACGTTCCCGCTGTCGGCCAAGATCGAAGTCAACGGGCCGGGGCGCGATCCGATCTACCAGCGCCTTACCGAGGTGAGCGATACCGAAGGCACCGCGGGCGACGTCCAGTGGAACTTCGAGAAGTTCCTCATCTCGCCGGACGGCAGCATCGCCGGCCGCTTCCGCCCACGTACCGAGCCCGATGCGGCCGAGGTCCGGGCGGCCATCGAGGCTGTGCTACCGGACTGAGGCCACGATTGCCTGGTGCTGCCTGGTGCTGCCTGGTCGGACCGGCGGTGTCCCCGCCGGTCCGATCATCGCGGCACCGATGAGTCTTCGCCGCGCGACGTTTTCACCTTCTAGAACGTCGATGCTTCGTGTTCGGCTGACGCGCAGCGTGCTTATGGAGGAGGCTGTTTGACGACGGCCTCGCGCGCCGCCCGTACCCGGGCGCGCAGCCGCCCACCGAAAGAGGGGTACAGCTCCTCGACACGATGCGCCGCCCGGCGCTGCAAGAAATGCGCGCACCGCAGGCACACGCCCACCTCGGGATGGTCGAACGACCGATCGTGCACCCACAGTCTCGGCAGGGAATTCGCCTTGCGGCACGGACGCCGGACGGCAATCTTCACGCCTGGCCACGGCGGCGGTTTCGCCGAGCACAACATCGGCGAGCTATTCGCGTCTGGTCGTGGGCGCACCGTTCGGGCGGCTTCATGGGACGCAGACGATCCGCAAGGACAGGTCTGCGACATGATGGAAGGCCCGGGTGAGACGACCAACTCGTGGGACGTCGAAGGCGAGGTGGTGGCCGGCATGTACGACGAGTTGCAGCAGATCTGCGGCGACGAGAGCAGCGGCCTGCCCTTCGACGTCTCGCTGGCGACCGACGCGAGCGCGCACGACGCGAGCGCGCACGACGCGAGGGCGCCGCAGTGAGCGCCTGCTGCGCACCGGGTGGTGCGCATACCGGCCGACCCGCAGACGCCGTGCAGGTATCCCTGCCTCGGCCCTATCCGAAACGCGATTCCGCTTCCGTACTGCGGGGTATGGTCCACATTCCGGCCGGCGCGTTCCTGATGGGCAGTGAAGACACCGACACGTTTCCCGACGATGGCGAGGGGCCCGTCCGCTCGGTGGACGTCTCGGAGTTCTACATCGATGCGAAGGCCGTCAGCAATGCGCAGGACGCCGCGTTCGTAAAGGCGACGGGGCACGTCACCGATGCCGAGCGATTCCGGTGGTCATTCGTATTCCACGATTTCGTCCGGGGCGCGGCCGCACAGCGCGTGCTCGACGCCACTGTGCCGGACGCGCCGTGGTGGCTCCCGGTCGAGGGCACGTCGTGGCGGGCACCTGAGGGTCCGGGTTCCGACGTGGCGCGGCGGCAGAACCATCCAGTCACCCATGTCTCCTGGGACGATGCGGTCGCGTACGCGGCCTGGGCCGGCAAGCGCTTGCCGTCCGAGGCCGAGTGGGAGAAGGCCGCGCGGGGCGGGCTCACCAACGCGCGCTTCCCATGGGGTAACGACTTCACGCCGCGTGGCCAGCATCGCTGCAACACCTGGCAGGGGCACTTTCCCGCGCACGACACAGGCGAGGACGGCTTCGTTGGCACCGCGCCCGTCGATGCCTACCGCCCCAACGCGTTCGGCCGGCACAACACATCCGGCAACGTATGGGAATGGTGCGCGGACTGGTTCAGCTCCGGCTGGCACGTTCCTGAACGCGACGACACCAGAGTCAATCCGCGCGGGCCGGACGAGGGTGCGACCAAGGTCATCAAGGGCGGCTCGTACCTCTGCCACGATTCGTACTGCAACCGGTATCGAGTCGCCGCCCGAACGACAACCACCCCGGACAGCACCACAGGGCACGTCGGATTCCGTTGCGCCGCCGCCGCGCCGGCGCTCAGCGGCGCATGACCGCAACGCTCAAAGTCACCGACGTACGCGCGTACCTCTGCCCAGCCATGGGGCGCGACGCAATGTTCGCCGTCGTGCACACCGACGCCGGCCCAGCGTCCCGGATCAGAAGTTCGGTTGCAGCTTTCGGCGCCCAGATGCAGACCCGGGCAGCACCCGGTGCCACGATGCCGGCTCATTGTGTCCGAGCTAGCGGGCCACGCTTTTCCTGATGGGTCGGCGTGTGCTGCGAAGCCGGAGACGCCCGCTCGGAGCAACCTCAGCGGGCGCCTCATGTCCTTGTTGATGACCGTCACGGGTTATCTGACTCGATTCCGCGAGTAGTGGGGCGTTGCGGCGCGGCGAATGGGGGTCGTGCTTTCTGCGCTTGGGGTGGGGCGTTGCTGAGGCTCTGACTGCTCTGACCGCTCTGATCTGGACAGACTGCGGGCAGCAGCAGGCAGCAAGGCACGCCGCGCGAGGCTTCGTCGTCGGCACATGCGGGGCCGGGAGATTGCAAGATCAGCAGCCGGGTGATGCTGCCTCTGAACATGGAGCTGGGTCAGAACGGGGGCGGGTCGGGGTCGCCTTCTGCGGTGTGGGTTGGGCTGGTGTCTACGGGTTGGTCGGGTGGTTGTGATTGGTAGGTGCGTCTGGTGGGGCTGGTCCATTGGTAGCTGCCTTCGGCCTGTCGGTCGAGTTTCCAGTCGGCCTCGTGTTTGAGGCGGTGATGCCGTCTGCACAGCGCTGCCAGGTTCTCCGGGTTGGTTGATCCGCCTTTGTTGTAGGGGATGCGGTGGTCGAGGTCGCAGTGGGCGGCGGCGCGTGGGCAGCCTGGGAAGGTGCAGGTTTGGTCGCGGGCGATGACGTATTCGGTGAGATCGCGCGGGGGTCGGTAGGTGGAGCGCCCGTAGTCGAGCAGGGTGTTGGTGGCGGGGTCGGTGAGTAGCCGTCGCCAGGTGCCGGTGTCGTCGGCGGCCAGCCGGCGGGCTACTGATGCGGGGATGGGTCCGTGTCCGGCCAGTTCGCCGGGTTGCTCGTCGAGGCCGAGCAGCGTCGACAGCGCGACGGTGACCTGGATCGCGGGCCGCATGCCCTGTGCTTTCGGCAGGTGCGGGTCGCGCAGGGCGGCGATGCCGAGATCGACGAGGGCGTCGGCGCGGCGCTGATCCGCGGTCCGCAGGTCGGTGGCGGAGGTGACCGACGCGAGCGCATCGACGGCGGCCATCACCGCCGCAGCACCTTCAGCCGGGAGCAGCGCCCAGAGTTCGGTCATGCCGTCATCTCGGGCAGTCACGCACACGCGGCGTTCGCTCATCGCGTGGGCGCGTTGTTCTTCGACCCGCGCCGGGTCCAGGGCGTGGACCGCGCGGCGTACGGAGCGTTTGAACTCGGCCAGTGTCTGCCCGCCCGCCCGCGGCAGCACTCGATCTTGCACCGCCGAGGCAACATCAGCGTCAAGCCCGTAGGTGGTCTCGGCCAGAGACATTGCGTGCAGGTAGCTGATCCGGCCCCGGTGCAACGCCCGCCCCGTCGCGGCCAACGCGCCGGTCAAGGTTTCCGCCACTGCAATACGGCGTTGCGCGGTCAGCGCCGACAGCCGCAACGCACACCCGACCTCCTCACGCACCCACCGATCCTCAGACCCATCATCAGCAGCCATCGCGGCCAACACCTGCGCCTGCACCCCGGCAAGCCAGGCCAGGTGTCGTTCGATCGCGACCAGCGCATCCACCCGCCCGGCGTGCGACAGTGCGGCGGGGTCGAGCAGCGACAAGCCCGCCACCGCATCCGGACCCGGCGCCTCAACCGCCAACCAGGCCGCGGCCTGATCCGGATCCTCAGTGATCTCCGCGAGACTCAACGGCGGCGCCACGCTGGGCGGCTGCCACTCATCGACCTCGAACATGCGTGCGACTCTACCCGATCACCGCAAGCCCCGTCCAGGCAGAAACACCTTATCCGGTAAGGGCATCCAGACGCGAGCCCGGCCATCGGGCACGCGACGCCGCACGGGCGAGCAGCGCCGCACCGCGCGCACGCCGACAACACTTTCCACTCAGATCGAATCCGCACACGGCCAGAACGGATGAGCCTGAGACGAGTGATTCCAAGGATCGTGTGGCAGACGCGACGATTGTGCAGGTCGCCAAGCAGTTCGGGGTCGACAAGGTCACCGTGGGCAAGCGGCGTTCGCGCAGTTCAAGGCGTCCTCGCCAAGATTGACAAGCAAGTGCCGGTCAGGCTGGACATGCACGTCATCTGCGACGACCTGTCCACGCACAAGACCGAGGCCATCCGCCGCTGGCTCGTGCGATATATACCCGCTTCCACCTGCACTTCATCCCGACCGGCTCGTCATGGCTCAACCTCGTCGAACGCTGATTCGCCGAAATCAAACTCATTCCATGCGGCGCTCCCAGACTTCCCATCGGGGTCTTGATCATCTCTGCTGGATCCGCCACTGCCGGCGGCTTCGACAGAGATGATCACGGGTGTGCCTTGATCTGCGAACGCCGACTCGGAAACTCTTAGTCACCGCCGCCCTTGTGGCCGTGCCCGTGGCCGTGCTCGCGATTCTTCGGCGGCTGCGTGCGCGACGGACTCGACGGTTGGGTCGTGACGGTGCTCGACGCAGCGCTGGACGCGCGGGTGAGATCAGCATGCACCCTTGCCGCCGCGGCACGAATGGCAGCAAGGCGCGCGTCGCTGAGGGTGCCGTTGACGTGCGCCGCCGCGGCGTCGGCGTTCAGCGCGGCCAGCGCGCTCGATGCCGCCGCATAGTTGCGGTCCGTCGCGGCGATGGCGAGGGATCGCATGTCGTTTCGCAACTGGGCGGAAGTAGCAGCGCGATCATTCCGGCCGCTGCTACACGCGGCGAGCAGCAACGCCATCGTCACCCCGGTGCCGACTCGAACGCCAATCGTCCTCACGGAACGGTCCGTTCCAGTCGCTTGAGATCGGTGCCCAACTGCCCGCCCACACTCGGGTAGGTGGGCGCCGGCTTCGTCCCGGCCGGATGGCCTCGACCGGGCGGGGAAACGACCATTGCGACGCCGACGACGACCGCGAGCAGGGCAGCGGCGAGCAGTACCCACATTTGGCCGGTTCGTGTCGGCGGTTGAGTCGGCAACAGCGCTGTGTGATGCGGCGGGGGCGCGCCACCAACCAGGGTCACGGTGTCGGCCGGTGGGGCGATCAGTCGGGACAGCTCATCGGCCGCCTGCTGCGCGGTGGGACGCCGGCTCGGGTCGCGATCGGTCATCGCGGCGAGCAGTCCGATCCAGGCTCCGCCGAGGTAATTCGGCAGCGCCGGGCCGGTGTGCATCCGCATGATCGCGGCCTCGATTCCCACGCCGGGAAAGGCCATCTCTCCGGTCAGGCACTCGATCAGCACCAGGCCGAGCGAATAGATGTCGCTCGACGGTTGCCCGGCTGCGCCCTCGGCCTGTTCCGGGCTGAGGTAGTTGGGCGTGCCGAGCGTGGTGCCGTGCAAGGTGAGGCGCGAGCTATCGACCAGGCGGGCTATGCCGAAGTCGGTCAGCTTCGCGGCGAAGTCCGAGCGACCGGGCTGCCCGCCGAGCAGGATGTTGGCCGGTTTGAGATCACGGTGTACGACGCCCTGCTGGTGCACATAGGACAGCGCGGCCGCGAGTTGCGAGCCGAGAAGCGCCACCTGCGCAGGCGCCAGCGGACCCGCGATCAGCCGCTGCGCGAGGGTTGGCCCGGTTACCAGTTCCATGACCAGGAACGGCGGGCCCGACGGCGAGTCGCCGGCGAGACCGGCGTCGAACACAGTGACCAGGCCGGGATGCTGCAAACCGGCGAGGATGCGCGTCTCCGCATCGATCCGGTGCGGGTCGATGGCCGGGGTGTCGAAGCGGAACACCTTCACCGCGACCGTCCGGTGCAACACCGTGTCGTCTGCCCGGAACACGTCGGCCATGCCGCCGCGGCCGATGCGTTCGCCCATCCGGTAGCGGCCGCCGAGCAATTCGCCAGGACGCATGACGTCGGACAACCCAAGATCGCTGCTAACGCGCATCACCTCGATCGGTATCCCCTTGCTAGTCGTGAGCCGGACACATTACTGCCAAGGTGATAGCCCACCTGAAACCAGCCAAACCGATCAGCCGGGACGGTACGAGCAGCGCACCCCGGTGTGCACGCTGCTGCGCAGGTGCTTGCCGATCTGGGCATCGGCGTCGGCGATGCGGGCGAGCGCCCGCCGGATCGCCTTGCCGGCGGCGATGCGCGCCCGCTCGCCGCTGTCAGGGAATCGGCGGATGCGCCCGCCGAGCCCAGCGGCGCCGGCCAGTTCGGCCATCAGCCAATCGCGCTCGATCCGGGCACGCGCGGCGCCCTCGTGGTTGTTGCGCGATTCCATATCGTCGATCTCGGCGCGCACGCGCGCGAGCCGGTGCCGGTAGTCACGCACCGCCGTGCGATCCAGCACCGGTTGTTCGGAGATACCGACCCGGTCGGCGGCGCTGTTCAGCTTGGCCAGGCCACCGACGAGGTCGGCGGCAAGAATCTCCTTACCGGGATTGGCAATCAGGGTCGCCAAGTGGAACATCCCGACACTGTGCTCAACGAGCACAGTTCGGCTTGCGGTGTCGATGCGCCAATTGCGTCCCTGGCGGATGCAGGAAAGGTCCATGTGCGCCGGTTGGAGTACGCCCTCCGGTGCGGGCATGCCCAGCGCGGCCGCCTCGCTCGCGGCCGTAGCCAGTTCGCGCTGCGCAGTGGCGGCGTCATCCGGACGGCCACGACGCGACAACGCCTCGGCGTAGCGCGTACGCGCTGTCACGACCGCCGGCCAATGCCCCAAGGCCAGATTCTGCTGCAGGGCTGCGCGCAGATGCTGCACGGCCCGGTCGACATCGCCGGTCGTCAGCGAGGCAACGCCGAGGGCATGGTGCACCGAGCCGAAGCAGGCAACGCCGATGCTCACCACCATTGGTAGATGGGCAAAGGGACTGAGCAGCTCGTAGGCCCGAGCCGACGTCTCGGCGTCTTCGAGCAGGTACGCCGCTTCGACGATGCCGTTCATCGTGACCAGCCAATTGCCTGATCGCGGCAGATCGGCGAAGTCGTTGCCGCCCAGTCGGGCAAGCGCACCCGCGGCCTTGCGCCGATCTCCGGCCCGCGCCGCCGCGACGGCCAGAGCCGCGAACAGCCAGTCGTCGGCCGCCGTCAGCGTCGACGAGTTCACCAACTCGTTCAGCATCGGCCGCAACTCGGCGATGCGTCCCTGGTACCAGCGGATGGCCACGAGCTGCGCGCCGTACCACGCCCTCGCGTCGATGTCGCCGACCGCCAGTCCACGCTCCGCGCAGGCCCGGGCGCGCGTCTCAGCCAGGTCGAAGTGACCAGCGCGCAGGGTGAGCATCACGCCGATCACGTTGACGAGGTAACCGACCGCCAGGTGATCGCCCCGGCTGAGCAGATCGCGCAGTTCACCCAGCCGGCGCTCGGCATGCGGGTCGCCGTCGAGCAGCAGGTCGACCGTCTGCCAGAGCATGCCCACCAGCAGGTCGCTGCGCCGACGCGTCGCGAAGCTCTCGTAGACCAGCTCGAGGGCCAGCGCGCGCCGTAGGTCGCCGTGGTCGGGCCCGAGCATGCAGTCGTGCGCAAGGCTCAAGACCTCGACCCGTACCACCGGGTCGTCGCAGCGCCTTGCCTCGTCAAGGAGCGCGAGAATCGCCGAATGGCCACCGTCGCCGTAGTCGGTCTCTGCCGCGAGCCTGGACCGCAGCCGCACGCCGAGCGCGGATCGCTGGTCGACGAGTGACAGCGCATGCCGTAACCGTGCGTGCAGTTGCGCACCGTCGACAGCGGTGCGGTGCTCATTCACCCAGAACAGGCCGCTGAGTCCGAGCGCCGCCGCGGCCATCGCGACGGTGTCGCCTGCCTGCTCGGCCGCCCGGTAGGCAGATTCGAATCGGCGCCGGCTGGCGAGCAGATCGCCGTCACCGAACAACGCACTCGTACCGTCCGCGAGCAACGACTCAAGGTCTTCGGCAGGTGCTTCCTGCAGTGCCCCCGGACCCAGAATCGCACTCACCAGGGTCCCCCTCTCTGGTCCTTGAAGAGGTCACGGACGCTCACCTGGCCCAGTTCGATCGATGTGACCCAGGCCACTACGCGAGCGGCGACGGAATCCGCACACTCGATCTTGCCGCGATCGTGCAGAGATCCAGAAATGCGCCGTCCCGGCGGGCGCGGCTTGTGCCAATCGATTTCTTCAGGCTGCGAAATCGGTGGAACACCGTGGCACGGAATGTCACGCCCATACCTGAAAGCGGCGGTCAACGGACCGCGCAGGAGGGGCGATCATGACCAGGCATCAGACAGATACCCGTGTTCGGCCGACACGGACAGCTCAGACGGTGCAGGCAGCGAACGTACTCAGGTACGCCTCCTACACCCACGGCCAGAAGGGCGGCAACCCGGCCGGAGTAGTGCTCGATGCCGAAGGGCTGACCGGCGCGGAGATGCTGAAGCTGGCCAAGGACGTCGGCTACGCCGGATCCGCCTTCCTCACTGAGACCGATACACCCGGCGCCTACAACGTGCGTTACTTCAGCCCGCTGACCGAGCTGGCATTCTGCGGGCCGGCCACGGTCGCGGCCGCAGTGGCTCTGGCGGAGCGGGCCGGTCCGGGCGACGTGGCACTGCGGAGCCGTGTTGGCATCGTCGGCATCAGCACCCGGCTGACCGAGGCGGGGCTGGCCGCGACGCTGACGTCGGCGCCGACCACTACCCGCCCGGCGACCGACACCGAGGTCGAGGAGACCTTGCGCGCGTTGCGCTGGGGCCCGGACGACGTGGACGCGAACTATCCGGCTCACGTCGCCCGCGCAGGTACCGACCACCTTCTTCTCGCCGCCAGCAACCGGCAGCGCCTCGCTGCGCGGCACGACGACGACCCTGCACTTCGCGTATTGCTGGACAAGCACGGCTTCACGTCTGCCTACCTGTTCGCCGCCGAGACGCTCACCCGGTTTCACGCGCGCAGCCCCGGCGGGATGGTCGACGATCTGGCGGTCGCCGCATTCGGGGGTTACCTGCGCGAACTCGGGCTTGTTCCGATACCGCGCCAGGTGATCGTGCTGACCGGGTACGACATCGGAGCGCCCAGCCGGTTGCTCGTCGACCTCGCGGCCGCCAGCGCGAGCGTGCGTGTCACGGGCACGGCATCGCAGCTTCACCACTACCAGCCGCCCTACGTCGGATTCTCCGCGACGCAGGCGGGTCAGACCTGCGCGCTGTGCCTTCGGCCGGTCGACGCATCGGCTGACGGCGACCCGCCGCTCACTGGATCGTCCGACATCGTCGAGACGCTCGACGGGCCACAGACCCGCTGGATCTGCGACGCCTGCACCCGCAAGTACGTGCGCTCGATCGAAGGCAAGCTCGACCTGCAGTGGTGGGACTGATACCGCAACCCGGTGGAACGGCGTGGCACGAGATGGCACGCCGACGTTGGTAAGGAGCGGTCGTCGGGCCGCACGGGAAGGCAATGATGACCAGCTATCGGATCAATCCACGCATCGCATCGGCCAGGCCTGCCACTGCGCAGGTCGGCGGCCGCCCAGGACCCCGCTGGCGGCCGAACATCGCGACCGTCCTGACGACGATTGCGGCGATCGTCGCCGGGGCGGTCGCGGCCTTCCGGATCGATTTCGGTGGTCCGCGCGTCGACTGGCAACTGACCGAAGAGGATGTCGACATCGTTCTGGGCATCCGCGCCGCCGCAGAGCCTGCCTACACGCCGGGCCAGTGATTTCCGCCTGCGAACGCCCTGGTCCGACGGCCGTAGATCGTTACGGTCCGACACCGCGCCAGTCGCTGGCACACCCTTGATCATCTCTGTCGAAGCCGCGAGTGATGGCGGATCCAGCAGCGATGACCAAGACCCGATGAGAAGTCTGGGCAGCCCACGGGAGCGATCGTGTACTACTGACATGATGACCAAACCGGTCCCGGCGAGGCGAGGGGAATTGCATGACAACGAGCTGGCCAGTGCCCGCCCTTTGCGGCGCACAACCCCCGTTCCGTGCGCGCAGAAGCGGGGACGAACCGAACCGATGGGAGTGTCAGCATGAGCATCTTTGACCGATTCAAGAGCAAGACCGAAGATCTCGCGAAGAAGGCCAAGCCGAAGGTCGAGGAGTTGCGCGAGACGGCGAAGCCCCTCGCTCAGACATTCATGCAGAAGGCAGAACATGCGAGCGAATCACTGAAGACGAAAGCGCAAGATGTCGCCGATGGAATCCGCCAGGGCCTGAACAACGAAGACGAGCCAAACGAGAAATCGGCAGACAACGCCGCCGCCAAGAAGCCCGACGATAGCGGGGAAACCGCCGAGAAGAAGCCAGAAAGCTGAGCCTCCGGTGCGGCGCCGGTCCCCGGCGAAGGCTCTAACTCAGCAGCGCCTTGCCCGGAGGTCGCCGACCGAACAGAACAACCGGCAAATTCGGCCGCGCCGAATTGCGCTTCGAATTCGGCGTAGTGAACCTGTTCCTCCCTGATCAACAGAGCGATCCGGTCGACTATCGACCGGATCGCTCTGTTGATCATGAGCAAAGCGGCCGGCCATTACCCGCGCAGGAATGGGCCGTTGCCGAGCGGTCGCGAGTCACGCTCAGTCCATACGCATAGGTACGGCTGACGATTCGCGCGTCTTCCCCGTGCATAGGGCAAGACGGTGTGACGATGGCAGAAATGAGCGGATCACGGCGAGGAGGGCCCGATGGCTGAGGTCGTGGCGCCAGATGATCTGCGGATCGCGCGGTCGGTAGCACTCAAACCGATCGATGAAGTCGCAGCAGCGCTGGGATTGGGACCACATCTCCTGGAGCCGTATGGCAGGCACATTGCCAAGGTGCAGTTGGCAGCGCTGGCCGAACTCGCCGATCAGCCCCGCGCCAAGTACGTGCTGATCTCCGCCGTCACGCCGACGCCTCTCGGCGAAGGCAAGACGGCGACCGCTATCGGTCTTGCTCAGGCGTTCGGCCACATCGGCAAGCGGGCCGTGGTGACGATCCGGCAGCCCGCGATGGGACCCGTCTTCGGGATCAAGGGTGGCGCCGCAGGTGGTGGATGGGCACAGGTCGTGCCGATGGAGCAGGTGAATCTGCACCTGACCGGAGACACGCATGCGGTTACCGCTGCGCACAACCTGCTTGCCGCGATGGTCGACAACCACCTGTACCACGGCAACGCCCTGGGTATAGACCCGCACGAGATCACCTGGCCGCGCGTCCTCGACGTCAACGACCGTGCCCTGCGCAATATCGTGGTCGGCTTGGGCTCGCGCATCGACGGTGTGCCGCGGCAGGCCGGATTCGACATCACCGCCGCCTCCGAGGTGATGGCAATCCTGGCTCTGGCGACGTCGCTGGGCGACCTTCGTGAGCGGCTCGGCCGGATCGTCATCGGCTACCGGCGTGACGGGCAGCCGGTCACCGCCGAGCAGTTGAAAGCCGCCGGCGCGATGGCCGTGATCTTGCGCGACGCGCTCATGCCCAACCTGTTGCAGACGCTCGAGCACACACCGGCCCTGATCCACGCCGGGCCGTTCGGCAATATCGCACACGGCAGTTCGAGCATCATCGCCGACCGGATCGGCATCCACGGTGGCGACTACCTGATCACCGAGGCCGGGTTCGGCGCCGACATCGGCGGGGAGAAGTTCTTCGACATCAAGTGCCGCGCATCGGGCATGCACCCGGACGCCGCGGTCATCGTCGCCACGGTGCGCGCGCTCAAGACGCATTCCGGCAGGCACCGGATCGTCGCCGGCAAACCTCTACCGGCGCAGCTGACCGAGGAACGACCGGACGAGGTTCGGGCCGGTGCGGCCAACCTTCGCAAGCACATCCAGATCATCAGCCGGTTCGGGGTCACGCCGGTCGTAGCGATCAATGCCTTCCCCGGCGATCACCCCAGCGAACACGACGCGATCCGGGACATCGCGCAGGAGATGGGCGTGCGGGCGGCTGTCACGACCGCGGTGGCCGACGGCGGCCGGGGCGGAATAGAGCTGGCCGAGGCCGTAGCCGCGGCAGCCGACGAGCCGGCCGAGTTCCGGCTGCTGTATCCCGACGACGCTTCGCTGACCGACAAGATCGACGCGGTGGCCACGCAGATCTACGGCGCAGACGGCGTCGACTACACCCCGCCCGCGGCGCGCGCCCTCGAGCACTTCGAGCGCCTCGGCTACGGCCACCTGCCGGTTTGCATTGCCAAGACCCACTTGTCGATCTCGCACGATCCCAGCCTGCTCGGCGCCCCTACCGGATGGCGGCTGCCCGTGCGCGAGGTGCGCGCGCACATCGGAGCGGGATTCATCTATCCGATCTGCGGAAACATGCCAACCATGCCCGGGCTCGGGTCGGTTCCGGCGGCCACTCGCATCGACATCGACGATCGCGGCGAGATCCTCGGGCTGTCGTAGTGCCACCGGCTGCCGGGTCAGCCCGGTCGTAGCGGCCGCGCACTCATCGCGCTGACCGGCCGGCACGGCCCGTCACGCAAACGCGAATGGCACGCACGGCTCGGGCTCGGCCAGTCGGCCAGTCGGCGCGGCGTCGAAGCGGCGCGGCGTCGAAGCGGCAACCGTGTGCATCGGCGATGGTCCCTGCGTGCGGATTTGCACACGGTCGCATCCAGGCCGCGAGACGCGCCCCGGCCGCCGGTCACGGCGGCGCGCGGACAATCTGCCTGGCTACCTGCTCCGCTTGTGCCACGCTATCCGTTAACTCTTGGCGACGGAGAGTGACAGCGATGGCAGATCCACGCGGCAATCCTTGGGACTACGATCCGGGTCCGGCCAAGATCAGCGGCTGGCCGGAACTGTTCGCCGACACACCGAACTACCGTGGCCTGGGCAAGGCCGTGACCGGACACGAGGCGTTCCGCTGGCATTTCGGCCCGATGTTCTATCGAGGTCGTTTGGACGGATCGGCCCGGGTGTTGCTCATCGGGCAGGAGGGCGCGCAGGACGAATCGCTCTCGCACCGCTCATTCACCGGCGGGACGGGCGCGCGGATGCAGCATCTGCTCGGCCACATCGGCATATCCCGCTCGTATCTGTTCCTGAACACCTTCGTCTACCCGATCTTCGGGCAGTACACGGGGACGCTGCGCGGCCTCGCGCAGAATCCGATCTCGCCGATCGTCAAGCACCGAAACCGCCTGTTCGACAAGGTGGCGGCGGGCGATCTGCGGCTTGTCATCGCCGTCGGCGAAGCGGCCAAGGAGTCGGTAGCGACGTGGGTCGTTGCGCACGGCGGCACGGCCGACCCGGCAAACTTGCACCTCGCGACCTGCGGTGCGCCACTGTCCGGCGTGCATTTCCTGGGCGTGCTTCACCCCGGCGGCATCACCGGAGGCGGCGGCACTGCGATCAAGGCCGACTTCGTGCGGGCGGTCAACCAGATCCGCACCTGGATCAACGCCGCCGCCGGGTGGCTACCGCCCGACGCGGGGGCCAGTCGTGATCTGACCAAGGCATTCGTCTACGGCAGCGACCCCTCGCCGTACGGCGACTTCCCGTTCGGCACCTGCCCGCGGCTCGGGCGCGGCGCGACGTCGTCCAATCGCGGCGACAACCAGCGCAGCATTCAATTGTTCTCGGCCAAGGGCAAGTACACCGGCACGGGCGCATCGCTTCGCTACGACTACACCGGCGACGGGTCGAAGGACGGATATGCCGACGAGACCGGCGACATCCCGGTCGAACCGCCGCGGCACAGCCCGCGACGCTACGACCCGGGCCCGCCCGCGGCGTACGCCCGGCTGCTGATGGGCGGCGAGGCCGGCCTTGGCTGGCCGGACTTCGCCTCGCTCGGCGTCAAGCCCGACGCGTCCTTCGGCACCGGCGCCATCTACCGCGGCCGATTCACCTCGGTGAGTGTCGTGGTGCTGGCCGACCCGGATGCCCCGGACGACCTGTTCAGCGGCCGGGCGATGTGCGGCGAGTCCGGCCAGCGGCTGCAGGCGCTGCTTACCGCCGCCGGGCTGACGACGCGCTACCTCATCCTGCGTACGGTGCCGGTCGACATCAGCGATCTCACCGCGGCGCAGCGCAACACACTCGTCGACAACACTGCCGTGCGGGCGCTCCACACTGAATTGCTGAGCCGGGTGGCCGCTGCGAACGGCGGACTCACGGCCCTGCTCGCCGTCGGCGCCGGGGCGCAGCGGCTCGCGCCGAACGTGGCGTCGCCCGGCCTGCGCGTGATCAACCTGCCGGCCTGGTCGTCCGGTGCGCGCGCCGCCTGGCAGTCCGCCCTCGACGACCTGTCCGGCCTGTCCTACAGCAAGGACCTCTCGGCGCCGACATTCCAGCTCCCGGCCGGTCGCGAGCGGATCCCTGCGGCTGACCTGCCCAACGGAACCCCTTTGTGGGTCGGCACATCCGGCGATCGGGCCAGCCGGCCCACCGATCTGCACACTGGCAAGCCGTCACCGGACTACCTCAAGGTGTACCTGCCGACATGGGCCAACGCGCTCGACCCGCCACCGCTCTCGGCCGCCGACGCGGCCATCGTCGACGACCTGAAGTAGTTCCAGCGGGACTAGGTCTCCTGCGACGACAGCCGTAGCTCGTTACAGTCCGCCAAGGGGTTAGGATGGGCGCGCTCGCACACTCTTGATCATCTCTGGTACTAGCGGTGCAGCACCCGGCGCTGCACCACCTGCCCCTCGGTACTACCACTGATCTCGACCGTGGCCCACCCCGCTGGAAGCTCGACGCGTGTGGCTCGCGGGGCGGCCGTCCGCGACGGCTGGAACCGGCCGTCGACGAGCACGTCGAACTGGTCGATGCCGCGGGTGTGCACAGTCAACGGGTCACCGTCGGCGGCCGGTGCCCGCACGGTGAGCGCGGTGCGGGGCAGGCCGAGCACCAGCCGTCCGGCGAAGGACAGCAGGTCCTCGTTCGCGCTGACCAGGTCCCGCTTCGTCATCGCGTACTGGTAGTTGCCGCGCACCCCGACGTCCTCGATCGCCGCGCCGTCCGCGGCCCCGGCCCTGGTGGCCCGCCGCACCGCGAGCGTGTAGCCGATCCCCGCGGGGAGTGGACGCTGCTGGTAGGTGGTTCCGAGCAGGGCGTCCTGCACCTGCTCGGGCGACCACACGTTCGCGCCACCGGCACCGGTGGCTTCGCCGACGCTGATCAGCGGGCCGATCTGGTTGTCGGTGAAGCCCGCCGCGAACAGGTCGCCGGCGCTGTAGGTGTTGGGGTCGACGATCGCCACGACGGGGCCGCCGTAGACCTGGCCGGTGTCATTGCACGCGTCAGCCGACGTGATCGGCACCGCGCGTGAGTACGGCTCGCCGTTGGCGACCGCATCGGAAAGGCTCTGCCGCCACGGCTCGAGTTCGTCCTCGTTCTGCGGCGCCGCCGCCATTGCCCTGGTCAGCGGCGTCGCGAGTAAGGAGAACCGGTTGGGCTGCACCGGGCGCGGCGTGAACAGCTGGAACAGGCGCTCCGCGGCCCAGATCAGTCCGCCCGGGTTGGACCGCAGATCAATGATCAGCCCGCGTTCGGGCAGCAGCCCGAGCAGCCGGATCACCTCGTCCAGATAGACCTGATCGTCGGCGACGTCGAAACTCCACAGCCGCAGGTAGCCCAGCCGGCGGCCGCGGACGGTGACGACCTTGGCGGCCAACGCGTCCTGCAGCGACGTCGGCAGCCAGTCACCGTCGGCGACGGTTGCCGTCGCAGGCGTCGCCGCGGCGGCGTGCCGGTCGGCGTACCACAGGCGGGGCGCGAACAGCAGTTTCTTCACCCGGCGGTGCGTCTCGGCGGCCGGGTCTATGCCGAAGGCGCGATCACCCCGCCCGCTCGCGAGCCGGCCCGAAGTCGCGGCCCGCCGCGGCGACACCACCCGCCACTCGACGCGCAGCTCGCGTTCGATGCCTGCCAGGTCGACGTAGCCGACGGTCACCCACCGCTCGTCCGGCGGCGGGCCGTAACGCAACGCCCGCAGGGTCATCGATTCGAGCGCGCGAGCCCGGCGGGTGTCCGGGCGCCCGCCGGTCTCGCCGTCGGCGTGCCGGTCGACGGCGCGGTCCATCGGCACCGCATTCCACCACCGGATCTCGACGCCCGGACGGAAGAACCGGCTGTTGCCGATCAGCGCCCGGTTGGCGGCAATCTTGGAGACGACGTAGTGCGGCGCCGTCACCGGGCCGTAGGCCTCGACGAGAAACGGCAACATCGCGGCGCGCCCCTCGAGCTCGCTCGGCCCGACGTAGCGGGTGTGCGCGTCACGCAACGCGGCGAAGATGCCGGCCAGCTCGTAGTGAAAGCCCAGCGCGTCCAGCCGGGCCGCGTGTTGCTGCAGCAACCGCATGCGCTGCACCGGATCGATGCCGTACATCGACCGCTTCAGCGGCAGGTGCGTGTACAGGCCCTCCAGCAGCCCGGTGAGGACGTCGATGACCGCGGCGCGCTGGTCGGCGTCGAGATCGGCGATGACGGGCTGGCGCGCCTGCCGCCCGGTCGGGTAGTAGCGAGACAGCGCGACACCGCGCTGCGCGGTACGGATCACCTCGTCCCGGGAAGCCATCTGCGCTCCTTTCGACAGCGCTCAGCCGAACGCGGCCGCGAGGCCGTCAAGGGCGCCACCGTGAAAGCCCTTGCCGTGAATCGTCCTCAGCCACGCCGGGTTGTGATAAACCGCCTCGATCGGTGGGATGTCGACCACCTGGCCCTTCGGTGGTGGACCGGCAGCAGCTTGTGGGCCACCCGGCATGTCGAGGTCGATGGCGATGGGCGGCGTGCCGGGCGGGTCGGCCGAGGCACGCCTACCGGCGCCCGGCCCCCGGCGCCCTCCCGGACCGGACGGCGGATCCTGCGCGGCGCTGGTGCGCACCGCGTTGAGCCGCGACAGCAGGTCGGTCCACGTCCACGTCTTGGTCGGATCGTCGGGCCGCACGAGCGTCACCTGCCGAGACACCGAGCCCAACTTGACGCTCGAAGTGTGCTCGGCTCCGGCGGCGCTCATCAGCGTGGACGTACCCCAGACGGGGCGGCCACCGACCACGACGAGGCGCACGTCGCGCTCGCGAGCGGCCACCAGGCTCGCCCACGGATCGGCCCGCCGCTGGTCGATCACCACCAGATCGCCGAGCGCACCGGGCACGAGCCGGCCCACCGGCAGCTGCCAGGCGCGGGCCAGAACGTCGCCGGGCAGGCAGGTCATCATCTGCGCGAGGTCGGCGTCGGTCAGCTCCCAGCCGGCCGCGTCGGCGTGCAGCCTGGCGACTTTGGCCTCGCCCAGCAGGTTGTGCGTGCCGGACGGTCCCCAGTCGGTGCCCAGACATACCGTCAGCCCGGCCGCCCGCGCCGCCGGGACGTCGGTGGTCATCCCGTAGAGCCACAGGTTCGAGAACGGCGACCACACCACGCAGCCGTACGGGGTGCTGGTGCTGATCTGGCGCGCGCGGGTGCGCCAGCGCATGAAGTCGTCCGGGCCGAGCGCGGTCGCGTGCACGGTGACCATGCGCTGTTGCAGGCAACCCTGCTGGTCCAGGTCGGTGAACTCGCGCGCGACGATGGAACCGGGTTGCCCTTCGGCGCAGTGGTAGATGAACACGGAGCCCGCGTGCATCGCATCGCGCCGCGAGCCCAGCTCGGTTGCGTCGAGGGTCAGCGTGTAGACCCGGACCGGGTCGGCGAGCGGCCCGATGTCGTCGCTGTCGACACACCGCACCAACCGGTTCGACGCCGGCCGGCTGGTCGATGGCCACCCCTGGATCGACGTCGTGCCACCGGCCAGAGCGCGGACCTGCACGTAGGCCAGCAACGATTCCGGCGCCTGCGCGGCCAGCGTCCAGGCAGGCCAGGACAGCTCGGGTTTGTAGGTCGGTTCACCGGGCCAGCTGTCGTGGTGCAGGTACGGCGTCGTCTGGCCAGGGTCAGACCACAGCGGCAGGGTGTTGTAGCCAAGGTGGCTGTGCAGGTCGACCAGACCCGGGTAGATCACGGCCGCCCCGACGTCGACGGTCTGCGCATTGTCGAACCCGGCGGGCCCTGCCGCGTTGCCTCGGGTAACGGCGGCCACCGTGCCGTTGTCGGCCAGCCACACCCGTCCGGAGAACACGTCTTGCTCAGCACCAGGCTGCAAAGGCGCGATGGTCCCGGCCACGACCAGTGCCATTGATCCTCCTCGGATCAGCCCGTTAACGCTGAACTTATCTGAAGAGGAGGGCCACGCCGGTCAAGCAAATACCTCGATGCGACAAGGGCATTCGGATGCGTCTGTACCCGAATGCTGTGCAACGAGTCATCTGCGCCGGCCGGTTTACCCCGAGACGTCCGCGGACCGATTCCTTTTCGGGCCGCCACTGGTCTGCATTCTCAGACGCCCCTCGTGGTGGACCAGATTGCGACGACAGGAGAAAGATCATGACCAGTGGCAACGACAGCGGGGCCGAATCCCGTCTGACGGGCCGACGGAGGGCCGATCCCGTTCGGACGACGTAGGATTTCCGTCCAGAATGCACGCATCCTTCGAGCCAGGCGCCGGGCGCCGGACGCCGCGCGCCAGCGCACGCTCCGACGCCCAGCGCGTCGATCTCAACGGGCAGTGGCGGTTCCGTCTCGCTTCTCACGCTGATGCGGCCTTCGAGGCGAATGACAGTGCCTGGCCGACGATCGAGGTGCCCGGGCATTGGCAGCTGCAGGGGTATGGCCAGCCGGCGTACACCAACGTCCGCTACCCGTTTCCCGTCGACCCACCGAACGTCCCGGACGAGAACCCGACCGGCGAATACCACCGCACGTTCGACCTCCCGCCCGGCTGGGCCGCGCCACGCTCGGTGTTGCGTTTCCTCGGCGTCGACTCGGCGTTCACCGTGTGGCTCAACGGCACCGAGTTGGGCTGGTCCACCGGCAGCCGGCTCACCACCGAGTTCGACGTCAGTGCGCTGCTGCGGCGCGTCGGCAACTGGCTCGCGGTGCGCGTGCACCAGTGGTCGGCCGCGAGCTACCTCGAGGACCAGGACATGTGGTGGCTGTCGGGCATCTTCCGCGATGTCACGTTGATTGCCCGGCCATCCGGCGCGGTCGACGACTACTTCGTCCACGCCGACTACGACCACGTGACCGGCGGCGGCACGTTGCGCATCGACACCGACGTGCCCGCCCGATTGTCCTTGCCAGAACTGGGAATCGTCGACCTTCCCGCTGACGAACTGCACGCACTGCCCTCCGTCGAGCCATGGTCGGCCGAGGTGCCCCGGCTCTACGACGCGACTCTGCACGCAGGCGGCGAGACGATCGCGCTGCGCATCGGCTTTCGCGCCGTGCTCGTGCGCGACGGCCTGCTCACCGTCAACGGCAAGCGCATCCTGATCCGCGGGGTCAACCGGCACGAGTGGAATCCCGACCGCGGTCGCGCCGTGACGGCCGACGACATGATGCGCGACGTGCAGTTGATGAAGCAGCACAACATCAACGCGGTCCGTACCAGCCACTACCCGCCGCATCCGGACTTCCTCGATCTGTGCGACGAGTACGGGCTCTACGTCATCGACGAATGCGACTACGAGACGCACGGCTTCCTTTTCGCCGACTGGCGGCGAAACCCGAGCGACGACCCGCGCTGGCTGGCGGCGCTGCTCGATCGGATGCAGCGCACCGTCGAGCGCGACAAGAACCACCCGTCGATCATCATCTGGTCGCTGGGCAACGAGTCCGGCACAGGCGCCAACCTCGCTGCCACGTCGGCGTGGGTGCATGATCGCGACCCGAGCCGCCCGGTGCACTACGAAGGTGACTGGGACTCCGGTTATGTCGACCTCTACAGCCGCATGTACGCGACGCATGCTGAGGTCGACGCGATCGGCCGGCTCGAAGAGCCGGTAACCGACGATCCGGCCCTCGACGCGCATCGCCGCTCGCTGCCTTTCGTGCTCTGCGAATATGCCCATGCGATGGGCAATGGGCCTGGCGGCCTACTCGATTACCAGCAGTTGTTCGAGAAGTACCCGCGCTGCCAGGGCGGTTTCGTTTGGGAGTGGATCGATCACGGCATCCGGCAGCGCACGGCCGACGGGCGCGAGTACTTCGCCTATGGCGGCGACTTCGGCGAACCCTTGCACGATCGCAACTTCGTCATCGACGGGCTGGTCTTCGCCGACCGCACACCCTCGCCAGGACTGATCGAGTTCAAGGCGGTCGTCGCGCCGGTGCGCATCACCATCGGGGCGCGCGAAATCAGCATCGCGAACCTGCACGACTTCGCCGACACCGCGCATCTGCGTTTCGTCTGGACGCACGAGGTCGAGGGCATGGCCATCGCCGATGGGTCGCTGGATGTCTCGACGATCGCTGCTGGACAGTCCGCCGGCGTCCCGCTTCCGACACTCGCCGCGGCCGCTGCGGAGAGCTGGCTGACCGTTCGCGCGGTGTTGCGCCACGACCTGCCCTGGGGGCGTGCCGGGCACGAGATCGCCTTTGGCCAAAGGCAGATCACGCCGCCGTCCCTGCGTCCCGTGCAAGGCGGCACTCTCGATCGCGACGCGTTCGACCTCTCCAGCGGAACGCTGCTGCGGCTGGGTGACCTACCCGTGAGCGGCCCCTGGCTCGACCTGTGGCGCGCGCCCACCGACAACGACCACGCCACGCACGGTGAGTCGGTCGAGACGCCATGGCGAGCGCTCGGGCTGCACCGCCTCACCCATCGGGTCGTCGACAAGAAGTGGACCGATCGCGAATTCTCGGTGCGCACCCGCGTTGCCCCGGCGGGGTCCGATCTCGGCATGTTCGCCACCTACACCTGGACGCGTGACGACGCGGCTCTCATCCTCCGCGTCGACATCGAGCCCGACGGCGAGTGGGCCGTGCCTCTGCCCCGGCTGGGCCTGCGAATGGCCTTGCCGGCGAGCATCGCCGACGTCTCGTGGTTCGGCGCCGGGCCGGGCGAGGCGTACGCCGACAGCACACAGGCAGCGCGAATCAGCCGCTTCCGCATGACTATCGAGCAGCTGCAGACGCCGTATCCGTTCCCGCAGGAGAACGGCAACCGGCGCCTCGTGCGGTGGGCCGAGTTGCGCGGCGCCGAGGGTGGCGTGCGAATCGAGGGCGCGCCGACGTTCGATCTCACGGTGCGCCGCTGGACCAGCGAGGACCTTGACGCGGCGCGGCACACGACCGATCTGGTCGCCCGCGACGAGGTGTACGTCAACATCGACGTGGCCCAGACGGGGCTGGGCACCGCGTCATGCGGGCCCGGAGTGTTGCCGCAGTACCAACTGCGAGCCGCGCCGGGGTCGTGGACCGTACGGCTGATCCCGCTACCTCGCTTGTCCCGTTGAGTGGTGCGATGTCAGCCTTCGAGCACCCGGAACGCAATGCGCCGGTTGCCACCTCTTGCCTGGACCAGCGTGAACCATAACGGCAGCACTCCGTCGACAACGTCTTGCTTGCCCGCACCGAGGTACGCCGGCCGCAGCCCGACGTCGGAGATGAGTTGCTCGACGTTCGCCCGATCAGCCTCCGAGGCGGAGAAGAACAGGTCGGCGGGCACGCCGTCAAAGAGCGGGTCCGCGAAGTTCTCCCACCCAAGCGTGTTGAACGCACGCGCGTAACGGGCAGCGGGAGCTGCCTGCGCCACCTGCTCGGCGACGTTCGCGATCGGAGCGCCAACCCGATTCGTCGCATCGATGACGAGCCTTCCGGCAAGGCGGCCTGCGTGCTCGGCGAGGAACTCCTCGACCGCCCTGCTCGGCAACGCGAGCAGCACAACGTCCGCGCCGGCCATCGCCTCCGAAAGGCCGGCAACTGCGGCCGACGTGTCGCCCGCCGCGTCGTCGTCCTGCGGGTGGCGCGACCCGAACGTCACGTCATGGCCGGCGCGCGCCCAGACCCGGCCGAGCGTTCCGCCGATGTTGCCCGTGCCGATTACCGCGATCCGCATCAGCTTCCCCATCCGTTGTCGGTCCGATGCCGACCGTCAGCGTCGGGGCGCTCTCAGGTATTCCGCAAGCGGAGCCAACCAGGCCAGCCGCCACCAGAATCGGATGGCGCCGAGGCCGGCCGGCACCCAGCGGCCGGAACGCGGAGCGGTCGTGATTGGCTTTGGACGTCCACGTAAGCGATCGAACGGCCGGCGCAAAGACCGTTTCTGTACCAACTCGACGGGATCCATCACATGCAAGCCCATCGGGCGAGCCGTACCGCGGTGCTGGTGTGCCAAGGTCGCGCCGCCGCGCACGAGCACGCCGAACCGAGCAAGTTCGGCGACCCGACGGCAATGGCATTGCTACGCGAGGACGAACGGGTTCCTGTCGAGCAGGTGCGTTCCGGGACGCCGCCGCGGGGCTGGCGCGAGCGGGTCGAGTTCGAGATGTTGCGGGCTAACGCCGAGGTGATGGTGCCACGCACGACCGCGATCGACGAGGCGGTGCTCGCCCGGCTGGCCCCGCAGCTGGTCATCCTGGGCGCCGGCCTGGACGGCCGGGCCTGGCGCATGACCGAGCTCGCCGACGTAACGGTCTTCGAGGTCGACCATCCGGCCTCGCAGCAGGACAAGCGCGACCGGGTCGGTGACCTGCCGCTGCTGGCCGCAACGCTGCAATACGTCCCCGTCGACTTCACCCGCGATCGGCTCGATGCCGCACTCGAAGCTGCCGGGCATCAGCGCTGCGTGCCGACCACGTGGATCTGGGAGGGCGTCGTTCCCTACCTCAGCCGGGCCGATGTCACTGCCACGCTGGCCGTTATCGGCGAGCAGTCGGCACCTGGCAGCCGCCTGGTCGTCAACTATCAGTCACCCGGGGCGTCGGCTGCCATCGGCCGGCTGTTCGCGCGGGCGATGACCCTCGGGGCTCGCCGGCAGACCCCCTGGGCTGACGAGCCGCGCCGCTCCTCATGGACGCCGGCCCACATGCGCGCGCTGCTGGGCGGCCACGGCTTCACCATGGCACGCGACGACGACCTGCTCACCCTCGCCGAGCGGGCGGGCGGCAAGGTGCGCCAACGAGGTTCGTTGCGCACCGGGCGCGTCGCCGTGGCCGACCGCTCCACGGGCGTCCGCTGACGGAGTAAAACGGGACGATGGGCAGCGCTGCAGACGAACACGCCACCACACGAGCCTTCTTCGGGCCCCGTGCCCCGGGCTGGGAAGATCGCTTTCCCGATGACGGTCCGAGCTATGAGCAAGCGGTCGCCGAACTCGGGCCAGCAGAGCGCGGGGTGGTGCTCGACGCGGCATGCGGCACCGGGCGGGCGCTGCCGGCCTTGCGCGCGGCGGTCGGCACTGCGGGCACGGTCATCGCCGTCGACGTGACCGCCGAGATGTTGGCCGAGGCCGCGCGACGCGGTCGCGCCTCGGTGGCAGCACTCGTCCTGGCCGATGTGAGCAGGCTGCCGCTCGCGAGTGGCTCGATCGACGCGGTCTTCGCCGGCGGATTGCTTCCCCACCTGACCGATCCGGTCGCCGGGCTCACGGAACTGGCCCGCGTGTGCCGTGCGGGCGCGCGCCTGGCGGTGTTCCACTCGATCGGCCGCGCGGCGCTCACGCGCCGGCACGAAGACAACGCCGAGGTCGACGACATCCGCCCGGCGGCTCGTATTCGTCCGGCACTCGCCAGGGCGGGCTGGCGTCTCGAATCGATCGACGACGCCGAGCATCGTTACCTTGCGATCGCCGTGCGCGAGGGCGGGCCAGCAGCACGGCGAACGTGAGCGTGATCTTGCCGAAAGGCGTACGGTCCGAAAATGTTCGCCCGCGACGTGATCTGCTGAAGGCAGCGGGTCATGTGCCGGTTGTTCGGCCTGCATGCCGGCGGTCCGGTTCGGGCCACATTCTGGTTGCTGGACGCTCCGGACAGCCTGTCGCAGCAGAGCCGTCGCGAGCCGGACGGCACCGGAATCGGGGTGTTCGACCCTACGGGCACGCCGATCGTCGACAAGGCACCTATCGCCGCCTGGGCGGACCGGCAATTCGCTGCCGAGGCGCGCACGCTGACCAGCGCCATATTCGTTGCGCACGTTCGCTATGCCAGCACCGGCAAGAACAGCGTCGCGAACACCCACCCGTTCACCCAGGACGGGCGGATCTTCGCGCACAACGGTGCGCTCGGCGGCCTCGACACGCTCGACGGGCGTCTCGCGGCACTCGGTGTCACGCACCTCGTGGCCGGCCAGACCGACAGCGAACGGGTGTTCGCGTTGATCACCGCCGAAGTAAGGGCCCACGCAGACGATGTCGAGGCGGGATTGGTCGCCGCCCTGAGTTGGATCGCCGACAACGTGCCGGTCTACGCCCTCAATCTCGTGCTCGCCACGCCAGAACTCCTGTGGACGCTGCGCTATCCGGATACGCACGAGCTCTACGTGCTCGAACGCGATACCGGTGGTCACCACGGCGCCGCCCCGTTGCACGTCCGCAGCCAGCGCATCCGGGCCCGGTCAGACCAGCTCGTCGGCCAGAAGGCGATAGTCATCGCGAGCGAGCGCATGGACGATGACCCCGGCTGGCGGCTGCTCGCTCCAGGCGAGCTGGTTCGCATCGGCCCGGACCTCACTGCGCACAGCAGTTATCCGCTCCCTGAACGTCCACGCCATCAACTCACGCTGGCCGACCTCGACCCCAAAGCGGCCGCATCCCAGCACCCCACCGGGCGATAGCGCGATCCGGCACTCTGTTGATCATGAGCCGGCGCCGTTCGGGCGAAGCGCGCCGTGGATCTCGGCGGCCACCTCTCGGCTCGACGCAACGACGACGGGCAATGCGTTTGTGCCGGTCAGATCGAATGATCGGCCGTCGGCCGCGGCATCGACGCCTCCCGCTTCAGCGTTCAGGAGCAGGCCCGCGGCGTGGTCCCAGACGTGCTCCCAGGTGACCAGCATGGCCGCGCGCCGCCCGGCGGCGAGGCGCAGGTACTCAAGCCCCGCGGTGTCGAAGAACGACAGGGCGATTCCGGATCGGCACAGGTCGTTGATCTGGGTGCGAGTGCGTTCGGTCCACCAGCGCGGTTGCGGCGTCACGACGTCGAGGTCACGCAGACCCGGCCCGGCGGGGCGTACCCGAGCCCGGACGCCGTCGATGAACGCGCCGCCGCCGTCGGTGGCCGTGGCCAGGACGCCGAGGGCCGGGCCGAACGTCCAGGACGCCACCAGCCGACCGCGGTCGGCCAGCGCAACCAGCATGGTGAATCGCGGATTGCCGTTCACGTAGGCCTCGGTGCCGTCGATGGGATCGATGATCCACACCGGATCAGCACCGGCAAGCGCGTGCAGCACGTCAGGATCGGTGCTGACCGACTCCTCTCCCACGACCACCGAGCCGGGCACGATGGCGGTCAGCGCCGCGCCGAGCGCAGCTTCGGCGGCACGGTCGGCGACGGTGACAATCTCGCCGGGAGACTTCTCGCTGATCTGCGCTCGGCTGAGGTGACGGAACCGCGGTAAGACCTCCTCGTCCGCGACGCTGCGCAGGACGCGCTCGACCTCGACTTGCCCCAACGTATCGATCATTGGCTACCTCTCACTAGCTGGAAATCTCGAGCGGACGCGCCGGCCGCGACCGCCGCCGCCAGACAGAGCGCCGCGCATCCGAAGATCGTGATCGGACGAGCCGGCGCAAAGGCTGCGGCCACGATTCCGGCGCCGGCGGCGGCCGCTGCCGCCCCGCACCCGAACGCCGTGATGATCCAGGCGTTCGCCTCCGTCAACCGGGCGCCAGGGCTGATCGTCTGCGCATCGGCGAAACTCGCCGTCAGCACGCGCGGCAGCATCACCCCGGCGAGGGCGCACGCGGCCAACCACCCCGCTGGGGGCAATGGCAAGGCCAGCGGCAGGTAGCCGACGGCGAGCAGCACCACCGCGTTTCTCGTTGTGGAATGACCAACCCGCGTCGCGAGCCAGGCACCGAGCAGCGCCCCGCCGGCATTGGCCGACAACGCCAGGCCCGCGATGCCGTTCTGGTGATGCGCATCGGCATAGCCGACAACCAGAATGCTGAGCGCTCCGACCGGAAGACCCGTTGCGACGAGCATCGCGAGCAGGCGCAGATAGCCCGCGGTGAACAGCCGCTCGCCGACGCCGCTGGTGGCGCGCGGAAAGCGGGCGGCGCTGCGCGACACGCGTGTTGCCGCGAACAGGCCCGCGCCGCCGAGCCCGCTCACGGCGCAGAAGAGAACTCCCCCGCCCGGGCCGAGCAACGAAACGAATGCGACGGTCGCCAGCGGGCCGAACACGTAGAGCAGCTCGATCAGGGCGGCGTCGGCCGCGAAGGCGGTGCGCAGCTCGTCCGGTCCCCGAACCAGGACGGGCCACAGCGCGCGCAGGCACGGCTCGAGCGGCGGGGTCGCGACGCCCGCAACCGCCGCGCAGACCAGCACGAACGCGACCGACGACGGCGCCCACAGCAGGGCCAGGAACGCCGCGCAACTGAGCGCCGACGCTGCGAGCAGCGCTACGCCCTGACCGCGGCGGTCGGCCAGTCGAGCCAGCAGCGGCTGCCCACCGGCAACGCCGATCGCATAAAGCCCGACGGCGAATCCTCCGCGCTCGAGACCGTGCAACTTGCTGTGCAGCAGCATCAGCAGCGCCAGCGGAGCGGCGGCGGTCGGCAGGCGTCCGACGAACGACCAGGCGAGCGTCGCGAGCACATTCGGCCGGCCGAGCACGTCTCGGAGGGCGCTCATGCGGCAGCGCAGAGGTGAAGATGCCTCGACGGCACAGGTGTCTCCAGTACGACGACGAAGGGGGTCACCGCGCCAGCAGCACGGCGCCTCGGCCAGAGGGGACCGTTCGCCTACGGAGCGAGGTCGCCGCGCCGAAAGTCCTCGCCATAAAGCGGGAAGACCAGCGCCGATCGACCGAGTCGCACGAGGTCAGTGTCGCACAGCCGACGCCATCGTCAGCCGGGCACGGGCACCGCTGCGCTCGCCTCGGGGTTGAGGAACAGCAGCGTGGCGCTGACCGGCGAGGTGGTTGCCGCCGCCAGGGCCTCGCAATAGGCCGCCATCTGTGGCGCGTAGTAGGTGACCCGGGATTGGACGGCGCCGCTCGGCACGGCGTCGGTCTTGTAGTCGACGATGACGAGGCTGCCGTCGTCTTCGCGGTAGACAAGGTCGATGTATCCCTCGACGACGGTGCCGTCGTCGCGGACGGTGCCCACGTAGGTCTCGCGCCAATGTTCGCGCGCCGCCGCCCGCTGCACCAAGCCGGACGCGAGCGCCGAGTCGACCAGCGAACGAACGAGCGGCTCGTACTCGAGAACGCCCTCGGCCAGTGACTGCGCGGCCACGGCCACGGCCACGCCGGCACCCGTGGTCAGGTCGACTGCCTGCAGGACGGCGTGCACCGCTCGCCCGACGGCCGAGCCGTACCGGCCCTTCGTCCAGGGCGGAAGGTCGAGGTCGCGCGCGCCCTTTGCCAGTCCGTCCCGCCCATTGGGCTGCTCGGCGGACTCGAGCGGCGGCGAAGACGATCTCGGGCTCGGTGCCTTCCAGGCCGGACGCGCTGATCACCGGTGTCGCGCGGCTGGCCTGCCGGGCCGAGTCGATGCCGCGCAGCCATTGCGCAAAGTCCGGCGGCGGTGCCGGCGGGGCTGCCTGATCGGCGGCCGCGCGCTCGAAGGGGTAGCCGGCGAACTGCGTGACGCCCGCGGCCGTCGCACCGCCGGCGTCGGCGATGATCTTCGCGGCAGTCGCGGCCGACCCGTCGCCGCGGTGCAGCGAGACGACCAGGTGATCTCGCGCGCGGCTGGCCGCGACGTAGAGCAACCGCAGCCGCTCCAGGTCGTCCATCTGCTCGTCGATCGGCACGGCAGCCTCGAAATCGCCGGTCTGCACGGCCTGGGCCAGCTTGGCCTCGTACCCACCCGACGCGGGCCACAGCAGCGCGACACCCTGCCCCTGCCTGCCCTGCGCGGTCATGCCCGACAGGATCACGATCGGAAACTCCAGGCCCTTGGCCGCGTGGATCGTCATCACCCGCACCGCATTGGCGTCGGTCTCGGGCAACACCGCCTCAGCCACCCGGGCGGCCTCCTGACCCTGGTGGGCCGCCCAGGCCAGGTAGGCACGCAGGCCGCCGTGCGACACCTCAGACCACGCCCGCGCCTGATCGACCACGAATCGCAGCCGACGCCAGGAATCGCGCGCGCGGGGACCGGTGGCCGCGACCTCGAACATTCGGCGATCGGCGATGATCGCGCCGAGCACCTCGCTCGGGGTGAGCCAACGAGCATCGAAAGACAGCCGCCGAAGGTAGGCCAGCGCCGCGCCGACGGGCCCGGCCGCGAGCGGATCGGACTCGTCCAACTCCGAGAACACACTGAACGATCCGCGGGCCTGCTTCCAGCGCCACAGGTCGTCGTCGCAGCAGCCGAACAGCGGTGATCGGAGCGCGGCGATCAGCGACAGGTTGTCGCTCGGGTCGGCGATCGCCCGGGCACATGCCAGCAGGCTGCGCACCTCCGCCGCCTGATACACCAGCGAACTGGCCTCGGCCCGGTACGGGATCCGGGCAAAGTCCAGTGCGTCCTCGAGAAATGGCAACGACGTACGCGCGGGCACCAGCACGGCGATGTCGTCCAGTCGCGCCGCCCGCCACGAGCCGTCACGCTCGTCGAGCACCTGCCACCCTTGCTCGATGGCCTGGCGGATCGTGGCGGCCACATCGGCTGCCTCGCGCTCGCGCAGTATCGACGCGGCGGCGCGGGGCAGGTCGGTGTGCGGATCCGCTCCGAGCACGGTGACGGCGGGTCCGTCGCCGACCGACGTTCGCTCGCAATCGAGCGGGACGTAGGCGGGTTGTCCTTGGCCCACCGGCTGGATCAGCTCGCCGAACACGGTGTTGATCCAGTCCAGGATCGGCTCGACGCTGCGGAAGTTCGTGGTCAGGCCGGCCGGCTCGCCGATGTGCTGCTCGGCGTCGAGATAGGTCGCGATGCTCGCCCGGCGGAATCGGTAGATGGACTGTTTCGAGTCACCGACCACGAACAGACGACCCGACGGGATAGCGATGTCCTGCCACTTCTGCGCGTCGGCATCGGCGCCACCGGCGATGCGCGCGGCCAGTTCGATCTGAATCGGGTCGGTGTCCTGGAACTCGTCGAGCAGCAGGCGCGCGTAGTCGTCGTGCGCCGCTGCCCGCACACCGGCGTCGCGGCGCAGCAGGTTGCGCGCCAGCACGAGCAGATCGTGGAACTCCAGCTTGCCGTCGCGGCGTCGAGCTTCGGCCGCGGCCACGACCCGGGCGGCGACCCAGTGCGTGACCTGACGCAGCGCCTGATCGAGAACGGCACCGATCAGGCGGCCGGCCTCCGCTGCGAGCGCCTTGCCGTCCAGGCGCACCTGCGCGACCGCTACCGACCAGTTCTTCTTGCTGCCATTGGTGAAACGTAGCTTTCCGATCTCGAGAAGCACGGCCAGCTTGGTCTCGACGTCGATCGCGGCGTCGACACGGTCGGCGAGCTCGCCCAGCTTGAGCAGCCTCGGCAGCAGCTTGTCGTCGGCCGCTACGCAGTGATCGCGTCGCCGCACGAACTCGCGGACGCTGCTGACGTACTCGGCCACGTCGGGCAGGCGGATCGCCGGTGGTGGCGTGCCGAGGATCCGCTCGTCGATGAGGTCCCAGTCCTTGCCCAGCAGCAGCGCGAGCGACCGGACGTGCTGCAGGTTCATGCCCAGGGCCATCGCGAGCAGCAGCGGTTGGGCGATGGCATCGTCGTCGAGCAGGGCCGCCTGCAGTTCCGACCAACGTTCCTCGAAGGCGACGGAGGAACCGACCTCGTCCAGTACCTCGATGATCGGCGGCAGACCGGCCTCGATCGGATGCTCGGTGAGCAGCCGCTGCGCGAACGAGTGCAGCGTGCCGATCGCGGCGGCGTCCAGGTCGTCGAGTGCCTGCTCGGCGAGCGGGTCCGATCGCCACACGGCCTCGAACTCGGCGCGCAGCCGGTCGCGCAGCTCGGCGCCGGCCTTCTCGGTGAAGGTGACCGCGGCGATGTTCGCCAGCCGCAAACCATCACGCAGCACGAGGGTGATAACCCGGCCGACCAGCGCGGTCGTCTTGCCCGAACCGGCACCGGCGTTGACGAACAGGGTCGCGGCGGTGTCGTCACGGATCCGCAGCCGCTCACCCTCGTCCTTCAGCACCGCGCTCATTCGGACGCCTCCGCGAGCACGCCGGGCTCGATCAGGGCGACCAGTTCGGCCAGCGCCGGGTCGTGCCGCTTACGCTCCCACCGCTCGCGGTTCTCGGCATGCCCGATGCCGTCCGGGTTGCAGTACGGGCATTGCACCCAGGCGAAGTCGGGACTTTCTGGCGCTCGTAACGGGAACAACCCGTTGGCGATCGATCCGACCAGAATCGAGAGCGTGGCCGCATAGGTCTGCTCGACGTCCGCGGTCAGATCGATCCCGCGCCGGCCGCGCTCGCGCCGGACGAACCAGTACGTGGCGTGAACGGGCGCGTCGGCGCCGAAGCGGGCGCGCGCGGCGTAGGCGTACACGGGCAACTGCAGCTTCGTGCCGTCGACCACCGGGTCGTCCTGCGTGATGTCCTTGAACGTGCGCGGGCTGCCGGTCTTGATGTCGGTGACGTACAGCGTGCCGTCAGCGCCCTGGTCGACGCGGTCGGCGCTCCCACGCATCAACACCCGCCCGCCCGTGATCGCGATCTCGACCGGCGGTTCGCCCTTGATGCCGAACGGCATCTCGCTGGCCACCACGCGCGCCCCGACGCCGGCCCGCCAGGCGTCGTCGTCGTCCAGCAGCCACCGGGCGTCAGCGGCGATCCGCACCCGTTCGCCGTCCCACAGCCGGGGATGACCGGTAAGCCCGCGCCGCTCGAACTCGTCCGCCTTCGCCGCGACGATTTCCAGGAAGCGGGCCCGCTGCTCAGCCGACCACGGCTGCCCGTAGTCCGGCAGGCTCCCGGCAAACTCGACGACCAGCGCCTCGACGCTCTGGTGGACGAGGTTGCCGATCTGCATCGGCGAGATGACCACGATGTCCTCGGGCGCCTCGATCGGTTGCACCCCGAGCAGCCGCTCGACGAAGTACGCGTGCGGGCACGCGGCGTACGCCTCGAGCGCCGTCGGTGATATCGCGCGGTCTTCGACGGCGTAGTCGGGAAGCCCCGCCACGCCGATCAGGTTGCCGTCGTAGCGCGTGAATCCGTCCGCGGCTCGCGCCCGGATCATCTGCACGCCGGCGATCACCACAGCGTCATCGAGGTGTCCGTGGGCCGCCGCCGCACGGACCCGCCACTCCTGCTCGGTGGCGAGCCGGGTGGTGCGCAACAGCTCGCTGGCGAACGATCCGGCGATCGCCAGGCTGGCGCCGTAGGTGAGCGGCTCCTGCCAGGCGGTGGCCGGCAGCTCCTTGTCGCCGCTCAGATCACGCAGGCTCGGCAGCAACCATCGGCTCGGCAGGCGCAGCGTCGACCGGCGCAGATCACCCCGCGGGAAGGACGCCACCGACTCGACCTTCGCCCCGGCGAACGCCGCCAGCAGGTGCCGGTGCTTGGCGTTGAGGCGATCACGCGACGCCGCAAGCTCACCGCCGCTTGCCTGGCGCACCCGCTCCGGCAGCAACGCGTCAGGGTGCATCCGGCCGGGGTAGAGGTCCTCGCTGAGCCCCACCACGTAGACGACGTCGGCGTCGAGGCCGATCGCGGCCGAGAGCGGCGCGACCAGCACCCCTTCGCCGAACCTGCCGACCCGCGGCAGGGCCGCGCCGAGTTCGAGTTCGAGAACGTCGCGCAGCGCGCCCAGCGTTGCCGCGTCGTCGACCGAATCGAGACCGTGCAGGCCCCGAAGCAGGGACACGACCGACGCAGCGGCGTACTGCTCCTCCGGCGGCAACATGCGCAGTTGGTCGTCCTCGCCGACCATGCCGATGAACAACGCGAGGCACCACGCGGCGAGTTCGCGCCAGGTAGACATCGCGGCCGCAGCCTGGAGTTCCGCACGCAGCCGCCCGGCGAAGTCACGTAGCTGCGCGGCGGCATCGGCGTCGCGCTGCAGCCGGTCGATCAGCCACTGCCGCGGCTCGTCGCCGTCCTGCTCGGCGGCCAGCTGCGCGCGCCGGTCCGCGACATACGCGTCCAGCCGGGCCGACCAGTCCGCACCGGACACCACTCCCGCGGCCCGGGAGATCCGCTCCCACCGCGACACCGGCACGCGGGCGCCGGTGAAGTCACGCGCCGGGGCGTTGGCCAATGCCTGGAACAGGTCGGCGCGCGGCACGTCCTGGTCGGCGAGCGCGAGGATCTCGAGGAGCGTGCGGGCAACGGCGCGCTCGTCCGCGGGCCGGACCCCTGGCCCGTTCGCGGTCACGCCGGCAGCGCCAAGATGTTCGTGCAGCAACCGCGCGTACGGCGAGCGCCCCGCGTACAGCACGGCCACGCGGTGCGCCGGCGTGGTCTGCAGCATCTCGACCACGTCGCGCACGACGCAGCGGACCTCGTCGTCGGAGTCGGATGAGTTGATGATCCGCGTGGCGGTGGCAATCGCCGCCGGCCGCTGCGCGCGCAGTTGCAGCATGGCGAGCGACCGTTCGACTGCCTCGTCGGCCCGTTTCACTCCGGTCATCGCGACGACGACGGTGAGCCGGCCCGCCGCCATCGCTTGGACGACGCGCGCCTCTGCCTGGGTCAGCGATTGCGGCAGATAGAGGATCCACGCACCCGCCGCCGCACCACCATGCAGCTGATGTGCCGCCGTGGTAAGGAGGTCCGTCGTGTCGTACCAGTCGTCGCGCATTCGCGCGATGACCGACTCGTGCATCGTGACGAGGTCGGCCGCGACCGCTGTCGCGCGGCTGACTGCACGAAGCGCGGACCCGCTCAGGTCGCGAAGTTCGACGTGCGCCTCGGCAAGCGCGCGCACCGTGGCCGGATGCTGCGCGATGTCGGCGAACTGGCCCGGACGCTCGGCGAGGGCGCGCCGCCATGAGGCGGCCACGACCGGCCGCGCGGCGGGCCGCCGTGGCGCGAGGGCCGGCGCCGCGAGTCGCTCGGCAAGCCGGGCCAGCGTCGTGACCTCGATACCGGCGATGCCCCGACCGCCGCGGCCTTCACCCCCGCCGCGGGCGAGGTGCCGGCGCGCGACGATGCCGGCGACGTTGTTCGGCGCGATGACCGTCACCGGAGCCATCGGGTCGTCGTGCTTGATCTCGGCGACGACGGAGGCGAGCGCGTCGAGAGCCGCGCAACCGTACGCGGTCGACACCACGTGAACGGTCACCCGTGCCTCCCTCACTCACCCTCGAGCCGTCCATATCACTACAAGGGTCAGGCGTTGCCAGCAAGCCGGATCGATCGTGGCTTGACATTCGTAGTTAGTGAGTGAACACTCACTACCCATGAAGACGGCAACAGCCCCACGGCAGACGGCAGAAGCCCGCCGCGTCGCCGTGCTCGACGCGGCAACGCACGAGTTCGGGTTGCGTGGCCTGCACGGCAGCTCGACCGAAGACATCGCGCGGGCCGCCGGCATTTCGCAGCCCTACCTGTTCCGGCTCTTCGGCTCGAAGAAGGATCTCTACCTCGCAGCCTCGCAGCGGTGCATCGACGAGCTCCACACGGTCTTCAAGGAAGCCGCGAACGGACACTCCGGCGTGGCAGCGCTGCAGGCAATGGGCCTTGCCTACTGCGAAATCATGAAAGACCACGACCGGCTGATGCTCATGCTCAAGTCGTGGACCTCATGCGACGACCCCGACATCGCACGCGTCACCCGAAGCGCTTGGCGCAACCTGGTCGACCTCGCCGAGCAGGCCTCGGGCGAGCCGGCCTCCGTGGTCAGCCGCTTCTTTGCGAACGGCATGCTCATGACGATCTTCATGTCCATCAACCTGGTCGACGACCCGGAGCCCTGGGCCACCCGTCTGCTCGACGCGTGCCAGGCCGACATGACGAGCTAGGTCGGCCGCATTTTTTTTGCCTCGACTTTGGAAGTAACCACTCACTTACAAGATCCCAAAGGAGCAGTGATGAAGAACCGCACGCTGTGGACGTTCGTGATCACCTCGGTCGCGCTGTTCATGGTCACCCTCGACAACCTGGTCGTCACGACCGCGATCCCGGTGATCCGCACCGATCTCGGAGCGTCACTCGAGAGCCTGGAATGGACGGTCAACGCGTACACGCTCACGTTCGCGGTGCTGCTGCTGACCGGCGCGGCGCTCGGAGATCGCTTCGGTCGCCGGCGAATGTTGTCCCTCGGCATAGGCATCTTCACCGCCGGCTCGATAACCGCGGCGCTGGCGCCGTCGATCGAGATGCTGAACCTGGCCCGCGCGGTGCAGGGACTCGGCGGCGCGATCGTCCTGCCGCTGACGCTCACGATCCTCAGCGCCGCCGTCCCCCCTGAGAAGCGCGGCGTCGCGCTGGGCGCGTGGGGCGGCATCAGTGGACTCGCCGTCGCCCTCGGCCCGGTCGTGGGTGGCGCCATCGTGCAGGGCATCTCGTGGCAGTGGATCTTCTGGCTGAACGTGCCCATCGGCATCGCGCTCATCCCGCTCGCGCTGACCCGGCTCGCCGAGAGCCATGGCCCGGCCGCCAAGCTCGACCTGCCCGGCTTGGGCCTGTCGGCCGCCGGACTGTTCGGCATCGTCTGGGGCCTGGTGCGCGGCAACGCCCAGGGTTGGGCCAGCGCCGAGATCGTCGGCGCGCTGGTCGCAGGCGCCGTGGTGCTCGCCGCGTTCGTCGCGTGGGAGATCCGCGCCGAGAACCCGATGCTGCCGATGAGCTTCTTCCGCAACCGGACGTTCACCCTGGCGAACACCGCGTCGCTGTTCATGTTCTTCGGGATGTTCGGCTCGATCTTCCTGCTGTCGCAGTTCTTCCAGACCGTGCAGGGCTATTCGCCGCTCGGCTCGGGCCTGCGCATCCTGCCGTGGACGATCGCACCCATGTTCGTCGCACCGATCGCAGGTGCCCTCTCGGACAAGATCGGCGGCAAGACGCTGATCGGCACCGGGCTATCGCTGCAGGCGATCGGGCTTGCCTGGCTGGGTCTGATCTCGTCGCCGACCGCGCCCTACTCAGAGTTCGTGGGGCCGTTCATCCTGGCCGGTGTCGGCATGGGCCTGTTCTTCGCACCGGTCGCGAACGTGGTGCTCTCCTCGGTGCGCCCCGCGGAAGAGGGCCAGGCATCAGGCGCGAACAACGCGATCCGCGAACTCGGCGGGGTCTTCGGCGTGGCCGTCCTGGCCTCGGTCTTCGCGAGCGCGGGCGGCTACCAGAGCGGTAACACGTTCGTCGACGGCATGAACCCGGCCATCCTGGTCGGCGCCGCCGTCGTGGCCGTGGGCGCCGTGGCCGCCTTCGCGATCCCGAAGCGCCGGGCCGCCAAGAAGTCCGATGAAGCGATGGTCGGACCAGTGCCCGAACTAGTCACGGCGTAACTCCCCGATCGTGCAACTCTCTGCGTCCCTACGACGCAGAGAGTTGCACGATCGGGACTGGAGCCAGGGCGAGGCGGCGATCAGCAGCGGGCGGGCTGCAGCACTACGTCCTCGGTGGTGACCAGCTTCGGGTTCACCTTCGTTGTCCGAAGCGCCGTGGTGAAGCGGTCCTTGGAGACGGCGAGGGTGACCGGGTTGTCCCGCTTGTCGAGCCACACCGACCAGTTGCCGCCGTCGTCGGTCCACAACGTGACGGTGGAGTTGTGCGTCTGGACCGTGACCGTTGCCCGGTCCAGCCTGGTGATCGTCCCGGTGCAGTCGGCCCCGTACACGGTGCCGGCGAGCTTGCCCCAGGTCTTGGGCGGGTCCACGTGCATCGTGACGGCGGCCGGCGCCGGCTGCCGCGGACCGTCGACGCGAACCGCGACCTGGGCCGTGTAATCGCCGGGCTGGTCGACGACGGCCGGATCGCTCGCGTCGAGGCTGAGGGTGACCGTCTTGCTCGCACCGGGCTGCAGCGTGAACGAGTCGGCGCTCTCGGACAGCCACGGCACGGCCCCGGACGGGCCGCACAGGTCATAGCCGGGCAACTGCGCGGCGACCGCTGTCGCGTTGAAATGGTCCGTCGCACCGCCCACCCGGAAAACCCCGCACGCGGCGGCACCGCGGTAGAACGGCGCGGGCGCGTTCGGCAACTGCTGCCACGTGTTCGCAGCCGCGTCGTACGCGTACCCCTCGTTGGTGACGGCCGAGCTCGTAGCCGCGACGCCCGAGACGCCTCCGCTCATCAGTAGCTGGCCGTTCGCGGCGGTGCTGGCGGCCCCCCACCAGCCGGTCGGCAGATCGGCGCGCCGCGTCCAGGCGTCCGCGGTCGGGCTGTACGCGTAGGTGGCCGCGGAGCCGTTGCCCGTCGCAACGTCGAGGCCGCCGGCGCAGACCACCGCGCCGTCCAAGCCGCCGCAGGCAAGGAACAGCTCGGTGGCGGGGTAGTCCGCCGCCGTGCTCCACCGGTCGCGCACCGGGTCGTACACGAAGACCGTCGACACACCGGGCACGCAGTCGCCGACGTCGCAACCACCGACTACATAGAGCTTGCCGCCGAGTACGGCCGAGCCGGCCGCTGCCCGCGGCCCCGGCATGGCGGCGCCCGCAGACCACGTGTCCGTCGCCGGGTCGTAGATCTGGACGTCCGCGACCGCGTCGCTGGCGCCCCAGCCACCGGCCACGATCAGCTTGCCGTCCAGGAACGTCGCCGCGGGCTGCTGCACCGGTACCGGCAGGTCGGCGATCGGCGACCAGAGCAGGCGCGTCGGGTCGTAGACGTAGGCCTTCTCGCTCGCGCCGTATCCGTCCAGCGTGCCACCGACGACGTACACCTTGCCGTCGTCCCCGCGCGCCATCGCGTCGTCCATGACCGGACCGGCCGGGTAGTCGGCGACCGGTGCCCACGCCGAGTCGGCCGATCCGGCGGCCGGCGTCACCCGCGCGGCAGCCGTTCGTGTCGCGGCGCGGCGAGCCCACGACACGGGCACGGCGTTGCGCTGCACGGGCGTGGCGTCTGCGCTGCGGTTCATCGGGCCGAAACCACCGGGCTGCTCGACGAGGTGCACCTGCGCCGGCGCGGTGCCCGAGTTGGTGACCTTGATCGTCGCCTTGGCCGTGCCGCCCAGCGTCACCGCTTTGCTCACCGATCCGGGCGTGATGCTCAGTTGCCCAGCCGCCAGCGAGAAGTCCATCTTGGTGACGGCGTCCGGCGTGATGTCGACGCTGCGCGTCGAGCTGACCCGGTTCGGCGCGGACGCGGCGAACTGGCCGCTGGTGGGCGCGAACATCGCGTAGTAGCCGTCGCCGACGGAGTCGTCGTCAGGGGTGGCCACGGATGTCGTCTGCCCGCCGTCGCCGCTGACTGTCGCGCCGTCGACGCCGTCACCGCTGTTCGCGTCGAGCACCCGCCCGGTGAGCAGGCCGCCGGGCACCGGGCTGCAACTGCGCGTGCCCACGTACACGTCGTCGAGCTCCCAGTACCGGCCGTACTGCGAGTCGTAACGGAAGCGCACCAGCACCCCGCTCTTGCCCGCCGCCTGCGGGATCGGCAACGCGAGCGGGCCGGAGATGATCTGCGGGCCGTGCTGCTCCCAGAGCGTCGACCAGGTGGCACCGCCGTCGATCGACACCTCGACGTAACCGCTCTGCACCGGCACCGCACCGACGTAGTAGCTGCGGAAGCCGACGACCGGGTCGGTGACGCCGGTCAGATCGACCGGCGGGGTGGTGAGCGTCGCCGTCTTGTGCTCCTGCAACTGGGTGTCGACGAGGGCGAAGTTGCCGCTGCCAATCGTCTGATTGGT
This sequence comes from uncultured Actinomycetes bacterium, assembly GCA_963733615.1. Lineage (GTDB taxonomy): Bacteria > Actinomycetota > Actinomycetes > Mycobacteriales > Jatrophihabitantaceae > DASXRA01. The sequence goes on from CAVTEA010000030.1 coordinate 284,570, forward strand.
GCGCGGGATGACGGTGCCCTTGTCGAACTCCCAGCCACCATTCTCGGTTTCGTTGTTGACGCTCCAGCCGGTCGGGACGCTCGTGGACTCGAACGGCTCGGCGGGCAGGCCGGCGTAGCGGTGCTCGTAACCGGGGGCGGTGCAGGTTTCCTGATCGACCGGCACGCCGAGGTTTCGCGCTACGTCCGCGGCATCGACGGAGACCGCGCCGTCCGCGGTGTCGTAGCCCGCAATGTGCTCGACCTGCACGTGCAGTGAGAACGCCGAATGGGCGGGCACGCGCATGCTGTAGCGGCCGGTGGACGGGTCGGTGTACACCGCGGGCAGCGGCGTGCCGGGAGCGGTGACCTTGGCATAAAGCGGCCAGCCGTGACCCGAATCGTCGCTCACCCGGCCGGACAGGGTGACGAGCGGTTGTGGCGCCAGGGCGAAGTCACCCGTCGCGCTCTGCCCGTCGATGACGGTGGCCTGCCGGCTCTGCGTGGCGTGCCCGAACGCGGTCACCGATACCTGGTAGTCGCCGGGCGCTTCGGTGACGTCGTAATGGCCACTCGAGTCGGTGACTGCCGTGACGTCTCCACCGGGGCCAGTCATCGCAACCGACGCCTTCGCGATCGGCTGCCCGCTCGCGCTGTCGGTGACGGTGCCGGCGATGTGCCCGTGTGGCCCCGGCGAGCGGAATGCCGCGACGCCGTCCGGCGTGCCGAGCCCGGTCGGCCCGTCATACCCCGTGTCCGCCGTGCAGAGGTAGGCCGGGTCGCACGTGCCATTGCTGCCCGAGGTGACGTCGTTGAGGCCACCCGTCGCGGCGTAGGGATACCAGTTCGGCGAGTCACCGGCGCTCGCCGGGCCGGCCAGCGCGTAGATGCCGGCGATGACCGGCGAGGAGAGGCTGGTGCCGCCGATCTCGGTCCAGCCGTTGCCGCCGTAGGTCTGGTAGACGGCGAGCCCGGTGATCGGGTCCGCGACAGCGGAGACGTCGGCGACGGTGCGCTTGGGGCAGCCGCTGTCGTGCTGGAAGAACGGCTTGGCCTCCACGGCGGAGCAACCACTGCCCGGGGCGCCGGTGTAGTTGTGCCACACCGTCTCGGTCCAGCCGCGCTGCGTGGACGCGTCAGGGTTGAGCGACGTGCCGCCGACCGAGGTGACGTAGGGCGAGGACGCCGGATAGGACACGCCGTACCCGTAGTCGCCGGATGACACGGTGATCGCGACACCCGGGTGGGTGAAGTGCGGTTCCTCGGCGGCGATCATCTGCGCGTCTTCGGGGCCGCCGTAGGAGTTGGAGACGACCTTCGCGCCACTGGCAACGGCCTCGTCGACCGCGGCACCGAGGTCGTCGATGGAGTTGCTGTCGGCCTCCACCAGCAGGATGTGGCAGGCCGGGCAGGTTGCCGAGACGGCGTCCAGGTCCAGCGAGATCTCCCCCGACCACTGAGGGTCCGGCGTCGGGTAGTGGGTGCCGCCGTGCTGGTCGATCTTGCCGAAGCAGCCGTTGTCAGACACGCATGCCGGCAATCCCCACTGCTGGCGGTAGATGGCGAGGTCCGCCTCGGCGGACGGGTCGTCGTAGGCGTCGACGATTGCCACCGTGGTGCCGGCGCCACCGGCCGCGGGCAGGTTGTAGGCCGAGGCCAGGTCGGACGGTCCGTAGCCGATGAGGCTCGCCGCCGGTGCCACGCCCAGGGTCGTGCCTGCGGTGACGCGGCGGATCGCGAAGCATTGCATCGCTCCGGCCTTGGCCGGCGCGGCACACACTGGCTGGGTCGATCCCGGTCCTGTCGAGGCGTCCGCGGGCCCCGCCGGCCCCGCGCTCGCCGGAACCGCGGCGACTCCTGCGGCGAGCAGTGCCGCGCTCACCATGACGACCAGCCATCGACCTCGTCGCATGCGTTGACCCCACTTCTGCTGCTGGGTATTGGGCGTCCTCGGCGGTCACTTCCGCGCGGCCGGACGGGGGGACGTTAACAGCGAGGCGAGCACGCTGACGCCCGATCCGGCCATCTGCCGCTTTCGGTCAGACGCTGATCTAGGCTTGCCGCCGTGTCCGGGGAAGAGTCGCGCGACGTGTGGAATCTGATCGGCGTCTCCGACGACGACCTGCGCGTGTACCGACGGATGGTCAGCGACCTCGGCGCCGACGCCCGCACGCACGCGGACGCGCTCGGCTACCCGTGCGAGCAGCTCATCGACGCACTCGCCCGGCTCGCGAAGCTGGGCCTGCTGCGCCGCAACGCCGACGCCCCGTCGGGATACGAGCCGGTCGAGCCCCGCATCGGCCTCGGTGCATTGCTTCGCGAGCGGCGCGGCGATCTCGATCGGATCGAGGCCACCTCGCACGAGCTGTCCCGGACGTTCGCTGCCGGCTTGCTGCGTACCGAGCCGCAACGGTTGTTCGACGTCGTCGAAGGCAGGGACTCGATCGAGGCGCGCATCCACGATCTGCTGCGGATGGCGCGGTATGAGGCAGTCGGCATCGACACGCCGCCCTACGTCGCGGCGGGCAGCGCGCAGGTCAGCGACGCCGAGCTCGGCCTGCTGCGCCGCGGCGTGCGGTTCCGCTCGCTCTACGCGAGCGAGGTGCTCGACGAGCCCGCCCTGGTCGCCCGGATTCACTGGATGGCCGAGCGGGGCGAGCAGTCGCGGGTACTGCCTCAGGTGCCGATGAAGCTGCTGATCGTCGACGCCGAGGCGGCCGTGGTGCTGCTCAGCGGCGAGGAGCGGGGCCAGCAGGCGCTGTCGGTGGTAGCCGGCCGGTCGGCGTTCACGCGTGGGTTGCAGGCGATGTTCGACCAGCTCTGGATGCACGCCAGCGCCATTCGCATCGGCGCTTCCGGCGACGACGCGCAGCAGCGGCCCGATGCCGACACCGTCGGGCTGATCGACCTGCTCGCGGCCGGAATGAAGGACGACTCGATCGCCCGGCATCTCGGCGTCAGTGCGCGGACCCTGCGCCGGCGGGTGGCGATGCTGCTCGATGGCCTGGATTCGACGGGCCGCTTCCAGGCCGGCGTCCGCGCGGCGCAGCGTGGCTGGATCTGATGGCCGTCCACAGTGGACAGTGGAACCCGCCACCACGGGTGACAAGTGCCGCTGACAGCCGTGTCGATCCTGCTAGTTTTGACGCCGTGAGTCGGACAGTCGCAGGAACACATGCGCATCCGCGAGCCCGATTACTTCCGTCCAAATCGATCTGCACTTACCGGTGACGAGTCACCGGTAGATTTTGGTTTCGATCAGGGACAGGAGTACATCAGGTTCATGCGTCTCGTCGCTGCGCGCGTACAGAAGTATCGGTGCATCCGCGACACCGGATGGTTCGACATCGAGGCGGCGAAAACGATCTTCGTTGGCGCCAACGAGGCCGGCAAGACTGCCATTCTGCAAGCGCTACAGCAAATACGCGCGCCCGAAGGAGTCACCGGATTCGATTCGCTTCGCGACTACCCGCGGTCGGAATTCAGCGACTTCATGATCAGCCGGGCCGACCCGGAAAGCGTCGATGTCGTTTCAGCCAAGTTCCGTTTGGAACCGGTCGACATCGCCGAGTTGCCTGCGGGCTACGAGGACGCCACCTACATCTGCGGGCGCCGGCTCGACAACAGCTCGTGGCACCGGATCGAGGGCGGCCCGAAGCGTCCGGCGTACACGGCGGCGCTCGCGGACGAACTGGCGCACGTGGCCGCACACGCCGACGAGCGCCAGGCGGCCGCGGCGCCGGCTTCGGCCGCGGCGCCGGTCGACACCGGTACCGACGCCGAGTCCGATTCCGAGCCGGCCGTTCCGACCGAGCCGCCAGAGACCGAGCCCCCCGAGACCGAGCCCGTCTCGCCGAGCGGCGAACTCGAAGCGGTCACCTCCGACTGGGCCGAAGGCGACATCCTCACCGTCGAGATGGCCGCCGGCCTGCGCTCGTGGCTCGACGAGGTGGCACCGCTCGTCGACGAATCGAACGCGGTCGAGTGCGAGCGCTACGACAGTCTGGTGTCGATCACCGGCGAGCCCGAGGTCTACGAGGACGCGTTATCGACGCTCGAAGGTCTCGTCCCGACCTTCATCATGTTCAGCAACTATGTCCGGGTGCGGCCCCTGATCCATCTCGAGCACCTGGCGACCCGTCTTGAGTCTGACATTCTCGATGACGACCAGTACGACTACGGCAACGAATGCCTGATGAAGCTGCTCGGTTTCAGCGCCCGCGAGCTGTCAGATCTCGGCCGGGTCGCCGAGCCCGCCGCGAACGACACCGAGGCGCTCAAGCAGTATCGCGACCAGCTCGACCGACGCGCCTACCAGCTCAACGCGGCGAGCGTTCGCCTCACCAACGAGATCCGCCGCGTGTGGAGCCCGAATCCCGACCGGCCCGAAGCGGACCGGCTGCGCGTGCTGGCCGACGGGCAGTACCTCAAGGTCGTCGTCGAGGACGAACTCGGCGTCGAGATCGAACTCGACCAGCGTTCAGAGGGATTCCAGTGGCTGGTCTCCTTCTTCGCCGTGTTCTTCGCCGAATCAGCGAGCAGGCACGCGAACGCGATCCTGCTGCTCGACGAGCCGGGTCTGAGCCTGCACGGCCTCAAGCAGCGAAACTTCCGATCGACGTTGAGCCGGCTCGCTGCACGGAGTCAGACGATCTTCACGACGCACTCGCCGTTCCTGGTCGGCCCCGACGAGCTCGACATCGTCCGTCTCGTCGAGATGGTTGACCGGGTCTCCGGCACGAGAGTGCACACGACCATCACCGCAGCGGATCCGGTCTCCGTCGTGCCCCTGCAGGAGTCGCTGGGTTACGACCTCGCGCAGAACATGTTCAACCAGCAGCGAAACCTCGTGCTGGAAAGCCTTGCCGACTACTGGTACGTGGAAGCCACGTCGCACCTGCTCCGCGAGGCCGCGATCATCAGCCTGCACGACCAGGTGTCGATGCATTCGGCGGGCAGCGCCGGAAAGCTCGTCTACTACGCGACGATCCTGCACGCCAGCAAGCTCAAGGTCGCCGCGCTGCTCGATTCGGATGCCGCCGGCGACAACGCGACGAGGCAGGACAACCTGGTGCGCACGCTGGGCCAGCGGAACGTGCTGCGCACCAAGGATGCCTACACCGGAAACGCAACCAGACCGCTTCTGGAAGACCTGCTGCGCGAAACGCTGGTCAATGTGGCCGCGGATGATCTTGGCTGGAACGTGCGAGAGGCGGCCGCGGATCAGCCCGACAGGTCCATCGTCGCAATCTTCGCCGACGAAGTCCCGGCGTTCTCGAGATACGAGCTGGCCAAGGCGTACGCGCGGTGGACCCGTTCCCACAAGGCGGAGCACCTGACGGTGGCCGAGCAGGTCCAGTGGGAGAGCCTCATCGACCGCATCAACGCCGCACTGGACTAGCTCGCGGCCGGACGACCAGATCGCCTCAGCCGTCAGCCTGGTGCACCTTCTCGAGCCGGTCCAGGTCGTCCGGCGAGAGTCGCAGCGCACCCGCGGCGATGTTCTCGACGAGGTGATCCGGATTGCCGGTACCCGGAATGGCAAGCACGTGCGGCCCGCGCTGCAACGTCCACGCCAGGCGGACCTGCGCGGTCGTCGCCTCGTGCGCCTGGGCAATCGCGAGTACCTCGTCGTGTTCGCCGCCGCCGGCGCCCGCCTCACGTCCCGCGCCGGCGATCGCGAAGAACGGCACGTACGCGACGCCCTGCTCCCCGCAGGTGCGAACGACCTCGTCCTGCATTTGCCGGTAGCCGAGGCCGTAGGAGTTCTGCACACACACCACCGGCGCGATGGCCTGCGCCTCGGGCAGATGGTGCGGCCTGATGTTGGAGATGCCGAGGTGCCGGATGAGCCCGGCTTCGCGCAGCTGCGCCAGCGCGCCGAAGTGCTCGGCAATCGAGTCGAGACCGTGCGTGCGCAGGTTCACCACGTCGAGGTGGTCGCGCCCGAGCTGGCGCAGGTTCTCCTCGACCTGGCCGCGCAGCTGCGCCGGGGTGGCCAGGTGAAGCCATTCGCCGGAAGGATCCCGCCCCGGCCCGACCTTCGTCGCGATGACAAGGTCTTGCGGGTACGGGGCCAGCGCGCTGTTGATCAGCTCGTTGGCCGAGCGCAGCGGCGAGAAGTAGAACGCGGCCGTATCGATGTGGTTGACGCCCAGCTCGATCGCCCGGCGCAGCACGGCGATCGCCCGTTCGCGGTCGCTCGACACACTGCCGGTGCGCAGCGCCGCACCCTGCTGCGGAAGGCGCATCGCGCCGAACCCGATCCGGTTGACCGTTAGGTCGCCCAGCTGCCAAGTGCCCGCGGCTTCCGCGGTAATCGTCTCTGATGTCACGCTGCGAGTCTGCCACCCGGCCCGTTCCGTTGAGTGGTGCGTTAGGCGTTGAGTGGTGCGTTATAACGCACCACTCGGGCCAGAACGCACCACTCAACGGGAGATGGACCCGGGACGGGGACGGGCGCCGCCCTCAGCCGGCAGCCATGAGCTTGGCAAGCTGCGCATACATCGGCAGGTGACTCAGCATGCCGCCGTCCACGCGGATGACCTCGCCGGTGATGAAGGACGAGTCGTCGGAGGCGAGGAATGCCACGACAGCTGCGATGTCTTCGGGTAGGCACAACTGTGGTGTCAGGTGGTTGTCGATGAAGATGTCCATGACCGGTTGGGGAAGCAGGTCCTTCGCGGCCGGCGTCATCACGATGCCTGGAGCAATCGCGTTGCACCGGACGCGCTGCTTGCCGTACATGGTCGCGGTATTCATCGTCAGCGCATTGATGGCGCCCTTGGAAACGCCGTACGCAACGCGGGAAAGATCGCCGGACAGACCCGCCGCGGACGACATGTTGACGATCGAACCGCCACCACGCTTGATCATCTGCGGGATGGCGTGCTTGCTCACGAGCATGGCCGAGCGCACGTTGACGACCATCGTGCGGTCCCACACCTCGACGTCGGTATTGACGATGTCGACGTCGCTGCCCAGGGTGTCATCGCCCGTCGCCGCGGCATTGTTGTGGACGATGTCGAGACCGCCGAACGTGCTCACCGCCGCTTCGACCATGCCTTGGATCTCCGACTCGACCGCGAGGTCGAGTGCGTGACTGATCGATTCGCCACCGGAGGCGTTGATCTCCTCGGAGACGGCCTTGGCGCCGGGCTCGTTGACATCGGCCACAACGACCGCGGCGCCCTCGCCGGCCAGCCGGATTGCCGAGGCGCGTCCGATGCCGCCTGCTGCGCCGGTGACGATGGCTACCTTCGATTCGAGACGTGACATCCGATGCTCCAATCAGAGTTGGCTGGACGAGTTACTTCGCACCGAACTCCGGCACTCGGCCGGCCCCCAAGGCCGACATCGCCTCAACCAGGTCGTCGCTCAGAAACGTCATGAGCTCATGGCCGATGGCACTGTCGAAGTTGATGTTCATGGCCTGCTTGACGAGCTTGTTCACGGCCATCTTCGTGTAACGGATGGCAAGCGGTGCTCCGGCCGCGAGGCGGGTCGCGAACGCCATCGCCTCGCTTTGCAGCTTATCGTCGCTGACGACATGGGTGACCAGGCCCAGGCGTTCGGCTTCGGGTGCCGTGACCGGGTCACCGGTAAGCAGGTACCGCTTGGCCAGAGCCGGGCCCATCGCAAGCGGCCAGGCGATCGCACCGCCATCACCCGCTACCAGGCCGAGCATGACGTGTGGGTCGCGCAACACCGCCGACTCCGCCATGAAGATCACGTCGCAGAGCAGGGCAACGCTTGCGCCGAGTGCGAACGCGTCTCCGTTCACGGCAGCCACAATCGGTATCTCGACATCGAGCAAGTCCCAGATCATCTGCTTGGCGTCGTGGCCGGTCGCCGCCAGTACGGCGGTGTTGCGCATCGCCATCACAAATTCTGGATCACCCCCTGCGCAAAAGGCTTTCTTCGAGCCGGTGAGCAGCACCGCGCGAGCATCGCGCTCGTCGCGCAACTCTCGGAACAGTCGGGTGAAGTCCGCGTGGAGGTCCTCATCGACGGCGTTGAGGTCGCTGCGCGGATTGTCGATGACGACGCGCAGCACCTTTCCGACGTGGTCGAACTTCATCGTGGTGTAGCGGTCGGGTTTCAACGGTGACTCCTCTTCCTGCGCTGCGCGCCTTGGTGGGTGTCGACGGGATCTGCCGTTGCCGAAATGAACGTTCACCGAATGGGGTGGACGCCTGCCGTTGCGGTAGAGGGACTCGGTGCGCCTACGTTCTCGATGGTGCGAGCTTCACGTATCTCGATACGTATTTCTGTGAGTATGGTGCACGCCACTTCGTTGTCAAGGGGATCGCCAGTTCTGCATGCCATTGCTTACCCGGTAGGTATCGTGAAACCTATGTCCCTGCGTCACGCGCTTCTGGCCGAACTGACTGCAGAGCCAATGACGGGCTATGACCTGGTCAAATACTTCGACGGCACGCTGGCGTTCATGTGGAGCGCGCCGCACAGCCAGATCTATCCAGAGCTGCGGCGCATGGAGGATCTCGGGCTGGTCAAGGCCGAGACCATCCCCCGTGGCAACCGCGCTGAGAAGCGCGTCTACTCCATCACCGATCTGGGTGTGGAGGAGCTGCGCCGATGGGCCGACGCGCCGTTGCCGCGTCAGACCGAGCGCAGCCCGTACCGGCTCAAGGCCGCGTTCTTCGAGTGGGCGTCGCGCGATGCAGCGCGCGCGCAGCTACGCGAGCACATCGCCTACCACCGCGGCTGCGTCGCGGACTGGAAGCAGGTTCTCGAAGAGATCGACGAACGGCGGGTTCCCCTACTGCAGCGACGCCTCGCTAATCATCCTCCGGCAGACCATGAGGCGATCGTTGCGTTCAAGCGGTTCGCATTCGAGGGCGCGATCTCGAAGGCGGAGGCTGAGGTCGCCTGGGCGGAGAAGGGCTTGGCGCTGCTGGACGAACTCGATCGGGCGCGCGCTGAGCCGAAGAAGCGCAAGGCTCGGCGCCCCGCGAAGAGCGCCTGACACCGTCCGTCAGTAACGCGGCCCGTGCCGTCAGCGGACCGCCAGCGACATCGATCCGAGGCCGCTGATCGCGACATCGACTCGCTCGCCCGCCCGGATGGGACCCACCCCGGGAGGCGCCCCGGTGAGGATGAGATCTCCGGGGACGAGCGTCATGATCGACGACGCGTAGGCGATGATCGAACTGACACCGGTCAGCATCTCGGACGTGTCGACGTGCTGGCGCGGCTGGCCGTCGACCGACAGATCGATGGTCAATTGCTGCGGGTCCTTGATCTCGTCCGCCGTCGTCAGCCATGGCCCCGTCGGCGTGAACGTGTCATAGCTCTTTCGCCGTGACCGGTCGCCGTCGCCCCGAACTGTGACGTCGACGGCGATGAGGTAGCCGGCAACGTGGTCGAGCGCGTCGGCTTCGGCGATGAAGCGCCCGCCCCGGCCCATAACCAGCGCCAGTTCCGCCTCGTGGTGGACCTCGACCTTGTCTGCCGATGCCGTGGCCGGGATGGTGATCGGGTCGCTCGGTCCGGAGATCGACGTGGGCGCCTTGAGAAAAACGTCGAAGTCCAGTAGCCACGAGTTCTGGGTCATGCCCGTGCGGGCCATGACGGTCTCGCGCATCTCGTCAACGTGCTTCGCGTAGTTGGACGCGCAGGCGATCACCTTGCCCGGGTTCAGCACCGCCGGCCGCAGGACCACATCGGTCAACGGGATTGCCGTCCCGGACGGGTGAAGCGGCTGCCCGGACATCAGGTCGTGGCACAGCCTGACCCACCATGCGGCGCCGAAGGACGCACGGTCGTCTCCGATGACGAGCCGGTCCAGGACCGGCTCGATGAACTGCTCGTCGGCACTTACCAGACCGAGCCGGTTGTCGTCGTAGATCGCCAACTTCACGGCTGTGCCCGCTCGGTGAAGGATGCGACGGTGTGATGCTCGATCGATGCCGGGTCCCAGATGATGCCGTGCCCGTCGCGATCCGGAGGGGCGAAAAGGCCGTCCGACGGCATGAGTACCTCCCCTAGAAGGTCGTCCAATAGCGGGAAATGCTCTAGCCAGGTGGTAGATCTCGACGCGGCCGCAAGGTGCACGTGCAGCTCAGGCAGGAAGTGCGGCGACATGGACACCCCGTGCGCCTCGGCCATCGTCGAGACCCGCATCCAGTCCGTCACGCCGCCCATGAGCGGAGCGTCGGGTTGGAGCACGGCGGCGATGCGCGTGCTGGCAAACGCAGTGAACTGCTCCAGCTGGCGAAGGTGCTCGCCGACCGCCAAGGGAATCGGCGTTCGCTTCGCCAATGCCGCATGGCCGGCCAGGTCGGCAGCCGGAACAGGCTCCTCGAGCCAGAGAATGTCCAATGGTGCAAGCATGTTCGCCATGCGCTGCGCGCTAGCCAGGTCAAGCCGCTCATTGCAGTCGACCATGATTGCGACGCCGGCGCCGACGGCGTCACGCACCGCGCTCACTCGTGCGACGTCTTGGTCCGTGCCGAGCACGCCGGCGCGAAGCTTGATTGCCCGGTATCCCTCTTGCACGTATTTCAGGCTGCCGTCGACAAGCTCATCGGTCGTCATCGCGTGGGTTGCCCGGCCACTTCCGTAGGCAGGCAGGCGTTCCTGTTGCGTCCCGAGCAGCCGATGCAGTGGCAGACCCGCGCGCCGCGACTTGAGATCCCAGACTGCGATGTCCATCGCCGAGATCGCCGCCAGACCTGCCTCCGGGCCGACCCGGCTTGTTGCGCCGGCCAGCCGCCGCCGCACCATCGGCCAGTCCAGAACATGCGAGCCCACAAGGCCTGGCGCGTGGACCTGCTGCAGCGTCGCGTAACTCGCCTCGCAGCCGGCGCCGAGGCTGTAGGTGTAGCCCGTACCGCTCGCGCCGTCGGCGTCGGTCACGGTGAGATGAACGACCTGCAACTGCGTTGCCCCAGAACCGCCGCGCGCCGAACCGAGCGGAACGACGACGAGGCGGCCGTGGATCTGGGCCACCACCGAGTCAAGACCTGGCAGGATCCGGAAGCTCGAGCCAGAGCCATTCGTCGTGGATCTTGACGCGATAGACATTGAGAGGCTGTCCTTTTCGGTCTAGTCGTTGCCCGGTGTCGAGGCGGTAGCACCATCCATGCCATGGACAGGTGACGGTCTCGTCGAGGACGTCGCCCTCGGCGAGCGGGCCGGCCGCGTGCAGGCAGTAGCCGTCGATGGCGTGAAAGCCCAAGTCGGTGTGAAACAGCGCAAGAGACTGGCCGTCGACGTCGAGCGCCACCGATTGGCCCTTGGGCAGCGCGGTCGCGGGCGCAAGCTTGAGCCAACCAGCGTCGCCGGAGTCCCGCGCCATCAATCAACCTACGTATGCGGATGTCAAGTAGTAGCGCAAGTAATGCATTGTTCGCCGCCAGGCTTCGTTCGCCGCTGCCGGCCGGTAGACCTGTGGACGGAAGTCCTCGTGGAATGCGTGCCCGGCACCGGGATAGATGTAGACCTCGGCCGGCTTCCCAGCGGTGGCTTCCTGTAACCGTCGGGCGTCGGCGACGGGTACCAGGTGGTCGTCTTCCCCGTAGTGGGCGAGCAGCGGGCACTGCAACTTCGCCGCTGCGTCCAGCGCGCTGATCGGCTTGCTCGGCGAGAGGACGGGCTGGTTCAAGATGCCGTAGAAGCCGACCGAGCACGCCAGCCCGTCGACCAGCGCCGCGGCGAGAACGGCGTAGCTGCCCCCGATGCAGAACCCGACCGTTCCGATGCGCGCCGTGACGTCACTTCGAGCCGACAGCCAGTCATAGACGCCGCGGACGTCGTCGATGACCTGCGGATCTGAGAGTGCGTCGACCGCGGCCATGACCTGTTCGAGCGACTTCAACTCGGGAACCGCACTGCGTGCGTAGTAGTCGACCGCGAATGCGATGTAGCCGTCGGAGGCTAGGCCGTCGACCACACGCTCGACGTAGTCGTTGATACCCGAGATCGCCGTCAGCACGATGACCGCCGGCCATGGACCGTCACCATCGGGAACTGCGAGGACACCGCCTGGGGAGTCGGCGTCGGCGCGCATACGTTGGTAGATAGCCATGCTCAGCCTTGGCCGACATCCGTACGGGTGACGCTCCACGAAGGACTGTTACCCCGCACCAGGTGACGAATGTTCTCCTGGCCCAGCGGCTCCTCCCAGAACAGGGTGCGGCTCGCGGCGAGCAGGGGCATGTCCTGCACGACGTACATCAGCGTGTCCTCGTCTCCCTCTGCATAGTGTGCGTGGTACGCCCATGCCGGGCAGGCCAGCGTGTCGCCCTTCTCCCAGTGGTATTTGGCCCACGTGTCCTCGGTCGACTGCACGGCGGTGTACCCGCTGCCCTGCAGGATGTGGTAAATCGCCACGGAGCTGTGCCGATGGGGCGGGACCTCCTCGCCTGGGTGAATCAGTTGCCAGCCGAGGAAGATGAACGGCGTCGCGCCCACCAGTTCACCGGTGTCGCTGTTGACGGTGGTGCAGAACCTGCGCTCGGCTTCGCGCAACGGTTCGTCTGCCATCTCGTCGAGGACCTTCTTGACGTCGCGCCACTTCCAGAACGCCGGCCGGGTATCCGGCTTGTGCACGACCTGGAAGTACTGGTCTGCCGTCAACACGGCCGCCGATTCGGTGCTGCTCTCGACGTCAGGCATCGACGACAGCAACTCGCGGTACTCGTCCTCGGTGATCGCCCTCTTACCGACCTGCCGATCCGTCACCGTCATCAGCTCCTTACGTATCGTGATACCTATCGTGCGGGTGACTTTAGAAGGCACGGGCAAGTAGGTCAAGGTGTGCGTTGACGCATTCGCGGCAAGAGGGATCGCCTTCTAGCCTGCTCCGCGCAGCCGGCTCAGTCTGATCGATATCCGGTTCGGGTCGTCACCGCATGTTCGACGATCAGGCCGCACGGTGCGGCCGACGAAGTTCCACCACATCACGATCCGCTCACCGAGCGGCGTCCCTCCGACGATCAGCACCCGCGCCCTCTCCTCACCGGGGGCGCGTAGTTCGATCATCTCCCGCCCGACCGTGACGTAGGCCAGCGAGCCGGTCGCCACCTCGGTGCCGTCGACGGTCACCACGCCTGAGTCCACGAGAATGCCGTACTCGAAAGCCACATCTACTCGAACGCGTGCGGCGCGGCCCGGGTCAATCGTCATTTCCGCGCCAGCCAAAGGGGAATGGCCGCCCACCGGCGACGTGCTGCCCAACAGCGTGCCGAGAAAGACGCGAGCCTCGAATCCTTCCGCACGCACCACGCCGGGCACGTACTGTGCGAACGCCGGGTCGGCAAACCTTGCAGCCGCTGGCAAGGCCACCCACAACTGCGCACAAGTGCCCACCCACCACGAACGCCACGGAAGCACCACCGCCGCGGACCTTCCGAGCGATCCGATCTGGCAGGCTGCGCCGTGTGGCGGTAGTAGTCGGCGCGGCGATTGTGCGCGAACAGCAGGTGCTGGCCGCGCGCCGCCTTGCTCCGGCTGAGATTGCCGGCAGGTGGGAGTTTCCGGGCGGCAAGGTCGAGCCGCACGAGTCCGAGACTGACGCGCTGGCCCGTGAATGTCGCGAGGAACTCGGCCTTGACGTGCAGGTCGGCACGCTGATCGGCCGGACCTGGATCCGCGAGGGGCTCGAACTGGCCGTTTACGCCGCACGGCCGATCGGCGGTGAACCGCAGGCACGGCAGGACCATGACGAGCTGCGCTGGCTCGCGGCCGGCGAACTCGGCGACCTTGGCTGGCTCGACGTAGATCGCGCTTTCCTACCCGCCGTCGCTCGGCTGCTGGCCACGAGCTGAACCGGCCGCTGCGTGAACAGCGGGAATCTGTTGTTCACCGCGACGGGCAAGACGACCGACCACGAGGCCGTGATCCGCCAGGCGATGCGGACGTGTTCGGTGGTCGTCGGCCGGGATGTGCACTGGCTGATCCGCTCCAGATCGCGCGCGATCAGCGATCGGCGATCGGACGCCCCACGGTCAGCTGTTCCCGCAGCACCGGATCGAACGTGGCACCGAGCTGCTGGTCGGCCAGGACGCCGAGGCCGTCGAGGACCCGGGTGAAGAAGCTGCGTGCCGCGACAGCGAAAACGAGGTCGGCGATCTCGGCGTCGGACAAGCCTTCCCGGCGCAGCTCGTCGACGTCGGCCTCGGTGACCGCAGCGGCATCAGTCGCCACCTGCGTGGCGAAACGGACCACCGCACGATCGGCCGTGCTGAGCGTCTCGCCGGACGGATCGCCCGCCATCGCCCGCATCGTGTCCTCGTCGGCGCATTCATCTCGCAGGAACTTGGAGTGGGCCGCCGCGCAGTAGGTGCAGCGCAACGCGCGCGATGCGGCGATAGTCGCGATCTCGAAGCGGCGGCGGTCCATGCCGTCGCGAATCGTGGTGTTCAGCGTCGTCCAGGCACGCGCGACATCCGGCCGGCTCGCGAATGCGGCCGCGTAGTTGGGCAGGTACCCCCAAGACGCGCGTTGCTGATCGAACCAGGCACCGATCTCGGTGTCGTTGGCGGTCTGGACGAACATGCCTACCCCCAGTCAGCCATCGACAGCGGCTACGACGGGCGGCCGCTGCGGCGGCGCTTCCGATGAGATATTCGCTGACCACGATGGTTGTCAGCCGGGTCTGTTCAGCAGCACTCGGGACTATAGGCGGAAACGCCGCGCCGCGCGGCTCAACGAACGGCGAACCGCCGCGCGAAGCTGCGCAAGATGGCCGGTGGATGCACGACGTGGCATTGCTGCACTGATGCCTTGAGTGAGTCGGCGGCGTCCGGGTGGAAATACCCGTAGTGCTTGTAGATCTCGATCCGGGTGCAGATTCCGGCAACGTCCAGCTCGGGATGAAATTGCGTCGCGTAGACATTGCGGCCGATCCGAAAAGCCTGGACCGGACAGGCGGGCGCCGTTGCCAGCAACACCGCGTCCGGCGGTAGCTCGCTGATCGCCTCCTTGTGCCCGACGAATGCCTCGAACACATCGGGAACATCGGCAAGCAACGGATCGGCACGCCCGGCGGCGGTGAGCGACACCGGCACGGACCCGATCTGCTCGGTGAATGTCCGGTCGACCGTCGCACCGAGGTGCGTGCCCAGCGCGCCGATGCCGTAACAGCAGCCGAGGAACGGGAAGTCGCGGGCCACGATCTCGTCGAGCAATGCAAGAACTTCGGCCTCGGCTCGGCGCTGGTCGGCGGATTTCGCGGCGGACGCGTCGCTGAAGTTGTACGGCCCACCACCCAGGATGACCCCGGACCAGTCGTCGAGATTGACGCGGCCGAGCGATTCGCGATCCAGGCGGATCCGCTGCAACCCGGACTCGTCCAGGCCGCTGAACCTCATGATGGCCGAGTACTCGTCGTCAGCGGCCGCATCCTCTGCTCGGATGGACAGCAGCAGGAAGGGCTTGGCGGCATGTGCGTTTCGCATGAGCGCCCGCAGCCTATCCCGGTGACCACGCAAATCCGCGTCAAAGATCTTGAGGCCGAGGCGCGTTGGTAAGCCGAAAGTCGGCGTCATGCACCTACCCGAGCAACTGTGCCTTCGCCGCCTGGAATTCGGCGTCGGTGAGCGCGCCGGCGTCGCGCAACCGAACCAATCGCTCCAGCTCGTCGACCAGGCTGCCACCTGCGGCAGGGTGCCCGTTCGGCGGAGCCTGCGTCAGCGGCAGACCGAGCTGAGGTGCTGTGAGCGACCCAGCACGATCCAGCCGCCCGGAGAAGTCGACGACGCCTGTGTGCTTGCCATTGAGGGCCGGCGCGACGGGCACGGCGGCTGACCTCGGCCGGTCGGGCTGCGCCGCATAGCTGCCCGCGACGAAGCTGCCCGCGACGAAGCTGCCCGTGTCGAGACTGCCCGTGTCGAGACTGCCCGTGTCGAGAGCGCCCGTGTCGAGAGCGCCCGTCTCGAGAGCGCCCGTCTCGAGGCTGCCCGTCTCGAAGGTTCCCGTGTCGATGATTCCGGTGTCGAAGGTTCCGGTGTCGATGATTCCGGTGTCGAAGGTTCCGGTGTCGATGATTCCGGTGTCGAAGGTTCCCGTGTCGTAGATGCCTGTGTCGGCCGTGTCGAAGGTGTACCCGGGCTCGGGCGGCGCCACGTGGCTTCGAGCGGCATCGTGCTCGTCGCGCAGCACCCGGCGAAGCACCTTGCCCAGGATGTTTCGCGGCAGGTCCTCGCGGAACTCGAACAGCGCCGGGATCTTGTACGCCACCAGCCGGGCCGCGCAGAACGTGTGCAGCTCTTTCTCGGTTACCTGCTGCCCCGCCCGGATCACCACGAAGGCCTTGACCGTCTCGCCCCGGTAGAAGTGCGGCACCCCCGCCACCGCGCAGGACTCGACCGCCGGATGCTCGTTGAGCACGTCCTCGATCTCGGACGGGAAGACGCTGAACCCGCTGGCGTTGATGACGTCGCGCTTGCGGTCGACGATGGTGACGAACCCATCCGGCTCCATCACCGCGATATCGCCGGTCAGCAGCCAGCCGTCCCGGAGCATCGACGCGGTGTCGTCCGGCTGGCGCCAGTAGCCGCCGAACACCTGCGGCCCGCGCACGCACAGTTCGCCCGGAACCCCGAAGGGAACCTCGCGCGACGGGTCGTTCGTATCCGCGATCCGCACGTCGGTGCCGGGCACCGCCACACCGATCGTGCCGGGCCGCGCGTTCTCGTTCAGCGGGTTCGCCAACGCCACCGGAGAGCTTTCAGTCAGCCCATAGCCCTCTACCAGGCGAGCGCCGGTGACCTGCTCGAACTTGCGCACCGTCTCAGGAGGCAGCCGCATCGCGCCGGACACGCAGGTGCGGATCGATCGCAGATCGTGCCTGTTGGTGCGCCGTGATCGCACGATCTGGTCGTACATCGGCGGCACGCCGGGGAACACCGTCGGCTTCCACTTGTCGATCGCCTTGAACACCAGGCCAAGGTCGAACGTGGGCAGCAACACCAACGTGCCGGCCGCCAGCATGTTCATCGTCAGGCACATCGTCAGGCCGTATACGTGGAACATCGGCAGTACGGCCAGCACCGTCTCCTGCCCGCGCTGCATGTCCGGGTCCCAGGCGATTGCCTGGTAGGCGTTCGCGACCAGGTTGCGATGGGTCAGCATCGCACCCTTGGGCAGCCCGGTCGTGCCTCCGGTGTATTGCAGTAACGCGATGTCGGTCTCCGGCGTGATCGGCATCTGCCGCATCAGCCTGCCCGCGGTGTCGAGCAACTCGTCGAACTTCAGCACGTCGGCGCCGGGCGGCAGTGCCGTGACCAGTTGCTCGCGCTTCTCCCGAACGCTGCCGAACGGCAGCCGCAGCGCCAACCGCTTGCCCGAGGGCAGGTAATCGGCCAGCGACGTGACGATCACGTGCTGCAGGTCCGTGCCCGGCTGCGCCTCCGCCAGCCGGCTGTAGGCGCCGTCGTACACGATCGCCACCGACGCGCCGCTGTCGGTCAGCTGGTGATGCAGCTCCGGGGCGGTGTAAAGCGGGTTGTGCTGGACCACGATGGCCCCCAGGCGCAATACCGCGAAGAACGCGATGACGTTCTGCGGGCAGTTCGGCAGGATCAACGCCACCCGGTCGCCCTTGCGAACTCCCAGGTCGAACAGCGCTCCGGCGAAGCGGTCCACGGTGCTCACCAGGGCGCGGTAGGTCATCGTCCGACCCAGAAACGTCAGCGCCTTGCGCCGCGGAAAGTCGCGCGCAGCATCGTCGAGCAGCTGGGTCAGGGCAACATCGGGGACGTGCAGGCGCTCCGCCACACCCGACGGATACCACCGCACCCAGGGGTGCGACGCATACCCGGCAGACTCACTCATTTGCCAAATTGAAGCACCGAGAAGGAGCACCCGCCACATAACGGAGAAGCCTTACAAGTACCTTAGGCGGCCGTTGATTTGAGTGGCAGCGCAGCTCTCGCCGTGGATATGACTCGGAGTAACAGACAGTGTTACCTCTGTAGTTCTTTTGATCATCTCTGTCGAAGCCGCAAGTAATGCCGGATCCCGCGGAGATGATCAAGACCCGATGGGAAGTCTGGGAGCGCCGGTCAATGTGCGGCACGAACATTGGCCGGCATGTGTTGCTGGACGTCAGTCGTCGTCGCCTTTCAGTTCGATGGCAACCATGTTCCACCGATCGCCGGTCGGCGCGGTGGCGCCGATGTGTACGACCGTGCCGGCGGCGCCGGTCGTCTGGTTCGTGTATTCACTCCAGAACGTGTCTCCGGTACGGGTGTCGGGCCATTGGTCGAGCATGACCAAGCCGGTTGGCAGCGTCCGGGCGGTGGCGGTATCCCAGTCATTGCCGACCGCCAGCACCAGCGAGGCGGCTTTCGTCGTGGTGACGTTCAGACCGGGTGCGCCCGAGGCAGCCGAACCCGAGACCGAGGCACCGACGCCGAGCGTCCCTTCCATGGCGATGACCGTGAGGTCTTGGTCGTATCCGGACCTGGCCGGCCTCGACCGCACCGTGACGTTCGTGAGGACGGCGGGCGCGGTGGCCGTCCAGACCTCCGCGTCGCCGTACTGGGCGTTCGCGCGTTTGACGAGCGTCCAGGTCAAACCAGCGCCACTGACTGCCACCGACTGAGCACCGGACGCCAGCGGGCCGTCCGACCCGACGAATGCCACCAGGACCTCACCGGCCATGGCAGTGCTGAACGACGGTGTCGTCGCCGTGCCATGACCGTGGACACTTCGTTGCGCCTGCAGGATGAAGCACGTCATCGGCGGGGCCGGGTTCTGCACGGTCACCGTCACCGTGGTCGAGGTGCCGACATTGCCGCTCGTGTCGGTCGCTCTCGCCGCCACCGTGTGGACGGCATTGGCGGTCAGGGTGGTATCCCACGCGATGGCGTATGGCGGGGCGGTCACCGGGTTGCCGAGCGGTTGCCCATCGAGCAGGAACTGGACCGATGCGACAGCCACGTTGTCGCTCGCGGTGGCGGCGACGGGCGTCGCGCCGGAGACGGTCTGGCCGTTCGCCGGATTGGTGACGGTAGCCGAAGGCGGCGTCACATCGGGCGGTGGCGGTGGCGGCGGCGGTGCGGCGCCGCTGGGTATGACCTCGACGGCGGCAAAGTTCCACCGATCGGTTGTGGGCGCCGTGTCGTTGAGCGTGACGATCTCACCGGCGCTCGAGCTCGCGGCGGTTCTGGCCTGTGCCCAGAAGGTGTCCCCGGTCGTCGCGTCGACCCACTGGTTGATGATCGCCTGCCCCGACCCGACGGTGCGGGCGAGAGCACGGTCCCAGTCTTCGCCGACCGCGTAGGACAGCGAGCCTGCACTGGTGGCGGTGAGGTTGACTGTAGGAGCACCGGTGCCGGCCGAAGCGCCTGCCGAGGCCCCCACCCCGGCCGAGCCGACGAAGCTGAGCACGTTGAGTTGCTGGTCGTAGTTGGCGCGTGCCGGCGTCGATATGACCGTGACTGCCGACAGCACGTTCGGCGCGCTGGCCGTCCAGACCTCTGCGTCGCCGTACTGCGAGTTGGCCTGCCTGACCCGTCGCCATGAGAGGCCGCCGCCGGTGATGGTGACACTTTGGCTACCGGTGGTCGACGGGCCGTCAGAGCCGACGAAGGCCACCAGGGTTTCGCCCGCGACGCTCGTGGAGAACGCGGCCGTGGTGATCGTGCCGCGCCCGGCCTTGCTGACGTTCTGGTCGATCGCGAGGCCGCCCGGTGGCGTGGAGGCGGGCACGGTAACCGTCACCACCGGCGACGTGCCGATATTGCCGGCCGAATCGGTAACCTGCGCGCTCAACCGGTGGTTGCCGGGAGGCGTACTTCCGACCGTCCATACATACCCGTACGGCAGCACTGTCTGCGGGCCGCCAAGCGGGTTGCCGTCGAGCAGGTACTGCACTGAGCTGATCGTGGCGGGCGCGGTCGCCGAAGCGGTCGCGGTCAGGTTGACCGTGTCCGCGACGGTCGCTCCCTGGGTCGGGCTGAGCAGCGCGACGCCGGGTGGCACGACGGTGGGGCGGGTCTGCGCACCGGTCGACACGGCGTTTCCGGTGATCGTCAACACCGTGTCGGTCACATTGTTCGTGGCGTCGCTCTCGGTCAGCACGTGCTGCGGGTCGACGGTCGCGCGCAGGATGTAGGTGCCGTCGGCGACGCCGTTGAGGTCGATCGGCTGGCCCGAGTCGGTCTGGTCGTACTGATCTCCCCAGCCCACACTCCAGCCGAGCGGCTTGGTGGGATCGGTGCAGTTCGACGCGGGTGGGTACGTCTGCGCCGGCGTATTCGGCACGTCGGCTACGCGATTGTCGCCGGTTATGCAGTACTCGGCCTTGGGGCTGGTACTGACGACGGCGCCGATCGTCCCGTCACCGTTGACGTCGTTGAGCGTGAACCGGGTGAGCGGGAATCGGTAGTCAGCGGGATTCTCGAACACGCCGTTGATCGCCAGCGGCACGGTGTGGTCGAGCGCCCAGACGCCTGGACCGGAGCTACCGTAGAGGGCCTGGACGAAGCTCGACACACCCGTGGCGGAGTTGTAGCTCGGATCGATCTCGAACGGTCCGGTGCCGGCGTCCTCGGTGATGTGCGTATATCGCAGCAACTTGTGACCTGATGTGGGGTCGACGCCGATCGAAATCAGATTTGTCGGGACGAGAATCTTCATGTCCGGCAAGGTGATTGTCGCCGCCCGCGCCGTGACGCTCCCCGCTAATCCGGCGACGCCCAACGCCAGAACCACCATGGCAACGACGGCAAACGTCGTCCTGGCAGGTGCCAGATGCGCTGTTTCCCCTTGTGTGGACGGACTAATCATCTATCGACTCCCTCCCAAGGGTCGAGTGATTACCAGGCATCGTAGGCCGTTGCACTCTGTTCGTGACCCCTTACGGGCAAGGGAAATTCGAGCCGCGGACATAGGGGCCGTTGCGGTGGCAGACCGCAAACATGTCGGTGAAAGTGCCCACCCAGGGAACGCGGGCGGCAATCAGCTCACCGGCCTGCAGACTCGCATGGACTGACCCTCAAGTGGGCAGTTGAAGTGACAGACCAGAGACGGATGGTACGAGTGATCGACTGGTGAGCCGCGACGTCACCCGACGCGCGTCCACTCGCAACCACCGGATGTCTCCAGCGCGCGGTCGCCGGACCGGACCTCGATCGTGGTCGGACCGGTCACGATGCCATTGTCGAGGATGTCGTTGGTGCTCAGGCTGGATAGCCGTGCCCAATAGCAAGCCCCAATGTCGCCCTCGCCGTTGGTCTTGTACAGGCCCGGGGCAACTTCGGTCGGAACGACGAACGTTCCGTTGGAGAACGACGCACTCGCATGTGCCTTGGGCGGGCTCACGGTGACTCGGGAGGTCACAACGCGGGTGTGGACAACGGTCGGACCCGGTACGTTCACTCGCTTGGTCACGGTAGGGCCGGTCACCTGCTCGGTAACCGCCGGGGCGGTGATCGTGGGCCCAGCCACGATCTTGGTCTTCGGCGACCCGGCACTGGCCACTCCTGCGGCCACAGCGGCGCCGACGACCAACCCGGCCAGACCAACGACCCAACTCCGGCGCCACCACGGTCGACGGGGACGGTCCGTCGGCGGCTCGAAAGGCGGATACCCCGGAGGCGGTGGATAGCCGGGCGGCAGATACCCCTGCGGCGGTTGATATTCGGGCGCCGGATAACCCTGTGGCGGCAGATAATTGGTCATGGTGTCTCGCCTTTCATACGCGGCACAGACGCCGCAAGTGGTGCCGGGTGACGCCATCTGCCGCGCTCTATGTCTATCGTCAGCGAAGTCGCAGACTTAACTGCTTGCACCGGCATTGGAATGTGCTGGAGATGTCCGCGGTCCGTCGAGGCTTCGGCTAGCGGCGACCTGCGTTGCCTCGACCGATCAGATGCCCAGGGTCACGCCGAAGGTCCACCCGTCTGACTGCATCTCAGCCGCGCTGGTCACAACCTTTCCGCGGTGAGTGATCTCGACCGCGTATTGCTGCTCATCCTGACGAACGCTTGGCAGACTGAAGTCGTAAACGCAGGTCGTGCCAGATGCGCTGCCGGCCTCGAGCGCGCCTGAACTGAGAATACGACCGGTCTGATCCGTGATTACGACCGTGGCTCCTTCGGATATATCCGAGTAGCCCCCTTGCCCAACGCAGTCCGCCAGCACGGTGTCGTAGTCGTCGAGCGTGAGGGAACCGGTTACCGTCGTCGTCTCTGGGCCGTAGCGGAGATCGAAGTGCCAGTCGTTGGTCTTCAACTCTGACCTGGTCATCGTCGTGAGTGGCTGCGTGGCGACGGAGACCGCATAGGTCGCCAGATTCGTCTTTGTTTTCGGGAACTCGAATCGAAACGTGCACGTACCGGCCGCGGCCACTCCCGTAGCGAGCTTTGTAGTCGCAATCGGCTTTTCAGCCGGCCCGGACAATGTGACTGCGGCGCCGGTTCCGAGTTCGCCTTCGGCACCTTGACCGACGCAGCCAGCACTCGATAAGGCATCATCGGTCAGGATGAAGGTACCCGTGATGGTCGCGACGTGTGACCCGCTGTTCGAGACGAAGAACGCGGTCGCACCAGCTCCGCAGGCGAGCACCAGCCCGACCGTGAGCCACAGCAGACGACGTCTGCGTTTCGGCGCGTGCGATGTCGGTCCGTGTCCGTAGGCAATCGGATCGGCTGCCCCGTAGGCGACTGGCGCTCGACCGCTTTGCGTCGGCGGCGCAAACCCACTCCACCCGGCGTTGTAAGGCATTTGCGGATACGTCAACGGGGCATCAGAAATTGAGGGGCGGAGAACCGCCGCGCCACAAGTCGAGCAGAACGAAGCATCAGGCGGCACCGGATGTCCAGCCGCACAGTACAACGAATCATGTGACGCCGGCACATCCCTTGCGGGCCCGTGATACGTCATCGCCGGATCGGGCCCGTGATCGAATGCCACGCTGTCCGAGTACGGGTCGTGCATCGCCGGGTAGTCGCTGTTATCAGACAACGCCTCATTCCTTTCGTTCGACGATCACCGGCGCGCGCCATGCCAGCAGTCAAGCCGCCACAAAGGATGTGCGTGAAATTCGCGTGATATGCGCGCCACAGATATCGTAGCCACTGCCAAGGCCGTATGCATCAGGTCGAAAGTCTCGACCGATGGACCGTTGGTCTGACGAGTCTCGTCAGAGCCCGGCGGAATTGGCCACGCGCAGAAGTTTCCAGCACAGGCGATGTCGCGACAATCTGTGCCCAGCGCCAGTTCGCTAATTGCCGCAATTGCTGCCAACCAAGTCCGCTCACGTTATGCAGTGATAATTGAGGTGTTCTCACCAGAGTGGCTGGTGTGACTCGTGTGACTGATCGGGTTCGCGTCGGCGTGGCGGGATGAGGCGCGGGGTCCTGGTCTCGAAGGTTGGTTTCGACCAAGAAGCCAGCCCGAGTAGGACCCCGCGTGATTACCTATCGTGCCACCCTCGATGTCCCGTGCGAGACGGCGGCGTGTGTGTCGCGTTGGCTCGCCGCGCACCGCAAGATCCACGACGCGCGGCCGTGGCAGCGGGCCGCAACGCCTTACGCGCAAGCTGTTCTGGTGTTGCGCTGGTTCAGGGACAGAACCGACGTTGACGTCCTCGCGCGGGACTCGAGGATCAGCATCGCCACGGCGTACCGGTATCTGCACGAGGCGATCGACGTGATCGCAGCGCGCGTCCCCGACCTGCACGACGTCCTCGCGCGCGACTTGGAACAAGGGTGGGAGTTTGTGTGTCTGGACGGCACGCTGATCCCGACGGTGCGATCGAGCCGCAAGTCCGAGGCCGGGCACGATCTGTGGTACTCCGGCAAACACCACCGCCACGGCGGCAACGTCCAGGTCCTGACCGGCCCGACCGGCTACCCCGAATGGGTCAGCCCGGCCGAACCGGGCTCGACACACGACATCACCGCCGCCCGCGAACACGTGCTGGGCGCGCTCTACCCGGCCGCCGCAGCCGGCCTGAAAACCCTGGCCGACAAAGGCTACGTCGGCGCCGGCATCGGCATCCTCGTCCCGATCAAGGGTGGCAACCTCGCCCCGGACAACCGCGCCCGCAACACCATGATCAGCGCCCTGCGCGCACCCGCCGAGCGCGCCAACGCGCTGCTCAAACGAACCTGGAAAACACTCGAACGCATCACCCTGGACCCCGGCAGAATCACCGCGATCACCGCCGCCGCACTCGTCCTTCTTCACCTACAACGGCCCGCCTGGTGAGAAAACCTCATTGGTAGCGGCGTCAAGCTACGCCGATCGTCCACCGAGGAACGCGCGGGCTACGTTGGCCAGATGCGAGTGGCGACCTGGAACGTGAACTCGGTCAAGCAGCGGATGCCGCGGCTGCTGCCGTGGCTGGACGAGCGCCGACCGGATGTGGTTTGCCTGCAAGAGACGAAGCTCGCCGACGCAGCGTTCGCCGATCTGCTCGGCGCCGAGCTCGCGAGCCGCGACTACGCAATCGGCTACTACGGCGAGGCACAGTGGAACGGGGTTGCCATTCTGTCCCGGGTCGGCCTTGACGATGTCGTAACGGGACTGCCGGGTGCGCCTGGGTTCCCCGGCCCCGAGGCTCGGGCGGTGTCGGCCACCTGCGGCGGGATCCGCGTCCACTCGGTGTACGTGCCGAACGGGCGGGTCCCCGATTCTGATCACTACCACTACAAGCTGGCGTGGCTCACGGCGTTACGCGACGTGGTAGCAGCAGGCCCGTCGGACGCGATGGTGTGCGGGGATATGAACATCGCGCCGGCAGACGCTGACGTATTTGATCCGCAGGCATACATCGGCCAGACCCACGTCACCGAGCCCGAGCGCGCGGCGCTTGCCGAATTGCAGAATCTGGGACTGCACGATGTCGTGCGCGATCGCTGGCCGACCGAGCGCGTCTTCACCTACTGGGACTACCGGGCGGGCATGTTCCATCAGGACCTCGGGATGCGCATCGACCTCGTCCTGGCAAGCGGATCGGTGCCCGGCCGGGTAGCGGCAGCGTGGGTCGACCGGCACGCGCGCAAAGGCAACGGCCCGAGCGACCACGCGCCGGTGATCGTCGACCTCGACGAGGCGCCGGACGGCGACATCGGGCCGGTCGTGCCGCCACCCTCGGCGCCACGCGGCACGCGCCGCCCAGTAAAGCTGCCGCAGTCGAGGTGACGCTGCTATCGCGCGACCGGCACGCACTTTTCGACGCTGGCAACGATCCCGCGCGCGAACTTCTGCCGATCCGATGAGTCGAGCCCTGACATGCCCGCGCTGTTGCCGCCCGCCTCGTTGTAGATCCAAGGGACCTTGGCCAGTAGCTGCACCATCCACATGTCGCCTGCCGCGAGACCGCGCGAGCCGAGGTCGTACCCGACGTCGCCTTGCAGCCGGATGCTGTGTCCTTCGGCCGCCGCGCGCTGGGCCTGGAAGACTTGGCCGAACCGCTTGCTCGTAGCCGCAACACCCTGGTCGGTAAAGGTGATTCGCTTACCGCTCGGCGTTTCGCGATAGCCACCGACGGACTGGTAGTAGACCGTGTTGTTGCCCTGCTGGAATTGGATTCCGCCGTTCGACCCGGCCTGGTCGTGGATGCTGAGCGCCAGCGCGGCATGAACCTTGTTGGCGACCGCCGCGCGCTGCCCGAGAGACACCCGGTCATCGACGCTGTTCTTCGTCATGACCACCCGGTATCCGTCGGCCTCGAGTTGAGTCCTGGCAAGCTCCGCGACCGCGAAGACATCCCGCATCTCCGGCTCGTTCGCGTAGTCGGAATCGACGAGTCCGGTCGAGGGGTCTACCGACTGAATGCTCGGGCTGTGGCCGGGGTCTATGACGATGACGGGACCACTCGCCGACGCCTTGCTCGATCGGGTCGGGGACGGCGTCGTGGGCTTCGGCTTCGGTTTCGGCACGACCCGCGTGCTGGGGCGTTTGGAAACGCGCGAGGTGGACGGTGCGGGGGTACTGGCCGGTCGCGACGAACTCGCACTGCTGCTGCCGGACGTGGGGCCGGCCGGGTGGCCTGAGGATGTCGACGTGCAGGCCGCCGTCAGCGCGGCCAGGCCGATCGCGAGCACGCCCGCCCGGACTGATCGGTTCATGCGGTGGACATCTCCATCAAGAAATCATGTCAGCACCCGACGAGCCCGACACCGGCGCACTACGAGGGCGGCGCTATTTCGTGCAATAGATCGGGCGAGTGATCGTTCCACTGCTCGGTGCGTCGCGCCGATAACAATTCTTGGAGTCACTCGGCTGAGGCTGGTTGGCGGATCGATCTGAGTCGTACGTGTTTCGGGGGTGCTGGCTTGCGATCTTGCTCGTCGTGCCGCCTCGCGCATCCTGCCCCTCTCGCGAGCCCTGCCTGGCTCGCGTCGAAAGTTCCTACCAGATAGGGTGATTCTGCCTGGACGGGACTTGTGATGATCGGGTAGTATCGCACGCATGTTCGAGGTCGATGAGTGGCAGCCGCCCGCGGTGGCGCCGCCGTTGACTCTCGCGGAGATCACCGAGGATCCGGATCAGGCCGCGGCCTGGTTGGCGGTTGAGGCGCCGGGTCCGGATGCGGTGGCGGGGTTGTCGCTGCTCGACCCGGGCGTGCTGTCGCATGCCGGGCGGGTGGATGTGCTGGTCGCTTTGGAGCGACACCTGGCCTGGCTTGCCGGGGTGCAGGCGCAGGTGTTGGCCGCGATGGCTGCTGATGATGGGTCTGAGGATCGGTGGGTGCGCGAAGAGGTCGGGTGTGCGTTGCGGCTGTCCGCCCTGACCGCGCAACGCCGCCTCGCCGTGGCCGAAACCTTGACCGGCGCGTTGGCGGAGACGGGGCGGGCGTTGCACCGGGGCCGGATCGGCTACCTACACGCCATGACCCTCGCCGAGGCCACCTACCCCCTTGACCCGCAGGTGGCGACCGCGGTGCAGGCGAGGGTGCTGCCTCGGGCGGGCGGGCAGACACTGGCCGAGTTCAAACGCTCCGTACGCCGCGCAGTGCACACCCTGAACCCGGCGCGGGTCGAAGAACAACGCGCCCACGCGATGAGCGAACGCCGCGTATGCGTGACTGCCCGCGAGGACGGCATGGCCGAACTGTGGGCGCTGCTCCCGGCCGAGGGTGCTGCCGCGGTGATGGCGGCGGTCGATTGCCTGGCCTCGGTCACCTCCGCGACCGACCTGCGGACCGCCGATCAGCGCCGCGCCGACGCCCTCGTCGACCTCGGCATCGCCGCGCTGCACGACCCGCACCTGCCGAAAGCACAAGGCATGCGGCCCTCGATCCACGTCACCGTCGCCGTGTCCACCCTGCTCGGGCTCGATGAGCAACCCGGCGAGTTGGCCGGACACGGACCCATCCCCGCATCAGTAGCCCGACACCTCGCCGCCGACCAAACCGGCACCTGGCGCCGGCTCCTCACCGACCCAGCCACCGGGCACCTGCTCGACTACGGACACACCACCTACCGACCCCCACGCGACCTCACCGAATACGTCATCGCCCGCGACCAAACCTGCACCTTCCCAGGATGTGCACGCGCAGCCGCCCACTGCGACATCGACCACCGAATCCCCTACAACAAAGGCGGAAACACCACGCCCGAAAACCTGGCAGCGCTGTGCAGACGCCACCA
The DNA here is from genome assembly GCA_963733615.1 of uncultured Actinomycetes bacterium. Lineage (GTDB taxonomy): Bacteria > Actinomycetota > Actinomycetes > Mycobacteriales > Jatrophihabitantaceae > DASXRA01. Next base: position 312,126 of record CAVTEA010000030.1, read on the forward strand.
TCGCCTCAAACACGAGGCCGACTGGAAACTCGACCGGCAAGCCGAAGGCAGCTACCACTGGACCAGCCCCACCAGACACACCTACCAGTCCCAGCCGCCCGACCAACCCCACGACGCCAGCCGAACCCAACCCGCAGAAAGCGACCCCGACCCACCCCCGTTCTGACCGAGCTCCGTGGATGGTCACAGCCTCGACCTGATTGCTGATCTTGGAATCTCCCGGCCCCGCATGTGCCGACGACGAAGCCTCGCGAGGCTTTGCTGAGATGCCCGAAGCTGCCAGCGCGCTGTCGAGGCCCGAGCCTCGGCAGCTCCCAACACCCAAGCGCAGAAGCCCGCTCGGCGCACCGCAAATTCCACGCGCCACACGCCCCCACTACTCCTCCCGCTAGCTCGAGAACACAGCGAACCGGGGCATCGTGGCCCAGGTGCTACCCGGGTCGGCACGTGAGCGCCGAAGGGCGTGCAGCCGAAACCTCTGGAGACTCAGCACAGCCGAGCGGGTGGAACAGGCGGCGAGACGTTCGATCCGCTGTTCGTCGACACCGGTCTTCGACGTGGTCGGGCGGTATCTGAACCCGCCCGAGGGCGCGGGGTGACGTGCGCGGACGAGAAGTCCCGGGTGCAGGCCCTGAGCCGCAATCACTCGGCCGACCTATCGCACGACGCTAGCGGCGAGCCTCGAACTGCGCGCTCGTCGGCCTTCGCACAACGACGATGGCAAGGTCGTCGCGGGCGGTCTCGGGGCTGAATTCGCTGACCTTCTTCTCGACCGCGGCGGCAATTTGATCTGCCCGTTGACCGATCGCGCTCGTGGTCACGGCCAGCAGGCCCGAATCATCAAGCATCTCAGTGCCCTTGCGGCGTTCGGTGACGCCGTCGGTGTAGAGCACAAGCGCGTCGCCCGGGCCGAGCAGGATCTCGGTCTCGTGCAGCGACAGCTCCGGCATCACCCCGATGAGCGTCCCCATCGTCCCGACCAAGCTCGCACTACCGGACGCTCGGGCCAGCACCGGTTGCGGGTGACCGGCGATCGTGAGCCGGACGGACGTGTGCGTGGGCCCGGAGCGCACCACCGCAATCACGCAGGTGCAAAAGCGGCCCCGCTGCCCCAGGTCGAGGATCTCGCGATTGAGCCGGGCGTATGCGTCAGTAGCCGGCCGCCCGTCGCGCAGGCATACCCGCAGGACGCTGCGGGCCAGCCCCGTGATCGCCGCGGCTTCCGGGCCTCGTCCGCACACGTCGCCGACCACGACCGCCCAGTCGCCGTTGTCTAGCGCGAAGGCATCGTAGAAGTCGCCGCCGACGGTGTTCATGTCCCCCGCCGCGACGTATCTCGCCCCGAATTCCAACTCAGCCGTGACCGGGAGTGCCGGCGGGAGCAGGCTGGCCTGCAGTGCGCGCACAACCTCACGCTGCTCTTTGAACAGGATCCCCACGTCGATGCCGACCGCAGCCCTCGTTGCCAGGTCGGCGAGCAGGCCGGCCGCTTCGGCGTCGCGCGCGATCGCGTGTCCTGGTGCCCCGGCGGCGGCAACCAGCAGGACACCGAGCATGCGCCGGCGCGCCGTGAGGGCTACCCCGATCAATTCCCCGGACGCCTCTGCGCGCAATCGCAGCGGCAGGTCGGCGACCTGGACCAACGTCGAACGCTGAGTCGTCAGCACGTCCGCGATGCGCTGAGCGAGCCGCGCGCCCTCGGCAGAGGCGAGCGCTTCGCGGATCGACGCTGCCCCGTCTTCGTCCTCGTGGCTGACTGCCGAGAGGACCGGGCCGTGGTCGCCCATGGACCACACGACAGCCCAGGCGCCGAAGCGGGGAACGACCAGTTGGGTTGTCAGGCTCAGCGCGAGATCGGCGTCGAGTGTGCCGGCCAGCAACTCACTCGCCTCGGCCAGCAGTGCCGCGCTGCCACGCGCGCGGTTCGCCGCCTCCTGAAGGCGCTGTTCGAGCAGGACGGTGGCCATTCGGCCGCAGGAGATCTGCACGGCCACGATGTCGAGTTCGGTCAGTGGCTGCTCGCGGGCGAGGATCAACACGGCCAGCCGGTCGCGGGCCACCTCGACCGAGAAGCACCGCAGGTCGTTCGCAGCAGCACCGGACTCGACACCGATTGCCGCAAGGCCCAGCCCGGCCAGCACCTCGGACGCGGACATCGGCATACCGCGCTGCGCCAGCACGCCGTATTCATCGGCCTCTCCGGGCCGGCCCTCAACGAGTACCGCGGACCGCACGTCGAGAGCGTCGCAAAGGCGGTGCAGCAATTCCGAGAGCAGGACGGGCGGGTCCAGCTGCATGGCGGCGGGACCTGCGTCAAGCATCAGCAGCCAGCTCAGCAATTTGGCCTCTGGCGCATCGCGACCGAATACCGGCCAGGTCGGCGCGTCGGCACCGTTGTCGGCGGCACGTACGTGCGTGTCGCGCCGGCCTGCCGGCGCGCCAAGGGTGAACCAGACCGACTTCGCCATCGCAAGGTGCACGGTGCCCCACGACGTGGCCAGCGCGTTCAACAGGACGAGCCCGCGGCCGCCGGCAGATGAGTCCGGCGTCGACGCGCGCAGTATCGGGGCGGTGCCCGGGCTGCGGTCGGTGACCTCGATCCGGACGCTGTCGTCGTCCGTGGTGTCGATGCTGAGCAGAACCGACGTGCCCGCGTGCAGCACGGCGTTCGTGACGAGTTCGGTCACGAGCAGCAACGCGTCATCGAGCAATGGCTCGTGCTGACGGCCTTGCAGGATCCTCGCCACGTGCCGGCGCGCCAGCGCCGGCGAGCGCAGATCGGCGGGCAGGTCGAACGTCGTCGATGCCCGGTTCGGGCGGGCTGCGGCAGTCAATTCGGTTCACCCAGCAGTTCGTCGAGCTCGCGCAGGGTGCGCCGGGCCAGCGTGGTGTCGCCGGAGTCGAGGGCCTGGCGCGCGCGGACCACCATCGCCCGGCACCGGCCCGAACTGAGCGCAGCCACCGTCTCTTTCAGGGCAGCCATCTGCTGTGCATTCTGCAGATCGCGAAGATAGCGGTCGACGAAGAAGGACACCTTCGCGCGAAGTACCCACGGATCAAAGGGTTTCGACAGGTAGTCGACCGCGCCCGTGGAGTAGCCCCGCATGGTCTGATGGGCGCTGCTGGTACCGGCGGTCATGAACACGATGGGGGTGTCGCGCGTCTTCTCGCGTCGCTTGATTCGCTCGGCGGTTTCGAAGCCGTCCATGCCGGGCATCTGAACGTCGAGCAGCACAACCGCGAATGTGTCGGTGAGAAGCCACTTCAACGCCTCCTCGCCGGACTGTGCCTGCACGAGTTCCTGACCGAGGCCCTGCAGAATCGCCTCCAATGCAAGGAGGTTGTCGACACGATCGTCGACGAGCAGGACCTTGGCCAGGCGTGCGGGAGCAGTCGGCAATCAACTGCCCTCGACAATCGGGCGCTCGATCAGCCAGCTGCGCATCACGGTCAGCAGCCGGCCGAGGTCAACCGGTTTCGTGATGTAGTCCGATGCTCCGGCAGCAAGTGACTTGTCGCGATCGCCGGTCATTGCCTTAGCGGTAAGGAAGATAACCGGAAGGTCGGCACGTCCCTGCATCCCGCGGATCTGGGCGGTCGTCTGGTTGCCGTCCATGTCCGGCATCATCACGTCCATCAGGACGAGGTCGATGTCGTGCCGCTCGTGCAGCAGGCGAATCCCGTCCCTGCCGTTGTCGGCATACAACACCGTCATGCCGTGCAGTTCGAGCGCGCTCGTAAGGGCGAAGACGTTTCGCACGTCGTCGTCGACGATGAGGATGGTGGTTCCCTCGAGTGGATCCTCTCCGATGGGCGGCCCGTCCGCTGTGGTCTTGTCCGTCAGCATCGGCACGTGCCCAGCCGCTATCGAGGCTGTGTCGAACTGCGAGCCGTCGCCGCCGGGGCCGCCGGTGGCGTGGATTCCGGCGTAGACGACCGGCACCGAGAGCGAGAACGTGCTGCCTGCGCCGACAACGCTGTTCACGGCAATCGACGCACCGAGCAACCGCGCGATCTCGCGGGAGATGGACAAGCCGAGACCGGTACCTCCGTACTTGCGACTGGTGGTGCCGTCGGCCTGCTGGAACGCCTCGAAGATGAGCTTCAGCTTGTCCGCGGGAACGCCGATGCCGGTGTCGGTAACGCTGAACGTCACCACCTCTCTGCCGTCGTAAAGCTCGGGCAGCCCGGCCAGTTCGTGGTCGTGTGGACGGCGGATCTCCAGGGTCACCCCACCGAGCTGGGTGAACTTGAATGCGTTCGACAGCAGGTTCTTGAGTACCTGGTGCAGGCGCTGGGTGTCGGTCTCGACCGCCGTCGGCAGGTCGGGCTCCACCTCGATGACGAGGTCGAGCCCCTGCTGCTCTGCCAGCGGCCGGAACGTGCTGACGACGTAGTGCTCGACCTCGACCAGTCCGACTGGTTCGGGGTGGATGTCCATGCGCCCTGCCTCGATCTTGGACAGATCGAGGATGTCGTTGATCAGGTCCAGCAGGTCGCTGCCCGCGCTGTGAATGGTGCGCGCGAACTCGATCTGCTTCTCGCTGAGGTTGCGCTGGGGGTTGTCGGCAAGCAGTTTGGCCAGGATCAGCAGGCTGTTCAACGGGGTTCGCAGTTCGTGGCTCATGTTCGCCAGGAACTCCGACTTGTACTGCGACGACTGGGCCAACTGCTCGGCCTTTTCCTCCAGCCCGAGGCGCGCCATTTCGATCTCGCGGTTCTGGATCTCGATGCTGCGGTTCTGCTCCCCGAGCAGGGTTGCCTTGTCTTCGAGCTCGGCGTTCGTCCGTTGCAGCTCGACAGATTGCACCTGCAGTTCCTGGGCAAGTCGCTGCGACTGCGCAAGCAGCTCCTCGGTGCGGACGTTCGCAATGATCGTGTTGAGCACGACGCCGATGGTTTCGACGAGTTGCTCCAGGAAGCGGGCGTGCACGTCCTCGAAGGAATGGAACGACGCGAGTTCGATCACGCCGAGCAACTGCTCCTCGAAAAGCACTGGCAGCACGAGCAGTTCAGCGGGCGGTGCACTGCCGAGCCCGCTCGTGATGCTCAGGTAGTCACTCGGCACTTTCGATACCCGCAGCGTCCGCTTGTCAGCGGCGCATTGCCCCACCAGACTCTCGCCGAACCGGAACGACGCCTGCACGTCATCGCTTCCGCCATAGCTGGCGGCGAGGTACAGCGCGGCCTGTCCGTCGCTCTGCTCGGCGACATAGAACGCGCCGAGCACGCCGTTCACGACCGGTGTCACCTCGCTCATGATCATCTGCGTGACCTCGTGCAAGTCGCGTTGACCCTGCAGTTGCCCGCCGATGCGCGCCAGGTTGCTGTTGAGCCAGTCCTGCTGCGCGTTGATCTCCGTCGTGCCGCGCAGGTTCGCGATCATCTGGTTGATGTTGCCCTTGAGTTCGGCCACCTCGCCCTGCGCCTCGACCGTGATCGAACGCGTCAGGTCACCGCGGGTCACAGCGGTCGAGACCTCGGCGATTGCGCGGACCTGCGTGGTCAGGTTTCCGGCCAACTGGTTGACGTTCTCGGTGAGGTGCCGCCACGTGCCGCTGACGCCGGCGACCTCGGCCTGGCCCCCGAGCTTGCCCTCGGTGCCGACCTCGCGCGCGACCCGGGTTACTTCCGCGGCGAAGGCCGAGAGCTGGTCGACCATCGTGTTGACGGTGCTCTTCAGATCGAGGATCTCGCCCTGCGCGTCGACGGTGATCTTCTGCGACAGATCGCCCTTGGCCACCGCCGTCGTGACGAGCGCGATGTTGCGGACCTGGCTGGTGAGGTTGGAGGCCATGAAGTTCACCGAGTCGGTGAGGTCGCGCCAGGTGCCCGAGACGCCTTTGACCTGCGCCTGCCCGGCGAGCTTGCCCTCGGTGCCCACCTCGCGCGCCACCCGCGTCACCTCGTCGGCGAACGACGAGAGCTGATCGACCATCGTGTTGACGGTCGACTTCAGTTCGAGGATCTCGCCCTGCGCGTCGACGGTGATCTTCTGGCCCAGGTCACCACGGGCCACCGCAGTCGCGACGGAGGCGATGTTGCGCACCTGCCCGGTGAGGTTGGCGGCCATGTAGTTGACGTTGTCGGTGAGGTCGCGCCAGGTGCCCGACACTCCCTTGACCTGCGCCTGCCCGCCGAGCCGGCCTTCGGTACCGACCTCGCGCGCAACGCGAGTGACCTCGTCGGCGAAGGAGGAGAGCTGATCGACCATCGTGTTGATGGTCTGCGCCAGTGCCGCAACCTCGCCCTTCGTGTCGACCGTGATCTTCTGCGACAGGTCGCCCTGCGCGACGGCAGTGGTCACCTGCGCGATGTTGCGGACCTGGCTGGTGAGGTTGGCCGCCATGTAGTTGACGTTGTCGGTGAGATCGCGCCAGGTGCCCAGCACGCCGCGTACCTGTGCCTGCCCGCCGAGGTTGCCCTCGGTGCCCACCTCGCGCGCCACACGCGTCACCTCGTCGGCGAACGACGAGAGCTGATCGACCATCGTGTTGACGGTCGACTTCAGTTCGAGGATCTCGCCCTGCGCGTCGACGGTGATCTTCTGCGAGAGATCGCCCCGGGCGACCGCGGTCGCGACCTGGGCGATGTTGCGCACCTGGCTGGTCAGGTTGCCGGCCATGAAGTTGACGTTGTCGGTGAGGTCCTTCCAGGTGCCGCTCACGCCACGCACCTGGGCCTGGCCGCCGAGCTTGCCCTCGGTACCCACCTCGCGCGCCACCCGCGTCACCTCGTCGGCGAAGGACGAGAGCTGGTCGATCATCGTGTTGATCGTCGACTTCAGTTCGAGCGTCTCGCCCTTGACGTCAACCGACACCTTCTGCGAGAGGTCGCCCTGCGCGACCGCGGTGGTGACCTGGGCGACGTCGCGGACCTGGGCCGTGAGGTTCGCGGCCATGCCGTTGACGTTCTCGGTGAGGTCCTTCCAAGTACCCGCGACTCCCGGCACCTCAGCCTGGCCGCCGAGCTTGCCCTCGGTGCCGACCTCGCGCGCCACTGTGGTCACCTGCTCGGCGAACAGCCGCAGGGTGTCGGTCAGCGAGTTGATCGTCTCGGCGAGCGCGGCCACCTCGCCCTTGGCGACGACGGTGATCTTCTGGGTCAGGTCGCCCTTCGCGACGGCGGTGACGATCTGCGCGATGTTGCGGACCTGACTGGTCAGGTTGCCCGCCATCGAGTTCACCGAGTCGGTGAGGTCCTTCCAGGTTCCGGCAACGCCCGGCACGTCGGCCTGCCCGCCGAGCTTGCCCTCGGTGCCCACCTCGCGCGCCACGCGAGTCACCTCGTCAGCGAACGACGACAGCTGGTCGACCATCGTGTTGAGCGTCTCGGCGAGTGCGGCGACCTCGCCCTTGGTGTCGACGGTGATCTTCTGCGACAGGTCGCCCCGGGCGACGGCGGTCGCGACCTGGGCGATGTTGCGGACCTGGCTGGTCAGGTTGCCCGCCATCGAGTTGACCGAGTCGGTGAGGTCGCGCCACGTGCCGGAGACGTCGCGTACCTGCGCCTGCCCGCCGAGGCGGCCCTCGGTGCCCACCTCGCGGGCGACGCGGGTGACCTCGTCGGCGAAGGACGAGAGCTGATCGACCATCGTGTTCACGGTCGACTTCAATTCGAGGATCTCGCCCCGTGCGTCGACAGTGATCTTCTGCGACAGATCGCCCTGGGCGACCGCCGTCGTCACCTGCGCGATGTTGCGCACCTGGCTGGTCAGGTTGCCCGCCATCGAGTTCACCGACTCGGTGAGGTCGCGCCACACGCCTGACGCAGCGCGTACCCGAGCCTGCCCGCCGAGCTTGCCCTCGGTGCCCACCTCGCGGGCCACCCGCGTCACCTCGTCGGCGAAGGACGAGAGCTGGTCGACCATCGTGTTCACGGTCGTGCCGATCCGCAAGAACTCGCCCTTGACCGGCTGCCCGGCGATGTCGAGTGCCATGTGCTGGCTCAGATCGCCCTCGGCCACCGCCGCGATGACGCGCGCGACCTCGGTGGTGGGGCGCACCAGGTCGTCGATCAAGCTGTTGACGGCCGCCGACGTGGTGTACCAGTCGCCTTCCGCGGCGACCTCGTCGAGCCGTTCGGTCATTCGCCCCTCGCGGCCGATGACCTTGCTGACCCGCACGAGTTCGCGCGTTCGCCGCTCGTTCAGGGCTGCTAGCTGGTTGATCCGTTCGGCAAGGGTGCCGATCACGCCCCCGCGCGCGTCGAGGCGGACCCCGAAGTCGCCGTTGATCAGCGACGAGAGAGCGTTCGCTACCGCATGCAGACTCTGCTCGTCGGTCTCGGTGACCTGACCGGAAAGTGAATCCAGGCTCATCAAGCTCACGTTCCTCACGTCAACGCTCAGTCCCAGCATCTGTCTAGGTGGCGGCCTGCCGCGTTTGATAGAGGTTATGTGTCGCCGGGAGCATCCACCAGTGTCGTGCACTGTCCGCCGACTGGCGTCAGCGATCAGCGTCGTCGCTGCTACCGGCGGCGGCGAGCCGTCGATGATCAGCATCTTTGCATTATCGAGGCGCCGGCGCGTCCGTCGCAGCCCCGCACTTCAGGGGAAAGCAGCGAGGTAGCACACGGTAACCAGCAGGTTGCGCTCCCCGCTGAGGACCTGCGCGCCCTGCCTGCCTCGTTGATCGAGCAGCAGGCGCGTCGGCCGACCCCCCTCAGTTGAGTGGTGCGTTTCAGCCCGAGTGGTGCGTTATAACGCACCACTCGACGCCAAACGCACCACTGAACGGATTGCGCAAGCGTCAGCCGGCTCCGCGAGAGCGCTGCGGGCTGTGCCCTCGGCCGATTTTGACGCCCTTGACGACCCCGATCGCGTATACGACCGCGAGACCGCCGGCGAAGTGGATCCAGTGGTACCTGAGCCCGACGCGGCGTCCGATGACCCCCTGTACCGGCGTCAACGTCCAACTCTGCCTTGACTGCGACTTGCTCACAGCGGAACCGCCAACATGTTCGACGTGGCTGGCTCGTACTCGAGCACCATCTGCGACCCCTAACGCTGGACTCGGTCCAGTGCACGCCCGAGGCTGGTGGGCCGCATCATCCAGCAGGGATGATTGCGGCCGGACCTTCATCCTGTGCGGGTGATGTCTCGGCCTTGCCTGAGCGGAGACATTGCAGGCTGCGGTATGTCGTCAAGGCCAGAAGTGTGGTGTCCATGTTCCACTCGGTGCCCGGGCTGCAGGTGATCTCGACGTACCACCGTCAATGGCTGATGAAGGACGTCATTGCCGGGGTCGTGCTGACCACCCTGCTGGTTCCGCAGGGCATGGCCTATGCCGAGCTTGCGGGTCTGCCACCGATCACCGGCCTGTACACGTCCATCCTGTGCCTGCTCGGCTATGCGGTGCTCGGCCCGTCGCGCATCCTGGTCCTCGGCCCGGATTCCTCGCTCGGCCCGATGATCGCGGCAACGATCGTGCCGCTCGCTGCATCCGACGGTGACCCTGCTCGGGCGATCGCGCTCGCGTCGATGCTCGCGATCATGGTCGGAGTGATCATGATCCTGGCGGCCGTCGCGAAGCTCGGGTTCATCGCGGATCTGCTGTCGAAGCCGACGATGATCGGTTACATGAACGGCCTGGCCGTGACGATCCTGGTCGGGCAGTTGCCGAAGCTGTTCGGGTTCAAGGTCAGTTCTGACAATTTCCTCGGCGATCTCACCGGCTTCGTCCGCGGACTGGCGGACGGCAAGGCGGTTGCTGCCGCCGCCGCTGTCGGGATCGCGGGCATCGTCGTGATCCTGACTCTGCAACGCTGGCTACCCAAATTTCCGGCAGTACTGATCATGGTCGTGCTGTCGATCGCTGCCGCGTCGATCTTCAACCTCGCTGACCACGGAGTGAGCCTCGTCGGGGTGCTGCCCAAGGGCTTCCCGCCGCTCACGATCCCGGACGTCCGGCTGGCTGACCTGGGAGTCCTGGTCGGCGGGGCACTCGGAATCGCACTGGTCTCGCTCGCCGATACGATCTCGACGGCATCGTCATTCGCCGCGCGCAGCGGGCAGGACATCAACGGCAATCAGGAAATGGTCGGGATTGGCACGGCAAATCTGGCTGCCGGCCTGTTCCAAGGGTTCCCGGTGAGTACGAGCGGATCACGGACGGCGGTAGCCGAACGAGCCGGCGCCAGGACGCAACTGACCGGTGTCGTCGGCGCAATCCTGATCATTCTCATGATCATGTTGCTGCCCGGGCTGTTCCGCAACCTGCCTCAGCCGGCGCTTGCCGCGGTGGTGATCACAGCGTCCCTGTCGCTCGCCGACATTCCCGGAACAGTGCGCCTGTGGCACCAGCGCAAGATCGAGTTCCTGCTCTCGATCGCGGCATTTCTCGGCGTCGCATTGCTCGGGGTGTTGCCGGGCATCGCGATCGCCGTCGGGCTGTCGATTCTCAACGTGTTCAGACGGGCCTGGTGGCCCTACGACACAGTGCTGGGCCGCGTGGACGGGCTCGCGGGCTACCACGACGTGCGCTCGCACCCCGACGCCAAGTTGTTGCCCGGTCTCGTGATCTATCGCTTCGACGCTCCGCTGTTCTTTGCCAACGCCAAGACGTTCCGCGACGAGATCAGGCGGCTGGCCCGGGCCGAACCGAGACCCAGGTGGATTCTGGTCGCGGCGGAGCCGATGACTGACGTCGACACCACCGCGTCAGATGTGCTCGAGGATCTCGACGAGGCGCTGAACAAAGACGGCGTCTGTCTGGTGTTCGCAGAACTGAAGGACCAGGTGCGGCGCAAGATCGAACGCTATGGCCTTACCCGCACGATCGATCCGCATCACTTCTTCCCGACCATCGATGCCGCGGTCGCCGCATTCCGCGAGGAGACGAATGCCGAACGGCTGCTCACGTGATGTTGTGCAGACGCGCCGGTAGCGCGCGGCGCGTCTGCACAAGATCGCCACACGGGCCCGCGAGCCGCTCGCTGAGGCACGCGCCGGCGGTCGCGGCTGAGACGACGCGGTTGTAGCTGCGGACGGACCACACGCTGCGCCCAGGCATATGCAGCAGGTGAGCGATGCGATGCGACGGCTAACTGCATCCGCTTGCTGAGCGGTCAGCACGCCCACCGCGCTCGGTGTCGCGTTGAACACTTCCGCCGCTGCCGATGCATTCGGTTCCTACGCTCACATCATGAACGACGCATACCCGTGCGCCCTGGCGTTCTGGCCAGTCGAAGCGCTCCGCGCGACACAACGGTAAGGCTGCGAAAGCGAGCGCGATGTGAGTACGGACCAGATTCTCGCCATCTTCGGAGCGGGCCTCGCGGCCGGCACCATCAATACCGTCGTCGGCTCCGGAACGCTGATCACGTTTCCGGTTCTGCTCGGGACCGGACTGTCGCCCGTCACCGCCACGGTCTCCAACGCACTCGGCCTTATCCCTGGCGCGATCAGCGGGGCCATCGGCTACCGAGACGAGCTCACTGGCCAACGCCGGCGCATCCTGAGGTTGAGCATTGGCGCCTTGCTCGGCGGCTTCACCGGCGCCACGCTCCTGCTGGCCCTACCCGCCACAGCTTTCGAGCGGGTCGTGCCGATCCTGGTGGGCACCGCTCTCGTTCTGGTCGTGCTCCAGCCGCTGATCAGCAAGCGCCTTCGGCGTCGCCGCGAGTTGGCCGGCACGTCCGCTCATCGAAGCGAGGGCCTGCTGCTGCGCATCGGACTGGCGCTGGCCAGCATCTACGGCGGCTACTTCACCGCTGCCCAGGGAATCATCTACATGTCACTGATGGGCATGGTCCTCGACGACAGCATGCAACGCCTCAATGCGATCAAGAACGTTCTCGTCGCCATCGTCAATGCCGTCGCCGCAGCCTTCTTCCTCGTCGTCGCGCACTTCGACTGGACGGCTGTCGCCCTGCTTGCGGTGGGTTCGGCGATCGGCGGCCAGATCGGGGCCACCGCAGGCCGGCGGATCAGCCCCACGATCCTGCGCACACTCATCGTGGCTGTCGGCACGGTGTCCATCTGCCAGTTGCTGCTGCGCACATCCGGCGGGTGAGCCTGCCGTCTGACACCCCCTGTTGATCACGAAACACCGCCGCCCCACGTTTCGGCGCCGTTGCTCGCGATCACGTCATCTCATACTCGGCGACTGCCTTCTCGTCGAACTCGATACCGATGCCTGGCCGTTCGCTCAGGTGGGCCGCGCCGTCCCGTACCTGCAACCGGGTTTCCTCGGTGAGCAAGCGCTCGAAGTTGTATATGTCCTTGCCCAGGTCGAAGTGCTCGATCGTCAGCACGTTCGAGACGGCAGCAGCGAGTTGTGCATGCAGGTTCGCGTGCCAGTGTGGCGCGATCTGAAGTCCGAAGGTCTCCGCGGCGTGGGCGACGCGAAGCCACTCACCGATGCCGCCCAGTACGCCGACGTCGGGTTGGAGCAGGTCGGCGGCGTCCTGCTCGATGAGTTGCGCGAATTCCCAGCGGGTTTGATGGATCTCTCCGGTCGCCACAGGTGTCTCCAGAATTCGCGCCAGTTCGGCGTGGCCGTCGATGTTGTCAGGTGACAGCGGCTCCTCGAACCACCACAGCCCGGCCTCGCCGGCCGCGCGTTCGAAGGCACGTGCCGCGCGCACTGCATCGCCCACGCTGCGATAGGCATTGTTAGCGTCCAGCGCAAGTCGGCCGTGCCCTGCTATCGCCTCGGCCGCCGCGGCGACCCGCGCGACGTCCTCCTTCAGCGGTAGGCCGCCGACCTTGATCTTGTGGTCGGTGAATCCCGCTTCCTGGTTCGCGGCGATCTCGCGGGCCACCGCCTGGTCGTAGGGTCCGTCGTCAGGCCGGTAGTAGCCGCCTGACGCATAGGCCGGCACCGGGCGGTCGACAGTTCCTCCCAGCAGCACCGCCAGCGGCACGCCGCACGCCTTGGCTCGCAAGTCCCACAGCGCGATGTCTACGGCGCTCATCGCGCGCAGTAGCGCACCTCGCCGTCCCACAAGCAGGTTCTCCTGATACATCGACTCCCATAGCCGGTTGATGTCGTCCGCCGCCGCGCCAAGCAATACCGGCCGCAGCAGGTCCTCGACAGCACCGGCCAGGAACCGGCCGGCGTTGGTACCCGCATAGGCGTATCCCGTTCCGACACCGTCGGACGTGGCTATCTCGACGAGCAGGTAGTGACGCTCTCGCAGCAGCCGAGTGGCGATCCGGGTCTCTCGCTGCACCGGGACCGCAATTGCCCGCGCGTGCACCGTCTTGATCGTCATGCGTTTCTCCCTGGCGTTGCGAAATCGGGTCCGAGGTCAGCTGCCGATGAATCCCTTGGACTTCAGCCAGTCCTCGGCCACATTCGCCGGCTCCTGACCCTTGACGTCGACGTCGCCGTTGAGTTGGAGGAGTTCTGACGTGGTCAGCGCAAGCGCGATCGGGTTCATGACCTTCGCGACGTCAGGGTGGTCCTTCAGAACGGATTCGCGAAGAGTGAGCGCCGGGTTGTAGACCGGGAAGAAGTGCTTGTCGTCGGTGAGGACGGTCAGGTCGAGTGACTGTAGGCGTCCGTCCGTCGTGTCGGCCTCACCGAAGCTGCACGGGTTCTTCTTGGCGACCGAGTTGTAGATCGCGCCCTCGGCAAGGGTGGCGACGTTGCTCTCGGCGAGACTGAAACCGTATGCCTTTTCCAAGCCCGGCCATCCATCATCGCGTCCGGCGAATTCGCTCGCCACGCAGATGGATGCCTTCGATGCATCGGTGCGAGCGAGCTGGGCGTAGTCGGAGAGGCTGGCGACATTGAGCTCTTTGGCAGCGCTCGCTTTCACCGCGATGGCGTACGTGTTGTTGGCCGGTGCCGGAGTGAGCCATGTGACGTGGTTCTGCGCAAGATCGTCCTTGGCTACCGCGTCATATTGCGCGGTCGCATCATTGATCGGCTTCGTTTGCTTCAGATAGTTGATCCAGGCTGTTCCGGTGTATTCCCAGTACATGTCGATGCTGCCCGAGGTCAGCGCAGCCCGCGTGGTGTTGCTACCGGAGATTCCGCATTTCTCCTTGACCGTTGCCCCTACCGAGCGCAGCGCGAGGCTCGTGATGTGACAGAGGACGAGCTGTTCGGTGAACTCCTTGGAGCCGACGGTGAAGGTTGCGCCTTTCAGCGAGGCATTGTGTGCGAGGCTGCCCGGATTCGTCTTGCCGCCGCCTGAGCTTGAGCATCCAGCAATGGCGATAGTGAGCGTCGTAGCGAGAAGCGCGCCGACGATAGGGAGTCGACGGCGATCGCGGGTCAAGAGCATGACAGTTCTCCTTAGCGAGGGATGGTCTAGAGACCGCGGGGACGCAGGAGGCGTTCCGCCAGGCTGACGAGCCAGTCGATCGTCAGCGCAAGCACCGCAGTCAGAACGCTGCCGGTGAGCAATATCGGGGTTCGGTTCAGCGCCAGCCCGGTGTTGATGAGGTCGCCCAAGCCGCCGGCGTTGGTGAAGGTGGCAAGCGTCGCGCTGCCGACGTTGAGGATCAATGCGACCCGGACTCCGGCCAGGATTACCGGGACGGCCAGGGGCATTTCGACTCGGAGCAGGACGGAGGTCTTGGTCAGACCCATTCCCCGTCCGGCGTCGATGACTGAGTGGTCGACACCCTGCAGGCCGACCATGGTGTTGCGCAGCACCGGCAACGCGGACACCAGGACGAGCGCGATCAGCGCCTTCTGAAATCCGATTCCCACGGTGACCGCCAACAGCACCAGTACCCCGATGGACGGAACAGCCTGTCCGATGTTGGCTATGGCGAGGAACGGGGTACCCAACCGACGCAGCCGCGGCCGACTGAGCAGCACCCCGAGCGGTATCGCGATCACGACGACGAGCACGGTGGATGCCGCTACCAGCTTGATGTGTTCGATCAGCCGTTGGGTGATGACGTCCGCGTTTATCGAGCGCCGGTCGATGTCGTCCAGATGCTGGCTATGCAGGTAGGCGAATAGCGCCGAGCACACCACGACGACGAGCGCGGGCGTGGCCAGCAGGCCGCGAACCGAGCGAGGGACGGGCTGGCCGGTGAATGCCGGCGCGGCCGGCGCAATCTCGGCTGCGTCTCGGTCGCTGAGCGGGATGGTTGCGGTCATCGCAGACCTTCGGCCAGATGTAGCAGTGCCGGGACCGATGCCGGCCCGTGCTCCGGCCCCTCGTTCAGCACGTCCAGCCAGGACAGCGTGCCGACGGGCCGCCCCTGCTCGTCCAGGACGACGGCGCGGTCATCGCGGGCACGAAGCATCGCGTCGAGGGCGTCGTACAGACTCTGATTCGTCCGGACAACCGGGGTATCGGCGCCGACCGCCTCGACCGGGCCCAGGCGCATCGAACTGACCGGTTCGAGGCGCAGCCGGCGCAGCGCGGCGCCCGAGCCGATGAATGACGCGACGAACTCATCGGCTGGCCCGGCCAGGATCGCGGCGGGGGTGTCATATTGGGCCAGGCGCCCCTGATCGGCGAACAGCGCGATGCGGTCGCCGAGCTTGATGGCTTCGGAGATGTCGTGCGTGACAAGGACGATGGTCTTTCGGATCTGGGCTTGTAGGTTGAGAAACTCGTCCTGCAGCCGCTCCCGCGCGATCGGGTCGACCGCTCCGAAGGGTTCGTCCATCAGCATCACGGGCGGGTCGGCGGCAAGGGCGCGCGCGACGCCGACGCGTTGCTGCTGTCCGCCGGAGAGCTGCTTGGGGTAGCGGCGGCGATACGCCGCAGGCTCGAGGCCGACGAGTTCCAGCAATTCGTCGACACGCGCGCGGATGCGCTTCTTGTCCCACCCGATGGTGCGTGGGATGAGGCCGATGTTGTCGGCGATGGTCATGTGCGGGAACAGGCCGACATGCTGAATGACATAGCCGATGCGTCGACGCAACTGGTCAGGGTTGGCCTGCGTGACGTCCTCGCCGTCGAGGAAGATCCGGCCGGAGCTCGGCTCGATCAGCCGGTTGATGAGGCGCAGCGTTGTCGTCTTGCCACATCCCGACGAACCCAGGAGCACAACGATCTCGCCCTCGCGAACGTCCAACGAGAGCTCGGCAACGGCAGGTACCGCTTGGCCGGGGTAATGCTTACTCACCCGATCCAGGCGGATCATCGCGTTGCCCGCGACCGTCGGGGTCGCGCTCATCGCAGACCTCGCGACGTTGTGAGCCGCGCAATCACCATGAAGAGCAGGTCCAGCGCCAACGCCAGCAGCGCGACGCCCAGCGTGCCCGCAAGGGTGTCGTTGAGCGCGTTCGCCCCGCCGATGCGTGCCAGTCCGGTGAAGATCAGTTGGCCCAGGCCGGGGCCCGCCACCGCCGCGCCGATGGCGGCGATGCCGACAGTCATCATGGTCGAGAGGCGCACGCCGGTGAGGACGATCGGCCACGCCAGCGGAAGCCGGATCAGCCGCATCCTCGCCCAACGGCTCAGACCCATGCCCCTGGCGGCGTCCTCGATCGCACTGGGCACCGACTCCAGGCCGGTGATCGTGTTGCGCAGGATCGGGAAGATCGCATACAGCACGAGCGCGGTAATGGTGGGCGGATAGCCCAACCCGAATATCGGGATGAGCAAGCCGAACAACGCGAAGGACGGGATGGTCAGCATCGTGCCCGCCATGTTGAGCGCGACTCGGCTAGTTCTCGGGTGTCCCTCGACGGCGATCCCGATCCCGATCCCGAGAACGCTGGCAATCGCAACAGCGATCAGCACGACCTGCGCGTGCTGCACGATCAATTGAGAAATCGACGGCCATCGCTCAGAAAGGTATTCGGTGAACGTCATCGCTGCCTCCTCCTCAATATGACAGGACCGCGCGGTACTTTCGTTACAAGCGGGTCATCCGCTGGTGCTTTCCAGGGCGTTTGAATGTTGCCCGAGCGCCTCGGTCAGGAACTCGTCCAGCAATCCGACGAGTTTCACGAACGTGGGGCTGTCGTCGAACATCCACTCGGTGTGGCCCCGCTCCTCGAGGAACTCGAGTCGTTTCGGTTCGCCGGCGTGCCCGTAGAGTGACTGCGCTTCGATCGGTTTGTAGAGCTCGTTCGCGGCGCCATGAACGATCAGCAGCGGGCGGGGCGCGAGACGATCGACCACCCGTTCCGGCGCGAAACGCAACAGGAAGTCGGCGGACTCCAAGGTGACACCGCTGCCGAAGCCCGGAGCCTTGTACAGCTCCGTCGTGACATAGCCGTCCGTGCGGTCGTCCAGACTGAGCCGCACGATATCCCAGGGGTCGGTGATCTCGGAGCGCCCGACGACGGCGCGACGCGCGCGGTCGGCCTGGATTCGCTCCAGCAAGCTGTTCCAGGACGATTCGCTGTGCAGGTTGCGGGTAGCCCTGGTGCCGTCGGCCATTGCGTTGAGACACGCGATGGCCTTGACACGTTGGTCGTCTGCCGCCTCGGCCACGACAACGCCGCCACCGAGCGCCCAGCCCAGTAGTGCCAGCCGGGAGAAGTCGACGTCGTCCACGGAAACGAGACGGTCCACGCCGGCGCGGACGTCCTCCACCCACTCCTGCGGAACGAGCCGCCCGCGCTCACCTTCTGACAGGCCGAATCCGCGGTAGTCGAAGGCCAACACTGCGTAGCCGAGCGGGTTCAGTGCTCGGGCGAACCGTTCGGGATGGATGATCTTCTGCCCTTGATAGCCAGAGCAGGCAATGACCACGGGATACGGAGCTCCGGCACCGCCGTCCTCGGGCAGATGCAGGTCTGCGTCAAGGCGCAGACCGCTGCTGAAGAACGGTAAGTGTCGACGGGTCACGAAATCCTCCGGTCATAGTGCGTCGTAGCCAACGCCGGGATCGGCGCATCGACGCCGGGCGGCGCGCTGAGCAGATTGGACAGATGGTCGGCCGCGACCTTGACCTCACGTCCGGCCGCAAGGATGGATCGGCCGAGGCGGAATTTCGGGGCCGAGACGTTCACGGCCGCGATTACCCGGTTGTGGAAATCCCGGACCGGGGCCGCGACCGCGACGTGGCCGGGCTCGAATTCCTCGTTGACGACGACGTAACCGCGCTGGCGCGCAGTGCGCAGTCTGATCAGGACATCGTCGATGTCGTGCGGCGCGTTGGGCCCCGCCGGCGGTAGATCGACACTCTCCAGGACCAGCCGCACCTCGGCGTCGGTGTGGTCGAACAACAGCGCCCGGCCTGCGGACGTGCAGTACAGGGGTGCGACGCGTCCGACCCATGGCGATGCCTGGATGACCCGTGCGGCGCTCTCGGACATCAGCGTGAGCACCTCGCCGCCCTCGAGCACGGAGAGGTGTGCGCTCTCCCGAACACGAGCGACGAGGTGGCGCAGTACGTGGGGGGCGACGGTGAGCAGGTGCTGGTCGGTCGCGCCGCAGGCCAGCGTGAAAAGTCGCCAGCCCAAGCGGTAGCGCAGAGTCTCCGGATCCCGCAGGACGAACCCCGCCTCGGCGAGCGTCTTCAACGTCCGGGATACCTGACTTTTCTCGCGGCCGACCGCCCGGGAGATCTGTACGACCCCGAGCCCGTCCTTGGCCGCCGCGTCCGGAGCGCCCAGCGCTTCCAGGATCGCGATGGCTCGAGTGAGACTGGATGGTCCCTCTTCTGCCATGCGAGAGATGCTGAACCCGTGACCGCCCCAGCGCAACGACAGTTGCCGCATTCGCAACGAGGAATCTCCCGCTTGCGCTGCCTGACCGCGCGGGGTCCGCAGTCGGTTGCTGTCCGCGCACGGGCTGTTGTCAATCGGCGCTGACTGCGTTAGCCATGCGGCAGATGAGTCAGGTGAATAGACCTTCCCGATACGAGGTGCATGTCGGATGGTGCGGATAGCGCTGGCGCAGACCGACGTTGCGCTCGGGGATATTGCGGCCAACCTTGAACAGGCGGGAGACCACATCCGCTCTGCCGTCAGCCAAGGCGCTGACCTGGTCGTCTTTCCCGAGTTGGCGTTGCACGGTTATGCGCTGGGGCAGGTGGACGGCGATCGCTCGCTGCCTGCCGACGATTCGCGCCTGGCCGAATTGGCCGCGCCAGGCGCTGACGTCCTGGTCGGGTTCCATGAGGACGGCGGCATTCGCAGGTACAACTCGGCGGCCTACCTGCGCGCGGATGGCTCGCGATACGTGCACCGCAAGCTGTATCTGCCGAACTACCTGGCCTGGGAGGAACGAAAGCACGCCAGCCCTGGGCAGTCACTGCGGGCGTTCGACACCCGCCTGGGCCGGATGGCCACGCTGATCTGCAACGACGCGTGGCAGCCAGCCCTTGCCGTGGCTGGCCACCCAGGACGGTGCCGAGGTGCTGCTCATCCCCACCAACAGCGCCGCGGGGCTGGGCCCCGAATCGTTGGACGTCATCGACTACTGGTCGGAACTGCTGAGGTTCATCGCGCGGATGCAGCAGAGCTGGGTGATCTTCTGCAACCGGGTCGGCACCGAGGCAGGCGCCCGCTTCTGGGGCGGTTCACGCGTTCTGGACCCTGGCGGAAACGTGGTGGCCGAGGCCCCGCTATGGGACACCGCGCTGCTGATCGCTGACATCGACGTCCCCGCCGCACGTCGACGCCGCCACGAAGTTCCCCTTGTCGCCGAAGCGCGACTCGCACTGATCCACACGGAACTCAGCCGGCTCATCGCAGCCGGAGGTGACATCTAAAAACAGGTGCTGCATATGCAACAGCTGTTGTCACACGGCGAGGTTGGGTTCACCCTGACGCGGGTGTTCGACCTCCATGTGCACGCTTCACCCGACGTCTCACCGCGCCTTGCTGATGACGTTCAGATCGTGCGCTGGTACGCCGAAGCCGGGTTCTCCGGCTGCGTACTGAAGGGCCACTACGACGCCACGGTGGGTCGGGCAGCGGCTGCGGGCGCCGGCCTCGGGCTGCGGATCTACGGCGGACAGGTTCTCAACCAGCACGTCGGTGGGATCAACCCCGCCGCGGTAGCAGCGGCGCTGATGATGGGGGCCCGCATCATCTGGATGCCGACCGCTGACGCGCACACTCAACACGCGGCCGGTCTGCCTCGGTTATGCGGTCATCGGCCCGGACTTTCCGCGACGACGTATGCGATTCCGCCGGTTGACTGGTCGGCTGAATCCCGCGTGTACGACATCCTCGACTTGATCGCCGAGGCGGACGCAGTGCTGGCCACTGGGCACTTGTCCGTCGCGGAGGTGCGCTGGCTGCTCACCGAGGCACGACGACGCAGAGTCAGCAGGCTACTGCTGACTCATCCCAGCTACACCGTGCCGGCGATGAGCCCCGCGCAGGCCGCGGAGTTCACCGCTCTAGGCGCATTCGCCGAGGTGACGGCCGTTCAATTGCTGCAACAGGCCGATTGCGATGCCGCGAAGCTGGCCGCCTTTGTGACGGCTGTGGGCTACGAACGCGTGGTGCTGTCGTCGGACGCCGGTCAGCCCGAGAATCCAACGCCCCCGGAGGCACTGCAACGACTCATCGACGCGCTCGCCGCTGAGGGCCTCGACCGGCGGGCGCTGCTCGCCTGCGCTTCCGATATCCCGGAAGGACTCGTGACCCCGTGATGCATGCCTACTGGCCTACCCGGCCGCAACGAGGTGAACCGCGATCGGCACCACACACCGTGAGGATGGACGTGAACGGTAACCGACCAGGATTCCCCCGAACGTTCGAACATGAGGACGATCTCCCTCGGATGCCACTGCCTACAGTGGACGAGAGTTGCGAGAACTTCCTCGCGTGGTGCGCACCGCTGCTGACGGCGGACGAGCTGGCGGTGACCCGAACCGCGGTGGAAGAGGCCTTACGACCTGACAGTGCTGGGCCAGGAAACTCCACGCCGCACTGGAGCGCTACGACGCAGACGACGGCGTGCAAAGCTGGCTCGACGACCTTCTGGCCGCCCGTTACCTGGGCCGCCGTGACCGTATCGCGCTCAACGCGAACTTCTTCTTCCTGTTCGAGGATTCGGACCACGACGCAGCTCGACCGAGCGGCGGGCTCTGGTCGCCGCCGCTGTTCGACTGCAAGCTGCTGCTCGACGCCGAACGCGTTCCGCCGGATCGTCTCGACGCGGCACAGCCATTGTCGATGGAGCAGAACAAGTTCCTGTTCTCGACGACGCGCATACCCGGGACTCGTCCAGGACACGCGTCCGCGCGCCCACACGCTGACGAGTGGCCGGGTCCGTCCCAGGCGCGCCATATCGTGGTGTTCTTCCGCGGAAACATATTCCGGATGGACGTGATCGGCCCCGGCGGCCGCCCCTACACGTCGAACGAACTCGCGGCGGGCTTGCGCGCGGTCATGCGCGCGGGTGAGGCGCAGGCCGCCGCCGGCAGACATGTCGTCGGACATCTCACCACCAAGGCGCGAGCGAAGTGGGCGGCGAGCAGGCGAGCGCTGCTCGCCTGCCATCCGAGGCAATCGCGGACGCAGCTCGACTACGATCGAGACGGCGCTGTTCTGCGTTGTGCCTGGAGGACGGCGAATCCCACGGACGCGCAGGACGCGTGCGACGCATCTGCTGCACGGAGACAGCGGAAACCGATGGTTCGACAAGGCCGTATCCCTGATCGTTTTCGCGGACGGCACGGGCGGGGATCAACGTGGAGCACTGCGGGCTGGACGGTACGACGATCCTCAGTTTCGTCGACACGCTGCTCGGCGACACCGGCGCAGCAAGCCGTTCGGTGAGTCGGCGTACCAGCCGAAGGCTGCCGGCTATCAAGGCCGTCGAGTTCGTGCTCGACGCGTAGCTGCGGGCCGACGTGCGGGCGCGCCGCGGATTCATTCGCCGTGTACAGGGCCGAACACGCCGCGACCACTGTGCTGTCCTTCGACGGCTTCGGCGCCAACCGGGCCAAGCAGCTACGGATTTCGCCGGATGCATTCGTCCAGATGGCGTACCAGCTCGCTCATCAACGCGCCAAAGGGCTTGTCGGCGCGACCTACGAATCGATCGCGACCAGGCAGTACCGGCGCGGGCGCACAGAGGCGATGCGCGTCGTCACACCGGAGGTCATGCGATTCGTCGCCGCAATGGATGACCCTAGTGACGCGACCGGCGGCCGCCGTAAGCGTTTCGCGCAGCGGCGGAAAAGCACGTCGAACGTGCGAACGAATGCCAGGCGGGACGGGCCCCAGAACAGCACCTGTGGGAGCTGCAGGTGATCGCAGCGCTCCGCGGCGAGGAGCTGGACGTCGACCGAGCCGCTCGCCCTGTATGAGACGCCTGGCTGGATCAAGATGCGCGACGACTACCTGAGCACGAGCTCGGCGCCGTCGATCAACATCCAGTACTTCGGATTCGGCTCGACAAGCAGCCAGTGCATCGGCGTCGCCTACGCCGTGCTGCCACAAGAATTCAAGCTCCATCTGAGCGCCGCCCGGCCGGTAGCCGGTGACATGCGTGGATTAGCCGACGAGATGCCCGAAGCGGTCGCACGAACTGCAAGAGCTGCTCTCCAGCGAGCGCGTGGACGAGCACCAGTCAGTTGTAGATGCCAGAGGGTACCGCTCGGCGACGCTCGAGGAGACCGAATCCTTCGCCGTCAGGTAGAGGCAACGCCGAAGGCCCCGAAATGGACCAGCTCGCTGACCCACGGCTATGGTCCTCGCGTTGCGCATCAGACTCGCAGACTGCCTGCCAGTAGCGCCTATGGAAGGACTCTGACAGTGCCACTGATGTTCCTTAATGGCGAAGGAATGTCCGGCGGAGGGGCGCATCCGCATATCGCTGGGTCGGATTTCCTCGGCCCCAGAAACACCGCGCCCCAGTACCGGTTCTTGTCATTCCGAGACGAATTTCCTGGGCTGGTTCGCGTGGCCGCCGACGGTGGAGAGCGCGTCGCCGGCGAGTTGTACGACGTGCCGATGGGCAAGCTCCGGCAACTGCTATTGGCCGAGCCATCAGAACTCGAACTGTCGATCATCACTCTCGACGACGGATCATTGAGTTTCGGCATGGTCGTGCGTTCCGGCATGGAGACGGGGCCCGGCGTTCACGACATCACCCGATGGGCTTCCTGGCGCGCCTACCTGGATGCGCAAGCAGGTAACGAGCCTTAGGACGCAGCGCTGGTTGAAGCAATCTGGCGGTAGCGGTGCGAGCTGATCAGTCCAGCTTGCCCCGCTCCACCGGCTAAGGCTCATCAGTCCGTTGGGGTCGGGGCGCCACTCCTAGTTGGCTGGAGCCGGAAGACAATAGTTATTCCAATATCGATCACTGAGCGTGGCTGATCCAAGTATTGCCGTCCTCCGAAACGGTGACCGACAAGGTGCTGGCATCGCCGTCGCTGTACTCGACGTGGCAGGTAAAGTTGCGTGCCTGTTCCTTAATGCAGTCGACGCTTGTTACGGAGAAGTCGTATCCCCGCTCTAGCACCCTCGCGTTCATCTCTAGCGACACATCGGCCGAGAGCTTCGCGGGATCGTTGTATCCGACTGGACCGCTGCCACCACCAAGCACCAGGACCGTTGCAGTGACTGCTCCCCCAACCAGCAACGCTGCCGCTCCGGCGATCAGCCACACCTTCTTTCGTGAGCGATTCGGCGACTGCGGCGCCCGGTCATAGCCGAACGCTGGACCGACTGGCGGCGGAGGAGGCGGACTCCACTGAGCCTGCGGCGGGGTCCACACCCCAGGCTGCGGAGAAGGCGGACTCCACTGAGCCTGCGGCGGGGTCCACACCCCAGGCTGCGGAGAAGGCGGACTCCACTGAGCCTGCGGCGGGGTCCACTCCCCAGGCTGCGGAGGAGGCGGACTCCACTGAGCCTGCGGATCTTGCGCATCGTATGCCGGGTCGTTCATATCGTCAGTCATGGGTCCTCCTTGGCCGATTCGTGCACGGCGCGATGTACGGCGATCGACAGGCATCCGTGCCCGTAACCCGAAACCGTTTGTGGGTTGTAGATCGGCGAGAACGGGACCAAGCTGAGGCGGCGATGGTCCCGAGGTGGGTCGGTTCCGGTTACGGAGGCAAATAGCTACGCAGAATGCGTATGTCGCCTTCGTCTGGGTCACGGCTTCCATGTACCTCGAAACGCTGACCTCGATCGCGCCGCGGGCTCGTTCCTCCGCTGCGATTTCACCCGTGCGGCAAAGGGGTTTCGCAACTCGAGTCGCTGCTGGAGGAGTTGGCCCAATGAGAATCCTCTTCGCCTCTTGGCCCGGATACGGGCACCTGCTGCCGATGGCGCCGCTGATCCGCGCAGCGCAGCACGGCGGCCACGACGTTGCGGTGTCGTCCGGCGCCGACATGGCTGAACTGATCGGCAAGCTCGGGGTCAGCGCGCATCGCTCACGCGTCACGCTCGCCGAGTCCTATCTGCGGATGCCGGGTGGTCGTATCGCACGCCGGCGCAGGCACCATGCTCGGCGCGCTGTGCCACGGCCTTGCGCAGCTGTGCCTGCTGCAGTGCAGGCGCTCGGTCGACTCCCGCACCAGCCGTCCTTCGAGCAGGCAACAGCTCGGCTGCGCACCGAGATCGATCAGATGCCGAGCGCCTCCGTCCTCGACCAGGTCATCCGTAACACGTCGGAAGCTGTCACCACCAGCCGGCCCGCGGATCTACCCGCTAGCGGCGAGCGACTGGCGGGCTTGCCATTCACTCGCGAGTAGGCCGTAGACGACGTTGTCGGTCCACTCGCCTTTGGCCCAGTAGTCCTGGCGGAGGTACGCCTCCCTTGTCATGCCGACCCGTTCGCACAGCTTGGCCGAGGCAGTGTTGCGCGAGTCGAGTTGCGCGATGACGCGATGCATCCCGTAGGTCTCGAAAGCAACCCCGATCAACGCCCGCACGGCTTCCGTGGCGTACCCGCGTCCCGCGGCAGTTGGGTTGATCGCCCAGCCCATCTCGCCCCGCCCGAGCGTGTCATCAACGGGCCACAGGACAACATCGCCAATAACTCGCTGTTCGCGCTCGACTACCAGTGACAGCACCGAGCCAGGCCCGTCAATGCCCTTTCGCTGCACGCGCTTCTGGATGTGCTCCTCAGCGTCAGCGCGAGACCACGGTTCCCAGGGGATGTAACGCGCCACCTGCGGATCGGAGTAGTAGTCCAGCAACGGCTCAAGATCGTCGTGACGAAAAGCGCGAAGACACAGACGTTCAGTTTCAATCGGGAGTACGAGTCCAGGCACCCGTCGCAGACTAGTCGACGCCAAAATCGGCGCCGAGCGCGCTACGCGTTCGCGGCGTAGCCGGCACTCTGCTCGCCATCCGAGCCGTTATCGCGCGTACCGGCGTGGTCCGGGGCCTGGACCCGTTGCTGCCCGACCCGCAACCGGGCCGTCGAGTCATCGTTTCAGCCTGTTGTTGCTGGGCTCTCGGGTACGAGCGTGGGCGGTGATGGTGTGCTCCGTCTCCTAGGTTGAGCTCGATCCGACCGCGTGGCTGGCGCCCGTACCAGGCCACGAGCTTGTCGATCTCTGGCGCGTCCGCGGCGACCTTGACTACCGGGCCGAATGGCACGGACCCGCCTCGCGGCTCGGGCGGCACCCGATGCATCGTGGCGATGGCGGCAGTCAGCACGGCTGGATCCCATGACGGGTGTTGACCAGTGGCCGTGGCGAGGTCCCAGGTGTGCAGGGTGATCTCGGTGGCGTAGACGCCCGCTGCGATGGCTCCGGGCATCTGACCGAAAGGCATTCGGACGGTCCGACCGAGCACGTCAGGATCGGCGAGCGCGGCGAGCGCCGCCTCTTCGGCGGCCGCCCAATGGATGGCCCAGTCGGAGTCAGACACGTCCGTCGCGATGGTCGGAACCGAGAACGGATCACCTCCACGGCCCACTACACTCACCCGACGCAGGACCGAGATCAGGTGCTTGCCCAATGTTCGGACGTTGTAGTCGGGGCACGGGGTTGGGTCCCTAAGTTGCTCGGGTCGGACGGCGGCAAGCGCGCCGCCGGCGAGGGCGATGGCGCTCATCAAGCCCGGTCGTGGATCGAGTCCGCCAGGGACGCCGTGAGGGTTGGGGCTTGCGTCGTAGGTTTCTGTCATCACCATGGTCCTTCGTCTGCAGTGAGTAGGTCGGCTGGTCGAACGGTCATCGCGTGGCCCTGCCTGTTAGCGTCCGAGGCGGACGCGGAGGCTCGAACCGCCGTCGAATGCGCTTGAGACGCGGGCTACTTCGATCTCGATGACGACGAGTCCAGCCGGGTCGGGCGGAGCATGGCCGTAGCGCTCGAGGTAGCGGCGCTCCGCATCGGCCACCCGTTCGGGGTCGTTTGAGATGGTGGCCGGGCCTTCGAGGGTGATCCACCGGATCCCCGCGACCTGGCACAGAGCTGCGCGTGGCGGTGTGTCGCTTGAGCCTGGCGAACCGCTTTCGATGTTGCGGACCTTGGCGCGCCCGGCGACGGTCATCACTCGTGCGATGCGGGCGATCCGATCCCAGCTGAAGCGGACAGGAGCGACGTGCAGTGTCCCGTCGGGGCGGACCGTGGTCAGAGCTGCGGGATAGGGGGCCCGAAGGAATGTCTCGACTCCGACGGGGAGCCGTAACCTCGATCGGCCGGATCCATCACCGTCTCGGCCTCGTACGCGCTGGCGTTCAGTCATGCGATCACCGGGCGCCGTTCGGGCCGGCGCCAGGAATGGTGGACGGGATGACGAGCGAGATAAGCAGCGCTGTGGCGGCGAAGCACGCCCCGACGAAGAACGCGTGGTGGA
This sequence comes from uncultured Actinomycetes bacterium, assembly GCA_963733615.1. Classification (GTDB taxonomy): domain Bacteria; phylum Actinomycetota; class Actinomycetes; order Mycobacteriales; family Jatrophihabitantaceae; genus DASXRA01. Next base: position 338,726 of record CAVTEA010000030.1, read on the forward strand.
AGACGCTCGTGCGGGCCGCCGCGACCAATGCGGGGACTCCGTGGGCGTGGCGCGTCAGTTCGGAGACGCGGCTGAAGGCAACGCTGGCCGCGACCGCCACCCCGAGCGCGCCGCCAACCTCCTGACTGGTGTTGATCAATCCAGCGGCCAGCCCGGCCTGGCCCTCGTCGACGCCGACCTGTGCGGCGATCTGGAGCGGCACGAACGACAGCCCCATGCCAAGCCCGACGACGAGGAAGGTGGGCAACAGGCGTGAGGCATACGCGGCGTCAGTGGGAAGCGTCGCGAGCAGAAGCAGTCCGCCTGTGGTGAGCCCAAGGCCGATGATGAGAACGATCTTCGCAGGCGCCTTGGTGGTGGCCAGGCCGGAGGCGAGGCCCGCGCCCACCGCGACGATCAGGGCCAGAGGCACGTACGCCATGCCGGTCTTGAGGGCGGAATAGCCTAGGACCTGTTGCATGAACAGGCTGGCGAAGAAGAAGACGGTGACGACGGAGCCCAGCATGAACAGGGTGGCCAGATTCGCTGCGCGCAGCGTCGCCAAGCGGACGATGTCGAACGGGACAAGTGGCGACTCCGCGCGGCGTTCCACGGCCACGAAGGCGGCGAGCAGCGCGGCCGCGCCGACGAGGCCGCCAATGATCCGGGCCTCGGCCCATCCTGCGCTGATGGCCTCGTCGAGGGTGTAGATAAGCAATAGCAGCGCACCGGTGAGGACGACCGCGCCGACGCCGTCGAACCTGCGTTTTACCAGTCCGCGGCTCTCCGGCAGCACAGCGGGTGCGAACGTGACCGCGGCGGCGGCGATGGGAACGTTAATGAAGAAGATCCACCGCCAACCCGGGCCTTGGGTGAGCAGGCCGCCGAAGATCACGCCGCAAACGGAGGCGATGCCGGTCAGCGCACCCCAGACGCCGAGCGCCTTAGCCCGTTGCGGTCCTTCAGCAAACGTCGTGGTGAGCGTGCTCAGTGCGGCGGGCGCGATGAGCGCCGAACCGAACCCCTGCACGCCGCGGGCCACGAACAGCAGGGTCGGGTCCTGCGCCAGGCCGGCGACCAGCGACGCGCTGCCGAACACTGCCAGCCCGATCTGCAGTACCCGGCGCCGGCCGTAGGTGTCGGCGAGCCGGGAGCCCAGCAGCAGGAAGCCACCGAGCACGGTGCCGTACGCCGTGACCACGTAGGGCAGCGTCGATTCGCTGATCGACAGGCCCTTCTCGATCGAGGGCAACGCGACGTTCACGATCGACACGTCCAGGAAGACCATGAACTGCGCGATACACAGGAACGCCAGGATCAGACCGGCGCGGCGCACGATCGGGGGCGTTTGCGCCCCGGCGGTCGGGTCGGCGGTCCGCGCCGGGCCACGGACGACGGAATCGGCGCTCACTTCTGGGACGGACACGGCTCTGCTCCTTCGGCCTCGTGCAGTACGGCGCTTGGCGCCATCGGCCCGGCGAAGCTAGCATCGTGAGGATATTAGGTACCTACAGGAAACTGGCTCGGAGGAATCGCACGTGACTCGAACGACAACCGTCGCCCGTCCTTCGAGAAGCCGAGTGGTCGGGCCCGAATCGTGTCCGATCACCCCGGTCGTCGACCTCGTCTTCAGCCGGTGGACGACCCCGATCCTGTGGAAGTTGAACGAACACGGCCGCCTGCGATTCCTCGACCTCCAAAAGCACATCGGCCCGATCACCTCCAAGGTGTTGACCCAGCGACTACGCCAGATGGAGCGCGACGGGCTGGTCGTGCGCACCCACTACGCCGAAATCCCGCCCCGGGTCGAGTACGAGATCAGCGCTCTCGGCAAGAGCCTCGCGCCCGTTTTCGCCGCGCTCGTCAACTGGTCCGGTAAGCACCTCGACGAAGTCCAGACCGCCCGTGCCGACTACGACACCTCCGGCCGACCCCTTCCCTAAACCCGCATCCGTGGCTCGGCCGGCCAGGGTCCAATCGCAGGCGGCCACCTCACGAATTACGTGCAGAGGTTTGCACCGTAACGACAACCGAAGATTGAAGATCAACCAACCACCAGGGTCAGATTTCGACCGTCGTTAACAGCGAGCGCCAGGCCGCTAAACCGCGCAGCCAGGCGTACCTGGCGGCGCACACCCACGGACAAGATCGATCACCAGCCATGTTCCTTCATTGCCCTTCAGCACGGTGAGCTTGCGGGTCTGCCGATGCACTTGCACAGACAGACCCGCAGACGGTTCAGCTGTTGAAGCGCTATCGCCAGTTGCCCAGCTGTTCGACGTATGCCTGCCCGGCGGCTCGTCATCAGCGTGCTCGTTACGATATTTCGCAACCCACGTACCCAGCGTCGTCTCATTCACGCCGATCTCGCGCGCCACATCAGCAATCGACGTGACGAGTCGATCACCAATTTCGCTGCCTCTTCTTTGAACTCAGGCGAATACTTCGTACGCCGTTGCGCCATTTCCCATCCTCCATTCCGAACCAGACCCTATAAGGGCCGGTGTCCGAAATCTGGGAGGCAGGCCAGTGCGGGCATGCCGTGCGATGCAGCAATCGGCTTGGAGTGGCGGGTTCTCCGGTGATTGATTTCCGGTGATCAAGAGAGGGATCCGGTCGATTGTCGACCGGATCCCTCTGTTGATCATGGGCCAGCGTTGACCTGAAGCGCCCTCGGGTCTTGATCACATCTGCTTGGATCTGCCATCACGCGCAGATTCGACAGAGATGATCAATGATGTGCCAGCGCGGACTCCCAGCACCGTGTGGGGCTCTAACGATCTACGGATGTCGTACTGGGTACCGCTCACTTCGCGGCGGACCGTCCACTCGCCTGCGCGGCGTTGCGCAGATTCGATTTGTGGACCGACTTGTTGGTCGCTGACATCACCGTCCTATCGAAGGCCATCCGGACCACGCTGTCCGCAAACGCCTTCGACACCACTGTCATGACGGCTGGGTCGTTGTTGCTGAGGTTGTCGCACCACCGGAACGGGTTGTCGACACATCCTCCGTCGGAACTCGGAATGTTGCCCTCGTAGTTTCCGAGATGACCGCCGAACAGGTCGACTTCCTCCTGCGACTTGCAGCAGTCCTGCCCGGTCAGCACGCCGCTGGCCGGAACTCCGGCCATGTTGAAGCTGAACGCGTCCGTGCCGACAGGTGAGAGCAACTCATGGTTGAACCCGGCTGAGCCGAAGTAGTTGACGATCTGATCCCGGGAGACCTTCGACGGCTCGTATACCTGCGGCGGGAACGTCGTCGAAACGGTACGACCGAACAGGTCTACTCCCGCCGGATCGAGAACTCCGATCAGGTAGTTGGGCGTTGCCGTCACGTCGGCGTCGAGGTCATATTCGACACGACTCAGCTCGGTCGGGGTGAGATTGTTGACGTAATACGACGACCCAAGCAGGCCCAATTCCTCACCGCCGAACCAGATGAACCGCAGCTTGTTCCGCGGATGCACGTGCCTCATCTTCTGCGCGATATCCAGGATCGTCGCAGAACCAGAGGCATTGTCCAGCATCCCGGCACCGTAGATCGCGTCCAGGTGCGCATCTACGACCAGGACATGGTTCGGGTCACCGCCCTTGGACTCAGCGATGACGTTGTAGTCGTCGGCGTTCGGGTTCACGATCGCCTGAATGCCGATGTTCACCGACGGCAGTGCCGTTGCAGCCTGAACCGCTTGCTGATATTCGGTGAGGAGGCCATTGCCGATATCAAAGGACGTGAACGCGACGGGAATCGTCGGCACGATCCGGTTCCCCGCCGAGTCGGACAAGCTGCCTGACAGCACACCGGTGCGGCCCGGGTTGCCCTCGTTGAAGATGATCACGCCCGACGCGCCCGCGGCCTGGGCGTTGACGACCTTCGCCCCAAAGTTGCACGTGCCGCGTTGGATCAGAGCGATCCGACCGGGTACGAAGCCGCTGAAGTCAGCCGCGGAGCAGCCGCTTGCCGAGCTGGAAGTCGGAGTCGGCGGAATGACAATGCCTCCGGCCGGCTGAAGATCAGCCGTCGTGGTGCCCGTGCTCTGTCCGGGATTCCATTCATCGCTCAGCGTGTAATCATGCGACGTTGGCGAGTTCTCCTTGAACACCGGTTGGCCGGTGTAGGCAAAGTAGAAGAACTTATACGTTTGAATTGTGACGTCGTATCCAGCTTGCTTCATCAGGCTGGCGACATAGTCCACCGACGCCTTGTAACCCGGTTCACCTGAGTTACGGGATGCCTTGCCGTCTGGACCTGGATTGGCATCGGCGATCGCCTGGAAGGCCTTCATGTGATTCCAGAGATCGTCCGTTTGAATACACTCCACAAGCTTGCTCGGAGTGTTGTTGGATCGGTTGTCGCACCGAGATGAGGTGCTCGCGCCGGCGCTGATCGGCGCCACCGGTCCTACCGCAGACGCGAGAGCCGCTACCGCTGCACATAGCGGCACCACCCACAGACGCGGCAGGCGCCGCCTCAGACGTTGTGGCATCAGACCAATCCCTTCAATGAGTTGGATACGAGGCCGCGGCGGGAACCGTGGCGCATTACGACGTGAATCGCCGCCGCGTCTGAACTGGACGTCCGCGGCGTCCGCCTGACGTTCCAATGCATTGCACGCGCCGGGTGGACCTCGGGCGCACGGCAATCCTCGCGCTGAGCCGGCGCCGTCGAGATCGAACTGCGTTGTCGGCGCGGGGTGTCGGCCAGGTGCAGGCGGACCTTCCTCGACGGAGGTGACGAGCGCGACCTCGGATATCGACCGAACGAGAGTCGGCCGGTCAAAGGACGTCGGGCTCGTACGCGTGTCGCTCACATTCCCTACTGCGATGCGAAGCTGAACCGTCTCGGCAAACGCGACTATAGGGGCGGCTCAGCACGGCGGCAAGCAAATGCGGCGGTACACCCGTCCAGTGCCAATGCGGGCAACGGCGGTTACCAAGAAGTGGCGCCTGAGGTATTTGGCGTGCGTTGTCATCGGTGGCAGGCGCGTTTGCGGGCCCGGCCGTCCACAGTGGACAGTCAGGCACTTCGGATCTGCGACGTCTTGCAGGTCAGCCGACCCTGAAGCCGTCCGCTTCCCCGATCGGCTCACCCCAGGACGGGACGATCGCCTCGACATACCCAGGCGCATCAACGCTGCCGAGTGCGTCCAGCAGCGCAGCACACGCCGCCCGCTGTCCTTCGACCACCACACGAACTCGACCGTCGATCAGGTTCGTGACACAGCCGCGCAGTCCCAGCGCTTGCGCCCGGGACCGCACCCAATAGCGGAAGCCGACACCCTGGACCCACCCCTCTACGCACGCGATCAGCCGGGCCGGATCGTCCACCCGGCCAGCCAATCAGCACGACGGGTCACCGCGCCAGTCGCGCCGCGCGGTTCTTCACCGCACGCGCTCGTCCTTACCTCTCGGCCGCATCCAAGGCGAATGTCCACAGTGGACGGTCAGATGATCTTGCGGACAGCCAAGACGGACTACTCCTGGCCGATGCCGCGGCCAGAACCCCAGTCCTGATGCTGACCACCTTTGCCGGCGACAGCCACGACCGCCTTACGAGGCCGGTCCACAACCACGGACGAATACCAGCAGTTATCCGTGACTATGTTGGGACTCTTGCTCACTCGGTGCATGGTCGGCGCTCGTGTGATCGGCTGGGTGAGCCGGCGCCAGCCACCCGAGCAGGCCGTCGACCACGTTGATCCGAGGCGCTGTCTGAGGTGCTGGCTTGGGGCGAGGGGGGTCGACCATCGGCGGCAACGGCTTGGCCGGGTATTCGTGCCGGAACTCCGGATGGTCGTGCCAGCAATGGTCGTCCAGTTCGGTCTTCCAGTCGAAACGCAGTTCGCATTTGGGGCATTGGTGGATCGTCATCTCTCGACTCCTGTCACCCGCGGAACGCGCACTGGCGGCTGAATCAACGGTAAGCCGATCTGCTGCGCGCATCCAGGTGGTGTGCCCATCGTGCCCGTGGGACGGTTGATTCCACGGCTATGCAATCAGGTCAGGGGGATGTTCATGGGCGACTACGCCTTGGCTATGAGCGACGCAGAGGTGGCGCGGTATCGCATGATGGCGGCGAGCGCGCTGGTCCTTGAAGCCGAGCACATGCGCGCCGCGGGCGTTGTCGAGGGTGCCATCGTCGCCGACGTCGGCTGTGGTCCCGCTGCGATGAGCGTTGTGCTGGCGGCTGAAGTGGGACCTTCCGGACGGGTTGTCGCGGTCGAGCGAGACGAGCAGACCCTGGTGACCGCGCGGGCTCTCCTCGTGCAGAGCCCGGCGGCGAACGTCGAGTTGCGTGCCGGCGATGCCACGGCGACCGGAATCGAGCCGGGCAGCGTCGACGTCGCAATGATGCGGCACGTGCTCGCGCACAACGGGGGCCACGAGCAAGCGATCGTCGATCACCTCGCCACGCTCGCACGTCCGGGCGGGACCGTGTATCTCGCCGATGTCGATCTCACGGCCATCCGATTGCTGGACGGCGATCCGGAGCTGGAAGATCTTTCCGAGCGCTACGTGCGTTTCCACGTCTCCCGCGGCAACGATCCGATTATCGGCCTGCGCCTGGCCAACTTGCTGCGCACCGCCGGCCTCGAAGTTCTCAGTTTCACCGGCACGTACCACATCATCGAGTTGCCGCCAGGAATACGTCCGCCCTCGTGGGCGGCCCGCACCGCGATGGCCGCCGAAGGCGCCGCGTCAGCGCAGGACGTGGAACGCTGGGCTGCGGCCTTCCAGCGGCTGGACGCCGCCGAGACCCGTCCGCAGGTGTTCGCGCCCACTTTTGTAGCGATAGGTCGGCGTGCCGGGTAGGCCGCAAAACCCTTGTAGAACCGGCAATCGAAGTCAGCCCGTAGGCTTTCTGGTTAGCGGCGGAAGGACGACAACATGACCGATCCCCAGTCACAGTCGATGACGGAGGCGCTGCGCAGCGATCATCACGGGATCGACGCATTGCTCGCTGACGCTGCGACCACCAGCGACGAGGAGGAAGCCGCCGCTGCGCGCGAGCAGGTGGTCATGAACCTCGTGCGCCATTTCGTTGCGGAGGAGCAGTACCTCTACCCGGAGGTCCGGGAGTGGCTCGAGCGCGGCGACGAAATCGCCGAGACGAACTTTGCCGCGGACCGGGCGACGGAGGCGAACCTCAAGGAACTGGAAGACCCCGGCCTCACCGCACAGCGGCTCACCGACTTGTGGGCAGAGTTTCGATCGGCGTTCACGGCACATGTGGACCGGCAAGAGGGCATCTTCGTCGCGCTGGAGTCGGCCTGTTCCGCCGAGCGTCTCAATCATCTCGGCGACCAGGTGCTCGGTGCCGAGCAACTCGCTCCCACGCGCCCGCGTTCGATCGCTCCGTCATCGCCGCGCTGGAACAAGGTCGCGAGCCTGGTCGAGGGCTACGTCGACCACGTCCGCGACCACTACGCGCACCGCGGCGACGACCCGCACGTGACGTTCTGACGTCGCCGGGTTACCAGGAAGGCTCAACGCCGACGGTGATCTCTGGCGATTGGCGCAGGGTGTTGGTCACGTAGCAGACGCGCTTCGCTTGCGGGATGAGCTGTTCCAGCGCCTCGCGCGCCGCCGTCGAGGCGAGCGATATCGCGATCGCCGAGAAGCGCGGGCCGTCGTAGGTGCCAGTTGCCGTGACCTGAAGGTCCGGGAGGTCGGTGCTGAACTTCTCGGCCACGTAGGCCATCGCGATGGCGAAGCAGGACACAACCGATGCGAGCAGGAGGTCGGTGGGCTGCGGGCCGCGACCGGTGCCGCCGGCGGACTCCGGCTCGTCGACGATGAGATGAAAGCGGCCGGTATCGACGACGGCGCGCAGGTCGCCGTCCCATCGAGCGGAGACACTGCGCTGCGCGCTCATCCGCGAACCCCCTCCATCTCGTTGAGTGGTGCGTTCTGGTTCGAGTGGTGCGTTACAACGCACCACTCGAAGCGAAACGCACCACTCAACACGGAGACACGGCGGCCAGGGCGCGCACGGCGGCGCGGAAGCAGGCCATCGGGGCGGTCGCGACCCCGGCGCCGATCTGGCCGACACCCGAGCGGGCGTGCAGGATGCCGGTGGTGATCTTCGGAGCAAGCCCGAGGTCGACGACGTGCCGAGCGTCGACGCCTAGCGGCGTTCCCCGGTAGTTCCACGTCGGCAACTGGAAGCGGCTGCTGTTTCCCACACAAATCAAGGCCATCTCCTCGGTGACGGCGACTGCGTCGGACATCCGACCACCGAGAAAGCCTGCTACTGCTGGTGATCCGGCAGCGGCGGCCCCGCCGAGTCCGACCAGTTCGAGGACGGCGCTGTCGCCGATATCGGGCGCGCTGCATTCCGGCCCGTAGTCGGGGTAGTACATCGCGTGCTCGACCGGTGGCGCGTCGCTGACGAACATCGTGTCGTTGCCGGCCAGCCGGATGCCGAACGTCGTGCCGTTACGGCACATCGTCGTGACGATGCTCGACCCGTGGACCTGCTCCGCCGCCATCGTCAGCGAACGCGCCGCGGCCATGGCGAGGTTGAGGAAGAACAGATGGTTTCCGGAAAGGAACCGGGCAAGCTCGACGCTGTCGAGGCCGGGCAGGGCGACGAGATGTGGCAACAGATTGCGGATCAGCAGGCTCGTCGTCCCCTGCGTACGCATGTGAATGTCGTCGCCGATCTGGACGCCCTGCGCCGCCAGGGCGAGCACGTCGATCGGACCGGACGCGGCAACAACCTCGCGCAGCAACGGGCCGACGACCTCGCGCAGGAACTCCAGCCGGCCGATGGCGGCGACGGTGTCGCGCCCGAACCACGCCGTATCACCCGGGCCTTGGTTGATCGGCGCGTAGGCCCGCGTGCCGCCGTGCCCGTTGTCGACAACGAACATCGGCATCGACGGGCCGACCGCCGTGGCCATTGGCACCACGGTGGCGTGATCAGTCGCCGGGGAAAGGCGAATGTCGCCACCGGCGAGCAGCCGGTCGGCCTGCTTGACATCGGCCGCCCAGCCTTCCGCGACGGCGGCCGCCCGCAGCGATCGGCGCAGCGGGTCGCACACTGCGTCCCATTCGATGGCGGGTCCGCAGTGCAGCAGGGTGCGATCGGTCAGGCCAGGTACGACATCGCCCGCGGCAGCGATGTCGACGAGCACGGGCGCGCCCTCGTCGAGCCGGCGCAGCACTTCGGTGTTCGCCCGGTCGATCGACTCGGACCGCGGGCCGTAAAGCTGTTCGAGCGCGGCCACGGCATCGGCGTCACCGCCGGCCGGGATGCGCCAATCGAGATGCCGCACCGGCCGGCCCTGATCGCGCACCGCATCGGCGAACAGCGGGAGCCCGACATTGATCACGCCGACGTCGCTGGGGAGTTGCACGCTCCGTTTCGCTGACTGCTGCACGGTCAACCGCCCGCTTCGGCGCGTCACGCGCTGCCTCCCGTTTCCCGGCCGAGGGTCTCCAGCGCCCCCAGCTGCCCGCCGGTGTGCCAGAAGACGATCGGGCCGGCGATGCCGTCGCGCACCAGCTGGCGCAACACGGTCATGGCCTTCGCCGTGTAGGTGTCGTCGAGCAGCAGCCCTTCGCAGCGCAGCGCCAGGTCGGCGCTGCGGCGGTCGTCGTCGGCAGCGACGCCGAACCCAGGCCCGAGCGCGTCGCGGATGTCGACGTCGGATGGGCTTGGCTCGGCCCTGTGCATCAGGTGCGCGCATGCCTGCGCCAACGCGAGGACGTTCGTGCGGCTCTCGTGCACCGGCCGGCTCACCGATGCCCCGATCACCCTCAGCGGCAAGCCGAACCCGACCTGGCCCGCGACGAGCCCGGCCTGCGTCCCGCCGGATCCCGTCGCAACGATGACGGCAGCGGGCGGCAGGCGCAGTTCGGCGCATTGCGTGGCGAGCTCCTGCGCGCCGTACGCGCACCCGAGTGCGCCGGTCGCTGTCGCACCGCCGCGCGGCACCGGGTAGGCATGGCGTCCGGACGAGGTCAGCTCGTCTGCGTACCGGACCACTGCGGTGTCGAGGTCTTCGCGTACCAGCGTCGGATCGAAGCGCAGCCGTGCTCCTGCGGCGCGAGCGATCCGCACGGTAAGTGGCAGCGGCGTCGGCGGGTCGCCGGGGTAGAGCAGGTCGCAGCCGAGACCTGCGGTGCGGGCGGCCAGCGCGGCGACCGGGCAGAGGTAGGACGACTGGCTGCCTGTCGCCACGATGACCTCGGCGCCGGACGCGCACGCGTCGCCGATCAGGAACTCCAACGGCCGCGTCTTGGTGCCGGCCGTGCCGAATCCGGTGAGATCATCGCGCTTGATCCAGATCGGTGGGGCGTCGAGCGCCCGCTCGAGCCGACGGGCGCGGACCAGCGGTGTCGGCAGCACCGCCAGCGGGAAACGGCTGAACGTCACGGCCACTCCGCAGGCTCGGTACTGCGCGCCTCGCGGGCACGGCGCATGACGAGATCGGTCATCGCGGCGGCGGCCTCGATCGGCCGGCGCCCGGTCCATTCCCGGACCTCGGCCACGTTCGCCGCGCCGGCCTCGACGAGTACCGCGCCGATGTCACGTGTGTCGGCGCCGATCAGCTCGTGCAGCAACTGCTGCGCGCCATGCGAGCCCAGCCGCCGGGACAGTCCGGCCAGCAGCTGCTCGGACGAGGGCAGGTCGCCGAACCGTCCCAGATTGGCGAGCATCGCGTCCGGGTCGACCACCAGCCCGTCGAGCAGGTGGCGCGCGGTCTGCAGGGCGGCGCCGGTCAACAGGCACGCCTCGGGAAGCGCGACCCACTCGGCCTTCCACGCCCGCCCGTCGCGTTCGTGCGAGGAGACCACGCCTTCGAGCAGGACGCCGGACTGCGCCCGCACCAGCCGGGCGAGTGTGTCGAGATGCTCGCTGGCTTCCGGATTTCGCTTGTGCGGCATGGTGATGCTGCTGACCGCGTCCGGTGTCGTCGGTTCGCGCAGTTCGCCGATCTCGGGACGCGCCAGCTCGTAAACCTCGTCGCCGATCCGGGCGAGGGTGCCGCACACGAGTGCCAGGACGTTGCCGAATTCGGCGATGCGGTCGCGCGCCGTCAGCCACGAGATGCCCGGGTCGGCCAGGCCGAGTTCGGCACAGAACTCCTGCCGCAGCCGCAGCCCGTCCGGCTCGAAGAAGCCGAGGACGCCGACCGCACCGGCAAGCTGGCCGACCAGCCACCGGCGCCGCCCCTCGGCCAACCGGTCCAGGTGGCGGCGCAGCTCGTCGGCCCAGGACGCAACCTTGAAACCGAAAGTGATCGGCGATCCGGGCTGACCGTGGGTGCGGCCGACCATCGGGGTGTCGCGGTGCCGCTCGGCGAGGCCCAGCAGCGACTCCTCGATCACGCGCAGGTCGCGCCAGACCAGCCCGCCCACCCGGCGCATCACCAGGGCGAACCACGTGTCCGTGACGTCCTGGACGGTCGCGCCAAGGTAGACGTACTCGCGCGCGGACTCCGGCAGTATCCGCTGCAACGCGCGGATCAGGCCGAGGGTGGAGTGGCTGGTGAGCCGGGTCTGCTCCGCAACGTAGTCGAGGTCAAGGCGGGTCGCGTCGGCATGCTTCGCGATCAGCGCGGCCGATTCAGCCGGGATGATGCCGAGCCGCGCCTGCGCTGCCGCCAGCGCGCTGAGGATGTCGAGCCAGTCCTGCAGCCGGGCCGGCTCGTCGAAGGCGTTCGCCAGCTCCGGCGTACCGAACAGGTGGCCGTACTGCCGCGAGTCGGTCAGGCGGGCGTCCACGCCGGCTCCCACGACTCGGCGAGGGCCGTCAGCGCCTCGGTGATCTGGCCCAGCGACGCCCCCCAGGGCACCGTGACCTGGCCGCCGTCGACCACGATGCCGTGCTCGAACAGGCAACATTTCGTCAGCAATGGACCGGCAATCGACGACCGGGCGCGCGGGCAGGTGTCGACCTGGTCGGCTCGCTCGCCGTAGAACCATTCGTGGATCTGCTGCGAACGCTCGCAGCCGACGAGCGTCCACGGCTGCTTCTGCTGCGGACGCTCGTCGAGGTAGGCGGTCTGCGCACCGGGCGGGTCGAAGCCGCTGCCTCGGCACGGCACCAGATACCGCGCGGCCGGGCGCTTCACGGCCAGATCGGCAAGGCACACCACGTCCGGCACGAGCTGCATCGGCGGCAGCGTCTCGGTCACGTCGAGGATGCGTTGCGCCTGGTCGAGCAGCTTCGGCGGCAGCGGCGGCGCGACCTCGCGAACCGTGACCTGAAGCGGCGCCGGGTCGACGATGAAGTTGACGTGTTCGTAGCGGCCCTGCACCACCACCGCCCGCACGCCGGGCGCCGCCGCGATCGCCGAGACCGCCACGGAGGCCACCGCCGACGGCACTGCGGTGTCGACGTCCGGGCAGTGCAGATACGCACACTCGTCGGCGCCGGCGAGCAACTCGACCTCGGTGATCGGCGCGAACAGCGCTTGGTCGCTCTGCTTTCGTACCCGGATGATCGCGGTGCGCTCGCGATTGCGGACTACGGCGAACCTGGTGCGGCGGTAGGCCTCGCGGCCGACGAAGTGCCGGGCGAGCGACGCTTCGTCCAGCGGGCTGTCGAGGTGGGCCACCGCTACGCCGCGATGCTTGCCGGGCACCAGGTTGCGCACCGCCGGACCGGTCAGGCGGGCAGCCATGGGCGGCTCAGCTCGAAGGTGTCGGCGCAGCCGAACTTCCATACGTCGAGGTATGGTGCCGCCGCCTCGAGCATCGCGGCGGAGTGTGGAAGCAACACGTGGCCTATGCTAAATGTCTCATTCACTTTCCGACAAGCAAGCCAAGGGGGTGCGGTGACCAGATCCGCGATCTCCGCAGCTGAGCTCGATGCGCTCGCCATGGCATTGCGGACGAGTCCGGCGCTGCACGCGAAGCGTGGCATCGGGCTGGTTGGGGAGGTTTTCGGCGCGGGCAGTTGGGTGCACGGGCCCGGCGACGACGGCGCGGTCGTCACTGCGGACGGCACCCAGGTCGTCGGCTGCGGCGAAGCGCTGTTACCTGCCTTCGTCGCCGCCGATCCGTACGGAGCTGGGCTTGCTGCCGTGCTGACCAACGTCAACGACCTTGCCGCGATGGGCGCCGTCCCGCTCGGCATCGTCGACACGATCGTGGGTTCAGAGGCCACCGCTCGTGCGGCATTGCGCGGCATGCGCTCCGGATGCGAGATCTATGACGTGCCGCTGATCGGCGGCCACCTGACACTGCACGACGGCCCACCCGCGCTGTCGGCGTTCGGCGTCGGATGGGCGCGGCAGGTGCTGTCATCGACGCGCGTCGCGCCCGGCCAGGCGCTGATCGTCGCGTGCTGCACGCAGGGTGCGATGCGCAGCGACTTCCCGTTCTTCGCGTCCTTCGACGAACGCGGCGCGCAGTTGGCAGCCGACGTGCGAGTGCTGGCCGCCCTGGCCGAGTCCGGCGCATGCGTCGCCGCCAAGGACGTCAGCATGGCCGGCCTGATCGGCTCGCTGGCGATGCTGCTGGAGTGGCGCAAGGCGGGCGTCACGGTCGACCTCGACGCCATCCCCTGCCCGGCCGGCGTCGACGTGCAGTCGTGGCTGATGTGCTTCCCGGCATTCGCATTCCTGCTGTGCGCGTCCCCTGGGCGCGAGGCTGACTGCCTCGATGCGTTCAGCGACCGGGGCCTGGACGCCGCCGTCGTGGGCGAGCTCGACGGCAGCGGCATGCTGGCGGTCCAGCAGGCCGGGCATCGCGCAGACGTCCTCGACATGAGCGTGACAAGCGTGACCGGCCTGCCCCGCTGACAGTTGCGCAGGCTCAGCCTCAGCGGACGCCCTCGCGCAATTCCTGCGCGACACGCGTGCCATCGGCTATCGACGGCAGCGCGATCGCCATCGGCTGGTGCGGCAGTCCGGCGTACGTCTCGACCGAACCGTTGCACCGCCAGCCGAGCCGGGTGAAGAACTCGACGTTCGGTAGTTGGATGTGCGCCACCATCGTCGACCCACCACGTGCCCCGGCGTGCGCGACCGCGCATCGCACCAACGGGCCGCCGAGCCCGTGGATCCGGTACGGCGCCAGCACCGCCAGCCGATCCCCTTGCCAGAGGCCGGGTTCGAGTTCGAAGAGCCGCACGCTACCCGCAGCGACGCCGTCGTAGCGGCCGAGCAGGCGGATGACCGCCAGCTCGTCGTCATGAACGTCGATGTCCGAGCCGGTGAAGATCGCCTGCTCGACGACGAATACTTGATGCCTGATCGCATGGTGGAAGGCGATGGCGGTCGCGGAACGTGCCGACTCGCAGGTGATGAGCCCAGCGGCCGTGTGCCTGGTTGCCGATACGGTCACGCCGGCCGCATCCCGATCTGCAGCACCGGCGCCAGAGCGCGCATGGCCGAGCATGCCTGGCAACGTGCGCAGCCCGCTGTACTCGCGGGCAGTCCGCGCTCGGTCATGTGGTGCAGCACCCGGCGGTAGATGCGATCGGTGTACGCCTTGTCGGGCGGCAGCACGTCTTCCATCAGGCTGCCTGCCACCGGGCGCAGCGGCACGACGAACGGGTAGACGCCGATGTCGATCGCGCGCCGGCAACCCTCGACGATGAGCTCCGGGTCCTCGCCCATTCCGAGGATGACGTACGTCGACACCTGGCCTTCGCCGAAGATCTCGACGGCACGCTGCCATACCTCGAAGTACCGCTCGATGCCGGTGCGCGCCTTACCCGGCGCGACGTGCGCCAGCACCTTGGGGTCGAACGACTCGACGTGGATGCCGACGGAGTCGATGCCCATGTCGCCGACCTCGTCGAGCACGCCGATGTCGACGGGCGGTTCGAACTGCACCTCGACCGGCAGGCCGGCCGCCTGCTTCACGGCCTGGCCGCAGCGGGCAACGTAGCGCGCTCCGCGGTCGACGCCGTTGGAACTACCCGTGGTCAGCGTCGCATCGACCGCGCCGTCGAGTGTCTTGGCGGCGACCGCAACCTCGGCGAGTTGCTCCGGCGTCTTCTTGACGGTCGTGCGCCCGGCCGCGAGCGACAGGCCGATGCCGCAGAACTTGCATTGGTCGGCGTTGCCCCAGTACGAGCACGTCTGCACGACCGTGCTCGCGAACGAATCGAGATGTAGCAGCGCGATCTTCCAGTACGGAATGCCGTCGGCTGTGGTCAGGTCGTAGAAGCGCGGCCGCCGCTGCGTGGTGGCCTCGGCAAGTCGCTCTCTCTCGCGATAGACGGCATAGCCTTCGTCCTCGGCCTTGAGCACGTACGGCGAGGACCGGGCGAGCGCGTTGTCGGTCGGGACGGTAACCGGAAAGCCACCGACCCAGAGCATCCCGGAGTCGGAGGGCCCGGCGCCGCCCTGCCTGCGCTCCAAGGGCACCTCGACCCGCATGCCGTGCGCCTGCAGGTCGATGACGAGCCCGGCGACGGCTGCCGCCCGCGACGAGGCGCTCGGGTCGGCCGCCTCCGCTGGTACGGCCGGTTCGCCTGCGACCATCACCATTGGGGCTCCTCTCCGGGCATTTACTTCCCGATACGGAACGTCACCGTCAGGAAACGTGGACAGGCTCAGCCTGTCAAGCCCGACTGCAGTTCGCGATAACGCAGTGCCGCTGCCGCGTCGGCGATCGTCGCGGGATCGAGTCCGGTGAGCGAGACTCCCTCGGCCGCGGCGAGTTGCGCCACCTGGTCGACGCCCGGCAAGCGCGGCATGAGGTCGGCGATTTTCGAGCAACTGTCGCGCAATTGGCCGACCACCAGGCCGACCGCGACCACTGCCCGCTGGTACCGATCAGGGTCGGTGATGGCGAGCGGGTAGAGCGCCCCCTCGGCCATCGTGAACCGGTGCAGCAGCGCGGGGTCAAGCGCCCCACCAGCGACGGGAATGCCGGGATTCGCTTCCACTTATGAGGCCTCCGGTGACCGGACAGGTGGTCTTGTGTGGCATCCTGGCGTTAACTATCGTCCATGTTCACGTCGCATGATAAACGGAACACGACGACCGCCGCCACGACGGACCGGCCGCCGTGCAGGCAGGGTAGGTCGCCGTGACCAAGGTAGCCGTGGTTGCCCTGGGCGGGAACGCGTTCACCGCCGAGGGTCAGTCCGGCACGTACGAGCAGCAAACGGCCAATGCGGCGACGATGGCGCGTTGTCTTGTCGAACTGCTCGACGAGCGGTGGAACCTTGCGGTCGTCCACGGCAACGGACCTCAGGTCGGCAACCTCGCGATACAGCAGGAAGAAGGCTCCCGGCGCGTGCCGCCGCAGCCGCTGTTCGCGCTGGTCGCGATGAGCCAGGGCCAACTCGGCAGCCTCATCACCTCGGCGATCCACCAAGCATCCGGCGGCCGGCACCGGGCCGTCACCGTGCTCACGCACGTCGTGGTCGACGCGGCCGATCCGGCCATGCGTCATCCGACGAAACCGATAGGTCCGTTCCTCGCCGAGGTCGAGGCGAATCGTCTGGCGAAGAAGTGGAACTGGGACGTCGCGAACGATTCCGGCCGGGGTTACCGCCGCGTCGTGGCATCGCCGCAACCGCAGCGCATCGTCGAGGTCGACGCCGTGCGCTGCCTGCTCGACGCCGGGCTCGTCGTGGTTACGGCCGGCGGAGGCGGCATCCCGGTGATCGCGGGTGTGGGCGGGCGTCGCACCGAGGTCGAGGCGGTCGTCGACAAGGACTACGCCGCCGCGAGCCTGGCCACGGCGATCGGCGCACAGGCGCTGGTGATCGTGACCGCGATCGATGCGGTGCAACTCGATTTCGGCGCCGCGACCCAACGGCGACTCGCGCAGATCGACGTATCGCAGGCCGAGGATTACCTGGCATCCGGGCAGTTCCCCGAAGGCAGCATGGGTCCGAAGGTCCGAGCGGCCGCGACGTTCGTGCGCGAGGGTGGCGAGGTCTCGGTGATCACGTCGGCCGCGCTCGCGGCGGCCACGCTGCGCTGCACCGATCCCGGCGACGTCACGGTCGGCACGCGCATCGTCCGCGCCGGAGCCGGTCGATGACCAACCTGGTGCGGGTATTCCGTGACACGTATGTCGATTCCGTCGTGCAACTGCGCGGCATGCGGGCCATGCGCGAGGTGCCGGGCGTGCAGTGGGCGAGCGCCATGATGGCAACCCCGGCGAACGTCGAAGCGCTGCGCGCAGAGGGCGCCGAGGCCGCTGTCACCGGGGCCAACGACTTCTGCATGGCCGTGCGCGCCGATGACGACGACTGCGCGCGCAAGGCGCTCGACGCCGGCACGTCCGCGATCTTCACCGCACCCGAACCCGTTGAGGCGCAGGCCGAGCAGCGGAGCCGGTCGGTGCGCCAAGCCGTCGCCGCGCAGCCTGCATCGAACGTCGCGGTGATCTCCGTCCCCGGCGAATACGCTGCCCTGGCGGCATTCCAGGCTCTCGGCGCGGGCCTGCACGTCCTGCTGTTCAGCGACAACGTGCCGGTGGAGAAGGAGATTGCGCTCAAGTCATATGCCCGGTCGAAGGGCCTGTTGCTGATGGGACCCGGCGCGGGTACGGCAATGCTCGGCGGTACGTGTCTCGGGTTCGCCAACGTGGTCACGCCCGGACAGGTCGGGGTGGTCGCCGCGGCGGGCACCGGCGCCCAGGAGGCGATGTGCCTGCTCGACCGCTGGGGCGTCGGCGTCAGTCAGGTCATCGGCCTGGGCGGACGGGATCTGAGCGAGCAGGTCGGCGGGCAGATGGCGCTATCGGCGCTCGCGACGCTGCGCGACGACCCGGGCACCGACGCCATCCTGCTCGTCTCCAAGCCACCGTCGCCGCGAGTTGCGCACGAGGTGCTCGGCGCCGCCGGGTCGACACCCCTGGTCGCCGCGCTCATCGGCATGGACGCTCCGGACTTCCCGATACCGAGCGGCGTGACGCTCGCCCGCACGCTGGAGACCGGCGTCGCAGCCACGCTGACCACGCTCGGCCGCGCCGTGCCCGACCTCGCCGCCCTACTCGGCCCACCGATCGAGCAGGCGCGCAGCAGGCTCGCAGCCGGCCGCACCCTCGTCCGCGGCCTGTTCTCCGGCGGCACGCTCTGCTACGAATCGCTCGTGATCCTCAGCGACGTGCTCGGCGAGGTCTACTCGAACACCCCGATCGATACAGCACATTCGCTGCCTGCGCCGCCCGGCAGCCATCAGTGTCTCGACCTCGGCGAGGAGGAGTACACGAAAGGCCGCCCGCATCCGATGATCGACGCCGAGGCACGCATCGACATCCTGCGCGAACATGCCGCCGACGGGCAGGTGGCCGCGGTGATCCTCGACGTCGTGCTCGGCTACGGCGCGCATCCCGATCCGGCCGGGGCGCTCGCCCCGGTGTGCGCGCAGGTCATGACCGGCGGCGGGCCGCAGGTCGTGGCCTACGTCCTGGGCACCGACCAGGATCCGCAGCATCTGCAGGCGCAGCGCGAGCGGCTGATCGACGCCGGCTGCATCGTCACCGAGACCGCGGCACGCGCCTCGCTGGCCGCTGCCGCCCTCGCCACCGGCGACGCCGCGCTGGTAGGGGCCACCCTGTGAAGGTCGCACTCGTCACCTACTCGACGAAGCCCCGCGGCGGCGTCGTGCACACGTTGTCGCTCGCCGAGGCGCTGACGGCGCGCGGGACGCCGGTGCAGGTGATCGCGCTCGGCGACCCGGGCGAGGGCTTCTTCCGCAAGGTGAGCGTGCCGCACCACATCATCGCGGCACCGCCTCGCAAAGACACCCTCGAAGAGAGGGTGTTCGCCTCGGTCGACGCGCTCGAACACGGACTCGCGGCGATCGCCGACGACGTCGACATCCTGCACACCCAGGACTGCATCGCCGCACGCGCGGCAGCCCGGGTGCGTGATGCGGGCGCACCGGTCACGGTCATGCGAACCGTCCATCACGTCGACGACTTCACGACGCAGGCGCTGATCGACTGCCAGCGTCAGGCGATCCTCGAACCCGACCGGCTCATCGTGCCCAGCGAGGACTGGCGCATGCGGCTACGCACAGAGTTCGGCGTGGAGGCCGAGGTCGTGTACAACGGCGTCGACGCGGCTCGATTCGGCCCGATCGACCCAGCCCGGCGCGAGGCGCTGCGGCGCGAGTCGGGCACCGCCGACCGATTCGTGTTCCTCTCCATCGGCGGCATCGAGCCACGCAAGGGCACGGTGTTTCTCTTCCAGGCGCTGGCCGAACTGATCGCGGACGCAGACCCAAG
>CAVTEA010000031.1:0-85624 GCA_963733615.1 uncultured Actinomycetes bacterium
CTGATACGGCGCGCCGGTCATCATGCCTGCCCGGGTGAATCCCACACCGAGCAGGTTCGCCTCGGGCTCGTAGCGCATGCCGAACCGGCTCTGCAGGCGGGGGCGATCGGCGTCGAGCACGCGTCCGTCTCCGTTGCGCACCAGCATCGTGCGCGGGTCAGGAAGTTCGATCTCGCAGTTCACCCCGTTCCCGCCGAGGTACATGAGCCGGCCACCGCGGTCGCGCACCCAGGCGCGTACGCGGTCGTACATGTCCCGCGACCAGTACTCCGGATGCGTATTGAGAATCAGCACCCGGTATGCGTCGAGATCGACCTGGCCGAAGTGCAGTTGTACGTCGGCGTAGAGGTCATACGCCACATTCTGACGTTCCAGCCAGCCCAGCAGGCGCCACTCGGCCGAGGCCAGCCCGCACGCGTCTCTGCCCCTAACGGGGTCGGTGATCTGTTCGTCGAGGGGCACGGCGTTCGCCGGTTCAGGCCGGTCGAACGTCAGCGGCGCGTAGTCGTCGACGGGCCATACCTCGGCGTCTGGTCGCGCGTACCGCTCGAGGTCCTGACGGCGATTGACCGACGGCATAGGCGAAAGCGCGATGGGGTCGATGTAGTTGCTGCGGCCGCCGAAGTTGTTGTACGCGTTCCAGGTGGCCGACGAGGCAAGCACGGCGACCCGTGCTTGCGGTGCCGCCGGAGTCACGATCCACGGGAACGACGTGAACTGTCCGGCCGCGGTGTGGACGTGGAGGAAGTACAGCCCGGAACGGTCGGGCGCGGCGACGGTCAACGGGTCGCGCCAGCCGACACCGTGCTGGGTGTAGTCGCCGTCGGGAGTGATCTGGCGGGTGGCGCCCGGCGCATGACTGTCGTAGCCGAGCGGCTGCACGAGTTCCTTCTGCCACCCGTATCGCCAAAGCTCGACCTGGTACGGCGCAGGGGAGTGCACGCGTACCTCAGCGCTCTCGCCGACAGCGGCCCATTTCGGCCATGCGTAACCGAGTACCCGATCGCTCAACAGCCGAAATTGCAGCGGGTTTCCCTCGGCAATCTCGGCCGTCGTGCGCTTCGGTCCGTACCCGTCGCGGTTGATGATCACGTCGTACAGACCGGGCGGGGCGGCGACATGCACCGCGCCGGATGCTCGCGAACGCGCATCGTACGAGCGCCCGTTGCTGATCAGTTCGACCGCAGCGTCCGCGACGGCAACGAAGTTCTCATCGCTCACGTACCCCAGCAGCATCGGGACTCCTCGTCGGCGGACTGTTGACAGTGGCGCCAATGCTTCATAATCTAGCAACATAGACCTAGGTTCAGCATTGTGAACTAATGCCCGTGAACTAGGAGGCTTTCAATGACGCATCAGCGTCTGCGTCGCCAGATTCGTACTCGCCGGACATCGGCGCTGGCTGCCGGCATCGTCATGCTGGCACCGTTCGCCTTCGCGCAGAGCGTCGCGCAGGCGGTGCCCCGAGTTCCAGGAACCGTCGGCTGCCCGAACAACGCGCCTGCGCTCACATTGAGCGACTCGTACAAGGCGAACGTCGAACAAGCACTCAACTCTGGCACGGACCTCATGGGCAACGCAGCGCTTGCAGCGCCCGGCGGGCCATCCTTCGACAACGTCAAGAACGACCTGACGCCGCTGATGTATTCGCTGGCACCGGCCGCGAGCGGAAGCTATCTCACCGACTCCGGCGTGTACTACATACCGTTCGGGCAACCGGTCGGGCCGGCTGATCCGGGCAGTGTCGCGTTGCACGTCGCAGACGGCAGTCAGATCATCTCCACCAAGAGCGGCAACCGCAGCATGCAGGTCTTCATCGGGACGTCCGGTGCCGAACGCTACGGCGAGTGCCTGGCTGACCTGGCAACACCCCGCCTGCGCGACGGATACCTGCCGATCCTCGACACGACCTATCGCGACCACGACGGCGTGCGGTACCAGCAGGAATCCTTCGCCACTGACATCCCCGGCACCGGTTTGCTCGCCAGCTACATGAAGATCTCTGCCGAGCCGGGAAGTTCGCACCTGCACGCCACCCAGATCCGCGTGCAGGAGTGCCCGTCGTGCAACCTGGTGCAGGACGGCAACCGCCTGGTCGATTCGGCCGGCAAGACCTACCTGTACTTCTCGCCGGGTGCGACGTACTCGGGCGGCGACCTCGTCTACGACGTCGGCCTGAGAGGCCCGAGCGACGGCGTCTACATCGTGCGAGTCAACGACGCGGCGGCGGACGCCCCTGACGTGACGGCGGATGCACACGGTTACTCGACCGCGTTGGCCGCGACGTCGACGTACTGGAACGGGCGCCTGGCGCAGGGCGCGAGGTTCTCGGTACCGGAACCGCTGGTCATGGACGCGCAGCGCAACCTGCTCATCCAGAACCTGTTCATGACGTGGCGCTACAGCCTCGGCAATGCCTACCAGGCGTTCTACCAGCCCGAGAGCAGCGACACGGTGGGCACCTTGGGCGCGTACGGATTCACCGACGCCTACCAGTCGTCGCTGCAATCGCTGCTGCCTCTTTCGAAGGGCCCCAACCGTCGTAACTGGGAGGAAGGCGAGAAGCTTTACCACGCGGCGGACTACTACCGGCTCACCGGCGACAAGGCCTTCATCGACGGCAACGATGCCGCGTACGCCGGCTACGCGGCCGACCTCGCGGCGCAGCAGGCAGCCGACCCGAACGGTCTTCTGGAGACGCAGCAGTACTCCAGCGACATCAAGCACGACGTGTACGGCCTGCACCAGATCGGGGTCGCCATCAAGGGTCTGAAGGCGATGCTCGGCGTATGGCACGACATCGGGCGTCAGGATCTCGTCGACACGTACGCACCGCTGGCGTCCTCGCTGGAGGCGGCGTTCGGCCGCGCGGTGAGCGCGTCGAGTGCCACCCTGCCGGACGGTTCGCTGTTCACGCCGGCCGATCTGCTGGACGGCACAGGGCCCTTCGACCCGATCACCGCGACGACGCTCGGCGGCTACTGGAACCTCGTGGCGTGGTACGGCTTCGCGGCAGGTGCGTACGCACCGGGCAGCCCGCAGGCGCAGGCGACGCTGAAGTACGCCTACGACCACGGCTCGCGCCTGCTCGGGCTGCTGCGCGCCAGGGACAGCGCCGTCGACGACGTGTACGGCGTGGAGCAGACGAACTTCCTGGCCGACAATGACCAGGCCGATCAGCTCGTGCTGAGCCTCTACGGCAAGCTGGCCGCCGGCATGACCCGCGGGACGTTCGTCGCCGGAGAGTCCGACAATATCGGGCCGATCGCAACGAAATGGCCGTTGCAGTCGGGTTACTGCGCGATCGGCCAACCGTGCACGCCACCCAGCGCGCACGACGGGTGGACGCCCGACGAGTACTACCGGGCCATGTACCTGGCACCCAACGGCGCGAACAACACGATGTTCCTCGACACCCTGCACCAGATGCTGGTTCACGAGGTCGACGATGCGAACGTGACGCCGGTCGGTCTGCAGTTGGCCTTCGCCACGCCGCGCGGATGGCTCGCCGACGGCAAGACGATCTCGGTCGAGGCCGCCCCGACCGCGTTCGGGCCGCTGTCGTACCGGATTCACTCGCAGTTAGGGCACCACCTGGTGACGGCGGCCGTCGACGTGCCGGCGACCGCGCCGGCGTCGCTGCAACTGCGCCTGCGGGTTCCGGCCGGAAACACCTTGACCGCGGTCACCGTGAACGGTCGGCCTGTGCAGGGTGTCGACCGGACGTCCGGCACGATCGATCTCTCCGGGATGTCCGGCACGCTGGGAGTGCAGGCGTGGTACCAGCAGACGACCGCGCACTAGCCGCGGCCGACATCGCGGCAGCCGCGCGGGATGCCGGGCTCGCCGGGCGTCCGGTGTGCGTTCATTCCTCGCTGCGGTCGTTCGGGCACGTCATCGACGGCCCGAACGGCGTCGTGCAGGGCTTGCTCGGTGCCGGCAGCACCGTCCTCGTGCCCACGTCGAGCTTCCGGTTCTGCCGCGCCCCGAAACCGGTCGACGCGCCCAGCTGGCCGTTCAATTCCGAGGACGACGGCAGCATCCCGCCGCCGAGCACCGTTGCGTCACATGGCTTCGACGTCACCGCGGAGTTCGTCGACCCAGCCATGGGGGCGGTGCCGGCAGCAGTGCTTCGCAATCCGAGCCGAGTCCGCGGCGACCATCCGCTGAACTCGTTCACCGCGATCGGCCCGTACGCAGCCGACCTGGTCGATGGCCAGACCGCGGCAGACGTGTATGCCCCGCTGGTCGAACTGGTCGAGCGTGGTGGCGCCGTGGTCTGCATGGGCGTCGGTCTCGACGCGATGACCCTGCTCCACCTGGCCGAAGCCGTCGCAGGTCTTCGGCTGCTGCATCGCTGGGCCTTACGATCCGACGGCAGTGTCGTCGAGGCAGTACACGGCGGTTGCTCACGCGGATTCGAGCGCCTGGCCGATGCCGTCGACCCGATTGAGCGAAGGCAATCGGTCGGCTCCAGCGTCTGGCGGATCTTCGACGCCGCGGAGATTCTCGCTACCGCCACCGAGCGATTCCGGAATGCCCCGACTGCGGGCCTGTGCGAGTTCGCCGACTGCGTCCGGTGCCGAGACCAGGCCGCGTGCGCAGCGGCCCGGGAATCGCCCGATCCAGCAAGGCCTTCCGAAACCGCTCGTTGACACAAACTGAGCGCGGGCCTTAGCTTGGTCAGCATACGAAACCATGTTTCACCGAACCGAACCGAATCAGGTGGGCAATGATCGTAGACGTCCACACCCATGTCTTCTGGTATCCCGATCATCTCGAGGAGCAGCTCGTTCAGGAGGCTCTGGCCGCCAAGCTGGTCAAGATCGAGACCTCAGGTGGGCGCGCCTACGCCGCCAGTCTCGACCTGCATTCCAACGACGCACGCCCGACAGATCACCTGGCGGCGACCGCCGATGCCGACCGGGTCGTCGTGTTCGGCCTGCGGGCAAAGGCCACTGGCTACGACGCGCCCAACGAGGTCATCGCAGACTATGCGCGACAGCATCCGCACAAGATTGAAGGCTGGGCATCTGTCGACCCGACCGATTCCGACTGCGTCGAGCAGTTTCGCTACTGCGTCGACGATCTCGGCCTGCGCGGCCTCAAGGTCGGGCCGGTGTATCAGCATTTCGATCCACGCGACCCTGCCTACTGGCCGCTCTTCGCGGAATGCGAACGCCGCGACCTGCCGGTGATGGTCCATATGGGCACGACGTATCCGAGCAAGGCGCGCCTCGAGTTCGCCAAGCCGCTGTTGCTCGAGCCGCTGATCATGGCGCATCCGGAACTGCGCATCATCATCGCCCACCTCGGCCACCCGTGGGAGGAAGACACGGTCGCGCTCATCCGCAAGAGCCCACGTGTGTTCAGCGACATTTCCGCGCTGCATTTCCGGCCGTGGCGGTTCTGGCAGGCACTGGCGACGGCGACCGAATACGGCGTCATGCACAAACTGCTGCTGGGCAGCGACTTTCCCAACGGCACGACGGCTGATGCCATCGCGGGTCTGGCCGCTGTGAACGACATCGTCGAGGGCACGAGGTTGCCGCGCATACCCGATCAGGCCCGCGATGCGATCGTCCACGAAAACTGGAAACGGTTCTTTGGAGCCGCATGACCAATCCGCTTCGGATCGTGCTGGTCGGCTGCGGCGATATCGCAGCCAGTGCTCACCTGCCCGCGCTACGCAGATCCGCCGCAGCCGAACTGGTTGCGCTGGTCGACCCGGATGAGGGCCGGCGATCGGCGATCGCCGCGAAATACGGCATACCGGCGTTCCCGGCACTTGCTGCCGCCATCGGCCAATCCCCGCAGGCGGCAATCGTGGCGACGCCTCCCGACGTCACGGCGGCGATAGCGCAGGAAGCGCTCGATCACAACCTGCACGTGCTGTGCGAGAAACCGATGGCGACTGAGCTGGCCGATGCCAGGCGCCTGCACGCGCGGGCGGCGGCCGGCGACCGCATCGTCCAGGTCGGCTTCGTCAACCGCTTCTCGCCGCTCGTGCAGACGCTTCGCGACGCGATCGCGGGCGGACGCCTGGGCAGCCCGCTCGTGTTCACCCTCGGCGCGTACGACGAGCGATATGACCCGGCGGATGCCACACATCTGGGCCGCATGACGAGATTTCTGCAACGAGCGCCCTCGTTCGTCCACGAAGGAGCCCATCTCGTCGACTACGTCGCATTCCTGACCGGTGCCAGGCCGACCCGGGTGAGCGCGGCGGGTAGCCGCACGTCACCGACCTTCCCGAGCGAGAACTTCGTGGCAGCGACGGTCGAATGGGACAACGGCGACCTGGCGCGGCTGGAGGTCGGCTGGCTCTTTCCTGCGCTGCCACCGGGGCATTTCCGGGTGTTGGGTCCGCGCGGTTCGGCCGAGATCGTGCGTCGCGAGGGCCGTTTGGCCTTCGACGACGGCAATTCTCACGTGGAGCAGACTCTCGACTCCGACTGGAACCGCGTGTCCTTCGATGCCCAGTTGGCGCATTTCGTCGATGCCGTGCGCGGCCGAGCGGTGCCCGGGCCGACGACCGGCGACGGCCTGGCCAGCCTGGAGTTGAGTGCGGCCGTGGTGCGATCCATGCGTGAGGAACGCCAGATCGACCTGCGCAGCAAGGCGAAAGCCGCCACGCCATGACCGAACGTGACCCAATGCAGTCCTTCGATCTGGCGACGCGTCTGGACCTCGTGGCCAGGCCGTCCGACCTGCTCGTGCTTCCGGTCGGCGCGTGTGAGCAGCATGGCCCGCATCTGCCTACCGGTACGGACTCTCTCGTCGTCACCGAGATAGCGCACCGGGCGGCGACAGCGCTTCGTGGCGAGTTCCGGGTGGTGGTCGCCCCGACGCTGCCGGTGGGGTATTCGCGCCACCACCTGCCCTTCGGTGCGACGATCTCGGTTTCGGCAGCGACCTACCAGCAGTTGCTGACCGAGATGTGCGGGTCACTCGTCGACGGGGGCTTCCGTCAGATCTTCTTGCTGAACGGGCACGGCGGCAACGCCGACATCGTCAACGTCGTCGCTCGCGAGGTGGCTCTGGCGCGAGACATCACCGTCGGCGCCGGGTCCTACTGGGTCATGGCCTGGGACGCGCTCGTCGCGTGCGGCGCGCACGAATTCGCGCGACTGCCGGGCCACGCCGGCGCATTCGAGACCTCGGTCGTCATGGCCTTGCGGCCCGACCTCGTTCGCGGCAGCACGATGCCCAGACGTGCGGGCGAATTCAGCAGCAGACCAGAGGGATTTCATGGCCCTTACCTGGCTGAGGACCAGCAGAACTGGCGCGACATCGACGGGTACAGCGACAACCCTGCCGCCGCGAGCGCCGAGAACGGACGCGCGTGGTTGGACGCAACCGTCCTCGCGGTTGTGGCGCAGTTGCGCCGCTTCCACGGCGACGCGCGGAGCAGCGATGACCGACGATCACCGTCTGAGTACACCTAGATTTGGCGAGTAACCGAGGGAGAACATGTGACGACAACACCGGCGGACGTGCGTCGGCGCGGCGAGCCTGCTGCGGCGCGCGAGAAGCAGGGCAAGTACTCCACTCCGGCGGTCGAGAAGGCATTCGCCGTACTCGAACTGATCTCGCGCCGGGAGCAGGGCGCTCGGATGGTGGATGTCGTCGAACTGCTGGCGCTGCCCAAGAGCAGTGCGTTCGTCCTGCTCACCAGCCTGGAGCAACTCGGTTATCTCGCCCGCGACGCGGACGGGCGCTATCGGCTCACCTCGCGCATGTTCGAACTGGGCATGCGAGCCATGCGCAATCTCGACGTCGCGAAGGTGGCGGAGCCGCACCTGGAGAAGCTGCGCGACATGACTGGCATGACCGTGCACCTCGCCGGCCTCGATGACAGTTCGGTCGTGTACCTGCGAAAGCTCGACGGTCCGGGGCTCGTGCGGTTCGACACCTACGTGGGAAAGCGCGTCTCGGTGCACCTGACCGGTGTCGGCAAGGCGCTGGCGGCGCATCTGCCCGACGACGAACTCGACCGTGTTGCACGCAACCTCGACTTCAGTCGTGGCACTGAAAAGAGCATTCAATCAGCGCGTGCTTTCAAGGCCAATCTGAAGAAGGTTCGAGAACGTGGCTACGCACTTGACGAGGAGGAGGAGGAACCCGGCGTGCGATGTGTCGCGGCTCCGATCCAAAATCATCGCGGCGAGGTGGTCGCATCAGCCGGCGTCGTCGGCCTGAATCGCGATCTGACCGGCGCCGCGTTGGCCCGGGTAGCGGCGGCTGTGGTCGAGACGGCTCGGGCGATCTCGCTGCAATTGGGCTCGCCGGCCGAGTAATAGACCGTTCAATTTAATCGCTATTTGATCACCGCGTGTTCGCACTGAAACGCGCGGGTAATAATCGTCCCCTAGAGCGCTGAATTCAGGTGATCTTGCCGGCCGAGAATGGTCGCAATTCAGCCGCTCGTAACCCTTGACTGGGACGGCCACCGTGTCATACTCAGCGCATGTCCGGAACCACGATTCCAAATACTGAACCTGATGGTGACGGCCGGTATCAGGCGCACAGCCGCGAACTCGCTGCGTACCTCACCGAGATCGGCGTCCTGAACAGGAGCCGCACAGACGTCAGTGGTCTGGCCACCTCCACCGCCACCTTTCCGGACGGCGAGCCGTACCACATCGAGATCCCGTCCGTCGAAGGACCGGAGGCACTGCGGACGGTTCTGGACACTGCGCGCGAGTACGGTCTGCGCGTTGATCGCATCAGCCAGGGCAGCGGAATCATGATGCAAACCGACGACGAGATCCGCGAGATGGTTCAGTTCGGCCGGGAGAACTCCGTGGAGATCTGCCTGTTCGTCGGGCCGCGCGCGGAATGGGACATCGGCCTGCAGGCATCGAGCAAGGCCGGGCGCAGTGTCGCGGCGAGCTTGCGCGGCGAGGAGCAACTGCTTGCGGCCATCGAAGACGTCCGCCATGGTTGCGAACTCGGCCTGCGATCTGTGCTGGTAGCTGATCTCGGGCACCTGTGGGTACTGGGCAAGATGCGCGCGTCCGGGGTCCTGCCCGCCGACCTGCGGATGAAGGTCTCGGCGTCCATGCCGGCGTCCAACCCCGCCACCGCCCGGCTGCTGGAGGATCTCGGCGCCGACACAATCAACGTGCCGGTCGACCTCTCGATTGCGCAGCTGGCCGGCCTGCGATCTGCCATCGATGTGCCCGATTGATATCTACATCGAGGCACCCGACGACTTCGGTGCGCCGTTGCGGTACTACGACGTGCCCGAAATCGTGCGCGTGGCCGCGCCGGTGCATCTGAAGTTCGCCGTGCGCAATGCCGCCGGGCTATATCCGTACGGGCACCACCTCAGAGCGCACGCCCTTGACACCGCACGCGAGCGCGTGCGCCGGGCGACGCTCGCCATCCAGATTCTCGACCGCGTCAACCGCGCACGCGAAGCCGATCTCGTGAACGGTCTGACGCACAACCTGTCCAGCTAGTGACGCCGTGGCGCAATACGTCTCAAGGCGCCGTCGAAGGGAACGGACACAATGAGAACGTCGAAAAGCTTGCGGATCGTAGGTGTGGGTTGCATTGTGCTCGTTGTGGCCGCTGCCTGCTCCAGCAACAGCGGTGGAAGAAGAAGACGACGAGCGTAGGCAGCGGTTCGCTGACCTACGGTTATTCCGGCGGTGGGCTCACCAGCCTGAATCCGAACACGATCGATTCGGCGAGCTGAGCAGCCCGTCGCGCCGCTGCTGTTCGACAGCCTGACGAAGATCGCGCCAGGACGGCACGACCCAGCCCGACCTTGCGATGTCATGGAAGAGCTCTGATGACCTGAAGACGTGGACGTTCACCCTCAAGACAGGTGTGCACTACCACAGCGGCGAGGCGTTCACCGCCCAGGACGCGGTCAAGAACATCAAGTACGTCCTGGACCCGAGTCACGCCTCGCAGCAATTGAACTTCATCAGCAGCGTGCAGTCGGCCACGGCGCTCCAACGACACGACGCTGGTGCTCAGTCTCAAGACAGCCGAACGCCTTGCTGCCGACGGCTCTTGCCAACATCTACATGACCAACGTCGACACGATCGGCGAGGTGAATCAGAACGGCGACGGTACCGGGCCGTTCCAGCTCAACCAGTTCGTCTCGGACGATCACGTGGTGCTCGCGGCGTTCCCGGGCTACTGGGGTCCCAAGGCGAAACTCGGCACGATTCGGATCCAGCGCGCAGCCGATCTCACCAGCGCGATGACGTCGCTGACGACCGGCTCGATCGACGTGCTGTGGGGCGTGTCGCCCGCCGATGTCAGGCATCTGAAGA
Organism: uncultured Actinomycetes bacterium; assembly: GCA_963733615.1. Lineage (GTDB taxonomy): Bacteria > Actinomycetota > Actinomycetes > Mycobacteriales > Jatrophihabitantaceae > DASXRA01. The sequence continues at coordinate 10,297 of CAVTEA010000031.1, forward strand.
GCGCGTCGAACATTCAGGTGATCCAGCCGAGCGTGAGTTCCGGCAACACCGTCTGGGAGCTCGACACGACCTCGGCGCCGTTCGACAACCCGAAGGCGCGCCAGGCACTGGCGTACGCAGCCGACCGCGCCACGATGCACTCGGCCGCCTTCGGCGGGATCGGCGACGTGGCGTCCACGAACGACCTGCTACCCGCGAAGAGCCCGGCCTACGCCAGCAACCAGACCGAGTACGCATTCGACCTGCAGAAGGCCAAGCAACTCTTCGACGAGGCAGGCGTGAAGCCAGGAACCACGTTCACGTTCTGGACTATGGCAGGCAGGCACCCGGAATGGGTCAGCATGGCCGAGATCCTGCAACAAGACCTGCAGAAGATCGGCCTCAAGCTCCAGATCAAGCAGCAGGAAGTCAGCACCTGGCTGAAGAAGTTCTTCCCGGCCGGCAAGAAGTTCCCGGCGACGATCGTGGCGAACTTCTGGAACCTCAAGCCCACGCCCGCGTACGCGCTGAAGTGGTACGCCGGTGGATGTGAATGCAACTGGACAGACGCCAAGTACAACAGCCTTCTGCAGCAGGCACTGCAGGCGCCGAGCGAGTCGGACCGCGCCGCGAACTACGCGCAGATGCAGCAGATCATCAACGAGCAGGTGCCCTCGATCGTGCTGATGCAGAACGCAACGATCGTCGCAGCGTCGACCAAGGTCGACGGCATCTGGACGACGAGCGACGGAACCCCCCACCTCGAGCAGGCCTCGGTCAGCTGAGGCCGGCTACCCGTAGCGGAGACTGGTCCTACATGGAGGTTGCTCGTTACGTTGCACGACGGCTGATCACCAGCGTGGTGATGCTCTTCGTCGCCTCGCTGGTGATCTTCGTCGTGCTGCGCATCCTGCCCGGTGATCCGGTGACGACGCTGCTCGGCAACGTGCACGGCGTCGATCCGCAGGTTCTCGCCCAGACCCGGCACAAGTTCGGGCTCGACCGGCCATTGCTCGTGCAGTACTGGTCGTGGCTGTCCGGCGTGTTCACCGGCGACTTCGGCACGTCCTACTTCAGCCAGGAGCCGGTGCAGACCCTGGTGGGTCCGCGGATCTGGCCGACGGTGGAGCTGACCGTCGTGGCACTGATGCTGGCGCTGGCATTCGCGGTACCGGCGGCGATCATGGCGGCGATCCGTCCTCGCGGAGTCCTCGATCGGGTGGTCACGACGATCGCGTCGCTCGGCATGTCGGTGCCGGCATTCCTCACCGCCATCGTCCTCATCGTCGTGTTCGCGGTGAAGCTGCACATACTGCCGAGCAGCGGCTACGTGTCGCTGTTCAGCGACCCGGTGCAGAACCTTCGGCTGATCCTGATGCCGGCGCTGACGCTGGCCTTTTCGATCAGCGCCCCGATCCTGCGTTTCATGCGCGCCTCGCTCGCCGAGGTCACCGCTGCTCCGTACATCCGCACTGCGGAAGGCAAGGGCTTGCTGTGGCCGACGGTGATCCGTAGACACGCGACGCCGAATGCGCTGATCCCGACGTTGACGCTCATCGGCGTGATGGTGGGCCAGCTTCTCGGTGGAGTCGTCATCATCGAGTACATCTTCAGCTGGCCCGGCATGGGCACGCTGATCATCGACTCGGTGACCAAGCGCGACTACGCGGTATTGCAGACCGCGATCCTGCTTGCAGCCGCGGCGTTCATCTGCATAACGATGATCGTCGACGTCCTGTACGGCCTGCTCGATCCGCGGCTCAAGGTCAGGGTGGGGGCGGCGTCATGAGCAGCATCGCGCTCGGCGAGGGGACCTCGGTGACGCTGGACGATGCCGGTGCCCTGCCCAGAAGCAGGCGGGCGTTCTGGCGCATGGTCAACCGGCCGCTCGGCGCGCTAGCTGTCATCGTGCTTACGGTATTGGTGATCGGCTCGTTCGCCGCGCCCATCGTCACGCGGTACGCGCCGAACCACATTTCGGCAACGATCCGCCTGCAGGGACCCTCCACGCGCACACTGGTTCGGCACCGACGAACTCGGCCGCGACCTGTTCAGCCGGGTGGTCTACGGCGGGCGTATCGACCTGGGTATCGCGCTCGGTTCGACTGTCGTCGCCATGGTGCTCGGCGTGCTCTGGGGATTCCTCGCCGCCCAGGCACAGGGCTGGCTCGACGAGATCTTGATGCGCGCCATCGACGTGATCATGGCGATTCCGGCGATGATGTTCGCGCTGATCCTCGTCGTCGCGTTCGGCTCGGGCCTGATGAGTCTCGCGGTGATCATCGGTTTGCTGCTCGCACCGGTAACCGCTCGCGTGGCGCGATCAGCCGCGCTGACCGAGCTTCGCGCGGACTACTACCGGGCCGCAGTCGCCGTCGGCGCACCACGTCTGCGGGTGATCTTCGGCGAGGTGCTGCCCGAACACCGCGCCGGTTCTCATCGCGCGTGCGGCCATCGTTGCCGCCGACGCGATCATCATCGAGGCCAGTCTGAGCTTCATCGGCCTCGGCGTCCAACCGCCGTCTGCGTCGTGGGGAACCCTTGATGCAGATGGGCTATCAGCAGATCTTCGACGCGCTGTGGTACGTCGCGTTCCCCGGCGTCGTCATCTTCCTGGCCGTGTGGTCGCTCAACACCGTCGGTGACCAACTGCAGGAGATCCTCGATCCGCGGAGGCACAGATGACCGCCGCCCAGAACGCTGCGTCCCGGCCCCTGTTGGAGGTCACGGACCTGACCGTGTCCTTTCCCGGCCGATGCAGCGCTCGGCCATCGAGCCCGTGCGCGGCGCGTCGTTGCAGCTCGAGCGCGGCCGACGGCTCGGCATCGTCGGCGAGTCCGGCAGCGGCAAGTCGCTGACCGCGCTGGCAATCATGCGACTACTGCACCCGCCGGCGCGCTTTCGCGGGCGGGTGTTGCTCGACGGAACGGACCTGCTCGCGCTGTCCGACCGGGAGATGGCGCAGGTGCGTGCGCAACGGATGGGCATGATCTACCAGGATCCGATGTCGTCGCTGAATCCGGTATTCACCGTCGGCGCGCAGATCATCGAGGCGATCCGGATTGCCTCCGGTGCGTCGGCCAAACAGGCTCGCTCGCGCGCCATCGACGCGCTGAACGAGGTCGGTGTGCCGGAGCCGTCGCGCCGCGTCGACAGCTATCCTCACGAGTTCTCCGGCGGCATGCGCCAGCGCGTGATGATCGCCATGGCGCTGTCGAGCGATCCCGACGTGCTGCTCGCCGACGAGCCGACGACCGCGCTCGACGTCACCACGCAGGCCCGGGTACTCGATCTGCTCAGCCGGATCGTCGAGGAGCGCGGCCTTGCCGTCATCCTGATCACCCATGACCTCGGCGTCGCGGCAGGATTCTGCGACGAGATCAAGGTGATGTACGCGGGCCGGTTCGTCGAGAGCGCAGTGGTCGACGCGCTCTATGCGCAGCCGGTGCACCCCTACACCGAGGCTCTGCTCGGCGCGGTCTGCCGCCTCGATGCCGATGTCGCGCAGCCGATGACCGTGATCAGCGGCCAGCCGCCGCTGCCGGACCGGATGCCGGGGGGCTGCTCCTTCCATCCCCGTTGCTCGCACGCCGCTGCGCGGTGCGCCACCGAGGAACCGGCGCCGGATCGCTGGACGCGGACCGATTCGCCGAGTGCCATTTCGCCGGAGCGCGCATGCGGCGTCCGAAACCAGTCGCTGACGTCGTGCGGCCACCCGCGGTGAGTCAACCCCGAGCTGACGCGACGTCATCGTCGCCGCCGAAAGCCTCGTGCGCCACTATCCGCTCGGCCGCCACGGTGCAGTTCGGGCCGTCGACGGCGTGTCCTTCGACGTCCGCCGGGCAGAGACTTTCGGGCTGGTCGGCGAGTCCGGCTCCGGCAAGTCGACGGTCGCGCGGCTGCTGCTCCGGCTGGAACAGCCGACGTCGGGCCGGGTGCTCATGGACGGCCGCGACCTGTTCGACATGTCCCACCAGGAACTGCGGGCTCAGCGCCGACGTATGCAGATCGTCTTCCAGGATCCGTTCGCCGCGCTCAATCGCCGCAAGACGGTCGAGCAGATCGTCGGCCTGCCGTTGAGCGTGCACTTCGGCCTGCACGGCGCGAGGCGTCGCTCACGAGTCGGCGAACTGCTCGATCTCGTCGGGCTGCGCGCCGAATTCGCCGAGCGCTACCCGCACCAGATGTCGGGCGGGCAGTGTCAGCGCGTCGGGATCGCCCGCGCGCTGGCAGTCGAACCGGACTTCATCGTCCTCGACGAGGCCGTCTCGGCGGTCGACGTGTCCATCCGCGCACAGATCCTGAATCTGCTGCGCGATCTGCAGGCACGCCTCGGGCTTACCTACCTGTTCGTCTCGCACGACCTGGCCATCGTGCGTTACATGTCGACGTCGGTCGCGGTGATGTACCACGGGCGCATCGTCGAATCGGGCCCGCGCGACCGGCTCTTCGGCGATCCGCTTCATCCCTACACGCACAGCCTGATGAAGGCGATACCCGTGCCCGACCCGAGTCAGGAACGGGCAAACGTGCGTGCACGGCTCGACCGTGCCGACGAGGTCGACGCGGTTCCCGACAAGGGATGCCGGTTTCGGCTGCGGTGCCCACTGGGGTCGCTCTCGCCGCGATGCGCGGACGAGGACCCGCCGCTGCTGCAGGTGGCTTCCGGTCACCGCGTCGCCTGCCATTTCCCGCAGTCGCCGGAATCGGTCATGCACACGCTGGCCGACCGTGCAGGCGACGACGCGGCCGACGCCGGTCGAGCGGGTGGGCTGAGGCGAGGCCGGGGTGACAGCAATGCCTAGCGAGGCCGGATTCCGGGCACCGACAATCGAGGCGATCGAGACCACCACGGTTACCCGGAAGTTCAATCCTGCGTTGGCCGTGCGTGGCGCCAAGACGACGCACGACGTGTCGACGTTCCTTCTGGTCCGGGTTCAGGCCAGCGACGGCGCGCAGGGCTACGGCGAGGTCAGCGCCACGCGCAACTGGAGCGGCGAGGACGACGTCACTGCGGCGCATGCCATCCGTGATGTCATCACTCCAGGCTTGCTCGGCAGGCCGATCGCACCGGTAGCCGCGTTGTCTGCCGCCATGGACCTGCTGATCGCGGGAAACCGGTTCGCGAAAGCGGGCCTGAACATGGCGCTGTGGGACGCGCTCGGCATCAGCCTTTCCCTGCCGGTAGCGGTACTGCTCGGCGGACCGGTGCGCGACGTCGTGCCGGTGAAGATCTCACTCAGCGGAGACGACGATGAGCTGCGGGCCGGTCATCGCGCCGCGGTCGATGCGGGGTTCGCTGCCTTCAAGGTGAAGGTGGGGCGCGGACTCGCCGGTGACGTCGCTCGATTCGCTCTCGCGCGTGAACTCGCCGGCCCCACCGCGTTCATCGGCGCCGACGCCAACGGGGGCTGGAGTCTTTCCGACGCCCGCCGGGCCATACCTGAGCTGGCCGAGCACAAGGCGGCGTTCATCGAACAACCCGTCGCGGCAAGGGACATTGCCGGCATGCACGCGTTGCGGGCCGGCCCGCTTCCGGTCGTCGCCGACGAGTCGGTCTACGCAGCCGACGATCTCGCGCAGGTGATCCGCGCCGACGCTGCCGACGCTGTCAGCGTGTACATCGGCAAGAGCGGCGGCCTGGAGCGCGCGGCCCAGATGGCCAACACCTGCGCCGCATTCGGCCTTGACGTCGTGATCGGGAGCAATGGCGAACTCGGCCTCGGCACGGCGGCGCAGTTGCACGTGGCCAGCGCGTGCGAGCGACTCGGTGCCATCCCGTCCGACATCATCGGCCACCACTTCTACACCGAAGACGTCCTGGCCGATCCGCTCGCCATCGACGGCAGCACCGCGCGCCTGCCGCCGGGGCCTGGACTAGGCGTCCGTCTGCTCGACGACATCGAGCGGGGGTTCCGATGACCGTGATCGACGGTCACGTTGTCGTCGACCATTCGACGACGGCGGCCGACGTGCTCGGCGCGATGACCGAGGCGGCTATCGACGCGTCGCTGCTCAGCCCGGCCGACGACGAGGTCGCTGTGCGCAATCGCGAGGGAAATGAGCGCGTCTTGCGGCTTACCGCGCAAAATCCGGACCGGCTCTACGCGTACGCGGTGGCCAATCCCTGGTACGGCACGGATGCTGCCCGCGAGCTCGACCGCGCACTGAGCGCCGGTGCCCGCGCCGTAAAGATTAACTCGTCGCTGCAAGGGTTTCTGCTCTTCGACGAGATGGTCGATCCGCTGATCAGTGTGGCGCGCGAGCACGGCGTCCCCGTCTACGCGCACACCGGCACGCCCGTGCACGCCCTGCCGTTGCAGTTGGCCGAGCTCGCCCGCCGGTTCCCGGAGGTCGTCGTTCATCATGGGCCGATCGGGGCGGACCGACTTTCGCGGTGATGCGCCCACCGCGCTGGCAGGGGCGCCGAATCTCTATGCCGACACCTCACACGACTACGGCGTAACCGGACTGACGAACATGTACCGCGCAGTGGGTGCGGGCCGGATGATCTTCTGCTCGGACCATCCGTACGCAAAGCGCAGCGAGGGCCTTCGCGCGGTTGCGGGCATCGAGATGAACCGACGCCGAGCGTGCGTCGGTGCTCGGGCAGAACCTTGTCGCGCTGCTGTCGCGTGCCGACCGGAGAGGATCTGCCCATGCTGGTTGACTTTCACGCCCACGAACCGTCTCGGCGTGGAGTGTGGGGGCTCGACTGGTTCCCGCCCGACGAATACCTCGCGGTGATGGATCGCTACGGCATCGATACAAGCGTGGTGCTGCCGCTGGACGGCCTGTTCTTCGACGAGCCCGCGACCAACGACGAGGTCGCATCGTGGTGCGCGGACTCCGACGGCCGGCTCATCCCGTTCTGCACCGTCAATCCGCGCAGGCCCGACGCTGCGGGCGAAATCGAGCGGTGCCGTGTCGAACTGGGTGCCATGGGAGTGAAGTTTCACCCGTGGCTGCAGGGGTTTCACCCGAACGAGCCCTGCCTGGTGCCCGTGTACGAGATGGCGGCCGAGCTCGGTATGCCGATGCTGTTCCACGACGGGACGCCGCCGTATTCCACGCCACTGCAAATCGCCGAAGTGGCGGGACTTTTCCCCGAATTGCAGGTCGTCCTGGGGCACGGCGGTCTCTACGATCTGTGGCCGGAGGCAGTCGCCGCTGCGCGCCGGCACCCGAATCTGCACCTGTGCATGACGAGCATGCATTCCTACGCGATGCAACGGATCGTCGAGAGCGTGCCTATCGGTCAGCTGCTGTTCGGTTCGGACGGTGGGCTGGCCGCGCCGAGCCGTCAGGGCTACGTCGAGGATCGATGGCGGATGCTGCGCGATCTCGGTCTCGACGACGCCGCCATGCGCGCGATCTGCGAGCTCAATCCGCAGGCGCTGCTGCGCGGGGTGGTTCTGTGAGCGCCGACGCGACTCCCTGCGTGGGGATCTGAGCCGATGCGGCACGGAATGTGGCTGTATCCGTGGGATCTTTTCGACCACGGGCCGGGCGATGTGGTGCGCGAGCTGCACGCCATGGGCGTAGACGACGTCTTTCTCGCGTTGAGCTATCACAGCGTCCGGGTGCTTCTCCCCGACAATCCTCGCCGGCGCGTTTTCGATGCACCGCACGCAGCGCTCTACGTCGAGCCGGACCCTGCGGTGTGGGCGGATCTGGACGTCATACCTGCGGTCGCGTCGCTGGTCGCCGAGAACGGCGATGCCGCGCAGGCTGCCCGCGCGGCGATCTCCGACCGGCCGCTCCGGTTGGCGGCGTGGGCGGTGTGCCTGCACGACTCCACGCTGGCGCGCCGTCAGCCGGCGGCCACGCTCGTCGATGCGTGGGGAGAGCGTTCGCAACGCTCGATGTGCCTGGCGAATCCCTGGACCCGGTCGTATGCCCGGGCGCTCGTGCGGCAGGTGTCGGCATGCGTCGATGCGGTGCAACTGGAAGCGGCGCACTGGATGCCGCCGCATGCCGTGCACGCCAAGCTCGACGCCGGCCAGCCGCACGTGTACTCCCGGCTGACGACTATGTGCGTTTGTGACTGCTGTCTTGAGCGGGTGGCTGGGCAGGGCGCAGATCCCGAGCGTCTTCGGGCGCAGCTCGCCCGCCTCGCCGCCGCGGCAGTCGACGAGCCGAGCGCCGGCGTGGTGCCACCAGGCGGCGTCGACGCCCACCTGGCAGAGACCGTCGATGACTTCGCGGCATTCCAGCAGTGCCGGACCGATTCGGTCACCTCGCTGGTGGCCGAGCTGGCCCAGGCGGCGGGCGGCAAGCCGGTCGAGTTCGTCAGCTATGGCGAGCGTCGTATCGGCGGAATTGACCTGTCGGCCATCGTGAATCTAGGTGTGTCGGTGCGGGTTCTGGCTTACGGGACGGCCCCGACGGTGCAGCGTTGTCTCGACGATCTGCGCGCGTCACCCGACGCTCCTGCGCGTTTCGGCGTCGGCCTGTCCGCGCTGCCGTCCGATGCGCCGAATGAGAACGCGCTGCGATCGGCGTATGAATCCGCGCTCGGCCCCGGAATAGAGTCGGTGGCCTATTACAACTTCGGCATGCTCACGACCGCGCGCCGTCAGTGGCTCAAGACGCTCCTGCGGGGTTCCGGCTCATGACGCATCGCGCCTGTCGCCACGATAGATCCAAGTCTGGTAAGTGGTCGGACCAGCCTCTTCGGTTAAAGTGTGCGTGATCCAGTCGGTGTCAACGATGGGCGAGTTCGCGATGGCTGATACGCACGAGGTCGACGGGAGCACCACCCCCACCGGCTGGCGCACGCTGGGCCAGGCCAGCCTGAACTCGCGCGTTCGGGACGAGATCCTGCGCATGATCACCGAGAAGCATCTGGTCCCCGGAGACCGCCTACCTCCCGAGCGCGAACTTGCGGCCGCGCTGAAGGTGAGCCGGCCGACAGCGCGTGAGGCCGTTCGTTCGTTGCAGGCCGAGGGCCGCCTGTCGGTCAAACACGGTCAGGGAGTATTCGTCGCGGAGCCGGGCGTGCGACGGCAACTGATGGCCAGCATGGCCGAACTCGACCACAGCCTGGGGGAGCTGTTCGCGATGCGCGAGATCCTCGAGGTTCCCGCCGCCCGATGGGCCGCCGAGCGCAATGACGCGGCTGCGCTCGCCGCGGTACAGGACGCATTCGACCGTCTCGACCAGGCGCTTGCGCGCGAGCCACTCGACTTCGAGGAATTTCAGCAGCTCGATTCGGCCTTTCATCTACGGATAGTCCAGGCCGCCGGCAATCGCCTGCTGGAACAGACGCAGAACGTGCTGCATGAGCTGATGCACACCGGCATGCAGACCACCCTTGCGGTGCCCGGACGGGTGGGGCGCTCCAGGCGCGAGCATCTGCGCATCCTCGAGTCACTGCTCGCCGGCGACGCGACCGGCGCTGCGCGCGCGGCAGGAGTGCATGTCAGGGCAGCACGCGATGCGGCGAATCGGCGTATCGCCGCGGCTACCGCAGAGTCCGCGCCGGTGCTGTCACGGTAGGAAAACCCTTATGTGGCATGAAGTTTCTCACTTTGACCTCGGATTCATTCCGTGGTTATGTCATAAGGTCAGACCTCTAGCCGACTAGGTGGCTCATGGTTCGCGAACACCAACCCGATCCGATCAGGGTTCGAGTCTTTCGCAGCAACCCTGACGATCGCGGCGATTTTCAGGTGCAGCGGTGGAGCCCCATGACGATCCTCGACGTTCTGCTCGCGATTCAGCGTGAGCAGGACGCGTCGATCGGATTCCGCTTCTCCTGCCGCGTCGCGATGTGCGGCACGTGCACCGTCCGGGTCGACGGCCGCTCGGTCCTGGCGTGCCAGTCGGTCGTATCGGAAGAGACGGCGAGCATCGACATCAGCCCGGTCGCGGGTTACACGGTGATCCGCGACCTCGTCGTCGACACCGCTCCGTTCTGGGACGAGTGGGCGCGCGTCACCCCCTACCTCGAGCCGGTCGACGGACTGACCGAACCGGCGCAGATCGAGCCGGACTCCGACGAGCGACGCGCGATCGACCCGGCGCTGGACTGCATCCAATGCGGTGCATGCTTCTCCAGCTGTGGGATTGCGGGCATCGAGCGCAGCTTCCTCGGGCCGGCGGCACTCAACCGCGCGATGGTGTTGATCGCCGACTCGCGCGATGCCGGCAGCGAGCATCGACTCGAACTGGTCAGCCGCGCCGACGGGGTCGACCGATGCCACAACATCTACGGCTGCAGCGGTGTCTGCCCGAAAGGGCTCGATCCCGCGCACGCGATTCGTGCCCTGCGCACGGGACGGATCGGCGGCCGATGACCTTCGCGCGCAGCTTCGAGCAGATCGACACAGACGTTGCCGTCGTCGGCAGCGGTGGCGCTGGCTTGATGTGCGTGATGCACATTCATGACGCTGACCCGGATCTCGACATCACCGTCATCAGCAAGGGTGCTGTGGGCCGGTCGGGGTGCACCCGCATGGTGCAGGGTGGATACAACGCCGTACTCAACCCGCTCGACTCTCTGCAGGCGCACTTCGACGACACCCTCGCGGGCGGAAAGTTCCTCAATGACCAGGAACTGGCCTGGACGCTCATCAACGACGCGCCGAAAGTCATCACGGAGCTGGAGACCCGCGCCGGGTGCTTCTTCGACCGAACCGCCGGACGGCCACATCAAGCAGAAGGCGTTCGCCGGGCAGTCATTCGATCGAACCGTTCATCGGGGCGACCTGACCGGCATCGAGATCATGTCCAGGCTGCGCGACCAGATGTTCCGCATCGGCCCGCGCGAATTCGAGGATGTCCGAGCGCTCGACCTGGTCTTCGGCCCCGACGGCAGCATTGCGGGCATCGTCTGCCTGGACGTGCGCAGCGGCAGATTCATCGTCGTGCGGGCGAAGGTCGTCGTCGTCGCAACCGGTGGGGCGGCCACCATGTATCGCATCGCCGCCCCGGCAAGGGAGAAGACCGGCGACGGCCTCGCGATGTGCATGCGCGCCGGGCTCGAACTGCGCGACATGGAGATGATGCAGTTTCACCCGACCGGCCTGCTCGCCGGCGCCTCGCGCATGACAGGTGCCGTCCTGGAGGAAGGGTTGCGCGGCGCGGGCGCGTATCTGATCAACGCGCTCGGCGAGCGGTACATGACCCGTTACGACCCGGAGAGGCTCGAGCGTTCGACGCGCGACGTCGTTTCCCGGTCGAGCTATCTCGAGATCATGGAGGGACGCGGCACACCGTCCGGCGGCGTCCTCATCGACATATCCCATCTCGGCCAGGCCGAGGTCGAGCGCCGTTTCCCGGCATGGTGCAGCGCACGCGTCAGATCGGCAGCGACCTCGCCACGGGACCGGTCGAGGTTTCCCCGACCGCGCACTTCCACATGGGCGGCGTGATCATCGATCCCGATTGCCACACGTCCGTCGACGGACTGCTCGTCGCGGGCGAAGACGCCGGGGGAGTACACGGTGCGAACCGGCTCGGCGGCAACGGCGTGGCCGAGTCCACCGTGTACGGCTGCCGTGCGGGCGATACCGCGGCGCGCGTCGCCCGCGACCGGGCCTACACCGAGTTGGATGCGAACGCGATCGCACGGAGCATCGAAAAGGCGGTGCAGCCACTCGAGCGTGAGCACGGCGTCCTGCCCTTCGACCTGACCCGGCAACTGAAGGAGGTGATGTGGGAGGGCTGCGGCGTGGTCCGCTCCCGTGCGGGCCTGGAGCGCACCCGCGTCGTCCTCGACTCTCTGCGCGAGCAACTCGAAACCGTCGCGGTGCCGCCTGTGGCCAGCTTCAACCCGGCGTGGCAGGAGGCGCTTGACCTGGACAACCAGATAACCGTCGCCCGCGCTGTCGTCGAAAGTGCCCTGATCCGCGAAGAGACCCGCGGGGCACACGCGCGGTCGGACTTCCCCGAGCAGCGTGACGATGTATGGCTGCGCTATATCGTGCTACGCCAAGACGCTTCGGGAGCACTCGACATCCAGGCACGTCCGGTCGAGTTCTCCCGCAGCGAAGCGCCGACCAGCCAGCAGAGCCCGGCATGACCGGCCCGCAGTCTGCCTTTCTCACGGCCTTCAGCCTCGTCAATGTGGCCATCGTCTGGGGGGTCGGCGTGGTGGTCGTCGGCGCCAGACGAGTCGACGGCGGCAGCCAATTCAGTCGCTCGATGCTGATGAGACTCGGCCGTCTGCCGGCCGAGCGCAGCGAGGCCAACCGCTGGGCGTTCTATGCGCACCGGATAAGCGGTATCGGCATCTTCGGGTTTCTCTTCCTGCACATCTTCGATGTCTCTCTCTACGCCGTCTCGTCTTCGCTCTACGACAACGTGCACCGCCTCTATCGAGCTCGGTCATGCGGGTGATCGAGTGTGGCCTGCTGCTGGCGCTGGTGTTCCACGCGTTCAACGGCCTTCGCGTGGTGGCGATCGACGTCTGGGATCTTGACGCCCGGCGAGCCACGCGGCTGCTGTCGGTAGTGGTCGTGCTGACCGCCGTGCTGACCGTCGCCGGGAGCGCGGTCATTCTGGCCAACTTCATGGACTAGGCAGGACGTTCCATGGCGCAGGATCACGTTGTTCGCACGCGCAGGCAGGTTCCGCGACGCGCCTCGTATCTGACGATCCGCATCACCGGCGTGATGCTGGCCGTGCTGGCCCTCGGGCATTTCGTGCTGACTCACATTGCCAATGACGTCGCCGAGACCAATGCCTCGTTCGTCGCGAAGCGTTGGACGTCGACTCTGTGGGTCACGTGGGACGGACTGTTGCTCGGGGCGGCCCTGCTTCATGCGGGCGCCGGGCTGGTGGCGGTCGTCCGCGACTACCGGCCCGAGCCGAGATCGCAACGGCGTTGGCTGTTGACGTCGCTGGGCGTCGTGGTGCTTCTCCTGCTCGTCGGAACGGTGACCATCACGTATTCGGTCATCGGTCGCGGATAGGAAGGAAGTCATGCAACCAGATTCGATCAGATGGATACCGAGCAGATGTACCAGCAGCTGACCGAGGTCTCCGCTGTCTTGTACAAGAAGGCGCTGACCGATCTGCCGCCGGACGTCCGCAGTGCGGTCAATCGCAGTGCCGCGCAGGAAGAAGGCGGTGCGCGGCGCCGTCTCGACGTCATGGCCAAGTCGATCGAAATCTCCGATCGCACCGGCATCATCGTCTGCCAGGACACCGGTATCTGCGTGTTCTTCGTCAAGATCGGCACGGCATTCCGCGTCAACGGAGCGCGGCTCACCCAGGCGCTTCGCGACGGCATCGCCGTGGCCACCGAGCGGCACAACCTGCGTTCGAGCATCGTGCATCCACTCACCCGGCAGAACCGCCAGGACAACACCGGCATCGGTATCCCCGACATTCACGTCGAGTTCGCCGACGGCTCCGACGAGCTGGAGATTCTGTTGGTTCCAAAGGGGTCCGGCTCGGAGAACATGTCCTTCCTCAAGATGCTTTCGCCCGCTGAGGGGGTGGCCGGGGTGAAGAGGTTCGTACTCGAAAGCGTCATCGAGGCCGGGCCGAAACCATGCCCGCCGACGATCGTCGGAGTGGGCATCGGCGGCACCGCTGACCTGTGCGCGGCGCTTGCCAAGAAGGCCATCCTGCGGCCCGTCGGCGAGCGGCATCCCGAGCCTGACATCGCCGAATTCGAAGCGCAGATGCTCGACGCACTGAATGAGACGGGCATCGGGCCGCAGGGCCTCGGCGGCAAGGTCACCTCGTTCGCGGTGCACGCCGAATACGCGGCGACCCACATCTCCATGAACCCGGTTGCGGTCAACATCCAGTGCTGGCGGGGAGAACGGGCACGGGCCACTATCAGCAGGGACGGAGCGGTCAGCTATGGCTATTGAGCCCGACGGCCGGGTGCTGCGGCTACAGCCGCCGCTGACCGACGAGATGGTGCGCGATCTACGCGCCGGCGACGAAGTGTGGCTCGACGGCACGGTCTGGGGTGTGCGCGATGCATCCCTGATCCGCATGTTCGACGAAGGTGCGCGTCCAGAGGGCGCCGACTTCACCGGCGCGGTGTTCATGCACACGGCACCGAGCGTGCGCCGCGACGAGTCCGGGCGCTACATCCCGGTGTCGGTAGGCACGACGACCTCGATGCGCATGGACCGGTTCACGCGTGGATGCATCGAGCAGCTAGGCGTTCGCGCGATCATCGGTAAGGGTGGGCTGAGCGACGAGTCTCTCCAGCACTTCGGTGAGTTCGGCGGCGTGTACCTGTCGATCACGGGCGGCGCGGCCAGCTGGGAGACGCTGCAGATCGAAGAGATCGAGGACGTGCTCTGGGTCGACCTGATGCCCGAGTGCGTATGGCGATTCCGGGTCAAGGACTTCGGCCCGCTGTTCGTCACCATGGATTGCCACGGCACGTCCAGCTACCAGCAGGTGCGCGAGCGCGCAGCAGGCAATCTGCAGGCCGCATACCGCAAACTCGGTCTCTGACGGCGGGTAGCGCGCACCGCAGAAGGTGCTCGGTCGACGCGCTTCAGCCTGACCGGGATGTCTCCAGAACGGCTCCCAGACTTCCCATTGGTCATCTCTGCCGGATCCGCCTTCACTCGCGGTTTCGACAGAGATGATCAATGGTGGGCCGGCGCGGACTCCGAGCACGGTGGCACCGTAACGATCTACGGCTGTCGTGCTAGGCGAGCAGCCGCCCCGCGAACAGGGCATAGACGGCGGCCACGCGGCGCAGGGCGTCTTCTTCGACGTATTCGTTCGGGCCGTGGGAGACCTCGAAAGTGCCGGCGCCGAAGCCGAAGGAGGGGATGCCGAGTTGGGAGTACCAGCGGGTGTCCAGGCAGCCGGCGCACAGCTCGTATCTGGCAGGGGCACCGGCGATGTCGGCGAAGCAGCTGCCGAGCACCTGCGCCGCGTGGTCGTGCAGCGGGGTGTCCGCCGCTGGGGCGAACTGGCTGACCTGGATCGAAACGTCGGCGCCGGCATCTTTCGCGGCGCGGTTGATGATGTCCGTGATCCGCTCACGTTCGGCGTCGAGGTCTTCTTCGGGGTTGAAGCGGCCGTCGACGGTGAAGTAGGTGCGTGCGGGGACGACGTTGAAGTTCGACCCGCCGCCGGACTGACCGCCGACGACAACCATCGTGCCTAGCGCTTCACCTTCGCCGACCGGGTACTTGGTGTGCCGCCGGCTCATCTCATCGGCGTATGCCTCGAGCGGGGCGGCGACCTTGAGCATGTGCAGGAAGGAGTTGACGCCCTTGAACGCCTGGCCGACGTGGATCGGGCGGCCGCGAACGTCGACGCGTAGCGAGATCGCGCCCTTGGCGGCGTTCCAGATGACCTCGCCGCTCTGTTCGGCGGTCATCATCGCAAGCGCGGCTGGGTCGATGAGGTTGTGCTCGCGCAGGTACCCGGAGCCGACGGCGCTACCGGTCTCCTCGTCGCAGACGAGGTGAATGACGATTCGGCCGTCGCCGAGCAGGCCGAGCTCCTTCGCCGCGGCCGCGCCGTAGAGCATGCTCACGATGCCGCCCTTCATGTCGGCGGTACCTCGTCCGATGATCTTGCCGTCGACGCGCCGCGCGGTGAACTGGGCCCGATCCTGCACCGGGACGACATCGAAGTGGCCGTGGAAGTAGATCAGCTGCTGCCCTTCGCCGACCGTGCCGCGCACGATCCGGGGGTCCTCGATCGTGCCCGACGCCTCGATCTCGAGGACTTCTGGGCGGAGGCCGAGGCGGTCCATCGCCTCGTGCAGGACCTCGGCGCACTCCGCGAGGTTGCGGCCGGGCGGGTTCTCCGACTCGACGGCCACCAAGCGGATCAGCAGTTTCGCCATTTCCTCTGCGTGGTCGTCGATCCAGGCCTGCACGGCCGCGGCCTGCTCGATCTGGTTGGTCATGGCGGGTCTCCTTGTGCGTTCGGATTGGTGATTCGGGGGAGGGCGCGATCAGGCGTGCC
This sequence comes from uncultured Actinomycetes bacterium, assembly GCA_963733615.1. Taxonomy (GTDB): domain Bacteria; phylum Actinomycetota; class Actinomycetes; order Mycobacteriales; family Jatrophihabitantaceae; genus DASXRA01. The sequence goes on from CAVTEA010000031.1 coordinate 26,188, forward strand.
GATGTTCGACGACCGGCATCGGTGGTGCCTCCTGCGTTCACCGGCTCCGGGAGAAGGCTATGCCGATCACATCGAAATGTGCTTCCAACTCTTGCAATATGGATCGGCCTAAGTGGAAGACTTCACGCTGTGGACGCCATTGACAGGAAGATTCTTGCCGAGCTGCAGCAGGACGGCAGGCTGACCGTCACCGACCTGGCCGCCAAGGTCGGGCTCAGCCTGTCGCCGTGCCACCGCCGACTGCGGGAACTCGAACGAAACGGCGTCATCACCGGATATCGCGCCAGCATCGACCCTGAGGCTGTCGGCCTCTCATTCGAAGCCCTGGTATTCGTCACGATGCGCCAAGAAGACCGCGACACCTTGCTGGGGTTCGAGCGGGCCGTCGCGCAGATACCAAACGTGGTGCTGGCACAGCGCCTGTTCGGCGACCCTGACTACCTGCTGCGCGTCGTCACCGTAGACCTCAACGACTACGCCACTCTCGAGGACGACACCCTTGCCGCGCTGCCCGGCGTGTTGCGCCTCAACTCCACGCTCGTGATGAAGCGCGTCGTCGCCGATCGCCCCTTGCCACTCGACGCGCACCTACCGAGGAAGCGCTAGCGGTGCCGGACCGCGAACCAGAGCCTTCGCCGTGGAACTCGGCAATACGTGGGGCGGGGCCGGTGTCGCCCCCGGATGCGGCGCCCGCGGTAGGTCAGATGACCTGCGCGCGCTGCCACCCACGCCGCACCCGCCACGCGGCCGCGGCCAGCGCCGCGACGGACACGCCCGCCAGTACGAGCCCGGCGAGCAGGACGCCGCCGGCGTTCCCGGCGAGTGCCCAGCGCATCGACTGGACGCCCCAGTACCCGGGGCTGAACACCGCGACGTGATGCACCCATACGGGCAGCACGGCGAGCGGCACGAGGGCGCCGCCCAACCCGGTGAGGGCGATGCCGCCGATGTCCTGCACAGCCGACAGCTCGCCGAGGTTGCGGGCAAACGTGCCGAGCGCCATGCCGAGGCTGAGCAACGTCGTCACCCACACGAGCAACGCCACGGCCAGTAGGCCGACATTGCTCACGCGCAGGCCGAGACCGAGCACGCCGACGGCAATCACGACCACCTGCTGTGCGACCAGGAACGCGAGAGCAGGAACCGCCTTGCCGACGAACATCTCCAGCGGCGACGCGCCGCTCGCGCGCAGGCGGTCCCACGTGTGCCAGGCCCGTTCGCGCAGGATCCCGCTGCCGACAAGCGCCAGTGCGAGCAACGAGAACATCACCGAGATCCCGGTGACGGCCTGCGCCGTGCCGTCCAGCGCGTCGCGCCCGGTGCTGGCCGCGACGTAGAGCGGCCGCAACAGGACCATCAGCACGACCGGCATGGCCAACCGGCTCGCGAGCGCTCCCGGCTCGCGCAGCACGAGAACCGCGTTGAGCCGGACGAGCGCGCCCAGCCGGGTGAGCCGACCCTCAGCCATTGCCCTGCGCCATCGCGAGATCGGCGTACAGGTCGTCGAGCGTGGCGTGCTGGACGTCCACCCGCCGCAGCCGGCATCCCGAGCGGACCAGCTCCGCGAGCGCCCGCGCGGGGTCGTGCGTGTGCAGGGTGACACCGCCGTCGCCCGCGGCGCCCCACTCCGGCGGCGGCGCCCCCTCGAACTCCACGTCGATGCGGTTCGGCAGCCCGGCGAGCAGCTCCGGCTGACTCCCTCGGGCGATCACCCGGCCCTCGCGCGCGACGGCGATCGTCGCGTCCATGTCGGCGAGTTCAGGCAGGTAGTGCGTCGTGTAGACGACGGCCGCACCTGCGTCGGCGCGCGCCCGGACCGCACCGAGCAGGGCCCGGCGCGTCTCCGGGTCGGCGCCGACGGTCGGCTCGTCGAGCAGCAGGAGCGGCCGATCGCCGATCATCGCCGTCGCCGTCTGGACCCGGCGCCGCTGTCCCCCGGACAGCAACTCGACGCGACGGTCCGCGACATCGGCCAGCATCAACTCGTCGATCACCCGGCCGACTGCGCGGCGTTTCCCGGCGCCGCGCAGCCGGGCCAGGCTCGCGAACAGCTCCAGGTTCTGCCGGACGGTGGCGGTCAGGTACAGGGCCTGCTCCTGCGGAGCCGATCCGACCAGATCGCGGGTGCGCCGCGACTCGCGCAGCGCGTCGGCCCCGCCGATCCGGACCGTTCCTGCGTCTGGGGCGACGAGGCCGGTAACGACCTCGACGAACGTCGTCTTGCCGGCGCCGTTGTGCCCGATCAGTCCGGCTATCTCCCCGGCGCGGACCTGCAGCGTGAACCCGTCGAGCGCTCGGGTCGAGCCGTACCGCTTGTGCAATCCCTGGACGTCCAACATCGGCCAACTCCCTCTTGATCTACAGTGTAGAGATCTACACTGTATAGATGGCGGATCGCAAGACCCTCATCCTGGAAGCCGCACTCGAGATCGCGACCGAGTCCGGAGTGGACGCCGTGTCCATGCGCGCGGTCGCCGGGCGGATCGGTGTGACCGCGATGGCCCTCTACCCCCACGTGAGCAGCAAGGACGCACTGCTCGACGGCGTCGTCGACCGTCTCATCAGCCGCGTGAAACTCCCGGCCGCGACCGCGCCATGGGAGCAGCGGCTCACCGATGTCGCCCACGCCGTGCGCAAGGTCGCCCGCGCGCATCCCTCGGTCGTGTCGATGCTGTTCACTCGGCCGGCCGTGACGCCGGACGCGATGCGGCTCGTCGAGACGATCTACCAGGCGCTGCTCGACGCCGGCGTCGCGGACGCGGAGATCTCCCGGCTCGAGCGCATGCTGAGCACCGTGGTCCTGGGCTTCGTCGTGTCAGAGGCCGAGGGCCGCTTCAGCGCCGGGACGGCGAGTCCGCGGGCCCGGCGCGCCGACCTGCCGCAGGCGGACTATCCGGCACACCACCGCCTCGCCGACCAGCTCGACGCCCGGCCCGACCTGGACGCGGAGTTCGACGCCGACATCGCCGACCTGATCGAGCTGGTGCGCCGCACGGGTGCGCCCGCGCAGGCGCACCCGTGAGCGGGCCGGCACACGCTGAGCGCAATCTGCCCGGGAGCCCGTGGGTGTGGCGATGCTGCCCTCCCGGCGCTCAGTGGGTGCACCAGCCGAGGTTGCCGGGAGTCGCGGTGTGGCACGAGTTGTGCTTGACCTTGTTCCCGGAACCCGAGCCGTCCCAGAAGATGTCCGGGTCGTTGTTGCGCAGCCGATTGTGGACGACCACGTTGTCGGTCGGGCCGGGCCCACCGACGGAGACGAGCAGGATGCCACCGGAGGCGAACGTCGGCCCGGCCGGCCGGTTGTCGCGAACCTCGTTGCGGCTGACGAGTGTGTCATGCACGTCGGCGAGCGCGATGCCAATACCGGAAGTGGGCGGCCCCTCGTCCGCCGGGCAGACCTTGTTGTTGGCAAGGACCTTGTTGCTGACGATCGTGTAGTCGCCGGCGGGAAGATCTCCCGGGGCGCCCTCGCCCGAGTTCAGCGCCAGAATGCCTATGCAGTTGCCCCACACCTTGTTGCCGCGGGCGGTGATCTCGGTGCTGTCGCGCAGGAAGACCCCGATCCCGTTGTGGTCGGCGCTGTTGTCGCGCACCACGCTGTCGGCGTGCGGCGAGTCGCCCATGTACAGGCCGGCTTCGCCGTCGTAGGACGTCCAGTTGTGCTCGAAGACCGTCTTGGTGGACAGGAAGCGGGCTACGCCGTAGCCGCCGTCGTGGTCGGCGCGCACGCCGCTCACGCGCAGGCCGCGGGTGTTGAAGCCGAGCACCCCGGTGTCGGTGAAGCCGGTGACCCGAAGGTCTCGCACCGTCACGTTCTTGACCGGGTGGGACGTGTCCGGGTTGCCCTGGTCGTCGAACGCGCCGGACGCGCAGAACCCGGACATCGCTCCGGGACTGTTGCACGGGTTGTCCGAACTGGCCGGTGGCTTCACCACCGTCTTGTGCCAGCCCGAACCACGGACCGTCAGCGGGATCGCGATGAACACGCTGTCGTAGAAGGTGCCCTTGCCCAGCCGGATGGTGTCTCCCGGATGCGCCTTGGCCACCGCTGCGGAGATGGTGCCGGTGCCCGGACGCACCCAGATCGTGTGATGAGACCCGGCCTGTGCCGGGACCGTTGTGAGTCCGATCGTCGTGACCGCCGCGAACGTTACGAGCGCAGCCTTGGACCTGAACCGCATGGCGCGACCCCCCAAATCGTCCAGCCGGCCCGGATCTGCTCCCCGCTGACCCGGGCAGTGGCGGCATGCATAACACCGGCCGTCGCAGGTGTCAACGCACGTCGGCCGAAGGGCACCATGCGCGGCTTTCGGGGCGCACGAAGGCCCTGAGACTCCCGTATCAGGACGAGCGCTCGCACTCGGATGGCGTTTCAGCACCGAGGCGCGAGGACCGGTGCGCCGGATCCGGGCGGGCCGGGCGGACATGACGGTGACCGCCGCCCTCACCCGCTACTCTGCGCCGGCCTCGAGCTCGGTGATCTCCCGGACTTCGAGGCTCATCGACCGGGCGATCCGATCGAGGAACTTCGTCGAAGTGACGAACCACTCCGATCCTCTCGGGACTCCATCCGAGTCGATGTCGCACGGCCGTGATGTTCTAGCGTGGCGACGGTCGCGGCGGGCAGGCTGCCGCGTGGCAGGTTGGGCGGACAGGGGCGGCATGGCGGCGCAGCGAGACAAGGAACTTGCCGACGAACAGATCGTCCAACTGCGCGATGAGGTGGCGGCTGGTCGTCGGCCGAGGGTGCGAGTGTCGGGTCCGCAGTTTCCCACCGGAACGATCGGCACGGTGCTGGCCGTCGGTGACCCGAGCACCGACGGCGGCGACTTCATTACGGTGCGGGTCAAGATCGCCGGCGTCACCGACGAGCTGGGCTTCTCCCCGCGGGAGTTGTCGATGGTCGGCAGGGGCCGCGGCGCGGCACCTCCCGCGTCACCGGCCGTGAAGCGGACGCCGTCATCGCCGCGAACCCGCCGCTCGGAGAAATCGCCGGTGGCGCCGGCTGTTAATGCATCTGGTCGACTTGGCGACGGCAGGTCTGGGGTGAGTGCGTCCACGCGGTCACCATCGGACACCGCCCCCGAGCGAGGTTCCTCCGGCGCGCCGGCGCGGGCCAAGGCACCCGCTGGGTCTCCCCGGCGGGCAGCGCCCGTACCCGCCGTGACTGTCACCATCGCCTCCGCGGGGTCGTCATGGTCGGTCACGGCACACCGAGGCGCGCGGGTGGTCGTGAAGAAGACACCCTTGTCGCCCGGCGTAGTCGCAGCCGTCGCAGCGCTACTCAACCAACCAGGCGTGGAGGACGCCGTCGCCGCCGTGAACGACACCGCCCGCGGGGAGGCTGAGGCCCGAGCGGAAAAGCTGCGCGCCGAGCTAGCCGAAGTTGAGGCTGTGCTGATCAGCCATCATCGACCGTAACGGTGCGGCGGCCTTCGCTGCCGGCCTGTGAACGATGATCTATCCCGTTGCCGGGTCTGCAGGCTCCGCCTGAGTACGGGCCTCCGGACTCCGCGATCTCGCGCCGAGCGGCGCCAGCGAAATCGGGAGGTGATGTGCAATTCACCGCTTCCCCGGCCGTGTTGAGGAAAGTGCGCCCGAAGCGCCATCCTGTTTCCGTCCGCCGATTGATCCCGACCCTCCAACGCCTCGGAGTTGCTCACACCCTGCCCGATCAACCGGACGAACTTCTCCTGCATGTCTGTCAACCCGCGGCTCGGTCGCCGACGTCGACCTTGTCCCATCGCAACCTCCGGATACCTTCGGTGTTGCGACGTTGACTGGAATCCGCCTGATCACACGCAAAACCCTATTGATTGGTGGGCTTGCCCCCGCTGGAACGACGACCGCGGTCGGTGCCGTGTGCCTTCGAGGCGGACACTGTGCCCTCCGGGTCCTCGGCATGGCTCGGTGATGGGGTCTGGCGCATTTCCGGGTCCAGTGCGACCGCCCCGGTGCGGAAGCAGTAGGTGGTGTTCTCGTCCTGGACCACGAACGTTTCGATGCCGCTGCGCTCCCAGTGCAGGACGAGCAGGCGATAGCGTTCGGCCAATTTGACGAGCGTGGTGATGTCAGTGACGGTGACCACCGGACGACCCGGCGGGGTGCTCATCGGCTCGACGGGAACCATCAATGGACTGTAGCGGCGCCGGATCCTGGTGCCCTCGCTGGCAGTGAAGCCCCGCCTCGCAAGCACGACGATAAGGATGATGCTCACGGCGCTGGCGAGGAACAGCCAGATCGCCCAGGCGTGCACGGTGGACGCGGCGAGCTTGTGACCAGCCACCGTGACGACGTGATTCTTCGAGGAAGCCGCTGTCGATCCCGGCGTCGCGTCCGTGACGGTCAGCGAGGAGGGGTTACCGGCCAGAGTCAGCGCCAGCGGAGTGAGGGTGAGTTTCAGAGTCGGCGTGAAAACCGGCAGCGTGCCGGAGCGAACGATGGCCTGGATCGAGATGTTCACCTGACTGGGCTGCAACCCGATCGCCGCGGCAGCCGCATCGGAGCGGGCCTGCAGGGAGGCGAGGTCCAGCGGGACAGTTCTGACCACACGCTTCCCCGCGATGATGGGCCCGGTGAGGTCGACCGTGGAATGCCAGCCGGACGGATTCGACAGTTGTGCCAGTACGTCAAGGGTGCCGGGTGTTCCGGTGTAGGTGAGGTGGACATCGACCGTCTGGGCCACCTTGCGGAAAACCGGGTCTGGGGATGCCACGGTGGTGCCGTCATAGGCCGCGCTGGGGCGGACTGAGGCGCTGTAGGAGAACACCGTCTGCCGGGTCGCCTGCCCGGTCTGCGCGACCGCAGTGGTGTCAATGGGCGCGGTCCAGCCCATTACGAGAAGGACCACGCCGAGGGCTACCGCCGAAGAGGTCAGCGTCGCCGCGATCGCCAGCGGCCGGGGCAGATTCTTGAGAAAGGCGAACGTGGCGTGGTTCAGGGGTGGCGCTATCCGGGACATGGTCCCTCGCTTTCGTCGGATCTTTCGCCGTGCGGATCCCCCTCCGCCGAGTGTCAGTGCTATCCCGAGAGCGATGATCCCGATCGGGCCGGTCGCGATCCTCAGGTCGTGGCTCCATTGCGGTATGCGAACCACGAGCTTTCCGATGAGTTGGCCGCTGCTCGGGTACTCCGGGTCGAGAAAGGAGTTGTTATCCCCCTTGAAGCTGTACCGGCCGTTCTGCACGGACACGATGCGGTGCATGACGGTGGTGTGCAGACTCTGGCTGCGGTAGGCGACGATGTCACCGACGGCGTAGGACCCGCTGGGGCGCACGAGTGCGAGGTCACCGCTGTGGAACCTCGGTTCCATGCTGCTTCCACGGATGGTGACATAGCCGGTGACGCCACCAAGCGCCGCCGGCCACAACATCAGGTAGCCGACCAGTACCAGAAGGCCGAGGATCAACGCGGTGACCGCGCCGTGCCCTCGGATCAGGTTCCTGATCATGGCCAGCTTTCCATTGGACGGAGCAATCAGCCGGTGACGGTAAGACCAGTCTTGTCGAATGAGTCGATCAGGGGTGCTCCGCGCGTGGCGCAGGTGATGGTGCTGATGCCAGCACTGGTGGACACTTCGCAACTGTCGGATTCAACCCAGGTGCCGACGTTCTTCAGGGTTAATTCCGCGACCGCGCTGTCGCCGATCGGGGGGACCGCGGTGAAAACGACGGATGCAAGCCTCGAGAAGTCCGTCGGATCCAGGGTGTAGTGGATGTCGGTGACTGTTGCCCCGGTGACACTGGATTCACCGTAGCCGGCCACGCTGGGGGGCACCACGTTGCTGGCGGTAAAGGCGGCGCCTCCGCCTAGAGTCACTACCCCTGTGATGGCTGCTGCGGCGATCAGTTTTGTTGACTTGAGCATGAAATCCGTCTCCTCGATCGTTAGCCCAGCAACCTGAGTCGGCTCTGTGACCCTGCCTCCCTCGATCGAGGATTGGCGCCCATCCGCGGGCAACTTGTGAATCGGCAGGGTCGCGCCAAACCTAAGCCCGAAAGCAACATTGGCCTGGGGCCGAACTCGCCTGGCGTGGCATCCTTCGCCGACCGGGACGCCGCCACGCGCCACGTCCTGGGCTCACTCGCGCGACGCTGGCTGCTGCTCCACGACGGAGGTCAAGATCCGTTGCCGACTTATGAAGGTCCCGGCCAAGGCAGCGGGACCCCCCATCGACTGCGTCCGCAGGTACTCGCATCGTGGCAGATGGGCAATGGCTGCCTCCAGATCGGCGACCTTGGTGAGGGCTCAGAGTTCCGGCGCCTGGCGCCCAGCCGGAGTCGGCCGGGTATCGCGCATCTGGCGGGCGGCAGGGCGGGTGCTCTGGCGCTCCGCAACCGGAATGCGCGCCGGGCTTGGTTCGACGCCGCTGCAGAGACGATTGGCGAGAAAGGCCTGACGCCGCACGAGCTTCGCCGCACTGTTGCCTCGCTGGTCGTGAGCGCCGGCGCGAACGTGAAGGCCGTTCAGCGGATGCTCGGCCACAAGAGCGCTGCCATGACGCTGGACGTCTACAGCGACCTGTTTGACGACGATCTCGACGCCGTCGCGGAGCGCCTGGACGCGGTTGGGCGCGCAGCTGCTGTTGCCCATCTGTTGCCCAAGGGCAAGTTTCGTGATCTTGAACCGATGACCCGCGAACCGTAGGCCAGTGATTCCGGGCCCTGCGAAGGGTGGGCGATACTGGGATCGAACCAGTGACCCCTAGGATTTGGCGATACTGATTGAACCCGTTCGACAGTGGCGTTTCTTCTTGTCCTACAGGGTGATTTGGCGAGATCCGCCAATCAGTATCGCGTGCCACGAGTGGACGTGAAGAGCCACGCGCGTACTCTCGATCTGGCACGTATCTGGCACGTGATCTTGGGAAGGCGAGATGGCCAAGTCGCGCTGCAGCTGCCAGAACCCGAACGCGAAACGCTCCGGGTTCGGATCGCTGCGCATCCTGCCGTCCGGGCGCCACCAGGCGCGCTACACCACGCCGGCAGGCGCGACCGCCAACGCACCGACCACCTTCGATACGCACGTCGACGCTGAGACCTGGCTCTCGACCGTTCGCGCCGATCTTGCACGGGGCGCGTGGCTGCCACCGGACACGCCGATCACGCTCGCCGAGTACTCGGCGACCTGGCTGGAGCATCGCGCGCTGAAACCGCGCACACGCGCCGACTACGAACGCTGCTCGACCGGCTGATCCTGCCCACGCTCGGCAACGTCTCGGTACGACGCCTGTCGCCGGCGGTGGTGCGCGAGTGGCACGCCAAGACCGCAGTGGACACGCCGACCTTGCGCGCTCACGCCTACATGCTGGTCAAGACCATCTGCGCGACCGCCGTGCATGATGCTCTGCTGCTCGCGAACCCCTGCCGCATCCGCGGCGCCGGGCAGGCAAAGCGCGTCTCGAAAACCGAACCCGCGGCGCGGGAAGAGCTGGACGCGATCGTCGACGCGATGCCCGCCCGCTACCGACTGATGGTGCTACTCGCCGCATGGTGCGCACTGCGCTTCGGCGAGCTGACCGAACTGCGCGGGCGCGACGTAGACACCAAGCGCGGCGTGATCAAACTGCGTCGCGGCGTCACCTGGGTCGACTCGAATCCGGTGATCGTCACACCGAAGTCGAGTGCGGGTTCACGTGACGTCACCATTCCCCCGCACCTGCTTCCCGCCGTGCGGGCTCACCTGCTTGCCAACGGCGTTGGGCGCGACGGCCTGCTGTTTTCTGCCGCGCACAACCCGAACGGACACATGCGCCCCGCCACGCTGTACAAGGTCTACTACCCCGCACGGGAAGCCGCCGGACGGCCGGACCTGCGCTTTCACGACCTGCGCCATACCGGCGCCGTCCTCGCCGCGTCGACCGGCGCTACGCTCGCCGAGCTGATGGGGCGCCTAGGTCACAGCACGCCCGGGGCGGCCCTGCGCTATCAGCACGCGGCCCGTGGTCGCGATGCCGAGATCGCAAGGGCGCTGTCGAATCTCGCCGAGAAGACATCGTGAAGAAGGTCAACCCGCCGCACGAATCCCGCAAGATCGCGATCTACTGTGGTGCGCCGTCGTGCGCAGATCACGACGCCGAGGACATCGCGGTCCTCGGGTCGTTCATTGACGGCGGCTACGAGCTATGGACGGTCTTCGAACGCGGCGAACACCAACGGCTGGTCCATCTGGATGATGCTCACGCCGATGTCGACCGACTCGATCAGCACGGACATGTTGCCCATCGCTTCAAGATCCGCTGCCCGCACTGCGGCCTCGACCTCGGCCTTGGTCGGGTCAGCCGAAGTGGCGGGCTGTTGTGGGGTCGAGCGTGGGTCCGGTGGGGATGAGCTGGAGTAATGCGGCCGGGATTTCGGCGGTGGGTGGGTTGGTGTAGCCGAGCGCTGCGAGGTCGGGCGCTGCGAAGCGTTGCCCGGTGTCGGTGACGAGGTAGGTGGAGGAGCCGGTGGTGGCGAGGGCGCCGTTGCCGGGGGTCAGCGTTATGAAGGTACGACCGGTCGTGGCGGGATGCGTGTTGATCACGAGGCGAGGCGTGCTCGCGGGCGAGTAGACCGTGCATAGCTGGACTGTGCCGGGCAGCCACGGTTGAAGCGGGGGTGGGCTGGCAGGCAGGTTAGCGGCTGCGGGCGCGGTGGCTGGTAGGTCGCGGTTGGCTACTGCAACCGGCCGGATCTGGCCGTGGGGATAGGCCGCGGCGATGGCGGGGTCGGCGATTGCAATCTGTGTTTGCAGCGGAGTCAGTTGGGTGAGTCCGGTGGCGGTCACCAGGTATTGCAGTCTGCGGGTGAGGGTGTCGGTGACGATCTCGCCGATACGTGTCTTGGTGTTGTCGAGCAAGGTGGGTCCCGGCTTGCCGACGTGTGCCGGGAGTGGGGTGTCGATGCGCGGACCTTGCGCGAAGGCGGTGAGGACGGTGGCGGGTACGGGCAGAGCCTGGCTGGTCGTGTAGCCGAGCGCTGGTAACCAACGATCAGCGAGTGGGTAGACGCGCTCGTTCCAGATCAGGGCGGCCTGCGTGCGGCTGGTGACGAGCAGCAGCCCGTTCGTGGCGCCTACAGCGATGCCGTCGGCTGCGACGCCAGGTTGGATACTCAGCCTTGTTCCAGCGGTTGTGGTTCCGGTAACGCACGCCGACCAGGTGGTGCCGGCGAGGTGACCGGTGTCGGGCAGCAGATCAGGTGCGCCGGGGATGCCGAGCGCGTCGCCCCGTCGCACGCCTGAGAGCGAGTCGTGCGCGACGGTGACGACGTGCAGTTGACCACCGAGAAGCAGCCTCGCTGAGGTGTCGTTGAACACTGGATGCAGTTGGTCGTCGATGTAGACGTAGCGGGCGCCGTTAGCGCCGTCGATGATGTAGGCCCCGGGCGACCTCCAGGCGGTGGATCGGGTCGGTCGGGCGATGCCGACGATGCCGGCGATGGCTAGCACGAGCAGTGCAACCGTGATTCCGGCGTAGGTGCCGATGCCGATGCGGGTCAGCGGTCGGCTGCTGGTGTCGGGGTCAGGGTCGAGGAGGGCGGTTCGGACCCGTCGCTGCATGAAGCGATAGGCCTGGAGCTGTTCTTTTCCGGACTGGGCCATCGGTTTGTCCGTCAGTGTCCGAGGTTGCGGATGGCCCCGAGCAGACCGCTCACTGTGACGATCAAGGGGGCGATCGCGACGGCGAGCAGCAGATCGAGGATCTCGGCAACCCGGGCGTAGAACGGGCTCGTTGCCGGACGACGTCGAGGGCCGACGGTGAGAACGATTCCCATGATGATCAGGGCGGGCAGCGCCGCCCAGAGCAGCGCTTGGCTGCCGGGGTGGTCGGCAGCGAGGCGGCCGAGCAGCGCCAGCATTCCGGCGCCACCGGCGGTGAGCAGCGCGACGCGCTGACCGATGGTGGCGAATAGGCGAGAGCGGAGCAGCAGCGCCGCGGATGCAACGCCGATCAGGCATAGTGCAGCGGGGTTGTGTCCTCCAGTGGCAAGCAGCCCGAGGCACACTGCTGCTATCAGTGCACTCGCCGAGACCAGTGCGGTCATGAGCCCGAGCGCTGAGGCGGTTTGGGTGGCGACGCGGGGGGCGTCAAATTCGACTTCCTCGGCACCGATTTCGTCCACCGTCACGGGCAGAGCGGGCAGCTGGAAACGAGCTAGCCGCGACGCCAGCCACGGCACGGCGGGGGTGAGCATCAGCGCCAGGGCGAGCGCAATCGCCACCGCGCTGAGGAGATCCAGGTGCCAGATTGCCGCCGCGCCCGAACCCACCAGTGGGATCAGCCCGGCGGTTGCCAAGCCGAGCTGCATCGGGTGGTGTTGGCCGATCAGCAGTGCCGCGACGGCTGCCGCGACGGCGGCCGCGGCGAACCCTGCGGTGATCTGCGGGGCGCCGAAGTCGACGAGTCGGCGCTGATCGGCCGTGGCCGTCGCTGCGCTCACTGCGGCGCTTAGGCAGGCAAGCAGTGTGAGTACTGCACCGCCGGAAACATCCTGCTGGCGGCGCGTCATGAAGGTGCCTGCGAGCACCAGCGCGAGAGCGGCCACGCCCGCTGCGGCGGTGGTGGCCGTCCAGCTGTGTGTGCCAGAACGGGAAACGAGCGTGGCCGCGACGGCGGCGATGCCGAACAGGGCTGCTGCGATGAGTGCGCAGACTGACCGCGTGCCGGAGCGCCATGCGTCAGCACCGCGGCCGGCGGCGCGCGCGACGGCGTCGGCGAGGTCGTCGTAGCGCACTGGCGGCGGCTGATCGTAGACGCCGGTCATGGTCAATGTGGTGCCGTCGACTAGGCGAAGTCCGGCCAGGGTCTGTTCACCACGCAGCGCAGCGCCGCCGGACAGGGCAAGCAGCCAGCCGCCTCGACCTCGTGCCTGCTCTGCTAGCACGGGTGCGCCACGAAGTACTGCCGAGAGCAATGCCGCGACGGTGTACGAGTCGGGGACGGCTAGGTCGATGTCGCCGGTCACGGTGGTGATGTTGAGCCGGACCAGCTGCCCGGGAGCCGGTTGCACCGTCTGGGGCCTGCCGCTCGTGGGCGGAGGGCGGTGAAGATTGGCTGCCGTGGTGGCGGGTGGCGCCGTGACCGCGTTTGGAACCCTGGTAGCCGCGGGTGCGCTGACCCGCATGGTCTGTATCGGCTGGGTGGCGTCGACTGTCGCGCGTGAGGTTGGCGGACCTGTCACGGGCGGACGTGCAGGTGGCGGGTTGGTCGGGACCAGCCCTAGCCGCTTCGCGAGTTCGTCGGAGCGCTCTCCGGTCGGCACGGTCGGCGGCTGCGCGGCCGCTTCGTGTCGCGGCAGACGGCGTGACTGGGGCGTGTGCGCCATCATCGATTCCTGTGTGTGCTCGGAGGTTGGGCAACCTGACAGAGGAACTCACTGCCACGGCGGGTGACCCATCTGCCGCGACCGGGTGCGTAGGTGGTGACGCGCGCACGTCCGAGGATCGGGCCCTCATCGGGGGGACTGGACAACACCATTGCCGGCGGACCGGCATCGCGTAGGCGCTGGTAGTTGGGGTCGAACAGGGCGCGGGTAGCGCCTCGGGCGGCTCGCGCGACGATCAGGTGCAAGCCGACGTCACGGGCGTGCCCGAGTAACGGCAGGAGCGGGTCGAGTGGTTGGTGCGGCGCGGACTGCTCGTAGTCATCGATGAGCACGAACATCTCCGGGCCGCTCCACCAGTCGCGGTCGGCGAGTCTTGCTGCGCTGATGTCCGGCCCGGGTACCCGCTGGCCGATTGCCGCGGCGGCTTCGCGGAGCGCTGCTGTTGCCTGATTTGGAGCAACGAGCGTGGCTACCGACCAATCGTCGCCAATCGCGTCCAGGAGCCCTCGGCGGGGGTCGAGGAGCAGGAACTTCGCATGGCCGGGCTGGTAACGGGCCTTGATGCCAGCGGCGAGGGTGCGCAGCAACGTGGTCTTGCCCGATTCGATGTCACCGAACACGAGCAGGTGCTGGTCACGGTGCGGGACCCAATACAACGGTGCCAGATTCTCGTCCAGGCCGAGTGGCACGCCCGCTTCGGAATCAGAGCGTGCTCGTAGATCCGTATAGCTGATCTTCGGCGGGAGCACTGGCACTTGTGCAGCGGTGGGACGCTCCGCCCAACCGTTTGCGACCGAGTCAACGAGATCACTGAGCGCCTCGGCGAGCCCGTTCGCGCTGTGGACGCCGTCGATCCGCGGCACCGCCGCGAGAAAATGGAGCCGATGCGCGGTGATGCCTCGGCCCGGCGTGTGCGGGATCAGGGCGGCCGTCTTCGCGCCGGCCTGCGAGTCCATCGGATCGCCTAGGCGCAGTTCGAAACGGGTTCCGAGCAAATCGCGCACAGCCGGGCGCAGCTCAGCCCATCGTGTCGCGGCGATGATCACGTGCACGCCGTAGCTGAGGCCCCGAGCGGCGATCGACGTGATCGCCGCTTCGAGATCGTCGAAGTTCTCGCGGAGCACCCCCCATCCATCGACCACGACGAAGACATCACCGTGTCCGTCACCAGGGACCCGGCCGGACCGGACCGCGGCTCGCCATTCGTGGGCCGAATCGAGGCCGTGGGCGGTGAAGCTCTCCTCGCGGCATTCGATGATCCGCTCGGCCATCGCGATCGTGCGCCGCACCAGATCGATCTGCCCGCGGCCGGCGATCGCGCCAACATGCGGCAAGCCGGACATGCCGGCTAGCGAGCCACCGCCGAAGTCGAGGGCGTAGGCCTGAACTTCGGTCGGTGTGTGCGTCAAGGTCAGCGCGGCGATGATGCTGCGCACCAGCGTCGACTTGCCCGTTTGCGGGGCACCCACGATCGCGGCGTGGCCGGCGGAACCGGAGAAGTCGGCCCACAGCGTGTCGCGGCGCTGTTCGAACGGCTTGTCGATCAATCCGACTGGCACCCGCAGCGTTCCCGCCAGCGGCCCGCTCGCGCCCAGGCCTCGGGCTTCACCTTTGACCAGCGCCGGTAGCAGGGAGTCGAGCGACGCCGGATCTTTCAGCGGCGGCAACCACACCTGCCGGGCGGGCCGCCCGTGTCCCGCGAGCCCATCCACGACCGTGTCGAGGACGGTGGGCTCCCTCCCGACCTTGGTCGGTACCGACCAGCCCGACGCCTCACGCGGTGAAACCTGGTGCGCTTGCGTGACAAGCCCGAACCAGACCGGCTGAGCCACCTCCGTTGGGAGTGGCTGCGGCCGAGACGATACCCCCCGGTACGGTCCTGAGACATAGGCCGCTTTGAAACGGGTCAGCGCTTCGGTGCCGTGACGCAGGTACCCGTTGCCAGGTGCGGTGGGTAGCTCGTAGGCGTCCGGGACTCCGAGCACCACACGGGATTCCGCTGCCGAGAAGGTCCTCAGACCGATTCGGTACGACAGATAGGTGTCCAGGCCGTGTAGCTTGCCCTCCTCCAGACGCTGGGACGCGAGCAGCAAGTGAATGCCGAGCGAGCGGCCGACCCGCCCGACCGTGACGAACAGGTCGATGAAGTCCGGCTTGGCTGCCAACAGCTCGCTGAACTCGTCCACGACGACCAACAGCGTCGGCATCGCCTCCAGACGCGCGCCACCGGCGCGCGCGGTCTCGTAGTCGCGCACCGAGTCGTAGTTGCCCGCGGCACGCAGCGCTTCCTGGCGCCGGGTCACCTCGCCGGACAACGCATCGGCCATCCGCTCCACCAGAACCAACTCACCGGCAAGGTTGGTGATCACTGCCGAGGTATGCGGAAGCCGGTCGAGCTTGCGGAACGTCGCCCCACCCTTGAAGTCGACCAGGACGAAGTTCAGCTCCTGCGGCGAATGCGTGATCGCCAGCCCGATCACGAGCGTGCGCAGAAGCTCGGACTTACCCGAGCCGGTAGCACCCACGACCAGCCCGTGCGGGCCCATGCCGCCGGCGGCGGCCTCTTTGATGTCCAACTCGACAGGCAGCCCGTCAGCGCCCACACCGAGAACGGCGCTGAGCCGCTCTCGTGCCGAACGCGAACCTGCCGTGCCCGTCGGAGTCAGCGTGCGCAGGTCGGCGACGCCGAGCAAGTCCATCAACGCGCTCGGCGGCGATTGCTGATCGGGTTCCCCGCCACCCGGCAACCGAACAGGAGCCAAAGCACGGGCAAGCTCGGCTGCCTCCGCGCGAGAGAGCAAGTCTGGTGCCGCGACGTTGGTCGACACCTCCTGCCCGAGCCGATCGGTCTCGACAGCGAACACGTCCGAGCCGGTGACCCGCAACTGCAGCGTCGACACCTCCGGCGCCGCAGCGAACACAGCCGACACGTCGATCACCGTGACACCGGCCAGTCCCGAGATCGACAACTGGCCAGCATCAGACGACTGCCCCCCGTCGACGACCACGACGACGTGCGCGCGATCAGCCAGCGGCTCGGCGTCGGCTGCGAACCAACCGCGACCGGACAGATCATCCGCGAGCAGGCCCTCTACCTCGGCCATCCCGGACGCCACCAGGCGCACCGGCCCCGTGGCGTCCTGCCTATCCGGATGGGCGGCGTGCGGCAGCCACTTCGCCCAGTCCCACTCGCGAGCACCGGCCTCGTCGACACACAACGCAAGACGTAGTTCACCGGGCGCATGCCAGGTCACCAACTGCGCGACCAACGCTCGCACCAAGGCGCGCGCGTGCTCTCCACTCACCAAGACCCGGGCAAATGAGCGCAGCGCAACCGCGACGGGCAAATTCTCTACCGACCCATGCACCTGGATGAAGCGGTGCAGCGCCGCCGCAGTCAACGGTTCGAGATCTTCCAACGGCGCCAGGTCCGGCAGTTGCAACCGCGCCGCCAATTCCTGCGGACCGCAGCCCAGCCGCACCGTCACGAAGTCTGTGTCCGACGGACGGCGTTCCCACAACCGAGACGACCGTGCGAGTGTCAGCAATCCGAACGGTTCGGGATGCAACCACTGCAGAGCGTCTCGTTGACCGGACGCTGCGTCGCGAGCCTTGCGACGGACCTGCGCCAGATGCCTCATGTAGTCGCGGCGCTCGGCCGAAAGGCGCCGCCGATGCTCGCCCGATGCCATCCGCGAGAAACCCATCGCGCCCATGCCCACCGACGACATCGCGAACATCACCGACGAAGCGACATTCGTCGAACGCCCCCCCGAGCCGGCAAACATGAACGCCATCACTCCCGCGCCAGACAGCATCGGCAGCATCATCAGCCACTGACCAGCGCTGCCCGAAACCCGCTCGGGCAGCGACGGTGGACTGCGCAACTCCAGCACGCCTGCCGGCAGACTCGGCGGCTCAACCCGCTGTGGACGCCGAAACACCACCACTGCCATAGAGCGCGTTACCCTCCCAAGCCACGCAACAGACCAAGAAATCGCGTTTCATAACGCTACCGCCCAAGCTGTACATGTCGTCGACAAGCCGTGATCAAAAAGTCCGTGGCGCAATGGCACACCGAGCGAGTGGACGCAACTAGCGCAACCGATTCCAAGGCGTGGTCCTGGTGTCGACCCTGACGTGGGCGGCCTCGTCAACAAACGAACGCGGTCGCGTAAGAATGTCTGACCTGCCGGCAAAGCGTGTTCCGCCGCGACCTGCCGAGCGCTGGCCGCCGAACTCGGCATCACAGCTAAAGCGTCGAGTAAGCGGATCGCAGTCGCACGCAGTCGCTATCAGGGCGAGGTCTTGGGGCCTCGGCGCTGATTCGACGGGCGCCGAGACTCACGCCGTTGCCCGGTGATCCAGGTGCGACCTGGTGTCTGCTCTGCCGGGTCAGTCTGGCTGTCCGGGTCGTGTGTTGCTGGCGGCTCGACTGTTGCGGATGACGGGCTGTACGCAGTTGCGGGTGGCCCACAGGTCGCGGTCTTCGGTGAGCCAGGTGGTGCGTTCGGCGGCGCGGTTCCCGAGTACGCCGTGCGGCATGCTGGCGCGGGTGTTGGTGCGAGTGGCGGCGGCTGTCTCGGCCTGCCTTGTGGCGCCTGCTTCGGCTTGGGCGAGCGCCCGCTGTTCGGCGGTGGCCAAGGCGCGTCGTTCGGCGCGGATTTCGGCGCGGACAAGCCCACGCGGGAGGGCCGTGTTCGGCGGGGTGGGCGCGTACCAGCGGCGGGCTGCAGCGGCGGCGATGAGGCCCTCGGCCGGCAGTGCAGCGGCGGCGATCGTGCCCCACAGTGGTGAGGCCGGTGTCGGGTTGACCGGCGTGATCATGGTGGCTGGGGCGGCCGCGACAGCGTGGCGCGGGCCGAGCAACGCGGCTGCGGCGTTGTCGGGTAAGGCATGGCGCGCACCGGACGGCGGGGCTGTTACCAGCTGTGCGTAGCCGGCACCGGCGGCGATCTGACCTGTGTGGTCGGCGCCGACGGGCTGGCTTCGCGCCGATGGCTGGTCCTGGTTCGCGGCGGCGTGGCGTGGCACGGGCACGGACTGCGCTGGGTCCGGCGTGTTCGCTGCGACCTGGTTGCCGGCCACCGCCGGTGCCGGTGGCGGCGCGCTGATCTTCGCGCTGATGGTGCGATACCGGTCTGCCAGGGTGTCGCCGGTGCGGCGTGCGGCCGTGTTCTCGGCGGCGACGTAAGCGTGGTATCCGGCCGGGGCCATGGCCCGCGCGCCGGTTTCGTCGTGTCTGGCCGCAGCGTCGACGGACAGGGTGGACGGCATGGTGGTTTGCGCGCTGGTGAGGGCCTCGCCCGCAGCGGCGAACCAGTCCGGGGCACGGCCCACCGCGAGGGAGTGGTGGTGAAGGTCGTCGAGGTAGCTGGTCAGCGCCGTGAGCGCGTCGGCGAAGTGTTGCCCGGTCGGGCCGCGCCATGCGGACGTGACTGTTTCCAGTTCGCCGCTGATCTGCTGGCGTGCGGTCTGGGCCTGCCCGGCGTAGTGGCTGACCTGCCGGGCCAGGGCATGTGCGGCGTCCGGGTCGCCGGTCATCACTGCACCGGCCACGGTGGAGATCGACGCTCCGGCGAATGGAGTGGTCACAGCGACGGACCGACGTGGGCGGCGGTGGTGAGGGTGGTGGTGAGCGCGTCGAGGTCGGTGTTGATCTTGGCGAGTGCGCGGGCGGCCTCGGCGTCACCGACCCGGTAGGCCTTTGCGGCATTCTCGGCCGCGTCGGCCAGGGTGAGGAACGCCTGGTACACCACGGCGAACTCGCGGCTCACCTGATGCAGGTGGTCTCTGAGTTGCCCGGATAGGTGGTGCGCGTCGTGGAAATCGCCCAGGGTCACCTGCTCGTGGTCGCCGAGACCGAGGCTGATCTGGGCGAGGGGCTCTGCGTGGGTCCGCACCCGACTGGCGAGCGCGATGAGTGCGTCGGGGTCGGCGATGAAGTCTTCTGCCATTGGTGCAACGCCCTCCGCGTTGACTGACCGGACCAGGTCGGTCACAAATAGTGCTCATCGGAGGTTACCGGACCTCGACGCCCGGTCAACATCAGACGAACGGCCCGGCCCGTACCCGGGTCGCGTGGACTGGTCAGCCGAGGCGGCCGTTGGTCGGGCCGAGGTAGAGGAAGAAGAGGTGCGCACTGTATTGGATGTGCCAGGTTTGCCCGCCGATGGTGGTGGCAGGCCAGTCGGCGTCAGGGTGGGCGAGCAGGTAGCGGGCTTGGCGTAGGTACCAGGCTCGGACGGTGGCGGGCTGGGCGCCGGTGTAGGGCACGGTCAGGCAGAAGTTCAACAGCGCGGTGATGCTGCCGAGGTGGGTGCCTTCGGTGCAGGCAATGGTGACCAGGTCGGCGCGCTTGGCGGTGGTGAAGTAGAAGCCGATGGCATTCGACGCAGCCGCGGGGTCGGTGGCTCCCTCACCCGGGTTCTTCACCGCGTCGCCGGGTGGGTGGTCGATGACGTTGGTGCCGAGGATGGCGCCAGGGATGGCCTGGACGGCGGCGTGTTCGAGCTGCCCGAGTGGGGGCAGGGCGGGGATGGTGGTGGAGGTGGGTGGCCGGGTCGGCGGGGTGGTCGTGGGTGTGGTGCTTGTCGGCTCGCTCGTGGTGGCGCTGGGTGTGGGCGGGTCCGGTGTGCCGGTTCCAGTGCGGCTGCTGGTACAGGCGGTGGTGATCGTCAGCGCGGCAGCGAGCGCGGCGACAAGAGACACGGTGGGGCGTCGGGTCGGGTCGGGTGGTGGCATCTGACTTCTCTGGTGAGGTTCGGTCCGTTGTGTCTAGCATGCACCGGTAGATGACCGGACGGGT
The DNA here is from genome assembly GCA_963733615.1 of uncultured Actinomycetes bacterium. Classification (GTDB taxonomy): domain Bacteria; phylum Actinomycetota; class Actinomycetes; order Mycobacteriales; family Jatrophihabitantaceae; genus DASXRA01. The sequence continues at coordinate 46,300 of CAVTEA010000031.1, forward strand.
ACTGGCCGTGTCCGGTGCCGGTGAAGGGTGGGCGCGTGGGTGGGTTTGCGGTGGCGCCGCCGCGGCTGGTCGCGACCGGGCAGGTGGTGCGGGGTCTGTCAGCGGACGTGACCGATGTCGCCTCGATGCTGGCTGAGGTGCCGGGCCTACCCGCGCCAGTGGCCGGCACCGGTATCGGCGCGGCGGTCGCCGCGGTGCACGCGGCGTGGGCCGACGTGTTGCCGAAGTTGTCGCGGGAGTTGACGCTGCTCGCCGACGCGGTCACCAGCGCGGCGCAGATGTATCAGGCGGCCGAGACCAGCGCGCAGAAACGCTTCGAGGAGTTCACCCGGTGACATTTCCCTATCCCGGTGATGATCCGGGCGCGCTGTTGGAGGTCGCGGCCACATTCAACGGTGGGCAGCCCTCGTTGGGTCTGGTCGGTGAGCGGTTGGGTGAGGCGGCGGCGTCGATGCGCACGCACTGGCAGGCCGACTCCGCCCAGCTGGCCAACGCAGACCTGGACCGGGTGCAAACCGTGGTGGCCGAAGCCGGGCGGGATCTGGCCCGGGCCGGGTCGGCGGTGGACGCCTACCGGTCGGCGCTGCTCACGGTGCGCGCGCAGATCGACGACCTACGCGCGCGTTATGCCGCCGCGCAGGACCAGCTCGAAGCCGGGCAGGCCGATGCTCAGCGTCTCGCGCACGCCGATGACCAGGGCGCCACCACCCCCGGGCAGCTGGCCGCCCACCAGGCTGAGCTGTCCGAGGCGCAGGCCACCGCCCGCCACGACGCCGAGATCCTGGATGAGGAGTATCAGCGCCTGGTGCGCCGGGCGAACGCCGCCGCGCAGGAATGCTCGGCCGAGCTGCTCGCCACGATCCACGGGCACGTGCACGGGCACGCGCACGTGCACGACGTCCGCCATGCGGTGAATCTCGATGCCGCGCTCGACGTCGAGGTGAACGAGTTCGGCTTGGTCGGGGCCGACGACGCCCGCAAGGCGGCCGCGCTGACCGACGAGATCACACATCTGCCGCCGGGCGATCCGAAGATCGCGCAACTGGCCGCCAAGCTGCACGCGATCCTGGACCAGGACGCCGGCGACCCGTACTTCGCCACCCCGTACCTGACCAAGATCGGACCCGACGGGCTGTACGCGCTTACCGCGGTGCTGGCCGGGGCTGGCGTTGGCGATCCAGGTGATGTCGGCGCGATCCAGCGTGATCTGGGCATGGACCTTGCCGCGGCGACCCGCTACGCCGATCCCGGCGACGCCAACCCGCAGCATGTGCCGCAGGTGCCGAGTTCGTGGATCGACGAGCTGATGAGCGACACGGCCCACCGCTACAACGAGGCCAGCACGGCAACCAGTTTCGGGCAGCAGGCCGCGTTGCCGCTGCCGGGTGGGCAACTGCTCGGCGTGCTGCTCCATACCGGCGCGTACAGTGCGCGGTTCCTCGGCCAGGCCGGGGACTGGCTGCAGCACTACGAACAGACCCACGGCGGCGACGCCGCGTGGCCGGTACAAGACCCAGCCGCTGTCGGCTCGCCGATCCGGTTGTGGTGGGGCGGCGGGCCCAACACGCCCGATCGCGGCGTGGACCCCTTCGGCGGCTGGACCGACGCGATGACCGGCGCGCCTGACGCGGCTCGCACCGTGCTGGCCGCCAAGCCTGACTTGCTCAACTACCTGCTCAACGACCGCGCCTGGGACAGCCCCGACTACCAGGCCGACCCCACCAGCAGTGACGGCGTGCGGCACGGGCTGGTCAACTTCGGCGCCATGTTCGACCACGTTGTCGGTGCCGGAGCCAGCGATCCGCAATCGCGCTCGATCTTCGCCCAGCTTGTGCACGACCTTGGCACCGATCAGCTCAACCACCGCATCAACGCCGAAGGCGGATTCGCGCACAACGACTGGATACCCCCGGAGTTGCGCCCGTTCATCGGCGACGTCGCGGTCAAGAACATCGACCAGGTTCATCAGGCGATGGCCGAGGTCGGTGACCCGGGCCGTGACGACCAGGCCTACGCGCGGGTCATCGCCGAACTCGGTAAACACCAGCCCAGCGCCGCCGCACTGCTCGCCGCCGAACAGGCCTACGCCGGCGACCTGCTCACCCACGACTACCACGACGCCGACCGCGACGCGCTGGCCTCGACCTCGGCGCTGCTGTCCTACGGGCACGCCGAACACAACTCCGCCGCCCAACAAGCCGCCGACACCGCCCGCAACAACATGCTCGCCGAGATCACCAACTCGGTGCAGACGATCGCCGACACAAGCCTCGGCGCAGTTCCTGGCGCGGGTACGGCCACCGGCAGATTCCTCGCGCTGGTCACCGACGCCCTCCATCAAGACCACAGCGCACAGACCAACGCGGCCAACGCCGACTGGTACGCCAACCAATCCCAAAATGCGCAGCACTCCGCCGTCACCGCCCTCTACCAATCCCTGCCCGCCGATGCCCTCGCCACCTCGCCGAACTCCCAAGTGCGTAGCGTCGTCGATCACGGCCACCTCACACCCTGGGACACCCTCAGCCGCGATCAGCAGGAGGCAGTTGGCCGCTGGACCAGGGACCACCGCGGCTACGACCTCTACTCGATCGCCGACCAGATCCAGAACACCATCGAAGACAGGGCCAGCTACGCCAAGACAATCGGTGTCACATGATCCGTCGACACCGAAGGGCACGAATCGTCGTTTGCATGCTGTGCGGCATCGGCATCACGGTCGCTGCCAGTTGCGCATCACGCCACCAGACCGACCCCGGCTCGGCCACCCCGACGTACTCAACGCATGCGGCTGAACCGCCGCTGCCCGGGCTCAACATCAACTCCGTCAGAGCGGGGGCTCTAGCTGCAATCCCCGGTTCGCATGTCATCGACCAGTCCAGTCCGGACAACCCCGGCGCGTTCAAAGTGCAGGCCGGCTCGGACGAAGCGATCATGCCCTTCGTCGAGGCTGCGGGCGCTCCGCACGACGGGGTCGTCGACGTGTACTGCGGCGACGAGGGCATCGCCTCGGGCGCGATCACGCCGGTCATCGCCTTCTGCATGAACCTGCCCATCACCGGAACCGACCCGCAACGGCTGCGCCAGTGGTGGACCACCACCGCGAAACGCGCGATCGAGCCCGGCGGGCACGGCGCCATCCTCCGCTTCAACGGATTGGACTGGGACGCCGGGCGCATCGACAAGGAAGTCAGCCTCACCGTCTCCGCCGTGCCCTCGCCGGTATCGACAACGCACTCTGCCAGCGTTTGAATTGGCAGAGTTCGATCTCGCCGAACCCCCAGCCCACGACCCCGCCGGCTAGCTCGCCATCGGAATGCTCTCCGGTCGCCGTCGGGACGAGGCGACGTCGCCCTATTCCGTGGCCTCGTCACGGCCGTGCGCAGGGGAGGTCGCGGATGCCGGGCGCTGGCGGGCTGGTGTACGTCGGCGTCGGTTCAGACGGCCTCGTCGGACGCTGGTCAGGCGGGTTTCGCAGCCATCGCCATGGAGCTCGCTCGCCGCTGTGATGGCAGGAGTTGCCTCGGTCCGCCGCCCGCTGGATGCGGGCCACGATCTCGTCGGCGAGGGCGTAGTTGTGCCACCGTCCCTGCATGGAGCGTCCCTTGCGCATGAGCCGCAGTGCCATCGCTCGCGCGGCATCCTGCCACGGCAGTGCTTCGAACGCCTCGATGTTGCCCCGGAAGAATGTGACGTTGGCGCAATCGCCGCCGGCATTGCCGTAGTCGAGGCGCCTGATGGTCAGGTCCGGATTCGCCTGGTCGAGCGACTCGATCGTCTGCCCGGTCTCCTGTTCGAGGACGGAGGCCGATACGTTGACGAACGTCGCGAGCTGCCAGCCGTACTCGGGCGTCATGGTGTCGATTTCGAAGGCGACGGCTGTCTCCATGTTCCCGACCGTGACCGCGCCGAGCCGGTGATGTTTCTTCGACCTATTCGTCGCTGGCATTGCCGTGCAGTTCCAAAACGTCCGCTCAGTGTCGAACGGGCGGGGGATCGTCTCCGCGACGTACCACGCCAGGAACGCGATCACCTGGTCGCTGTCCGGATGTTCGGTCAACTTCGCCGCCCGCGGTTCGTACCGCTGCCGCTGGTCCTCGTCAATCTGCCGCGTACCCAGTCCTTCGGGTGTTTCGCCGGTGGCAAGCCAGGCGTCCTGCTGTGACAGGGAGACGGTGCCGTCCAGCGGGGAGCGCCCTAGCAGGGAGCCGGGGGAGTCCACGATGTTGCGCAGATCGAACCCGTCACGCCACTGCTGGTGCATCACCGTTCGCTCAGCCACGACCTGCTCTTCCTCCGGAACCTACGAAAACGTGATGGCCACGGTGTCATCCCACGTGCGTTTGTGATCGGCGAACCGGGCGACGACGTCGACACTTCGGCCAAGGTGGCGTTGCCCGTTAGCGAAATGCAGTACGTAGATACCGCTTCGGGTATCGGGCGGAAATCAGATGACTGATAGAGCTGAGCCTGGTGACCGAGTGCTGCATGGTGACTGGCATGAACGATCCCCTCCGATCAGGGTCCGGCACAACCAGTCAGGGTCCAGTTGCCTATGCGGACCCGTGAGAATCTGCCACGACTCCGTTCGGGGACCTGCAGGCCGAACGAGATGAGCCCCCAGCCGGACACCGGCCGCGACGAACGGGTCGGACTAAGCCCACTCTCGGAGGCAGCTCACATGCGAACGGCGAGCACGAATGTCTACGCGCCTGGCCGTGGGCGCCCCGCGTCCAAGCCATTCCGTGCTGCGCTCGGATGAATCGGGTGAGCGCGTTCGCGCACGCAGGGTCTGGCACGTATCTGGCACGAGGCCTGAGCCGCAGCACTACAGGCCAGTGATTCCGGGCCCTGCGAAGGGTGGGCGATACTGGGATCGAACCAGTGACCCCTGCCGTGTGAAGGCAGTGCTCTCCCGCTGAGCTAATCGCCCGGGACGTCATAAAGCGAAGTCAGCCTACACGGGGCCGATCCGCCGTCGACATGCGTGTGATTCCAGAATCCGGTGCATCCGGTTCAGTTCAGGTGTGCTTCGGTGAGGGCGCCTTGGCGGTGGAGGCGACGGTCGACATAGGGTGCCGGGCGTGTCGTTAGGCGGCCGGCATCGCGGCACCCCCTCGTCGCGGCAGTTCGCGTTCGCGGTGCTCGTCACCGTGATAGCGGTCGTCGTCGTCTACTTCGCTTTGCGCGCGATTCCCGGGGCTGAGCGACCGACCCTCAAGCCCGTATCCACGACCATCCGCAGCGTTCCCTAACGGCTCGGCTCTCAGATCTGCAGTTGCCGCCACAGTCGCGACCAGACTTCTTCGGCGGCTCCGACGAGGGGGCCGGCCTCTCCGAGCGTTGCCGCTATTACCGGTGGCGGGCTCGATTGCCGGAAGTTCATCAGCCCTTCGCGATACGCGGCGTGCAAGGCTTCGCTGGCGGTGGCGAGCAGATCGGCGCCCAGACCGCCGAGAGTGACGAGGTCAGGGTCCATGCCATTGACGAGTCCGGCGATGCCCCGACCCAAGGCGGCAGCGACGGTGCGTACGGCCTCGGCTTCGGCAGGTCCGCCGGCCTCGGCGAGGGCAATGACCCGTCTGGCGTAGGTCACCGGATCGCGCGGCTTTCGATGAGCCAGCAGGCGGGCCAACGCCGTGCCGTCCACGGCCGTGCCCCAGCAGCCGCGAGCACCACACGGGCACGCGATATCGGCGTCGCCGAAAGGCATATGCCCGAACTCGCCGGCGACGCCACGCGCGCCGCGAAGGACTCGGTCGTGGTCGATGACGCCACCGCCGAGGCCCGCCTCGACTCGCAGGTGCACCGAAAGGGCTGCCTCGCGGGCGGCTCCGCGGCAGGACTCCGCCAGCGCGGCCAGGGTGGCGTCGTTGTCTGCGACAAACAGCTCCGCGCGTGGCCAGACGGCGCGAAGATCGAGATCTCGCCAACCCAGGTTGGTGGCGTTGAGCACGCGGCCGGCCAGGACGGTGCCCGGAACCGATATGCCGACGCCGCGCACTCGCCCGGGCATGCGCCGCCTCAGCCGCCGGACGGCCTCGGCGAGTGCGCTTAGGGTCTGCTGACCGTCCCGGCCGTCGTGTCGGGCGCCGACCGATGCGATGACCTCACCGCCGAGCTCAACGGCGTCGACCTGCCAGGACTCCTGGGTAATGGCAGCAGCCGCGACCACCGGGCCATTCGGATGGGCGACCAGCACCGTGGTGGGCCGCCCCCTCGTGCCGGTGGGCGCAGCCGGCATCTCGCTCAGCAGGCCGGCGGCGGTGAGCTTGGCGACCAGTTCCGTCGTGGCGCCGCTGCCGATACCGAGCCGGCGTGCGGCGTCTGCCCGGGTCAGCCGCGGGTTCGCGTGCACCGCTTCGAGGAGCGCGGCCGCACGTCCGGTCAAGCTGCTCACACCGTCCCCTAAATTACTCGTTGGCAGAGTTTAATATGGAGACGTGGCTCTTCGCCGGAAGTACCTTGCACCGACAATGGACAGCGGTATGCATCGTGGCGCCATCACCGCCCTTGCCACCTCCTCATTCGTCTACGTCACGGCCGAGACGCTGCCGGTCGGCCTCCTGCCGCAGATCGCCAATGGACTGTCGGTCAGCGAAGGCGACGTCGGCCTGCTGCTGACCAGCTACGCAGCAGTCTCGGCAGCCACAACGATCCCACTGACGGCGCTGACCATGCGCATGCCTCGTCATCGGCTGATCGCCGCTCTGGTTGCGGTCTTCGCGATCTCGCAGTTCGCCGCGGCCTTGGCGCCGACGTTTCCGGTCCTGGTCGCGAGCCGGCTGTTCTGCGCGCTGGCCCACGGCGTGTTCTGGTCGGCAATCGCACCCGCGGCCACCCGGCTCGCCCCGCCCGGCCAAGCCGGTCGGGTCACCTCGCTGGTGTTCGTCGGCAACTCGGCGGCACTCGTGCTCGGTGTGCCGCTCGGCACCGCCCTGGGGCAGTTGGCCGGATGGCGTACCGCGTTCGTCGCGCTCGGGGTCGCCGGCGCGATGAGCACGGCTGCGCTGCTAAGAGTGTTGCCTGACCTGCCCGCTCTGCCGGGCGATCTCGCGTCGGGCGTGAAGATGCGTATGCGCGCTGCGACAACCATCGTCGGATCGCCGGCCGTCCTTGCGGTCTGCGCGGTCACCGTGGTCGTGGTCATCGGCCAGTTCACGGCCTACACCTACGTCGCCCCGCTTGTACGCAGCAACGGTGGGCTCGACGGAATGGCGCTCAGCGCGCTCCTGCTCGGCTACGGACTGGTCGGTCTGCTCGGCAACGTGCTCGTGGGTCGCGTCGTCGACCGGCGACCGGGCTCGGCCCTCTCCGGATCGATCCTCGCGATTACGGCGGCGATGGCCGTGCTGAGCCTCGCACACGGCGGCTTCGCCACGGTTATCGCGGTGCTCGTGTGGGGCGCCGGGTTCACTGCGGTCCCGGTCTCGTTGCAGGCCGCCATCCTGCGGGTGGCGCCACACGCGCAGGACGCCGCATCGGCGGCATACGTCGTCGCCTTCCAGATCGGCATCAGCAGTGGAGCGTTCATCGGTGATCGATTCGTGACAGCTGGGCGTCTCGGTGACGTCCCGATGTTCGCCGCGGCTGTGGTTGCGGCCGCGGCGATCATCGTCCTGGTTGCTCGTCGCACCTTTCCGCGCGTGGCCGTCTCGGCGTTGGGCGCCGCGGTCCACCAGCGGGCTGTGGCCGCCGCTGGGTGTGCTGAGCCTTCGAACTAACGATGAGCGTGACATGACCGTCGCAGTGGGCTGCCGGAGTGTCGCTCTCCGGCTCGTCGCTGACGATCCAGGCCGATGCCATCGCCCGCGCCGAAGCGGGTTGTTATTCGCTTCGGTCGGCCTCGATCTCCAGGACGATCTGCACCTTCTCGCCGAGGGCCATGCCGCCACCGGGAATCGGCCCGTTGTAGCTGACCCCGAAGTCGCTGCGACTGATCTCGGCCGTCGCGGAGAATCCGACCTTGGCGCCGCCTTCTGGGCCCAAGCCGAACTCGGGCTGCTCGGCGCTCAGGGTCACCGGCCTGGTGACGCCGCGGATGGTCAGCTCGCCGTCGATGTAGTACTGGTCGCTCACGTGGCGTACGCCGGTGGACGTGAAGCTCATAGCCGGGTGGTGCTCGGCGTCGAAGAAGTCGGCCGAGCGAATGTGGTCGTCGCGCATGGCGTTGCTGGTGTCGACCGAGGTGACGTCGATCGAGGCGGTGACCGTTGAGTCCAGCAGTTCGGCGGCCGTCGTGAACGTGCCGGAGAAGGACGTGAACTGGCCGCGGACCTTGCTCACCATCATGTGTTTGATCACGAATCCGATGTAGGAATGGATCGGGTCGATCGTCCATGTGCCGGTGACGTAGCCGGGTATCTGGAGTTCTGTGCTGGTCATGACGCTCCTGCGATTGAGGTATGCATTGGCGGTTCTCATCAGTTCCTCGGTATCGTTTCGGAACTGCACACATTGTCAAATGCCGCGACGTCTATGGCAATCCGGCACTTTTAAGTGCCTCGGTTATCTGGAGGGAACCGTGACTGACCTACGTTTGCGTTCGCGCGTGCCGCCGCCAAACGAGTGCCGGGCTCGCGACATCCTCGATCGGATCGGCGACAAGTGGTCGCTGTACGTCATTGCCTACCTCGGGCAGGGTAGCGCCCGTTTCACCGAGCTCAGGCGCAGCATCGAAGGCATCAGCCAGCGCATGCTGACGGTGACGCTGCGCGGACTCGAACGCGACGGCATCATCACCCGCACGGTGCGCCAGGTCATGCCGCCGCACGTCGAGTACGCCCTGAGCCCGATGGGCGAGACGCTCTTCGCTGCCACGCAATCGTTGATCAACTGGGGCGATGATCATCTCGCCCAGATCGACGCCGCCCGTACCGCCTACGACGCGCAGGCCAGCGCGTGAACACCGTCGCCGCCAGCCGAGATCTGACCGATGAACTCGCGACGTCATGAGATGGTGCATCGTCGGTTCGGGAGCGATCGGCGGCGTGCTGGGAGCGAAGCTGCACCAGGCCGGCGAGGACGTCACCCTCGTCGCGCGCGGCCCGCACCTGCAGGCAATTCAGCAGCACGGCCTCACCTTGATCGATGGCGCCGGAACCCACGTGTTCGACGTCGAGGCAGATTCTGACCCCGCGAGCCTGGGAGTTCGGGCCGGTGACGTCGTCGTGCTGGCCGTGAAGTCGCAACAGACCGCCGCGGCGCTCGACACCCTGGTGCGCAGTGCGCCCGCGGACGTGCGCATCGTGTGCGCGCAGAACGGCGTTGACAACGAGCGTCAGGCACTACGACTCTTCCCTCGCGTTTACGGCGTGAGCGTCACGCTGCTGGCCAGCCATCTGGAGCCGGGTGTCGTCGTGGCGCACAGTGCCCCGATCGTGGGCACGCTCCAGGTCGGCGGATACCCGCGCACAGCGCAGCCGGACCCGTTCCTTGCCGAGCTGGCAGCCACCATCGAGAAGGCGTCCTTCTCCGTTGTGGTGCACGCCGACGTCATGCCTTACAAGCACGCCAAACTGCTGGTCAACCTCTTCACCGGCATCGAAGCGCTGTGCGGCCCGCAGGCGCGCGGGGGGCGGTTGGCCGAACTCGTGCTGGCCGAGGGCGAACGCTGCCTTCGTGCGGCGAGGCTTGCGCTTCCGGCGGAAGACACGGTGCAGCCGGGTGGGCCTGGGTCCGAGGTAGTCGTGCCCCGCGAGGGCGGCTCGGCCTGGCAGAGCCTTCACCGGGCCAGCGGGAGTATCGAAACCGACTACCTCAACGGCGAAGTCGTGCTGCTCGGCCGCCTGCACTCGATACCAACTCCGGCCAACGAACTGGTGCAGCGGGCAATGCGCGATCTCGCCGAGCGTGGCGGCCAGCCGGGCACTGCCACGGAGGCCGAACTGCTCAGCGCACTCTGACCGGTCACGCGTCGTCGCGAACGAGCAGTCGGCTGCGGATGCGCCAGGTGCCGCCGGTTGCCGTGGCACCGGTCATTGCGTGCACGGCGGCTCCCGCGAGCCGTACGAGGTCGACATCGTCGAGCGAGGCGAACCCGAGTGTGCGATCCGGCGCCCAGCTGGTCGAGTGCGCAAGGCGGTGAGCGACGTGCGCCCATCCGGCCGGGGTGTCGGCGATCACCCACGCGTCAGGAGCGCCCGCGGTCAACCGCCGCGCCGGTCGCAGCCAGGACGCGGCGCTGGCCGGCCAGTCGACGACGGCGACGATGTCGCCGCCACCGGCCTCCCACGCATGGGCAAACGCCCTGGCGGCAGCGCGGGACGCCTCGTGGCGGCCGTGACCGATGGCCACGATGTGCGCGGGCAACTCGCGGGCCAGGCGGAGCAGACGAGCGAGTTCGGGCTCGGTGTGCGGCCCCTGCTCAGGCGGCATCGTGGAAGACCAGCGCCAGCGTGAACCGCTCTCCGGAGCGGATCGCCGACACACCATGCCGCACGGGCGCCGCGGACCAGCCACGCTTGGACTCGACCGGCCGGTCGCGCGTGGTGAACACCAGGCCGTGCCCGTGCGGGACGAGCGTGGCAGTGCCGCGAGACTGCGCGCGCGGGCGCTGTTCGAGCAGCAGGAACTCACCACCGGTGTGATCGACTCCGGGGTTGCTCAGGTTGATCACCACCTGCAGCGGGAACACGAGGTCGCCGTAGAGGTCGCGGTGCAGCGCGTTCCAGTCCTTCTCGCCGTACTTCAGCAGGATCGGTGTCGACTTGGTCTGGCCCGCTGCGTGGCACATGTCGAGCCACTCGTCGAGCGTGTCGGGCCAGGGCGCCGGCCGGTCGAGTTTGGCGTGCCAGTCACGGGCTATCGGGAGCAGGTGCGGGTACAGCGCCTGCTTCAACTCCTCGATCGGCTCGGGGAACGGGCGGGCGAAGTAGCGGTACTCGCCCTCACCGAATCGGTGCCGTCCCATGTTCACCGTCGAACGGAAATGCTCGTCGCGGTCGTAGAGCGCGGCGATGCGCGCCGCCTCTTGCGAGTTCACCAGTTGCGGTGTGAGCGCGCAGCCGTACTCGTTGACGTCCGCGGTGATGCGATCCCAGTCCGCGCCGTCGACGCGTCGTTGCCAGCGGGTCATCAGGCCGCCTCCAGGTTCAGCAGCAGGCGCTTGGCCTCCGGTCCGCCGAGGTAGCCGCCGGCCGAACCGTCCGAGCGCACGACCCGGTGGCATGGCACGACGACGGGCAGCGGATTGCGGGCGCAGGCCGTGCCGACCGCGCGTACCGCCTTGGGGCTGCCGGCAGCAGCGGCGACGGCGGCGTAGCTGGCCGTGTGCCCGTAGGCGATGTCGGACAGGTGAGTGAGCACCGAAAGGCGGAAACCCTTGGCCAGCCTGAAGTCGAGTGGCAGGTCGAAGGCGTGCCGACTCCCGGCGAAGTACTCGTCGATCTCGCGCGCGGCGTTGTCGAGTCGCTTGGGCGTGTTCAGGATGCGCGGGCTGATCTGCGTGGCGAGATCTTGCAGAACCCGGTCGTGGCCTTCGTTTTCGTAGGCGACGCGCAGAAGGCCGTTCGGGGTCGCCGCGAGAAGCAGCGTGCCGACCGGCGTGTCGATCGTGCGGTAGGCGATATCGAGGATGCCCTGCGCGTCTGCGCTGTCGGCCAGGTGCTCGTGCAGCAGCCGCAACTCCGATTCGGTAGCGGCAGGGTAGGTGTCAAACAGGTTCATCAGGTCTCTCCTCTGCGGATTGCGCCTGGATACGCCTTGCGGAGCTTGGCGATGCCGTCGGCGGCGGACCGCCGCGCGGCGTCGGTGCTGCCGCCGATGACGCAGGCGACGTCCTGGTAGGGCAGGCCTGCCAGGTAGTGGTAGGCGACGGCCTCGCGCTGCTTGCGGGGCAGCCCGGCGAGGGCGTCACGAAGGTCGAGATCGCGCTCGTCCGCCCGGTGCGGCGAGGGGCGCTCGGGGACGTCGGCCACCGGGGTCGCGTGGCGGGCGGCCGCTCGGGTGACGTCGATCGCCTTGCGGTGTGCGATCGTCACCAGCCACGCCTCGACGTTCGCGTCAGCCGGCAGCTCCGGATAGGCCTTGAGCGCGGCCAGGAACGTCTCTGACCAGGCGTCGTCGGCGTCGAGCGGACCGAGCACCGCCCTGCACACACGTAGCACCGTTGCGCCGTGCGCGGCGACGACGGCCTCGAAGGGCGGCTTGACTGTCACGTCCTGTAGACGGTTCCGGTCGCTGAAACGTGAGGTGGTCTCGCCGACTCTTCCAGATCGAGCAGGGATCGCGGCGGGTCCTGCGTTGAGTGGTGCGTTGCGCGTCGAGTGGTGCGTTGTAACGCACCACTCAAGCCGTAACGCACCACTCAACGGACCGGGCGGAGGAGGCCCGCGCTTCGGGACCTTGGTCCCGCGTGACACGGGAGATAGGTCCCTACGGCGGCCGGGGTCGAAACGCGAGGCTTGTCGCGACGGTCGGCAGCCACCATCAGGGAGCCGCTGCCCTGACGCGATGGGGTGACCCGGTGGATTCGTTGATGCTGGCGCGATGGCAGTTCGCGACACTGACGATCTACCACTTCTTCATCGTTCCGCTCTCGATCGGCTTGACGCTGCTCGTCGCGACGATGCAGACCCTGGCCCACCGCAAGCGGGGCACGCCCGCCGGCGACGACTGGGATCGCGCCACCCGATTCTGGGGACGGATCATGCTGGTGCTGTTCGCGCTGGGTGTCGTGACCGGAATTGTGCAGGAGTTCCAGTTCGGCATGAACTGGTCGGCGTATTCGCGGTTCGTCGGCGACATCTTCGGTGCCCCGCTCGCGATGGAAGGGCTTATCGCCTTCTTTCTCGAGTCGACGTTTCTCGGCCTGTGGATCTTCGGACGCGGCTTGCTGAGCCCGCGCCTGCACCTGGCCACGATCTGGCTGGCCGCCATAGGCAGCACGATCAGCGCCTACTTCATCCTGGCCGCCAACAGCTTCATGCAACACCCGGTGGGCCTGGTCTACGACGCTGCCAAGCGGCGCGTCGAACTGACCTCGATCTGGAAGGTGCTCACCAACTCCACCCAACTGGTGACCTTCCCGCACACGATCTTCGCCGCGATCATGACGGCGGCTGCAATCCTGCTGTCAGTAAGCGCATTCCATCTGCGCCGCGACCGCGACGGTGCTGACCCGTTACATCGCAAGGTGGCGGGGTTGTCGATCGGCGTGCTGCTCGCCGCAGTGGTTGGCGTCAGCGTGGTCGGCCATGTGCAGGGCCAGATCATGACCGATCAGCAACCGATGAAGATGGCCGCGGCCGAGGCGCTGTGGGACACCAAGACCAACGCCCCGTTCAGCCTGTTCGCGTACGGCGACGTCTCGCACGGTCGCAACAAGATCGACATCACCATCCCGGACGGCCTTTCGATCCTCGCGAAGAACCGCCCCGGCGCAACCGTGCAAGGCATCAACGACGTGCAGGTCGCCGAGGTCGCGAAGTACGGACCGGGCCGCTACGTGCCGGTTGTGTGGCTTGCCTACTGGATGTTCCGGCTGATGATCGGGTTTGGCGTGCTCGCCGGGCTCATCGCGCTCGCAGTGCTCGTCCAGTGGCGGCGCGGCAAGCTGACCACGAGCCCGCGCCTGCTGCGCGTCGCGACCTGGACCGTGGCGCTGCCGCTGCTCGCCAACACCGCCGGGTGGTTGTTCACCGAGACAGCGCGTCAGCCGTGGCTGGTCTACGGGTTGCTGCAAACGCGGGACGGGGTGAGCACGAACGTCTCGACCGGGTTCGTCGCCGTGACGCTGTTCGGATTCACCGCGCTGTACGGCGTGCTCGGGGTCATCTGCTTTCGCATAGTCCGCCGGATCGCGCGCGCCGGCCCCGACAACGCCGCGCCGCCGGGCGCCGAACTCAGCGACGATCAACAACTGAGCCTGGTCTGAGGGGATCGTCATGCAAGGCTTCTGGTTCGGAGTCATCGCGGTCCTGTGGGCCGGCTTCTTTCTGCTCGACGGATTCGACTTCGGTGTCGGCATGCTGCTGCCCGTCGTGGCGAACAACGAGACTGAGCGCAAGATCGCGCTTCGATCGATCGGGCCGGTGTGGGACGGCAACGAGGTGTGGCTGCTCGTTGCGGGCGGCGCGACCTTCGCCGCGTTCCCCGAGTGGTACGCAAGCGTCTTCTCCGGCTTCTACCTGGCGTTCGCGGCTTTGCTTGTCGGGCTGATCCTGCGCGGCATCGGTGTCGAGTACCGGGGCAAGGCACACACCGAGTCGGGTCGGCAGTGGTGCGATTTCGCGATAGTGATCGGCTCGCTGCTCCCGGCACTGCTGCTCGGCGTGGCCTTCGCCGACTTCCTGCGCGGGGTCAAGATGAACGCGGCGCACGACATGATCGGTGGTTTCTGGGATCTGGTAACGCCGTACGCGCTACTCGGGGGTCTGGTCACGCTGACCTTGTTCGCCATGCACGGAGCGCTGTTCCTGACGCTGCGCACCGACGGCGAGGTTCGCGACATGGCTCGCAGCCTGGCGCGGAGCCTGCCGCTGCCCACCGCAATCGTGGCCGTGGCGTTCATCGCCTGGACCTCGCAGGTGCGTGGCGCGTCGGTCAGCTTCGTGCTCGGCGCGATGATCGTCCTCGCGTTCCTCGCTGCCGTCCGAGCGACGTACCAAGGACGCCCGGGCCTCGCCTTCTCGGCCAGTTCAGCCGCGGTCGCGCTCGTGCCTATCTGGGTGTTCGCCGCCATCTGGCCGGACGTGCTCCCGGCGCGCAACAACTCGGCGTTCTCGCTGACCGTCTACAACGCGGACTCCAGTCCGTACACCCTGCGCGTGATGACCGTGGTAGCCCTGATCTTCACCCCGATCGTGCTCGCCTATCAGGCTTGGACGTACTGGGTCTTCCGCGCCCGCGTCACCGGTGCGGACGTCTCGGGCGACGGCTACGGCGGCGGTCTCGGCAATGTCGTGTCACGCGCGCGCGATTCCGCCAAGGAGACGCTCGGAACCACGTCCGGTGCTGAGCAGGAACCAACGGCAGGCCCGGCCCCGACGATGCCATGAGCCGCCCACTCGACCCGCGGCTGCTGCGCGCAGTCCCTTCACTGCGGCGGTTTCTCACGACGCTCGGCGCGCTGCAGGCGCTCGGTGCGACGCTGACCGTGGCGCAGGCGGGCGTTCTCGCTGAGCTGATCGTCGCGATATTCCTCCGGCACGAGCCGGGTTCGCACCTCGTCGCGTCTTTAGCCGTGCTGGTCGCGATCGGTCTCGCACGCGCGGTGCTCGCCGCGACGCAGGAGTATCTCGCCGCGAGGTTCTCGGTGCGGATGCGTGCGCACCTGCGGCGCGCGGTGCTCGACGCAGTCGTGCGGCTCGGCCCGCGCTGGACGGAGCGTCAGCCGCGGGGCCGGTTGGCCACGGCGGCGGGGCCTGGTCTCGAGGCACTGGACGGATACGTGACGCGGGCCGTTCCTGCCCTGGTCGCAGCGCTGGTTGTGCCCGGCATCGTGCTGGCCCGCATCGGCATTGCCGACTGGCAGAGCATGCTCGTCCTGGTCGCGGCGCTACCGCTCGTCCCGCTGTTCATGGCGCTGATCGGCATGATGACCCGCGCGCAGATGGACCGCCAGTACGCGGCGCTCGCCGGGATGGCCGGCCATTTCCTCGACCTCGTCCAGGGCCTGACCACGCTCAAGGTCTACGGCCGGGCCAAGCGCCAGGTGGAAACCGTACGCCTGGGTACGGAGCGGTACCGCAAGCGGACGATGTCCACGCTGCGGGTGGCCTTCCTGTCCGGCCTGGTGCTCGATCTGATCGCGGCGCTGTCGGTTGCGGTGGTCGCGGTCGACGTGGGACTGCGTTTGGACCACGGTCATCTCGGCTTGCAGACCGCCCTGATCGCGCTGTTGCTCGCGCCGGAGGTGTTCGCGCCGTTACGTGCGGTCGGCGCACAGCACCACGCCAGCGAGGAGGGCACGGTCGCTGCGGCCGCGGCGCTGGACATCCTCGACGAGGCCGCTCTGCTGCCCGACACCGAATTGCTGCCCGGCGGCGTCCGCGCGACCGGATCCCTGCGGATCAAGGATCTTCGCGTCACCTACCGGGATCGCAGTGAGAGCGCGCTGAACGGACTCGACCTTGCGGTCGAGCCGGGCGAAGTCGTTGCGGTGCAGGGACGCAGCGGCGCCGGCAAGAGCACGTTGCTCGCCGTGCTGCTGGGCTTCGTGCCCGCTGAGGGGACGGTTGCAGCTGGAACGTCGGACGGCGAGATGGAACTGTGCTCGCTCGACGCGTCCGCATGGCGCGCGAACGTGGCTTGGGTGCCGCAGCGGCCACTGCCGTCGCAGCCGACGGTCGGTGCCGAAGTGGCGCTCGGCGACCCGAGTGCGAGCGTCTACGAAGTAGCCGACGCAGTCGCCGAATGCCACGCACCGCACCCGGACGTGCCGCTCGGCGAGGACGGTGCGCAGGTCTCGACCGGTCAGCGCCGCAGGGTCGCACTCGCGCGCGCCCTGCTGCGCGCCCGCCGAGTTCGCGCCGGCGGGCACGTGCCGATCGTGCTGCTCGACGAGCCCAGCGAGGACCTGGATACGGGGACGGAACGAGTTGTTGCCTCAGTCATCGCAGAGCTTGCGGGCTGGGCGACGGTGCTCATGGTTACCCACAGCGCCCGCCTGACCGACGTCGCGGATCGGCGCGTCGTCATCGGCCACGGGCGCGTGGCGGCCGACATCCGGCAGAAGCCTGCTCGCCCCGTCGGCATCGGGCCGGCCCGCCCGCCGCAACCTGGCAAGCAGGTGGCGGCGCGTGTGCACACGATTCCGCTGCGCGGGCTGATCGGCATGCGCGGTGCGTGGCGCAGACTGCTCGCCGCAGCGTTACTCGGCGGTGCATCCGGCCTTGCGGGGCTCGCCCTGACGGCGACATCGCTGTGGTTGATCTGCCGGGCCGCCGAGCATCCGAACGTCCAGGCCCTCGAGGTCGCGGTGGTAGGGGTGCGAACGTTCGCGCTGAGCAAGGCGCTGCTGCGCTACGCCGAGCGGCTGGTGAGCCATGACGGCGCCCTGCGGCTGCTCGCCGACCTGCGGGCGAGGGTCTTCGCCGCGCTCGAACCCCTTGCGCCGATGGGGCTTTCCGGTTTTCGCCGGGGCGATCTGCTGCGCCGGTTCGTGTCGGACGTGGACGGCGTCGAGGAGGGCCTCGTCCGGGCTGTCGTGCCCACGGCGGGCGCGGTACTGACCGGTGCGGGTGCGGTTTTCGCCGCCGCGCTTCTCGTTCCTCTCGCGGGCGTCACCCTGGCCGTGGCGTTGCTCGCCGGCATCGTCGTGGTGCCTGCCGTCGTGCGCCGCGTCGCGGGCGACGCGACCGTGCTGGCGTCGGCTGCCGGTCGGCGCGACGCGCGGCTCGTGGCGGGCGTGGAGGGTCTCGCGGAGCTGACTGCATATGGCGCCGACCGGCGTGCGATCGCTGCCGTCGGCCGCGCGGACCTCGCGGTTGTGCGCGCCTCTCGCCGTCCGGCGCTGGCGGCTGCCCTCGGATGCGGGCTGAGCGGCGCACTCTCGGCGATCACTTTGCCCGCCGTGCTTGCCGCAGGCGCTGACGCGGCCTCTGCTGGGCGCGTCTCGTCGGTGGCGGTGGCCGTGCTCGCGGCATGTGTGCTGGCGGGCTTCGACGCGCTCACGCCGCTGCCTGCGGCCTTTGCTGCATGGTCGCGCCTGCGCGCTGGTGTGCAGCGGGTGGCCGAGGTGCTCGCCACGCCCCCACCGATCGCTGCGCCGTTGACGGCACGCAGTACACCGGCTGGGGCGCTCGGCCTGCGAGTGGCCACGGTGACCCTTGCCCCGGCGCCGGGATCCGCACCGGTGCTGCATGCGGCGGACCTGATGTTGCGTGCGGGGCAGCGTGTGGCCGTGACCGGTCCCAGCGGCTGCGGCAAGAGCACGCTGCTCGCTGCGTGCCTGCGCCTGCTCGCAGCGCAGCAAGGTCACGTCGAGTTGTCGTCGCCGAGCGGCAGCACCCGGCTGATCGACGTTTGCGCCGACGACGTTCCGCCGGTGGTCGCCGGATCACTTTCCGGCGACCACGTGTTCAACTGTTCGCTACGCGACAACCTGCGCGTCGTGCGTCCGTCGGCCACCGATACCGAACTCGATGTGGTTGCCGAGCGGGCCGGCCTCGTCGACTTCGTCCAGGCATTGCCGAACGGCTGGGACTCCTCGGCCGGGCCGGACGGCGCCGCGCTGTCCGGCGGGCAACGACAGCGCCTGCTGCTTGCGCGCGCGCTGCTGGCCGCGCCGCAGATACTCGTGCTGGACGAGCCGACGGCGCATCTGGATCCCGCCACCGAACGTGCTGTGCTCGCTGATCTGCTGGCCGGCACGCGGGGGCGCACCGTGCTGATGTCCACGCACCGGCGAACCCGTCGCGATCAGTTCGACGCGGTCGTGCGAATCGAGAACGGCAAGCTGAATGCACCGGCGACGCAGGCTGTATCGGTACCTCTCGCGTACGCCGTTGAGGCCACCGGCTGAGCTCGCGGGCTACTCGGTGCGCTGGGTGCGCTCGTAATAGGCAGGCGGGCACGGACCGAAGTCCGTGTCGACGCTGGTTGCGTCATCGACCCGGTACACATGCCAATCCGGATCATCAAAGACAATGCGTCCGGTGTCCTGATCCAGGTACTGCACGCCGCGACAGGGACCATCGACGCAGAACACGCGGATGATCGAGCTTGCAGTCACCTGTCGATCATTTAGACCTCGCGAGCGCCGAACAAGAGCCGAACGTCCCGCGCGAGCCGGTCAGCGCGCGATCTTTCCGGCATGGCCTGCGGCCCCGAATGCCCTGTTCCCGTGGCGTTTCGGCCGGATTGCGGTGCGAACGACCTGGCAGGAGAGGACGTTCGTCCCTCCCGCGCGAGGGGGTCGGTGCGGTGGTCTTGAACGTGGAGACTCCAGGAGGTAAAACGCGATGGGCATGCAGGTCGTCGTCGGAATCGACGGGTCGCAGCCGGCAGAACGTGCACTCGTCTGGGCGGCGGAGGCCGCGTCACGCGATCACGGTCTACTCGTCATCGCCCACGGTGGTGAGGTGGCGTCCAAAGGCGACGCGGCCGAGGTCGACGAGCCTGACTACACCAGCGGCCTGCTGCGAGATGCAGTCGCGACCGCGATCGATGTAGGCGACGACTGCAACGTGACCACTGTCCTGCGCGCGGTTCAGCCGGCCCAGTTGCTGCTCGAGCTCAGCAATGACGCGCAGATGGTCGTGGTCGGAACACACGGCGCTGGACGCATTGTCGGCGCGCTGCTCGGCTCGGTCGCGAACCGCGTCGCGGCGCACGCCCGGTGCCCGGTCATCGTCGTCCCGGAGGGGTGGCGCGCACCGGCAGCTGACGAGTCGCCTGCAGTGGCCGTCGGCGTGTCCAACTCGGAGTCCGGCCACGAGGCGCTCGAATTCGCGTTAGCCGAGGCTGAGCGTAGGAACACGCCGCTGATCGCGGTCCGGTCCTCGAGCGAGGCCGATGGCGGCGACGATCCCGCGCGGCCACAGCAGCAGCAACTGCTGACCGAGCTCGTCGAGGCGGCGTCAGCACGGCACCCGGACGTCAAGGTCGTCGCCGAACTGGCGAGCGAGTCACCGTACGAAGCGCTGCTCGCGGTCGCCGCACGCGCCGACCTGCTCGTGCTCGGTTGCCGCCACGACGACGAGCATCGCTTCTCCCGGCTCGGCCCGCTCGCCGCGAAGTTGCTGCACACCTCGCCGTGCCCGGTGGCCATCGTCGGGCATCCGGCGGCGACGCCACTGGAAACGGAAGCCGCGGACCACGCCTTCGAGCGTGCGTGAACACCTACAGGGGGACCAGATGAGCGCAGACGCTGCGACGCGAGACAACCGAATCGTGGTCGGCGTAGACGGATCCGAACCATCGATGTCTGCGCTGAAGTGGGCAGTGCGGATGACGGCCGTGACAGGCGCATCCATCGACGCCCTCATCGCCTGGCAGGCCCCGCCGAATTACGGGTGGGGGTACGTGGACGCTAATTGGCGGCCCGACCAGGACGCCGAGAAGGTGCTGACCCAAACGGTGGATGCGGTGTTCGGCCCGGACCGGCCGAGCGGCATGCGGCTGATCGTCGCGCACGGCAACCCGGCGAAGGTCCTGCTCGACCACAGCGCGAACGCACAGATGCTCGTGGTCGGCAGCCGCGGACACGGCGGATTCGTCGGACTGTTGCTCGGCTCGGTGAGCGCGAGTTGCGCCGAACACGCAAGGTGCCCCGTGCTCGTCGTACACGACACCGCGCCCGCTACCAGCTAGACCCCGAACGACACCAACCAGATCCGGAGGACCTGAGTAATGACGATCCGAGTAGGAATCAACGGCTTCGGGCGCATCGGCCGCGAGTACCTGCGATACGCGGCAGACCATGACGACATCGAGGTCGTCGCCGTCAACGATGTCACCGATGTCGTGACTCTTGCCCGCCTGTTGCGCCACGACAGCACCTTCGGCCCATTCCCGAAGGAGGTCGAGGTGAGCGACGACATGCTCATCGTCGACGGACGCAAGGTGGCCGTGAGCGCCGTCCGTGAGCCGGAGAATCTGGCTTGGGCCGAGCACGGCGTCGAGATCGCGATCGAGTCCACCGGAAAGTTCCGCACCCGCGAGGCCGCCGCAGGACACCTCTCGGCAGGCGCGGCGCGGGTGCTCATCTCCGCGCCGGGCAAGGGTGTCGACGCGACGATCGTGCTCGGCGTCAACGACGAGATCTACGACCCGAAGTCGCACCGCGTGATCTCCAACGCGTCGTGCACGACCAACTGTGTCGCGCCGATGGTCAAGGTGCTCCACGACGCGTTCGGCATCGAGCGCGGTTTCATGACCACGGTGCACGCGTACACGAATGACCAGAACGTCCTTGACGCACCGCACAAAGATCCGCGTCGCGCGCGCTCGGCGGCCGTCAACATCATCCCGACGACGACGGGCGCAGCGCGTGCGGTCGGTGAGGTGCTGCCCGAGATCGCCGGGCGCCTCGACGGTGTCGCGCTGCGCGTTCCCGTCGTCGACGGATCGCTCGTCGACCTCGGCGTCCTGCTCGATCGCGAGGTGACTGCGGCGCAGGTCAACGCGGCGTTCGAGGCGGCGGGCGCGGAAGGGCCGCTTGCCGGGAAGCTTCGGTACACCACCGAGCCGATCGTTTCCTCCGACGTCATCGGCGATCCTGCGTCGTGCCTGTTCGATTCGGGCCTGACCCAAGCGTCCGGGCGCTTCGCCAAGGTGTTCGGCTGGTACGACAACGAGTGGGGCTACACCTGCCGGCTCGCCGACCTCACCCGCCTGGTCGCCGGCAGCTGAGCCGCACGGCCGAGCAGGTGACAGGGCCCGCGCGCGAGCGGCATTGTTCAGGGCGACACCAGAGACCAACGTCCCGATCTTCAGTGACCAGGCACCCTGGTTCGGGCCGTTGGTCTCTGCCGTTTCCCTGCGGTGTTCGCGAGGCTGGGCAGATGGTGGGCAATGATGTCGTCGCCGTGCGCGCCGACGGGGGATTGGTGCACATCCGACCGGCCCAGGCAGACGACCGCAAGGCGCTGCGCGCGCTCAACGAGCGCGCGTCTGACCAGTCCATCTTCTATCGCTTCTTCACGCTGAGCCGGCACGCAGCGGACGCCTACGTCGAGCGGCTGCTACGCCCGGCGAGCGTGGAACATCAGGTGCTCGTCGCGCTGATCGGCGGCGAGGTGGTCGGAGTGGCGGCCTACGAACGACTGTGCAGGCAGTCAGCCGAGATCGCCCTGCTGATCGACGATCGCGAGCACAACGTCGGCATCGGCACGCTGCTGATCGAGCATCTGGCGAGCCTCGCGCGCCAGCACCGGGTACAGCGGTTCGTCGCGGAGGTTCTTGCCGAGAACGCAGGGATGATCCGGGTCGTACGCAACCTGGGCTTCGACGTCAAGACCCGGCTGGAATATGGCGTCGTCCGGCTCAGCTTCGACCTCGAAGCCAGCGCGCGAGTGGTTGCCGCGATCGACGACCGCGAACGCGTAGCCGACGCCGCGAGCCTGCACCCGCTGCTCGCCCCGCGATCGGTCGCGGTGATCGGGGCAAGCGTTCGGCCCAAGTCCATCGGGCACGAACTGCTGCGCAACATCCTTGCCGGCGGCTTCACCGGCAGCGTGTACGTCGTCAACCCGAAGCACGACAGGGTGCTCGGCGTGCCTGCGGTCGCCTCGCCGCTGGATCTGCCCGAAGCCCCGGATCTGGCGATTGTGGCGGTACCCGCGGCGGCTGTGCTCGACGTCGTTCGCGCCTGTGGTGAGCGGGGCGCCCGGGGCATCCTGATGATCAGTTCCGGATTCGGCGAAACCGGTGCGGACGGCAAGGCGATGCAGCAAGAGATGCTCGCGGTCGCCCGGCAGTACGACATGCGCGTGATCGGCCCGAACTGCCTGGGCCTGATCAACACCGATCCGGCGGTGCGGCTCAACGCCACGTTCGCTTCGCTACCGAGAAACCCCGGCAAGCTCGGCCTGGTGTCGCAGTCCGGCGCGCTCGGCGTAGCGGTGCTGCTGGGAGCGAAACGATCCGGGCTCGGCGTGTCGCAGTTCGTGTCGGTGGGGAACAAGGCCGACATCAGCGGTAACGACCTACTGCTCGCCTGGGAGCGCGACGAGCGCACAGCCGTGATCGCCCTGTACCTGGAATCGTTCGGCAATCCGCGCAAGTTCTCCCGTATCGCGAAGCGCGTCTCGCGCCACAAGCCGATCATCGCCATCAAGGCCGGACGTTCTGCGGCCGGACAGCGAGCCGGGCAGTCCCACACCGCCGCTGCCGCATCGTCGGACGCCGTCGTCGACGCCATGTTCGCGCAGGCCGGCGTGCTGCGGGTCGACACGATGGAGCAGATGCTCGACGTGGCCCGCGTGCTGACAGACCAGCCCCTTGCATCGGGCCCTCGTGTCGCGATCGTCGGCAACTCGGGAGGTCCTGGAATCCTCGCAGCGGACGCCGCAGAGGCCGCCGGGCTGACTGTGGTCGAACTCGACGATGCGACAACCACGCAGATTCGCAACGCCGTGCCGTCTGCGGCCTCGTGCCAGAACCCCGTTGACCTCGGCGCGGCCGCGCAGGCAGCCGAGTCCGGCGAGGCGGTGCGCATCGCGCTTGCATCTGACGAGGTCGACATGGTGCTCACCGTGTTCACCGAGACGCTGGTGGCCGATCCCGAGGACGTGATCGCGGCGATCGCGGCAGCAGCAGCGGGTTCGGACAAGCTGGTCGCCATCACCCATGTGGGTGGAGCGGCGCGCTTTGTAGCGGTGCCAGACGGTGACCGGATGCTGCCGGTCTTCCAGTTTCCCGAGCCGGCCGCCGCAGCGATGGGTTATGCGTGGCGCTACGCGCGCAGTGCAACCGCCCCACTCGGTGAGCCCGCGCATCTGGAAGGCATCGACGCCGAAGGCGCCCGCGCGATCGTGGCGGACCTGCTGGCCGTCGCTGAAGGCTGGCTCGGCCCTGAGGACGTTGCCCGGCTGCTGACCAGGTACGGCGTGCGCATGTGCCCGCAGCGAGTCGTGAGCGAGATGGACGACGCCGTTCGCGCGGCAGACGAGTTGGGCTATCCCGTTGCGGTGAAACTGGCCGGTGGCGCCGTGCACAAGACCGACGTCGGGGGCGTGCGCCTCGGCATAGCCGACGAGGCGCAGTTGCGGCTCGCGTTCGACGGGGTGCAGACCGCGGGCTCGGCCGCGTCGCAGGTCCTGATCCAGCCGATGGCGCCGAGCGGCGGCACCGAGCTGATCGCCGGCGTCCTGCAGGACCCGCAGTTCGGTCCTGTGCTGATGCTGGGCGCGGGTGGTGTCCTGGCCGACATGATTGCCGATCGCCAGTTCCGCCTTGCGCCGATCACCATCCAGGACGCCGACCAGATGATCGCCAGCATGCGCACGGCGCCACTGCTCGACGGATATCGCGGGCGTCCGGTCGTGTCGCGGCGGGCGGTGCGTGAGCTGGTGCTGCGGCTCGCCGCACTGGCTGAGGATCTGCCCGAGGTTGCCGAACTCGATCTCAACCCGGTCATCTGCTCCGGCGAGGATCTCGTCGTCGTCGATGCGAAGGTACGCATAGCCGCCGCTCCGCCGTCGGCGGACCCGGTACTGCGGCAGCTGCGAGGCTGACATGCCCAAGGACAGCACGTCGAAGGGCAAGCAGGACCGCCACGACGAAGCTCCACCGCGACTGGGACGCAGTGTGTACGAGAAGGAACTGCTGCGACTGCAGGCCGAACTGGTCACCATGCAGGAATGGGTTCGTTCGTGCGGCACGCGGATCGTCGTGATCTTCGAGGGCCGTGACGCCGCCGGCAAGGGCAGCACGATCCGGCGCGTCACGCAGTACCTCAATGCCCGGGTGGCTCGCATTGTGGCGTTGCCTTCGCCTACCGAGCGTCAGCGCAGCCAGTGGTATTTCCAGCGCTACGTGGAGCATCTGCCGGCAGCCGGCGAGATCGTGCTGATGGACCGCTCCTGGTACAACCGCGGCGGCGTCGAGCGGGTCATGGGTTTCTGCACCCCGGATGAGCACCGGCGATTCCTCGCCCAATGTCCGGTGTTCGAGCGCCTGCTGATCGACGACGGGATCCTGTTGCGCAAGTACTGGTTCTCGGTCAGCGACGAGGAGCAGGAACGACGCTTCCGTTCTCGTCAGGACGATCCCATGCGCGGGTGGAAGCTTTCGCCCATGGATATCGAGTCGATCCGCCGCTGGGAGGACTACTCGCGCGCCAAGGACGAGATGTTCGTGCACACCGACACCGCGGAGTCACCGTGGTACGTCGTCGAGGCCGACGACAAGCGCAGGGCGCGCGTCAACATGATCGCGCACCTGCTCTCGACGATTCCGTACCAGCGCGTGCAGTCGCACAAGCTCGTACTGCCGCCGCGGCCGTCGGCGACCAACTACACCCGCCCGCCACGTGATCTGTACCGGGCCGTGCCCGACCACGCCGCGACGCTCTAGCGTTCGCACTCGATCGTGCAACTCTCTGCGTCGCCACGACGCAGAGAGTTGCACGATCGGTAAACGGTCGTCAGGCGTGGCCCGCCAGCCCGGACACGATGAGCCGACATGGCGGCTAGCGTTCCTCGCGGGCCTGCTCGGAGAAGACACGCTGTTGCCGCTCAGCTTTGGACTCGGGTCGGGTGACGAAGAGCGGGTCCTGATCGGCCGAGCCGGTATCGCCGGAGCGCCAGCCCGCGTCGAGAACGATCGTGTCGAGCGGGCGCTGCGGTAGTTGGCGGGTGTCGGCGTACACCGGGCAATCCATAACCCTGCCGATGAGCATCTCGTACTCGTGTGGTTTGAATCCCGGCCGCGAGCGGACTCTCGCGACGCTGACCATGCCGCATGCGTTGGAGAGCAGGATCACCTGTGGGCCATGGGCGCGACACAGATCGGCCAAGTTCGCCGCTGCCTTCGCCGAGGCCACGATGTGCGGCACCCGCGACCGCGCGGGTGAATGCGGCCAGTACTCCGTCGACATTGCGTCCCCCGTCTGAACCTGCATTGCCGTGTGTCCAGCCTGGCCGGACAGGCGATGCGGGTGCCAGCGTCATTCGTCGCCATTGGTCGGGACCTAAGGCCCTGTGGCCCGATCGCGACCGGCGCGAGGATCGAATTGCCAACTCGGAACGTCACGGGCGCTTCCTCCGATTTGGCCATGCCTACGTCACGGTAGGTCGCATCTCTCGACTGCTGCGGGGTCTAGCGAGGAGGATCGATGTCAGCGGACAAACGCCCTGTCGTCATGGGTGTCGACGAATCACCCGGCACGGAGTCCGCGCTGCAGTGGGCCATAGACGAGGCTCTCGCGCGCAACGTGCCGCTGCGGCTCGTCTGCGCGTTCCAGTACGTGGTGGCGCAGGGCCGGGTTCCGGCCTACCTCGACGTCCCGGAAGTCGTCCTGGAACAGCCGCGCCAGACGGCCGAGCAGTTGATCGCGGACGCGGTTGAGCACGTCGGTTCCTACGATCCTCGCCCCGAGACGCAGTGGGAGGCGATCGACGGCGACCCCGTTCGCGTCCTGCTCGACGAGTCGAAGTCAGCGGCAGTGACCGTTTTGGGCTCGCGTCACCTCAACGCGCTCAGCTCCGCCCTACTCGGGTCGGTAGGTGCGGGCGTCGCAGCCCGCGCCCACTCTCCGGCAGTCGTCGTGCGCGGCCCCGCGGGACGCACTGAGGAAGGCGCTGCGGTGGTGGTCGGCGTGGACGGCGCGGAGGGGTCCGACGGCGTCCTGGAGTACGCCTTCGAGCACGCCAGCCGGCATCACGTGCCGCTGCGTGCGGTGCTGTGCTGGCACCCTGACCTGCTTGCGACGATGAGCTGGCGGACGGGTCCGCCCGCACCCGAGCGGGTCGAGGTCGCGCTGTCCGAGGTGCTCGCGGGCTGGCAGGAGAAGTACCCGGACGTTGCGGTACATCGCGCGGTGATACGCGAGCACGCAGTCGGCGGCCTGGTCACCGCATCCTTGTCACAACACCTGCTCGTCGTGGGCAGCCATGGACGCCACGCGCTCGCCGGCACCCTGCTGGGCTCGGTCAGTCAGGGCGTTCTGCATCACGCGATGTGCCCGGTGGCAGTCATCCCCCCGCACGATCGCTGATCGCCTCATGAGGGTGCCGTCTTTGACGTTCGTCGGCGGTGCCGGCACGGTCACCGGCAGCAAGCACCTGCTCGATACCGGTCGTTCGATGGTGCTTGTCGACTGCGGGCTGTTCCAAGGTCTCGGCACACTGCGTCGTCGCAACTGGAGTCCGCCGCCGATCCCGTGGGGCGACCTGGACGCCGTCGTGCTCACCCACGCCCATCTCGACCATTCCGGCTACCTGCCGGTACTGGCCAGGCTGGGCTGGCAGGGCCCGGTCTATGCCACCGAAGGCACCGCGCGACTGGCCGAGATCGTCCTCACCGACAGCGCGCACCTGCTCGAGGAGGAGGCGGCGCAGGCGAACGAGGGTGGCTGGAGCAAGCACCGTCCCGCGCTGCCGCTCTACGACGCGAAGGATGCCGCGCGCGCGTGTCACCTGTTGCGCGTGGTGCCGTTCGGCGAGTCCGTCACGGTGGCTGACGGCACGCAACTGACGTTCGGGCGAGCGGGCCACATCCTCGGCTCGTCCTGGGCGCATCTCGCCGTCGCGACTCCGTCGGGGGAGCGCACCCTGCTCAGCAGTGGTGACCTGGGCAGGCCGGCGCATCCGGTGCTGCGGCCGCCTGAGCCCCGGCCGCAGGTGGACGTACTGCTGGTCGAGTCCACCTATGGCGACCGCCGGCACGAGGATGCAGATTCACTCGAACGGCTCGCCGACACGATTCGCCGGACGGCAGCGCGCGGCGGCAGCATCCTCATTCCGGCCTTCGCCGTCGACCGCACGGAGGTCCTGCTCGTCCAACTCGCGAAGCTGCGCCGCGAGGGCCGCATCCCCGATCTGCCGATCGTCGTCGACAGCCCGATGGCGCTGGCCTGTCTGCGCGTCTACCGGGAGGCCCACCAGCAGGGCTGGCCGGAGTTGCGTGCGGACCTGCCAGGCGACGATCCGTTCGATCCGGGTCGGCTCATCGAGGTACGTACGGCAGAGGAGTCGGCGCGATGGAACGATCCGCGCATGCCGACGATCATCATCTCGGCATCGGGCATGGCTGCCGGCGGGCGCGTTCTGCACCATCTACGGCACATGCTGTCCAACCACCGGCACACGATCGCCATCGTCGGTTTCGCTGCGGAGGGCACTCGTGCCCGGCAGCTTCTCGACGGCGCGCATGAGATCAAGATCCACGGCAGGTACGTGCCTGTGCGCGCCTCGGTGCTGGCCCTCGACGCGTTCAGCGCGCACGCGGACATGGACGAGTTGTACGCGTGGGCCACGGCAGGTCCGGCTCCGTCAGCTTGTTACGTGGTACATGGCGAGGAGCGCGCGTCGCGGGCGTTCGCGGCGCGCCTGCACGCCGATGCGGGCTGGCTTGCGATCGTCCCGGCAGCGGGTGAGCGAGTCCTGCTGTGACGGCCGCCTTCAGCTCACCAGAGCTTCGGTGGCGGGTGTGTGTCGGTCGGGCAGCCGGCGCCCCGATATGCGCTGCACGTCGATCTTGACGTAGTGCGGGAGGTCGTCGCTGGCCCAACTGCGTATCCCGAGGCGACTGAGCTCGTCGACCTCTTTGGCGTCTGCGACGACGGACGCCATGCCGACGACCAGAACGCTCCAACCCGAGCGGGTCTTGTGATCAATGTCGTCGACCTCGAAGGCCACGACGTTTCGGTCCAGCGCCGCGTCGAGTTTCGTGCCGCGGGCCGTGCGGAACACGATCGCGTCGTCGACGACGCGGTAGTTGACCGGAAACGCCGCGGGCAGGGCGCCCACGGACGTGATCACCCGGCCGATCTCCTCGGACGCGAGCAGTTCGCGACATTCGATCTCGGCGAGGGTCACCAGGCCCGCAGTTGGTAACGGCACTAGGAGATACCAGCACCAAGATCGTGCCTCTGAGTAGGGCCCTTCGTCCCGAGATCACCCGCCGATCTTGTGGCGGGTCGTCAGCCTTCGTGCGTCCCCGTCATCGCGGTCAGCAATGCGTCGTGATCGGCCGAAAGTGACATTGCGGAACCGGTGCCGAGGCTGGCCTCTGGAGGGGCGCCGACGCCGTCGCGTGGCGCGGATTTCAGTAGGTGGCGGGCGTGATGATCCACAGCACGCGCGTGACCTCCCTGGTCGTGTTGGACCAGCGGTGCGGCACCCGGCAGGCGAAGGTGATTGCGTCACCGGCGGCGAGGACGTGCTTGACATCGGAGAGCCAGATCGTGAGCGAACCCTCCATGACGAGCACACATTCCTGGTCGCCGGGGTGGCTGTAGGGGCTCGGGCCGCTGCCCTTTCCGGCGGCGACGACGGTCTCCAGGACCTCGAGGCGATCTGCCCAGGTCGGGGTGATCCGATAGTCGTCGACGCCGTGGCTGCGAACCAGCCGGCGCTGATCCCTGCGCACGACCGGTTCGTCGTCGTCTGAGCTCTGCCCGAACAGCGCGCCGACCGACTCGCCGAGTGCCTGCATGACCCGGCTCAGACTGGCGACGGTCGGGCTCATCTTGCCGTTCTCCAGCCGGCTGATGTAGGCGGCTGTGACGCCGGCCCGATCGGCGAGGTCACGGGCCGAGATTCCCTTTGCCTGCCGGATGCTGCGCAGCCGCGCGCCAATCTCGTCGCTGTCGTTCGAGGTAGCCAGTGCGAGTCCTTCGGGTTGCGGCGTCGGCCGGCAACGTCCGGCACCTGTGATCAACGCAGCTAGCCTAGGGCCTGCAGCGCGGGCGAACTGTCATCGATCACCACGCCGACGTCGGCCGGGGCGAGCCGGCGCCCGTTGATCGGCACGATGTCCTGCGGGCAGGCCGACAGCACGAGGTAGACGTCCTCGAGTGCTCGCAGTGTCACGAAGTCGCCGGGCCGGCAGACGGACGGTTCGAACCGCAAGGTGCCGTCCGGCATCACCGGAATGTTCATGAACAGGTTCAGCGGCGCGGGCATCGCGACGTCGAGGCCGGCCTGCGCGGCGGCTGCGGTGAAGTTGTCGCGGCAGTTGCGGTGAAATCCGTGGTGCCCGAGCAGCCGGTACCTTTCGGGGTCGCACGCCGGGATGAGCGTGTCGTGGATGCCCGGGCTGGTGTCGCGCTCGATGCGGAGCAACGCCCGGCGCTGGTTCGTGTAGAGGTCGTCACCGGCACGTGGCGCGATCCTGCCGAGCACGCCCCGGGTGTGCTCCATCGACATGAACTCAGCGGGGCTGCTGCGCGCGAACGCCCACGTGTCGATCACCTGCGATCCGTGCAGGTTGACGATGCGGGCCGAGCAATCCTTGGGCAGAAGGTAGGCGCGCCCGGTTCCGGCCGGCAGCGTGTGGCTCGACGGCGCGGACGCGTGCTCGACGGCGTCCGAGCTCATTCGCGCCCTGCCCGAGTGGCGGCGGCGAAGCGCTCGGCGTTGTCCAGGCTGGCCGACGGGTGCAGCAGCCCGTGGTCGAACTCGTCGATCGTCTGCCCGTGCCTGATCCGCTGTGGCCAGTCCGGATTGGCCAATGCGCCGCTGGCGAGCGCGACGAGATCGGCATGGCCGGACTGCAGGAGTTCGGCGGACAGGGCGGGCCGGTGCATGCCGCCGTTGGCGATGACCGCAAGCCCGGTGACCGCGCGAGCCAGGCTGGTGACGCTGAGGTCTGGCTCGAGCATGGCCGTCTCGTGCCAGTCGCGGCCTTCGCTCGCGACGTGCACGTAGTCGGCGCCGGCTTCGGCGACAGTGGCGAAGTAGACGGCGGCCTCGGACCTGCCTGTCCAGCGGTAGTGCCCGTCGTTGACCTTGGTCTGGGACAGCCGGACCCCGATGACGAAGTCGGACGGAACCTGCGCCCGAACGGCAGCGAGCACCTCGGCCGTCAGCCGGATTCGGTTGCCGCTCGTGCCGCCATACCGGTCGGTACGGGTGTTCGTGTAGCCGGTGATGAACTGGTCGAGCAGGTAGCCGTTCGCCGCGTGGATCTCCACGCCGTCGAAACCCGCCTCGTGCGCGCGTTGGGCCGCGGCGGCGAAGCCCTCCGTCGCGGCCGCGATCTGCTCGCGGCTCATCGCACGCGGCAGCGGGTACGGGCCCGAGCCGCCGTAGTCGGGCATCTTGGCGCCAAGCGGCTGGATGGCAGATGGCCCGACCGTCTCGGTGAGGCATTGCGAGAGCGCGCCGCCGTGCATCAGCTGGGCGATGAACGTGCCGCCGTTCGCGTGGACGGCGTCGGCGATCGCGGCCCATCCTCGCTGCTGGTCGCCGGTGGTGAGGCCGGGCTGATGCGCGTAGGACCGCGAGTACAGCTGGTCGGTGTAGATCCCTTCGGTAATCACCAGGGCGAAACCGCCGGCTGCAAACGAGCGGTAGTAGTCGCTCATCTGCCCGGTCGGCACACCGGTCTGGCCCGCGCTGACCCGCGACATCGGGGCGACGACGGCCCGGTTGGCCAGGCGATGGCGGCCGAGGACCATCGGTTCGAGAACGGGGTGGCCGGACGCATGGTCGGCGGTTGCCGGTACTGCGCCGGCGATGGACGAGGTCATGGGCAGTCGCTCCGCAGTTGCTCTATACGACATGGGGACTTGACGAATAATACAACACGCTCCATGCTGTTGCGACTTCGACTTGGGAGTCCACATGACGCTGCTAGCCGACCACGACGTGTCCGAATCAGCCGAGCACTCGCTCAATCCGATACCCGAGCGGCTGCGCACCTCGACCGCGGCACACCAGTTCTGGATATGGGCGGGCGCGAACGTCGCGCCGATCAACTGGGTACTCGGCGCCATGGGTATCGTCCTGGGCCTGAGCCTGGCCCAGACGGTCGCCGTCCTGGTCATCGGCAACCTGGCTGGGATGTTGCTCTTCGGGTTCTTCGTGCTGATGGGGCAGCGAACCTCGGTCAGCCAGATGGTGCTCTCGCGCGGCGCATTCGGACGGGTGGGCGCATTCGTTCCTGCCGCACTGCAGGGCATCCTCGCGGTGGGCTGGTGCGCCATCAACACCTGGATCATCCTCGACCTGGTGGTGTCGCTGTTCGGCAAGCTCGGACTCGACGGCGGAACCGGCGTGAAGATCGGCCTCGCGATCATGATCATGGCGATTCAGGTCGCCTTGGCCGCAGTGGGATTTCGCGCCATCGCCCGCTTCGAACAGTGGACCGTGCCGCTCACGCTGCTCGTCCTGCTCGCGATGACGATCGTCGCCTGGACGCACTCGGGGGTGCACTGGGACTACCGAGGTGCCCGACTGCACGGCGCCGCATTGTGGAGCGCGCTGAGCACATTGATGACGGCGATCGGCATCGGTTGGGGGATCACCTGGTTCGCCTACGCCTCGGACTACTCGCGCTTCGTGCCCCGGTCCGTCGCGCCGCGCCGGTTGTACCTGGCCAGTGTGCTCGGGCAGTTCGTTCCCACGGTCTGGCTCGGCGTCCTCGGTGCAACGCTGGCGACCGTGTCACAGCAGGTTGATCCCGGGCAACTGGTGGTGCAGGCATACGGCACGCTCGCGGTTCCGGTGATTCTGCTGGTGATCCACGGCCCGATCGCCACGAACATCCTGAACATCTACTCCTGCGGCCTGTGCGCACAGACGCTCGGATGGCGGGTCGACCGGCGAAAGCTCAGCATCGGCGTCGGCCTCCTGGCGCTGGCCTTCACCTGCTTTCTCATAACGCGCACCGGATTCGCCGAATCGCTCGATGGCTGGTTGTCGGGACTCGTCACGTGGGTCGCGCCCTGGGCGACCATCATGCTGATCCACTTCTACGGCATCCGCCGCCAACAGGTCGACGTCGAGGCGCTGTTCGGGCGCAGTACCGCCAGCACGCTAGCTGTCCTCTCCTGGCCGGCGATGATCGCCTTCCTGCTCGGCGCTGCGGCGACGTGGAGCTTCGAGTACGGAATCCCGCACTGGCTGCAAGGACCGCTCGCCACGGCATCCGGCAACATCGATCTGTCCTGGCTCGCCGGCTCGGTCACGTCCGGACTTGTGTACGTTCTGCTGCACGCAACGTTTCCGGAATCGACTCGCGAATCGGCAGCGGCTCGACAGCGGCGTGTTGGGGAATGGCGTCGCAATTCGCATGATCGCCAGCCGGTCAGCACGTCGTAGCGGTGGGGGAGATGAGCCAGTCCGAACAGCCTGACGCGACAGCCGCGGCGCAGCCTGTCACCTGGCCGGACGGCAACCGGTCGGCCGCAGTGCTCACCTTCGACCTGGACGCCGAGGCGGCGATACTGGCGATCGATCCGGCGACCGTGATGCGCATGTCGGTCATGACGCACCAGGCATACGGACCGCTCACCGGCGTGCCGCGGCTGCTGAACATGCTGGCCAGGCACGACATCCGCGCCACGTTCTTCGTGCCCGGGTACACCGCCTTGCGTTATCCCGGAGTCACCCGGTCGATCGTCGATGCGGGCCACGAGGTCGCACATCACGGCTACCTGCACGAGTCCATGATCGGGATGTCCCGCGCCGACGAGGCCGCCGTCATCGACCGGGGAATGGACGCGCTCGAGCGAGTGGCCGGCGTGCGTCCGGTCGGTTACCGGGCCCCGTTGTGGGAGCTGAACTATCACACGCCCGCGCTGCTGGCCGAGCGCGGTTTCGCCTACGACAGCAGCCTCATGGACAGCGATGTGCCCTACCTGCTCGACGTAGCGAGCACGCCGCCCGCTCACATCGTCGAGATCCCGGTGCACTGGGGTCTCGACGACTGGGAGCAGTACGCCTACCTGCCGGGAATCACCGGCAGCGGCGTCATCGAGAGCCCCACCAAGGTCCTCGAGATGTGGACGGCCGAGTTCGAGGCCATGCACGACGACGGTGGATGCCTCGTCCTGACCAGCCATCCCTTCCTGACCGGCCGGCCAGGTCGCGCCCGTGGCCTGCAGCGGCTGATCGAGATCATGCAGGCAACGCCTGGTGTGTGGATCGCGACGATGGCAGAGGTCGCGAGTCACGTGCGAACACTGGGCCTTCGGCCTCGACGGTTCGAACCGCCGCGCTTGTGATGCACGAGGCCGCGCAGATCACCGGACGAACTCGGCTCGGACGCCGAGCAGGCGAACCGGCCGCCGATCGGTGAACAGATCCAGGGCGGCAAGTGCTGTCTGCTCGATAAGGGCGGCCTCGGTACCGGGCGTCGACATGGCCTGGCCGTGGGTGCTGGTGAAGAACGGGGCGTAGCGCACCTTGACGATCACCCTGACGACCGGGCGATGCTCGGCTGCGATGTCCTCGGCGACCAGACGCGCCAGGCGAACGATCTCACGGCGCACTTTCGCCCAGTCGTCGAGGTCGACCTGATAGGTGCTCTCGCGGCTGCGCGAGCGCGCGACGTACGGCGTGCCACGCACCGGCGAATCGTCGCCGCCGCGGGCGAGCCGCACGAGCCACGGGCCGGTGACGGGACCCACCTGCGCCGCAAGCGCAGTGGGATCGGTCGCGGCGAGTTCGCTAACGGTCGTGATGCCGAGCCCAGCCAGGCGCTTCGCGGTCTTGGCGCCGATTCCCCACAGTGCATCCGTTGCTCGCTCGCCGAGCACGTCGAACCACGTCGCGTGGGTCAGTCGGAAGACGCCCGCGGGCTTGCCGAAGTTCGTCGCAAGCTTTGCCTGCAGCTTGTTCTGCCCGATGCCGACGCTGCAGTCGAGACTGGTCGAGGCGCGGACCCGCGCCTGGATCTCGCGAGCCGTCGCCTCCGGATCGCAGGTGTCGATCGCCAGGAAGGCCTCGTCCCAGCCCAGCACCTCGACCACTGCGTCGAATTCGTGCAATGTCGCCATCACTGCCGATGACGCCGCCTCGTACACCTCGCGGTCGACCGGCAGGAACACCGCGTCCGGGCAGCGCCGGGCCGCGATGCGCAAGGCCAGCCCGGAGCGCACGCCGAATGCGCGGGCTTCGTAGGAGGCCGTGCTCACGACGCCGCGTTTGGTCGGATCACCGTCGCCGCCGACCACGACGGGCACTCCGCGCAACTCCGGTCGCCGCAGCACCTCGACGGCAGCGATGAACTGGTCAAGATCCACGTGCAGTACCCAGCGGGTCACGCCTAAGTCTTGCCCGATGTCGCCCGCGTGGTTACCCAGGTCAGGGTGCGTATCTCGGGACTATTGGCCCTGCCTGCAAACGGGATAAGAAGCCACGCTCTATTCGCCGGCATATCCGGCAAGCATCATTGAGGAGTGGTAATGACAGAATATGTGGCGCGATGGGCCAATCGTCCGTCGACGGAGAGCGTCACCCTCACTCGTTCGATCGAGCGCTCCCTGCGTGCGGCGCCATGACGGCGACGACGACACAAGAGGGCCTGGTGAATGAGATCTCGCGCGAGCTTGCGCAGCAATTCGCCGGCCTGCTCTCTGCGTCGGTGATCGCGGGAGGCGTTGCCGCCGCGATTCGCGATCTGCGCGGCTCGATCAGTGGCGAGGCACTGCCGGAGATGGCGTCGAGGCTTGCCCGGGTCAGGCTCGCCGAAATCGCACGCGCCTGCATGGCGCGACAGACACTATGACCGAGACGCCGGTCGTCTGTCGAACCGCAGAGTGCCTAATACGACACGGCCGATCTGTCGAGGGCCGTGACATCCCGGATGAAAGGGCGATGGTGAGTCGTTGTGTTCCAGGTTCGGGTGCACGGACGCGGCGGCCAGGGTGTGGTCACCGCCGCGGAGTTGCTGTCGGTGGCGGCGTTCCTGGACGGATATGAGGCGCAGGCGTTCCCCAGCTTCGGTTCGGAGCGGATGGGCGCACCGGTCATGGCATTCTGCCGTATCGACGAGGTACCGATCCGGGTGCGCGAGCCGGTCACGTCACCGAACGGGCTGATCATCTGCGACTCGACCCTGCTGCACCAGGTGGAGCTGTTCGCGGGCCTGACGCCGGGTGGTTTCGTGCTGATCAATTCGAGCCGTTCCTGGTCCGAGCTGGGCCTGGACGAATTGCACGACACGTTCTCGCCCGACCGTATGCTCACCGTCCCGGCGAGCGAGCTGGCCACCGAACACATGGGCCAGCCGCGTGCAAACACCTGCCTGCTCGGCGCATTCGCCGCGCTGGCCGGCCCCGTTTCCATCGAGTCGGTCGAGCAGGCGTTCCGGCAGCGCTTCGCGGGAGCGGTCGGCGACAGCAATGTCCGGGCCGCGCGTGCGGCGTTCGACTGGGTCCAACAGCTGGAGGTCGTGTCCGGTGCGTAGGCAAATCGAAGGTTCGCGAGGCATCGCCGAGGCAGTGGCGCTGTGCCGCCCCGAGGTGGTGCCGGCGTACCCGATCACGCCGCAGACCCACATCGTCGAGGCGATCGGCGTGATGGTCAGGAACGGCTCGCTCGCGCCGTGCCAATTCATCACCGTCGAGTCCGAGTTCGGCGCTATGTCGGCGGCCATTGGTGCTTCGGCCGCGGGCGCGCGTACCTACACCGCGACCGCGAGCCAGGGCCTGCTCTACATGGCCGAGGTGCTGTTCAATGCTTCCGGCATGGGTCTGCCGGTCGTCATGACCGTTGCGAACCGTGCGATCGGCGCGCCGATCAACATCTGGAACGACCACAGCGATTCGATGTCCCAGCGTGACTGTGGCTGGGTGCAGCTGTATGCACCTGACAACCAATCGGCGGTTGGCATGCATATTGCGGCGTTCCGGCTCGCCGAGGAACTGTCGATGCCGGTGATGGTGTGCGTCGACGGGTTCGTGCTGACACATGCCTACGAGCCGATCGACGTGCCGAGCCAGGAGCAGGTCGACGCGTTCTTGCCGCCCTACGTTCCGCGCCAGGTGCTCGACCCCGCCGATCCGGTCACGATCGGTGCGATGGTGGGCCCGGAGGCGTTCACCGAGGTGCGCTACCTGTCGCACCGTCATCTGACCGCGGCGCTCGAGGTCTACCCCGAGGCGGCGAGGTCGTACACGCAGCTCGTCGGACCGCACGTGCCACCGATGGTCGAGAAGTACCGCACCGAAGGTGCCGACACGATCATCGTCGCGCTCGGCTCGGTCAGCGGAACCGTCAAGGATGTTCTCGACGAGCTGGCCGAACGCGACGAGCGCGTCGGCCTGGTGACGCTCACGATGTTCCGGCCGTTCCCGTACCGGGAGGTACGGGAGGCTCTTGTCGGCGCCCGGCGGGTGATCGTGCTGGAGCGCGCGTTTGCGCCCGGCGCAGGCGGCATCGTCACCGGAGACGTCCACACGGCGTTGGCCGGCACCGTGCGCAATGTCGATGCGGCCGGGCGGTCGGACGAAGGCGCACCCGGCAGTCCGACGGTCGAACTCAACGCGGTCGTCGCGGGACTCGGCGGGCGGGCCATCACCAAGGCGTCGTTGCACCAGATGCTCGCCGACGCGGCCGCCGGGCGGCTGGGCCAGCTCACCTTCCTGGACCTGCACCAGGACATCGTCGAGGCCGACCTGGCACGCACCGAGGCCGAGCGCGAATCCGGCCCGCACGCCCTGAACGTCCTTCGCGAGGCCGGGGTCCCGGCGTCGCGTATCGGCTGAGCCTCAGCGGAAAGGCAGAAGGACATGCCCACCCAGACGGTCAAGTTCTACCAGGTCGGCAGCCGGGCGGTCGGCAACCGATTGCTCGATGAGGCACTGCGCACCGAGCAGGCCAATCCGCAGCGATCGAACGCGATCAACTCCGGCCACCGTGCCTGTCAGGGCTGCGGCGAGGCACTCGGCGCCCGCTACGTTCTCGACACCGCCATGCGTGCCACGAAGGGGCAGCTCGTCGCCGTGAACGCGACCGGATGCCTGGAGGTCTTCACCACGCCGTATCCGGAAAGTTCGTGGCAGGTGCCGTGGCTGCATTCGGTCTTCGCCAACGCGCCGGCCGTCGCCGGGGGAGTAGCGGCAGCGCTCAAGGCGAAGGGGCGCGACGACATCAGGGTGCTTGCCCAAGGCGGCGACGGCGGCACCGTCGACATCGGCATGGCCTGCCTGTCCGGCATGTTCGAGCGCAACGACGACGTGCTCTACGTCTGTTACGACAACGAGGCATACATGAACACCGGCGTGCAGCGCTCCGGCGCGACTCCTGCATACGCCCGCACCGCGACCACCGAGGCCGTGGGCTCGCCGCCGGGCGCGTTGCAAGGGCAGGGCAAGAACATGGCGCGCATCGCGATGGCGCACGAGATCCCGTACGTGGCCACCGCGACGATCGCCGAACTGCACGATCTGGAGGCGAAGGTCGAGTACGCCATGACGCTGCGTGGCGCGCGCTACCTGCACGTGCTGGTCACCTGCCCGCTCGGCTGGGGTTCGGCGCCGGCCGACACGATCAAGCTCGCCAGGCTGGCCCAGCAGAGCGGGCTGTTCCCGGTCTTCGAAGCCGAGCACGGCGAGGTGACCTCGTCGATGCCGATTCGCCGCCAGGTGCCCGTTGAGGAGTACCTGCGCCCGCAGCGGCGCTACGCGCACCTGTTCAAGGACCCGCCGCGTACCGACCTGCTCGAACGCATCCAGGCCATCGCCGATCGCAACATCGCCCGGTACGGCCTGCTCGATGAAAGGAGTGAGCAGTGACGAACAGAAAACCGCACCCGGAACGGCCGTTTGCGATAACGCTCGACGTGAAGTCCAGCCTTGCCAACCACACCGGCGCATGGCGCACCGAGCGCCCCGTGTACGTCGATCGCCGCCCGCCGTGCAACACCGCATGCCCGGCCGGCGAGGACATCCAGGCGTGGCTGTACGCAGCCGAGGACGGCGGCTACGAGACGGCGTGGCGCCGGCTGGTGGCGGTGAATCCGTTCCCTGCCGTGATGGGCCGGGTCTGCTACCACCCGTGCGAGACCTCCTGCAACCGGGCGCAACTCGACAGCGCCGTCGGCATCAACTCCGTCGAGCGGTTCCTCGGCGACGAGGCGATCAAGCAGGGCTGGCAACTGCCCGAGCCGGCAGCCGACACCGGCAAGCGTGTGCTCGTCGTCGGCGCCGGGCCCTCCGGGCTCTCGGCCGCGTATCACCTGCGCCGCCGGGGGCACACGGTCGAGATCCACGAGACGGGCGCCCAGGCCGGCGGGATGATGCGCTATGGCATCCCGACCTTCCGGCTGCCGCGCGACGTCCTCGACGTCGAGATCGCCCGGCTGCTCGCCCTCGGGATCACGTTGAGACTCAACACCCGGGTCACCGACCTGCAGGCGGCGCTCGAAGACTTCGACGCGGTGTTCCTGGCCGTGGGCGCGCAGCTGAGCCACCGTGCATACATCCCGGCCGGTCAATCCGCGCGCATCCTCGACGCGCTCGAACTGCTCGGCCAGGTCGAGGACGGCGAGCGGCCCCAGCTCGGGCGCCGCGTCATCGTCTACGGCGGGGGCAACACCGCGATGGACGTTGCGCGCACGGCCCGCCGCCTCGGCGCCGACGAGGCCATCGTGGTCTACCGGCGTACGCGCAAGCAGATGCCGGCCAACGACATCGAGGTCGACGAGGCGCTGGAGGAGGGCATCCGGATGCGGTGGCTCTCGACGATCAAGCACTTCGACGGCGGCCACCTGACCTTGGAGCGGATGGAGATCGACGCCGACGGCAGGCCACAGCCGACCGGTGAGCTCGACGACATCGAAGGCGACGCCCTCGTGCTCGCGCTCGGCCAGGACGT
Organism: uncultured Actinomycetes bacterium; assembly: GCA_963733615.1. GTDB lineage: Bacteria > Actinomycetota > Actinomycetes > Mycobacteriales > Jatrophihabitantaceae > DASXRA01. Next base: position 85,458 of record CAVTEA010000031.1, read on the forward strand.
CGATCTCAGCCTCGTCGACGGGGTGTCCGGCGTGAACGTCGTAGACGGCGTGGTGCAGGTCGGTCCGGACATGATGACGGGCCATCCCGGTGTCTTCGCCGGCGGTGACATGGTGCCCGCGCAACGGTCGGTCACCGTCGGGATCGGCCACGGCAAGGCCGCGGCGC
>CAVTEA010000032.1:0-67815 GCA_963733615.1 uncultured Actinomycetes bacterium
GGTGCCCCGTCGCGCCCGGGTTGGGCCGCCGGTGCAGGCGAGGTGGCCAACTGCCAGCACAGGTGCCTGCGCGACTTGGTGGCCGAGGCGCTTAGGTCGCCGAGGAGCTACCGAATTTCGCGGTGTCACCGCAAGTGGCGGCGTGGATCTGGCGGGTCAGCTCGTGGATCTCCTTGGTCAGCACGGTGTTGTCCTGCAGCTCTTGCTCCTGGGCGACGAAGTCGTGATCCGCCTTGGCCTGCTGGAATGCGGCCGACCGGTTCTGGCCGATCATCACGAACGTTGACAGGAAGATCGCCTCGAGCGAAACGATCAGCGTCAGCTTCTCCCAGGGGCTCTTTTCGAAGAAGAGCATCCAGGCGCCGAACAGCGCGATGTGCAGGTAGACGAACGCCATCGAACCGGCGAACCTCGTGATCGTCGCGGCGACCTTGAGCTGGATGTCTGCGGCGTGCCTTTCCGCATCGGCGATGACCGCGGGATGGTGCGGTTTTGCCGGATCAGGCCGGCTTGTCAACGAGATCGTCACGAGCGCTCCTCCGATGCGAGTCTGGGGTAATACCGCACCGGAGCGTAGGTGATCCAGATTTGTACGGATCGAGACTGCCAGATCGTGCAACATTTCCCGTCTCCAGAACGGAGAATGTTGCACGATTGCGGATTCAGGCGTCCGAGGTTCGGGCGATCGTGGCGCTCGCCCTGCGGACGGCGCGCGTCGGCTCGTCCGGCAGCACGTCGCTGAGGAATTCGTAACCGTGCGCAAGGACGGCGGCCGCTCGTGATCCGCCCCGGGCATGGTCTTGTGCCGTGCTCAGCCAGTCGGCGAGGTCGCCCCAGCCCGGTGCCGCGAGCGAACCGCCCACCTGCTGGACGGAGAGCGCCGCGCAGAGGTTGGCGAAGGCCAGCCGGTGGCGCAGCGGCCATTCACGCAACGTGCCGAGGATGAACGCGGCGGCGAAGACGTCGCCCGCACCGGTGGCATCGATCTCGTTGACCGGCAGCGAGGGCACCCATTCGTCCTCGCCGGTAATCGAGTCGACCGCGATCGCGCCCTGCCCGCCGCACGTCACGACCGCGACGGGCACCAAGTCGGCGAGCTGCAGCAACGCGGCACGCGGATCTTCGGTGCGCGTGTAGGCCATTGCCTCGGTGCTGTTGGGCATGAAGGCGTAGAAGTTCTCCAACTGAGCGAGCAGGTCGGCCGACCACTGCTGGGTGGGATCCCAGCCGACATCGCCGAAGAGCCGCATACCCTGGCCGCGCGCCTTGGTCACCCACGCTTCGCTGCCCTCGTCCAGATGCGCGACTCCGGCGGCGGCACGAGGCGGGTCGGCCGCCAGATCGCTCGGCGGTATCGGCGAGGGATGGCTGTGCGTCACCATCGTCCGATCACGCTGCACGGCCAGCGACACCGTCACCGGGGAGTGCCAATCGGGAAAGCGTCGCGACCGCGATAGGTTCACGCCCTCCTGCTCCTCGAGCGTGCGCCACAGGAAATCGCCGTAGAGGTCGTCGCCGAATGCCGCGGACAGACTCGTGCGCAGGCCCAGCCTGCTGGCCGCAACGGCCAGGTTGGCGATTCCGCCCGGGCATGACCCCATGCCCTCGGCCAGCACTTCGGTGCCGCGTGCCGGCAGTGACGGAAGCCCGGTCAGGACAACGTCGAAGAACACCGTGCCCTGCAAGTACACGTCAAAGTCGGGCTCGTTCATCTGGCCACCTTGCCCTTCATCGCTCATTCCTTGATCGCGCCGGAGAGCATCCCGGCGATGAAATGCCGCTGCAGGAAGATGTAGACGAGCACCACTGGCGCCGCGACGATCACCGAACCGGCTGCGAGCAACGAGAAATCCGAACTGTGCTGACCTTGGAAGAACGCCAGACCGAGCGGGATCGTTCGGCGGTTCTCACTGGTCGGGATCATCACCAGTGCGAGCAGGAACTCGTTCCACGTCCACATGAAGATCAAGACCATCATGGTGAGGATGGCCGGACGCCCCATCGGCGCGAGAACCCGCCACAGCGTCGTCCAACTCGATGCGCCGTCGAGCCTGGCGGCCTCGATCATCGAGCGTGGCGCACTGCGGAAGTAGGCCCGCATCCAGAACACGCCGAACGAAACCGACTGCGCGATCTGCGGCAGGACGAGCGCCCAGTACGAGTCGGTCAGGCCGATGTCGCGCAGGTCGTAGAACAGCGGGACGACGAACGCCTCCTCGGGAATCATCAGCCCGAGCAGGAACAGGTAGAACAGCGCTGTGCCGCCGCGGAAACGCATCGTGCCGAACGCGAAGCCGGCCATGGTTGCGAACACCGTTGCGGCCACGACGACGGCGGTAGAGACGATCAGGCTGTTGCGCATGTACGAGCCGAGATGTCCTTGGCGCCAGGCATTGCCGAAGTTGGCCCAGTCCAGGGTGTGTGGCAATGAGAAGCCGCCGGTCGTCTGGCCCGGCGGGCTCAGCGCCGTGGTCAGGATGCCGAGAATCGGGAACACGGCAATGACGGCGAACAGGCACAGGATCGCGTAGTTGGCCATGCGTTCCGCGCGCGAGATCACGACTCGCCTGCCTCGGCGATCCGGGTGATCACCAGCGTGATCAGGAAGATCATCACCGCCAGGGTGATACCGATGGCGCACGCCGAGCCGACCTGGTTCGTCTCGAACGCGCGGTGGTAGACCTCGAAGGACGGCACCGTGGTTGCCGTGCCGGGCCCGCCGTGCGTCGTGATGTAGACGAGGTCGAACGTACGAAGCGCAGCGACGACGGTGAGGGTCAGCGCGACGGCGATCTCGCCGCGCAGTCCGGGCAGCGTGACGGCGAACAGTTCGCGAACCATGCCGCACCCGTCGATACGTGCGGCCTCGTAGCGCTCCGCCGGGATCTTCTGCACGCCGGCCATGAACAGCACGAGGCACAGGCCCACCTCGACCCAGGTGCCGATCAACCCGACAGCAGGCAACGCCCAGCCGAAATCACCCAGCCATGCCCGGGTGATGACGTGTAGCCCGATCGCGTCGAGGAAGTCGTTAAGCACGCCGTTGGGGGAGTAGATCGCGCTCCATGCCGTGGCAACCACGACCATCGCGATGACCTGGGGAAGGAACAGCACGGTACGAAAGAATGTGCGTCCGCGTACGTGCCCGCGCGCCAACGTCGCCGCGAGCAGCAGGCCGAGGCAGACCGGCAGCACGGAGTAGAAGACGATCAGGACGAGCGCGTGAGCGAATGCGCCGCGCAACGCGGCGTCACGGAAGATGTCGAGGTAGTTGCTCGCCCCCGCCCAGGTCGCGACGGTGAGCCCGTCCCAGTGAAACAGGGAGATCCACACGCTGTGCCCGAGGGGGTACAGCAGGAACGCGCCGTACACCACGAATGCCGGCAGGATATAGAGATATGCCACCCGGCTCGGCTCACGCCGTGAGCGGCGCCGGGCGGGCTTGTGTTGCTGGCCGGCTGCCTGCGCGGACGCGGTGGAACGGGTCGTGACGGTCATCCGCTACTTCGACTTCTGGAACGTGCTGTAGTCCTTCTGTAGGACGCTCAGGAACTGCTGCGGTGACTGCTTGCCGCCGATCAGCTTCTGCAGGTTCGCGGCGAGCGTGTCGTAGAACGTCGGTGTGCTGTAGTCGAGGTAGGGCACCTCACCGTCGGCCTTACTCAGTGTTGCCCAGGCGTCGAATATGTCGGCGAGCGCGGTGCCGGCCGGTGGCTTTGCCGAAGCGGGCGTGGTGGCCGGCAGGTTGCCCGTCTGGGTCATGACGTCGGCGGCGTGCGCGTTGGTAATGAAGTCGATGTAGCTTGCCGCGACGTCAGCATGCTTGGACTTGGCCGTGATCGACCAGGCCAGCCCCTCGCCGCCGGTGGTCACGGGTGCAGCGCCTGCGGTGGGCGGCGGCGGAAGCATGAAGCCCAGGTCGTTGCCCATCGTCTTCTGCAGGTCGGCGACCTCCCAGGTGCCGGTCATCAGGAAGACGCCGGTTCCCTTCCCGTACTGCGCGGCCGCTTCGTCGTAGCCGAGGCCGTTGCTGCCAGAGCTGAGGTAGCCGTTCTGCGCCCAACTGCGCAGCGTCGTTGCCGCCTGCAGGTTCTGCGGCGAGTCCCACGACGAGTTGTCCTTGCCGAAGACCAGGTCGCGGACGGACTGCTTGCCGGCCGACTGGTCCTGCAGTACGCCGAACTCGTGGATGGCAGGGTACTGGTCCTTGTTGCCGAACATGATCGGCACCTGGCCCGCAGCCTTGATCTTCGCGAGATCGGACTGGAAGTCGGCCCAGGTCGCCGGTTTCGTCAGGCCGAGCTGGGCAAGCTTCTTCTTGCTGTAGTAGATCCCGACGATCTCGCCGGTCTGCGAGAGCCCGTAGAGGTCGCCACTGCCGAAGGTCTTGCCGTCCGTCGAGAACCGGTTCAGGTCGAGCAGCGTCTTGGCGTAGCGCGACTGCCAGCCGTAGCGCTGCGCATAGCTGTCCAGCGGCGTGAGCATGCCCGCGGTGACGAACGCGCCCATGTCGGGGTAGCCCTGGTTCGCCTCGACGACGTCGGGCGGATTCTTGCCCGAGAGCGCCAGCTTGAGGGTGTCCTTGAGGTTGGTGAACGACTTCGAGTTCCGCTTGATGGTGACGTTGGGGTACTTCGCGTGGAACTCGTTGTTGAGCCGGGTGATCTCGGCGTTCTGCCCGCCGCGCACCTCCTGGTCCCAGACGTTGAGTGTGACCGGGCCGGCCGCCGAGGCGTCCGTGCTGATGGCGGAGGTCGGCTTCTCACTCGGCCTGGCAGCCTTGGAGCCGGGTGTGCACCCGACGACGACGACGCTCGTCAAGGCCACACTCATCACCGCCACGCCCAGCCGCCGACGCGCGACTGCGCGCCCCAGACTGCTCCTCATATCCGTCCTTCCTGCAAGCATCACGTCAGTACGTTCATACTGCGCCATAAGTGCGTAACCGGAATCAGCCGGGAATCACAAGCCAGCGCACGGGTTCCTGCCGCATCGTCACCAACAACCCCGCTTCAGCCCGAACGACTCGTCTGTCCGATAGAAGAATCAGTCGAACCGATTCAACCATCCGGTCGAACTCAACCGGTCACTGGATGGTTCGATGCAAACTGATTCGCACACAAAAGTGTTCGTGTAACTTAGGTGGCCGTGATGACTGACGTCAAGGCTCTGTCGGCGATCGAGCGCCGCCGACTGATCCTCTCCGCCGTGCGTTCTGGCGAATCGGTGCAAGTTGCCGACCTCGCGAATCGGCTCGGCGTCTCGCCGATGTCGGTGCGTCGCGACCTGACCCAACTCGCGCGCGAGGGCAAGCTCACCCGGGTGCACGGCGGCGCCGTCACCGCCGAGGACGAGCCGCCGTTCGGCGTCATCGAGGTGGAGCGCGCCGCCGCGAAGAACCGCATCGGCGCGGCGGCGGCCGCGCTTGTCGAGGACGGCCAGACGATCATGATCGATATCGGCACGACGACCCTGGCGTTCGCCCGGCACCTGCGCGGTCGCCCGCTAACGGTGATCACGAGCAGCCTCGCGATAGTGCAGGAGCTGCTGCCCGATCCCGAGATCGAACTCGTGGTGCTCGGCGGCATCGTCCGGCGCAACTACCGCTCGCTCGTCGGCATGCTCGCCGAGGACGCGTTGCGCCAGGTCAGCGCCGACATCGCATTCCTCGGCACCAGCGGCATCCGCCGCCGCGACCTCGCCGTCATGGACACCACCATGGCCGAGACACCCATCAAGCGCGGCATGATCACGGCCGCCCGGCGCCGAGTCCTGCTCGCCGACGCCGAGAAATTCTCGATGAGAGGCACTGTGCGCGTGTGCGACGTGAACGACCTGGACGTCATCGTGACCGATGCCGACGATTCGGAACCTGCACTGGCAGGCCTGACGATCAAGGTGGTGCAAGCGTGAAACTGGCAGTTCTCGGTGGCGGTGGGTTTCGGGTTCCGCAGGTGTACCGGGCGCTGCTCGGCGACACCGGCGAACCCCGGGTCACCGACGTGGCCCTCTACGATCCGTCGCCCGAACGTCTCGCGGTCATCGAGTCCGTGCTGGCCCAGCAGGCGGCCGGTGTCGCCGATGCGCCAAGGGTGGTCTCGACGTCCCGTCTGGCAGACGCATTGGACGGCGCCGACTTCGTGTTCTCCGCAATGCGCGTCAGTGGTCTGGAGGGCCGCACTCGCGACGAGCGCGTCGCCCTGCGGCTGGGCGTTCTCGGCCAGGAGACCACCGGCCCGGGCGGAATCGCTTATGGCTTAAGGACAATCCCGACCGCCACGCATGTCGCCGAGCAGGTCGCGGCACTTTGCCCGGACGCCTACGTCATCAACTTCACCAATCCCGCCGGCATGATCACCGAGGCGATGCAGCGGGTCCTCGGCGAGAAGGTCATCGGCATCTGCGATACGCCCGAAGGGCTCGGCCGTCGCGTAGCCGCCGCCGTCGGCGTCAGTGCGTCCCAGTTGCAATTCGACTACATCGGGCTCAACCATCTCGGCTGGATGCGTCGCGTGCTCTGCGACGGTCGCGATGTGCTGCCCGATCTGCTCGCCGACGACGTCCTGCTGGCCAACCTGGACGAGGGCGCGATATTCGGCATTCCCTGGTTGCGAACGCTTCGCTGCATCCCCAACGAGTACCTGTACTACTACTACTACAACCGCGACGCGATCCGGTCGATCCTCGATCACGACGCGACGCGCGGCGAGTTCCTGCTCGGGCAGCAACGCGACTTCTACGCCGCGGCGGCGGCCGCGCCCCAGCAGGCGTTCGAGATGTGGCAGCGCACTGTCGACGAGCGAAGCGCGCTGTACATGGCCGAGGCCAAGCACGGCCGCACCGAACCGGAGCCTTCGCCGGCGGGCGGTTACGAGCAGGTCGCGCTGGCCGTGATGACCGCGATCGCCCGCAACGAGCCCGCCACGATCATTCTGAATGTTCGCAACGGCACGGCACTTGCCGGCCTGGACGCCGACGCCGTTGTCGAGCTACCGGCGCTCGTGGATTCGGCCGGGGTGCATCCACTACCTGCTCTGCCGCCGGACCTGCACCAGATCGGCCTTATGCAACAGGTCAAGGCGGTCGAGCGGTTCACCATCGAGGCGGCCACCACCGGGTCGCCCGACACCGCGCTCAAAGCGTTCGCGCTGCATCCGCTCGTCGACTCGGTGGCGACGGCGCGCGATCTGCTGCGCGGTTATGTCGAGGCGATTCCTGAGGTTGCTTCTGTCCTCGGCGCGCCGGCGGCTCGTTGACGGCGCGGCCAACCCCGGTGGGCACTTACGCCGCAGGTGGGCACTTGCAACTGCCCACCTGCGCGGCAACTGCCCACCCGCGGAGGGAGCGGCGAGCGTCGCGCAATGCGTGCATGGTCGCCTCGGCTCATCGAGTTGTCAGCCGCAGGGCAAGTGCAGGGCACAGGGCGACGGCACGCCGGGCGTCACGCTCGGCGGCGTGTGACACCGGCTTCGCTGCGATGATCGGGTAGCCCCACTCGTCGCGAGTGATCTGCGCCGGCAGTAGTTCTGCGCACAGGCCGTGGCCGTCGCAGCGGGTCCAGTCGATGTCGAGCTTCACGGCGTCACCTCCAGGAATCCGCGGACGGGTCTCCCGCATCCGCCATAGGTCAGGTGCGACTCGATCTCCTTGCGCAGGGCGCGCATTCCTGACATGACGAAGCGTGCGGCGCCGTCGGGGTGGTGGCAGGCGCCACGGCCGTCGACCAGTTGCGCGTGCCGTGCTGCGGACGCAAGGCCCTCGGGCGTGCCGGCCGCCAGGGCAGCGACGTCACGCGCGAGGGCGGGCAGGCCGAAGTGGCAAGGACCGCATTGATGGGCCGACTGGGCCGCCAGCCAACCGGCTACCCGGGTCAATTCGCCGAGACCACAGGTGCTGTTGTCAAGTACCCGCAGGATGCCTGCTCCGAGTGTGCCGTTGTATTCGGCCACGCCGGCGCGGGACAGTCGCATCTGTGGCAGCGGAGGGTGCCATGTTCCGTGGTATCCGCCGATGAGAAGTATCTGCGGATCAACGGCTCCCGCCGCGGAAAGGACGATGCCGAGCGGTGTGCCCAGCGGGATCTCGACGACACCGGGTCGGGCCACGGCGCCGCCGATGGTGAGCAGCGTCGTGCCGGGCTCGGCATTCGTCCCGGTGTCGCGGTAACGGTGCGCTCCCAGTCGCAATGCCACGGCGATGTGAGCAAAGGTCTCCGCGTTGGAGAGCAGCGTGCCGTGGTCGCTGAGGTGAGTACGGCGGCCCGGGGGGATCGCCGGGCCGCTGCCGAGTCCCCGCACGAGTGCGCGCGCCTCGCCCGAGACGAAGCCGCCGAGAACCCTTTCGACCCAAACATGCGATGCGTCGTGACGCTGCCCGATCGCCCGCTGCACGCTCACGGCTGCATCGGCGTCGTGCACCGCGACCGTCACGGTTCGCGCGCCGACTGCCGCCGCGACCGCCACCGCGCCGTCGAGAACGATATGCGGCGAGCGGCGCAGCAACGTCCGATCCTTGAGGCTGGCCGGCTCACTCTCACTGCCGTTGACCACGATCGTGCCGTTCCGCTCGGGCATTGCGCGAAGCTTGGCGGCGAACGGGAAGCCGGCGCCGCCACGTCCGGTCAGCGCGATCGACTCGAGAAGCGCAGTGAGGCGGGCTCTGTCGGCGTGCGGCATCGTGCCGTGTACCGCAAGGTGAGTCGCGTAGTCGAGGGTCTCGCAGCTGTCGAGCCCGGCAAGCAGTCGCGGTGCGCCGATTGCCCAGGCACGCGTAGCGGGGGCGACAAGGGTGGCAGTCATCGCATTGCTCCGACCACGACGCCACGCCGGGCCTGCCCGCCCAGCCGCACGGCCACCGACGCGAGCACCGCGATGAGGCACATTGCCCACAGCGTCCGAACCCAGGCCAGGCTCGCGTCAGTTCCAGCCGTCAGACCGTGCACCATCGCGAGAGCCCAGCCTCCATACGCCAGCGCATGGATGCCTCGCCAGACCGCCGCACCATGTGCCGATGTGGCGAGCCGTCCCCGTGCAAAGCCAAGCGCGGCAATCGCAATGAAGAGGTAGGCCGCGATAGAACCGAGCGCCACCGCGTTCGGCCGGTACGCGGCTGCGAACGGGACGAGGGCACCGCGTACACCGACGCCGGCGTGCGCGTCGGCGAGAACCGTACCCAGGTGTACGGCGATCAGGCCCAAGCCGAGGGCGGCCGCTGCGCGGTGCATGTACTGCATGACCACACGCGTCGACGCCGACCGGATCTTCACCGACGTGAGAGCGCCCAGCGCTGTCGCCAGCGTCAGCGCGACGAGCGCCGCCAGCCCAGCCCCGCGTGCCGTGTACCAGAGTGTCATCACGCCGCCGCCGACGCTGCGTGTTCCGGCCAGCCGGCCGTCGTGTGCACTTGCCCGTCGACTCCAACCAGCCGCGCGGCCAGGTGCCGAGCGGTCAGCCAGCCGACCGCGTCCTCTCCGAGGACGATGGCCGCCGTGCTCGCGATGTTCGCGGCCAGCGCAAGGGGTGCGTACACCGAGGCCGTCCGCCACGGTCCGTCCGCCGGCGCGCCGGTGCGTGGGTCGATGATGTGATGGACGATCTGCTTGCCGCGCTGCCACTTTCGAACGGTCGTCGTCGAGGTGGTCAGACCGCCGTGCCGGAGCACGACGGTCTGACCGGGCCCGTGCTCGCGTTCAGCCACCCGCACCGGCCAGCCGTTGCGCGGGTCGCCTGCGACGGCGATGTCGCCGCCCAACTCGACGAGCACGGCCGTGCTGTACCGCCGCGACAACGCACGTGCCGCGTGATCGGCTGCATACGCCTTGGCGGTGGCGCCCAGGTCGAGGGCGACTCCGACCGGGACGATGAGCAAGCCGGCCTCGCGATACAGCCGCACGTCCTGCCAGCTACGGGCCTGGGGGCACGCGTCGATCGCCGGGCCTTGCGCGGCGATGTCGGCGATGTCGCAGTCGTAGCCGATGCGATGCATCGCGAGGCCGACAGTCGGGTCGACGGCCCCACCGGTCTGGTCGGCTCCGTCGAGAGATGCCTTGACGAGATCAGCGAGCATGCGTGGCACCGGCACCGGGCGTCCCGCGTTGGCGTTGGCGATCGAAAGGGCCGAGTCCGGGCGGAATCTGCTGGCCATGCGGTCGATCCGGTCGAGCAACGCCCGAAGATCAGCGGCGGCCGGAGCCAGCGCCCGGCGGTCCTCGACGACCAGCCGCACCGTGCAGCTCCACGTCCGAAACATATGGGTGTGCGTGCTCATGATCCATTGCTCCCGGCCACGGTCGTCGAGTTCTGGTTACCTGCACTGAGCCCGCTGGTGTTGTTGCTGGACGACGTGGCGGCGCTTGTCGGGGCGCTGCTCGTCGGGGTGCTCGTTGCGGCGTTGTTCGATGTCGTGTTGGTGCCTGCCGGCTGCGTAGCGGAGTGTCCGACTGCCGAGACGAGTGTTGCGGTGAGCGCGACGCCGGCTGAGCCGATCCCAAAGGCGGCGAGGCCGGCGCGGTTCAGCAGGCGCCTGGTCGGAGGTTGTGTCGTCATGGGTACGACTGTCGCGTCAGGACCATCAGCCCCGCGTCACCGCAAGGTCAAGCCCGTCCTAAGGCGGCTTAGGAACCCGCTGAGGCGCGTTACGTCATGCGATGGCGGAGCGCTCTTTGAGCTGTCGCGCCGATCGTGCTCCCGCTCGCAGAGCCGCCCGAGGGTCTGTGGATGGCCCTCACGTCACCTGTGGTGGGCCGCGGGTCGGAGGCTGTCGAGGATGCGGTCGAGGATGCGGTGACGGCGTTCGGTGTCGGGTCGCAGGCCGAGGGTCGTCTCCGTTACCTCGACTGAAGCCAGGAGGATCATCAGATCTTCCGCGGAGACCTCGCTGTCCATGAGCCCGGCGTCGTGCAGCCGGTCAGTCAGCACGCCGAACGCCTCACGTGTGCGACCCATCGCGGCCGCGACTGCCCCGTCAAACTCGGCCTCCAGGGCGTGGTTGATCTTGCAGGTGACCTGCCGGATACGGATGTATTCAAGGGCAAAACCTTTGAAGGCTGCCCACGAGGAGCGAGTCGCGACGTCCGTCGCGTGAGCACTGACCTCGTCGAGCAGGTCAACGAGCACGGCGGCCAGGAGTACCTCCTTGCGAACAGCGCGACGGTAGAGGGTTCCAACGCCAACACCGGCCTTGGCGGCGATCTGCGCGGCTGTCGGGTTCAGGTCACCGGCGATCACGAAGTCGCGTGTAGCGCGAAGTAGCGCATCCACGTTGCGTTCTGCGTCCGCGCGCGGCGGTTGCTCCCCAAGCACGAGCTCCCGCGCTGAGGACGTCGATGCCATGCCGCGCATCCTAGCAAAGTGGACGACGCGCGTCCGCTTGTGTACCGTGCGCCAAACGGAACATCCTCGTCCGATTAGGAGTGCTTGTGGGCTCGTCTGCTCGTCACACAGCTTTGGTCCTTGCCGCATTGGCGTCCGGGTTCGTGATGGCATCGGTCGATGCCACCGTGGTGAACGTCGCCGCCGTCTCCATCCGCTCCAGCTTCAGTAGCACCCTCACGGGGCTGACCTGGGTGGTGGACGCGTACGTGCTGGCGTTCGCATCTCTGCTGCTGCTGGCTGGAAGCCTGGCCACTGCGTTCGGGAGTCGACGCCTCTACCTGCTGGGGATGATCGTGTTCCTCGCGGCCTCGATCGCCTGCGCGGGCGCACCCACGCAGGCGACCCTCATCGGCGCGCGAGCAGTCGAGGGTGTCGGCGCCGCAATGTTCATGCCCAGCTCACTTGCCCTGCTCGTCGGGACGTTCACCGAGCCGGGCCAACGAGCCAGGATGCTCGGCCTGTGGTCGGCGATGGTCGCCACGTCCGCCGCGATCGGTCCGACCATGGGTGGGGTGCTCGTCAGCGCCTTCGGCTGGCGGAGCATCTTTCTGATCAATGTGCCTGTGGTCGTGGCAGGTCTGCTCCTGACAGTTCGCGTCATACCGGCGACGCCCGGCACCGGTCAGCGGGTATCTCCGGTCGGCAATGTGCTGTTCTTCGTGGTCGTCGCATCGGGCGCGTACGTCCTGATCCAAGGGCGCAGCAGCGGTTTCGGCGCCCGGACCGTGATAGCCGCCGTTGCGTTCCTTGTGATCGGAGGCCTCATCCTGATTGTGCAGCAGTCCGGGACCGTCGCACCTATCATGCCGTGGAACTTGTTCGCGCGACCAGCCTTCGCGGTCCCGAACATCGTCGGTTTCCTGTACAGCGGAGCGCTGTACGGCAACCTCTACCTCATGGGGCTGTTCCTGCAGAACGCCCGCCACGTCAGCGCGTTCGAGGCCGGGTTGCAGCTCCTACCGATGACGATCTGCTTCCCGTTGGGGAACATTCTCTATACCCGCATCCATCACCGCGTCACTAACGCAATGATCATGACCACCTGCCTCATGATCGCCGGGATCGCGACCCTGCTGCTCCTGCGGGCCGCACCCAGCACCCCGTATTGGTATATCGCAGTGACTCTCGGCGTCGCTAACAGCGGAGCCGGTCTGGTCACGGCATCCATGACCGCAGCAACAGTCCAGGCGGCGGGGGACGAACACGCCAACCACGCCGGCGCAGTTCTGAACACCAACCGTCAGCTCGGCGTCCTCGTCGGCGTCGCGACCATCGGGCTTGTCCTTCAATCCACGACCAACTGGTACCGGGGACTGCACATCGCCCTCGGCATCGTCGCCGCCGGCTACCTCCTCGCCAGCGCCACCGCCCTCATCCTCGCCCGGGTCACCCCGCGCGACAGCAGCGGCACAATGGCAGCCGTACCCGATCGAGTCACCCGGTGATGCCGAAGCTCACCGACAAATCGCTCCGTACCTCACGAGCTGACCACGAGCAAGGTGCGCCGCAAGCTAGTCGATCACCGCCTCATCGGCGAACTCGACCAGCGCGGCGCCGCCGGTCAACTGGGCCCTGCGTGATACCCGTACCCTGCTGCGCGAACTGGTGAACCTGACCCCGCATCAGGTGAAGACACGACTCGACCACGCCATCGACCTCGGCCCGCGCACCAGCATCATCGGCCAACCCCTCCCGTACCGCTCGCCCCGCCGCGGTAATGGAAGCTCGCTCACGTGGACGCCCAGCTTCCCGGCAGTCCGGGTATCTGACGACATCACCCGCCCACCAGCCGGTCGATAGCCTGTCTGTATGTGCGGGTCTGAGTGATTGCTGGGGTGCGCGAAGCCAAGGCCGCTTGTGATCCGCGACACGGCGCGTGTCGTTTCAAGGCTCCTTGTCAGACCCGCATGTCTTACTGTTCACATGATCGGCCCGACCAGGAAGGTGACCGGGATGAGCAGGTCTCTCGTGGTCCGACTCAGCCGCGACCACCTGGTCGCTCGTCGTGACGCCATATGCGCGCATCTCGGCATCGATGCAGCCGAGCTTGAGCGCCGCGCGGAGCGTTACGAGGTCAGTCCGGAGGAGTGGGCCGCCGTCGAGGAGCTTCGTGAGATCGGATTCTTGCTCGGCGACGAGTGAAGATCGAGGTCGAGGCAGAGGCGTTCGCTGCCGAACTCCGCACCCTTCTTTCGTCGGTGCTGCCTGGAGATATCCCCGACGCCGTCGCGATCGTGCACGACAATCGACTTGTCGTCCATCCAGGTGGTGACACCAAGCCAACGGACGTGCCCCTCTATGCGTCGAGTGAGATCGTGGCGCGTCTAGGTATCTCCTATTCCTGGTGCGCAGACTCGTCAGGGAAATATCTGGCTGTAGAGAAGTCCGGGTTTGTTCTTTACACCGCGGGCGTGAGAAACCCGCTTATGCGGTGCGAATACGAGCGGAGCATGTATCGAGCGCCTTGTGCGCACTGGCAGATCCACGCCGAACGCGGAGCATTTTCTGCATTGCTTGGCAAGACCGGTGCAAAAGCCCCCCATGACATCAGTTCGTTACACCTGCCAGTCGGCGGCCATAGAGGCTCTTCAATTTTGAGCGGGCAATGATCTTGGTGCTGCTGTTGCTGCCCGCGCGGTGCGGGTGCAGTGGAACCGTACTCGGCGGTGTTGGTTGGCGATGTTGCGGAACCCGCAGCCGGAGCGTTTGACCTGTTTCACCAGCCGGTTCAAGCCCTCGGTCTTGGCGTTGGTGATGCCGGTCTGGATGAATGCTTCGATCTCGGGCCACCACGTCTCGATCGTGGTGGCCAGCGTGTGCAGTTCGTCGATCGGTTCGAGGCGCACCAGCTGTAGAAGACATAGAGTTGCGCGGCGATCACGTCCCGCGGTGCTGCGGTGCGGGCGAGCGCGAGCAGCGTGCGTAGCTCCTCCTTCGCGATCCAGGCGGTGAGGATCTGCCCGGACGGGTCGGCATCGATCAGCGAGTTCCACATCGCGGCGAACGCGTTCGGGCGCAGACGCTGTTTGGCGGTCAGCAGCCGACGCCGGTTGGCCCAGGCCGGGTCGACAGCCCGGCCGCGGCGGCCTTTCTGCTCCCAGATCGTGCGGCGCCGGACCTTGGTCACGCAGTCGTTGGCGAGCTTGACCAGATGGAAGTGATCCACGACGAGGCGGGCGTTGGGTAGCAGCCCCTCGGTGCGGACCGCGGCGGCGTAGACGGCGGTCGGGTCGATCGCGACGAACTCGATCGCGTCCCGGAACTCCGGTGTCTGCTCGCGTAGCCAGTCCACCACCGTCTTGCTGGTCCGCCCCTCGCGTTGCCCCAGCAGCCCTTGATCGCCGGCCAGGTCGACGAAGCCGGTGTCGTAGGGGTCGATGCGTCGCCACGGTTCCTCGACGCTGTCACGGACCCAGCGGGGCTTGCCACGGCGGGTCTCGTCGATGCCCAGCATCGTCGTGGGTTGCGGCGTGGTGAGCAAAGCGTCGGCGTGTTCGACGAAGGCGGCATGCGCCGTCGGCCACGACACCCCGAACGAGGTGCTGACCTCGGCCACGCTGCGACACGCGTCCCCGACTGCCGCGCCGATCGCGCGGCGCAACCGCCCGGTCGTGCGCCGCCCGGACGGGACCTCATCGATCGCCTCGGTGAACGAGCCACGCACGCAGCTGCGCTCCTTGCAGCGCCACCGGGTCTTGTGCCAGACAACCGAGATTCCCCTTTCGCCATACGGCACATCCTGCGGCGACGTCGTCGGATACTCCTTGGCCGAGGTGGACACCACCCCGCACCCTGGGCACCCCGACGCCGACGTTCCCGGCACCGTCTCGATGTGCACCACCCGGGCGCCGAACCCGTCCTGCTCGACACGCGCCACCCGAACTCCGGGCAGCCCGAACAACACCGTCGTACCGTTACTCAAGCCCGTGGCCTCTCTGGTCTGCTGCGTCGCAACAGTCAGACTTCAAGAGGTCACGGGCTCCTCAGCTCAGGCGCGCTCAACCTGCCGGAATCCGGGCCTTGCCCGGCCAAGATCGAAGAGCCGCCATAGATATCGGCCGTGTCTGGAGGACTTTCTGCAGTTCGTCATCCAGGACTGCGGAGTCGATGCGCTGCCAGGCTGGCAAGATGCCGTTGATAAAGGCCGCGAAGGTTGGCGACTGAGGCAGGCAGCGACGACAGCTCGCGACGCCCCCGAGCAGGCCGCTCGAGTGCTGACCGACATGGGCTATACCGTCACTCCTCCGTCGGCGGGGCACCCAGCAAACGACAGCCAAGCTCTACGCCGGTGGTAGCCCGAATGCCTTACCTCTGGCGCTGGGCCATGACCTGATTAACCGCACCGCGACGAACGCAAGGTAACGGCCGTTCATGGGGGTAGGGCGATTTACCCCAACGCCCGGCGCCGACCCGCGACCCCGCAGGTCAGCAGCGCCTGGAACGCGCCGCCGCGGTCGGCTACGGCGGGCCCAGCTCCAGCGTGATCCGCGCCCCGCCCGACCGCGAGCGTCCGACGCGCATGGAGCCACCCGACGACTCGGCACATTGCCGGGCGATGTCGAGGCCCAACCCGCTCGAGCCTCGGTCGCTGCGACCGCGCTCGCCGGCGCCGTCGGGCAATCCGGGGCCTTCGTCGCTCACGACGAGTGTCGCTCCGCTCTCCGACGCCGCGAGGGTCACCGCGAACGGCGTGCCCTCCGGGGTATGCGCAATGACGTTCTCCAGCAGCGCATCGACCGCGGCCACCAGGTCTTCGGCCGATGCTCGCACGGGAAGCGGGGAGTCCGGCAGCGAGATCTCGCGGTGTCGCTCCTGATCGTCGGCCAGCGCCGACCAGAAGCTCACCCGCGATGCGACGACTGAGGTCGCGTCGGCCGAGGGCAGCAGTCCCTCCCGTTGGGGCCGGCGAGCAGCGCGGATCACGGCGGTCAGGGTTCGCTCCAGCGACGTGACGTGCGCTCCGATCCGCTCGGCCTCGTCGGCATCGCGCAGCCCTTCGGCGTCGAGGCGCAGGGCGGTCAACGGCGTCCGCATACGGTGCGACATGTCGGCGACGGTCTCGCGCTCCTCGGCCATGAGCTCGTCGATGCGATCGGCAAGCAGGTTCAGCGCCGATCCGACCTCCGCGATCTCGCGCGGGCCCGACGTCGGCGCCCGCGCCGCGACATCGCCGGTGCTGAGCTGCCGGGCCGTCTGCGCGGTACGCACCAGCGGCGCCACGATTCGCCGGGTCAGCAACTCCCCGCCGATCACACCGATCAGCAGCAGCCCGACGCTGCCCACAGCGATCAGGGCGTACCAGCGTCCGACCCCGTTGTTGAGCGAATTGGTGGAGGCGAACACGCTGATCCGGTACGTACCGCTCGTGGTTTGCGCAAAGAGCCCGGCAACCTTGCCGCCTGGCACATTGCGCAACTGGGCGTTGTTGGCCGGCGGTCCGTGCACGGGGCCCAAGGTTCCTTCGCCGGGCGTCTCCGTCGGATTTCCCCCACCTTCGTCGGATGGAGGCGGGCCGGCGTTGTCGCCTTCCCGCTCGGTGCCGAGGACGGTCCCGTCGGGCATCTGCACCGACGTGCTGCGATTGTCGTCCTGCTCGAGCTTGTCGAGGTAGGCGGTGATCGTGCTCCTGGTCGGAGTGCCGGTGCCGAGGAATTGCGCTACGGATTGGGCCTGATCGCGGATCGAGCGCTCGCCGCGCTGCTCCACCGCCGACCGCACGAGCAGCGCCACCGGCACCGCGAAGGCCAGCACCACGAGCACCGTGATGCCTGTGACGAGCAGCAGGATCCGGCGTCGCATCTGGGCCCTAGGCCTCGGGCGGTGCGAGCCGTACGCCGACGCCGCGGACGCTGTGCAGGTACCGCGGTTGCTTGGCCGATTCGCCGAGCTTGCGCCGCAGCCAGGACAGGTGCACGTCGACTGTGCGGTCCGAGCCGCCCCAGGCGAGCTGCCAGACCTCGGCGAGCAGATCGCGTTTCGTGACGACCTCGCCAGGGTGGCGGGCGAGGGCGAGCAGCAGGTCGAACTCCTTGCGGGCCAGTTCCACCGGCTGGTTGTCGAGGCTGACCTCGCGGCTGCGGGTGTCGATACGCAGCCCGCCCAGCACGATTGTCCGATTCTCTTCCTCGCCGCGTCCGGAGCGGCGCAGCACGGCCCCGATCCGCGCGTTCAACTGTGCCGCCGTGAACGGCTTGATCACGTAGTCGTCCGCGCCGAGGTTCAGCAGTCGCACGACGTCGGCCTCGTCGTCTCGCGCCGTGGCGATGATCACCGGGACGTCGCTGACGGCGCGCAGCATCGAAAGCACGTCCGCGCCGTCGATGTCGGGCAGCCCCAGATCGAGCAGGACGACATCGGGGCGCTGCTCGACCGCGGCCGTCAGCGCCGGCATACCCGAGCCCACGCTCGTGACGGCATGCCCGTGATCGTGCAGGGAGCGGGTCAGGGCGACGCGTATCGCAGCGTCATCCTCGACGAGCAGCACCTGCGGCATCGAGGCGCTAGCGCTGCGGTTCGTCGCCGTCGGGACGGTCGCGACGGATGTCGTCATTGAGCCGGCGCAGGAACTCGGGGTCGTCGTCCGGCGCGATCGATCGCCTCGACGGACCCGCGGACGAGCCGGAGTGGCCCTGCCAGCCGAAGGGAGATCGTGGAGCGCGCACGTTCACCGATGCACGCGGTCTGCCCCAGATGAACCAGGCGATGGCGCCGATGTCGAGCAGCAGCAAGACGATGATCAACCAGATCGCCTTCGGCAGGGTGCGGATGCGCTCAGCCGGTGCGGTAAGGGCGTCGAAGATTGCGTACAACCATGCAAGAACCGCGATCAGGGTGAATACGCCGCCGAGCCGGATGAACATGCGTCCAGCGTATGCCTCCACGGCGGGGAGAGCCTTAGGCCGATACTGACGGGGTGGGATTCATGGATTTGCAGGAGTTTCTGGCGGCGCTCGAACGTGACGGCGACCTCGCGCGGGTGCGCGTGCCCGTCGACCCGCACCTCGAGGTGACCGGGATAGTGCAGCGGGCCGTACGCGAGCAGGGCCCGGCCCTGCTGTTCGAGAACCCGACCCGAGGGCGGCTGCCTCTCGCGATCAACGTCTTCGGTACGCAGCGGCGCATGTCGCGCGCACTCGGCGTCGACCAGCTCGACGAGATCGGTGACCGCATCGCGGACCTACTGCGGCCAGAGCTGCCGCGAGGCATCGGCGGGCTGCGCGACGCGCTGGGCAAGGCTGCCCAGTTGCGCGCTGCTCCACCGCGGCGGGTGAAGGTCGCCCCGGTACAGGAGATCGTCTACAAGGACGACGAAGTCGATCTCTCGATCCTGCCCGGCATCAAGGCATGGCCCGACGACGGCGGCGTGTTCCTCAATCTTGGCCTGACCCATACGAAGCATCCCGAGACGGGCGCCCGCAACCTGGGCATGTACCGCCTGCAGCTGCACGATCAGCGCACGGTCGGACTGCACTGGCAGATCCACAAGGACTCCACCTCGCACGCCGCGATCGCCGAGCGACTCGGCGAGCGACTGCCCGTGGCGATCGCGTTCGGCTGCCCGCCGGCGGTCACCTACGCGGCAAGCGCACCGCTGCCCGCCGATATCGACGAGTACCTGTTCGCCGGCTTCGTGCAGCGCGAACGCGTCGAGCTGGTCGACTGCCTGTCCGTTCCGCTGCAGGTTCCGGCGGCGGCGCAGGTCGTCCTCGAAGGATGGGTGACGCCTGGCGAGCGCCTGCCCGAGGGCCCGTTCGGCGACCACACCGGCTTCTACACGCCGGTCGAGCCGTTCCCCTACCTGCGGGTCGAGACGATGACGATGCGCTCCGACGCCATCTACCAGTCGATCATCGTGGGCCGTCCGCCACAGGAGGACGGGCCCATCGGCAAGGCGACCGAGCGCATCTTCCTTCCCTTGCTGCGATTGACGATTCCCGAGATCGTCGACTACGACCTGCCCGAGGCCGGCGTCTTCCACAACTGCGTGATCGTGTCGATCGACAAGCGCTTCCCGAAGCACGCGCAAAAGGTGATGAACGCCATCTGGGGCGCAGGCCTGATGTCGTTGTCGAAACTGATCGTCGTGGTCGATGCCGACTGCGATGTGCACGACTACGCCGAGGTCGCGTGGCGCGCGTTCGGCAACGTCGACTACGCCCACGACGTGCAGCACACCGTCGGTCCGGTCGACCACCTCGACCATTCGTCCTACGAGCAGTTCTTCGGCGGCAAACTCGGGGTGGACGCCACCCGCAAACTGCCGAGCGAGGGCTACCGCCGCGGCTGGCCGGCCGAGTGCGTGCTCGACGAGGCGACGGCCGCGCGGGTTACGCGCCGCTGGAGCGAGTACGGCATCGGCCGCGGCGGCAGCCGATGACCGACCCCGTTCGCGATGAGGTTGAGCTATCGCCTGGCACAGGCACGAAGGCCGGACTCGCAGGTGGCGTAAGGAAGTTCCTCCGGCTGGTCATGATCGAGCACTCGGTGTTCGCCCTGCCGTTCGCCTATATCGCGGCGCTGACCGCGATGTGGCGCGAGAGCCGCTCGGTGCACTGGTGGGAGCTGCTGCTCATCACGGTCGCCATGGTGTCGGCGCGGACGGTGGCAATGAGCGCCAACCGCATTCTCGACCGTGACTTCGATGCGCTGAATCCGCGTACCGCCAAGCGCGAGCTGGTCACCGGCGAGATGTCGCTGCGTTCGGCGTGGACCGGCACCATCGTCGCGCTGGTGGTCTTCCTGGCCTCGGCGGCTGCGCTGTCGTGGCTGTGCCTGGTGCTGGCGCCCGTTGCCGTGGCGCTGCTCGTCCTCTACTCCTACGGCAAGCGGTTCACCGACTTTCCGCAGGTGCTGCTCGCGCTCGCGCAACTGGTGGCCCCGGTCGGCGCGTGGCTGGCCGTCACCGGACGCCTGAGCTGGGCTTCGTTCGCGCTGGGGCTCGCGGTCGGCAGTTGGATCGGCGGGTTCGATCTCATCTACTCCTGCCAGGACGCCGAGGTCGACCGGCGAATCGGCTCGCGCTCCTTCCCGGCGCGGTTCGGCATTCCGGCCGCCTTGCGGGCGTCCACGATCGTGCATGTCGGCACGTTCGCCTGCTTCGCGTGGTTCGGTGCCGCCGCAGGTCTTGGCTGGTTGTGGTGGACGGGCCTGGCGCTCACCGCGGGCGTCCTCGCCTACGAGCACCGCATCGTCCGCGCCGACGACCTCTGTCGGGTGAACCGCGCCTTCTTCACCGCAAACGGCGTCATCGGCATCGGACTGTTCGGGTTCGCGCTGGCCGACCTGATCGTCCAAGGGCTGGGCGCATGAAGCGTCCGTCCCGCCCCTTCAGTTGAGTGGTGCGTTTCGCTTTGAGTGGTGCGTTACAACGCACCACTCAAGCGGATAACGCACCACTCAACGGGAGGGGGTGGCTCATGAGCAGCCGCGCGCCGTGGATTGTGGGGGTGTCCGGGGCATCGGGCACGCCTTATGCGCGGGCGGTGCTGTGCGGCCTGCTCGACGCCGGCATGCCCGTCGACCTGGTCGTCTCCCGGGCGGCGCGCCTGACCTTGCTGGACGAGACCGGCCTGGCCTTTCGCGATGCGCATTGGCGCGACGATCTTGCCGGGTGGCTCGGGCGCGAACCGGCCGATGTCGGCTACTGGACGGCGGCTGATCTCGCGGCCGGCCCGGCTTCGGGCTCCTACCGGGCAAGGGGCATGGTCGTCGTGCCCGCCTCGACGGCATCGCTTGCCGGCATCGCGATCGGGCTGTCCAAGGACCTGCTGCAGCGCGCCGCCGAGGTCACGCTCAAGGAGCGGCGTCCCCTCGTCGTGGTGCCGCGCGAGACGCCCTACAGCCGCTCGACGTTGCAGCACATGCTCGTGCTGCACGATGCGGGCGCGGTCGTGCTGCCGGCGAGCCCCGGCTTCTACGGCGCGCCGGCGTCGGTGCAGCAACTCGTCGACTTCGTCGCCGCCAAGGTGCTCGACGTCCTCGGCGTCGAGCACGACCTGATCATCCGGTGGACGGGTGAACTCGGTGCGGCGGCGCATGCCGCGACCGCGACCGATTTGACGGGTGGCCATCCGTCCGGGTCAGACTGAGTCCGTGGATTCCGTTGATCGTCAGCTACTCGATGCCCTGCGTGCCAATGGCCGCGCGACATATGCCGAACTGGCCCGCGTGGTCGGGCTGTCCGCACCTGCCGTCCACGAGCGAGTGGGCAAGCTCGAAGCCGCCGGCGTGATCAGCGGCTATCACGCGGCGGTCGCGCCCGAGTCGCTCGGCTACTCCATGAGCGCCCTGATCGGGCTGTTCCTCGCCGACAAGGCGAGCCCCGATGTCGTGTCCAGTGAGCTCGCGAAGGTGCCCGAGGTCGAGGACTGCTGGTTCGTCGCCGGTGAGGAGTCCTACGTCGTCAAGGTCCGCGTCGCCGACGTCGGTGCGCTCGAGCAGATGATCGGCACGCTGAACGGCATTCGCGGGGTGGCCCGAACGCGCACGACCGTGGTGCTCTCGACCAAGTTCGAGGGACGCGTTCAGCCTGCCGGGTGAACCTTCGCAAGCCAGGCGCTGAACTGCTTGGCGTCAGGGTCGCCGGTGAGGTCCATGACCGCATGGCCGATCGCCGCGGCGCGCAGCACCCGGTCGGCGACCACCTCGGGGTCACCCCAGGGCAGGAACGGCTTCGCGATAAGCAGCGACGCGATGCCGTGCGCGGCGGCCCACAATTCGAGGACGAGCGGCAGCGGGTCGCCGGCAGCGAAGATGCCGGCGTCCATGCAATCGAGGACCGTGGCGCTGATGTGCCGGAACGCCGATGTGCCGAGCACCTCGTCGACGTCGCCGGCCTCGGTCCGGAAGTTCATCGTCACGAGCCGGTAGCACTCCGGATTGGCCCGCGCGAAGCGCACGCACGCCAGGCCCTGTTGGCGCAGGCGCTCCAGCGGGTGATCGACGCCCTCGCCCGCTTGCCGGATCGCCTCACCGATATCGGTGAACAGGTCGGCCGCCACGGCGTCGAGCAGGGCGTCCTTGTCGGCGAAGTGCAGGTATATCGACGGCGGCGTGACGCCCACGTCGTCGGCGACGGCCCGGATCGACACCGCGTCCGCGCTGCCCAGTTCGGTAAGGCACTCGCGGGCGGCGGCGATGATCTCGCCGCGCAACTGCTCGCCGGAGCCCTTGGGGGAACGGCGCCGGCGAGCAGTGGGTTTCAGCATCACGCGTCGATCATTGCTCGCTCCGCGGGGCCGGCACATCCGACTCGCGGAACCCTCGTCGCTCGTGCCATCGGGCCAGCGGCGCGGGCGCCCACCAGTTGGCCCGCCCGGCCAACCGCATGAAGGCGGGGACGAGCACCCCGCGCACGAGCGTCGCGTCCATGAGAACCGCGAGGGTGAGCCCGGTGCCGAACATCTGCATGAACGACACCTTCGACGTGGTCATCGTCGCGAACACGATCGCCATCAGCAGGGCCGCCGCGGTGACCAGGCGGCCGGTGCGCGCCAGTCCGAGCCCCACCGCGCGGGTGTTGTCGGCCGTGGTGCGTCCGGAGCTGAGCCACTCCTCGCGAATGCGCGAGAGCAGGAAGACCTCGTAGTCCATGGACATCCCGAAGGCCAGGCAGAACATGAGGATCGGCATGGTGGGCACGAGATATCCGGTGATCCCGGCGTCGAACACGTTGAGGTGGCCGTCCTGGAAGATCCACACCATCGCCCCGAACGTCGCCGACAGCGACAGCGTGTTGAGAACCAGCGCCTTGAGTGGCAGCACCAGACTTCCCGTGAACAGGAACAGGATCGCGAATGTGGCGAGAGCGATGCCGCCCAGCGCCAAGGGCAGCTTGGCGCCCAGCGAGTTCAGGCTGTCGACGTTCTCGGCGGCGAGCCCGGTCAGCATCACCGGCCACGGCGCCGGCGATGCCTTGATTGCGCTGACGAAGTGTGCCCCCTGGCGCGAATAGGGGTCGATGGTCGTGGCCACCTTGAGGTACGTGCTGTTTCCCGAGGTCATCGGGGCCCCGGACGGCGGCGCCACCCGGTCACCGTGGACGTAAGTTCCCGCGGGCGAGCTGACCGCCGTGGCACCGTCCACAGTGGACAGACGGGCGGCGTATGAGCCTATAGCGTCGGGGGATTGCGAGATGTCGGCTGCGACGACGGTGATGGTGCCCGTCGCGTTCTGGGAGAAGTCCGAGCGCACCGAGTCGCCGACCTGACGGCTGGATGCCGACGTCTGCAGCACGCGATCGTCGGGGTAGCCGAACTTGGCGCCGAGGAATGGCGAACCGAGCACGACCAGCAATGCCGTGACGGCGAGCCCGATCGGCAACGCCCGGCGCATCACCGTCCGCGCGATGCGGTACCAGAAGCTCTGCTCGGGCTCGACAACTGCGGGCGGTGGACGACCTAGCCAGCGGCGCACCGGCACGCGCACGTCCAGCGAATTCACCCGGCCACGCAGCAAGGTGAGCAGCACGGGCAGCAACAGCAACGCGGCCGCGGCGGCAAGCGCCACCACGGCGATACCTGCGTACGCGAACGAGCGAAGGAAGTACTGCGGGAACACGAGCAGTGCGGCCAGGGCCAGGGCAACCGTCAGCGCGGAGAACAGCACCGTGCGCCCGGCGGTCTGCACCGTTCGGATCACCGCTTCGTCCGAACTCCTGCCTGCGCGAATCTCCTCGCGGTAGCGGCTCACGATGAACAGGCTGTAGTCGATGGCGAGCGCCAGGCCGAGCGCGGTGGTGAGATTGAGCGCGTATATCGAGACGTCCGTGCCAAGGGACAGTCCACGCAATGCGGCCATCGTGCTGATGATTGAGAAGAGTCCGACCGCCAGCGGCAGAAGTGCCGCGATCATGCTGCCGAATACCCAGATCAGCACCACCGTGGTGAGCGGAACGGCGATCGCCTCGGCCATCGCGAGGTCCTTGCGGCTCTGCTCGTTGACCTGGTGGTAGCCCATCGCGATGCCGCCGGCCCGTATCTGAACGGCATCGCCGCGGTGGCCGGTGAGCGCGTCGGCCAGCTTGCCTGCGCGTTTCGGCGCCTGGTCGTCGTTGCCGGCTACCCGCGCGACGACCAGCGCCCTGCGCCCGTCGTTGCTGCGTAACCCACCGGTGGCCTGGGCCGGTGAGGTCCAGTAGGACTGGATCTGACTTACATCGCGGTCGCTTTCCAGCGTGTCGACGATCCGGGCGCCCGCGGCCCGGGCCGCGCTGCTGTCGACACCCGCGCTGCTGGTCACCTCGAAGACCAGGTTCGGGTCGCCGGCGTCGAATCGGGACGCGAGCAGGTCTTTCGCCTTGCTCGACGGGGCGTGCGGGTCGGAGAACCCGCCGGCAGACAGGTGCTTGGCCACCGGAGCCCCGAACAGGGCGGCGGCGACGAAGATCAGCCCGGCCGCGGCGAGTAGGCGCCGAGGTGCCCGGATACCGAGCAGGGCGAGCCGAGTCAGCACGGAAGCTCCCTGGGTCGAAGATCGCGAATCCGGCTAAGTTAACGAGCCTAAGTTATCGTCGTCAATTGATTTGCCAGCGCCGTCTCAGGCGCCCCCCAGAGTCAGCCGGAAGCGGAGTAAGGAGAGGGGGGGGTGGGGAGTGGGGTATAAGAAGAGGAACGCACCACTCAACGGACGTGGTCGGGCGCGCACGTACCCTGGACGCATGGCGTTGACCGAAACCCGCAAGGCCGAACTGACCGACAAGGTCAAGGCCGGGGAGCGGCTGTCCACGAGGACGGCGAGGACCTCTACGAGGCGGACGATCTCGCCTGGCTCGGCGGGCTCGCCCACGGGGTGCGGACCGCCAAGAACGGCGATGTCACCTACTTCAACGTCAACCGGCATCTGAACCTGACCAACGTCTGCACCGCCTCCTGCGCGTACTGCAGCTTCCAGCGCAAGCCCGGCCAGGAGGACGCGTACACCATGCGCGTCGAGGAGGCCGTCGAGAAGGCGTTGGCGATGAAGGACGACGGGATCACCGAACTGCACATCGTCAACGGCCTGCACCCGACGCTGCCGTGGAAGTACTACCCGCGCGTGCTGCGCGAGCTCAAGGCCGCGCTGCCGGGGGTCGCGCTCAAGTGCTTCACCGCCACCGAGATCCACTTCTTCGAGGAGATCTCCGGCCTGTCCGCCGACGCGATCCTCGACGAGCTCATCGACGCCGGCCTGGAATCACTGACCGGCGGCGGCGCCGAGATCTTCGACTGGGACGTCCGCAAGCAGATCGTCGACCACAAGACGCACTGGGAGGACTGGTCGCGCATCCACCGGCTGGCCCACGGCAAGGGCCTGCGCACGCCGGCCACCATGCTCTACGGCCACATCGAGGAGCCGCGCCACCGCGTCGACCACGTCATGCGGCTGCGTGAGCTGCAGGACGAGACGGGCGGTTTCCTGGTCTTCATCCCGCTGCGGTTCCACAACGACAACAACCGGCTCTCGCACCTGCCGATGGCTCAGCCGGCCGACGTGCTGCAAGACCTTCGCCGTGTCGCGGTCTGATGCTCGACAACTTCGCTCACGTCAAGGTGTTCTGGGTGATGCACGGCCTGTCGACCTCGCAGCTCGCGCTGAACTACGGCGCCGACGACATGGACGGGTCAGTCGTCGAGTACAAGATCACCCACGACGCCGACGGGTTCGGCACTCCCGACAAGCTGACCCGCGACGACCTGCTGAAGCTCATCCGCGACGCCGGCTTCACCCCCAAGGAGCGCAATACGCGCTACGAGATCGTGCGCGAGTACGACGCGCCGGTGCCGCTGGCCGAGCGGCGAGCCGAGCCGCAGGCCGTCTGGGCGTGATCCGGGTGATTTGCGAGTTGTCATGCCTTGCGCGTGCGAGCAGACGCCGAAGGCATGACAACTCGGCCGGGCAAGCAGTGAGGGGACTGAGGTGACCGAGCAACCGTCGTTTGGGCGCTCGATGAGCGCGATGTGGCTGTACACCGTCCTGCGCTTCGGGCTGTTCTTCGCACTGTTCGGGCTGCTCTGGCTCGTCGGCGTCAAGGGATTCCTCGGCGCCATCATCGCGCTGGTGCTCTCGGTGCCGTTGTCGTTCGTCCTGCTGGCCAAGCCGCGCGCGGCCTTCGCCGCAGTGCTCGAGCAGCGGATGAACGCACGCCGCGCGCGGCAGGCCGAACTGGACGCGAAGCTGCGCGGCGACGATGAGTAAGCATGGTGCTCTGACAAATCACACTGGGCGTTGAGTTCGGGACGGGCGCAAAATGATGGCATGACTGCGCCGTTCTCTCCGGGTACCCGCATCGGCAACGACGAGCGAGCAGCCGCAATCTCGGCTCTCGACGAGCACATGTCGGCCGGACGTCTCGATCCGGACGAGTACGGGCAGCGGGTGGGCCAGGCCAGCGTCGCCCGCACCCGTGAGGGGCTCGACGAGTTGTTCACCGATCTGCCCGCCCCGCACCCGTTTGGCGCGCCGCCGCCGAATGCGTGGCCGAAGCCGGGCCGCCAACGGCCGAGCGTCTTCGCCGAGCGCGTGGTGCGGCGCTACGCCGGCGACTCCATGCTCATGCGCGTCACGATGCTGGTGCTGGCCGCCCTGGTGTTCCTCGTCGCGCTGCCGTTCATCATCATCGGCGCGTTCCTCGTCTTCGTGGTGCTGCCGCTTCTGGCATGCCGCGGCTTGGGCGGGCGCGTTCGGTACCGCCGCGCCTGGCGCTGGTAGCCGCTTTCAGTCGGGCCACCCCTTGCGGGTGGCAGCGCCCTAACCTGATGGGGTGCCCACCTTCACCAGCTATGACGGTCTTGAGTTGACCTGCCACGTGCTGGGCGACGGCAATCCGGTCGTCGTCCTGCCCGGCGGGCCGCTGCGCGCAGCGCGCTACCTCGGCGACCTCGGCGGGCTCGATGCCCACCGAGAGCTCGTCCTGCTCGAATTGCCGCACCGGCGCGTCGACCACATCGTCAACGATCTGGAAGCA
Source organism: uncultured Actinomycetes bacterium (assembly GCA_963733615.1). GTDB lineage: Bacteria > Actinomycetota > Actinomycetes > Mycobacteriales > Jatrophihabitantaceae > DASXRA01. The sequence continues at coordinate 27,316 of CAVTEA010000032.1, forward strand.
CTGCGCGAGCACCTCGGTGCCGAACGCCTCGACGTGATCGCACATTCGGCCGGGGCGAACCTCGCCGAGATCTACGCGGCTACCCACCCCGATCGGCTCGGCAAACTCGCGCTCATCACGCCGGGAAGCCTCGCCGTGGGCATTGATCAACCCGACGACGAATGGCTCCTCGCGCTGCGCGAACGCGAGGGTGAGCCGTGGTACGACACCGCCTTCGCGGCGATCAACGCGTGGAATGACGGCGACGACTCGCCGGAGAACCGAGCCGCCGCCATGCCGTTCTTCTACGGCCGCTGGGACGCCGCTGCGCAGGCACATGCTGCCGCCGCGCCGGACGAACTGACGCCGGACGCAGCCGCGATCTACCACGCCGAGGGTTCCCTCGATCCGGCGACCACGTCAGCTGCCCTGGCGAACGTGCCCGCCGATGTGCTCGTGCTGATCGGCGGCCTCGACACCTCACCCACCCGCAAGGAGGGCGAGGCACTGGCTGCGCTCTTCCCGAAGGCCGAAGTGGTCGTGCAGCCCGGGGCCGGCCATTACCCGTGGCTGGACGACCCGAACGCGTTCGTCCGGACGCTCGCGGGATTCTTCAGCTGATCAGGGCCGTGATCTCGTCGACCACCTGGCGTGACCCGGCAATGTGCCAGCGGCGCGCGCCGAGCGAAACGACGTTCGTCGCCCCGCCCGCAGCATGAACGAGCGCGGCGCCCGGCAGCCAGTCCCAGTCGGCGCAGTCGTACTGCACCCAGGCGCCCAGCCGACCGGCGGCGACCGAGGCGAGCTCGATCGAACCCGAACCGAGCATCCGCACGGTCGCCGCACCACGCAGTGCGCGCAGCAGCGGCAGACGCACCTCGTCGTCGGGCAGCGTGTCCGGATGCAGATAGCTCGCCAACGACACCTGGCGGAGCGCTTTGTTCTCCAGGCGCGCAACCGGGTCGCCGTTGCGGGTGGCCGGGTGGTCGCGCCCGCCCAGCCACAACTCGTCACTTGCCGGGTGGTAGATCGCGCCGAGCACCGGGCCCTCCGCGTCGGCGAGAGCGACAGCTGAGCACCAGAACGGCAACCCGGACAGGAAGTTGTACGTGCCGTCGACCGGGTCGATGAACCAGGTGCGGGCGCTGGGCTCGTTCGTGCCCTCCTCGCCCACGAGCCCGTCGCCGGGACGCTCGATGCGCAGCCGGGAGACGATCAGCTCCTCAGCGGCGTGATCTGCTGCGGACACGACGTCTGAAACGGACGTCTTGTGCTTCACCTGCAGCCCGGCACGGAGCATCTCGCCGGCGAGGACGCCCGCTTCGCGCACCAGCGAAGCGGCCAGTTCAAGGTCGTCCGACATGCTCGCGACCCTACCCATGCTCGGCGAGTGTGAGACCGGCCACGAGCGGTGCTGGCGTAGCGTCTAAGCGTGTCGGATACCGCGCGACCAAGGGTCGGCCACATCCAGTTCCTGAACTGCCTGCCGATCTACTGGGGGCTTGTGCGGTCAGGAGCGTTGCTCGACGTCGAGTTGACCAAGGACACCCCCGATCGGCTCAACGACGCCCTGGTGCGGGGCGAACTTGACATCGGGCCGATCTCGCTCGTCGAGTACCTGCGCCATTCCGACGACCTGGTGCTGCTGCCCGACCTTGCCGTCGGCTCGGACGGGCCGGTGCTGTCGGTGAATCTGGTAGCTCAAACGCCGTTGTCGCAACTGCGGCGCGTCGCTCTCGGCTCGACGTCGCGGACCTCGGTGCTGCTGGCGCGCATGTGGCTCGCGCAGGTCCACGGCGCCGAACCGGACTACTTCGGCTGCCCGCCCGACCTCACCGCCATGTTGCTCGAGGCCGATGCCGCGGTGCTGATCGGCGACGCCGCACTGCGCGCCACGTATGACGCGCCGCGTCGCGGCCTTGATGTCTACGACCTCGGCACCGTGTGGCGCGACTGGACCGGACTGCCGATGGTGTTCGCCGTCTGGGCCGCTCGGCGCGACTACGCGCGCGCCAATCCGGGTCTGGTCAAGGACGTCCACGCCGCGTTCGTCAACAGTCGCGACGAGGCGCTGGCGCACGTCGACGAGGTCGCCACGCAGGCGGCCCGCTGGGAACCGTTCGACTCGGCAACGCTCGCGCAGTACTTCCGCACGCTGGACTTCTCGCTCGGCGAGCGTCAGGTCGCGGGGCTGACCGAGTTCGCCGCCCGCGCCGCCGCGGCCGGTGCCGTCCCCGCCGCAGTCGTGCCCGAGTTCGCGGACCTCTGAGCGCGCCGAACTGACCCGATCGTGCAACTCTCTGCGTCGTAGGGACGCAGAGAGTTGCACGATCGGCTAGGACGTGCGGTCTGACATCGCCTCGCCGAACCGGCGCAAGATCATCGCCCAGCCGACGTCGTAGGTTTCGCGCTTATCGCCGAGCGCTTCGAGGTCGGCGCCGCTGAGTTGCTCACTGGCGGTGATCAACAGGCAGCGCAGGCGAGCTCGAGCCGCGCACCGTGCGAGGCTGCGGCTTGCGCGCATCTAGGCTGGAGCAATGACGCGCGAGATCTCAGCCCTGCTTGCTCACGCTGCCGACGGCGGCCGGATCACGCCGGACGAGGCGCTGTTGCTCTACACCGACGCACCGCTGCACGGGCTCGGCGCGGCAGCCGACGCGGTGCGCAGACGCCGCTATCCCGACAACATCGCGACCTACATCATCGATCGCAACATCAACTACACGAACGTCTGTGTGACAGCGTGCAAGTTCTGCGCGTTCTATCGGGCACCCAACCACGCCGAGGGCTGGACGCACTCCGACGAGGAGATCCTGCGCCGTTGTGGCGAGGCGGTCGATCTCGGCGCCACGCAGATCATGCTGCAGGGCGGCCACTCGCCCGAACTCGGCATCGAGTGGTACGAGCGGATCTTCGCTGCGATCAAGCGCGACTACCCGCAGCTGGTGCTCCACTCGCTCGGCGGATCCGAGGTCGTCCATATCGCGCGCACGTCTGATCTTGACTACGAGACGGTGATCGCGCGCCTGCACGCGGCGGGCCTCGACTCGTTCGCCGGGGCCGGCGCCGAGATTCTCGTGCAGCGCCCACGCACCGCGATCGCGCCGCTGAAGGAACCCGGTGAAGTCTGGCTCGCGGTGATGGAGACCGCGCACCGGCTCGGCGTCGAGTCCACGGCTACGTTCATGATGGGCACCGGCGAGACGAATGCCGAGCGCATCGAGCATCTGCGCATGATTCGCGACGTGCAGGATCGCACCGGAGGCTTCCGCTCGTTCATCCCCTGGACGTACCAGCCGGAGAACAATCACCTCAAGGGCCGCACCCAGGCGACGTCGCTGGAGTATCTGCGCATGGTGGCCGTGGCGCGGTTGTTCTTCGACAACATCGCGCATCTACAGGGGTCCTGGCTCACCACGGGCAAGGACATCGGCCAGCTGACGCTGCACTTCGGCGCCGACGATCTGGGCTCGGTGATGCTCGAGGAGAATGTCGTGTCATCAGCGGGGGCGCGGCACCGCTCGAACCGCACCGAGTTGATCGAGCTGATCCGCGGCGCCGGGCGCATCCCCGCGCAGCGCGACACGCTCTATCGCCACATCGTCGTCCACGAGGACCCGGCGAACGACCCGGTAGACGCGCGGGTGCATTCGCACTTCTCCTCGACCGCGTTGCGCGAACTGCCGATCGTCGCCACAAGCTAGCCCGGGCACGGCTCGGCTGTGCGCCGGCCATGACCTCACTGTATGAGAACGGCCGTGCGCGTACGTTCGGCCGGCAAGCGGGACATTCCCGCCAACTGCCAGCCAGGTGCTGGCACGGCCGCATGTCCGTCCGGGTGACCGCCGGCGGACGGTGACGCTCCGGGCCGGAGACCCTCCGGTTGCGGAACGGCTTTCGGGGGCCCGGTCGGTTCCGACTACCCCAGAGGAGTGTCGAAACCGTGAACCTCAAGGATGTTGCACGCATTGCCGTTGTCACGGGCGTCGCGGCGATGTGCGTCGGCCTGGGTGCCCCCCCGGCGCTCGCCCACTCATCCGGATCCGGCGCATCCGAAGCGACAACATCGCAGCCGCACCAGCTGTCCGTATCGGACGTGCAGGCGTCCGTCGACCGGTTCATCAGCAACCGATCGGCGTGGCTTGCCGACCTCGCTGCCAAGGTCGCGGCCGACCCGAAACTCAGCACCGCGGCGAAGGACAAGATCACAACAGCCATCCAGCAGGAGCAGGCGGCGTTGACCGCGCTGAAAGCCAAGGTCGACAGCGCCACCACGCTGCGTGAAGTCTGGTCGGACGTGCATGACGCGCTGACCGCAATGCCGCACTTCTGGTGGCACTGGTGGTGGTTCCGGCCGGCCCTGCACAGGTCGGAGCACCCCGCGGCGGCGAGGTCTGGCCGACATGTCGATCCGGCGAAGTCACGGCCGCACCGTGTTCCCTCGACGGTGGTGCGGCCCGTCTCGGCCGCTCGTACAGCGCCGGGCGCTACGGCCAGCAAGCAGCACTCCCGATTCCGGCCGACGTTCGCCCGATTCGGACGCCATGGTGCAGATCCCCGCTTCGGCTCGTTCCCGGCCGGATGCCACCATCACAGCGGCTTCGGGGGCCATGGCCGGCACCACTGAGGTGGGCCGTTGCTGATCTTGGCCGGCGCAGCCGGCCGACGCTGATCGCGGCCAAGACCTCTACGGTCGTCGTATGTCCCTGCTCGTCGCCGTGCCCTGCGGGATCGCTGCCGCGGTCGCGTACGGCGCGGCGACGGCGGTGCAGCATTCGGCCGCGCATACGGGGACGGGCTCGGCCGACGCTGTCGGGCTGCTGCGCCTACTACGCGATCCGCGGTGGCTGCTCTCCATCGGTGGCGACGCGATCGGCCTTGCGCTGCAGGTGATTGCGCTCTCGACCGGGCCGGTGGTAATGATCCAGCCGCTGCTCGTCATCGCCTTGCCGGTGTCGCTGATCGCGGGGTGGGTGCTCGGCGGACCTCGGCCGCAGCGTGGCGATTACGTTGCCTGCCTGGGCATTCTCAGCGGTCTCGGTGCTTTCTTCGCCCTGCTCGGCAACCCGGGCACGGGCTCGCCGCTGGAAACGCGCCCTGCCGTCATAGCGATTGTCGTGGCGTTGACGGTGGGTCTCACGCTGTGCTTATCGGTTCGAGGACGCGCCGCCGCGGTGCGTGCAGGCGTCTACGGCGGAGTCGCCGGCGCATGGTTCGGCTTGGTCGGGGTGTTGCTCAACGCGACCGCCACGATCTGGCGGGATAGCGGCATGTCCGGGCTCACGCAGCCGGAGGGCCTTGTGCCATTGGTCGGCTTGCTTGTTATCGGCGCGGTGGGCATCACGCTCACTCAGATCTCGTTCCAGATCGGCGCGCTCGGGGCGAGCTTTCCCGCGAACAAGGCGGCCGATCCGGTGGTGGCGGTGGTGCTCGGTGGCGTCCTGCTACATGAGCGGGTGCCGGTCAGCGTGCTACTCATCGCCGGGTACCTCGCGTGTCTGGCTGCCATCGTTGCGGGAACGATCCGGCTCGCGAACCCGCCCGCCGTCCCCGGCCGCTCCGCCGACTTGTCATACCTAGGACGGGCGGGTGAGCGTTGAAGGTATGAAAATTCGCGCGGTGGCCCTATCGCGGCGCACCGACCTGTCCTGCGATCTGTCCCGGACGGGCCGCTGGCGCTGAATTCTGAATTAACGCGCGGTGACACTCAGTTGTGTCGCTCTCGCTGTCGGCCACGATGAGGGGTGCACCGTTGGCAGCATCGCAGCGAAGGGCACAATGGCGCGACGATGAGCCGCGCAGCTTTGGACAAGCAGCCCCGTGCCGTCGCAGCGATGTTCGATGGGGTCGCGCGGCGCTACGACATCACGAATACCCTCATGTCGCTCGGGCAGGACCATCGTTGGCGGCGCCGCACCCGGCAGTCACTCGAACTGGCCCCGGGCGAGGTGGTCTTGGACCTGGCCGCCGGCACCGGCGTGTCAACCGTCGAACTTGCGACCTCCGGAGCGTTCGCCGTCGGCTGCGACTTCTCACTTGGCATGCTGCAGGCCGGCCGGGCGAAGCGCGATCGGCGGCACGTGCCCCTCGTCGCGGGCGACGCGCTGCACTTGCCGTTCGCGAACGCGGCGTTCGACGCCGTGACGATCTCATTCGGCCTGCGCAATGTCGCCGACGTCGACCGGGCACTGCGCGAGATGGCGCGTGTCGTGCGCCCGGGCGGACGCCTGGTCGTCTGCGAATTCAGCCGCCCGACGTTCGCGCCGTTCCGCAAGATCTACCTGAACTACCTGATGCGTGCCATGCCGGCGATCGCCCGTCGGGTCTCGTCGAATCCGGATGCGTACACCTATCTGGCCGAATCGATCCGCCACTGGCCACCCCAACTCGATCTAGCCCGCCGGCTTGCGTCGGCCGGCTGGGTCGACGTCCATTGGCGCAACCTCAGCGGCGGCATCGTGGCCATGCATCGCGCGAAGCGAGAGGACGCCGAAGCGGACGGGCTGGGCAGCGACGTCGTGCAGAGCGCGGCGAGCTAGCAGCGAAACGATCCGGTTACCTGGATGCTGCCGTCGGCGCCGTTGAACTTGCCGCCCTTCAGGTCGTCGTTGAGCGTGCCCGACAGGGTTACAGCGTGCGGGCTGCCGACCGCGTCGATCGTCGCGGAGGCATCGCTGAACGGCCCCGCCGCGGGCTTGAGGACCAGGCCGAAGTAGTCAGGCGGCGTGCCGGAGAAGTCCGGGCCGACGAGCACGCCGACGTTGATCGACATGAACGTGAGGTTCTGGACGCAGGAACCGCCGTCGAGGGTGAACGGCGTGCCGCCTACCGTGCCGCTGGCCTTCGCCGATCCGCCGCAGAACACATTGATGACCCCGGCCTTGCCTTTGCTGTAGCCGTTGCAGGTGGTCGGCGCAGCCGAGCTTGACGGCGACGAGGTGCGCTTCGATTCGGAATCGGAACCGCTACACGCTGCGAGGGCGGTGATCATTAAGCAGCAGGCGACGATGACTGCTCTCCGATGGGCCACTTTGTCATGGTCGTTGACAACCCCAGAAGATACCAAATCGGTCCAGACAATCCGCGTGTTTCAGCCCCTCTCCAGGTCGCGCCGTGGCCGCTGCGGGAGGTCTGGTCGCGGGCGGCACTGGCTCGCTAGCGTGTGCTTCCGGCGGGCTGTCCGCCGGAACAATCGCCTCGATGAAGGAGACGGATATGGGCCTCGATACAGACGCAAACGACGCTGACGGTGGCGCCGATGGTGCGGCCGACGCGGGCGGCGACGGCGGAGCGGGTTTCGGCGACGGCGGTGCGGACGACGGTGGCGCCGATGGTGCGGCCGACGCGGGCGGCGACGGCGGTGCAGACGACGGTGCAGATGGCGGTGCGGACGACGGTGCTGACGACGGTGGCGCGGACGGCGGTGCCGATGGCGGCGCTCAGTAACAATCAATCGCAGATCACCTACTGACAGCGGCGCGAACAGCGACTACCGTGTCGGGGCGGCGGGGATCTCTCGGATGGCTAAGCGGGCTATCCGTTGTGCGTGATTCGCCGCTCCAGGTGGCATACGGCGGGGCCACGACACAGGACTGAGTGTTCTCGCCACGACAGGGCCCGGCAGTGTTGCCGGGCCCGTCCACCTGTCTCGACCGTTCTTTCGATTGTGCAGCCAGCCAATGAGCCCGGAGTGTCGCCATGGACCACGACCAGGCGATGCGCCCCACAGGCGACACACTGGCCCGTCTCATCGCGCTCACGCCGCAACAGTTCGCCGATGAATGCTGGGGCAGCCGTCCACTGCTAACCCGCCGCGCCGAACTGCAGACCGGCTTCGACGACCTGCTCGACGCGGCCGCGGTCGACGAGCTGATCTCGCGCCGGGGGTTGCGCACACCGTTCCTGCGTATGGCGAAAGACGGTGACCTGGTCTCGCCACAGCGATACACCCGCGGCGGTGGGGCGGGCGCCGGTGCGGCCGATCAGGCAGCTGACGACCGGGTGCTCGACCAGATCGGTGCCGGCGCGACACTCGTCCTGCAAGGTCTGCATCGCACCTGGCCGCCACTCGTGACCTTCGCCTCGGCCCTCGCCGCCGAGATCGGGCATCCCGTCCAGGTGAACGCATACGTCACCCCGCCGCAGAACCAGGGCTTCGCCGCGCACTACGACGTCCACGACGTCTTCGTGCTGCAGATCGCCGGGCGCAAGACGTGGCGCATCCACGAGCCGGTGCTTGCCGACCCGCTCGGCGACCAGCCATGGCAGCGACGTCGCGACGCCGTCGCGGCCCGCGCGGACGAGACGCCTCTGATCGACACGGTTCTCGAACCGGGCGACGCGCTGTACCTGCCCCGGGGCTACCTGCACTCGGCGACTGCGCTGGGCGTGCTGTCGATCCACCTGACCGTCGGTGTCCACGCCCTCTCGCGCTACCAGCTCGTCCGGCATGTGCTGACCAAGGCCCAGGACGACCCGGCACTTCGCCGGTCGCTGCCGATGGGTGTTGATCTCAGCGATCCGGCTGTCCTCGCGCCACAGCTGCGCGACACGCTCGACGCGCTGCGCCACCACCTCGACAGCGTCGGGCCCGAGGCGGTGGCCGAACTTGTCGGCACCGACCTGATGCGCCAGACGCGTCCGGCCCCGATCGCACCACTTGCCCAGCTGGCCGCCGCCGACTCGATCGACATTGCCACGCCGCTGCGGATGCGTCCGGGTCTGCGTGTCCGGGTACGTGCCGACGAGGGGGCGGTGCGGCTCGAGCTGCTCGACAAGACCGTCGAGCTCCCGGCAGCCGCCGAGCACGCGGCGAAGGTGGTTCTGAGTGGCACGGAGTTCGCCCCTGGCGAGTTGGCGGGGCTTGATCGCGACGAGCAGTTGGCGGTTGCCCGTCAGCTACTTCGCGAAGGCGTCGTCATCCCTGTCTGACTCGATGGCGCCATCTTTGGCAGGCTGTGAGACGACGCGCGTCGCGCACATCGAGGGGGGATCGACCGGTGCCAGATCAACGCCACCACCCTCATCCGCGCGAGACGCTCGATCGCTGCGCATTGCGGGCCCAGCTGCGTGGCGACCAGATGCTCGGTACTGCCTTTCCGGCCAGCCGGCTGCTGCTCGTCGAGCAGCCTGGCCCGTGGGGACGCGCTGGGCTGCGCGCCTCGCGCTTCGATCACGCGACGGCAAGCGCCCTCGAGACGCGAGCCACCGCGGCCGGCGTGCGCGTGCTGGCAATCCGGCGCCCGGGGCGCACGCCGAGAGGCATGCCGCGCAAGTGGGCACTCGCCGATTGCCGTCCAGGCCACGAGTCGCTTCGCTGGGGTACCTACGAGCACGACGCCGACCTGCTGACGCTGCCGCTCGACGGGTCGTCGGGCAATCCGGACGACGCTCCGATCTATCTCGTCTGCGCGCACAGCAAACATGACACCTGCTGCGCGCTGCGCGGACGGCCAGTGGCGGCGGCGCTGACCCAGGCCCGTCCGGGCCGGGTCTGGGAATGCAGTCACGTCGGCGGAGAGCGCTTTGCAGCCAACGTGCTGGTACTTCCCGCAGGCCTGCTGTACGGGCGGGTGTTGCCGTTCGCCGCCGTGGAGTTCGTCGAGGCAACCGAGCAGGGTGAGGTGATCGGCGCCCTGCTGCGCGGACGTGTTGGCCTCAAGCCGGCGGCGCAGGCGGCGTTGGCGTTCGCCCACGAACACCTCGCTATCCGCCGGGCCGACGCGCTGCGCGTCGTGTCTGTACGCACCGCCGGTGAGGGCGAGTCCGTGGTGCGCGTTCGCGGTCCGCACGGCCTGATCGACGTGGCGGTGCGGGTCGAACGGGTCCGAGCCGACGGTCTGACCTGCGCTCGGCCCGGGCCGAATGCCTACATCGCATTCCGCCCGCTCGGCGCGACCGTTGTCGAGTAGTTAGTGGGGCAAGGCGTCCGGGTTCTGCTTGAGACGCACGCGCGATGCCTCGATCTCCTGCTCGGCGTCCGTGCGCCCGACCCAGCAGGCGCCTTCGACGCTCTTGCCCGGCTCGAGTTCCTTGTAGACCTCGAAGAAGTGCTGTATCTCCAACCGGTCGAACTCAGCCAGATGGTGGATGTCGCGCAGATGCTCGAGCCGCGGGTCGCGTGCCGGCACGCAGAGCACCTTGTCGTCGCCGCCCTTCTCGTCGGTCATCCGGAACATGCCAATCGCGCGGCAGCGAACCAACACGCCGGGGAACAACGGATCGCCCTGCAGGATCACCAGTGCGTCGAGCGGGTCGCCGTCTGAGCCCAGCGTGTTTTCGATGAAGCCGTAGTCGGCTGGGTACTGGGTCGAGGTGAACAGGGTGCGGTCGAGCCGGATGCGGCCCGAGGCGTGATCGACCTCGTACTTGTTGCGGCTGCCTCGTGGGATCTCGATCAGGACGTCAAACTCCATCTGCCTAGTCTCCCGTGCCTGCTTGTCCCCGCACCATCCGGCACTCAGGCGCGACGTCATGGTCACATCGACCGGTTAGGGTTGCCCACCGTGGCGGGGCAGCACGCGGCACGATCCCGCACCGGGACGTCATCCGCTGTCGTTGTCGCGATCGTCATTGCTGCGGTTGTCGGCGCGGGCGGGTACTTCGGGTCTTGGCAATGGCGCCTGGATCATCAACTGGCGCCGCCCAAGCCCACTGTCAGCGTGCCGGCGTTGGCGCTGGCGCAGGCCACCGTGCCGCCGCAGGCGGCCGTCTCCTCGCCTGCGCCGATCCCCAAGGCGGCGGCACTGGCAGCGGCCCTGCGCGCGCCGCTCGCCGATCCGAAATTGGGCACCCACACGCTGGTGGAGGTGCGTGACGTGTCGACGGGCGCCGTCCTGTTCAGCCGCGGGGGCACGGTTGCGGCGCCGCCTGCGTCCACGGCCAAGCTCGCCACGGCGATCGCGGTGCTCAGCGTGCACCGCGCGAGCGACCAGATCGTGACCCGCGTCGTGCGCGGCGCGCCGGGCACCGTGGTGCTCGTGGGCGGCGGTGATCCGACGCTGACGGCGGCTCTCGCCGGTAGGGCCGGCGCGTACCCGAATGCCGCACGGGTCAGCGACCTTGCCCGGCAGTTACGCGGCTTGACGATCGCTCGCATCGTCGTGGACGGGTCCCGCTACGGGGGCCCGGCGGTGTCGCCTCGTTGGGCGCCCGAAGACGTCCCGAGCGACTACGCGGCGCCCATCACAGCCGCGATGGTCGACGGTGGCCGCAATGCGCCGGGCGATGTCATCCGCAGCACGGCGCCCGACCTTGCTGCCGGAAGAGCCCTGGCGGCTGCGCTGGGGCATCCTGATCTGCCGGTGACCCGCGGGACGGCGCCACCGAACGCCCGGACGCTTGCCAGCGTCCGATCCGCGCCGATCGGCGATCTTGTTTCGCAGATGCTTGCCGCGTCGGACAACGTCATCGCCGAGAACCTGGCCCGGCAGGTCGCCTTTGCCAAGCATCAGCCCGCCTCGTTCGCCGGGGCGGCGCTCGCCGTTCGCCAGCTCCTGCTCGGCCTCGGCGTCGACGTCGGCACGGCGATGTTCGACGGCAGCGGCCTGGCCGCCGTTGACCGGATGACGCCGAATGCACTCGTGCAGATGCTGCGAGTCGCGTCGGCGTCCAGGCAGGAAGCGCTGCACCTCGTCATTGGCGCGCTGCCGATCGCGGGTTGGAGCGGAACGCTCGCCGCCCGCTACACGAGCCCGTCGGCCAGAGCCGGCGCGGGGTTGGTGCGCGCGAAGACGGGCACGCTCACGTCGGTGTCGACGCTCGCCGGGCTGGCCCACGATGCCGACGGTCGATTGCTCGCATTCGCGGTGATGGCCGACCGGGTGGGCCGAACGGCAGCCGACACCGCGGCGGCGGAGGCCGCGATCGACCGCATCGCGGCCAGGCTCGCCAGCTGCGGCTGCCCCTGACCGGCGATTCCGCCGCTGCCGCCGCGGGTGTCGGTACCGTGGCGCCATGAGCGCGTTCGGGCTGAGCGGTCCATGAGTTCACTCATCGACTGGGACCTTGCGGCCCGCTCCGCGAAGAACCTGAGCCCGCCGCCACCACAGGTGTCGGCCGCCGAGGCCGACGCGGTGGTCGGCGAGCTCTACCGCTGCGCGTCCGTCGCGGCGCAGCACGTGGCCGAACTGACGCGCCTCACCGAACCGCCGGTCACGGCGCTCACCCGGGTTGTCGACCGCGCCGACTGGATAGACGTCAACGCCGGCGGCATGCGTCAGGTGATGACGCCACTCGTCGACCGGCTCGCGGCGGCGAGCAAGACCGGGCGTTTCGCCGAGTCCATCGGAGGACGCGTCACCGGAGTGCAGGCGGGGGCGGTTCTGGGCTTCCTGTCCGGCAAGGTGCTCGGTCAGTTCGAGTTCTTCGATCAGCCTGACGGCCAGCTGCTTCTGGTCGCACCGAACGTGGTCAGCATCGAGCAGCAACTGGGCGTCGACCCGTCCGACTTCCGGTTGTGGGTGTGCTTGCACGAGGTCACCCACCGGGTGCAGTTCAGTGCGGTGCCGTGGATGCGCCAGCACCTGCTCGACGAGGTCGGCGCACTGTCCGAAGGCATCGAGACCGATCCCAGCGTGCTGCGCGAACGTGCCCGCGACGCCCTTGGCGAGCTGGTCAAGGTCATCCGTGGACAGGGCGACGGCTCGGGGCTGATGGCCGCGCTCGCCACCCCGGAACAGCGTGTCGTGATCGATCGGGTTACTGCCTTCATGTCGCTGGTCGAGGGGCACGCCGAGTACGTCATGAACGCTGTCTCGCCGGACGTCATCCCGACCCAGAAGGTGATCGAGGATCGGTTCGGGCTGCGCCGTCGCCGCGGCGGCAATCCGCTCGACCGTCTGCTGCGCCGCCTACTCGGCTTGGACGCGAAGGCGCGCCAATACATCGACGGCGCCGCGTTCGTCCGGTACGTCGTCGGCAAGGTCGGGGTGGACGGATTCAACGTCATCTGGACCTCGCGCGAAACGCTGCCCCGCAGGGACGAGATCGCGTCCCCGGCGGACTGGCTCGCCCGGGTACACGGCTGAACGAAGGAGCCGACGATGGCACCGCATCCGGCGGTTGCGCAGATCCGGCGGGCGGTTCGCGCGGCTGTCTCGTCGGACGATGCTGTGCTGGTCGCGTGCTCCGGTGGCGCGGACTCATTGGCGCTGGCCGCGGCGACCGCATTCGAGTGCCGCAGCCAACGTGCAGCGCTGATAACCGTCGACCACGCCTTGCAATCCGGCTCGGGTGAGCAGGCGGCGGCGGTTGCCGCGATCGGATACGAGCTCGGCTTCGACCCGGTCGAAACCGTCCGGGTCGAGGTCACCGGCAACAGCGGGCCGGAGGCCAACGCCCGCGCCGCCCGTTACGCCGCGATCGACGCGACCGCGGCTGCGCTGGACGCGGTGGTGCTGCTCGGGCACACGCTCGACGACCAGGCAGAGACGGTGTTGCTCGGCCTCGGCAGGGGTTCGGGCCCGCGCTCGATCGCGGGGATGCGACCGGTCGCCGGACGCTACCGTCGCCCACTGCTCGGCGTCCGCAGATCGACGACTGAGGCGGCCTGTCGCGCGCTCGGCCTCGCGCCGTGGCGCGATCCGCACAACGACGACCCCTCGTATCAGCGCGTCCGGCTGCGACGCGAGGTGCTGCCCCTGCTCGAGGACGTGCTGCAAGGCGGCGTCGCCGAGGCGCTCGCCCGCACTGCAGCCCTGACCCAGGCTGATCTCGATGCCTTGGACGACATCGCCGAGCAAGCCCTGATCAACTCGGCTCCAGCCGCGACGGGTGGCACCGACGGCAGAGATGATCATGAAACCCTTGACGTCGCCGGCCTCAACCGCCTGCCGCGCGCGGTGCGCACGCGCATCATGAGGTCGTGGGCGGCTGCGAGCGGCGCCGGCTCGCTCGCGGCCGTTCACCTGGCGGCTCTCGACGCGTTGGTGGCCGACTGGCATGGTCAGGGAGCGGTCGACCTGCCCGGCGGGTTCGCCGTCATCCGGGCATCTGGCAGGCTTCAGGTGAAACGCAAGCCGCCCGAGGAGTGACATTGCCGTCAGCGCTCGACGCCGACATCGAGGCCGTGATCGTCACGGCTGACGAGATCGCCGACAAGACCACCGAACTGGCCAAGATCATCGACGCCGATTACGCCGACCGCGAACCTCTGCTCGTCGGCGTGCTCAAGGGCGCGGCGATGTTCATGTCCGACCTCGCACTAGCCCTCGAACGTCCATCGACGATGGAGTTCATGGCGGTGAGTTCGTACGGTTCGTCGACGACGTCGTCGGGTGTCGTGCGCATCCTGAAGGATCTCGACCGCGACATCGCGGGCCAGCACGTGCTGATCGTCGAGGACATCATCGACTCCGGGCTGACCCTCTCGTGGCTGCTGAAGAACCTGCACAGCCGCAATCCCGGATCAATCGAGGTCGTCGCGCTGCTGCGCAAGCGCGAAGCGGCGAAGGTCGACGTTCCGGTCAAGTACGTCGGCTTCGACATCCCGAACGAGTTCGTCGTCGGCTACGGCCTCGACTACGCCGAGCGGTATCGCAATCTGCCCTACATCGGCCGTTTGAAGCCGTCGGTCTACGGCGGCTGAGAACGTGCCCAGAGCGCGCTCGGTAGTTGGCCCGGCGACCGCGAGCAGGGCGGAACGCCACAGGCCCCACATTCGTTCGGTCTAGAACGGCGTGGACGCTGCTTTCACCGACCGTCCACCCACGGGAGGGGATGCCTGTGGCCACGCCGTCATCGAGCCCAGCCGTGTACCGTCCGTAGGTGAGTTCGCGCGTGAATTCATCGCAGTTGAGCAGGAGGAGCGCGAGACGGCCCCCCGTCGCGCGATGAAACATGGATCGTAAGCGCCTGTACCGATCGTGGTGGCTATGGGCCATCGTGATCATCTTTGCCATCTTCGTGCTGCCAACCGTGCTGTCCGGCGGCGGTGACTACCACTCGGTCGACACCTCCGACGCCCTCGCGCAGATCAACGCCGGCAACGTCACCAAGGCGGTGATGCACGACAAGGAGCAGTCGCTCACCCTCGACCTCAAGAACGCGTTCGAGGGCCATAAGAAGATCAGCGCGTCCTACCCGGCCGATGCCAGTTCGACGATCTTCAACCAGCTCAACGCCAAGGACAGCACCGACTTCACCACCAAGGTCACCAAGAGCAACGGCTGGTTGTCGCTGCTGATCAGCCTGCTGCCGATCCTGCTCATCGTCGGCGTGCTGTTCTTCGTCATGAGTCAGGTTCAGGGTGGCGGTAACCGGGTCATGAGCTTCGGCCGCAGCAAGGCCAAGCTGGTGAACAAGGACACCCCGAAGACCACCTTCGCCGACGTCGCCGGAGCAGACGAAGCGATCGAGGAACTGCAGGAGATCAAGGACTTCCTGCAGAATCCAGCGCGCTATCAGGCGCTTGGCGCCAAGATCCCCAAGGGCGTGCTGCTGTTCGGCCAGCCCGGCACCGGTAAGACGCTGCTCGCGCGTGCCGTCGCCGGCGAGGCCGGCGTGCCGTTCTACTCGATCTCCGGTTCAGACTTCGTCGAGATGTTCGTCGGCGTTGGCGCGTCTCGCGTGCGTGACCTGTTCGAGCAGGCCAAGGCCAACGCCCCGGCGATCATCTTCGTCGACGAGATCGATGCGGTCGGCCGGCACCGCGGCGCAGGACTCGGCGGTGGCCACGACGAGCGCGAGCAGACGCTGAACCAGTTGCTCGTCGAGATGGACGGATTCGACGTCAAGGGCGGTGTGATCCTCATCGCGGCCACCAACCGTCCCGACATCCTCGACCCGGCGCTGCTTCGTCCCGGCCGTTTCGACCGCCAGATCGCGGTGTCGCCGCCTGATGTGCTCGGCCGCAAGGCGGTGCTCGCGGTGCACGCCAAGGGCAAGCCGTTCGGTCCCGACGTCGACCTCGGCGTGATCGCCCGGCGCACGCCCGGCTTCACCGGCGCCGACCTCGCCAACGTGATCAACGAGGCGGCATTGCTCACCGCGCGTACCGGTGGGCGCCTCATCGACAACAAGGCGCTCGAAGAGGCCATCGACCGCGTCATCGCCGGGCCCGAGCGCAAGACGCGGGCGATGAGCGACAAGGAGAAGCGGGTCACGGCCTACCACGAGTCCGGCCACGCGCTGACTGCGTGGGCGATGCCGAATCTCGACCCCGTCCACAAGGTGACGATCCTGCCGCGCGGCCGCTCGCTCGGGCACACGCTGGTGCTGCCGCTCGAAGATCGCTACACCCAGACCCGCTCAGAGATCCTCGATCAACTCGTCTACGCGCTCGGTGGGCGGGCCGCGGAGGAACTCGTGTTCCACGAGCCGACGACGGGCGCGTCCGACGACATCGAGAAGGCCACGCATCTGGCCCGGTCGATGGTCACCGAGTACGGCATGAGCGCCAAGCTCGGTGCGGTCAAGTACGGCACGAGCGACTCCGAGCCGTTCCTGGGCCGTGACTACGGCCACCAGCGCGACTACTCAGAAGATATCGCCGCCGACATCGACTCCGAGGTGCGCGACCTGATCGAGGCCGCGCACGACGAGGCGTGGGAGATCCTCGTCCAGTACCGCGACGCCCTCGATGCGATGGTGCGCGAGCTGGTCGAGAAGGAGACCCTGTCCAAGGAAGACCTCGAGCGCATCCTGGCCCCGGTGCGCAAGCGGCCGCCGCACAACACGTTCAGCGGCTTCGGCAAGCGCACGCCGAGCGACCGCCCGCCCATCGAGATCCCGCCGAGCGCCCGTTCGAACGGTGCCTCGACCAACGGCGCGGCCACGCTGCCAGGGGTGCAGCCGCAGCCTGACGCTACGGCGCCCTTGGCGCCTATGCCGGAACCGCCGACGTCGATGGCACCGTCGCCGCCGATCGGCCAGCCGGGTCGCTCGAACCAGTCCGGGCACCCGGCGCAGGACTTCGGGCCCACCCAGACCTACGGCTCGCCGCAGTCGCTGGGCGAGCAGCCCACCGCGCACCTGCCGCATCTGCCGGCGCCGCCGCCGTCCGCGTACCCGACCTACCCCGAGCGGCGACAGCAGCCCGGGACGGACGGTTCGCAGGGACCAGCGTGATCGCAGCTCATGGGGACGGAACTCGCTCCCCACGAGGCCGCGATCTTCTTGCCCAGACCAGGTCATGACGCAACGGGGGATCGACGTTTCGCACGACGCGGAGCATCACATGCCAGCCGCCGCGGGCGTTGATCTGGCGCGTACCGAGGCGGCGGTGCGCGAACTGCTGATCGCCGTGGGCGAAGATCCAGATCGGGACGGGCTGAAGCGTACGCCGGCGCGGGTCGCTCGGGCCTACGCCGAGATGTTCGCCGGCATATTCACCGACCCCGACACCGTCCTCGAAACGACTTTCGACGAGAACCACGACGAACTGGTGCTGGTCAAGGACATCCCGCTGTACTCGATCTGCGAGCACCATCTCGTGCCATGGCACGGCCGAGCCGCGGTGGGCTACATCCCCGGCGACGACGGGCGCATCACCGGCCTGTCCAAGCTCGCCCGCGTGGTCGACCTGTATGCGAAGCGGCCGCAGGTTCAGGAACGGCTGACCTCGCAGGTAGCCGATGCTGTCATGCGGCGCCTCGAACCCCAGGGTGTCGTGGTCGTCGTCGAGGCGGAGCATCTGTGTATGGCAATGCGCGGAGTGCGCAAGCCTGGCTCGACAACAGTCACCTCGGCCGTCCGGGGAATCTTCAAATCCGATCCCCGATCCCGGGCCGAGGCGCTCTCGCTCATCCTGGGGCGTTGACGTTGCGCACGCTGCCGCGTCGTGCGGATCGGCTTGTCGTCATCGGGGTTCTGAACGTCACCCCGGATTCCTTCTCCGACGGTGGTCGCTACACCGGCGTCGACGACGCCGTCGCACACGCTCTCGAGATGTGCGCGCAGGGTGCGGACCTCATCGACGTCGGTGGCGAATCGACGCGACCGGGCGCTGACCGGGTCGAGGCGGCTGTCGAGGCGGCACGGGTGTTGCCCGTGATCACGGCGCTCGCCGCCCAGGGCATTGCCGTAAGCGTCGACACTTATCGTGCAGCCGTCGCCGAGGCCGCGCTGGAGGCCGGAGCTATGGCGATCAACGACGTGTCCGGTGGGCTCGGTGATCCAGACATGGCGCGCGTCGCCCGCGACGCGGATTGTCCGTGGATCCTCATGCACTGGCGCGGTCACAGCAAGATCATGAAACAGCTTGCGACGTATGCCGACGTGGTCGCAGACGTGCGGCGCGAACTGCTGCAGCGCGTCGATGCCGCGCAGCGGGCCGGAGTCGACGCGAGCCGGATCGTCCTCGATCCCGGCATCGGGTTCGCGAAGACCGCGGAGCACGACTGGCCGATCCTGGCGCACCTGGACGAGTTCGTCGGCCTCGGTTTCCCGGTACTCATCGGTGCCTCGCGCAAGTCATTCCTGGGCCGGTTGCTGTCGGCCCCGGACGGCACTCCGCGCCCGGCCGGCGAGCGCGAGGATGCCACCGTGGCGATAACGGCCTACGCCGCCCTGCGCGGCGCCTGGGGAGTGCGAGTCCATTCAGTCCGGACCAATGTCGACGCAGCGCTGACCGCAGCGGCCCTCGCCCGGGCCGGCGGCGCATATCGCGTGGACGCTGCGATATGACCGACCGCATCACGCTCACCGGACTGCGGGTCCGCGGCCATCATGGCGTCTACGACTTCGAGCGCCGCGAGGGCCAAGACTTCGTGGTCGATCTCACGCTCGAATTCGACACGGCTGCTGCCGCCGAGTCCGACGACGTCACCGACACAGTCCACTACGGCGAGCTTGCCGAGTGGCTGGCTCTGGTGATCGGCGGCGAGCCGGTGAAGCTCATCGAGACCCTCGCCGCGCGGCTCGCCGACGTATGCCTTGCCGATCCGCGCGTGTCGGCAGTCGAGGTCACCGTGCACAAGCCGGAAGCGCCGATCCGGCCGACCTTCGCCGACATCGCGGTTACCATCCGGCGGGAGCGCCCATGACGGACGTGCCGTTGGCCGAGTTGCCGTCGCGATGAGTGTGGCGGTGCTGTCGATCGGGTCGAACCTCGGCGACCGGCTCGCTGCCTTGCAGTCTGCGGCCGACGCGATGCGTCCGTGGCTGCAAGCGATCTCCCCGGTCTACGAGACCGCGCCGTGGGGTCCGGTCGAGCAGGACGATTACCTCAACGCGGTGCTCGTTGTGGCCGATCCCGACGCGACCCCGCGCGACTGGCTGGCACGGGCGCAGCACGCTGAACAGGCAGCCGCGCGTACTCGGGACGTGCGATGGGGGCCGCGCACCCTCGACGTTGACGTCGTTGTGGTCGACAACACAGAAAGTGATGATCCGGCGCTCACGCTTCCTCATCCGAGGGCAGGTGAGCGTGCGTTCGTGCTCGTGCCGTGGTTCGCGATCAATCCGCACGCGACGCTTCGCGGCCGTTCGATCGCCGCTGTGCTGGACCACCTCGATGCGAGCGGCGTACACCCGCGCCCAGATCTGGTGGTGGCCTAAGTGATGCGACGCACGACCATCGGCGACCTCGCAGTGCCGTTCGCCGTCATGGGTCTGACCGCATACGCGGTGCTGCGCCTCTCCTATGATTCGATCCCACCATTCCAGTTCTATGTACCGATTCCGCTGGCAGCGTTAGGAGCTGCCGAGCTTGTTGCGGCCCGTCGCGTTCGCGCTGCGGTGCGTCACGATCCGAACGCGCGGCCGATGGCCGCGATCGTCATCGCTCGTTGCGTCGCGCTCGGTAAGGCGTCCGCGCTCGTCGCGGCCGGGGTGGCCGGGGCGGCGGTTGCACTGCTCATCCGGGTGATCCCAGATGCCGGAACAGTGCGGGCAGCGACCAACGATCTGCGCGTGGGCAGCTTCCTGTTGGGCGCGTCGTTATTGCTGCTATTAGCCGGCCTACTACTGGAAAGGTCCGGTATCGACCCGAATCAGAGGCGTCCGCCTACTGCTAGCACCTAGCTGACGACGAAGCGAAACCCCGGCGAAACGGAGCATCTACCGCCGATCGCTAGACTCGCCCCATGTCCGCCCTCGCCGCACGTCCACGCGAGCGGGGCGTCCTTCGCACTACGGGCATATTGCTCGCGCTCGGGCTTGGCGGCGTCGCGGTCTTCCTCGTGGTGGTCGGTCACACCCAGAAGCAGGTGCAGGTCGGCCTGCTGATCGGGTTGTGGGGGGTCATGCTGGGAGCGTTCACGCTCTTTGGCCCGCGGCATGGAACCTCCGACGTTGACGACGACGGTGGGGCCGCACGGCAGTCTCGCGACGACGCCGAGCGCGTTGCCGCGCAGCGACGAGAGCACGAGTTGCAGCTCGAGGTCATGCTTCGCCGTGAGATGGAACGGGTGCTGCGTGCGGAGCTGTCCGAGATACGTGGCGAGGTCGCTGGCCTGCGCCGCGACGTACTGGACAGGGTCAATGGCCAGATGCGGCTCGAGCGCATCGAGACCACGCGGGTCATCAGCTCCGAGATCGACGATATGCAGCGCGAGGTGCGCCGTCTGGCCGCCGGGCGTAGCGGTGCCGCGGCCGCACTCGAGGCGGGCCACGGGTTCCCACCTGCCACGCTCATCGAGGCGACTACGCACGTCAGCGCTCCCCTGCCCTACGTGTTCGCCGCTCCTCCGGTAGGGCATGGGCCGCCTGCGGCGCCGGCGATTCAGGCCAAGCTGCCGGCCGCGCCCGCACCTGCCAAGCCCCTCGCGGCGCCGGCCGAGCCGCCAAGCGCTGAGGCGTCGGCCAGTTCTTTCGATGTCGCCCCTGCTCCGGTGACCCCCCCTGCGGTGGCTCGAGCGGCGCCGTCCCGTCAGCCCAATCCTGGTGCGCCGATGGCTCCGCTGCTGGCACCCGCACCTCGGCGTCCGTCACCTGCGCCACGGCGCGAACCCGTAACTCCGGTCGAGTCGATCGCGCCGAGACCCGGCGCGCCAGCCGCGCCGTCACCTGAGTCACGGCCAGTTGAGCCACGGCCGCTCGACGCCCGCCCGGCATCAGCGCCGGTCAAACCGGCAGCGCGGGCGGCCTCGGCGTACGGTGCGCCCGTTGTCCACTCGGCCCAGTCGGCAGCGATCGAGCCGACCGGCTATTCGGGGTCTAACGGCTCGACGGCATTTGCCGGAGCCAGCGGGTCTGGCGCACTCAATGGGCTAACCGAAACAATTGGGCCCGCGTCCCGCGAACCCGACCCACCAAGACCCGCACCGGCGACATCTGAACAGCTCACCGGTCGGCTTCCGGGCGCGGCGCCCAAGCCAGCGCGCCCCATCGCTCCGGCGCCAAGGCCCGCGGACCCGTCCGCCGGGCGGGCCGTCGTGCCGCAGCCCTGGCGGCTTCCCGAACGCGAGCGGCCGCCAGTGCCGCCTGCTGCCGGCGAGCCGCCAGCACCGTCGCCCGCCGCCCCAGCCGCCCCAGCCGCCCCAGCCGCTCCAGCCGCGCCCGCCGCGCCCGCCGCCCGAGTCCCGTCGCAGGCGGGCGGGGGCGACCCGTTGGCGGGCCTCCCACGCCTTTCGAGATTCGAGGCCGATTGGGAGGAGCCGGCACCGCCGCCACGATCGCCCGCGCCAGAGCCGCCCCGACCTGCACCGCCTGCCCCCAGCACGCCCGAGCGTCGCGCTACGCAGGCGCCCTCGCAGTACGTCGGCCGCCGCCGGTCCGCCGCGCAGGCAGGCATGCGGCCGATGCCAGATGACGCTCCGAACGGTGCCAACGGTTACAACGGCGGCTACGGGTCGAACGGTGGGAACGGCTCCAACGGCGGCTACGGCTCCAACGGTTACGGCGGTGCGCCTGCACGTAACGGCGCGCAGGGGGTCAACGGCGGGCAGGGGCGAAATGGCAGCCGCGGCGGCCATGGAACCAACGGCGGCACCGCAGCCAACGGCGGCACCGCAGCCAACGGCGGCACCGCAGCCAACGGCGGCACCGCAGCCAACGGCAGCCAAGCAACCAACGGCAGCCAAGCAACCAACGGCAGCCAAGCAACCAACGGCAGCCAAGCAACCAACGGCAGCAACGGGTCGGCGCCCTCGCCAGATTCGAACGGCATCCCGCGTCAAAACGGACCACGACGAGCAGCCAGCGCGAGTGACGATGCACACGATCACCCCGGTGGCGATCTGCGCCCGACCGGCGGTCGTCGGCGTCGCGTCGACGGTAGTAGTGATGTTGATGATGTTCTTGCGCGCCTGCTTGGCCGTTGAACTCGCTGGGTCCAACGTCCAACCGTTATCCTGACTCGATGCGTCAAGGGGACAACCGCGCCGATTACGGTTACGGCACCCCCTTACCGCCTGAATTAGACCCGCGCCGGGGCCGCCGCGGAGCCAGCCGTCAAGGCAAACTCAGCGTCAGCGACCTTCAGGCGCGAAACTCTGACATCGCCAGGCGAGGCAGGCATCGCGCGCATGGCACGCCGCCTGCCGATCAGGGCCCACCGCCCGTACGGCACGGCGATCGGTACGGGTCAGGCCCAGGCCGGTACCGACCACCCGGGTCAGGAGGCTCGGGAGGAGGCACGTTTCGCCGCGGTGCTCTCGTCGGTGGGCGCATTGCTATCGCATTGATCTCGGTCGGCGCCCTCATCGGCAGCGGAGTCGCGTGGGCCACCTACCGGCAGTTCACCCAGGGCATCCAACACGGCGCGCCACTGCCCAAGGTTGCCAAGGGGAAGAAGGACATCGACGGCAAGGATCAGAACATCCTCCTGCTGGGCAACGACAGCATCGCCGGCGCGACCCCTGCCGAGGTCGCTGCGCTCGGCACGACCACCGATCGCAACGATTCCGCCACCGACACGATGATGATCCTGCACGTGCCTGCTGACGGCTCGAAGGCGACGATCGTCTCCTTCCCGCGCGACTCTTGGGTCTCGATACCCGGCCACGGCAAGGACAAGATCAACGCCGCATACATCGACGGCTTCAACGACGCCGGCAACCAAGGCGTGAAAGACCTGCTGAGCAAGCAGAGCGCCGGTATCACCCTCGCCGCGCAGACGCTCACCAATCTGACCGGACTGCACATCGACCACTACGTGCAGATCAACCTGCTCGGCTTCTACGACATCAGCGAGGCGATCGGCGGTGTCGACCTGTGCCTGAACGAGGCGCAGAACGCGTCCACCGAGGGTGATTCCAGCCATCCGAACGGCTACTCGGGAATCAATCTGAAGAAGGGCTGGAACCGTAACGTCAAGGGCAAGCAGGCCCTCGCGTTCGTCCGGCAGCGCCACGGCTTCCCGGACGGTCTCGGCGACATCGACCGGATCAAGCGGCAGCAGTACTTCCTGTCAGCCGTCTTCCACCGGGCAACCTCAGGCGGCACGTTGCTGCACCTGTCCAAGCTGCGGTCGATGCTGAAGGCGGTGAAGAAGTCGCTGATCACCGACTCGTCCCTCGACATCCTGCAGTTCATCCAGCAAATCTCGAAGATCGTCGGCGGCAACATCTCCTTCGGCACCCCGCCGTGGAAGTTCGGCACCATCGACGGCACCAGCGTCGTGCTGGTCGACCCCGCCGCAGTGAAGGAGTACGTCGACAAGATGGTGGGCGTCCCGGTCGACAAGAAGCTCGCGAAGGCGCCCGCAGTCCCGCCGACTCAGGTGAGCGTCGTCGTGCTCAACGAGGCGAACAAGGACAAGGTCGCAGGCACGAACGCGGGCATCCTCGGCCAGGCTGGCTTCCTTGCAACGGTCGGCAACACCGACCAGCACACGGAGCAGACCACGATCGACTACCCGAACGGCCTCCAGTCTCAGGCGAAGACGCTCGCGAGGTATGTGCCCGGCGCGCTGCTCGAAGAGTCCAGCACGGTTGCCAAGGTCACCCTGATCCTGGGCTCGGACGGCGTGACGGCCAGGTCCAAGCCGCCGGCCACGCCGAAGGTGCCACCGCATCCCAAGCCCGCCCCGAAGCCGTCAGGGGTCACCAACGCGGCACAGAACTCGAAGTCCTGCATCGACTGAGCGCCCGATCGGGCGTCGGACGCAAACGCGGCGCTCGCTCGGCTATGACGTGAACGGCCAGCCTGACTCGTTGGCCGCACTCTGCTCGGCCCGGCGCTGCTGGAGATGCGCGACTTTCGCGATCTCGGACTCGATGTCGACGCCAGTCTGGTCGGCCAGTAGGTAGATGCCATAGGCGAGTTCGCCCAGCCGGGCGGCCCAATCTCCGGTTGGCCGAAACGGCCGTCGTCCGCGCTCGGTGGCCCGTGTCGCTGTTGCGGCGAGGACGCCAAGCTGCGTCTGCAGCTCGAGCAGCAATGCCGGCGCGGTGGCGTGCAAACCGGACGCATCGGAACTATGGGCTACAAGCTCCTGAACCTGACTCACGCTGTGACAACTTATCCGATTGCGCAATGTAACCGCCGCGTCCGCGTGTCGCAGGGGAGGCCAGCGTGCGTCGGACGGCCCAACCGGAATCGGGATCTTCGACGTAGCGCTTGCCACTATGGCCCATCCGGGGCCGTTCGAGCGCATAACCTAGGTGGCCGTTCTCGGCGAGAGGATCGTCGAGCAACGACCGCATCGCCCCCGATCTATGCGAGGTCCCAGTGAGCACATCGCGACCAGCGCGCTTGCGCGTCGGCGTGGTGGGAGCCGGCCGAGTCGGCTCGGTGCTGGGCGCGGCGCTCGCGCGTGCCGGGCACGAGATCGTCGCGGTCAGTGGCGTGTCGCGTGAATCGCAGCGCCGCGCGGAACGGTTGCTTCCCGGCGTCCCACTGCTGCCCCCGCCGGACGTGGTGGCCGCCGCGGACTTCGTCTTGCTTGCAGTGCCCGACGACTCATTGCGCGCGCTGGTGACCGGACTCGCCGTCACGCAGGCGTGGCGCCCGGGCCAGCTCGTCGCGCACACGTCCGGTGCGGTCGGCATCAGCGTGCTCGACGCGGCCGCCGCGCGCGGCGTCCTGGCGCTGGCCCTGCATCCGGTCATGACGTTCACCGGTCGGCCTGAGGACCTGGATCGGCTCACTGGCGCGACGTTCGGTGTCACCGCCCCGGACGAGCTGCGCCCGGTCGCCGAGGCGCTCGTCGTCGAGGTCGGCGGCGAACCAGTGTGGGTGCCGGAGATGGCACGGCCGCTCTATCACGCGGCCCTGACCATCGGTGCCAACCATCTGACCACCGTGGTCAACGATTCGCTCGACCTGCTCGCACGCGCGGGCATCGAGCATCCGGCGAGCCTGCTGGCCCCGCTGCTCTCGGCAGCGCTCGACAACGCACTACGTCTGGGCGACTCCGCGCTCACCGGGCCGATCTCGCGCGGCGACGTCGCCACCGTCGCGACGCATCTGGCGACACTTTCGCAGCATGCCCCGGACATCGTCGCGTCCTACGTCGCCATGGCCAGGCGCACCGCGCAGCGTGCTGAGGCGTCCGGGCAATTGCGCTCTGAGCAGGCTGCAGAGATCCTCGCCGCGCTAGAGCAGCGATGACGCTCGTTGCGCACACCCGGGCTGAGCTCGCGACAGCGAGGTCGCGGCTCGCAGCAGGTGTCGGTCTGGTGCCGACGATGGGCGCGCTGCATGCCGGGCACGGCGCGTTGCTCGACCGGGCTCGCACGGAATGCACGGCGGTCGTGGTGAGCATCTTCGTGAACCCGGCGCAGTTCGGTCCCGGCGAGGACTTCAGCCGTTACCCTCGCTCGCTGGATACCGATCTGGCGCGTTGCGAGCAGGCCGGGGTCGACGTCGTGTGGGCGCCATCGGTCGACGAGGTCTACCCCGCCGGCGTCGCCGAGGTGGCCGTCTCGCCCGGGCCGCTCGGCTCGGAGCTGGAAGGCGCGGTTCGCCCCTCGCATTTCAGCGGGGTGCTCACCGTTGTGGCGAAGCTGTTCAACCTCGTCCGGCCCGATGTCGGATTCTTCGGTGAGAAGGACTATCAGCAGCTCACGCTCATTCGGCGGATGTCGTCCGATCTCGACCTCGGCGTCGACATCGTGGGGGTGCCCACCGTGCGAGATGCCGACGGGCTCGCATTGTCCAGCCGCAACGCCTACCTGAAAAGGGGCGACCGGCAGGCGGCGCTTGCCCTTTCCCGCGCGCTGTTCGCCGGGCGTGACGCTGCCGATGCGGGCGCTGACGCCGTGGTCGCCGCGGCCAAGGACGTGCTCGGCGCCGAGCCGGGCATCAGCGTCGACTACCTCGTCCTACGCGGCGCCGACCTCGGGCTCGCCCCCGAGCGCGGGCCGGCGCGGCTGCTCGTCGCGGCCCGGGTGGGCTCGACGCGACTGATCGACAACGTGGAGGTTGTGCTGTGACCCAGGCAAGCGGAGCGCGACGATGACCATTCCGTGCCGGCTCAGGGCGCCCTCGCCTGGCTGGACGGCGCAGACCGACGTGCTCATCGTGGGCTCGGGCATCGCCGGGCTGTCCACCGCGCTGCAGATCACCCGCCACTCGCAGCTGCGGGTCATGCTCGTGACGAAAGACGTCCTGGCTGCCGGTTCGACACGTTGGGCACAGGGCGGCATCGCCGCCGCGCTCAGCAGCGAAGACTCACCCGACGAGCACCTGGCCGACACACTTGTTGCCGGTGTGGGCGTGTGCGACGAGGACGCGGTGCGCGTGCTCGTCCGCGAGGGACCGGCCGCCGTGCGCGACCTCGTCCAGATCGGCACCCGATTCGACCGTGGCCGCAACGGTGAGCTCTCGTTGGGGCGCGAGGGCGGTCATCACCGTGACCGCATCGCCCACGCCGGCGGTGACGCCACCGGCGCCGAGATCGAGCGTGCCCTGGTGGCTCGGGTGCTCGACGCGTCCGGCGTCGAGGTCATTGAGCATGCCCTGGTGCTCGATCTGCTGCAGGACGCGTCCGGGGCGGCGGTGGGGGCAACGCTGCACGTGATGGGCGAAGGCCAGCGCGACGGTGTCGGTGCAGTGCGTGCGCGTGCCGTGGTGCTCGCCACCGGCGGCATCGGCCAGGTCTATGCGTCCACGACCAATCCCAGCGTGTCGACCGGCGACGGCGTGGCCGCCGCGTTGCGCGCGGGCGCCGTGGTTCGCGACCTCGAGTTCGTCCAGTTCCACCCCACCGTGGCGTGGCTGGGATCGAGGTCACGCGGTCAGCAGCCGCTGGTCAGCGAGGCAGTACGCGGCGAGGGTGCGTTTCTCGTCGACGATGCCGGGCGGCGTTTCATGCAGGGGCAGCACGAACTTGCCGATCTCGCACCGCGCGACGTCGTGGCCAAGGCGATTCTGCGGCGGATGCGGGAGACCGGCGCCGAACACGTCTGGCTGGACGCGCGGCATTTCGGTTCGGAGAAGTGGCGCGTCCGATTCCCCACCATCTACTCGACGCTTACCTCGCTGGGCATCGATCCGGCGCGCGAGCTGATACCCGTGGTGCCCGCGTCGCACTACGCATCCGGAGGCATCCGTACTGATTTGCATGGACTGTCCACAGTGGACGGTCTCTACGCCTGCGGCGAGGCCGCCTGCACAGGCGTCCACGGCGCGAACCGCTTGGCGTCGAACTCGCTGCTGGAGGGCCTCGTATTCGGCCGCCGCATAGCAACCGCCATCGTCGAACGCCTTGACCCCGGCAGCGCGCCGGCCGAGCCCGCTGAACCCGACGCGGTGGGCGGACTCGTCGATGCCAGCGTCCGTCCACAGCTGCAACAGCTCATGTCCGCGAACGTCGGCGTGCTGCGCGACATCAAGGGACTCGACGCCACCGAACGCGGCCTGCTCGAACTGAGCGAAACGCCGGCGGCGAGCAGCGACACCGACAGCTGGGAGGCGACCAATCTGCTGACCGTGGCATTGGCACTCGTCGGGGCGGCACGGATGCGGGAGGAGACACGCGGCTCGCACTGGCGAGACGACTTCCCCGACCGCGACGACGAGAACTGGCGCGGCCATATCGACACAACGTTGGCAGCCGACGGGACGCTGTCGCCTCGGTTCGTGCGGATCAGTAGATAGGAGAGACGGCTCATGACGAGCGTTGTTCCAGCGGTTCAGCACGCCATCGAGCAGGCGGGTCTACCGACCTGGCTGGTCGCGGACGTGGTCGCCCGGGCACTCGACGAGGATCTCGGAGCCGCCGGTGACGTCACCACGGCGGCCACCGTGCCGGCAAGCCTGCTCGGCAGTGCCGATCTCGTGCCGCGATCGGCCGGTGTCCTCGCCGGGTTGCCGGTCGCCGCATGGGTCTTCGACGTCGTGAGCGAAGGCCGCGTCCGCACCGAGTTCGGTTCCGCGGACGGCGCCACCGTCGTACCTGGCGAGGTAGTCGCAACCGCTCGCGGGCCGGTGCGCGACCTGCTCACGGCTGAGCGCACCGCACTGAACCTGCTCTGCCACCTGTCCGGCATCGCGACGCTCACCCGCAGCTGGGTCGATGCGATCCAGGGAACCGGCGCCGTCATCCGCGACACCCGTAAGACTCTGCCGGGTCTTCGCGCGCTGGAGAAGTACGCGGTGCGCTGCGGCGGCGGGGTCAACCACCGCATGTCGCTCTCGGACGCCGTGCTGGTCAAGGACAACCACGTCGCGGCCGCTGGGGGAGTGGCGCAGGCGTTCGAGGCGGTGCGCGCAGCCCATCCGGAGCTGACGATCGAGGTCGAGGTCGACACGGTGGCGCAGGCGATCGAAGTCATCGACGCAGGCGCCCAGCTCGTGCTGCTCGACAACATGCCTGCGGCGCAGATGCGCGAAATCGTCGCCTATGCCCGCGTGCACGGCGGCGCAAAGCTGGAAGCATCGGGCGGGCTCGTCCTCGCGGGAGCACGCGAGGTTGCCGAGACCGGAGTCGACTATCTGTCCGTCGGCGCCCTGACCCATTCCGCTGTGGCGCTCGACATCGGGCTCGACATCAGCGACAGCACGGCATCTGGCAGCATCTGAGCAGACTCCGAACACAGGACACCAGATGCTGCTCGCGATCGACATCGGCAACACCAACATCGTCCTCGGCGTATACGAGGGCGACGAGCTGGTGCGTTCCTGGCGCGTGAAGTCCGACGCGCGTAACACCGCCGACGAGCTGGCTCTGACTTTCCGCGGCCTGCTCGGCGATTTCAAGATCACCGGCATCTCGGCCTGTTCGACCGTGCCCGCTGTGCTTCGCGAGCTGCGGATGATGCTCGCCGACTACTACGCCGATGTGCCGACCCTGATCGTCGAGCCGGGCGTGCGTACTGGCGTCAGCCTGCAGTACGAGAACCCGAAGGAGGTCGGCGCCGACCGCATCGTCAACACCGCGGCCGCGTTTCATCTCGTGCGAGGCCCGGCGATCGTCGTCGACTTCGGCACGTCGACGAACTTCGATGTGGTCAGCGCGCGTGGTGAGTTCCTCGGCGGTGCGCTCGCCCCCGGCATCGAGATCTCCCTCGACGCGCTCGCGGCGCGTGCCGCCCAGCTGCGCACTGTCGAACTGATCGCGCCGCGCAGCCCGATCGGTAAGACCACGGTTGAGGCGCTGCAGTCCGGCATCCTTTACGGTTTCGCCGGTCAGGTCGACGCCATGATCCGGCGGATCCGGCCGCATCTCGACCCGGACAATCCCGAGTCCGTCGCGGTCATCGCCACCGGCGGCCTGGCCTCCGTCGTCATCGAGCACTGTGAGACCGTGACCCGGTACGAGCCCGAGCTCACCCTGCTCGGCCTGCGGCTGGTTTTCGAGCGCAATCAGTAGTTCGGCCCGAGCGCATCGGTTCAGGCGGTTTCGAGCGCGTAGTGCTCCCACCGTGGCTGGTGCCCGTT
Organism: uncultured Actinomycetes bacterium; assembly: GCA_963733615.1. Lineage (GTDB taxonomy): Bacteria > Actinomycetota > Actinomycetes > Mycobacteriales > Jatrophihabitantaceae > DASXRA01. The sequence goes on from CAVTEA010000032.1 coordinate 57,001, forward strand.
ACCGGCGAGTAGTCAGCGGCGGAAGCTGCGGGCGGCGACGGTCAGATAGGGCAGTTCGAAGTTCTCCCGGCCGGCGAGATCCGGATGAGTGTGGGCCAGTTCGCGTACGGCGTCCAGCAGCTCGGCGCGCTCGTCGTCGGGCATGTCGATGACGTAGGAGCGGCTTGCGATCACCTCGACCAGCGTTTCGGCATCGACGGTCTGGCTGTACGGGAACTCGGCACGTTCGGGAGCCATGAACAGCGCCGGGTCGAAGCTCGCCTGTTCGATGCTGCGTGGCGAGCGTGGCCGCTCGGCAAGCCTCGAGTCGAGCAGGTCGTCGAGTGCGCCCGCCCAGTCCGGCGAGGTGTCGCGCCTGTTCGCGACGACCGCGACGACGCCGCCGGGCCGCAAGATGCGCGCGATCTCACGGTCGGCGGCGGGACGTTCGAACCAATGCAGCGCCGCGCCGATGACGACTGCGTCTATGTCGGCGTCGGGCAGCCCGGTCGCTTCGGCGGTTGCGTCGCGGGCGTCCACTGTGGACAGCCGCGCGACAAGGCGTTCACGCATTGCGTCAGACGGCTCGATCGCGACGACATCGAGGCCGCGTGTGACGAGTGCTGCCGTGAGTTTTCCGGTGCCGGCGCCGAGATCGAGCACGCGATGTGCCGTGGCCGGAATCAGCCAGCCAACGGCCTCAGGCGCGTAGCCAGGGCGGGCTCGTTCGTAGAGATCAGCGACCGAGTCGAACGACCTGGCGAGTCGGCGGCGGTCGGGATCGTTGAGCGCGCTGGCGTCGTCTGGCACGGCCTTGACCATAGACGACCTTGGCGTGTCAACGATCACCTGCGCCAGCCGAAAGGGGTGCACCGCGTATCACTTGCGAGCCACCGTAAGGTCGCGTCGTGGACCTTCGTATCTTCACCGAGCCGCAGCAAGGTGCGACCTACGACGATCTGTTGCGCGTCGCGAGGGCAAGCGAGGAACTCGGGTTCGACGCCTTCTTCCGGTCCGATCACCTGCAGCGCATCGGCGATGGCGATCCGGGTGCAGGCCCGACAGACTCCTGGGTCACGCTCGCCGGGCTGGCACGCGAGACCCGCCGCATCCGGCTGGGCACCATGGTCACCTCGGCGACGTTCCGGTGGCCCGGCCCGCTCGCCGTCGCGGTAGCCCAGGTCGACGCGATGAGCGAGGGGCGGGTCGAGCTCGGGATCGGTGCCGGATGGTACGAGGCCGAGCATCTCGCGTACGGCGTCCCGTTCCCGCCGGTGAGCGAACGGTTCGACCGCCTGAGCGAACAGCTGGCCGTCATCGACGGCATGTGGCGCACGCCCGTCGGGCAGAGGTTTCACTTCGACGGGCGCTTCTACCCGATCGTCGACTCACCGGCGCTGCCCAAGCCGGTCCAGTCACCGCGGCCGCCGATCATCATCGGCGGCAAGGGGAAGCGTCGAACTCCGGAGCTCGCGGTGCGCTACGCCGACGAGTTCAACGCCGCTTTCCAGCCGCTCGACGCGACGAACTCGATCTATGAGCGGGTGCGCTCCGCGGCGGTGGCGGCCGGACGCAGCACGCCGCTCATCTACTCGGTCGCGCAGACGGTGTGCGTCGGCAGGGACGACGCCGAGGTCGCTCGTCGGGCTGACGCCATCGGCCACGATGCGAACGAGCTGCGCGAAGCCGGCCTCGCCGGAACACCCAACCAGGTCATCGACACGCTCGGGCACTTCGCCGAGATCGGCACGAGCCGCGCGTACCTGCAGGTGCTCGATCTGAGCGACCTTGACCACCTCGAGCTCATCGCGTCTGCGATCGCGCCGCAGGTTGCCGCACTGTAGCAGCGCGACGCTCAGAGCCAGCCGCGCTCGTCGGCGACCCGCACCGCCGCGACCCGGTTCCGCACTCCGGTCTTCGCAATCGCCGCGGACAGGTAGTTGCGCACCGTCCCCTCGGACAGGAACAGCTTGGCCGCGATGTCGGCGACGGTGGCGCCGTCGCGGGCGGCCACGAGCACGTCGCGCTCCCGGCCGGTGAGTGGCGACGCGCCACCGGCAAGGGTCGCTGCGGCAAGGGCAGGGTCGACGACGCGCTCGCCACGCATCACCCGACGCACCGAGTCGGCCAGTTGCTCGGCCGGAGCGTCCTTCACGACGAACCCCAGCGCGGCTGACTCCATCGCACGCCGCAGGTAACCCGGCCGGCCGAACGAGGTCAGGATGATGACCCGGCAGGAGGGCACCTCGTGGGAGAGCGCGGCCGCCGCGGCGAGCCCGTCCATGCCGGGCATCTCGATGTCGAGCAGGGCGAGGTCGGGTTCGTGCTCGCGGGCGGCGGCGACGACCTCGTCGCCGCGCCCCACCTGCGCCACCACGGCGAAGTCGCCCTCGAGTTCAAGCAGCGCGGCGAGGGCCGAACGTACTATTGCCTGGTCGTCGGCAAGGAGCAACCGGATCACGCGGTCGCTGCCGATGAATTGTCGGCGGAAGCTGGGGATTGGCCGGCAGAGGGCACGTCGACCCGTAGCCGCCAGCCGCCGAACGAGCTTCCGCCGATCTGCACGATTCCGCCCGCGGCTTCGACTCGCTCCCGAAGCCCGGTCAGGCCGTTGCCTGCCCCGGCGATGCCCCCGCGTCCGTCGTCGAGGATCTCGATCCAGTTGCGGTCAACCTTGATCGTGCAGTGTGCCGCTCGCGCGTGACGCACGACGTTGGTAACGCCCTCGCGAGCGACCCAGCCGAACAGCTCGGACAGCGACGGGTCGACGATGTCGACCGAGCCGGGCAGTTCGGCGACGATTCCGGAGGCACGCAACACCTCACGCGCCGTGGCCAGTTCACCGGCCAGCGTGACGTCGCGGTGGCCGGCGACTGCCGCGCGGACATCTGCGAGCGAGCGTCGAGATAGTTCCTCGACCTCGGCGATCTCAATGGCGGCCCGTTCGTTGTCATGGCGCTGGGCGAGGCGGCGGGCGAGTCCGGCCTTGACCGTGATCGTGGTCAGCGAATGCCCGAGCAGGTCGTGCAGGTCGCGTGCGATGCGGCTGCGCTCGTTCTCGGCGGCAAGCCGCGCGACTTCCGAGCGAGCGTCGGCCAGCGCCTGGTTGGTGCGGATGACGCCGAAGAACCCCCACATCGCAAGCCCGACGAGCGGGATGGTGAGCGCGTTGACCGTCTGGAGCTTGGCGTGCCATTCGGGGACGAGGCGCGGCATCACGGTTGCGATGACAGTCAGCGCGCCGAGGACGAACCACGCGCGTCTGCCGAGGAAACCTACGGACACGACGGCGATGTAGACGCACATGACGAAGGCATCCTCATGCGCGAACAAGGTCTCGATGGCGCAGAGTGCCATCATCGCCGCGTACCACGTCCAGAACAGCCGCCTGCGATCGGCCCAGGCAGCGGGTAGCGACTGCAGGTAGCACCAGCAGAACGCAAGGATGATCGCGTATCCGACCGCGGCGCCCCAGCCGGTGCTGTGTTTGCTCACCCCGGCAGCGGTCTGCCCGAGATAGATCAGCCAGATACCAGGAAAGACAAGACGGCGCCAGCCGCGCCACCTGCGGTGACGCTGCTCGTCGATGTCAGAGGAACCTGGCGTGACCTGCCAGCCCCAGGGATGCTGGGGCCGGTCGTCGGCGCATGTCGGTTCGGTCATCGTAACTTACGAGGTTATCGCGCGTCAGGGGCGCTTTGTGTCGCGTTGATAGGCCCGCGCTGCCAGTGCGGCAAAAGCGACCGCCCACACGGCGATCACGAGCCATCCCTTACCTGACCACGCCTCGCCGGTGTAGGCGGCGCGGCCGGCCTGTACCAGCCAGTACGACGGGATGAACTCGATGATCTGATGCATGACACCGTGGTTGGCAAGCGGACCCCATGCTCCGCCGAGCAGCGCGAACAACGAGATGATGCCGCCCATGGCCGGTCCCATGGTGTCGACGCTCAGCATGTGGCCCAACCACACGCCCAGCGCGGCGAACGGGATCAGGCCGACCAGAACCAGCCCGGTCATCTTGAGCCAGTGATCCGCGGGCATGCGGACCCCGATCGACAGCGCCGCGATGTAGAGCACGGTGATGCTCGCCAGCGCCATGATGTAGCCGGTCAGCACCTTGGCGCGAAAGTACGTGCGCGGCGAGAGCGGAGTCAGGCGCAACTGCCGATTCCAGCCGATGCTTCGTTCGGCCGCGATGCGCGCGCCGCCGGCGACTACGGCGGCCATGGTTCCCCAGCTGACCATCCCGGCGAGGTAGTAGACCGGGAACGGAATGCCGACTAGTTCCTCGTGCTTGTTCGACCCGCCGACGATCAGGAACAGGACGAGCGGGAACACGAGCGAGAAGATGAAGAAGCGGGTGTTGCGGAATGTCCGCAGCAGTTCGAAGCGGGTATACGTCAGGGCGGCGCTCATCGCACGGTCTCCTTGATATCGGTGTTCTCTGCGCCGTCGCCGGTCAGTTGCAAGAACGCCTGCTCCAACCCGGCCCCGTTGATCTCGATATCACGCGCATCTGGGTAGGCCGGGAGCAGCGCGCGGATCGCGTCGTCGGAGTTGGAGCAGTTGAGAATCACGGCCTCGCCACGATGCTCGGCATGCGTGACGCCTGGAAGTCTTTGCAGCGCGCCGAGATCGGCGCCCGGCAGTGTCGCGCGGATAGTTCGGGTGCCGACCGCTGCCTTGATCTCGGTGGCGGGTCCGTCCGCGACGATTTCGCCGCGCGCCATCAGGACGATCCGGTCCGCGTAGGCGTCGGCCTCTTCGAGGTAATGCGTTGCGAACACGACGGTCTTTCCCGCGGTGGCGAATCGGCGCATCGTCGACCAGAAGGCGTGGCGGCTCTCGACGTCCATGGCCACTGTCGGTTCGTCCAGCACGAGTAGATCGGGGTCGCTGACCAGGGCGATCGCGAAGCGCACGCGCTGGGTCTGCCCGCCCGAGAGCTTGTGCGCGTACCGGCCGGCGATGTTCTCGATGCCGGTCAGCGCCAGCACCTCGTCTACGCCGAGCGGATTCGGGTAGAGCGCGGCCATCATCGTGAGCAACTCGCGCACGTTGAGGTCCCGGATGAGAGAACCGGTCTGCAACATCGCGCCGATCGCGCCGGCCTTGACGGCATCGGCAGGCGTCATTCCGAACAGCGAGATGGCGCCGGAATCGGGAGGTAGCAGCCCGAGCAGCATATCGATGGTCGTTGACTTGCCTGCGCCATTTGGGCCGAGCAGGGCGACTGTTTCGCCGGGCGCAATCGAGATGTCGAGGTTGCGGACGGCGTGCACCTGGCCCTGTGGCGTCCGGAAGCTCTTCACCAGGCCCTGCAGTTGGATGCCCGTGGTCACCAGGCTCGCGGTATGTGTGGTCACGTTGGCCAACTGTGCCGTACGGACTGTTGATCGGACAGTGTTGCCATCACGGACAGTGCGATGACATAAGTAAGTACGCCAATGTGAGAACCGGGGCGGCGGCGGTGCGATGCGCCGTTGGCGCAAACCCGATGGGAGTGCCCAGATACGCTGGCGTTTGTGAGTGAGCATCCGGCCGACGACCCGTCCGAAGACCTGCCTGAGCAAATGCGCGTGCGGCGCGAGAAGTACGACCGGCTCGTCGCCGACCCGTCCCGGGCACCATTCCCGGTCGGGGTCGCGCGCACGCATTCGCTCGCGCAGATCCGGGCTGCCTACCCCGAGCTGGCCGTCGACACCTACACCGGCGTGGACGTCGGCGTCACCGGCCGTGTCATCTTCGTGCGTAACACCGGCAAACTCTGCTTCGCAACTCTTCGCGAGGGCGGCGTCGAACTGCAGGTGATGCTCTCCCTCGACCGCGTGGGCGCTGATGCGCTGGCTTCCTGGAAAGCCGATGTCGATCTTGGCGATCTGGTGTTCGTGCAAGGCGAGGTAATTTCGTCCAAGCGCGGAGAACTATCGGTTCTCGCGAACTCGTATCGGATCACCGCCAAGGCGCTGCGGCCATTGCCGGTCGCTCACAAGACGCTGTCTGAGGAGACACGCGTTCGCTATCGCTATGTCGATCTCATCGTGCGCCCCGATGCGCGAGAGATCGTGCAGTTACGCGCAGAAGCGATCCGATCACTGCGAGAGACACTGCATCGACGCGATTACCTCGAAGTTGAAACCCCGACTTTGCAGCTGGTGCACGGCGGCGCTGCGGCGCGGCCATTCCATACGCATCTGAACGCCTTGGATCTTGACATGTCACTGCGTATCGCAACAGAGCTCTATCTGAAGCGGTGCATCGTCGGCGGTATCGAGCGTGTCTATGAGATCGGTAAGGCCTTTCGCAACGAGGGCGTCGACTCGACACATTCTCCTGAGTACACGCTGCTCGAGGCCTACCAGGCATACGGCGATTACGACTCGATGGCCGAGCTGACGCGCGGTCTGATTCTGGACGCCGCCGAGGCTGTCGGCATCAGAACGCTGAGCGCCCACCCGAGTGCCGAGGTTGACCTATTCGGCGAATGGCATTCGGTCACGATCCATGACGCGGTATCCGCGGCCGTCGGCGAGCGGATCACCGTCGAGACCGGCGCCGATGAGCTTCGCAGATACGCCGACAAGCACGACGTCAGCTTGTCGCCGGACTGGCGCGCAGGCGAGATAGTCCTGGAACTATTCGAGAAGCTGGTCGAACACACGCTGATACATCCCACCTTCGTCAAGGACTACCCGGTCGAGGTTCGCCCGCTCGCTCGTCCGCATCGTGACGATCCACGTCTTGCAGAGGCGTGGGATCTCATCGTTGGTGGTGTCGAACTCGCGGTTGCCTATTCCGAGCTGGCTGATCCGGTCGAGCAGCGGCGGCGCCTGGTCGAGCAGTCGCTCGCTGCCGCAAAGGGTGACCCGGAGGCTATGCGCCTGGACGAGGACTTCCTTCGAGCGCTCGAATACGGAATGCCACCGACCGGTGGCATGGGAATGGGAGTCGACCGCCTGGTCATGCTGTTGGCCGGGCGCAGTATTCGAGAAATCATCCTGTTCCCGTTGCTGAAGCCTCTCTGAGAACCGCGTGAGGCTACAGGACGATAAGATCGAATCTTGCCGCGAGTGCCGGCGGTGGTAGGCAGTCAGGGGCTGGCCGGAAATACTGCAATCGTGCTGTTTAGCGCGGACGCTGGCTGTCGTTCGCTGGGCTATGCCGTCGAACTTCGCCCAGTCAATGTCGCCGTAAGGTAGTCCAGTACCCTATTGTTGCGGGTCGCTCGCGACACGTTCTGCCGAACCCGAATTAGCCATAGGAATCGAAGCAAGGGCTATGGTTAGCGGCACCCCCCCATTTGATGAAGGAGCTCACTGGAATGGCCAAGAAAGTCCAGGTCACGTTGGTCGATGACATCGACGGCGGCACGGCGATCGAAACCGTCGGGTTCGCGATCGATGGCTCGACTTACGAGATAGACCTCTCCAAGGCAAACGCTAAGAAACTCCGTGATGCCCTCTCGACTTATGTTGCGCACGCGCGAAAGGGTGGTCGCGTTCGGTCTAGCGGTCGTAGTGGACGCGCTACTGCGCGTACTGACCGTGAGCAAGTCCAAGCGATTCGCGACTGGGCGCGCCGTAACGGGCACAAGGTCAGTGACCGCGGTCGGGTACCGGCCTCGGTGATCGAGGCCTACAACGCCGCAAACTGAGGTTCGCAGGGTTTTACCGCGTCAGCGGCCGACAGGCACGCTGAGGTACTCGGTTATCCCCGGCCCGCGGCTACCGCCGGGGATAACCAAGTCCCGTCCCGTAGGGCTCGAGAACCTTTGTCGGGTCGTCTGCGCGGTGAATAGTCACCGGCAGGTGGCCGCGTGGTTGACCGCCGAAGAGCACCGTTACCAGCGCGTCGAGCGTGTCGGCCTGGTAGCCATACGCCGCGACATACGTTGCGGCTGAGTCGAAATGCGCGAGGTCATACGGCCCGCCGAGCGACACCACCGTTACCGGCTTCCCCGTGTCGAGAAGTGCGTGTACCAATGCCTGTTGCCCGGCGTCGCCCCATGCATTGTCGGTCGTGACGACGACCTCGTCGCTCGCATTCGCTGCCGCCACCGCGTTCGCGATAGCTGCGGCATTCGGATTCGAACCCGTGTAGACGCGCTGGGTCGTCACCCCATGGGCCGCGATCGAGGTAGCGAGAGTCTGGGTGGTGCCTGCACCCCACCCGGTGACCAGCAGGTGGCCGCCCGTGCCTTCGGCGAGAGGCAGCGTCCCCGTCTGGTTGCGCACGAGTGTGATCGAGTCAGTAGCAGCCTTTGCCGCAACGGCATTCTGCTGCGGCGTCCCGACTAAGGATGCCGCGTTCGCCGCGTCGACCTGTGAGTTCTGCAGCAGGCCGAGGCGGGTCTTGAGGCGCAGGATGCGCGTCACCGACTGGTCGATCCGCGCTTCGGTGATCCGGCCCGATTGCACCGCGGCGAGCACTGCGTTCTCGGCGTCTGCGAGGTTGGCAGGCATGAGTAGCTGGTCGTCGCCCGCCTCGACGGCCTCAACCGCTCGTTCGGCCGGGTCGACGTTCTGCAGCGCGGCGGCGCTGAGCGCATCAGTCACGACGAGGCCGTCGTAATGCAGTGTTCCGCGCAGCAGGCCGGTGACGATCGGGTTCGACAGGCTGGCCGGCGCGCCGGACGGATCGAGCGCGGGCGCCACGATGTGCGCGGCCATGATCTCGTCGACACCTGCGGCAATCGCCGCCTGGAACGGTGGAAGGTCGTTCGCTTCGAACTGCGCGCGGGTCTCGTCGGTGAGGGCGATGCCATTGTCTGTGTTGATGCTCGTGCTGCCGAGGCCCGGGAAGTGCTTGGCAGTGGCTCCGATTCCGGCCGACTGGTAGCCGAGCACCGATGCCGCCGACATGGCGGCGACGGGGCCGGCACGGTCGCCGAACGACCGTGGCCCGTCGGCGGTATTGGCCGAATTCGTGTTTGTGTCGACCACCGGCGCATCGTCGATGTCGATGCCGAGCGCCTTCAGTTGCTGGCCTGTCGCACGCGACATCGCGAACGAATCAGCGGGAGAGAACGTCGCGCCGATCGCCATGTTGCCCGGCGCTACCGCGACAGGCGCGCCGATCCGGGTGACATTGCCGCCCTCCTGGTCGGTGCTGATGAGCAACGGAGTGCCCCCGCCGCTGGTCGCCGCCGCTTGCAGGCCATTCGACAGCGTCGCGATCTGAGTCGGATTGGCGAGATTGCCACTCCAGGCGAAATAGATGACGCCGCCGAGGTGATAGCGATCGACGATCTGCGCGCCATTATCGACGCCGTACAGCGCTTGATTCTGCGTTGTGTAGGCAGGATCGGTCGTCGTTGCGGAGTCGCCGTAGGCGTAGGTGACGAACAGTTGCCCGACCTTTTGCTCGAGGCTCATGGCGTCGACGAGCTTTTCAATCGCGGCGCTCGAGTCCGGCTTTGGCGCGGCTGCATTCGCGGTGACGGCAGTGCTCGCCGTTGACGCGACGACGGCCAGTCCGATTGCGGCGGCAGTTAGCTGACGGATTCGCATTAGACGTCTCCTCGCGCAGCGGGCGGAAGCATTCTGAATGGGACCTTAGGTGGTAATCCACGATTGGTCTAGACAATCAACCGAAACGATCGGATATGCCGTTAGCGGTCAGATGTCTGCGGGCCGAAGTCGATGAGACGAATCTCGCATAGCTGGCGCGCCGAGCGCCGACCTACGCTCGGCGGCGTGTACCGCACCATGCTCAAGAGCAAGATCCATCGGGCCACAGTGACGCAGGCGGACCTGCACTATGTCGGGTCGATAACCCTTGACGCAGCTCTCATGGATGCCGCCGACCTGCTGCCGGGCGAGCAGGTCGCGGTAGTCGACGTGACCAACGGCGCGCGCCTGGAGACCTATGTCATCGAGGGCGAAAGAGGCTCCGGCGTCATCGGGATCAACGGGGCCGCCGCGCATCTGGTCCAAACCGGCGACCTGATCATCGTCATCAGCTACGCGGCGGTGCCAGACCCGGAGGCGAAGGCCTACGCACCCAAGGTCGTGTTCGTCGACGAGGCCAACCGCATCGTTCACCGCGGCGGCGATCCCGCGCATCCAACCGTGCTGCCGTCCGCGCGCTGACCATCGCCCGGCAAGGGGGCGATGCGCGTCCGATCAGCCGAATGTAGGACAAGTCGCTTCCGGCTTCGACCGCCCGGACGGCCGCGGGTGTCGGCGCTGCGAGTCGTTCGCTGTTAGCGGACGTTACCCGGGCATCACGGGCCCCTCTTGCTCGTTGAGCCCGTATGCGCCACCGTCTTGCGCGCCGGGTGGCGTATGAACAAGGACGATCTCGTGTTCAATCCGCGACCTTGGCTGTAACGCTGCGGCAGTAGAGTCGAGGAAGCAAACTGCTGTGGCCCGTCACGATGGTGTGACGGGGCGTGGCGGAAGGAGCACCGAACCGACCGTCTGTAGCACGCTGAGACTCACTGACTCGCAAGGCGCGGAAGGAGCTGTCAATGTTCGAGAGGTTCACCGACCGCGCGCGTCGGGTTGTCGTCCTTGCCCAGGAAGAGGCTCGGATGCTCAACCACAACTACATCGGCACCGAGCACATCCTGCTGGGCTGATCCACGAAGGCGAAGGCGTCGCGGCCAAGGCTCTCGAGTCGCTCGGCATCTCGCTGGAGGCCGTGCGCTCGCAGGTCGAAGAGATCATCGGCCAGGGCCAGCAGGCGCCGAGCGGGCACATCCCGTTCACGCCGCGGGCCAAGAAGGTGCTGGAGCTGTCGCTACGCGAAGCGCTGCAGCTCGGCCACAACTACATCGGCACCGAGCACATCCTTCTCGGCCTCATCCGTGAGGGTGAGGGCGTGGCTGCG
>CAVTEA010000033.1:0-122366 GCA_963733615.1 uncultured Actinomycetes bacterium
GGGTCGGCTGGTGCGCGCCGGCACCTTCGCCGTGGCCAGTGTCGGCGTGGCGGTGGTGGCGCATCGGCTGGCCGGTGGGCATGCCCCGGCCAGCGCGGTCGGTGCCGCTGCGGTGTTGCTGTTCGGGCTCGGCCTGCTGCTCTCGCGTCGGGAGCGTCGCGGCTGGCAGATCGCGGTCCTGGTCACGGGCACCCAGGCGGTGCTCCACGTCGGTTTCATGGCCGCCGGCATGTGGACGGCGGCGCGCTCAGGCGCGGCGCGGCAGGCCGCCTGGGCGGACCTGCTGTTCTGCCACCATGGCGGGCACGCGCCGACCCGGGCGCAGGTTTCGGCCGCGCTGTCCGGCGTGGACCTCAGCCACGCGCCGCTGCCGCCGCCGGATGCTGCCGGCGCCGGGGCGATCTCGGCTCCATCGGTGCTGATGCTCGCCACGCACCTGGCCGCGGCCGCGGTGATGGCCTGGTGGCTGCGGCGCGGCGAGCGCGCGGCGTGGGCCGTGATCCGCCGCGCGGTCGGATACCTGCGCTGGATCCGGGTGCCCCTGGCCGCCGATCGCGAGACGGTGTGGGTTGGCGTCCTGGGCGAGGTTCGGGCGCTTACCCGCCGCGGTTGGGAATCCGGCTGCGGGGTGCGGGCACCGCCGGGCGCGGCGGGAGCCGTGCTACCGGGCGTCGCGTAGGCCGCGTCCGCGACAGAGCGTGTCGCGGGCGTGCCGTGTCGCGTCGCGTTCTTGTTCTCGCACTGGTCCTCGGGCCGCCGTGCCCGCGACCAGATCGACCCTGCGCTTGGAGTCCTTGTCATGCCTATGTCCCACCTTCGTTCCTCCCGTGTCCCCGTACTGGTCGCCGGTGTCGCAGCAGCGCTCGCGGTGGCGGCCTGCTCTGGGCACGGCAGCCCGGCGCACACCAGTGGCTCCACCGCTGCCGGCGGGCTTCGTGGCGACCAGCTCAGCCGGCCGGTCACGCTCAACGCGGCCGACACCTCCGCGGCGTTTCGCGCCAGCACCGGCGCCAGCGCCACGCTCGGCGCGCTGCAGCGCGGCACCCTGATGCTGGTCTACTTCGGGTACACGCACTGCCCGGACATCTGCCCGACCACCATGGCCGACCTCGGCCAGGCCCTGCAGCAACTACCTGCCCAGGTGCAGGCCCACACCCAGGTCGTGTTCATCACCTCCGACCCCGCCCGCGACACCCCGCCGGTGATCAAAGCCTGGCTGGCCAACTTCGACCCGCACCTGCCGCGCCCGTTCATCGGGCTGACCGCCTCACTGACCCAGATCGACAAGCTCGCCGCCTCGATCGGGGTGCCGCTGTCCCCGCCGGTCAAACAACCCAACGGCACGATCAGCGTCCAGCACGGCGCGCAAACGCTGGCCTTCGTCAACGGCAAGGCGCGGGTGCTGTGGCTGGCCGGCACCAGCGTCGGCGACTACGCCCACGACATCACCGCCCTCGCACAGACCGTGCCGGCCACATGAGCCTCGACCCCGCGCGGGCGCGCGAGGAGCTGGTGGGCCTGGCCCGGGCGGCCGGGCGCGGCAACACCGGCGCACTCACCGAGCTCGTCCGACGCACCAGCCCGACCGTGTGGCGGGCCTGCGCCGCGCTCGTCGACCGGGCCAGCGCCGAGGACCTCACCCAAGAGACCTACCTGCGGGCCATGCGGTCACTGCCCGGGTTTCGCGGCGAATGCGACCCGACCCGGTGGCTGCTCACCATCGCCCGCCGGGCGTGCGCCGAGGAGATCGCCCGCCGCCAACGCGGCCGCGCCACTCTCGACCGGCTGGCCACCCAGCGACACCCGGCAGCCGCGGACCCGGCCGGCATGGCCGGCCTGACCGACGCGCTGGCCCGGCTGCGACCCGAGCGCCGCGAGGCCCTCGTCCTGACCGCCATCGCCGGGCTGTCCTACGCCGAGGCCGCCCAGGTGTGCGGCTGCCCGATCGGCACCATCCGCAGCCGGGTCGCCCGCGCCCGCACCGACCTCATCGCCTGGCTGGGCGACACCGACCCGGCCCTCACTCGTTACAGGAGAACCGCATGAGCAGCACTCGCCGATACCCGCGGACGCTCGCCGCCGCCGTCGCGGCCGCGGTGACCCTGACCGCCTGCACGAGCGGCAGCGGCGGCGGCAAGGCCCCGTCCACCCCGCCGCCCGGCACCAGCACAGCCGGCGGGCACGCCGCGCTCGGCGACCTGACGATCACCGGCGCCTACATCCCGCAACCTGCCTCCCCCGACGTCGCCGCCGCCTACCTCACCGTGACCAACCACGGGTCGCGGCCGGACACGATCACCACGGTGGTCACCGACGTGACCAGCCGCGTGATGCCCATGACCGAGACCAACAGCGGCGGGGTCGGGTCGATGACCGACCTCAGCGCCGTCACGGTTCCGGCGCACGGATCGGTGTCGCTCACCCCGGGACACGCGCACCTGATGCTGGAAAAACCCGACCGCGCCCTGACGCAGGGCAACCAGGTGCGGATGACGATCAGCTTCGCGCACGCCGGCACCGTCACGCTCACCGTGCCCGTCGTCGGCATCACCGGGCCGGAAACCGGGTCCATGCCAAGCATGTCGATGTCCTAGGGCAGTCCTAACGGGGCGGCGGTTCGTGTTCGGCGAGACTCACCAGCCACGTGTTGTACGCGTCGAGGGCGGCGCTGTCGGAGTCGATGTCGCCGAGCACCGGCTGCCCGGCGGTACGGGTCTTGTCGGTGATCGCAGTCGTGCGTGCCTGCTCCAGCCAGCTCCCGCGCCGCCGCTTGCGGTAGTCGGGCAGGCGCAGCCAGGCCGCCAGCACGATCAGCATGACCGCGGCCATGATCGCGTCACCGCCGACCCACATGATCGCCCCGCCCAGTTGCGTGTCGGCCAGTGGATCCAGGTGCGGCGGCGACGACCCGGCCATACCCATCGGCTGCGTACTCTGCAGCAGCACGACACCGGTGAAGGTGTCCACCGTCATCGCGACGGCCAGCAGGAGTTGCTTGCCCGGCATGGACAGCCGCCACCGGATCGGCTCGTCGCCGACGACTTGGGCGAAGAACTGGTAGCCGACGAGCAAGTAGGCCAGGTGCTCCAGCTGCCCGGCCCATGGCCGGGTCATGATCACGTCCATCAACCCGGTCAGGTGCGTGCCGACGATCACCACCGTGTACCCGGCCAGGGCCACCGGCGGGCTGAACCACAACCCCGCCGCCCGGCTGCGGACCAGCCCTCGGCAACGGATGTGCCACCGACCCCTGCTCGCGTGCAACGCCAAGGTCACCGGCCGGCCGGCGGCCAACAGCGGCGGGGCCACCATCAGCAGCGCGAGGTGGCCGAGCATGTGCGCGGAGAACATCGCCATGTCATAGACCGCGACCGCGCTGCTCGTCGCGAGCACGCACACGACCAGCCCGGCCAAAAACGACACCGCCCGCCACGCCGGCCACCGGGCGCGCCGGCGCCACACCGCGAGCACGCCAGCCGCGTACAGCCCGGCCAGGCCGGCGAGCACCGCCAACGCCACCCAGTCCTGCTGCCAGGACCTGACCCAGCGCGACCCGGCCAACGGCGGCAGCACCCGCGTCGGACCCGAACGGCACCACGACACCGGCAGCACCGGGCCGTGCGCCCCGGACAGGTGCCTGACCACGCCGGCCGCCACCACCAGCACAGTGCCCGCGAGAATCAGCACGCCGGCCGCCAGCAGCCCGCGGCTGGGCAAGCCGGCCGACCGCTTGGTTGCCACCGCACGTCCTCCTCGCATCGATCCGCACACGTCGGCCACCGCTGGTGACCGCGACCACGTCCCTTACTCGGTCGGGAACTTGCGGCCCGCAGTTCCCGACCATTTATCCCGTGACGCCGATACGACCGCTCGCCGGCACCGCCGCGCTCGCGGCGATGATGCTGGCCGGATGCGGCCACACCAGCCGCCATGGGGCCGGCGACCCGCTCTGGGACCAGCCCGTCCCGGCGCACGCGACCGTGCGCGTCGGACACATCGCCGGGCTCGGCGCCCTGCTCACCGACTCCCAGGGCCGCACGCTGTACATGTTCCCGCCCGACGCCGGCAGCCACGTCACCTGCACCGGACCGTGCGCGGGCACCTGGCCACCACTGGCCATCGCCACCGGCCACACGCCCACCGCCGGCCCCGGCGTCACCGCCGCCGACCTGGGCACACTCGCCGACCCCAACACCGGGCAACGGATCATCACCTACGGCGGCTACCCGCTCTACCACTACGCCGGTGACCTACACGCGGGCACCGCCAACGGCCAAGCCCTGTTCGTCAACGGCGGCCCCTGGTACGCCCTCACCCCCGACATGCAACCCATCACCACCGGATCATGAGCCGACTACCCACCCGACGCACCCTGCTCACCGGCACAGCCGGACTCATCCTCGGCGCCGGCGCCACCCAGGCCGGCAACGCCCTCACCGACAACCACCCCGCCTCAACCGCACTCCGCCCGCCCTCGCCCGGCGAAGAACTCATGACCGAGCACGGCCTGCTCAAACGGGTGCTGCTCGCCTACCGCGCAATGATCGACCAACTCGACGCCGGCACGACCCCGCCCACCGGCGCGCTCACCGACGCAGCCCAGATCATCGCCGACTACGTCGAAAGCTTCCACGAAGGCCTCGAAGAGGCCTACGTCTTCCCCCGCGTCCAAGCCGCCAACGCCGACCTGGCCGACCTGGTGCACACCCTGCTCGTCCAACACGACCGCGGCCGGCACCTCACCGCCACCATCCTCACCACCGCCGCCAGCGGCCTCGCCGCCACCAAAGCCCGCGCCGCACTCCGCGAGGACCTCACCCGCTTCGTGCGCATGTACGAACCCCACGAAGCCTGGGAAGACACCGTCATCTACCCCACCCTGCGCACCCACACCCCGCAACCCACCCTCGACCAACTCGCCGAACGCTTCGCCGAACTGGAAAACAAGCAATACGGCGACAACGCCCTCACCCAGATCCTCGGCCGCATCGCCGGCATCGAACAGCAACTCGGCATCGACAACCTCGCCACATTCACCCCGCCGTCACCATGACCACGGCCTGCCCGACCCGCGCCCATTCCGCCACGACGTCGGCACAATCGGGGCTCTAACCATGCAGCCGATACAGGTCAGAAAACTGGCGGACCGAAGTCCTCAACTCCGCGGAGTGACCAGAGACTCGCTGCCTACCGGAGGCCGGGTCGCGCCGGCGGCAGCAACTGGCCAATGACCCGTGTCCGCATGAGGAACGCTGAACGGGCCACTTCACATTGCCGGCGACGTTGCACGATCTCGCCCACCGTGGTGTCCCGCAAGACCCGCCCGGTGAAATGCCCGGTGAACGTGCGCTAACCGGGACACCTCTGAGCGGTGCCAGAACGACTGATCCGCGCGCGTCACGCACATCTCCCGCGTCCAGACATAGCCACGCAGATCGACGTTCTTGAGCCCGCTGCGACGTCCGGTTGACGCGCACAACTTCGCGCGCGGCGGCGTTCGGGCTGCGCACCGGAGCGCCGCTGTCGTGAGCGCCGGCGGGGAGTGGTCTGTCGTCGCTGTCCGGAGGGGTGGTCCCCTACTGGCTTGGCGCGAAATCTCGTGCCGCATCGGCGCGGGCTGCGCCGGTAGGGGCTCGTGTTTCGTGTCAGGGCGGATGCAGCGATCCCGTCGACCTCGCGGCAGACCCATCCTCAGCCGGCGGGCGGTACGGCGAGCGCCTTTCAACGACTCGGGTGGGACATGTTTCCGAGTCGAGGATCACCGAAAGCGCTTACTATCCTGAAATCAAAGGACTTCAGAACGTGTCCGAGGGGGGACTTGAACCCCCACGCCCGATAAAGGGCACTAGCACCTCAAGCTAGCGCGTCTGCCATTCCGCCACCCGGACAAGCGAATAGCGAGTCTAGCCCACCGCGCATCGGCCACCTGACCCCCCTGGCACACATTGACCAAACATTTTCGCTGCCAAGAAGCCCCACGGACAGTGACTCACGGCTATTCTTCTAAGACGGCTCTTACAACGGGCGAACCGCAGGATCAGGGAACTCGTTGTGCAGAAGTGTTTTGCACGTATCCGGACAGTCTGGTTGCCACCCAGACACTCAAGTAGGGGATCGAGACCCCATGACACGCGGTCACCGGTTTCGGGGTGTACCCGCAGTCGTTCTATGTCTCGGAGCAGGCACAGCCCTTGCGATCCTGGTGCCCGGCGCGGGTGCCGGCGCCGATCGCAGCAACGCGACCTGCCAGCTGCCGAGCGTCACACAATTGGCGCGAGAGCACGCAGATGACCATGCTGATTGGCGGCGGACGATCTCGCGCTGCCTGCCGGGTGTGATCGTTGCCCCCGCACCACCGAGAGGCGAATCGTCGCATCCAGTGGCGCACCCCAGGCGCGCTACTGAGCACCCGCACGCTCGCCCGCAACATACGCACCCGCGCCACCCGCGCGCGCATACCCACACGCGAACACCGGACCCTCGGCCCACTGACAGCACCATCCCCAAGCCGAGGCCAACGGAAACGGTGACGATCACGCCGTCGCCTACCGAATCGCAGACCGTACCCGGGGAATCGAGCGGCCACAGTTCGGGACATCCGACGCCCTCACGTCCCGACCGGGAGTCCTCCACCGCAACGCGACCGCCGAGCTACCGCACCAGCGCCGAGCCGAGCCTGACGGAGAGGATCATCGTCATACCGTCGGTATCCGATACTCGGTCACAGCCAGGACTTCCGGGCGGGCACGGCACTGGGAATTCGGGCTCACCCCCGGCCGGGAGCCACCGCCGTCGACCCCGGCTACTTCGTCATCGCCGTCAACAGCGCCAGGATCGCGATCGCAGTCGAGCCAGCCGGGATCGACGAACACGACGGTGACTTCTGCCCCGGGCGAGGGCCAGCCGACTGACACCTCCAGGTCTGCAGCTCCTCCGCAGAACCCGCTGCCGACCACCACGACGACACCCAGCCTCGGCTCCGCGCCGGCCTCCGACACCACCGTGACGCTCGCGCCCGCATCCAGCGCCGGAGTCCCGCCGCCCGCGGGCGGCTCTGCAACCTCGTCGCCCGCGCCTGCCCCCAGCAGCTCTCAACGTCAACCCGTCGACGTAGCCGCCAAGTCCTCGGTCGGCGCCGACGACTCGATACTGCTGGCCGGCTTGGTCATGGTCTTCGCCCTCGCCGTCAGCGGAGTCGTCATCATCGCCGGGCACCGCGCCGGACGTCGCTCGATCTAACCGCCTCACCGCCACGGGGCTTGTGACTGGTAGGAACTAGGCATGAACCATGCGCCCGCGCCCAGCGCACAGAGCGAGGTCGTCGACCTGCTGTGCGACCTGATCCGCATCAACACCTCGAATCCGACTCATGCTGAGCGGCCGGCCGCGGAATGGGTTGCCCAACGCCTTGGCGAGGTGGGCATCGACGCGCAGATACTCGAGTCGGAGCCCGGGCGTGCATCCACGATCGCTTGCATCCCCGGCAGCGACCCGTCGCGCAAACCGCTGCTGATCCACGGGCACCTCGATGTCGTGCCGGCCGATGGTGCCGAGTGGTCCGCCGACCCGTTCGCAGCCGAGATTCGCGATGGCTACGTGTACGGACGTGGCGCGGTCGACATGAAGGACATGGATGCCATGACCCTCGCGGTCATCCGCGAGTGGGCGCGGACCGGGCGCAAGCCGCCGCGCGACATCGTCCTCGCCTTCGTCGCCGACGAGGAGGCAGGCGGGCGCAAAGGCGCACACTGGCTGGTCGACAACCATCCGGACCTCTTCGCCGACTGCTCCGAGGCGATCAGCGAGGTCGGCGGCTACAGCGTGTCAGTCGGCGGGGATCTGCGCCTGTATCTGATCCAGACCGCGGAGAAGGGCATCGGCTGGCTCCGGTTGCGCGCGAAAGGCCGGCCCGGTCACGGCTCGCTGATACACGACGACAACGCGGTCACTCGTCTTGCCGCCGCGGTCAGCCGGATCGGATCGCACGAGTTCCCGGTCCTGATCACTGACACGGTGCGGCGCCTGCTCGAAGAGATCAACGAACTCACCGGCCTCGGCATCGACCCGGACGATCCGGAGCCGACACTGCCCAAACTCGGCACCGTCGCCCGCATGATCGGCGCGACCATCCGCAACACTGCGAACCCGACCATGCTGCAGGCCGGATACAAGACGAACGTGATTCCCTCGACGGCGGAGGCGACGATCGATACGCGCTTCCTTCCGGGGCAGGAAGACGCGCTGCTCGCCACAATCGACGAGTTGATCGGCGACGGTGTCACCCGCGAGTTCCTCGTCCGGGATGTGGCAGTCGAAACGACCTTCGACGGTGCTCTCGTTGACGCGATGTCGGCCGCGTTGCGCGCCGAGGACCCGGGCGCGCGGCCGGTGCCGTATCTGATGAGCGGCGGCACCGACGCCAAGTCCTTCTCCGAACTCGGCATCCGCTGCTTCGGCTTCTCACCATTGCTGCTGCCGCCCGACCTCGACTTCATGGCGCTGTTTCACGGCATCGACGAGCGCGTGCCGATCGACGGCCTTCGCTTTGGCGTGCGGGTGCTCGATCGGTTCCTTTCCGGCTGCTGACCGGTCGGCCTGTCAGCGGCTCGTGGCAGGCTGCTCGCATGCTGTTGGGCGCGATCGCATCGGCGTCGGCCGAGATGGCCCAGACGCCCGCTCGCAGCGCAAAGGTGACTCGGCTCGTGACGCTGCTGCGCGAGCTCACGCCGCACGAGGCGGCGCTCGTCGTCTCGTGGCTCGCCGGTGAGCTGCCGCAACGCCAGATCGGCGTGGGGTGGGCATCATTGCGCGAGGCCCACGCACCCGCCGCGCAGTCCACACTCACGGTCAGCGAGGTCGACGCCGCCTTCACCGAGATCGGCCTGACCTCGGGTTCTGGTTCGCAGGCGCGGCGCAGGCAACAGCTCGCCGGCCTGTTCGGTCGCGCGACCGCTCCCGAGCAGGACTTCCTGCGACGGCTGCTGGGCGGCGAGCTGCGTCAAGGAGCGCTCGGCGGGGTGATGACCGACGCGGTCGCGCGGGCCGCCGAAGTTCCCCTCATTGCGGTCCGTCGCGCGGCGATGCTGCGTGGTGATCTTGCGGCGGTGGCGGGCGCCGCGCTGGGGCCGGCGGGCGAGTCGGCGCTCGCCGAGTTCCGGCTCCAGGTCGGGCGCCCGATCCAGCCGATGCTGGCGCAAACCGCTACCAGCTCAGACGACGCCCTCGCCCGGCTCGGCGCACCCGCCACCGAGGCCGTCCTCGAATGGAAGCTTGACGGCGTGCGCATCCAGGCCCACCGCGACGGCGACGACATCGCGCTGTTCACCCGGACGCTCGACGACGTCACCGCACGCCTGCCCGAGGTGGTCGAGGTACTGCGCGAGCTGCCGGTGACCAGCCTCGTTGCCGACGGCGAGGCCATCGCACTGCGGCCCGACGGCCGGCCACAACCGTTCCAGGTCACCGCCGCGCGGCTGGGGAGTACGCGCGAGGTCGCGGCGGGTCGTGTCACGACGCCCATCACCTTGTATCTGTTCGATGTCCTGCACATCGACGGCACCGATCTGCTCGACGAGCCGACCGCTCGGCGTCTCGCCATGCTTGACCGGGTCGTTCCGCAAGCGCACCGGGTGCAGCGGTGCACGACCGCCGACCCCGACGCCGCACGCGAATTCCTCGCTGACACGCTTCGCCACGGCCACGAGGGCATAGTGGCCAAGTCGCTGACCGCACCGTACGAGGCGGGCCGGCGGGGCGCCGCCTGGCTGAAGGTCAAACCGGTACACACGCTCGACCTGGTCGTGCTGGCAGTCGAGTGGGGCTCGGGGCGTCGCCGCGGCTGGCTGTCGAACATTCATCTCGGTGCCCGCGACCCGGACAACGGCGGATTCGTCATGCTTGGCAAGACCTTCAAAGGAATGACGGACGAGATGCTCGCCTGGCAGACCGAGCGGTTCCGGTCGCTGGCTGCGGGGGAGATCGGCCAGTGGGTAGTGCCACTGCGGCCTGAGCAAGTCGTCGAGGTCGCATTTGACGGCGTCCAGGGCTCGACGCGCTATCCCGGCGGGCTGGCGCTCAGGTTTGCCCGGGTCGTGCGCTATCGCGACGACAAGACCGCCGCCGAGGCAGACACCATCGACACCCTGCGCGCCTTGCGCGCATAAGCGCGGTCGCGCAGGCAGGTCAGCGAGGCAGGCCGGGTAGCGGCACTGCTGCTGCGTCGACTGCCGCCACCGGACGTTTGCGGCGGAGCAGTACGCGACGCGATCCATCGGTGTAGCGCTGAACGCGCGCCAGCTCCCAGCCGCCGAACTCGGCATGCAGGCTGAGCCGAACCGCTGCGGAGGTCCGACTCACCTCGGCCGGGATCCGCAGCGGCGCATACTCCCAGTCGGGGTCTGCGCTGGCCTCCTCGGCAGAGATCGCCGTCATAGGTCGCCATTGAACCCCTCAGCGGCCCTGATCTCCATAGTCTTGCCCCGATCACATGTCTTCATTTGCCCTTATCGAGCGGGGCGGCGTACTCGACCAGCAGTCCGCCAAGCCGCGTCCGCCTGGGCCGCGCCCCGACGTGACGCACCGCCCGGGCAACGGCAGGACCGGCCGCGTGCACGACGGACAGGTGCCGCTGGGCCCGCGTCAGCGCGGTATACACGAGCGGACGCGAGAGCATGCCGGCTGCCTCGGGCGGCAACACGACGACGATGGCCGGGAACTCGGAGCCCTGCGCGCGATGCACCGTGATGGCCCATCCGTGTAGCAGATCGGCCAACGCCTTGCCCTTAATCTCGGCCGGGCCGGAGGCGAACTCGACGGTCACCGTGCCGTCGCGCTCGACGTCGGTGACGGTGCCCACCTCGCCATTGGCGTACCCGAACGGCTCGGCCTCCATGTGGTTCGCGGTGGCCACTACCCGATCACCCGGATCGAACCTGCCCCGACCGTCGCCAGGATTGAGCTGCGTCTTGAGTGCGGCATTGAGCGCCATCGTGCCCGCCCCGCCCCGATGCACCGGGGTCACCACCTGGACCTGGTCAGCCGGGATTCCCAGCGCCCGCGGGATCGAGTCCGTGACGAGCTGGACGACCCGTCGGGCCGCCTCGGCCGATCCGTGCGCGGGAACCACGACCACCTCACGCCCCGGGTCGCTCACCGCAGGTAGCTCGCCCTCCCGAACGCTGGTCGCCAGCCTCGCGATGGCGCCACCCTCCGCCTGGCGATACAGGGTCGTCAGCTCCGTGACGGGTACGACCCCGGAGTCGATCAGCTCACCGAGCACCCGTCCCGGACCGATGGACGGCAACTGCGCAGCGTCACCGACGAACAGCAGATGGGTACCGTCCGCGCACGCGTCGAGCAGGGCCTCGGCCAGTTCGACGTCGAGCATCGAGGTCTCGTCGACGACCACGACATCTTGCTCGAGCGGCGTCTCGGCGTCGCGCGCGAAACCGCCGGTGAACTCCAGCTCGCCGTCAGATCCCGCGCGCTGACGCGGCTGCGCCCCGAGCAGGCGATGGATGGTCGAGGCGGGGGAGCCGGTCAGCTCCTCCAGGCGCTTGGCTGCGCGCCCGGTCGGCGCGGCGAGCGCCACCGCTCGGCCCGCCCGCTCGGCACGCGACACGACGGCTGCAACGGTATGGCTCTTGCCCGTGCCCGGCCCGCCCGTCAGCACACTGACTCCTGATCGAAGCGTGTTGGCAACGGCAAGACGCTGCGTATCGTCGAGGTCGCCGACGGCGCCGCGCCGAGACTTGGACTCGATCGGCTCGGCTGTGGCCAGCAACCGCGCGACGCCCTGCGCGAGCGCGTCCTCGGCCTGCGCGTACCGGGCAAGGCCCAGTTGTGGCGCGTCGTCGTCCTGCTCGAACCGGACGACCGTCGCGGCCACGACCGCGGCGTCGACTGCCACTCGCGGGTCGCCGGCTCCGTACTCGGCGAGCGCGTCCATCACGGCGCCGACCGGGCTGACCGTGTGCCCGTCGCGCGAGTCGCGGGCGAGGACGTAGGCCACCAGGGCGCGCGCACGGCGCGGATCGTCGCGGGCGACGCCGGGCAGTACCGCGCGGGCAACCCGGTCGGCGTCGGCGGGAAGCACGCCTGGCACGCCGAGCAGCAGCCACGGGTCGTCGCGCACGAGCCGCGGCGCCGGCGGGCCGAGTGAATCGACGACCCGGCTCGCGATCCGGGCGTCGAGCCCTGCCGGGACGAGCATCTGCACGAGCTCGTAGACCGGGGCGGCGGCGAGAAAGGACGAGAGCAACCGTCCGGCACGTGTCTGGCCGACCTTCGGCAACAGCGCCAGCCTGCTGCTCGACACGTCAGCCGGCCCGTGGATGCCGGCATCGCCGAGCGCAGATGCGAGGTTCTTGCCGAGTCCGGGCCACAGTCCGGCGCTGCAGAACGCGGCGAACGCTGGATCGTCCGGTGTACTCAGCTGACGTCCTCGGGGTATCCGATCGCCGGTGCCGACACGTCGTCGAGTGCGCGCCGGATCTCGACCGGCAGATCGAGCAGCTCTGAGGCGAGGGCCGCGGTGAGCTGGCCCAGCGTGCGGGCACCCAGGATCGGCGCCGTAACTGCGGGCTGATCGCGAATCCACGCCAGGGCGACCGCTATCGGCGACGTGGCGAGCCCCTCGGCCGCGGTGGCGACGGCCTCGACGATGCCGATATCGCGGTCGCTGACCACCTCGGCGAGGTTGCGTCCGTTCGCGGCAGCGCGCGAGTCTGCCGGAACGCCTGCGCGATACTTGCCGGTCAACACCCCACCGCCGAGTGGCGAGTAGGGCAGGACGCCGATGCCGAGGGCCTGGCAGGCCGGGATCACCTCACGCTCGATGCCCCGCTCGAGCAGGGAGTACCGCACCTGATTCGCGACGATCGGTGCCCGGCCCGGCGCGGACCGCTGCCATGTCGAAGCGCGGGCAACCCGCCAGCCGCAGTAGTTGGACACACCCGCATAGCGGGCCTTGCCGGTGGCCACCGCGGTGTCGAGCGCGGAGAGCGTCTCGTCGAAGGGCACCGCATCGTCGACATAGTGCACATACCAAAGGTCGACATAGTCGGTGCCGAGGCGTTCGAGCGATTGGTCGAGCCGGCGGAGCAGCTCGCCGCGCCCGACATTGACGATCCGGCCGTTCTCGGTCCGAATGATGCCTGCCTTGGTGGCGACGACGACCTCTTCGCGAGGAACGACGTCGGCGAGGAGTTGGCCGAGTATTTGCTCGGAAGCCCCGTATGCGTGGGACACCGCAGTGTCGACGAGTGTGCCCCCGGCATCACGGAATGCGACGAGCTGCGCGGCCGCGTCGTCTGCGTCGGTCTCCAATCCCCATGTCATCGTGCCCAGCCCGATATGCGACACCGTCAGCCCGCTGTTGCCGACATTGCGAAGCTTCACGGCCTGAAACCTAGCGGCTGATCAGCCGGTCAGCGCAGGGTGTTCCATGAAGCGCCGATCTGGCGGGCGCTCTAAGGTGAGCCGCGTGGAGCTGGGAATAAACCTCGGGTACTGGGGTATGGGCAACGACGCCGACAACCTCGCCCTCGCACGCGAGGCCGACAAGCTGGGGTTCTCTGTGGTGTGGGCCGCGGAGGCATACGGATCTGACTCGCCGACGGTGCTGGCGTGGGTGGCCGCTCAGACCAGCCACGTCGATGTGGGCAGCGCGGTGATGCAGATTCCGGCGCGCACTCCGGCGATGACCGCGATGACGGCCGCCACCCTCGACACCCTCTCCGGTGGCCGATTCCGGCTTGGCCTCGGCGTGTCGGGCCCCCAGGTGTCCGAGGGTTGGCACGGCGTACGGTTCGCCAAGCCGCTGGCCCGCACCCGCGAATACGTCGACATCGTGCAGATGGCGCTGGCCCGCAAACGAGTCCGCTACGAGGGCTCGACCTACACCCTGCCGCTGCCGGATGGCCCGGGTAAGGCGCTGCAGCTGACCGTGCATCCGGTGCGCGAGCACATCCCGATCTACCTCGCCGCGGTAGGGCCGAAGAACCTCGAGCTCGCCGGCGAGATCGCAGACGGATGGCTGGCCATCTTCTACGCCCCGGAGCACGCCGCCGAGTTCGCCGAGCACATCGGCGCCGGCCGAGCCAAGGTCGGTAAAACGCTCGACGGTTTCGACGTCGTAGCCACCGCCTCACTGGTCGTCGGCGACGACATCGAGGCGTGCGCGGCTCAAATCCGGGCGAATGCGGCGCTCTATGTGGGCGGCATGGGCAGTAGGGAGCAGAACTTCTACAACGCGTTGGCCGTTCGCATGGGCTATGCGAAGGCAGCAGCCGAAGTTCAGGACCGATTCCTGTCCCGCGACTACGAGGCAGCCGCGGCCGCCGTGCCGCTCGAGTTCGTCGACTCGACGGCATTACTCGGGCCGCCAGCGCGCATTGCCGAACGGATGGCCGCCTTTGCCGACTCAGGCGTCACCACCCTGGCCGTCACCCCGTTCGGCGCGACGTTGGAAGAGCGACTGCAGGCCCTGGGCACAGCCGCGGCCGCACTCGAGAGATCTGGGCGAGCCGGGACCGCAAGGTGAGCCTGCAGCTGCTACTGCAACCCGCTGCCGAACACCTGGCTACCTCGCCGGCCCCAACCCACGACATGAACCTGCTCCAGGCAGTCGTGTACGGCATCGTGCAGGGATTGACCGAGTTCCTGCCGATCTCGTCTACGGCACACCTGCGCATCGTTCCGGCGCTGTTCGGCTGGGACGATCCGGGTGCGCCGTTCACCGCGGTGATCCAGCTCGGCACGACCTTGGCGGTCATCCTCTACTTCTGGCGTGAGCTCACGCAGGTTGTCGTCGCGTTCACCCGTGGCCTGATCGACACGTCGGTCCGCGACACCCTGGAATACCGGATGGGCTGGTATCTGATCCTCGCGACGATCCCGGTGGGCGTCTTCGGCGTCGCTTTCAGCCACCAGATCGAGACGGGCGCACGCAATCTCTGGATCATCTCGATCACGATGATCGCGCTGGCAATGGCGCTGTACCTGGCTGAGCGGATCGGCGCACGCAATCGTGAGGAGGAGGACCTCGACACCAAGGATGCGGTCGCAGTCGGGGCCGCGCAGGCACTGTCACTCGTCCCCGGTGCGTCACGGTCGGGCACGACGATTACCGCGGGACTCTTCCGGGGGCTCAACCGGGAGACCGCGGCGCGGTTTTCGTTCCTGCTGTCCATCCCGGCCGTCGTCCTGTCGGCCGTCTACGAGTCACGCAAGATCGGCCAGAAGGGCGGCACGGGTGCGGGCCTCACCGGCGTCGCCCTCATCGTCGCCTTCGTGGTGGGGCTGGCGTCCATCGCGTGGCTGATGCGCTACCTCGCCCAGCACACTACCTATGTGTTCATCTGCTACCGGATTGCCCTGGGTCTCTTGCTGATCATCCTGCTCACGACCGGCGTGATCTCTGCGACGTCGGACTGAGCTGATGTCCACCGTCCTGCTCGTCCGACACGGGCTCACCGCGATGACCGGCCCGGTCCTTGCCGGGCGCACCCCGGGAATCCATCTCGATGAGCGCGGACGCAAGCAGGCCGAAGGCCTCGCGGCGCGGGTAGCCGCGCTGCCGTTGAGCGCAGTGGTCACCAGCCCGCTCGAACGCTGCGCCGAGACCGCCGACGCGTTGCTCGCGGCTCAGCGGGAGGCAGGACGTGAACCCGAGCGGCAGGTGGACGAGCGGCTGATCGAATGCGGGTATGGCGAGTGGACCGGCCGCCCGATCAAGGAGCTTGCCAAGGATCCGCTGTGGCGGGTGGTGCAGGCCCAGCCGTCGGCCGTGCGGTTTCCAGGTGGCGAGTCGCTTCCCGAGGTCGCCGCCCGTGCGGTGCAGTGTGTTCGCGACTGGGACGCCCGGCTCGGAGCCGACGCGGTATGGGTGGCGTGCAGCCACGGTGACGTGATCAAGGCGGTTCTCGCGGACGCGCTCGGCCTACATCTGGACCAGTTCCAGCGTATTGTCGTCGATCCGAGTTCGGCCTCGATCATCCGTTACACCGACACTCGGCCCTACGTGCTGCGGGCCAACGACGTCGGGGGCGATCTCGCCGGATTCGCCCCGCCGAAGCGGCGGCGCAGGTCGCGCCGCGCCGCTGGAGCCGGTGATGCCACAGTCGGTGGCGGTGCTGGTGAGGGCACGGTCTGAGCAGAACCATTAGGCTTTACGGCGCCATGCCGCGACAGCTGTTTCTCTTCGATCGCCCGCGTCGATTCGTCGCGGGCACTGTTGGTGAGCCCGGAGACCGCACGTTCTACCTGCAGGCGGCCGATGCGGCACGAGTCGTATCGGTGTCTTTGGAGAAGCAGCAGGTAATTGTCCTGGCCGATCGCATCGAGCAGCTTCTCGACGAGGTCGTCGCCCGCACCGGCACGGCCCTGCCCGCAGGTGGCGAGCCCGATGCCGCGGCGCTCGAGCAGCCCGTTGACGAAGAGTTTCGCGTCGGTGCGATGGCGCTGGCCTGGGACGGCGACTCCCGCGTCGTCATCATCGAGGCACAGGCCCCGGTCGAGGACACTGAGGTCGCTCAGGAGACCCTGCTCGAAGACGTCGACGACGGGCCGGACGCGCTGCGGGTGCGCCTCGAGCCCGGCTCGGCGCGCAACTTCGTCGAACGCGCCCGCCGGGTCGTCGCGGCCGGTCGCCCGCCGTGCCCGCTGTGCGGCCTGCCACTCGACCCGACCGCGGGCCACGTCTGCCCGCGGCAGAACGGCTACCACCGTCGAAGCTCGACCGAATCGTGAGACCCGACAAGCTCACGCCGGCTCGCGAGCTACCGGTCGACGACGCCCTGGAACTGCTGAATCAGGGGCGGCTGACCGTCGAGGGCCGGCTGGTCGAGGCGTCGAACGCGACCCTGTACTGCTCGGTCGAACACGACGGCGTCGAGGCGGCCTGCGTGTACAAACCGGTAGCGGGGGAGCGGCCGTTGTGGGACTTCCCGGACGGCACGCTCGCCGAGCGTGAGGTGGCCGCCTACGAGGTCTCGGCGGCAACCGGTTGGACGGTCGTGCCACCTACGGTCTACCGCGACGGGCCGGTCGGCCCCGGTATGGCCCAGTTGTGGATCGACATCGACGAGGACGTCGACGTCGTGGCGCTCGTCCGGCAGTCGACGTCAGAGCAGCTACGCCGGATCGCCGTGTTCGACTCGGTGATCAACAATGCCGACCGCAAGGGCGGGCACCTGCTGCCGACCCGGGCGGGGCACGTCTACGGTGTCGATCACGGCGTCAGCTTCCACGTCGACCCGAAGCTACGGACGTTGCTGTGGCAGTGGGCCGATGAGCCGCTCACGGACGACGCCGTCGAGGTGTTGTGCGAGTTGCGCGCGGGGCTCGACGGCCGGCTGGGCGAGCGGTTGCACGAGTTGCTCACCGTCCGGGAGGTGCGCCGCACCCTGCGACGTATCGATCAGTTGCTGGCTCGGCGGCGCTATCCCATGCCGTCTACCGACCGGCCGGCCATTCCGTGGCCGCCGATCTAGTCCGGTGAGGGCAGCGCGGCTAAGTCGTCGAGCCGCGCCAGGGTGCGGTGCATGCTGCGGCGATTGCGCGCCGGGAAGCCGCAGAGATGCAGCACGAGACGGTTCTTGGCCTTCGCTGGATCCCACTGCTCGGTGACGAGGGTGCCGCCCTGGATCGGTTCGAGCACATACCGCCAGATATGGCCGTAGAAATGGCGCCAGGCGATCCGGCGCCCGTCTTCGAACTCCACAACCGTGTTGCGAATGCGGTACGGCGCACCGAGTTGCATGTGCATGGCGAACGTCGCTCCCTGCGACAGTCGCACCGGATTGCCCGGGCGCGCGCCTCGCACCGAGCCAGAGCCGTCGATCACCGGATGCATCGCCGGGTCGGCGACGATGTCGAAGAGCTTTTGCGGATTGGCGGCGATGATTCGCTGCACTGACACCAACCCGTCGCTCATCCACGCAGTGTGCCGGATAGGTTGGCATACATGGACTCATGGACGGCCAGCCCGGTGCCAGTACTGCCGGTGCCGCCCGGGCCCCGGGATCGCTTGCGACTGTTCGACACAACCGCCGGCGAGATACGCGACACG
Organism: uncultured Actinomycetes bacterium; assembly: GCA_963733615.1. Lineage (GTDB taxonomy): Bacteria > Actinomycetota > Actinomycetes > Mycobacteriales > Jatrophihabitantaceae > DASXRA01. The sequence goes on from CAVTEA010000033.1 coordinate 18,071, forward strand.
ACACCGAATGGCACGGCGCGGATGTATGTCTGCGGCATCACGCCGTACGACGCGACACACCTCGGCCACGCGGCAACCTACCTGGCCTTCGACCTGGTGCAACGGGTCTGGCGCGACGAAGGCCACGAGGTGCACTACGTGCAGAACGTCACCGACGTCGACGATCCACTGCTCGAACGGGCCGCGCACACCCGGGAGAACTGGATGCATCTCGCCGAGCGCGAGATCGCTCTCTACCGCGACGACATGGCCGCCCTTCGGGTCCTGCCGCCAGATGACTACGTCGGCGCGGTCGAGTCGGTCACCGAGATCACCAAGTCAATTGCCGAACTTCTCGCCAGCGGCGCCGCATACCACGTCGGTGAGGACATCTACTTCGCGATCGAGTCCGCCGAGCAGTTCGGATACGTGTCGCACTACGACGAGTCGACGATGCTGCGGCTGTTCGCCGAGCGGGGCGGCGACCCGGAGCACGCCGGCAAGCGCAACCCGCTGGACTCGCTGCTGTGGCGAGGTCACCGGTTCGGCGAGCCGTACTGGGACACCGACCTCGGTCGCGGCCGTCCGGGCTGGCACATCGAATGCGCGGTGATCGCACTGAGCCGGCTCGGCGTGGGATTCGACGTGCAGGGTGGCGGTTCTGATCTGATCTTCCCGCATCACGAGCATTCGGCCGCGCACGCAGAGGTGCTGACCGGCGAGTACCCATTCGCCCGCCGCTACGTGCACACCGGAATGATCGGTCTGGACGGGGAGAAGATGAGCAAGTCGCGCGGCAACCTCGTCTTCGTGTCCAAGCTGCGCGGCGCCGGGGTCGACCCGATGGCGATCCGCCTCGCGTTGCTCGACGGGCATTACCGGGCCGACCGCGAATGGACCGGCGGTAGGCTGCCCGCCGCCGAGGCTCGGCTCGAGCGCTGGAGGTGGGCCGTGCGATCGCCTGCCGCCCACGACGCGCGGCCGCTGCTCGCCGAGGTGCGCGCGCGCCTGGCCGACGATCTCGACACCGTCGGGGCGATGGGTGCCCTGGACCGGTGGACGGACGAGGCGAACGCCAACCGCGGAGACGACCCGTCCGCGCCGGCTCTGGTCCGTGACCTCGTCGACGCCCTACTTGGTATCGACCTCTGAGGCGTGCCGACCGGGCGCCCTCACAGCCAGTACGTTTCGTGGTAGGCGAAGACCTCGGCCTTCTCCTCGGCGCTCATCGTGCGGCCCTGGGCCCATTCGGCGAGCATCTCGAAGTAGCCCTCACGCGGCGCGCCCGGCGCGAACAGCAGCAGCATCGACGCTTCCTTGCCTGATTCGTTCTTGAACGCGTGGACGCCGCCCTCGGGTACGAACAGGAAGTCACCGGCCGTGGCGTCGACCCACTTGCTGCCGTCGTAGAGGCGGACGGTGCCAGACAGGACGAAGAACGACTCGGAGATCGTCCGGTGGAATGTGGATCCGGCCCGCTGCGCGTCGCCGCGAAGTCCCACCGGTAAAGGCCGAACTCGCCGTTCGTGGTCGCTGTCGTGGCGAGGTAGTGCACCGTGCCACCGCTGGAATAGGTGAGATCGGGGGCTTGCGTGTGCGGTCGGAAACGCGCGCTCGTCTCTGCCGAATCGGCGGAGTAGCGGGGCTCCGGATACGACATGGTGCCTCCCTGTGCTGGCGCGTCGGATCGGCTGAGTACAGCAGAGCCGGGTGACCCGACTCGATGCGGGTCACCCGGCTGCTGATGCGCTAGACCGCCTCGGCGGCGGCACCTGCGCGAGCGTCAACGTCCGGCCGGGCTCGTCGCTTGTCACTGCCTGTTCCGTGCCGCGCAGCACGACGACGGTGAGGACAGCGAGACCGGCGAAGACAGCTGCGGCGACACCGGCAACGACGACATTGAGGCCGTTGATGAATACGGCGCGTGCGACGTCGAGCAGGTCGCTGCCGAGCACAGCTGGCAGATTCGCGGCAGCAGATGTCGCCGCCGTGACGATCCTGGCGCTGTGTGCGGGCGGCCGCCGGCGGCCCGAGTCCAGCGTGAGAGTCGCGGTTCGGGCCGTCAGTGACGCAGATGCCATCCGGGCGGCCTGTACGTTCGCGCTGCCCGTCGAGCGTTCGACCGGCGCACCGAGCTGACCGTCGCGGAGCACGACGCGCTCGCGGTGTTGGACGCGAAGCGCTGCGGCGCAACCGGGCCCGGGGCGTCGGACCGCGGTTCAGCGGAGAGCGCTGGGCCGACTGGTCGAGCTGGTGGATGCCGCCCGGCCGGCTTGCATCACGGCGAGGACATCTGGTTCTGGGGCGCACGCGGCCGCGATCATCCGGCGCAACTGCGCGGAGACCGGCCGATCCTATTGGCCGTGGACGACTGCGGGCTGGGCGGACCCGTGCGGCACCAGTGCGAAACGCCCGAGCGACCGGCGAAATGCACCGCCCGCCGTGGGCGCGCGCGGTCAGGCGTCGCCCTCGCGCTCTAGTTGCACCGTCAGCTTCTGCCGCGGTCGCAGGACGACCGGGCCGAGGAGTCCGGATGCCTGTGCCGAGCCGTGTGCGTTCGCCGGCGTGTTCGTCACCGTCACGTCGATCTGGTTGCTTCCCGCGTGCAGCGCGTCGGTGACGTCGAGCTGGTACGGCGCCCAAAGCAGCCGGCCGACCGGCGTGCCGTTCACCGACACGTGTGCGACGTCGCGGACGTCACCGAGGTCGAGGATCTGCCGCCGCCCATCGGCCAGGTCGGCCGCGGCCACGCTCACCGTCTTCTCGTAGATGGCATCGCCGGACCAGGCCGGGTCGACCGCTGTCCAGGAACCGAGCGGCCGCTCGCTCCAGTCCGCGCCGTCGCGGTCGAACCGGAACCGCCAGGTGCCGTCAAGCGGAATCGGGTCGAACGACCCCTCGATGTGCGCGGTGCCCGCGAACCGCCTGCCGCCGTCGACACCAACGAGAGGAAAGTCCCCCGCCCGGTCGCTGCTGACTTGGGCCGCAAGCGCCTGCGGACCCGATCGGGTCGCGGACTGGACCGGCAACGGCGACTCGACCAGATGGGGCACCGGCGCGGCGCCGCGGAAGACCACGGCGAGCACCTGCGACGGGTCGAGGTGCAGCGGAATCGCGGTCCCCGCGCCGCCGTCCGCGTCGGCGAACTCCGGCGCGACGCGATGCGATCCGTCCTCGGGATCCCACAACTCCGGCGTGCCGCGCTCGGGGAACGTCGCGGTCGTGTCGATGGCGTCCTTGCCCTCGTTCATCAGGACGAACACCTTGTCGTCCCCGTGCATTACCCGCAGCACCCGCACACCGGGTGCAGCGGGGGCCAGCCGCGCGCCCGGCGCGCCCGCGTCGCCGAGCGCTTGCTGGAGTTCCGCGACCGTCGCGACCCGCTGCGCGCCAGGGCTCGCGAACAGGCGGTCGAGCGCGGCGTGCAGCGCGGCGTCGTTCCCGTGCGTCTCGTGCTCCGGCAGCGCACCGTAGGCGATGACTGTTCCGCCGCTCGCCGCGAGCTGCTCCAGCCGCTGTACGGTTTCGAGGCTCATCGTCGGCGCCGGCGGGACGACCACCGTCCGGTATGCCTGCGGGCCGATGCGCAGCGCATTCCCGCGCACCTCCGCCTGGTGCAGCATCGCCGGGTCGCCGTCGAGCGAGGCCTCGTCGAGCATGTCGAAGTCGACTTGCACGTCTTCCATCGCGTACGTGATCGCGGTGAAGTCGGCGTCGAGCGCGTCACCCGTCGCGGTCCGCTGCCACGCCTGCGCCGCGCTCTGGGGGTGCAGGAGCGCGGTCGGCGCCGCCGCGCGCCCCCGGGTGAGCTCCATGACCCGGCCCGTCCAGTCCACGATGCCGTCCATGTCGTCCCACCACGGGTTGCTCGGTTCGAGCGGCGGCGGATAGCGGACGCTGTTCGGGTTCGACCAGTACGCGTGAAGCACGGTGAGGTTGACGCCGCGGACAGCCATGAAGCCGTTGACGTAGCGGGCCAGCCCCGGGGTCACGCCCCAGCCGTAGGCGCCGAGGTTCTCGTGCAGGATCCGTTCGGCGCCCTGCTGGTGCCCGTCGCTCGTGATGTAGCGCGGGGACAGGTTGCGCAGCCCGGGCGCGACGTGCCCGCTGATCGCATCGCCGCCCGGCACCTGGATCCACTGGTTGTCCTTGTGGATGTCTCCGGTCTCGCGGAGCATCCAGGACGGTGGCCGGTCGTCCGAGAGCGGGTTGGAGATGATCTGCGTATGGTGCGCGCGGGCCCAGTCGCCCTCCTGCTTGTAGTACGCCTGCGCGAAGGCGTCGGCGTCGGCGTCGGCGAGTACGCCTCGGGCGCCGTGGCCGGCAGTGCCGTCCTCCGCGTACCAGGCGGCGAGCGCCTGCGCGGGCGTCGAGCCGGCGCGCCGGACGTTGCGCTCGACGAGATCTGACCACGGCGGCTCCGGCCCGTAGCCCGTCGCGATCCGCGGCTCGTCGTCCCAGAAACCGCGGAGCAAGCCGGAGTCGAACGCCCACGCGAAGCGGCGATAGTACTCGTCGTGGACGACCTCGAGGTAGCGCCGAACCGCGTCCTCGTCGAAGAGGTTCAGGTAGCCGTCGCCGCCGAAATCCGTGCGGACGTGGCGCACGTAGTATTCGACCTTGTACTCGCCGGCAGGGACGCTCCAGGACTCGCCGGTGCGGAAGCGGTCGGTGAGGTCGATCGCACCGTCGGCGTCGGGTGTGCCGTCACGGACCGGGAGCGCGGCGACGGCGAGGACGTCGTCGGCCGGCGCGGGCGTCGCAAAGTCCTTGAGCGCGGCGTCGGAGTCGAACGCCTGCTCGTATAGTGGCGTGCCGTCGAGCGCTGTCACCCGCACGTTGTCGAATGTCGCCGACTCGTTCTGGCCGGTCGACTCCCGGAACCCGACAGTGCCGTGCCCGAACGTCGCGTCGGTGAACTCGTCGACGACGGTGCCGTCCACGGAGGTGACGAGTCGGCTGCCCTCGACGCGCGTTTCCACGTGGTACGAGTGGCCGCCGACCACGTCGAACGGGAGCTTGATGACCCGGGTGCCGACGTTCCTGCCGCCCACGACGGTGATACGCGTGATGTTCCCGCCGGTGGCCCCGGCCTGCGGGTAGTTGCCGAGCAGGTATACGTAGCCGTTCGAGGGGTCCTGCGCCCGGAAGGCCCAGCCGGCCTGCGCGTAGTCGTGGCCGCCCAGCGACGCCGTCTGCAGCGGTCGAGTGTCAAAGGACAGCGTGTAGTCGGTCCACTCGGTGCCGTGATTCAGGATCGTCACGCCGCCGCCATCCACCGTGAGCTGGCCGTCGGCGACGCTCAGCTGCGGCGGAATGAGGCCGGGGAACCGCTCGCGCAGGTCGAACGAGCCGGGGCCGGACGCGGTGAGCCGGCTGCGGGCGATGCTCTGCGGACGCAGTTCCGGATGCGGCGGGTAGACCCGATCGCCGACCGTGCCGCCGTTGACGACGTAGCCCGCGGCGCGGCCGCTGGGGAAGTCGCGGTCGTTGAACAGCCACACCTTCATGCCCGTGCGCTGCGCCTCACGCAGCGCGTGGTCGACCATCGCGAACCAGCCCTCGCTGAAGAACGCGGGCTGCAGCGTCGCCGTGGCGTCAGGGAAGATCACCGTCTCGCGGATGCCCTCTGCGCGCATGTCCGCGAGCTGCTGGTCGATCAGCTGCTCGGAGATCGTGCCGTTCCAGAACCACAGCATCGTGGGGCGGCTATCGCCCGGCGGGTGCTCGAAGCGGGTGACGGAGAGCGCACCTGCCCCAACCGCCGCCGGTGCCTGCTCCGGAGATGGCTCCGGTCGGGCCGGCAACGAAACGGCGAGGGGGCCTGCCATCGCAGCCACCACAACCACCGTGCGCCATGTCGAGCTCATCGCCATCCCATCTCTTCGGAACCCTCGGGTTCGTCCCGCCGACCGGCTACGAAACGTTTCAACGCCGGACTCCAGGCTCGTGAGCCGTATTCGATCTGTCAACAAACCCGTCCGAATCCGGCCAGCCACGTGATGTGTTCGAACGGCTGATCAGGAGGTGGGCTCGAACAGCTGGGCGTGCCGGGGTTGGCTCCGGTGGCCGAGACGTTGGAAGCGATCTTGACAACGTCGTGTTGACCTCGATCGACAAGGCCGCGAGCCGCTCCCCCAGCGCGTTTCCGCACCACGCTCGCTTCGACACGGTGCAGCGGTGCGGCCCGGCCCCGCCGACATCCCGCCGAGCGACTCGACCGACCGCACGACGCCGTCGGCGGGTGGATCGTCGGGCATCACATCGCGCACGACCACACCGGCTTCCCGGGCGACCCGCTTCCGGGCGGACACCTCGGGTCACCGGCGAACCTCGCGTTCTGGGGGCAGCACGTTCGACGAGGAGGACGATGACGAAATCGACGAGTGACGAGGCGTCGCGGTCGAGCGGGCAGGATCGGTTCGTCGGCTGCCTACTGGGCGGCGCGGTCGGCGACGCGCTGGGGGCCGCGATCGAGTTCGACAGCTGGGCACAGATCTGAGACCGATTCGGACCGGACGGCATCCGCGGCTACGCCGGCCAGTACCGCCAGCGCGATCCACTCCGCCGTCCGGCCTGCAGTCCGGGCGCAGACGCCGCGGCAGCAACGGTGGTATCCATGACAAGCCCTTCCGTCATGACGTGACGAAATACTTGCTGCAGGCCGCCCGACTGCGAGGCAATTCTTATTTTGCGGGCTGGCAGGTCAGGCAAAGGACGCCATTGGCGAACGCTTTCGAGTCTGTCAATTCCAGCATCTTCGTACCGGTGCCGTCCGGGAACAGACGCTTTCCGCTACCGACCACAACTGGATGAACCAGCAATTGGACTCGTCAACGACGATCGTTATGTATGAGTGACTGGACAAGCGTGGCACTACCACTTATCGAGATCTTCTTACCGGACTGCCGCTTCAGCTTCGTGATCTCCGCGACGAGTTCCCCCTTTATCAGCGTCGAGTTCTTCCAGTCCACCCTGTCAAGGGTCTTCGACGCGACGTACTTAGGGTTCTCCTTGATCGCAACAGGCGTATGCGAATTGCTCGGCACGCCAGGACTGCCATGCGCGTTGGTTGACTCTTCCTGCACGTGCGCGGCGAATCAAAGTCGTCGGCGCAAGAGCCAGCGGGCGTGGGGTCGAGGCGGTGGGGCAGGACGTCGGCGTCGTAGCCGGCGGCCGGTGACTGACGGGCGGGCTGGAATGTGCGCAATGCTGACACTGCGTGTCAGGCTGCAGCGATCGTGGCCGCTACGCCCGGATGGCCCGCCGCGGGGTGCGCAGAGATCGCAGACTGACCGCAGCACGCAGGCGCTGCCAGCGATTCATGCCGTGGGTCATCTGCGCGCGCGCTCGATCGACCTCAGTCCAGTACCGGATCGCCGACTCCGGTGCAGGATTGCCGCGTCCGAAGACGACCGCGTCCGCCGACGCGGCAAGTGGCGCCAGATCGAGCCCGACCAGGCTGGTGGCGTCCTCGTGCCGGGTCTGCCCGGCCGGGACTGCGTTGCCGAGGTCGCGAGCCTGATCGACCACCTCGCGCCAGCCGGCAGCAACTCGCGTCGCCGGCGTGCCGCGCGAACGCCGGCGTCGGCGCCGGGTGGACTTGAGCCCGACAATGGCCAAGCAGCACGCCACAATCGCGAGGATCGGTGGGCCGCCGTACGTGCCGACGAGCACGACCGCACGGGGGAGATGGAAGCCGGCGCCATGCTCGGACTGCTTGTCGCTGCGCCGATGGTCGACCCGAGTGTTGGGCTGGTCGGGACTGTCGTTCGAGCTCGGCGGACGCACCGGGTTCGGCGGCGGCACCACTGAGGCGGACGTGTTCTGCTGCTCCTGCGGCGGAATCTTGTCCGGCTTCTTGGACGTGTCCGGCATGAACTCGCTGGTCGGGATGGCCAGCCAACTGCCGTCGGCCACGTGCACCTCGACCCACGCGTGAACGTCCTTGCCCTTGACGACACCGCCCGATTCGGGTTGGGCGCCTAGCACGACGCGGGTCGGTACGCCGAGGTAGTTCGCCATCAGCGCGAATATCGCCGCGTACTGCTCGTCATCGCCGACGAGTTCTCGCGCGGCGAGGAACGAGGTGAGCCGCCCGACGCTGTGACCAGGCAGGTACTGGGCTTCGTCTCCGGCTCCGTCGCTGTACTTGCCGGCCTCGCGCAGGTGCCGGGCGATGGCCATCACCTCGGGCCAGGTGCCGTCGACGCCGTGGGTCCACTGGCTCGCCGCGCTCGCGAGGAACGCGGTGAACTCGGGGGAGATCTCCGAATCGCCGAACGGCGTGGCGTGGCTCAGATCCGGCGAGGTAGGTGGCACGACGGCGTGCATGGTGAAGGTGTCGCCGCCGTGCAGGCGTTGCGGGATGACGCCGGTGGCAGTGTCGAGGTTGTAGCGGAACGCGCGCGCGTACTGCTTGCGTTGCGCCCCGCCGAACGTGACGCCCTTCAGCTGCCCGGCCGTCGGCAGCCACACGTCGTTGTAGTCGGCGTCCACATGCACGGTGACGGTCGCCGACGCACCCGATGCGCTCGCGCTGATCGTCGTGCCGATGCGTTGGAAGGTGGCCGTGGAGACAGTGGTCAGGCTCGGGTCGCCGGTGCCCCACACCAGTCCGTCGTAGGTGTTCATGGTGGCGATGCGCAGCGCGGCCCCCTCGGGCAGGCCGGCTTCGATGAACAGCGTCTTGTCGTAGAGCGGGCCGTCCTTCGTGTACTTGCGGAAACCTGCCAGCGGGCTCGGGTATTGCTGGATGTCGAAGGGCGGGTGGACGTAGTTGCGCAGCACGACGCGCCGATGTTCCTTCGCAAGCGGCAGTCCGGGGCCGATCGCCGATGCGCCGACAGCCGCAACGGCGAGCATCGCCATGGCGATCGCGATGCGGGTGATCTGTCTCGAGCCGTGGCGCACAATGGGCCGCGTGCGTTGGTGGCGAACGGACGCCCAGCCGAGGGCGACCCCCACGAACGTGGCGCCGAGCGGCAGCGTCGACGCCTTGGGCATGCCCAGCAGGATTGCCGTGGCGAACAAGCCAGCCGGTGCGAGCAGCGGACCGAACGACGGCCGGGTGCGCAGCGCGAGGCTGCCACCCAGCGCGGCGGCGGCCAGGCCCAGCAGAAACGGCAGGCCGAGCAGCGGCCCGCTGCTGCCGATCGGCGGCAGCGTGGTCAGTAACTGCTTCCAGCCGTGACCGGCCAGATCGATCAGGCCCCCCAGCGAGCGCGGGCCAGGAACCACCAGTCCGACGAGGAAGTACGTCACCACCGTCAAGGCGGCGACGGCCAGGGCGGGCAAGGCGAGCACGGCGCTGGCATACGCGACGAGCAGGCCGGCGAGCACGCCGGTGCACCCGGCGACGAGGTACCCCGTGCCGCCATAGGTCGAGCCCAGAACGAGCAGACCAAGGACGCACAGCATGGCGAGCAGCGCGAGATCACCGAGCTGGGGGAGCGCCAGCACGAACCCGCGCCGCTGTTGCGCGGGCGCATGCCGGTGCCGGCTGGAGGCCGCATTCATGACGACTTCCCCGACGCCGGTGGGCACTTTCGCCCTGGGTGGGCACTTGCAGGTGCCCACCTGCGCGGCAACTGCCCACCTGCGCTGGACGGGCGGGCCAGGCCGGACGCCACACTCATCGCTCGGCCACGACCCGCATCAGCGCCGGAAGATCGTTGAGCGCGCGCAAAGTGAGAACGGTCATGGTGCCGACCGTCGTCATGCCGGGATCAGCCGCCGGATCGACCCGCAGCGCCACCGTGTCGATCTCGACCGGAATCGCCGCCGCAGCGCGGCGAACGACCGCGAACTCAGGCACCGACCCGCTGATCAGGATCGCGATGCTCGTATCAGGCGCGGTACGCAACACCTGACCGGCGAGCGCGGCGAGACTGTCGTCGCCGAAGTCGGCACGGGTCAAGCCGTCGAGGATCTGCTGGATCGTGCCGTCGGCGACGGCCTCGTGCGAGGCGATGATGCTGGCCTGCTGCTCGTCCTGGATGGCGCGCACCGCGATCGAGCCGGCTGCCGACAGCGCGAGTTCGAACTCCTCCTCGGTCGCGTAGCTCGCCGGGTCGCCGTCGACGACGATCGTCGCATGAATGCGCCGGGTGTCGACGAACTGGCGCACCATCAGCTGGCCGGTGCGCGCCGAGGTGCGCCAGTGGATGTAGCGGCGGTCGTCGCCTGCTGCGTAGTCGCGCAACGTGTGAAAGGCCAGGTCGCTCATCGAGATGTCGTTCGAGCTCTGGCCCTCGAGGTCGCGCAGCAGGCCCGAGCCGAGCGGGTCGAGCCCCACGATGCGCGGATGCACGAACAGCTCGGTGACGCCGGTCCAGGCGACCTCGCGACGCAGCAGGCCGAGTGGATCGCCGCGCACGGTCAGGGCGGGCCCGACCTCGACGACCGCGCGCCGCGTGGTCGGTATGACGAACAGCTCGTCGTGCTGGCGCCCGCTGGGCAGCGAGGGCAGGTTGAACCGGGCCACCGCGGCACCCACGCGCAGTTCGAGCCGGATCGGCCACATGCGCCGGGGCGAGACGTTCGTGACTGCGACCTGCCCGGCCGCCGGCGCGCCGACCGACACCCGCCGTGGCTGCAGGATCACGTTGACGCGCAGGGTTGCGCGTCCGATCAGGAACAGCAGCGACATGACGATCAGCAGCACGCAGCCCGCTGCCAGCACCATCGGCTCGCGCCAGCCGAGCTGCCACCCGAGCGCCCAGGCGAGCACAGTCGTCGCGAACACCGCCCATCCGATCGGCGTGACCACGCGGCGCACCATTCGCGCCGCACGCGACGTGCGTTCGGCGACGTTCACGGCTTGACCCTCGGGCCGGGTCAGCGTGGACGCGAGTGTCGACCAGGTGTCGATGATCCGATTGGGCACGGTGGGCCTCAGGCGGCGCGCTCGGTCGGCGGTACGACGGTGGCCATGATCGCGTCGATGACCTCATACACCGTGGCGCCGCTGAACTGCGCCTCGGCATCGAGCAGCACTCGGTGGCTGAGTACCGGAACCGCGAGCTCCTTGATGTCGTCCGGCGTGACGAAGTTGCGGCCCAGTGACGCCGCCCAGGTCTTGGCGGTGCGCACCATGGCCAGGCAGCCACGCACCGAAAGCCCCAGCTTGACGTGCGGATGCCGCCGGGATTCCTCGGCAAGACGGCTGACGTAGGCGAGCACCGCCGGGTCGACGTGAACGCCGGACGCGACCTGCGCCATCTCGGCGATCTGCTGCGACGTCACGACCGGCCGGATGGCGACCGTACGGTCGCGTACGGCGGAGTCGGCGAGCAGCGCCACCGTCGCGTCGTGGTCGGGGTAGCCGAGGCTGGTCTTCATCAGGAAGCGGTCGAGCTGCGCCTCGGGCAGCCGGTAGGTGCCCGCCTGCTCGATCGGGTTCTGCGTCGCGATGACCATGAACGGACGCCCGACCGAATGCGGCGTGCCGTCGATCGTGACCCGTCCCTCCTCCATCACCTCGAGCAGCGCGGACTGGGTCTTGGGCGAGGCGCGGTTGATCTCGTCGGCGAGGACGATCGTGGCGAAGATCGGCCCGGCGTGGAAGTCGAAGGTCTGCTTGCGCTGGTCGTAGATGGTGACGCCGGTGACGTCGGATGGCAGCAGGTCCGGGGTGAACTGGACTCGCGAGTTCGTGCCCTGGACGGTGTTGGCCAACGCCTTGGCCAGCGACGTCTTGCCGGTGCCCGGGAAGTCTTCGAGCAGCAGGTGCCCCTCGGAGAGCAGGCAGGTGAGCGCCAGCCGGACGACGTGCGCCTTGCCGAGCACCGCCTGGCCGATGTTGGCGCTGAGTCTGCCGAACACGTCGGCGAACCAGGCCGCCTGTTCAGGCGTCATGTCGTTCACGGTGTCGTATCCCTTCGCCCCGGCTGCTACTGCCAGGTGCTCTTGTATGTCTTGCCGTTCACGGTGATGTCGATCGTGTCGCCCGAGTAGCCGTACCAGGCCTGGGAATTCGCCGAGCCGCTGCCGCTTCCGTTGGTGCTGACCGAGAACGCCTGGGGTCCGTTGCTCCACGGGTGTTGCTCACTCTGGAACGTCCCGTTGAACGAGCGGTTGGCGGGGAAGCCGGACACTTGTATCTGCACGACGTAGCACTGGGTCGAGCATCCACTGTGTGCGGGCCCGTGGACAGCTTTGGCGGTATCAGTCGGTGGCTGCGAGCCGATCGATACGGTGCCCGACACCTTCGTGGCGCTGGTGCCAACGCTGCTGCGGACGCGGACGCTGAGGCGGTGGTTGGAATTCCATCCGTAGGTGGCGCTGAAAGAGGTGCCGGTTCCGCGGTTGGTCCAGCCTCCGCCGTCGACGCTCGTCTGGTAATACCACGACTTGCCGTTGCCGTCGCCGCCGCCCCAGCGCCAGGTGATCTTCTGCCCGCTGGCGCTGCCGGAAGCGCTCGTCGGCGCGTTCGGCGGCCCGTACGGATGCTCAGAGTTCGACGTGACCGTCGCACTGCACGGAATGGACGGCTGCTCGTTGCACTCGCTGATCGTGACGCTGTAACTCGGGCCGTTGCCGTCGGTGCCGTCGGAAAGCCGGGTGATGTTCTTGGTGACAGTCGTACCCGGGCTGCCGCTCACCGCCCAGCTGCCACTCGGCCCGCCGCTGACCTGATAGTTGATGTGGTCGATGCGGGCGGCGTGCGGCTGGCCCAGAGTGAAGGTGACCTTGATCGTCCCGGTCTGGCCGGTGGCCGTGGCCTGCGGAGTGCCCGGCGGGGCCGGCTGGGCGGCTGCCGTGATCGGGCCGGACTGCGGGCTCGGCGGTGAGGTGAGCTTGCCGGCGTTGGTGGCGGTGACCGAGTAGGTGTACTTGGAGCCGTCGTTGACCAGGCCACCGAACGTCGTGTTCAGGGTGGTCGCCGTCTGCGTTGCGGCTGCGGCACCGTTCTTGTACTCGGTGACCGTGTACTGCGAGATCGCCCGGCCGTTACCGTCGGCGGCAGTCCACGAGACGGTGATCGCCTTCTCCGCGTTGTCGGTGGAGTCGGCGCCCTGGGCGGTAGGCGCGGCCATGGCCGCCGGCGTGCCGAACGGCACCACCTTGGCGCTAGATCCCCAGCTACCCCAGCCGGCAGCGTTGCTCGCCCGCACCCGAATCGAGTACGTCACGCCGTTGTCGAGCCCGCTGATCGTCGTCGACGTGCCGCTCAGCGTGGTGATGGCCGCACCCGATGAGGGCGCGGGGCTGATCTGCACCTGGTAAGCGGTGATCGGCGACCCGTCGACGTGCCCGGCCGGCCAGGTGGCAGTGGCGGCGCGATCCTTCGGCGTCGCCGACACACCCGCCACCGGGTCGGGAACCGCGTCAGGCTTGCGGGCCGCGGACGAGGCGCTGTACGGCCCCCAACCGACGACGTTGTGCCCGCGGACGGTGAAGGAGTAGCTCTGCCCGTTCGTGAGGCCGCCGACCGTGCACGGCGATGCCGGGCAGGAGTGCGTTGCGCCGTGGCTGTCGCGCAACTGGATCTGGTCGAGTGGCGCACCGTTGGCCGCTGGGGGAGTGAAGCCGATGACGATCGTGTGACTCGTCACCGACTCGACCGACGGGCGTCCGGGCGTGCCGGGCAGGCCGAGGACCTCGACGGAGAGTCGCCCCGGAACATGCCTGTCGTTATGGCCCGCGCCTGGCACGTCGGTGACCGTGAGGTCGAAGGCCATCGTGCCGCGCGAGTCGCGAGGCGCCGAAAGGGTGATCTGCGAGCCGGATGAATGCAGGCCGACCGGCGACCCGCTTGTCTGGTGCGAGTCCACCAGACCGATCGACGCACCCTGGATGGGCGATTGGACGTAGGAGCGCAGGTCGACCGTCTGGCTCGCACCTGCCTTCAGGCCCCGCACGGTGATGGGTTCGACGACCGGCGGCGGCGCCTTGACCACCCGGACGTTCAACGTTGCCGTGACCGGTGTGCCGGGCACGCCGAGCTTGAGAACGCCGGTCGTACCGGGACGCGCCTGCGGGCCGGGCGTGATCGTCAGCCCGGAGTTACCGCTCTTGGTAATCGACACACCGCCGGGCTGCTTGGCCCACGTCGAGGTGAAGTCGACCTTGTCGATCGTGCTCGGGTCGTCGAGCCACACGTGGCACAGCGTCGCGATATCGAGCTTGAGCGGCGCGCCGCCCTGCACCGCGGTCAGCGTCCCGGTCGGGCAGCGCAGCACGGGTTGCGGTCTGCCGATCTGCACCGGCACCGCGACGACCGCCTTCTGCGAGCGCGGATCGGACAAGCTCGTGCCGTCGGTGACTTCGAAGATCGCTGCGGCCGGACCCTGGTAGCCGGCCTTCGCCGTGAGCTCGAGGGTTGTCTGGTTCTTGCTCGCGATCGCCAGTCCGTTGTCGGGCGATGCCCAGATCCGGTCGGTGGTCGTCAGGCGCAGCGGCTTGTTGGCCGGGTCGACGACATAGTCGGCGATGCGAATCGACTTGCTGCTGCCCGGCGCAAGGTCGATCGCGGCCACGTCGGGCCGAAGATGTGGCTCGGCGGTGCCGTTGCCGGGAACGTGCACCAACGCCATCGACGTGGCACCGCCCCGATCGCGAACCTCGTAGGCGAGGGCCTGCGGGAATGCCTGCACCGGGACCACCAGCTTGCGGTCGGCGACGTGGGCCGAAGGCGAGTACACGCGAGAGATCGACAATCCGTCCGGCGTGCTGTCCGGGTCGTCGTCGTTGGCCAGCACGTCGACGGTCGCGCTCGTCGCGCCGGGCGACACCTTGGCGACGTCGTCGCGCGCGACGGGTGGGATGTCGTAGCCAGGTTGGGAATCAACGGTCAGCTGGGCCACCGATCGTCCGCCGGTGCCGTCGGTGATCGCGTAGGACACGATGAGCGGCCTGCCCGTGGCGGGCGGAACCTTCACCACGATGCGGTCGTCCTGCAGGCTCACCCCGGCCGGGACGGCGTCGTTGGTGCTCGCGAGCGGAGCGATCGTGACGCCGTCGCCGGGCGCGGTCAGATCGTTGCCGAGCACGGCGGCATGCACGGTGGCGCCGGGCGCCGCCGTGACGTTGTCGTCGACCGCAACAGGCGGCTGCGGATCGCCCGGTGGCACGACGCCGATGCGCATCGTCGCCGTGCCGCTGAGCCCGAAGCGATCGCTGACCTGGTAGCTGAACGTGTCGGTGCCCGACGCCAGCGGGTAGGCCTGGTAGGTCAGCGTGGTCGGCCCGGTTGCCGTGATCCGGCCGAGCTGCGGCGCACTGGCCAGTCCGCTCACGGTGACCGAGTCGCCGTCGGGGTCGACACCCGTCCAGGGAACGGTGATCGTGATCTGGTCGCCGGCCACCACCGAACGGGTGACCGGGCTCGGGTTGGGCGGCTGGTCGTGGGCGGCGTCGGCCGGCATCGGGTTGATCGTGATGCGGGCGTGCCCGACGGCGGTCTCGCCGGACGGGTCGCCCACCACGTAGTCGACGACAACCTGAGTCGGGGTCGACACCGACGAGGGCGCCGCATAGCGCAACACGCTGCCCGAGACGTAGCCCGCACCCACGCCGGGCGGCGTGGTGACGAGGCGGCCGGGTTTGAGGGTGAGCGGGTCGCCGTCGGCGTCGATGTCGTTGTCGAGCACCGGGATGTCGACCGAGTCGCCGGCGCGCACCGTGGCCAGATCGTCGGTGGGTGCCGGCGGGGTGTCGCTGGCCGGCGCGGGGAGTTGCAGCACGCTCACCTGCCCGGTGACCGGCTCGCTCTGCCCGTCGGTGACCGTGTACTGGATCAGCCGGACCCCGGGGCTGACGGGTTGCGTCGACCAGATGCGCAGCCAGTGCCCCTGGACCACCGCGATCTCCAGCCCGGCTTGGTCGTCTGCCACCGCGCGCTGCACGACGAGCACGTCGCCCGACGGATCGAAGTCGTTGGCGAGCACGTCGACCGTGGCAGCCTGCTGCCCGTGCAGCACGGCGGTGTCGGGCATCGCGACCGGTGGCAACGTTCTTGCCGGATTGGCCACGGCGTCGACCCGGATGATTCCGGTGGACAGCTTCGCCGAGCCGAATGCCGCCTGGTATTTCAGCGACAACGTCCCGGGGTGCTTGGCGATCACGGTGACGGTGTTGCCCGCAAGATCGGTCGTGACGCTGGCGCCGACCGGCTGCGGCAGCGGAGCGGCGATGGTCAGCTTCGCCGACGGGTCGGTGGGGTCAGAGCCTGGCAGGTCGTTGGCCAGCGGCGTGATCGTGATCGGACGGTCAACCACCGCACGCACTACGTCAGGCTCGGCCGTGGCCGGTACCGCATCGGTCGCCGAGCGGGCGAGCACCCGCACCTGCAGCGTCCCCGAGACGGGATCGCCGATGCCGTCAGACACCTCGTACCGGATGGTCTGCACGCCCGCATCGCCGGGCGCGGTGAACACGACCAAGCCGTCGGGCGTCGTGGCCACGGTGCCCTGCGGCACGCTCGCCCGGACCAGCGCCAGCGGGTCGCCGTCAAAGTCACGCCAGTCCGACAGAACCGGGTAGCTGAACGTGCCACTGGCGGCGACCGACCGCACCTGCGACTTCTTGTATCCGGGCCGCAGCTTCGGCGCGTCGTTGACATCGCCTCTGCGCAGCTGGGCAGCCACTGTGGTCGCCGCGGAATGGCCGCGGCCATCGCTGACCGTGTATTTGAAGTGGACGTCGGAGGTGGCGCCGGCGGGCACCGCGATCTCGGCGGTCTGCCCGTCGGCTGCGACGGATACCGCCGCCGCGGCGCTGTCGACGTCGCTTACCGACGTGATTGCCAGAGGGAGGTTGGGACACGGCTCGGTGTCGTTGTCGAGCATGTGCAGGACGGTGGTGCGTCCGGGGCGGGCACCCAGCGTGTCGGGCTTGAGCTGCGGTGGCCGATCGAGGGCGCAAGGCTGCTTGTCGTGGCTCGGGTTGTTCGGCTTCTTGCTGTTCGGCTTGGGCTTAGGCGGCCTGATCGCCGCCCAGTCGTCGACCTCGCGCACGACATCGTCGATGATCCACACGCCACCACCTGCGAGGTCGTTGAGCACGATCTGCCCGCGGTTCACGCGGAATACCGGTTGGCTGACCTTCGCGGTCGAAGGGAGTTTCTGACCGTCGGCCGGCTTCTTGTCACACGAGCGCGCATACTCGCCGGGCGCGCCGCCCCAGGCCGCATGAACACAACTGCCCAGCACGACAGGACGCGCGGGCGCTCCGGCCCCGCGGTCGAACAGCGTCGACACGGCGCCACCCTTGAGCGGCACCGAGACGAGGGCGGAGGAGGTCGCGAGGTAGACGTCCGAAGCCGAGGGCCCGGGTTGCTGCAGCACCGGATTCGCGCCCGCTACCTCCTGGGGCAGCGTGATGGTGTGCCCGCCGGGCAGCATCACGATGCCGCCCTTGGCGTCGAGGATGATCGGCGTGCCGCCGACCGCGGTGATCGTGAGCCCGGCCATCTGGTGATGCAGTTCGGTGGTCGTCGGCTTGCCGAACCGCTCGTCGGACGGATGGATGGTGATCACCTGCTGCTTGCTTGCCGACGCGGCGAAGATCGTGCCGTCAGCCCCGACGGCGAGATCCGCGCCGGGCCCGGCAGTGGCAAGCGGCTTCTGCGCGGTGTCGAGCGCGGCGAGGCCGGACATGTCGTCGGCTCTCACCCGAGCGGCCCATATCTTGCCGCTGGAGGGATCGAGCACGGCGGCCGTCGACCCGGCCAGCGCCAACTCGTCGTTACCGGGAACGGCCACGCCCTGCGTGGCGATCGGCGTGCCGGCACGCACATCGACCGGGAACACCTTGCCGCTTCCCTTGTCGAACGCGAGGACCGCCGAACCGTCCTGGACGATGTCGATCGTGTAGGCCGACTGCGCGCCGCCGGGCGGGTAGAAGCCGGCGTCGAGTTGGCTGATCGGCTTGTTCAACCGACCGTAGAGCCCGTCGGCGTTGTTGGTGACCCAGATTCCGCCGTCGTTGAGATCGACATGGCGTGCGGTGTATCCATCAGCGGAAACCGCGTAGGCGATGAGTGCAGATGCCGCTGCGGCGACCACGGCAGTCGCGGCGATCGTCGCCCGGTGCCGCTGGACGAAGGTCGTCGGCAGGCTCACGTCCTCATCTTCTCATTCGGGTACTTAGTGCTCTCTGCAACTAATGTCAAGTGGTGGTCGGTGCTATCCGATGCAGGCTGGATCTGACCATGACGAGGCAAAGCTTCCGCTGCCGCGGTACACCCGAACCTGCACGCATACGGACCTTCCCGCCCGCAACGGCAGCACCAACACCGGCCGCTCGGTGACGCCGCCTTGCGAGCCACCGGCCGCGCGCCAACGGTAGCTGTCGCCGGCAGCCCGGGCGTCATAGACCCACCTGAACCGCACCTGGCCGGCGGCCACGCGGGTCACCGATACCCGCGGGGTTCCAGGCGCCTGCTGTTGCGGACCAGTCGTCGGCAGCGCGATCTGGGTGTCGGTCGGCGTCGTGTCGTGCGGCTGATGCTTGCCGCTCGACCTGAACGCGACGATCAGCGCGACGGCGGCGAGGCCGCAGGCGGCGATGGCCGCGAGATACCAGTTGCGACGCGACGGGTGCGCCGTCGCGTCGCGTCGCGACAGTGGAGTGGTCGCGAGGTACGGGCCAGGCGCTTGTTCTGCACTCGGCAGGTAGGCGTGCCCGCCGCCAGGCACCGGCGGCTGCCACGGCGGCAGCACCGGCGCCTGCGCGTCGATGCGGGTCGGCTGCTTGCGCCGCGTCGGGTCGTCGTCGAGTTCCTGATGGGCCAGGCTGGGCGAGCGGTGGTCGGCGCCCTCAATACGGACGGGCTGACGTACCCGGGTTCCGTCGTCGCCCGCCGGTGCGCCCGGCGGGCGCTGCAGCGACGCCGCCCGTCGTGGATCGTCGGCGACGACGATCGTGGTGAGGGCAAGGCGCTGCTCCTGCTCGACCGCCTGCAATGCGCGGGCGAAGGCCAGCGCAGTAGCCGGGCGAGCTCCCGGATCCTTGGCAAGGGCGCTGTGCAGCAACCGTTCGAAGGAGGGCGGGACGTCACCTCGCCCGGTCGGCGGCGCCGGAGAGGACGTGATCCGATGCATCAACGCCACGGCCGAGTTGTCGCCGCCCCGCTGATCAAATGGCGAGCGGCCCACGAGCAGGTGCCACAGCGTGGCCGCGATCGAGTAGACGTCTGAACGCTCATCGGCGCGCTCGGCGCTGAAGAGCACCTCAGGAGCGGCCCACGGGATCGAGATGCCGTCGGTCTGCCCGGCGGCAGCCTGCGCCTTGGTGGCCGCGATTCCGAAGTCGGTGAGGCCGAGCGTGCCGTACTGGCCGGTGAGGATGTTCGCCGGCTTGATGTCACGGTGCAGGATGCCGATTCGGTGCGCCGCCTCGACGGCACTCGACACCTGGATGCCGATACGCAGCACGTCCGGCACGGAGAAGCGCTCGCCCCGCGCCCGCTGGGCGAGGTTCGGCTGCGGGTAGTACTTCATCACCAGGAACGGGCGCCCGTCCGGGGAGATGTCGGCGCGGAACACCTGCACGATGTGCGGGTGGTCGGCAAGTTGGGCCATGGCGTTCGCCTCGGCGCTGAACTGGTGCCGGGCGTGATCGGCGAGACCGTGCGCCGCGAGTACCTTGACCGCCACCTTCATGCGCGGCATCTGCTGCTCGTACAGGTAGACGTCCGAATAGCCGCCAGAGCCGAGGGGGGCGATGTAGAGCAGGCCGGGCAGTTCCGGGGGTTGCGGGGTACGCCCAGCGCCGCTCACCTATCGCCTCGCCGGGCTTGCGTCGCGGGAAGCCGTCACCCGGTCACCTCGTACCGGAAGGTCACCTCATCGGCAAGGCTCACGACCGTGCCGGGTTCGATCGGCACCGACTCGTTGGGACGAAGACGCTGTGGCTCCTGCCACGGCGGCGTGACGATGGTGCCGTTCACCGAGTTGAGGTCGGTGAGCAGAACATGCCAGCCGTCGAGCCTGATCTCTACATGCGTTCGGGAGATGTCGTGGCCCGGGCTCGGCAGCCGGACGACGTGCGGGCGCTCGGCCTCGTTGGCGTCGTCGACCCTGGGGTTGCGGCCCATGATCACGCTGCGGTCGAGCGGTACGACATCGCCGGTCGACAACCTCAGCACGCCCAGCGTCGGGCGCGGCACGCTGATCGGCGCCTGGCCCATGAGCGGGAACCCGCACACCCGGCACGACACGGCCATCGGCGGGCTGAGGTGGCCGTGCTGGCAACGCACCGCCTGCACCATCGATCCCGACGGACCGGGCTGATCAAGCATGCCGGTGAGCGAGGCTCGGCTGACGGTGGAGTCCGGCGACTCCGGCTCACTCGGCGCCGCAGGCGCCCATGCCGGCCCGTTTGCCGCGCCGTTCGGCGGCGGCTGCTGCACCGGCGGCCCGTCGCGCCCGATGCCGCGCCCGCCTACGACGCCGGGAATCGGTGCTTCGACGGGTCCGATGCCGCCGCCAGTGGAGGGATCGTCAATTGCCGGCTGCAGCGGCTTCACCGCCGAGAGCCATGACATCGAGTCCGGGTCGGGTTCCCCCGGTGGCTGGCTCAGCGGCTGATCGGGCCCGGCCGGTGGCCCGGGTAGGTCCTGACCCAGCCCGCCCAGCCCACCCGGCATCGGCGGCAGTTCGGGCAGCGACTGGAATGGCGTGGCCTCTGGCCCCGGTGGGGGCAACGGCGGCACCGGTGGCGCCGGTGGCGCCGGTTCGCCGATCGCCGACGGGTCGAGCCAGGGGATCGGCGGCACGGCCGAGTTGTCGGAGTTGACCGGCCCCGAACTCACCAGGGCAGGCGGCAGCGGCGCGTCGAGCGGCGCCGGCTCTACCGGCGTGCCGGATAGAGATCGGCTCGCTGGGCAACGCGGAAAGCGGTGGCAGGGTCGGCGGAGCGAGCGGCGGCAGCGATTCCGCGAACGGCGGCGGAGCGGAGGCGGAGGCGGAGGTGCCGGCGCGACCAACGGGGCCACAGGCGGTTCGGGCGGTGCTACCACGTCTGAGGGAGGCGTCAAACCCGGGCCGGCAGCGGACGCGGCGCGGACCACCAGCCGAATGCTCGACGCGAGGGTGACACCAGGGGACAGCGAGGCCTCATCGCCACCGGCGCCGTTGTCGCCGGCACTGACACGAACCGCTGAGGACCCGGGCGGCAACTCGAGCTCGCGCCAGGTCGACACGCCTTCCGCGCTCACCGACTGGTCGGCGCCGTCGACGGTGATGGTCGCGCGCGCCGCACCACGCACGACAACCGCCCGGCGCCCGCCGCCGGCCACGCGGACGAGGGCGAAGCTGCTCACCGCCCGAAGCCCGCGTTGCAGGACCGCGTCGAGAACCTCGTCGATCTCGGCCCCACCGCGGATCAGCGACCAGCACTGCAAGACGATCGGATCTGACGGGTCGATATCGACGAGCAGCCAACCTGACTCGGCACCGACGGCCACCCAGGGGCCAGGGGTGTACGAGGCGTTGGTGGACTCGGGCATGTCTTCAGAACCCCACAAGTCCGTGCGTGCGCGGAGCAGTGTCCTCGTCGATCTCGTGCGCGAGGCCGTCGGTCATGCTGCCGGCGAAGTCGATCACGACCACCGTGATGTTGTCGTGCCCACCCGCCTCGACCGCGCGGGTGACCAGCGCCGTGGCCGCCTCCTGCGCGATGGTCTCGGCGTGCAGGATCGTCTCGATCTCGGCGTCGTCGAGTTCGCGCGGCAGGCCGTCCGAGCAGATCAGGAACCGCTCGCCTGCGATGGGCGGGAACACCCACATGTCGGGGACCGGTGCCGGATCGGTGCCCAGCGATCGGGTCACGACGTTTCGGTCGGGATGAGTCTTGGCCTGGTCCGGCGTGATGTACCCGGCCGTGATGAGGTCCTGGACCTCGGAGTGGTCGACGCTGACCTGGTGCAGTTCGCCGTGCACGTAGTGGTAGACGCGCGAATCGCCGACGTTGAACACCGCCCAGTGGGCCGAGCCACCGGCTCGGACGACGCCCAGCCCGGCAAGCGTCGTGCCCATGCCGCTTCGCGTCTGGTGCTGGGCGCCGCTCAGCAGGATCTGGTGGTTCGCCCGGCCGATCGCCTCGGCGATCGCCTCGGCTCGCAACTCGGGCTCTTCGGCGAGCGCCCGGAACTCGCCGACCGCTATCGCGCTCGCGACCTCGCCGGCCGCGTGCCCGCCCATACCGTCAGCTACGACAAACAGGTTCGGCGCGACGAGGTAGCTGTCCTCGTTGATCTCACGCACCCGTCCGGGATCCGTGGCGGATCCCCATTGAACGGACATCATCGACGCGTCAACCCCAGCTGGTTTGATGAGAACAATGCGGTGCAGGGCAGTCTAAACCGAGCAACCTAGGGTCGCAGGCTTCACCCGGCAAGGATCCGAAATCGGCACTAACCGGGGCGAGCTAACCTGCCGACGAGCCATGCCCGCCAGGGCCAAATCCGTGGCCGCGGTCGCGGCGGCGCAGGTAGCGCTCGAATTCCCGCGCGATCGCATCACCTGACGTCGCGCCCATCTCGCCCCTGTCGATCTCGTCGTCACGCTGCTCCAGATTGCGGATGTACTCGGTGACCTCGTCGTCCTCGGCCGCCATCTCATCGACAAGCTTCTGCCACTCGTCGGCCTGCTGAGGCAACTCGGCCAGCGGCACCGGCACGTCCAGCACTTCCTCGACACTGTGCAGCAGCGCGATGGTGGCCTTCGGGTTCGGCGGCTGGGAAACGTAGTGCGGCACCCCGGCCCAGAACGAGATTGCCGGGATGCCGGCCGCGACGCAGGCATCCTGCAGCACGCCGACGATGCCCGTAGGCCCCTCGTAGCGAGACTTCTCCAAGCCGTACTTGGCCGCAGACGTCTGGTCGTAGGACGTGCCCGTTACCTGCGTGGCACGCGTGTGCGGCGTGTCGGACAGCAGCGCGCCGAGGGTGACAACCACGCGGACATCGAGTGCGCGGATCACCTCGAGCATCTCGTCGCAGAACGCGCGCCAGCGCATGTTCGGCTCGATGCCGCGCACGAGGACCAGATCGAAACTGGCGCCGGGCGGTCGGCACACCGACATGCGGGTGGTCGGCCAGGACACTCGGCGAGTAACCCCGTCGACCATGGACACGGTCGGCCGGTTGACCTGGAAGTCGTAGTACTCGTCCGGATCGATCGCCATCAGCGGCTGCGAGTCCCAGATCAGCTCCAGATGCTCGATAGCGCCGGTGGCAGCGTCGCCCGCGTCGTTCCACCCCTCGAAGGCCGCCACGAGCACGGCGTCGGTCAGTTCCGGCCAACCCTCCTGCTCGGAGTCGCGTCGCAGGCCTTCGTCGGCGAACTCGCTCATTGGCCCAGCCTACGACCGCCGCCGCCCGGTACCTCGCCGTTACGCTCACAGCCGCGCCACCTGTCCTGTGCACCTGGTGCGCGAGGCTGCGCGGCCTGGCTGGGTAGCCTGGTCCGCATGCCTGAAACCGGTGGTCGCGCGTCGCTGCTGAGCGCGCTGCGCGAGCGGGTCGTGGTCGCCGACGGGGCGATGGGCACGATGTTGCAGGCCGCGAACCTCACTCTGGACGACTTCGAGGGCCTCGAGGGGTGCAACGAGATCCTCAACGTCACCAGGCCGGACGCAGTGCGCGAAGTGCACGACGCCTACTTCCGGGCCGGCTCGGACGCTGTCGAGACCAACACCTTCGGCGCCAACTGGGCCAATCTCAGCGAGTACGACATCGTCACGCGGATTCGCGAGCTGGCTCGTGCCGGTGCCACCCTCGCCCGGGAGGTCGCCGACGACTGGTCGACGCGCGACCGTCCGCGCTGGGTGCTCGGCTCGGTCGGCCCCGGCACCAAGTTGCCCACGCTGGGCCACGTGCACTACCGCGTGCTGCGCGACGCGTATCAGGAACAGGTCGCCGGCATGATCGAGGGCGGCGTCGACGCGATCATCGTCGAGACCTGCCAGGACCTGCTGCAGGCCAAGTCGGCGATCATCGGCGCCAAGCGGGCGATGGCCGCGCTGGGCACGCAGCCGCGCGCTGATCGCACACGTCACCGTGGAGACGACCGGCACCATGCTGCTCGGCTCGGAGATCGGCGCGGCGCTCACCGCGCTGGAGCCGCTCGGCGTCGACGTCATCGGGCTGAACTGCGCCACCGGGCCGGCCGAGATGAGCGAGCACCTGCGCTACCTGTCCCGCAACTCGCCGCGCCCGGTCTCGGTGATGCCGAACGCCGGGTTACCCGAACTCGGTCCGAACGGTGCCACCTACCCCTTGACCGCGCCCGAGTTGGCGAACGCGCTGGCATCGTTCGTCAACGAGTTCGGCGCGGCCCTCGTCGGTGGCTGCTGCGGCACGACGCCCGAGCACATCAGCGCGGTGGTCGCCGCGGTCGGGTCGCTGTCGCCGACGGATCGCCAGGTCGCGCCCGACCCGTCCGTCGCGTCGCTGTACCAGTCGGTGCCCTTCCGCCAGGACGCCAGCGTGTTGATGATCGGCGAGCGGACGAATGCCAACGGTTCCAAGGCGTTTCGCGAGGCGATGCTCGAGGCGCGCTGGGCCGACTGCGTCGAGATCGCCCGTTCGCAGACCCGCGACGGCAGCCACCTGCTCGACGTCAACGTCGACTACGTCGGACGCGACGGCGCCGGCGACATGCGCGAGATCGCCGGACGATTCGCCACAGCGTCGACCCTGCCGATCATGCTCGACTCCACCGAGCCGACCGTGATCGAGGCCGGCCTGGAGATGGTCGGCGGCCGCTCGATCGTCAACTCGGTGAACTTCGAGGACGGCGACGGCCCCGCGTCGCGCTACGCCCGGATGCTGCCGATCGTCAAAGAGCACGGCGCAGCCGTCGTCGCGTTGACCATCGACGAGGAGGGCCAGGCACGTACCCGCGAGACGAAGGTCGCGATCGCCGAGCGGCTGATCACCGACCTCACCACGACCTGGGGGCTCGCGCTCAGCGACATCATGGTCGACTGCCTGACCTTCCCGATCGCGACCGGGCAGGAGGAGACCCGCCGCGATGGCATCGAGACCATCGAGGCGATCCGCGAGATCAAGTCGCGCTATCCCGGGGTGCAGACCACGCTGGGCCTGTCCAACGTCTCGTTCGGTCTGAACCCGGCCGCGCGGCAGGTGCTCAACTCGGTGTTCCTGCACGAGTGCGTCGAGGCCGGCCTTGACTCGGCGATCGTGCACGCGTCGAAGATCCTGCCGATGTCGAAGATCCCCGAGGAGCAGCGCGCCGTCGCGCTGGACCTGGTTTACGACCGGCGCCGGCCCGGCACGTCCGACGACGACGACGCCTACGACCCGCTCCAGAAGTATCTGCAGCTCTTCGAAGGCGTCTCGGCGCAGTCCTCGGCCGCATCGCGCGCCGAGGAGCTCGCGGCGCTGCCGCTGGACGAGCGGCTGCAACGCCGCATCATCGACGGCGAGCGCAACGGGCTCGAGGCCGACCTGGACGAAGCGCTGGCGCAACGTCCGGCCCTGGCCATCATCAATGACACCCTGCTGGCCGGCATGAAAACCGTCGGTGATCTGTTCGGCGCGGGCGAGATGCAGTTGCCGTTCGTGCTGCAATCGGCCGAGGTGATGAAGGCGGCGGTGGCCTACCTCGAACCGCACATGGAAAAGAGTGACGACGCCGGCAAGGGCACGATCGTGCTCGCCACCGTGCGCGGCGACGTTCATGACATCGGCAAGAACCTCGTCGACATCATCCTGTCCAACAACGGCTACACCGTGGTGAACATCGGCATCAAGCAGCCGATCAACGCCATCCTCGAGGCCGCCGACGAGCACAACGCCGACGCCATCGGCATGTCCGGGCTGCTCGTCAAGTCCACGGTGATCATGAAGGAGAACCTCGAGGAGATGAACTCCCGGGGCATGGCCGACGAAGTATCCGGTGCTGCTCGGCGGCGCGGCGCTGACCCGCGGCTACGTCGAGCAGGACCTGTCGGAGATCTTCGGCGGCGACGTCCGCTACGCCCGCGACGCGTTCGAGGGGCTGCGTCTCATGGACGCACTGATGGCGGTGCGCCGCGGGGGAGTGGCCACGACGCCAGACGGCCCGCCGGACGCTGCTTTGTCCGAGGACGAGGCGCGCAAGCTGGCCGAGCGCAAGGCGCGGCGCGAGCGCTCGCTGCAGATCGCCGAACAGCGCCGCGCTGCCGAGCAGACCGAACTCGAGCAGCTGCCCGCTCGTTCCGGACGTCGCCACCGACAACCCCATTCCCACTCCGCCGTTCTGGGGCGATCGGGTGGTCAAGGGCATCGCGCTGGCCGACTACGCCGCATTGCTCGACGAGCGGGCGACATTCATGGGCCAGTGGGGCCTGCGCGGTGGCCGGGGCGGGAAGGGCCCGTCCTACGAAGAACTCGTCGAGAGCGAGGGCCGGCCTCGGCTGCGCTACTGGCTGGATCGGTTGCAGACCGAGAGCGTGCTGGAAGCTGCCGTCGTCTACGGCTACTTCCCGTGCGTGAGCAAGGGCGACGACCTGATCATCCTGGACGAGGCCGGGCACGAGCGGACCCGGTTCACGCTTCCCTCGCCAGCGGCGCGAGCGGCGGCTGTGCCTGGCCGACTTCTTCCGCGCGGAGGACTCCGGCGAGATCGATGTCATCGCCTTCACCATCGTCACGGTGGGGGAGAAGATCAGCCAGTTCACCCACGAGCTGTTCGAGGCCAACGCCTACCGCGACTACCTGGAGGCACACGGGCTGTCCGTGCAGCTGACCGAGGCCCTCGCCGAGTACTGGCACCGGCGGGTGCGCCAGGAGCTGATCCTTCCCGGTGGCGCCGCCGACCGCGGCCGAGGATCCGCAGGACATCGAGGAGTACTTCAAGCTCGGCTACCGGGGCGCGCGCTACTCGCTGGGCTACGGCGCTTGCCCGGACCTCGAGGACCGCGCGAAGATCGTCAGCCTGCTGCAGCCGGAGCGGATCAACGTCGAGCTGTCCGAGGAGTTCCAGTTGCACCCCGAGCAGTCGACCGACGCGATCGTCGTGCATCACCCCGAGGCGAAGTACTTCAACACGTGAGCCACAAGGCAATCCGCCTCCTTGCCCGCGATCAGGGGAAGCCACGGTGACGTCCAAGCTCGCAGCCATCCTCTTCGACATGGACGGCACGCTGCTCGACTCCGAGAAGATCTGGACCATTGCACTCGACGACCTCGCGCACTTTCTCGGCGGTGAACTCTCGGCCCAGGCGCGGCAACGAATGGTCGGCTCGAGTCTCGCGCGCTCGATCGCGATCATGCACAACGACCTCGGCATCGAGGCCGACCCGGAGAGCAGCGGCTGCTTCCTGACCGAGCGCACCGCCGAGCTGTTTCGCACCGACCTGACCTGGCGCCCGGGCGCGCAGGAACTGCTCGTCGCGGTCAAGGATGCAGGCCTTCCGGCTGCCCTCGTCACCTCGACGCACCGCCGCCTGACCGAGATCGCGCTCGACACTCTCGGCAGGAAACGCTTCGTTGCAACAGTGTGCGGCGACGAGGTCGCGCACCCCAAGCCCGCGCCAGATCCCTACCTGCGCGCCGCAGAACTGCTCGACGCTGAACCCACCTGCTGCCTGGCGATCGAGGATTCGCCGCTGGGAATCGAATCCGCAGAGCGGGCCGGCTGCGCAGTGCTGGCCGTGCCCAGCGAGGTTCCCATCGCCCCGGCGCCGACGCGCAGAGTCTGCCCGACCCTGGACGGGTTGACGGTGGCCGATCTGATCGCCTTCGTCGAAGATCAGTAGCCGATGACCACCGACGATGGGCAGCGATCGGTGCCGACCTTGTCCGATGTGCTGCCCAGCGCGTTGGCGGTGCTCGGCATGCGCGATGCGCCTGACCCTGTCGGGCTGCGCAGCACGCTTGACGGCATACGGCGCATCGCGGTGCTGCTCGTCGACGGCCTGGGCTATCACCTGCTGCCGCTGACCAGACCGGCCGCACCAGTGCTGGCCGACATCGTGGACGGGCGGCTCGCAACGCTGCGCGAACTCTCGTCCGGCTTCCCGTCAACGACGCCCACGAGTCTCGTCTGCCTCGGCACCGGCGTCGCGTCCGGTGCGCACGGCGTGCTGGGCTTCAATCTCAACGTGCCCGGCACCGACCGGGTGCTCAATCACATCGAGTGGACCGACGATCCCGACCCGCAGACCTGGCAGCCGGTGCCGACCCTGTTCACGCGAGCGGTGGCGGCCGGCATACGGGTGGTCGTCGTGTCGCGTCCGCAGTACGAAGGCAGTGGCCTCACGACGGCTGCCTATCGCGGCGCGCGCTATGTCGGCGCCGGCGATGTCGATGCTCTCGTCAGCCACATGCTGGGCGAACTGCGCGCCGCCGACGGGCTGGTATACGGCTACCACCCGACGCTGGACGCAGCCGCGCACGCGTCCGGCATCGGGTCCACGCAGTGGATGGCGGCCGCGTCGGCGGTGGATCGCCTCGTCGGCAGGCTGATCGAGGGACTGCCCGCCGACGCGGCGCTGCTCGTGACGGCCGACCACGGTGGCATCGACGTGCCGCTAGATCGGCGCATCGACATGGATGCAGATCGACGGCTGTCGGCGGGCGTACGAGTCGTCGCAGGTGAACCGCGAGTGCGGTACCTGCACACCGAGCGCGGGGCCGAAGCCGACGTTCTCGCGTCGTGGCGTTCGGTGCTCGGCGCCGCCGCGCACGTCGTCAGCCGGAATGAAGCGGTGGCCGAGGGCTGGTTCGGGCCGATGCCAGCGGCCCACCTCGCCCGGATCGGCGATGTCGTCGCGGTGTGCCGCGACCGCTATGTGGTGCTCGCCTCAGCCCACGAGCCCGAAGCGGTCGGCAAGCTGGTCGCATTCCACGGTTCGACCACGCCGGCCGAGACGGCGATCCCTCTGATCGTCCACAGTGGACGATGAGCCGCCGCGATCTCCTAGAGCTCGGGCTCTATCGCCTGCGGGGTGGGCTCACGGCGGTCGCGGGTGACGATCGCCAGAGCGTCAGACGGAAAAGGTGGCGGCGTGCCGCCGAAGGACGGGCAGCGCGACTGGTGGTCGCACCAGTCACACAGCCGGCTCGGGCTCGGCCGGAAGTCACCCTTCTCGGTGGCACGCGCGATGGCCGTCCAGATCGCCTTGAGGGTGCGTTCGAACCGGATCAGCTCGTCCTCATCGGGCGCGTAGGTCAGCGTGTCGCGGTCAGCCAGGTAAATGAGCTTGAGCTGCCTGGGCACCAGGCCACGGGTGCGCCACAGGACCAACGCGTAGAACTTCATCTGGAACAGCGCCTTGGCCTCGAACGCCTCGCGCGGAATCGTGCCGGTCTTGTAGTCGACAACCCTGATGTCGCCCGCGGCGGAGATGTCCAGACGGTCGACGTAGCCGCGCAGCCGCAGACCGTCGACCACGTCTCGACCAGCTCCTCTCGAGCTGCCGGTCGAGGGCGACCGGATTCTCCAGCGTGAAGTAGCTCTCGACCAGGTCGCGGGCAGAATCGAGCCAGTCGGCGAGCTGCTCGCCCTCGAGCGTCGTCGGCGAAGAGCGCGGCGAGCTCAGGTGCTTCGGCGAGCAGTTGGCGCCACGCAGGCTCGGCGAGCTCGCGGGCTGCCGACAGCGTCCGTTCGCCGGAGGGCAGATCGTAGAGCCGTTCGAGCACGGCGTGTACGACGGTGCCACGGGCGGCCGGGCGCGACGGCGCCTCGGGCAACCGGTCGATCGTGCGGAAGCGGTACAGCAGCGGGCAGGTCTTGAAATCCGAGGCCCGTGAGGGCGACAGCGATCCGATCACCACCTCAGACGACGGGGTGATTGCATCGATCGCGTTGGTCATGGCTCGACAGTAGGGCGACCTGCCGACAAGTTCGGGAAAGGCATGGCCGTCAGAGCCAATGAATTCGCCCTAAGGGCCAGATGATCAAGAATGCCCGCCCGATGATCGAGGACTTCTTGATCGGGCCGAACACGCGGCTGTCGGTGGAGTCACATCGGTTGTCGCCCATCACGAAGATGTCGCCTGCAGGAACGGTGATCGCGGCGAAGTCTCGGGTGCCCTCGCACTCACGATTCACATACGACTCATCGAGCGAACGATCGCCGATCCACACCTTTCCGTCGTGGCCGCTGACCGACTCGCCCGCCAGGCCGATGACCCGCTTGATGAGCACCTGCTCGGTCGCGTTGACCCCGGGCGGGCGACTAAACACCACGACGTCACCGCGGTGGACCCCATGCAGCTTGTAGGAGAGCTTGTCGACGAGCAGCCGGTCGTCGTCACAGCCGGCACAACCGTGCAGGGTCTGCTCCATCGACTCGGACGGAATCCAGAACGGCTCGACGACGAACGTGCGCAGGGTGACGGCGAGCATCCCGGCCACCGCGATCAGGACCAGCAGCCGAAGCGCAACCCCGGACCGGCGTTTCGGGCGCCGGCGCGGCTCGGGCCCGGTATCGGTCTCTGTCCTGGTCTCGCCGGTCGGTATCGCCTTGATGATCTGCGTGACTGCGAAAGGTGAGGCACCGTCGACAGCTGCTTGCAAGGAGCGCCGTCCGGCCGCGTGGTGCCCGGAGGTCGCCTGGACCGGATGGCTCACAGCCCGGATCGTGCGCGTGGGTGCAGTCGCCGCGGCATGCGTGGCGGCGGCGTTCGGCAGATCAGCAAGCGGTGGACGCGCCTGCCCTAACGCGTCATGGGTCGATTTGACGTGACCGGGGGCGCGGTCGTTGGCGCGAGCGTGCCGCCCCTTGCCTTTCTGACGGCGCGCTTCAACCTGAGCCTCTATGCGGCTCCTCAAGTCATCGGCATCGCTCACTGACCGTATACGCTAACCCGGCGAGCTGAGTGGCGCGTCGTAGCATCGCGGTGATGAGCGCGAACGATCCGGCCGGTCCGATGGCGCGACGGCTGCTACATGTCGGTAGCTTCCGCGGCGTTCCCATCTACTTCGCGCCGTCTTGGGTGCTCATCGCCGCGTTGATCACGATCACGTATAACAGCATCGTGTACGACCTCGTCGATGGCATCAGTCATTCAATGGCCTATGTCGTGGCATTCGGCTTCGCGCTGTTGCTGGCGCTCTCCGTTCTTGCCCACGAACTCGGCCACACCGCCGTCAGCCTCGCGCTCGGTCAACCGGTGGGCCGCGTCGTCATCTTCCTGCTCGGTGGCGTTTCCGAAATCGATGGTGAGATCGGCCGGCCGCGTGACGAACTACTCATTGCCCTAGCCGGTCCGTTCGTGTCCCTCGCACTCGCCGGCACGTGCGGTCTTGGTCATAGCTTCGTCCCGGACGGCTCGGTGGCCGCGGTTCTGCTGGCGTTGATGACGTGGAGCAACCTGGTCGTCGCCGTCTTCAATTTCCTGCCCGGCCTGCCGCTGGACGGCGGTCGGGCGGTGCGCGCCACGGTGTGGCGATTCACCCACTCGCGGCTCACCGGAACGAGGGTTGCCGCGTGGGGCGGGCGGGTCGTAGCCGTGCTCGTCGCCGGCTCTGCGGTGCTGCTCGATGTCGACGGCGTCAACTGGAGCATCGGCACCGGCGTCTTCGGCCTGGCCCTCGGCGCCTTCATCTGGATTGGCGCCACCCACGCCCTCCGGCTGGCCGAACTGCACGCCCGGCTACCCCTGCTGTCCATGCGCAGCCTGCTGCGTGCCGGACTGCTCGTGCCTGCAGACCTGCCGGTGGCCGAGGCATTGCGCCGCGCCGCCGAGAATCAGGCACGCGGTCTGGTCGTGGTCGACTCATCCGACCAGCCGCGCGCGATCGTCGACGAGGCACGCATTGGGGCCGTGCCGCCGAATCGCCGGCCGTGGGTCGCCGTGGCTGATGTCGCCCGCCCGCTCGAGCCTGGCATGGTGCTCGGCATCGGGCTGTCCGGCGAGCGCCTTCTCCAGGCGTTACGCAGCACGCCCGCGCACGAGTACCTCGTCGTGCACGAGGACGGCTCACTCGCTGGAATCCTGTCCGCGACCGACCTGGCCGCCGAACTGACCCACCCCGCCGCATGACCGGGGGGCCGTTCACCGAGGGGGAGCGGGTGCAGCTCAGCGACCCCAAGGGCCGCCTGCACACCGTCACCCTCACGGCGGGCAAGCAGTTCCACACCCATCGCGGCGCGATCGAACACGACGAGCTGATCGGCATGCCCGAGGGAAGCGTCGTCACCTCCAGCGGAGGCACGCCCTACCTGGCGATGCGGCCGCTGCTCGCCGACTTCGTGCTTTCGATGCCCCGCGGAGCAGCGGTGATCTATCCGAAGGATGCGGCACAGATCGTCGCGCTCGGCGACATCCACCCGGGCGCCACAGTGCTCGAGGCAGGCGCCGGATCCGGCGCGCTGACCTGCTCGCTGCTTCGCGCCGTCGGTACGGCCGGACGGGTGCTGTCCTACGAGAACCGCACAGACCACGCCGACTTCGCAGTGCGAAACGTCGAGACGTTCTTCGGCAAACATCCCGACAACTGGACGTTGCGGGTTGGCGATGTGACCGAGCATCCGCAGGAGGAGACAGTCGATCGTGTCGTGCTCGACATGCTCTCGCCCTGG
This sequence comes from uncultured Actinomycetes bacterium, assembly GCA_963733615.1. Classification (GTDB taxonomy): domain Bacteria; phylum Actinomycetota; class Actinomycetes; order Mycobacteriales; family Jatrophihabitantaceae; genus DASXRA01. Next base: position 50,540 of record CAVTEA010000033.1, read on the forward strand.
ATGGTGCTCGACCAGGTCTCGGCCGCATTGCGCCCCGGTGGCGTGCTGATCGGCTACGTCGCGACGACGACCCAACTCTCGCGCCTGGTCGAGGCAGTTCGCCTTCATGGCGGTTACACCGAACCGTCCGCGTGGGAGTCGCTCGTGCGGGGGTGGCATGTCGTCGGGCTGGCGGTTCGGCCCGAACATCGGATGATCGGGCACACGGCGTTTCTCGTCACCGCACGTCGCCTCGCACCGGGAGTCGTGGCGCCTGCCCGCCAGCGCCGCCCCAGCAAGGCCACCGAGTCGGCGGACACGGGACAACCGCTGCCTTAGCCGCTGCCGCGGCCCGCGATGATCAACACAGCGTTGATCATCGCGGGCCGGATCAGCAGCTAGTACCGGCCCTTCCAGGCGAGCGGCCAGGTGGTGGGCCCGAGGATTCCGGTCGCCGGCAGGTGATTCAGGCGCTGGATCCGCTTGACCACCGCCAGCGTGTTCTTGCCGAACTGGCCGGTGCCGGTCAACGGTGCGCCGCGCGCCTTCATCCGCAACTGCCACGTGCGGATGTTCGCGCTGTGATCACCGAGCGAGTAGTACCGGCCGGGCCAGCGCGGAGCCGCCGCAGGCCGGGCGTGCTTGACCGGAGCGGACGTAGCCGCGGCGTAGCGCCCGGTCCACGCAAGGCCCCAGGTGCTGGGCCCGAGGATTCCGGTCGCCGGCAGGTGATTCAGGCGCTGGATCCGCTTGACCACCGCCAGCGTGTTCTTGCCGAACTGGCCGGTGCCGGTCAACGGTGCGCCGCGCGCCTTCATCCGCAACTGCCACGTGCGGATGTTCGCGCTGTGATCACCGAGCGAGTAATACGCGCCCGGCCAGGCGTGCGATCCGCGTGGTGGCTGCTTGACCGGTGTTCTGCCCGGCACTGGGATGTCGCTGGTGCGGCCGGAGCGTGCGTCGGAGTCCTCGTGCAGTCCGACGATCCCTGCGCATTGCCATGGCTGCCAACCGCGCATTCGGTACAAGATCAGCGCGCGGGCATCCTGCTCGGCGGGCGATGCCTGGTAGGGATATCCGGACCCGCCGACGCTGCGCCACGTCGATAGATCGAATTGATATGCACCGTAATGGTCATTGCCTGTGTTGATCGCATAGTTGTTGCCCGACTCGCACACGCGTAGCCGGCGCCAGTCGTTCGCCGACGGGTCGGCCGAAGCGGTCGATGCCGACACGCAGACGGTGACCACGGCCGCGACAACAGCGCCCGCCACGCCGAGCGCGGCGATGCGGGCGCCGTGGGCGGGGAGGTGACGCCGAGGCAACCGACCAGTTTCGGATGGGTCCGCAGAGCGGTGTCGTCGCCGAGCAAGTCGTAGGCGCGCCATGGACGATCCTTCCCCAGGCCGGAAAGACGGACGACGTCCTCTCGGCCTTCGCGGAACTCTCATCGGTGCCAGCCTCAACCGACCGACCTGATTAGCCGACTGATCTGACATGGGTGGACGCCAGATGCGGCGGCCGCGCACCACCGTACGACGGTGTCTCACTATTCACAAGGGCACCATCAAACCCATCAGTATCACCAGTGTCATGCACAAAGAGCGTGACGACACGCGAAATTGCACCAGATTCAGGTGCGCGCAGGCAGAGTCAGTCGCTCGGTCCGGCGACCGCGCCACCGTCGGAACGGCGCACAACATGTATGCATTCGCCCGGGCATTCCTTGGCGGAGTCGATGACGTCCAGCCGCAATTGCTCCGGAACGTCGACCGCCGCACGCGCCGCGGCGAGCAGATCGCCGTGCGCGTTCTTCACGTAGGCGAGCCCATCGACGTCGAACTCGAAGACCTCCGGCGCGTACTGCACGCACAGGCCGTCACCGGTGCACAGGTCCTGATCGATCCAGACCTGAAGTGGCTCGCTCATCGTCCTCCTTCGCGGCGGCTAAGGTCGACCGCCGACCTGCCGATTCCCACACCGAGCGTAGATCCCTTCCACGATTAGGTCGGCTGTGTAGGGTGGATTTTCGCGAACCACACGAGTGGAGGTGGCCGCATGGCACACGAGTCTGACGAGACGATCCGCTCGAATGAGCATGACGACGACGCGACGCGTGATGTGCGCAGGCGCACGGCGTTCTTGGAGCAGGAAGTCGAGCTGCTACGGGCAAAGGTCGCCGAGTCGCCGCGTCATATGCGCATCCTGGAAGAGCGCCTCGCCGAAGCCCAGGCTCGCGTCTCGAGCCTCAGCGAGCGCAACGATCGACTCGTCGAAACGCTGCGCGAGGCACGCGACCAGGTCGTCGCGCTCAAGGAAGAAATCGACCGGCTGGCCCAGCCACCAAGTGGTTACGGAGTCTTCCTGGAGGCGTTCGCCGACGGCACCGTCGACATCTTCACCAGCGGGCGCAAACTTCGCGTTGCGGTCTCGCCAGACGTCAAGACCGACGAGCTGCAACACGGCCAGGAAGTCATGCTCAACGAGGCGATGAACGTCGTCGCGGCACGAGGCCACGAGCGCGCCGGCGAGGTCGTCATGCTCAAGGAGTTGCTCGAGGACGGCGAGCGTGCACTCGTCATCGGACACACCGACGAGGAACGCGTCGTCTACCTCGCCGACATCCTGCGCGACCAGCCGCTGCGCAGCGGCGATTCGCTGCTGCTCGAGACCCGCTCGGCGTACGCGTACGAGCGCATCCCGAAGAGCGAGGTCGAGGAGCTCATCCTGGAAGAAGTTCCCGACATCGACTACACCGACATCGGCGGGTTGGCCCGCCAGATCGAGGCCATCCGCGACGCTGTCGAACTGCCGTTCCTGCACGCCGACCTGTTCCGCGAGCACGAGCTTCGCCCGCCGAAGGGCATCCTGCTCTACGGTCCGCCCGGTTGCGGAAAGACGCTGATCGCCAAGGCGGTCGCCAACTCTCTCGCCAAGCAGGTAGAGCGAGTCCGGGGCGACAACTCGACAGCCAAGTCGTTCTTCCTCAATATCAAGGGCCCCGAGCTGCTGAACAAGTACGTCGGCGAGACCGAGCGCCACATCCGGCTCGTCTTCCAGCGAGCGCGCGAGAAGGCCAGCCAGGGCACTCCGGTCATCGTCTTCTTCGACGAGATGGACTCGGTCTTCCGCACTCGCGGATCGGGCGTGTCATCCGACGTCGAGAACACGATCGTGCCGCAGTTGCTCAGCGAGATCGACGGGGTCGAGGGACTCGAGAACGTCATCGTCATCGGCGCGTCGAACCGTGAGGACATGATCGACCCGGCGATCCTGCGGCCGGGCCGCCTTGACGTCAAGATCAAGATCGAACGCCCGGACGCCGAGGCGGCGCGCGACATCTTCTCGAAGTACATCACCACGACGCTGCCGATCCACGCCGAAGACCTCGCCGAGCACGGCGACGATGTCAACGCAACCGTCGACGCGATGATCCAGCGCACCGTCGAGCGCATGTACTCCGAGACCGAAGAGAATCGGTTCCTCGAGGTCACTTATGCCAATGGCGACAAGGAGACCTTGTACTTCAAGGACTTCAATTCCGGCGCGATGATCCAGAACATCGTCGACCGGGCGAAGAAGATGGCGATCAAGGACGTCTTGACGACGGGTCATCGCGGGTTGCGTGTGCAGCACCTGATGGCTGCCTGCGTCGACGAGTTCCGCGAGAACGAGGACCTGCCCAACACGACCAACCCGGACGACTGGGCCCGCATCTCCGGCAAGAAGGGCGAGCGGATCGTCTACATCCGCACGCTCGTGTCGGGCAAGGGCCCCGACGCCGGACGCTCGATCGACACAGTCGGCAACACCGGCCAGTACCTGTAGCCGAGCCGGGGCAAGGCTTTGCTGAGCGCCTTGCGGGCCACTGTGTGCGACTGTGGTTCGCTTCGGGCATGCTGCGGCGCGCCTACGTTCTCGCTGTCCTGACCGCACTCGCTGCCGGTGGGCTGGCCGCGTGCAGCAGCCATCACATGTCGCCGGAAAAGGCCGCCGCGCAGCGTTTTCTCAACGCCCTCGGCCGAGGCGACGTCACCGAGGCGGCAGCAGCCACGTCCGATCCCACCGCGGCGGCTGACACGATCACGGCAAGTCTGCAGGGCATGGGCGCCGGCGCAAAAGGCGCACTCAAGGCCACCTCCGTAACCGACCAGGGTTCGGCTGTATCGGTGCGGTTCGACGCTGCATGGACGTTCGCCGGAAGCGGCGCTCCGTGGAGCTACTCGGGCGTCCTGCCGGTCACCAAGCACGGCAGTGACTGGACCGTCACCTGGTCGCCGGCAGATCTGATGCCAAAGCTGAACGCCGGCGAGCACCTGACGCTCAAGCGGGTGCAGCCGCCGCGTGCCACGCTGCAGGACAGCGCCGGTCGAGCACTGATTGTCGCCACGCCCGTCGTCAATGTCGGGATCCAACCGTCGTTCGTGAAGGATCTCCGGTCGCTCGCAGCCGCCCTGGCGCAAGCATTGAAGCCGTACGGCATCGCTGCCGCCGACATCATGGCCAACGTGCGATCAGCCAGGCCGAATGCGTTTGTCCCGGTCATCACGCTGCGCCGGCCGGCCTACGAGGCGGTGCGCGCCCGGATCCATCCCTTGGCGGGCACCGTCTTCACCACTGGCACCGAACAGCTCGGGCCGACGAGCCGATTCGCCCAACCGCTGCTAGGCCAGGTTGGGCCGGCGACGAAGGAGATCATTGACGGTTCGTCCGGCCGACTGCGCGCCGGCGACACAGCCGGACTGACCGGTCTGCAGCGAGTCTTCGACAAGCAACTCAGCGGCACTGCGGGCGTCGATATCTACTCCGCCGATGCCGAGGGCGCACTGCGCACAAAGCTCGGTAGTGCGGGAGCGCCGGTACCGGGCAAGCCCGTCAAGCTCACGCTTTATCGCGCGGTGCAGACCGCCGCCGACGACGCCCTGGCCTCGGTGCCGAAGGCGGCGGCAATCGTCGCGCTGCAGCCGTCCACGGGACGCATCCTGGCCGCGGCCAACTCCGAATCGACGCCCGGCGACATCGCGTTCGCCGGGCAGTACCCGCCAGGATCGACCTACAAGATCGTCACTGCGACAGCTGCGTTGGCAGGCGGCCGGCTCACGCCCGATACCCGGCAGGCCTGCCCGGCAACGAAGACGGTCGACGGCCGCGTCTTCGTCAACGAAGACAAGTTCGACCTGGGCACGGTGTCCTTGCGCACCGCGTTCGCCATGTCGTGCAACACGACGTTCATGACGCTCGGCCTGCAACTGCCGGCAGACGCCCTGCGGTCTGCAGCTACCCAGCTGGGACTGGGCGGGAAGTGGACGCTTCCGGTCGAATCGTTCAGCGGATCGTCCCCGCTGCCTGCCGGGCTGACCGAGAAGGCGGCCGACACCATCGGCCAGGGGCGCGTGCTCGTCAGCCCGCTCGCGATGGCCGAGATCGCCGGGGCCGCGCAGTCGGGCCGCCCCATCGCGCCGTCCCTGATCGACGGCGAACAGTCGAAGCCGGGCGCTGCGCTCCCGCCGGTCATCACCAGCACCTTGCACGATCTGATGCGGGCAGTAGTCACGAGCGGGCGGGCAACGCAACTCAAGGATCTGCCCGGTGGCGTCGCAGGCAAGACCGGCACGGCCGAATACGGCACGGCGACACCACCACGCTCACACGGCTGGTTCGCGGGCTATCGCGGCGATCTTGCGTTCGCGGTGTTCGTCTACGACGGCCAGACGTCCAACGTCGCAGTCGGCATCACCCACACATTCCTGGCTGCGCTTCGCTGAAATCATTCGCCCGCGAGGTGGTGCCCCTGCCTAGATGACGCGCCGTGAGCGAGCAGGGGCGGCGTCGCGCGGTGCGGGCGTATTTCGCGCCACCATCTGGAATCAGACGATCCCCGACGAACTACGCGGGCGATTGGCCGATATCGAGCTGCTCTCGTACACGTCGGAACCAACAATCGGCAATGCGCGGCGGGCCTGATGGCACGCCTTGGCGGCGTGTGCCTCTCGATCGGCGTCGGTGGCCTCGCGTGCATCCTCGGAGTAGCCCTGACCGCAGTGCTGCTTGCGTCCTTCACCCGCTAGGACAACCGCGCTGCGGGCAGCGCAGCACTCGGGCGGCCAACGTAAACCGCGTCGCACGGCGCGCCCACAACATGGGGCCGTAGCCTGGACGAATGAGCGTCCGCCGGGTCATGGGCACCGAGGTCGAATACGGCGTAAGCCTTCCCGGCCAGCCGTCCGCAAATGCCATGCTGCTCTCGGCCCAGGTGGTGAACGCTTATGCGAGCACCCTGCCGGCCGGTCGTGCGCGCAGAGCAGCCTGGGACTTCGAGGAGGAGTCACCGCTGCGGGATGCGCGGGGCTTCGAACTCGGTGGCGGCGCCGGGGTCGCGCAGGAATTCATCGAGGCCGAGGACGACGCCGGCATGGCCAATGTCATCCTGCCCAACGGCGCCCGGCTATACGTCGACCACGCGCATCCGGAGTACTCGACGCCGGAAGTGACCACCCCGCTCGACATCGTGCGCTGGGACAAGGCAGGCGAGCTCATCATGGCCGATGCTGCACGACGGGTGGCATCGATGCCGGGGGTGAGCACGCACATCAACCTGTACAAGAACAACACCGACAACAAGGGAGCGTCCTACGGCGCCCACGAGAACTACCTGATGAGCCGATCGACGCCGTTTGTGTCGATCGTGCGTCACCTCGTGCCCTTCTTCGTCTCACGCCAGGTGATCACCGGTGCCGGCCGGGTGGGCATCGGTCAGGACGGGCGCACGCCGGGTTTTCAGATCTCGCAACGCGCCGACTTCTTCGAGGTCGAGGTCGGGCTCGAGACCACACTCAAACGGCCGATCATCAACACTCGCGACGAGCCGCACGCAGACGCCGACCGGTACCGGCGCCTGCACGTGATCGTCGGCGATGCGAACCTGTCGGAGATCTCCACCTACCTCAAGGTCGGCATGACCTCGCTGGTGCTGGCGATGATCGAAGACGCATATCTACCTGACGATCTCGCAGTAGCGCAGCCGGTTCGTGAACTGCACGAGGTCTCACACGACCCGTCGCTCACGCACCTGATCCGGTTGGCCGACGGGCGAAAGCTCACGGCCATTGCGCTGCAGGGCGAGTACCTCGACCGTGCACGCAAGTTCGTCGACGATCGCCTCGGCGAGGATGCCGACGAGCAGACGCGTGACATCCTGGCCCGCTGGGAGTCCGTCCTCACCCGGCTCGAGTCCGATCCGATGCAACTGGCAGCCGAACTGGACTGGGTCGCCAAGCTACGCCTGCTCAACGGCTACCGGGAACGCGACGGGCTCGACTGGGATTCGTCGCGACTGCAGCTCGTCGACCTGCAGTACTGCGATGTGCGTCCGGACAAGGGGCTCTACCACCGTCTCGTCGCCCGTGGCGCGATGCGGACGCTGCTGCCGGCAGACGCCGCGCAGACAGCCATCTCGACACCACCGGACGACACACGCGCGTTCTTCCGCGGCCAGTGCCTGCAGCGCTATGGCGCGTCTGTCGCAGCGGCATCGTGGGACTCGGTGATCTTCGACGTCGGGCGCGAGTCATTGGTCCGAGTGCCCACGCTTGAACCGCTTCGAGGGACCAGGGCACACGTGGGCGAACTACTCGATAGTTGCCCGACAGCAGCATCGCTGATTGAGGCCCTCGTCGGCCCTCGGTGAGCGGATCGCTTTCATCGCCGTCGTCGGCGCACCGATACGGCGAAGGGATGTTCGATCTGAGATCGATCAGGTCCAGTTCTGGCCGAACGACATGTCAATCACTCCTCTCTGCATGACGTGCCGATTCCGATGCAGTCCGGTCACCTCGCCCGTCAAACCCATTCGCCACTTTCCGCACACGTCCGGATCGTCGGAGTAATGACACGATCGGGTGGTTGCGCTATCGTTTGGCGAGCCATCGGGGCGTACAGGGGATGACATATGTCGACATACCGAAGGTCGATCGAACATAGCGACGTGCTCGGGGTCCAACAGTGGGCGCTGTGGAAGTCACCGTGGCGGGTCATCGCCGTCGTCCTGTCGGCTGAGCTGGCCGTGGTCGCATTTGGTGCACTGACGATCATCTCAGATTCAGTCACGGCCGGCGATCTCCTTCGGTTCGGCCTCCTGGCCCTACTTAGCGTCGTCTATCACGAAGCGTCACGGCAAGTGGAGCATCGTCGCCGGCTTTTCGCCGACAACGACTCGTCGCATATGGACGCGAGTTCGGTGTGGATGTTCGCCGGCGCGCTCGTCCTGCCGATCAGCCTCGCGCTCGCGATCGCAATGCTGATCTCGACGCATCTGTGGCTGCGCTCGTGGCGAGCGGTTCAGGGTATGCGCGTTTACCGCGTCGTCTACAGCCGGGCGGTATTGACCCTCGCCTGCATCGCGGTGCCGGCATCGCTGCGACTCGCCGGCCTGTCCGACGCAGCTGCATCGGCGGGTCTGGGCACTGTCATCGCCGTCGTCCTCGGAATTCTCGTCTACCGCGCGGCGAACGCCGCGCTGGTATCGATCGCGATTCTGGCCAGCGGCGTCCAGACCACTCCGGCGGCGCTGTTCGGTTCCCGCGCCGACAACGTCTTCGAGTTCGCCACTCTCGCGCTCGGCGGGGTCACCGCGGTATCGCTGATCCGGCTGCCGTGGTTCGCGATTGTGGTCCTCCCAGCGGTGTTCCTGCTGCAGCATCACGCCCTCATCAATCAGCTCATCGAAGCAGCGACGGTCGACGCCAAGACCGCTCTGCTCAACGCGGCAGCGTGGAATCAGCTCGCCGCACGGGAGCTGGCCAGGGCACAGCGCACGGGCGATTCGGCGGCGGTCCTGATCGTCGACATGGATCACTTCAAGCAGATCAACGACATCCACGGTCACCTAGTCGGAGACGACGCTCTGCACGCCGTCGGCGAGGCACTTGCCGATGAACTGCGCGGCTATGACGCCGTCGGTCGTTTCGGTGGCGAGGAATTCGTAGCGCTGCTGACCGAAGTCAACGCCGACTCCGCGATGCGGGTGGCAGAGCGCGTCCGCCAGCGGATCGAGTCGCTGCACGTCGACGGCGGCGGCCGGCACGCCACCCCGCCGTCGTTGAGCGCCTCGGTTGGGCTTGCCCTCTACCCCGACCACGGCGCGGTGCTTACTGAGCTGATGTGCGCCGCCGACGGGGCGCTGTACGTTGCGAAGGATGCCGGACGCAATGCGGTGCGGGTCGCCCCGACTCCCACCGCCGCCCCGGCCATGATCGCCTGACCGTCCATTACGCTGCCCGGCTGACGACGAGCACCTTTGCCTGGCCTGTTTGCGGGTCGATCATGTCGCGTTCGGGCGGTCGTGACCTGCGGGCAGCGGTACCGGTTACCGCCTATATGCCGCAAACGACGAGCACCGCGCGTGGTTCAGCCACGCTGGTCGGGCAAGTTGGACGGCGACCGCGACACGTGCCCCTCGAACGAGTGCCTCGACCCCGTTCGGAAGTTCTGCGTTCATCCGCCGCCCGTGTCTGTGCGCGGGACTGCATGCGACGGCGAGGCCAACGCGTCATCAATACGTCACCTGATCGAGCTAGGGTGAAGGCCGGATGGACCAAGGGAGTCGAAATGCCCACTCACGAAGGCGGTCAGAGCCGGCCGCAGCGTCAACCCGAGAAGGCCGACGAGGTTGACGTCGACGGCAGCTCCGACGTCACCGAACGCCAGGAGAAGCTCACCGAGGACGTCGACGCGCTGCTCGACGAGATCGACGACGTGCTCGAAACGAACGCCGAGGACTTCGTCAGGTCCTTCGTGCAAAAGGGCGGGCAGTGAACGCTCCGGCGCGATGACTCGTGCATGCTGCGGCGCGTGACATGACGTGTGCGCGCATCGGTAGGGTCGTGGCCAGCAGTCAACACTGACAGGAGCGTCGTGAGCATCGACCGGTTCAGCAGCCCGGACGCCAACCATGGCGTGCTGCGCTTCGCCACCTCGCCCGGGTCGTCGTCGTTCACCGATTTCCTCAGCGCCGCCGCGCCGGATCTGTTGCCCAGATCGCGCGGCGTTCCTGGCGAACTCGTCGCACACGGAACCACCATCGTCGCCGCCGTCTTCGACGGCGGCGTGATCATGGCAGGCGACCGTCGTTCCACGATGGGCAACCTGATCGCCCAGCGTGACATGGAAAAGGTGTTCGCGTCTGACGACTATTCATTGATCGGCATTGCGGGCGCGGCCGGCCTCGCCGTCGAGATCGTCCGGCTCTATCAGGTCGAACTCGAGCACTACGAGAAGATCGAGGGCACCCACCTCACCCTTGACGGCAAGGCCAATCGGCTGGCCACCATGATCCAGGGCAACCTCGGCATGGCCATGCAGGGTCTGGCTGTCGTGCCGCTGTTCGCCGGTTTCGACATCGATGCGGCCGAGCCCGCATCTGCCGGCAAGATCTACAGTTTCGATCCGACCGGGGGGCGCTTTCCCGAGCAGTATTACGACTCGATCGGATCCGGATCGCTGTTCGCCAAGGGCTCGATGAAGAAGCTATGGCGGCCCGGACTCGATCGTGACAGCGCGACCCGGGTTGTCGTCGAGGCCCTCTACGACGCCGCCGACGACGACTCCGCGACCGGGGGGCCGGATATCACCCGGCAGATCTTCCCGGTTGTCATGGTGGCCACCGCGGAAGGCACCGCCCGAACGCCCGACTCCGAACTCGACACCATCGTTCGCGCCATCCTCGACGATCGACGCGGCCGACCCGGTTCCTGAACGTCCCGACCCAGCGGAGAGACCACGACTATGACGATGCCGTTCTACGCGTCGGCCGAGCAGATCATGCGCGACCGCTCGGAGTACGCGCGCAAGGGCATCTCCCGCGGCCGCAGTGTCGTGGTACTGACCTACACCGACGGTGTGCTGTTCCTCGCCGAGAACGCGAGTTCGGCCCTGCACAAGGTCAGTGAGATCTATGACCGCATCGGGTTCGCAGCGGTCGGCAAGTACAACGAGTTCGAGAATCTGCGGGTCGCCGGCATCAGGCTGGCTGACCTTCGCGGGTATTCCTACGATCGCCGCGACGTCACCGCCCGCGCCCTGGGCAACGCCTATGCGCAGACGCTCGGCACGATCTTCACCGATCAGCAGAAGCCCTACGAGGTCGAGCTCTGCGTCGCCGAGGTCGGAAGCGTGTCCGACGACGACCAGATGTATCGGGTCTCCTACGACGGCACGATCGTCGACGAGTCCGACTTCCTGGTGATGGGCGGGCAGGCCGAGGCGCTCACGACGGAGATGGGCCGCACCTACCAGGCTGGTCTGTCACTCGCCGACGCGCTGGCCGTCGCGGTGCGGGCACTTGGCTCGGTCGGCGGTAACGGAAGCCCGCGGGCTCTGCCGGCTGATCAACTGGAAGTGGCGGTGCTCGACCGCAACCGTCCGGTGCGCAAGTTCAGGCGCATCACCGGCGCGGCCCTCACCCCGTTGCTGCCCGCCGACACCGTCGGCCGGCCGGCCGAACCCGCTCCGGCCGACACCCCGCGCCACGATGCCGACGACCGCGAGCGTATTGACAGTGCGCTCGAACCGAGCGAAGGCGAGCAGCCCTAGACCTGCGCGGCGCTCGCACCGTTGCGCACAGCGCCGCGGCGCGACACTACGTCGTCACGACCTCGCCGTTGGCAATGTGCACGTCGATCTTGGCCAGAGCCTTCGGTGCCGGACCGTGGATCACCGAGCCGGTCGTCGCGTTATAGACAGATCCGTGGCACGGGCAGTGCAGTTCGGCGCCGGCCGGTGCCACCGTGCAGCCCATGTGCGTGCACTTCGCGCTGAACGCCACCGCGGTGTCGGCGGTCGGCCGAGCGACGATCGCCGGCTTTCCGCCGGGCAGGGTCGCCGACACGCACTTGCCCACCTCGATATCGGCCAGCTTGGCGAGGGGCGCGTTCCCGGCCGGCTGCTCGGCCGCCTTCTTCGAGCTGGAGCCGCATGCGGCCAGCGCGACGGCCCCCGCCCCGGCAGCACCGGCTGCGAGCACGGCACGGCGGGACACAGTCAGGTCGTCGTTCATCAAAACTCCTCGGGTCGCATGACATTTACGACCATTGACACGCGCGAGGGCCTAGCTCGGTTCACTTGACGATCTGCACCCCGGCGTATCCGCTCAAACCCGCCCGTCTGGCGCTGACGGTCTGCACCGCCGCTGAACCGCGCATGCCCGCGTGTCGTGTCAAGCGGTGAAGGACCAAGGAGGTCAGACATGTCCGTGCAAGCGCCGGGCCGCGTTGACGTCGCCATGAAGACCCGCGACCAGTCTCGGATCACCGCGGATCTGGCACGTGGCTTTGCCGTGGCAGGCGTCCTGCTCTCAGCCAACGTGCATCTCGATCTGTGGTACACGGGCGGGTTTCGCGGTATCGCAACGATCGGGCCGCTGTTCCTGCTCAACGCGATCGGCGGGCTGGCCCTGGGAATGGTCATGCTGTGCTGGCGGCACTGGCTGCCGATGCTCGCCGGAGCCGGCTTCGGCGCCGCAACGCTCGCGGCGTTCTACCTTTCGGTGACGGTAGGCCTGTTCGGCCTGCACGAGGTCGCAAGCGGCGAGCCGCAGGTGCTCGCCGAAGTCGCGGAGTATGTCGCGCTCATAGCCGGGGGGCTAGCGTCGTGGATGTTGTGGCGACAGTCGCGCCGACCCTGATCGGCAGGGCACACTGCACTGTGTCCGACGCGCAGCGCCGGACGATACCGCCGGGTCAAGAAACCGGGAGTGGTGTGCGTACGAGCGACGCCGACCTCATGCGGGCGCTGCACGACGAGCATGCACACGCCCTGTGGTCGTATGCGGTTCACCTCACCGGGGGGGACCGCGCGAGGGCAGAGGACGTCGTGCAGGAGACGATGCTGCGTGCCTGGCGGCATCCGCAGGTGCTCGACCAGTCGCAAGGCTCAGCAAGGGCGTGGCTTTTCACCGTGGCGCGGCGCATCGTCATCGACGACTGGCGCACGTCGCGCAGCCGGCACGAGGTCGTCACAGCCGAGCCGCCGGAGCAACAGGTTGCCGATGCCACCGAGAAGTCCGCCGACGCCGCGGTGGTGACCGCGGCCTTGCGCCAGCTGTCTCTGGAGCACCGGCAGGTCGTGCTCGAGTGTTACTACCGTGGTTCCTCGGTAGCCGAGGCGGCGCGGCGCCTCGGCGTTCCTGAGGGCACCGTGAAATCGCGCGCACATTACGCGCTGCGCGCCCTTCGCCTGGCGCTCGACGAGATGGGAGGTGTGCTGTGACCAACGATCCGTTCACGATGTTCGACGGGGCGTACGTCTTGGGCGCCCTCTCCGACGCCGATCGGCGCGCGTTCGAGGCCCACCTCGTCGGATGCGAGGAATGTGCGGCATCGGTACGCGAACTCAGCGAACTGCCGCAAATGCTTGCTGCCGTGCCCGAATCAGCTCTCGCAGACGAGGCGCCCCCGCTGTCGCTGCTACCGGCGCTGCAGCGCCAGGCCCGCCGGCACACCCGTCGCCGGCGCTGGATCGTCAGCGGCATCGCGGCGGCCGCCGCGGCGTGCCTGATCGGCGTGACGATCGCAGTCAGCCAGCCGGACAAGGGTCCGGCCGGACATCCGGTCGCCATGCACGCCGTGGCGAAGGCTCCGCTCAGTGCCACCGCGGATGTGCGCAGCGTGGGCTGGGGCACCAGGATCGATCTGGTCTGCGAGTACTACGAGACCGCACAGTCGACCAAGCCGTATGCGCTCGTCGTCGTGGACAAGAACGGGAAGAGCCATCAACTCGGCAGCTGGAATCTCGCGCCTGGCGAGATCACGAAGTACCAGAGCGGCATCGCGCTCCAACGAGACCAGATCAGCGAGGTCGACATCACGACGGTCACCGGCACCCGGTTGCTGGCCCTGCCGCTCTGAGCCGCGCTCGCCTGCCGCCTTCCTGCGGCATTCGGACACGGAATGTGACTGATCCTGATCATCGGGAAATCGAGTCCCGGAGCGTGGCAGCGGCAGGCGAGCACGAGGCGGGCAATGTCACCGCGGTCTTTCGCTGACACAGCATGGGCAATACCGCCTAGGCTGGGCCCGTGCACAAGCGCATCTTCGGAATTGAGAACGAGTACGGCGTCACGTGCACGTTTCACGGTCAGCGTCGCCTTTCACCTGATGAAGTGGCGCGCTACCTCTTCCGGCGCGTCGTTTCTTGGGGTCGTTCCTCGAACGTGTTCCTGCGCAACGGCGCGCGCCTCTACCTCGACGTCGGCAGCCATCCCGAATACGCCACGCCCGAGTGCGACTCGCTGACCTCGCTCGTGGCGCACGACAAGGCGGGCGAGCGGATCCTCGAAGGCCTCGTCGTCGATGCCGAGAAGCGACTGCACGACGAGGGCATCGCCGGCGACATCTACCTGTTCAAGAACAACACCGACTCAGCCGGAAACTCCTACGGGTGCCACGAGAACTACCTGGTCGGCCGGCACGGCGAGTTCAGCCGAATGGCAGATGTGCTGATCCCGTTCCTCGTCACGCGGCAGATGATCTGCGGCGCCGGCAAGGTGCTGCAGACGCCCCGCGGCGCCGTCTACTGCGTGAGCCAGCGAGCCGAACACATCTGGGAGGGCGTGTCGTCGGCAACGACGCGCTCCCGCCCGATCATCAACACCCGCGACGAACCGCACGCCGACGCCGAGCGCTACCGGCGCCTGCACGTCATCGTCGGTGATTCGAACATGAACGAGGCCACGACGATGCTCAAGGTCGGCTCTGCGGATCTTGTGCTGCGCATGCTCGAGCACGGCGTCACCTTCCGTGACCTCGCGCTCGAGAACCCGATCCGGGCGATCCGCGAGATCTCGCACGACCTCACCGGCACCCGCCAGGTACGGCTTGCGGCAGGACGCAGCGCGTCGGCACTCGACATCCAGCGTGAGTACTACGGCAAGGCCGTCGACTTCGTCGAGCGCACCGGTGTCGACGAATCCGCCAAGCGCGTGCTGGAACTGTGGGGCCGCACGCTCGATGCCGTCGAGCAGGGCGACCTGAGCAAGATCGATCGCGAGATCGACTGGGCAACGAAGTACGCACTGATCGAGCGCTACCGCGCAAAGCATCAACTGCCGCTGTCATCGCCACGCATCGCGCAACTCGATCTCGCCTACCACGACATCCAGCGTGGACGGGGTCTGTACTACCTGCTCCAGCGCCGCGGTGCGGTCGACCGGATCACCGACGATCTGACCGTGTTCGAAGCGAAGAACGTGCCGCCACAGACGACTCGTGCCAAGCTGCGTGGTGACTTCATCCGTCGGGCGCAGGAACGCCGCCGCGACTTCACCGTCGATTGGGTGCACCTCAAGCTCAACGACCAGGCACAGCGCACCGTGCTGTGCAAGGACCCCTACCGCAGCGTTGACGACCGCGTCGAGAAGCTGATCAACTCCATGTAGCGGGCGAACGGCCCGCTGTTGTCGCCCACACGTCCTACCCTGCCAGAGTGACCGACCTGCACTGCCCTGCAACGATCCTGCTCGTGCGCCACGGCGAGAGCGAAGGCAACATCGCGCACCGCCTGACGGCAGCTGTTCCGGGCGAACCGCTCACCGAGCGGGGACGCGCGCAGGTCGCCGCGCTCGCGCAGCGGTTGCGTGATCGCAAGATTGCCCACGTCTACGCATCGCCATTGCTGCGCGCGCAGCAAACCGGGCAGGTGATCGCCGAGGCGTTCGGCGTCGCGATGACGACGACCGAGGGTGTGCGCGAATTCAGCATGGGCCGCTGCGACGGCAGCCAGGCCGACGAGGACTGGGCGCACATCGACGCCACCTTCCTGCGCTGGCTCGACGGCGACCTGTCCGCCGAGGTCGACGGCGGTGAGTCCGGCGCGGCGGTTGTCGGCCGGTTCCGCGAGTCGTTGCTGGAGATCGCGGACATGCATCGCGGCGAGACCGTCGTGGTGGTCAGTCATGGCGGAACGATGTGCCTCGCCGTGCCGCGGTGCACGACCGATGTCGCACCCGACCACGCACGCACCCATCCGATGCCCAACTGCGGCGTCGCCGAGATCAGCATCGGCGACCACGCCTGGGCTCTGGAGCAATGGCCCGGCGATCCTGATCGTGGCCCGCACCCGGGCGATCTCATCGATCTGGTGGGACGGGCGAGCGCGCTGTGGCTGCGGGCCTCGAGCACCCCCGGCGCATCGGTCACGGCTGATATTCGCGGCGTGCCGTGCGCGCGCTTCGACATCGACGCGCCCTGGGCCACCCAGGCGGCACTCACCGGGCACGCCCACCCGCTTCCCGCCAAACAACTGGACGAGGTCCTCGCCTGGCTGCAGGCCGCGAACCCCGCAGCGTGGCAGATCAGGGCACGCGCCGAGCAAGTCGACGAACTGATCCTGGCCGGGCTCAAGCCGGCGCTCGAGCTGGGGGTCTGGATCGCCGACCGGCGATCGCCCTACACGGTGCCCGACGACGTCGAGATCGGCGAGGCCCGCGACGCGGACGAGTTCGTCCAGGTATACGGGCAAGAACTCGCTCCGCTTGTCGTGGACCAGATCGGCCTTGCGGGTCGCTCGTTTCTGGTGATGCGCGAACGCGGTCAGCCGGTCGGCTGCGCGCGGGTGACCGACGTCGGCGGAACGGCGTACGTCTCGGCCGTCACCGTCCTGGCGCAGCAGCGCGGCCGCGGGCTCGGCCGCCTCATGTCGGCCGTGGCGACGAATCAGGCGCTACGCCGGGCGGGCCTGGCGTGGCTGTACTGCGACGACGACGTTGCGCCGCTCTATCGAGGTCTCGGCTACCGGCGGCTGACCACCCACGTCGACCTCGCGCCGGGCGACGTGGCCGGCTCAGAGCAATGAGGCCGCGTGCCGTCCGGCCGCCGCTGCCGCGATGAAGTAGGCGTGGTCCTCGTCCAGTCCACGTCCCATCGTCGAGAGATCGATCGGCAGCTGCCGCAATGCCGGATCGAGTCCGCCGACGGGCACGGTCACGATGCGATGCCGTCCGCTGAGCGGGGCGAGGTCGTCGGCGACCTGGCGTGCCAGGTCAGCCTCCAGGCCCGTCGGCACGACGAGGTCGGCGCCCGCCAGCGCCACCCGGCCGAACGCGGTGAGCGAGTGATGCGATACGCCCCGATGGCGTTCGCGCGGATCGGCCGCGGAGATCCGCAGTGCGCCGACCGGGCGTCCACCCAGCACCGCCACCGCGTTAACCGCCTCGCCTGCGCTGACGCCGGAAAAACCCCACGGCGTGCTCGTGCCCAGATTGCCGGGTCCCTGCGTCAGCACGGCGACATCGGCCTTGAGTACGTGCCGCGCCGCCAGGAGCCCGGTGTGCACGGTGACCGCCTCCAGGTCACCGCCGAAGGACTGCCCGGTCGTCACCGTGCCGCACAGCAGAAAGCGCAACCCAGCCACGGTGCGGGAGTACCACAGGGGGAGCGCACCACCGTCGGTGAGGACGTACGCGATCCGGGCCGACGGCGCGTCGGTGAGAATCCCGGCCAGCACGGCGGGCAACGCCGAGTGCAGGTCGGCCACCACAACCGGCATGTCATCAAGCGATGTCGCCGCGGCAATCACCGCGTGGTGTGGCGAGTCCGGCTCGTCTACGCCGAGCACCGTCGCCTGAGCGGGCGTGTAGCGCGCCTTCACCAGATGCCCCGGCCCGGGGGAGTCCGGGGGCAGCCGATCCGGCAACGCCACAACCAGCGCGTGGCCGCCGGTGCCGAGCCCGAGGGCAAGCGCGGTCGTGTTCAGCACGACCCGGTCGCCCGGCTCCGGTGTGCCGACCAGCGCTGTATACGCCAGCGCCGGCAGGTCGGCCTCGCCTGGCACCTGCACGCCAATTTCGCGCACACCAGACCATTCGCGACGTATGTCGAGCACGGTTCCGCTCCGCCATCGGATCACCGCCGCAGAGTAACCGCAGTGCGCGCAAGGCCTGCGATCAGCGATGATCTGAGCATGACAGGCCGGCTCGTGACGGGTGGGCGAGCCGCCGCACGGCGCACCCGCCCGCGCATTAGTTTCGAGGACATGGCGGCACGACGTGCTGAGCGGTTGGTCAATCTGGTCATCTGTCTGCTCTCCACCCGGCAGTTCCTTACCGCCGAGCGCATTCGCGACGCGGTGCCGGGGTACGAGCCGGCCAACGGAGACCCCAAAGCCGACGAGGCGTTCAAGCGGATGTTCGAACGCGACAAGGCCGAGTTGCGCGATCTCGGCGTCCCGCTGGAGACCGGCCGCAACAGCGTCTTCGATGCCGATGACGGCTACCGCATCACCCGAGGCAAGTACGAGCTTCCCGCGATCGAGTTCGACCCGGCCGAGGCTGCCGCCGTCGGCCTGGCTGCGCGCCTGTGGCAGTCGGCCACGCTCGGCACGCCGGCCCGCAATGCGCTGATCAAGCTGCGCGCCGGTGGCACGGATGTCGAGGCGGCATCCGGCGACGCAGCCCTGCCCCACGTCGATGCGAGCGACCCGACGTTGCCCGTCTTCCTGGACGCCGCCCGGCACGCCCGCGCCGTCCGATTCGACTACATCAAATCCGGTTCCGGCACGCCCGAACGTCGCAGCGTCGAGCCGTGGGGCGTGCTCTCCTGGCGGCGGCGGTGGTATGTGGTCGGCTATGACCGCGACCGCGCGGACGTGCGCAGCTTCCGGCTCTCGCGCGTGCATGGCGATGTCGCGGTGGCCGGCAAGCGCATGTTCGAGCGCCCGCAGAACGTCGACCTGCTCGGCTACGTCGCCGGCCGGGGCTCCGACGACGGGAGAATCGCGCACGTACATGTCACGGGCCGGGGCGGCCAGCTGCGCCGCTACGCATCGAGTGAGAACGACGGCGTGCTGACGATCGCCTTCTCCGACCTGAGCTGGCTCGCCCGCGCGGTGGCCAGCGCCGGGGCCGGCGCGCGCGTGCTCGATCCGCCGGACGTCGCCGAGGCGGTGCTTGCGCGCCTTCGTGCCGTCGCCGGCAATGCCGGGGCCGCGCCGAGCGCCGCATCATGACCGGTGAACGCGAGCGCCTGCCACGTCTGCTCGCACTCGTCCCGTACCTGCAAGCACACGACGGCATCGCCATCGAGCAGGCCGCGGACGACTTCGGCATCAGCGAGGATCAACTTCGCCGCGACCTGCAACTGCTCTGGATGTGCGGGCTGCCCGGTCACGGCCCCGGCGACCTGATCGATCTGTCCTTTGACGGTGACTCGGTCTCGGTCATCTTCGACGCCGGGATGTCGCGCCCATTGCGGCTCACCGCCGAGGAGGCGCTGCCGCTCGTTGTCGCATTGCGCACGCTCGCCGAGACTCCAGGCGTGACCGATCGCGACGCCGTCGAGCGCGCGCTGGCAAAGGTCGAGTCTGCGGCCAGCGGCTCGGTCGAAGCGAACACCGTCGCGGTCGAACTCGACCGTGTCTCGGCACTGATACCGGTGCTGCAGAGCGCGATCGACAAGGGGCGCGCGCTCTCCCTGCGGTACTACACGGCCACCCGCGACGAAACCACCGACCGCGTCATCGATCCGATGCGCCTGTTCGAGCTGGACGGGCGAAGCTACCTCGAGGCGTGGTGTCGCCGGGCAGAAGGCATGCGGGTCTTCCGGGTCGATCGCATCGACCAGGCCGACGTCCTCGACGAGCCTGCCAATCCACCGCCCGACGCGGAGCTGCGCGATCTCAGCGAAGGCATTTTCACCCCGGCGCCGGAGCATCTGCTGGCGGTGTTGCGGGTCG
Organism: uncultured Actinomycetes bacterium; assembly: GCA_963733615.1. Classification (GTDB taxonomy): domain Bacteria; phylum Actinomycetota; class Actinomycetes; order Mycobacteriales; family Jatrophihabitantaceae; genus DASXRA01. The sequence continues at coordinate 70,241 of CAVTEA010000033.1, forward strand.
CCGCGGACTACGCCTGGGTCGCCGATTACTACCCGACCGAAAGCGATACGACCGACGCGGACGGACGCCAGGTGATCAACGTTCGGGTGGCCGATCCGGCCTGGGTGCGGGCCCTGGCCCTGGGCTCTGCGGGAAAGGTCGAGGTGCTTTCGCCCGGGTGGCTGGCAGAGTCGATCCGCGACGAGGCGATCTCGGCGCTGGCCGCCTACGCAGGCCAGTAGAGTTCGGCGCGTGTCCTGGATCGTCGGCGTCGTATGGGCAATCGCGCTGCTCATCGCGCTGACGGTGCTCGGCTTGTGCGGCTACGACCTCGCCGGGAAATCGAAGCGACTCGCGAAAGACCTGGAAGGTATGCGAACGCTACGCGATCAGCTCGCCTCGTTGCACAAACAAGTCGTCGCCGCACAGCAGCGCTTACCCGGCCGGCCGGGCGAATGAGCCGACCATGCGCCTGAAAATCCGACTGCGTCGCCGCAAGCGCGACCCCGAAGGGCGCATGTCGGTCATCGACCACCTGCGCGAACTACGCCACCGGATCATCGTTTCGCTTCTCATCATTGCCGCGGGCGCGGTACTCGGGTGGATCTTCTACGACCCGATCCTGCGCTTCCTCGAGCACCCGTACTGCTCGGTGCCGTACAAGCACCGATTCCCCGGTACTGACAAAGGCTGCCACCTGGTCTTCAACCAGGTACTCGCCGGCTTCACGACCCGCCTGAAGGTCTCGCTCATCTCCGGCGCGGTCTTGACCAGCCCGTTGTGGCTGTATCAGATCTGGGCGTTCATCACGCCCGGCCTGCGCAAGAACGAGCGCAAGTACACGGTGTGGTTCATCGCCGCGTCCACGGTGCTCTTCGCGGCCGGTGTCGCGCTGGCCTACGCGGTGATCGCGAAGGGCCTGCGGGTGCTCATCCTCGCGGCGGGATCGGGAACCCAGGCGCTGCTCACCATCGACAGCTACCTGTCCTTCGTGACGTTGATGCTCGTCATCTTCGGCGCCTCCTTCGAACTCCCCCTGATCGTCGTGATGGCGAACATGGCGGGCGTCCTGCCCGCCAAATGGCTCAGGAAGTCTCAGCGCGTCGCGATCTTCCTGATCTTCCTGTTCGCTGCCGTCGCGACACCGAGCACGGATCCGTTCACCATGTGCGCGATGGCCGCGCCGATGTGCATCCTGTTCGAGGGCGCGGTCCTGTTCGCGGTCATCCACGATCGGCGAAAGGCACGCCGAATGGCAGAAGCGAAGGAACTCGCCCACGACAGCGACGACGACGTTCCGTCGACGATCGATCCGATCCCGCGCAGTCTCGACGAGCAGTGGACGGAGACGACCTGAGCACCCACCGCATCGCCCTTGTGGTTAACCCGGCCTCCGGGCTGGGGCGCGCCGGGGGACTGGCCGACTCGGTCCGGCAGCGGCTGTGCGCACGGGCTGAGGTCGCGATCTACGCCGGCACGTCGGCCGCCGAGTCGCAGCAGTTGCTGCACTCGGTCGCGGGTCGCTACGACGCGGTCGTGGTGCTGGGCGGCGACGGCGTCGTGCATCTGGCCCTGCAGGCTCTCGCCGGCGGGCAGACGCCGTTGGGAATCATCCCGGCCGGAACCGGCAACGACATCGCCGACACCCTCGGCCTGCCCGGCCATCCGCACGAGGCCGCCGACGCCGTGCTCGACGCATTGGATACGTCGTCGGTGCGGTCCATCGACCTCGGCCGCACCGACGAGGGGCGCTGGTGGGCGACGATCCTGTGTGCCGGCTTCGACTCCGCGGTCAACGAACGAGCCAACCGAATGCGGTGGCCACGCGGTCCGCGGCGCTACGACCTCGCCATCGTCGCCGAGATGCTCCGCTTGCGAGCCAGACCGTTCGCCGTGCACCTCGACGGTGCCGAGCACGCGATGGTCGCGACACTGGTCGCCGTGGGCAACGCTCCGCAGTACGGGGGCGGGAAGCTGATGACGCCGCACGGCCGGATGGACGACGGCCGCTTCGCGGTGACCGTCGTCGGGGCGGTGAGCCGCCGTACCCTCGGCCGACTCGCCCCGACGCTGGCTCGCGCCGGCCACATCGGGCATCCGGCGGTGTCGACCTACACCGCGCGCAGCGTCACCCTCGACGCACCCGACACGGTTGCCTACGCCGACGGCGAGCGAATCGGGCCACTGCCGGTGACCACGACCTGCATGCCGTCGGCGATCGGCATTCTCATACCACCGGGCCTGGTCGGGCGCGGCCTGGGCGGATGAGCGTCAGCAAGGTCCCTTGTCGCAACCGCCTAGGCTGCGGCGCGATCGGCAAGTGGGCGGCGACGCAGCGCCGCGTCGGCCAATGCCTGCGGTGGGAAGGGCGCGTTCGGGTTGTAGAGATTCGCGCCGGGCGCGACGATCTCGTCGATCCGGTCGAGGGTCGCGTCGTCGAGGGTCAGCGAGGCGCCCTTGTGCAGGTCCTCCAACTGCTGCATGGTGCGCGGCCCGATGATCGCCGAGGTCACTGCGGGATGCGCCACGGTGAACGCGATGGCGAGTTCAGGCAACGAGCAGCCGAGGGCGTCGGCGAGTTCGACGAACCGTTCGACCGCCTCGAGTTTGGCCGCATTCTCCGGGATCGACGGATCGAATCGGCCCGGATTGATCGCGGGGCGCCCGCTTGACAGGTCGACGGGCTGGCCCTTGCGGTACTTGCCAGTGAGGAATCCGAACGCGAGAGGGCTCCAGACCAGCACGCCCATCCGGTAGCGCTGGCACGTAGGCAGTACGGATGCCTCGATCCCGCGGGCCAGCAGCGAGTAGGGCGGCTGCTCGGTCCGAAACCGGCCGAGGCCGCGGCGTTCGGCGACATAGTGGGACTCGACGATCTCCTCGGCGGGGAAGGTCGAGGTGCCGAATGCGCGGATCTTGCCTGCCTGCACGAGGTCGCTCAGCGCGGACAGCGTCTCCTCGATGTCGGTCGAGGGGTCCGGGCGGTGGACCTGGTAGAGATCGATCCAGTCGGTCTGCAGGCGGCGCAGACTCTCCTCGACCGCCTTGAGGATCCAACGACGCGAGTTGCCGCTGCGGTTCGGCCCGTCGCCCATCGGGAAATGCACCTTGGTGGCGAGCACGATGTCGTCGCGGCGCCCGCGCAGTGCCTTGCCCACGATCTGCTCTGATTCGCCGGCGGAGTACATGTCGGCGGTGTCGACGAAATTGATCCCCTGATCGAGGGCGGCGTGGACGATGCGAATGCAATCCTCATGATCGGGATTGCCGACTGCGCCGAACATCATCGCCCCGAGGCAGTGCACGCTTACCTCGATACCGGTGCCGCCGAGTTTGCGGTAACGCATGGAAAAGCTCCTTCTGGCCTGCTGGCTTGCGAGCCCACTGTCGGGATCAGATGTGCGGGCCGGCTCACCGCCGCGGTACTAGCGGCGAGCGGGGGAGTCGCCCACGATTCGCAGCCTAAAAGCTAGATTCGGCTCTAGGTCAAGCCGCTATCGTCGACGGCATGCACGAGGCCGCACCAAGTTTGAGCATCGGACAGGTCGCCGAGCGAACCGGATTGAGCGTGCATGCATTGCGCTTCTACGAACGCGAAGGCATCCTCGCCAATCCGGTGCGCCGCGGTCCCGGCGGGCGGCGCGTCTACACCGAGGACGACGTCGAGTGGCTGACGCTGTGCATCATCCTGCGTGCGTCCGGCATGCCACTGCCCGCCGTCCGCGAGTACACCGACCTGGTCAGGCACGGAGCCGGTAACGAGAAGGAGCGGCTCACGCTGCTGCGCGCGCACGAGGAGCGGGTGACGAGCCAGATCGCCCAGCTCAACCAGTGCCTCGACCTGATCAAGTTCAAGGTCGGCGTGTACGAAGACATCCTCGACCAGGCCACCACCGAGCAGTGCGCCGCGCCTGCTGCGCCGCGAAACGCCTGAGCGCGGCTCAGCCGGAACAGGTCAGGCCGGCAATCTGCCATGTACATACGGCTCGAACGCGGTAAACGGGATGTTCAACGCGACCGCCATACGATGCCAGGCACGCAGCACGCTTGCCGACGAGTCGACCAGCGTGCCGTCGAGGTCGAACAGCACCGCATCACCGGCGAAATCCATCACCGGGCCGGTCTCGCGCAGGCTGCACTCTAGGCTGAGAGGTATGTCCGCGCCGGCCGACCGGTATGCCGCCGCCCGGCAACGTGCACGGCACCCACTTTTCCAGGCGTTCCGCGCCGGTTACCCGTTCGACCTCGATCCCTTCCAGCAGCAGGCGTGCCTCGCCCTCGAAGACGGTCACGGGGTGCTCGTGTGCGCGCCGACCGGTGCCGGCAAGACGATCGTCGGCGAGTTCGCGGTTCACCTCGCGCTTGCCGCCGGGCAGAAGTGCTTTTACACGACGCCTATCAAGGCGCTGTCCAATCAGAAGTACAACGACCTTGTCGACATGCACGGAGCCGAGTCGGTCGGGTTGCTGACCGGCGACAACGCGATCAACGCGTCGGCGCCGATCGTCGTGATGACGACCGAGGTACTGCGCAACATGCTCTACGTGGGCAGCGCGGCAATCGCGGGTCTGGGATACGTCGTGATGGACGAGGTTCACTATCTCGGTGACCGCTTCCGCGGTGCCGTCTGGGAAGAAGTGATCATCCACCTTCCGGCGTCGGTGCGGCTGGTCTCGCTGTCGGCCACCGTGTCGAACGCCGAGGAGTTCGGTGACTGGCTGATCTCCGTGCGCGGCAACACCGAGGTGGTCGTGCATGAGACCCGCCCGGTGCCGCTCTGGCAGCACATGATGGTCGGCACCCGCATGTTCGACCTGTTCGCCGCCGACCAGTCCACTGTGGACCCGGAGCTGCGGCGCTTCGTCGACAATCGGATGCGACAGGTCGACCCCGGGCTGCGCGGGCGGCGCCCGCCGCGGGGTTGGCGCCCGCCGCACCGTCCTGACGTGATCGCGCGCCTGGACAGCGAGGCATTGCTGCCGCTCATCACGTTCATCTTCAGCCGGGCAGGCTGCGACGCCGCGGTGCGCCAATGCGTCCAGTCCGGGCTTTGGCTGACCGAACCGGACGAACGCGACGAGATCACGTCTGTAGCCGAGCGCCATGCCGGCGGCATCCCGGCCGAGGATCTCGACGTCCTCGGCTACTGGGACTGGCTCGACGGGCTTCGCCGAGGGGTGGCAGCGCATCACGCCGGGCTGCTCCCGGCGTTCAAGGAGGCCGTCGAGGAGCTGTTCGTGCGCGGCCTGGTGCGCGCCGTCTTCGCCACCGAGACACTGGCCCTGGGCATCAACATGCCGGCACGAAGCGTCGTGCTCGAGAGGTTGTCAAAGTTCAACGGCGACACCCATGCCGACATAACGCCGGGGGAGTACACGCAGTTGACCGGTCGGGCCGGTCGGCGCGGCATCGACATCGAAGGCCACGCGGTCGTGCTGTGGAGTCCCGATGTCGACCCGGCTCGGGTTGCGGGCCTTGCATCGACGCGAACGTATCCGCTGCGGTCGTCATTTCAGCCCTCGTACAACATGGCGGTCAATCTCGTCGGCCAGATGGGACGCCAGGCGGCGCGCCAGTTGCTCGAAGCGTCGTTCGCCCAGTTTCAGACCGACCGGTCGGTCTCAGCTTTGGTCAGGCAGATCCGCCGAAGTGAGGCAACGCTCGCCGAATACACCGAACAGATGCAATGCGACCGCGGTGATTTCGCCGAGTATGCAGCGCTGCGACGGGAACTGTCCGACCGCGAGGCGACGATTGCCCGCGAAGGAGCGCGCAACCGTCGCGGCGCCGTGGTGGCCTCACTCGAAGCGTTACGCGTCGGCGACGTCATCCAGGTCCCACGCGGGCGCCGAGCGGGGCTTGCCATCGTGCTCGACCCTGGCACACATCCACACGACGACCCGCGGCCGCTCGTGCTCACCGAGTCACGCTGGTCCGGACGGCTCGCGCTGAACGATTTCCCCGCGTCGGTCGAGGTGCTCGCGACGGTGCGGGTGCCCAAGCATTTCAATCACCGTTCACCGCAGGAACGGCGTGATCTCGCCTTAACCCTTCGCGCCGTCGACGCCCCGCCGGCGCGGCGGCCGGCCCGCAGCGGTGCGCCGCCTGCTGTGGACACCCAGATCGATACGCTGCGAGCCGCGGTTCGGGCCCACCCCTGCCACGCCTGCCCCGACCGGGAGACGCACGCGCGCTGGGGCGAGCGCTTTGTTCGGCTAGACCGCGAGAACACTGCCCTTCGGCGGCGGATCGAGGCACGCACCAACTCGCTCGGCAGGATGTTCGACCGGATCTGCAGCCTGCTCGACGCCCGCGGATACTTGGCCGCGGACGAAACCACCCCGGCCGGGCGCCGCCTGGCCCGCATCTGGTCCGAATCGGACCTGCTGGTGGCCGAATGCCTGCGCGTCGGCGTTTGGGACGGCCTCGATCCGGCCGAACTCGCCGCAGTTGTGTCGACGCTGGCGTACGAGGCGCGCCGCGACGAGACGCCGAGCGAGCGGATGCCGACCGCCGGTGTACGGGACGCGCTCGCGGCGACCGTACGGATCTGGGCCGATCTGACCGACAGCGAGGCCGATCTCGGCCTGCCGCGCAGCCGGGAGCCACAGCTCGGCTTCGCCTGGGCCGCGTACCGCTGGACGCAGAACGAGCGCCTCGATCGCGTACTCGCCGCTACAGCCGAGGCCGGGGCCGAGATGTCGGCAGGCGACTTCGTACGCTGGTGCAAACAGCTACTCGATCTGCTCGACCAGATCGCAGGCGCGCCCGCTCCCGGTGGCGCAGCGCAGCCGGTTGCCGACCGGGCCCGAACGGCGTCCAGGGCGATCCGGCACGGGGTCGTCGCGCAGAGCATGTTGCCCTGATCGGTACGGTTGGCCGGATCCGCAGTAGCGTATGGATAACCGGTGCAGGTGCTCCGGAGCGGGAGAGGCAGCACATGACATCCGACAACAGCGGGCCGGGGCAGTCAGGCCAGCAAGATCAGCCGTGGCAGGCACCCCAACCACCGCAGCCTGCGCAGCAGTCCAGCCCGTGGGCGCCTGATCCCCTCAAGCCGCCCGCCGCAGAGGAGCCCGACTCGTCGTTCGGTACGGAGTCCGACGTCGAGGAAGAGGACGCCACAACCATCCGCCAGATTCCCAAGTACCTGCCGCCGCCTCCACTCGGTGGTGCGAGCGACGCAGCGACCACGAGGTACGGCCAGTACTCCGCGCACCAGCTCTCGGCGCCGGGCTTCGGGGCGCCGAGCGCGCAGCCTGCCGCGCCTGCGCCCGGCGAGCCGCTGCCCTGGCAGACGCCGAGCGGGCCGCCCGCAGCCGCGCCGTCGGATGCCCCGAGCGCCGCGGACGACGCGGCTGACCGAACTCAGGCGTTCTCCCGTTCAGATCTGCAGTTCGGCCAGCCGAACCCGCCCATGTCCACTCAGCAGCTGCCCGAGGTGCCGCAATCGGGTCCGCCGGGATACGAGCCGCAAAGCTTCCCGCCACCGCAGCAGCCGTACCCGTCGCAGTCGCCCCAGCCACAGCAGCCCTACTCGCAGCACAGCCCACCGCCGCCGGCCTATCCACCCGCACAGCAGAACTACCCATCGAGCCAGCCCGCCTACGGCCAGCCGCCGTATCAGTCCGAGCAGGGCTATCCACCGCAAAGCCACGAGCAGTCCAGCTACTCGCATCAGTACGGCGAACAGCAGTACGGGCAACAGCAATACGGGTCCCAGCAGTACGGGCAACAGCTCTACGGGCAACAGCAGCCCGCCTACTCCCCCTACTCGGCCGGGCCGAAGAAGAAGGCGCGCGTCGGGCTCTGGGTTTCCATCGCGGCAGCCGTGGTCATCATCGCGCTCGGCGCGGTCGCGTTCCTCGCCAAACCGGCGTTCCTCGGCTTCAAGAAGGTTCTCGACCACACCGCGGTCGAGAACACGGTCAAGCAGGGCGGCTACACCAACGTCAAGTGCAATGACGGCAAGAACCCGACTGTGAAGAAGGGCGCCACCTTCACCTGTACCGCCGACGGTGGCAAGAAGGTCACCGTGACCATCACAGACTCCAAGGGCAACTACACCTGGAGCCCGGCGAGCTGATCAGCCGAGCGCTCGCGCGATCGCGTTCAGCACGCGGTTGACCGAACGCTCGATGCCGTAACGGTCGGCCAGTTCGACGAGGGTTGCGGCATCTGCCGGCGTCGCCGGAAGGTTGTCCGCGACAGCAGCGACTGGAGCGTCGGTGCGGCCGCGGACGACGGCCGGCGCCACGGCCAGGTAGTCGCGTGCCGCTCGGATCTTCGCTGCGGCACCGGCCGGGAAGCCGTCATCGCCGGATTCCGCTGCGGCAACGATCTGCTCGATGGCGCCGAACTTCGACACGAGCGCTGCGGCCGTCTTGGCCCCTACTCCGGAGACGCCGGGCAGGCCGTCGCTCGGATCGCCACGCAGCGCGGCGAAGTCAGCGTAGTGCGCGGCTGGCACGCCGTACCGCGCCTGCACCTCGTCGGGCCCGAGGTCCTCAAGCTTGGCGACACCACGCCCGGTATAGAGCACCCGCACCCGGGGGGTCGCCAACGCCATCAGGTCGCGGTCGCCAGTGACCACCTCGCACAGTTCGCTGTCACGCGCGGCGAGCGTGGCGATCACGTCGTCAGCCTCGAATCCCTCAGCGCCCGCGGTCGAGAGCCCGAGTGCGGCGAGCACCTCGAGCAGCACGGGTATCTGCGGGACGAGTGCGTCGGGAATCGCCTCCTCGCCATTTCGCGCCACGCGATGCGCCTTGTAGGACGGCAACAACTCGACGCGGAACGCGGGACGCCACGAGAGATCCAGGCAGGCGACGTAGCGCGACGGGCGCCGTCGCTCGACCAACGTGGCGGTCATGTCAAGGAAGCCGCGCACGGCATTGACCGGCATACCGTCCGGGGCGGTCACCGATTCGGGCACCCCGTAGAACGCGCGGAAGTAGAGGCCTGCAGCATCGACCAGCATCAGGGTCACGCAGTGGACGGTAACGTGCGCACGGTGCTGAGCGTGATCGGAGAGGCCATCGTCGATCTCGTCGACACTGGCGATCACGCGACGTATTCGGCCCATCCTGGCGGTAGCCCGCTCAATGTCGCGGTTGGCCTGGCGCGGCTGGGGCATCGGACCGAGCTGATGGCCCGGTTCAGCGGGGATGCGTTCGGGCGGCTGCTACGCGCACACGCCGAGCGCAACGGCGTCGGCCTGGCCGCTGCTGTGTCCGCAGCGCAGCCGTCCTCGTTGGCGGTTGCGACGCTCGACGCGCAGGGCAGGGCGCACTACGACTTCTACCTCGACGGCGCGGCGGACTGGCAGTGGGCCGACGCCGAACTGCGGGTGCCTACCGGCACGAGCATCCTGCACACCGGCTCGCTGGCGTCCTGGCTGGCGCCCGGCGATGACCGGATCGTCGAACTGGTCCGGCGGGTGCGCGACGACGTGCTGATCAGCTACGACCCGAACGTGCGGCCTGACCTGCTCGGATCACCGCAGCGCGCTCGTGTGCTCGTCGAGCGCGTGGTCGAGGCAGCGCATGTGGTGAAGGCAAGCGACGAGGACGTGGCCTGGCTGTATCCGGACAGTCCGATCGACACCGTCGCCCAACGCTGGCTTGCGCTCGGTGCGTTGGCCGTCGTCGTGACGCACGGCGCGCAGGGTGCCTCCGGATACCGATCAGGGCAGGCACCGCTCATCCGCAAGGGCCGCGAGGTACGCGTGATCGACACGATCGGCGCAGGCGACGCGTTCATGTCCGGGCTGCTCGGTGGCTTGGCCCGCGCCGGCGTGCGAGACCGTGGCGGACTTGCCGGCGCCGACCTGGCCAGCGTGCTCGACGAGGCGATTCTGGTTGCCGCCCTGACCTGTGCGCGTGCCGGCGCCGACCCGCCCACGGCGGCCGAGGTCGACGTGGCGAGGCGCAGCGCTCAGTAGACGCTGTGCGCCGGGTCGGTCGAGCCGCGCACGACGAGCTCGATCGGCAAGACATTGACGAACGGTTCTGCGTCGGGTTCGGTGATCGCGTCGAGCACTCGAGCGGTCAGGTCCTCGGCCTGCTGGGCGACCGGCTGGCGCACCGTCGACAAATCCAGCAGCGACGCGCTCTCGTGGTCGTCGAAGCCGATCACCGCGACGTCCTGCGGCACTCGCAGCCCCGCCCGCCGGATCGCGCGCATGGCGCCATAGGCCATCTCGTCGATCTCGGCGAACATAGCGGTCGGGCCGGTCGGGCAGCGGCGAGCAGCGCGCTGGTCGCGGCTCTCGCCGCCGTCGACGGTGAAGTAGCCGAGGATCTCGAGTGCGGGGTCGTAGCGCAATGCCGGCCGCGCGTAGCGCGTCCGGTAGCCGACGCGCCGATGAGCGGGGGAGTGAACCGCATCGGGTCGTCGGTGTCGCCGCCGATCAGAGCGATGCGCCGATGCCCGAGTTGGATGAGGTGCCGCACCGCGGTGCGGGCGCCTTCCTGGTCGTCGATGCGGGTGGAGAGGAACTCCGGGCCGATCGACGCCCAGCATCCCGATGGGCACGCCGAGTTCGTGCAGGGCGTCGACTCGGCGTCGTCGAGCACGAGGCTGGCGATCAGCATCGCGTCGACCCGCTTGCGCATCGGCATCAGCTCGAAGAAGCGTTGCCGCGCCCGTCCTCGTCGCCCAGGTTGTAGAGCAGCAGGTCGAAGCCCGGCGTGGCGCAGCGCGTTCTCGACGGCGTCGATCACCTCGGCGAAGAACCAGCGGTTGACGAACGGGACGACCACGCCCACCGTCGCAGTTCGTCCGCTGGCCAGCCGCGCGGCGAACGGTGACGCCACGTAGTTGAGCTCCTCGGCGGCCGCGAGGACCCGGTCGCGGGTCGCGGCGGCGACGTCGGGCAGCCCGCGCAGCGCATCGCGACACCGTCGCGATCGACACGCCGGCGCGCTGCGCGACGTCCTCGATGCTGGAAGCCATAGCCCTGTCTGCCACCGTGACGTAGGTTCGTCGGCCCGCTCTTGATCGTGAACGCCGACGCGGCCCACACCCTAGGCCGTCGCGATATTCGATCGCGCGGGGCGCCTCCCACGACCCGGCTGGCGGACTGCTTCGCCCGGAACGGTAACCCATTGTGAGCGGCAAGCAAACCGAACGGCATGCTGGATCACGTGCGCACCCTCTACCGCAACGCCCGGTTTACACCGCCGCCGCCCGCGACGCGACGGCGATGCTGGTCGACGGGCGCCACGATCACCTGGATTGGGACGACGAAACGTCCGGGTCTAGCAGGTCTAGCCGAACGCACCGTCGATCTTGACGGGGCGTTCGTGACGCCGGCGTTCGTCGACGCGCACATGCACGCCACGCGACCGGGATTATCGCTCACCGGCCTGGACCTTTCGCCGGCCGAGTCGCTGGCCGACGCACTCGGTCGCGTCGAGCGGCCGCGCCGGGCAGGCCGCGGCCGGCCGGTCCTCGGGCAGCGGTTGGGACGAGACGCGCTGGCCCGAGCGGCGCGCTGCCGACGGCTCGCCGAACTCGATCGGGCCGGCATACGGCGGGCGGTGTACCTCTCCCGGGTGGATGCCCACTCGGCCGTCGTGTCATCTGCGTTGCTGGCGGCCGCATCCGGAGTCGGCGCGCTGCCCGGCTACCGGTCCGACGGCTGGCTCACGACCGCCGCCCACGATGCCGCACGCCTGGTGGCGCTTCGGACCGCTTCGCCGCCGCGACGATCCGCGACGCCCAGCGGGCGGCACCCGGGCCCGTGCGGCGACGCTCGGCATCGCCTGCGTGCACGAGATGGCCGGCCCGGAGATCTCGAGCGCCGACGACCTGTCAGCGCTGCTCGCGCTGGCTGACTCCGAGCCTGGCCCGAGGTCATCGGATACTGGGGTGAGCTGTTCGGCATCGAGCCCGCCCTCGACCTCGGAGCTGTCGGGGCGGCCGGCGATCTGTTCTGTGACGGCTCGCTCGGCTCGCACACGGCAGCGCTGCACGAGCCGTACGCCGACGCGCCCGACACGACCGGTCATCTGCGCTACCCGGCCGACGACATCGCCGAGCACATCCGGCGGTGCGACGACGCCGGGCTGCAAGCCGGCTTCCACGCCATCGGCGACGCCGCGATCGACACGATCCTCGACGCATTCGCCCAGCTGGGCACGGCTGCGGGCGCGGGGCACCGCATCGAGCATGCCGAGATGGTCCGCGACCCGGAACGCCTGGCCATGTGCGGCCTGACCGCGTCGATGCAACCTGCGTTCGACGCGGCATGGGGCGGCGCGGCGGGCATGTACGCGCAGCGGCTCGGCCGCGCAGCGGGCACGGCGCCTCAATCGGTTTGCCGAACTCGCCGCTGCCGGCGTCGCGCTGGCGTTCGGTTCCGACTCGCCGGTGACCCCGATGCACCCGTGGGCCGCGATCCGCGCCGCCGTGTATCCGTCCGACCCGGATGCCGCAATCAGCCCGGCAGCCGCGTTCGCGGCACACAGCATCGGCGGGTGGCGCGCCGCGCGGCTCGACGGCGACGGGTCCGGCACGATCGCGCCCGGCGCGCCGGCGACGTTCGCGGTCTGGCGCACCGGCGCACCCACGATCGACACGGCACCGCAGCCGCCGGCCGGGATGGGCCTGCCAGATGTTCGGCCCGGGGTCGAGCTGCCAACCTGCCTTCGCACCGTCGTTCGCGGCGAGACCATCTTCGAGACCGGCTGACGCCCACAGCGTCCGGACATTCGCCGGGAGGAGAGCACATTGCCGGTTGGCTCGATATTCCGGGCGCACAACGGCCGCACGGTCAAGTTGCCACCGACTCGAGACCTGTCCCGGGCGACGAGCGAGGATACTGGCCAGATGCATCTGCCACGCCCCAATCGGGTCGATCCGGTCACGCCGGTTCGCGCGCGCTGGGCCGCGCTCATCTCGGTCGGTGCCGGGCTCGCGGGCGTGCTCGCCTTTCCCCGATTCGGCGTGTGGCCGCTGGCGTTCCTCAGCGTCGCCTCGTTCAGCGTGGCCGTGCACGGCCGTCGCGCTCGCACCGGCGCCTGGTTGGGTTTCGTCTACGGGGCGGCGTTCTTCGTGCCCGTGCTGCACTGGACCGGTGTGTACGTGGGCCCGGTGCCCTGGCTGGCCCTCGCCGCTGCGGAGGCCGGTTACTTCGCCGGCATGGGCGCCATTCTCACCAGACTGCAGAACCTGCCACTCGCGCCGCTGTGGATCGGCGTGACCTGGGTGCTGCAAGAGGCGGCTCGTGAGCTGGGAACCCTTCGGCGGTCTCCCGTGGGCGCGGCTGGCCTTCAGCCAGGCGGAGTCGCCAATGCGCTGGCTTGCGGCAGTGGGCGGTGCGCCACTTGTGAGCTTCGCCGTAGCCCTCGGTGGCGGCGCACTCGCCCAACTGATCCTGGCGGCGCGCATCCGGGCGTGGCGGGCAACGGCGCTGGGTGCGGCACTGCTCGTTGCCGTACCCGTGCTCGGTCTCGTGCTCGGCGTCACGCTGCGGCCGGCCTCGGACAGTCACGGGCGGACGACGACCATTGCCGTCGTGCAGGGCAGCGTCCCCGACCGCGGCCTCGGATTCGAGGACCGTCCCCGGCAGGTGCTCGACAACCACGTCAACGAGACATTGAAGCTTGCCGCGCAGATAAGAGCCGGCTCGCAGCCGAGACCGAGCCTCGTGGTCTGGCCGGAGAACTCATCCGACCTCGACCCCTACACGAACCTCGAAGCGGCAGCCGAGATCACCCGAGCGGTCAAGGCGGTCGGGGCGCCGATCCTGGTCGGCGCCATTGTCGACGGGCCGGGCCCGAACCATGGCCGCAACGTGGGCATTCTCTGGTCACCGACAACGGGGCCGGGCGCCACCTACACCAAGCGGCACCCGGTGCCCTTCGGTGAATACATCCCGCTGCGCAGCCTGGCCAAGGTGTTCAGCTCGAAGGTCGGCCTGGTCGAGCGCGACATGGTGGCCGGTCACGGCAACGGCCTGCTGACCGGCGCGTCCTTCCCGATCGGCGACGTCATCTGCTTCGAGGTGGCCTACGACAGCCTCGTGCGCTCGTCGGTCAGCGCAGGCGCCCAACTGCTCGTGATCCAGACGAACAACGCGACCTTCGGGCACACCGCCGAGACCTACCAGCAGCTGGCCATGAGCCAGTTGCGCGCCGTCGAGCACGCACGCACGGTGGTCCAGGTGGCCACGACCGGACTCTCGGCCGTCATCGGGCCCGACGGCAACATCCGCCAACGCACCGGAGCCCTGTTCACCCCTGGCATCCTGGTCGCCGACATCCCGCTCCGCACAACCGATACCCTGGCGACTCGGCTCGGCGCGATCCCTGAGTACGCAATGGCGAGCGCGGCTGTATTGGCGCTCGCCTGGTCGCTGTGGGCCGCACGGCTCGCCCGTCGCAAGGCGACGCAGGGCTCGGCCGGTGACAAGACAACGGACCTGGAGGAGATGGTGAGCGCGTGACCGGACGTCCGTGCACGGCGGCAACAGTGGACACCCGGTGAGGCCGTCGGATACAGGTGCCGATCTCGGTCAGATCCTGGTCGTCATCCCGACCTACAACGAACGCGACAACATCGAGCCGATCCTCAACCGGGTACGGGCCTCCGTGCCGGACGCGCACGCGCTGATCGTCGACGACGGCAGCCCGGACGGCACGGGCAAGATCGCTGACGAACTCGCCGCTGCCGACGCTCGCATTCACGTGCTGCACCGCACGAAGAAGACGGGTCTGGGCGGCGCATACATCGCGGGCTTCGCCTGGGGCCTCGAGCATGACTACGACGTACTCGTCGAGATGGACGCTGACGGCTCGCACGCGCCGGAGCAGTTGCCCCGCCTACTCGACGCGCTCGCCGGCGCCGACCTCGTCCTGGGTTCGCGGTGGGTGCCCGGTGGCACCGTCGTCAACTGGCCCAAGTCGCGCGAGTTGCTCTCGCGCAGCGCCAACCTGTACACGCGAGTGGTGCTGGGTATCAACCTGCGCGACTCGACCGGTGGCTACCGCGCCTACCGGCGCGCCGTGCTCGAGGCCATCGACTACCGGGCCGTGGTCTCGGAGGGCTACTGCTTCCAGGTCGACCTCGCGTGGCGAACCGCCCGCAAGGGATTCCGGGTCGTCGAGGTGCCGATCACCTTCGCCGACCGGGAACGCGGCGAGAGCAAGATGAGCAGCACCATCGTTCGTGAGGCACTGGTACGGGTCACCCAATGGGGCGTCCGCCATCGCAGTGCTCAGCTCAAGCAGTTGGTAACCGGTCGAACCGGTCGGTGATCGCGGCGTCGGCCGCACAGCGCGGCGAGGTCAGGCCGACTTGGCTCCGCGGCGTGCGCGCAGCACGTTGAGGCGCTCAGCAAGCACCTCTTCGAGATCGGCGACCGTGCGCCGCTCCATCAGCATGTCCCAATGCGTGCGCGGCGGCTTTACCTTCTTCGTCTCGGGAGCGGGTCCGTCGACCAGTTGCGCCGCGGCTCCGTCCAGACGGCATTCCCATGTCGCCGGGACCTCGGCCTCCTCGGAAAACGGGATCGTGAACTCGTGACCACGTGGGCACGCGTACGCGGCGAGGTTGCGTGGGGCGGGTTCGGCGCCGTACTCGGTCTCGTAACTCACAGCGCCCATCCGACTGCCCCGCAGGGTTCGATCTGCCATAGTGGGCACCTCCCGAACTGTCTGTCCAATAACTTCCTGCTAGCCAACGAACGAGGCCCCGCCAGGATTCCCGGCAACGACTCAGGCCAAACATCCCGCCTAATTCGTACCGATTTGAGGAGAGCACACCGATGGCAGTGCGCCGTCATTCCAGCACTACTGAGTTAGACGTATCTGACGTCAGTTCGGTTGCGCCGACGGCACAAACGGTCCGGTATGCGCGCAAGATCGGCCTTGCGCTGGGCACGGGGCGCCTTGCCATGGGCGGCGCGTTCCTGGCTTACCCGGTGGCCTCGGTGCGACTGCTCGGCCTGGACTCGGCTACCGCATCGCGCGTCGCCTGGCTCGCCCGAATGGCGGCCGTGCGCGATGCCGCACTGGGCGCCGGCACCGTGGCGAGCACGGCGGCGAGCCGGGGCCAGAGCGCATGGCTGCTCGCCGGTGCGTTCACCGACGCTGCCGATGCCGCGGTCATCGCGCTCGCCGTCCGAGCAGGCCGACTTGGCCGGGGTCGCGGCTATCTCATCGCCGCCGGTGCCGTGGGCACGGCGCTGGTCGGACTCGGTAGTGCGGCCGGCCTGCTCCGGCGCTCGAGCTGAGCGACCCCTACCTTGCCCGCCGATCTGCCCGGCCTCAGCCGGTTGGCGAGGCGAACAGCGTGCGTAGGTGACGCGTGGGCGGTGATCCGGCGCTGAGGACGGTGTCGTGCAGTTGGCGCTGCGTCCAGCCCGGGTTGTCCCGGCGCAGGTCGCGGACGAGGTCACGCACCTCGCAGTAGCCGACGTAGTAGGTGCACAGCTGCGTCGACGTGAGCTGCACCCGGCGCCACTTGCCGGCCGCCTCGCCCTGCTCCTGGAAGCCGCGCTCGACCATCAGCGCCATCGCCGCGTCCTCGTCGAGGTCGTGAGTGTGGAACCGGACGTCCATGATCGAGTTGATGATGGAACGCAACTGCATCTTCAGCTGCTGCATGCGTAACGCCGACGCCGCCTGCGCCGCGACGTCGGCACGGTAGCCGGCATCGACCATCAGCTCCTCGCTGTAGACGGCCCATCCCTCGACGAACGACCCGCTCCACCACACCGCCCGCACCGGGGTCGTGCCCTGGTACCGATTCGAGTGGGCGAGCTGCAACGCGTGCCCCGGCATCGCCTCGTGGACGGTGAGGTTGCGCAGCATGTGCGCGTTGTACTCGCGGTAGAACGACGTCACCCGATCCGCCGTCCAGCCGTCCGGGGTGGGGGAGACAGCGAACTCGGTCGGCAGGGGAGTGGTCTCGAGCGGGCCGGCGGGGCGGCAGTACGCCACCGAGACGCCCCGGTCGATCTCAGGCATCTCGACCACCGAGATCAGGTCGTCGTACACGGTCACCAGCTCCTGCTCGCGGACAAAGTTCGTCGTGTCGGTGAGCGCGTCGCGGCACAGTCCGAGAATCGTCTCGTCGGTGGGCGCCTCGGCAGCGAGCCGATCGAGGACGGAACGCACGGTCGATGCGTCCGGATGTGCGACCCCAGCGAACCGGCCGGCCTCGTCGATGATCCGCCGGGTGACCTGCTCGAGGTCGGCCTGCGCGCGGTCCAGCAGGGCGGCCGGTGCGAACTCGGTGTCGAGGGTGAGCGCGAGTTTCGCCGCGAACATCCGCTCGCCGATGCGAGATTCGTGCCCGGCGGGGTTGTCGTGCCTGGCCAGCCAGTCGCGGAAGTCGGCGACGGATCGGCGCGCCGCCTCGGTCGCGCGCTCGATCTTTGCCCGCAGTTGTTCGCCGCTGTCCGCGGCCGCCGCGGGGATCGCGTCGTCGAGAAGTGCCAGCGTGCCCTCGAGTTGGCTCACCGCGGTCTCGACGTGAATCGCCGACATGTCGCCGAGCCGTCCGCGCGCCGCGGCCAGGTAGTCCGGAACCGCCTCCAGACGCTCGGCCACGCTGGTGAGTCGGTCCGGCAGCGGTGCGAAGTCACGGGTGAGCAGCGCATACAGCGCGCTTCCCGGGTTGTGCAGCATCGGGTTCCACTCCGCTTCGCGCAGCTCGTCGAGGTCGAAGAGCTCCGCCCGCAGTGCGGTGCGCAGCACCTCGGCGTCGACCTGTTCGGCCACGCCGGCCGTCGTCGCGGCCTCGACGCGCGCGAGCTGGTCGCGCAACTGCGCTGCGCGGGTGCCGGCCGTGGACGCCGACGGGTCGCCAAGTTGTCCGTCGAAGCGATGGTCACCGAGATAGGTCGCGCTGGCCGGATCGTTGGCGAGGAAGGTCTCGAGCGCCTCGGCGGCGATGTCGGTGAACGTGGGCGGCGACGGTGCCGACGGTGCGGAATTTGCCATGCGCTGAGCTTGTCAGGTCGCGCCGACGCCGGTAACCGCGCCACCCGTTCAGGTAGGCCAGTACCACGAGGACGCGACGGTTGTCGTCCTCGGACGGCGGCAGGCCCAGGCGGCTGAAGATGCTGTTGGTGTGCTTGCTCACCGCCTTCTCGGTGATGAACAGCTTGGCAGCGATCACCGCATTGGAGCGTGCTTCGGCCATCAGCTCGAGCACGTCGCGCTCGCGTGGCGTCAGGGAGCGAATCGGCGCGTCGTCCGCGCGCTCGCCGCGGCGATCCTCATCGATGCGCTTGCGGTTCGTGCCGTGCTGCTGCCCTCGCTCATGGCGATGCCCGGACGGGCGAACTGGTGGCCGTCGCGGCTGGCGCGCGCAATCGGTGGATTGCCCGTGAAGCGCAGCATGACCTGGCGGATGCTGTGGCACGCTGAGATCCGAGCCGGTCGACGGGATGGGGGAGCCATGCTTACTGGAGCGCGCGTGGAGGCCTTCATCCCGTCGACCGACCTGGAACGTTCGCGTGACTTTTATGTCGAAGCCCTCGGCCTGGAACTGATTGATCTCAATCCATACGCCTGCGTATTGAATGCTTTCGGCGCAAGGTTGCGCGTTACCAAGGTGGACGAATTCACCGCGCAACCGTTCACCGTTCTTGGCTGGGCTGTCACCGACATCCACGCGACCGTCACCGACCTTGTGGGCCGCGGAGTCGAGTTCCATCGCTACGCCGGCATGTCGCAGGACGACGCCGGCGTATGGACCGCGAATGGCGGGGCGATGGTCGCCTGGTTCCGCGATCCCGACGGCAACGTGCTCTCGCTGAGCGAGGGAGCATGATGCTCTCTCGCCATTCCGGTGCCTGAAACCAGGGGAGCCGCTCACTCAACAGAATCGCGTCGAGATGCGTCTGTGTGTGACGTTGTACGAGCAGACAGGAGCCGACGTGGACCTTGACGGGTTCGCTCGGACCCGGCTGCAGTCGCTTGTGCGCTTTGCCTGCGCGCTGACCGGCGACCGCGGCCTGGCCGACGATGACCAACGCCGGATCGATGTTCGGGTTCACGTCGCCCCAGGATTGGGATGCCGGGCTGAGGTTCGGTGACCCGAACAATCCCGACCTGGATATCGACGAACACCACGCCTCGAACGTCAAGTTCAAACCGAATACCACCGCGGCCGGTCATCCCGCGCAGTTCTACCCCGCCCGCAATGTGAGCCGCCCAGCACCACCCACCGGAGCTCGGAATCTGCCGAAGGCTGTCCTGATCGTGAGGCTCGGCTCAGACGACTGGCTCACCCTTCGGGGCGCCTACTCCGAAGCCGACCTGATCCGGGTCGTCGAGCACATGAGCCTCACCTCCACGCCGGATGATCAGGCAGCCTGGTTCGACGCCACTCAGTAACAGCGCAGGTGCCGGCGGCGAGATGATGTCTCGCCGCCGGCGTGTGCCCATTGCAACCAGGCAGCGACGCTATAGGCGCCTCCGGCGCGACGTGGCACGATTTCGCAGGTGACCAGCAGACCCGCCGCGGCGCAGCACCTGCGCGACCTCGCGCGGCTGCGCCGCGTCCGCGACCGGATCGACCGGGAGTACGCGCAGCCGCTCGACGTCGAGGCGCTCGCCCGCGGTGCGCACATGTCGGCCGGACATCTGAGCCGCGAGTTCCGTCTTGCCTACGGCGAGTCGCCGTACGGCTACCTCATGACGCGGCGCATCGAGCGCGCGATGGCGTTGCTGCGTCGTGGCGACCTCAGCGTCACCGAGGTCTGTTTCGCGGTCGGCTGCGCCTCGCTGGGCACCTTCAGCACCCGCTTCACCGAACTGGTCGGCATGCCGCCCAGCACCTACCGGCGCCAGGCGGCGCGCGCGACGGTGGGGATGCCGCCGTGCGTTGCGAAACAGGTCACCAGACCGATCAGGAATCGAGAAGCACGGTCACCGAGCCGGACGTAGCGTGACGCTATGGACATCACCATTCACGCGAGCATGCTCCCGCACAACGACCCGGACGCGTCCCTGGCCTTCTACCGCGACATCCTCGGCTTCGAGGTTCGCAACGACGTTGGCTACAACGGGATGCACTGGATCACCGTGGGCCCCGCCGGCCAGCCCGAAACGTCCATCGTCTTGTATCCGCCGACCGCCACGCCCGGCATCACCGACGACGAGCGCCGCACCATCGCCGAGATGATGGCCAAGGGCACCTACGCCAGCATCAACCTGGCCACCAAGGACCTCGACAGCACCTTCGAGCGGCTGCAGGCCAGCGACGCCGAGGTCGTCCAGGAGCCAACCGAGCAGCCGTACGGCGTTCGCGACTGTGCCGTCCGCGATCCCGCGGGCAACTTGATCCGCGTCCAGGAGCTGCGCTGACTCGTCCTTGTTCTGCGCCGATAATCGACATTATGTAAAGCTATAGAATATTGCTCCCCACGAGGGGACGCGCCTGCCAGATCCTCGTCGACGCCCACGTCGAACTTGCTGGGCCACCAGGCCTCGGGCTGCGCATACGGTCTACGACCCGCTGGTCGAGGTCTATGTCGAGGAGATGCGCCGCCGCCAAGCCGGTGCACGGCCGGAGCGGGAGCACGTGTGATCGATATCGGTACGGCCGGCTGGAACGGACCCATACGGGCTGCTTTTTCGTTCCCCCGACCCGCCAGGCGTTCAGTGCTGCATAACCGTGATTATGCATGGCTTGTTCGGCGTGGCGCCCCGGGCGCTCCTTCGGTCTGATGGGACGCTCTGATCATGACCATGGACGAGCAGGTCGACCGTGCAGTCTTCGGCGCGATGGATCGGTTCTTCACAGCACGCCGATCGTTGAAGGACAGTCCGCACACGACGGCGGCGTATCGCAGAGACTTGACGGCAATCGTCAGGACCATCGCCGAAACAACCGGCGTTGATGGTGCCGACGTGAACGTCGAACAACTCACCGCCCCAGCGCTCCGGGACGCATTCGGAGCGTTCTCGACCGGCCACGCGAAGGCCTCGATCACCCGTTGCTGGTCAACCTGGAACCAGTTCCTCACGTTCCTTGTCGGCGAAGGCGCGCTGCCCGGCAATCCCATTGCCGCCGTACCCCGGCCACGACGCGTCAAGGGCGCGCCGAAGCCCCTTCGGGGCGAGGACACACCGGAGACGCTGCTGCGTTCAGCCGCACTCCCCCGCCCCAACGCTCGCGACCCGTGGCCCGAGCGTGACCTGGCGATCCTGGCAACGCTGCTACTGAGCGGGCTCCGCTCAGCCGAGTTGCTCACGCTGCAGATCGGATCGGTCACCGGTGCGGCAGGCGAGCGGCGCATCCATGTCGTCGGGAAGGGAGGCAACTCGCGCTCGGTCCCGATCGAGGACACCCTCGACGACGTGATCAATAGATACTTGACGACTCGTCGAGCGCGCCTGCCATCCAGAAGGCTCGGCAGCAGGAGCGCACTGTTCGTCGACCTCCGCGGCGAGCCGCTGCAGCGCGGCGGGCTGCAGTATCTCGTCGAGATGGCGCTGCGCGCCGCCGGCGTCGGTGACCGCCGCTCCCCCGGCGCGCTCGTTCACGCGCTGCGGCACACCTATGCGACACGGTTGGCCGACGACGGCGCAACAGCCAGCGAGATCATGGCGCTGCTCGGACACGCATCCCTGACGACCAGCCAGGCATATATCGACGCCACCGCCGCCGAACAGCGCCGGTCCGCTGCCGCGAACCGCACCTACCGGGCCCTGGGCTCGCTCGTCGACAAAGGCCACGCCGCGGCGTCACAAGCCGCCGGCGAGTAGCTGCTCGCCCGCACCGGGTCTTGCCGCAGCCGACGCCGGTGAGAACGTGGAAGCGGGTGTTGTCAGGCAGCGTCACGTACGCCGTGCCGTCGGCGACACCCACCCGACGATGAATTTCGGGCCTGACTAGCGTCGACAACGCGACGCGGACAGCCTAGAGGCGAGGAGGCAGTGCACCATGTCGGACGGCTGGGAGCGTGCTCGCCTGCGCGCCGACTGCGACAGCTGCTTCGGGCTATGCTGCGTGGCCCCCGCGTTCTCGGTGTCCGCCGACTTCGCGATAGACAAGCCCGCAGGCAAGGCGTGCCCGAACCTGCAAGCAGATTTTCGCTGCGGCATTCACAATCGGCTGCGGCAGCAAGGCTTTTCCGGTTGTGTTGTCTACGACTGCTTCGGCGCCGGCCAGCAGATCTCGCAGGCCACCTTCAACGGGCAGGACTGGCGGCACGCCCCGCATACGGCCAAGCCCATGTTCGAGGCGTTCACGGTCATGCGGCACCTGCACGAACTGCTTTGGTATCTGACTGAGGCGCTATCTCTGCCGGCGGCTGCGCCGGTGCATCCAGAGCTTCGACTGGCCCTGGACGAAACCGAGCAGCTCACCCGCCTGCCCGCCGAGCAACTCGTCGACGTGGACGTGGCCACGCACCGAGACCGCGTCAACGTGCTGCTACTTCGCACGAGTGAGTTGGCGCGAACCGGCGTCGACGGTCCGCAGCACAACCATCGAGGCGCCGACCTCGTCGGAGCCAATTTGCGACGAGCCGACCTGCGCGGGGCCAACCTGCGCGGCGCACTGCTCATCGCCGCTGACCTGCGCGATGCCGACCTGAACAGCGCTGACGTCATCGGCGCCGACTTCCGCGACGCTGACCTGCGCGGCGCCAACCTCGACGGATGCATCTTTCTCATCCAGTCCCAACTCGACGCCGCCAAGGGCGACGCTCGCACCGTGCTGCCGCTGTCAGTCACCTGCCCGTCGCACTGGGCGGGCCTACCTCGAAACGGTGCCGAGTCTGGTTACTCCGGGTCGTAGTCGAGGTTCGGCCTAAGCCAGCGCTCGACCTCGCCGAGATCGAGCCCGCGGCGAGGCGCGTAGTCCCGGACCTGATCCTTGCCGAGGCGCCCGACCGTGAAGTACCGCGAGGCCGGGTTGGCGAACACGAGCCCGCTCACGCTCGCCGCGGGCGTCATGGCAAAGGACTCGGTCAACGACATGCCGAGTTCGTCGGCGCCGAGCAAATCGAACAGCTCCTTCTTCAGGCTGTGGTCGGGGCTCGCCGGATAACCGAGCGCAGGCCGGATGCCACGGAACCGCTCGGCGTGCAGATCGTCGATGGCCGGGGCCGCGTCCGGTTCGAACCAGTCACGCCGCGCCTGCAGGTGGATGTACTCGGCGAACGCCTCGGCCAGGCGATCGGCGAGGGCCTTGGCCATGATTGCGCGGTAGTCGTCCTGCTGGGATTCGTACTTCGCAGCAAGGGCGTCCGCGCCTTGAATCGTGACGGCAAACCCGCCGAGGTGATCGCCCTTCGGCGCGATGTAGTCGGCCAGGCACCGGTTGCCGCGGCCCTCAGGCTTCTCGGTCTGCTGCCGCAGCATCGGGAAGCGAACGGCTCCGGCGGCGGCGTCTACCACGATGTCGTCGCCCTCGGAGTGGGCAGGCCAGAACGCGTACGAGCCGCGGGCCTGGAACAGCCCGTCCGCCACGATCTGATCGAGCAGTTCGTTCGCGTCGTCGAAGAGCTCGCGGGCCACCGGCTGGTCGAGGATCGCCGGATACTTGCCCTTCAACTCCCAGGCGAGGAACAGGAACTGCCAGTCGATCAACTCGCGGAGTTCCTTGATCTGCGGGCTGACGGTGCGAACGCCGGTGAAGCTGGGGACGGGCAGGTCGTCGACAGCGACGTCTTCGCGGTTCGCTCGAGCCTGATCGAGGGTCAGCAGCCGTCGCTGCTGGCGATTCGCGTGCTGCTCGCGCAGGCGCTCCTGCTCGGCGCGGTTGTCGACATCGAGTTGTTCGGCGCGGCCGGGGTCGAGCAGGTTCGACACGACGCCGACGACCCGCGACGCGTCGAGCACGTGCAGCGTCGAACCGTTGTAGGCGGGCGCAATCCGTACCGCGGTGTGCTGGCGCGATGTCGTGGCGCCACCGATGAGCAGCGGAACCTTGAGGCCGCGGCGCTGCATCTCGGTGGCGGTCGCGACCATCTCGTCGAGTGACGGGGTGATCAGGCCGGACAGCCCCACAGCATCGGCGTGCTCGGCGACAGCTGTGTCGAGAATCGTGGCGGCCGGGACCATGACTCCGAGGTCGATCACCCGGTAGTTGTTGCACCCCAGCACGACGCCGACGATGTTCTTGCCGATGTCGTGCACGTCGCCCTTGACAGTCGCGAGCACGACGGTGCCCCGGCCGCGGCCCGAATCGGCGCGACCTTCGAGCCTCGCCTGCTCCTTCTCGGCCTCCATGAACGGCTCGAGGTAGGCGACGGATCGCTTCATCGCCCGAGCGCTCTTCACCACCTGCGGCAGGAACATCTTGCCGGCACCGAACAGATCGCCCACCGTCTTCATGCCGTCCATCAGCGGGCCTTCGATGACCTCGAGCGGACGCGCCTTCTGCTGCCGGGCCTCCTCGGTGTCCTCCTCGATGAAGTCGACGATGCCGTGCACGAGCGCGTGCTCCAACCGCTTGTGCACCGGGGCATCGCGCCACGACAGGTCGACCGTTCGTTGCGTGCCGGACCCGGAGACCGTCTCGGCGAACGCGACCAGCCGGTCAGTGGCGTCATCGCGGCGATCGAAGAGCACGTCTTCGACCAACTCGAGCAGGTCGGCGGGAATGTCTTCGTAGACGGCAAGTTGCCCGGCGTTGACGATGCCCATGTCCAGGCCGGCTCGAACGGCGTGCAGCAGGAAGGCCGAATGCATCGCCTCGCGCACCACGTCGTTGCCGCGGAAGGAGAAGGACAGGTTGGAGATGCCGCCGCTGGTGCGCGCTCCGGGGCAGCGCTGCTTGATCAGCGGCAACGCGTCGAGAAACGCCTTGGCGTAGCCGTTGTGCTCGCTGATCCCGGTGGCGACCGCGAGCACGTTGGGATCGAAGACGATGTCCTCGGCGGCGAATCCCGCCTGCTGAGTCAGCAGGTCATAAGCACGGCCGCAGATCGACACCTTGCGTTCGGCGGTGTCGGCTTGCCCCCGCTCGTCGAATGCCATCACGACGACGCCCGCGCCGTATTGGCGTATGCGACGAGCCTGGTCGAGGAACGGCGCCTCACCCTCTTTCAGGCTGATCGAGTTGACGACGCCCTTGCCCTGCACGCATTTGAGGCCGGCCTCCAGTACCGACCAGCGCGAGCTGTCGATCATGATGGGCAGGCGCGCAACCTCGGGCTCGGTTGCGATCAGGTTCAAGAAGGTGGTCATCGCCTGCTCGCTGTCGAGCAGGTCGGCGTCCATGTTCACGTCAAGCAGGTTCGCTCCCCCGCGTACCTGCTCCAGCGCGACGTCGACGGCACCCTGGTGGTCGTCGGCCTCGACGAGCCGGCGGAACCGCTTGGAGCCGGTGACGTTGGTGCGCTCACCGATCATGACGAACCCGGTGTCCTGCCCTATCGCGAAAGGCTCGAGGCCACTGAATCGCGTTCGCCCGGCCGGCGCGGCGATCGACCGCGGCGCCATGCCGGTTACTGCGCGCGCCACCTGGGCGATGTGCGCCGGGGTGGTTCCGCAGCACCCGCCGACGATGTTCACCATGCCCGACGCCGCGAACTCGCCGAGCATCTGCGCCGTCTCGGCGGGCGTCTGGTCATAGCCGCCGAACGCGTTGGGCAGCCCCGCGTTCGGATGGCAGGCCGTGTAGGTGTTGGCCAACCGCGACAGTTCCGCGATGTGCGGGCGCATCTCCGCCGCGCCCAGCGAGCAGTTCACGCCGACGACGAGGGGTGATGCGTGCTCGATGGCGCTCCAGAACGCTTCGACCGTCTGGCCGGACAGCGTGCGTCCGCTCAGGTCGACGATCGTGACGGAGATCCACAGCGGGAGGTGCGGGGCGACCTCACGTGCAGCGGCGATCGCCGCCTTGGCGTTGAGTGTGTCGAAGATCGTCTCGATCAGCAGCAGGTCGACACCGCCCTCGGCCAGCGCCTGGACCTGCTCGGCGTACGAGGCGCGGACCTCGTCGAATGACACGGCCCGGTATGCGGGATCATCGACCCGCGGCGACAGCGACAGCGTGACGTTCAGCGGCCCGATCGAGCCGGCGACGAACCGTCCGCCGAACTCGTCTGCGGCCTGACGGGCCAACCGCGCGCCCTGCAGGTTCATCTCCCGAACCAGCGGCTGAAGCTGGTAGTCGGCCTGCCCAATGCTTGTTGCCGTGAAGGTGTTCGTCGTGGTGATGTCGGCGCCGGCCTGCAGGTACTGGCGATGCACGTCGAGGACGACGTCGGGGCGGGTCAGGTTGAGCAGGTCCGGATCGCCGGTGACGTCGCGCGGGTGATCGAGCAGGCGCTCACTTCGGTAGTCGGCTGCACTCAGGCCGGCGGTCTGCAACATCGAGCCCCACGCGCCGTCCAGTACGACGACACGTTGATCGAGGAGTTCCTGCAGCGCCGGTGTGCCTGCGAAACGATGCATCTGGGTTCGCCTCCTTTGTCAGGAGGCGCCCTTCGTTCGAGTCCAAAGGCCGAGCGTGGCGGACCGAAATCCGTCGCAGCGCCTCTCGACCTTCGCCAGCGAGGATACCCCAGGCTCCTTCGCAAGCGTGTCGATTCGGGCAGCCCGGCCAGCATCATGATCACGTCCGTCGCACGATGACGTCAGCCGGGTCCCAGGGGTGTTGCCCTCTGCACCGCTCGACGAGACGCGTACGCGCCTCCACCGAGAGCGGGGAGTTGCGGTGGATCACCTGTTCGACCGCTGTGTCACTGATCTGCGGCCCCTGCGCGGAGGAGTGCTGGGTCCACGTCCGGAACTGCGAAGCGCGGGTTTGCTCCGGCGGCGACCACGCGGATCACGAATCCCGCGGCTTCCTCAGCCTGTCGAGCAGCATCGAGCCCGCCCAGAACCGTCGTGCGCCCACCAAGGTCGGCGATCAGTGCCTCAGCCCGGCTCAGAGCGGTGGCGTCGTCGCCGCAGATCGCGACGACGGGCGAGATGCCCGGCTCGCCGGTGAATGGCCAGGATGCGCCCGCGAACAGGTGCAGCGCCTTGACCACGTGTGCGCCGGTCCCGACACGGGCGACGAGCTCAGCCGCCGACCCAGACTCCGGGAGCACCCGCCCAGTCGCGTAGTCGACCGGATTGGTGCAATCGATGACGGTCTTGCCCGACAGCGCCCCGTTCGGACCGCCGACGAGCGTCAACGCCTGCTCCAATCCGCTCCACGCGATCGCGACCACGACGACGTCGGCGACGTCGGCCAGGTCGGTTGGGTCGACCGGCGCTGCCCCGGGGCCGATCTGCTCAGCCGCGGAGTTCGTGTGGTCGGCGTCGCGTCCCGTGACCACGATGGAGTGACCGACGCTGGCCCACGCCTTGCCCAGCGTCACAGCGAGATTTCCGGTCCCCAGTAGTCCGATCTTCATGTTGGTCTCCTTCGCCGAGTGAGGTGTCACAGCGACGCTAGGAGGCGCGTTCCTACCAATTGGTAGGGATACGGTGGGACACTGGCCCAGTGATCGAGGAGAACTGCGAGTCGTTCGTTTCGGACTGCCACGTGCGAGCTGCGGTCGAACTCATCAACCACGCCTGGGACCCGGTCGTCCTGTCTGCACTGCGTCTGGGTCCAACCCGCCGCAGCCTCCTACTGCACCGAATCGCGGGAGTCAGCGACAAAGTCTTGGCCGAGTCCCTCCGGCGCTTGGCGTCACGGGGCCTGGTCACGAAGACGACAAACGATTCGCGACGCGACACCGCCGTGTACGAACTAACCGAGTTGGGAGCCTCGTTCGCCCGCGGCCCCCTGGCGCAGCTCGCGGAGTGGGCAGCAGAGAACCAGGCTGAACTGTCAGCAACGTCATGACCAGCACCAACTAGGCGGCTACCCGCCTGGGATCCGCCGGCGAGACAGATCTGTCGTTAAGGCAGCCTGGGCCGAAGCAATGGTTGCCTGCTCCCTTGTCTGGCCGCGGCTCGGTGGCCTTTGCGCGGCAGGTCGGCGTCGGGCGCGAGGTTCGGGGCGCCCGGTCAGCGCGCGTCGTATCCCGATCTCGCGTCCTCGACGTCGTTGATGTAACGCTCTGCCCAGGCGCGGATTGCGGCCATCGGCTCGCGCAGGGTGCGCCCCAGCGGGGTCAGTTGGTATTCCACCTGTGGCGGCGTCGTGGTCCGGACGTGCCGGGTCACCAGGCCATCGCGCTCCAAGCTGCGCAGCGTCTGGGCCAGCATCTTCTCGCTGATCCCGTCCACCGAGTCGCGTAGCCGCCCGAACCGCACAGGGCCGTCCTGAAGGCCGCCGACGATGAGGACCGTCCACTTGTCGGCCAGCCGGTCCAGCGCTTGGCGCGACGGGCATGCAACGCTGTAGACGCTGGCCAGGTGTCCGTCGGCCAACCTGGCCCTCGCCGGGCGTCGACTTCCCGGACGGGGACGCGGCACGACCTTTGCGTTCATGGGCTAACCCTAACCGTTGGTTAGTGCTCGCGGCACGTCGCCGACCCCGCCGTATGGCGGTTCGGCCCAAACACACACTTACAAGTGCGTACTTCCCGCCGCCCTGTAAGTAACCAACAGTAAGTAGCACTGTCCGTGCCAATCAAGGAGTTCATCATGCTGGAGCCAGCGCCGCGCAGCCAGATCAGAATCGGCGAGACGACGATCACCTACGTTCCGGACGGCGAGGTGCAACTGCACCCGAACGTCCTGTTTCCAGCCAGCGCCCCCAACGGCTGGGCCGCCTACGCGCCGTACCTCAGTGCGGATGGCCGGCTACCCGTCAGCGTGGGGTCGTTCCTCGTCCGCACGTCGGACACCACTGTTCTCGTCGATCTGGGCCTGGGTGAGGTCGACTTCACCGTCCCCGACCTTGCCACCTTCAAGGGCGGCAATCTCCTCCACAACCTCGCGGCCGAAGGAATAGCGCCGTGCGATGTGGACGTGGTGCTGTTCACCCACCTGCACCACGACCACGTGGGCTGGACCACGAACGTCGCTCCGGCGCCCAATGCCGACCTCAACCGAAACGTGGACGGTCTGACATTCGCCGAAGCTCGGCACCTTGTCGATCGGGCGGAATGGGACTACTGGAGCGGGAGCGCCGAGATCACCGGGCCGGATCCCGCGGCAGTGCAGAAACCGCTGGCCGACGTGATTCGATTCCTGGCCGCTGATGAGGAAGTGGTGCCCGGCATCCTCGCTGTGCCGACGCCCGGCCACACCCCGGGACACACAAGCCTGCTGATCACCGACCCGGCCACCGACGAGCGCGTGCTTATTCTCGGCGACGTCATGCACACCCAGGCGCAGGTGAGCGAGACCCACTGGAACTTCCTCTTCGACGTCGACGCGGTGAAGGGAACGCAGACGCGCATCGACCTCCTCGACGCCTACCAGGACGAGCGCACGATCATCGCCGGCGGTCACTTCTCCGGCAGCGTGTTCGGGCGCTTCCTACCAGCGGCATTTCGCCACGGCTGGTCCAGCATCGACCCGAATGCCGCGGCCTGACCGAAGACGCCGCCGACGGTGCGTTTTCCAGCCTGGCCAGTTGGGTTGTGCCCCTCATCGATCCCCATCCGGGCAGGCGCCGTCGTTCCTGCGGGTCCCTCTCCAGCTCGCCACTGCGATTCCCGCTGATCACACGATTGGCCTGCGCGCCGCGGCCAATCAATCGCGTCGCAACCTGCACATCATTCTCGACGGCCTCCGCTCGATTGAGAATCCCTGATTCATTGGCCGGTCCCGCTCACGTGCCACGGCTCGGAGCTGGTCGCCGCGCCCCCGCGTCCGGCCAGCCAGGCAAGGGTGCACGCGGCCAGCGCAGCGACGAGCAGAAGCAGCACGCTCGCGGGCACCGCCCGCTCTGTCGCCGCGAGCACGAACGGCGCGGCGAACCCGAGGTAGGAAACCGCCTGGTAGGCAGCCGTCAGACCGGCGAGGTCATGCGGCGCGGCCACCCGCTGGACTTCGACGAAGCCGCACACCTGGCAGCAGCCGTAACCGGCGCCCAGCACGATCGCGGCCGCGACCACGAGAGGCGGTGACGTCGCCGCAGCGGCAGCAGCCGCAACGAGCAGACCAGCAAGCACGATAGTCATCGTGGCACGGATGAGCCGGGGCTCATGCGGATGGTCGATGCGCCGCGCCAGGGGTTGTACGGCGATTCCGGCCGCCGCGGTCAGGAACACGACGACGGCGCTGAAGATGAGGCCGTTGCCGCCGAGCTGCGCCACCACCAGACCCGGGAGATAGGCGAGGGCGATCGAGGCCGACCCGAACACCCACGGGGCCAGGGGCACGATCACCGCAAGGAACCGGCGATCCCGAATTCCGGGCACCCGAAGGCGCTGCCACACACTGCCCGCCGCGCGCGAGCGAGCGATCTCGGGTGTGCGCAGCACAAGGGGCAGCGCGATGGCGACGAGCACGAGGTGCGGTACGTACGGCAGCACCGTGGGCGCCGGGCCCCACTGGGCCAGAACGCCCGCGATCAACGGTCCGACCGCGAAGCCCATGGTCATCGCGATAGTCACCCGGCGCGGGCCCGGATGGCTGCCTCCCGACGATCCGGCAACAGAAAGCTCCTTGATCCACGCGGCGCCTGAGCTGAATGCCGCCCCGCTGGCTACTCCGGCGACGAGCCGCCCGGCGAACAACCACCCCACACCCGTTCCGCCTGCGCACAGCAGCGCACTGCCGAGCATTGAGTCGACCAGGGCCGGAGCCAGGACCCGGCGCCGGCCGAAGCGGTCCGAGACCGGCCCGCCGACGAGCAGGCCTGGAATCAAGCCCAGTGCGTAAAGGCCGAACGTTGCCTGCGCGGTCGCCGTGGAAAGGTGCAGCCGGTCCTGATACATCAGCAGGAGCGGCGCGAACTGGTTGGCGCCCCAACCGACGGCTGCCACCGCGAGCGCAGCGCCCCACCAGGACCGTGCACCGGCTCGCCGCTCGGCACCAGCAAGCGACTCGCTCGGCCGGACGCCGAGGACGGTTGGGCCGATCTGGCCCGACTCATACGTGTTCACTCGATGCAGCGTGCCTGCTGGGCCCGTCGAGGACGAGTGGCCGGAACGACGTCATGCGTACACTTTCGGACATGCCCTCTGTTGCTGTCGCGGTGACCGAAGGGGTCACGATCTTCGAGGTCGCCGTGCCGTGCGACGTCTTCGGCGTCGACCGCTCCGACATCGCCGACCCCTGGTACGACCTCGTCGTCTGCGCGCCGCAAGGCGTGCGCTTCGGCGGCTGGTTCCGCGCCGACACCTCGCACGGCCTCGACGAACTGGTGACTGCCGACACCGTGATCGTCCCGGCGTGCCGGTCTGTCCACGAGTCGCCGCCCGCCGACCTCGTCGAGGCGGTGCGCGCGGCTCACGAGCGGGGCGCCCGGGTGGCGTCAATCTGCTCCGGCGCGTTCGTGCTGGCAGCCGCTGGGCTGCTCGACGGTCGCCGCGCAACGACGCACTGGCTGCACGCCGCGCTACTCGCCGAGCGGTACCCCGACGTCGAGGTCGACCCGGGCGTCCTCTACATCGACGACGGCAACATCCTCACCTCGGCCGGAAAGGCCGCCGGCATCGACCTGTGCCTGCACATGGTGCGAAGCGACCACGGCAGCGCCGTGGCCAACACCCTTGCCCGCCGGCTGGTCGTGCCGCCGCACCGGCCGGGCGGCCAGGCTCAGTTCATTCCGACGCCGCTGCCGACGAACGATGAGCGTGGACTCGCGGGCGTGCTGGCCTGGGCCGTCGCGCATCTCGATCAGCCAGTGACTGTCGAAGATCTGGCGCGACGCGCCCACATGAGCACCCGCAACCTCGGACGGCACTTCACTGCCGCAACCGGCACCACTCCCCTGCAATGGCTGCTGACCCAGCGGATTCGCCGCGCGCAGGAGTTGCTCGAGACGACCGACGACAGCGTCGAGCAGATCGCCGACCGCACCGGCATGCGCACTGCCACCACGCTGCGGCGTCACTTCAACCGCGCCGTCGGGGTTGCTCCGGACAGCTACCGCCGCAGCTTCCGCTCCGAGGCGCGGCGCAAGCTCGCCGGGTGACGTCCCGGGCGAGGAAGCAGTCGCCTGCGGCATAAGGTCATCGGGTGTCTCGGCTGGTTCTGCTCAACGGCGCCCCGGGTACCGGCAAATCCACCTTGGCACGCCTGTACGCCGATCGGCATCCGCTGACCCTGGCGCTCGACGTGGACGTGGTCCGCTCGATGCTCGGTGCCTGGCTCGACCAACCGACCGAGGCCGGCCTGATCGCCCGGCGCATGGCCCTCGAGGTCGCGCGCGTGCAACTGACCGAAGGCCGCGACGTCATCGTCGCGCAATACCTGGGCCGGCTGGACTTCGTGCTGCAACTCGAGGAGCTCGCCGCCTTCGCGGGCGCCCCGTTCATCGAGATCGTCCTGACCAGCGATGCGCACGATTCTGCCGCGCGCTTCCAGCGTCGTTCCGCGCAGCCGCAGACGCCGGCACACGTCGATGCGGCGCGTCTGCTCGCGCGCAGCGGTGGCGCCGCCGAGCTGCTCGAGATGCATCGCCGGCTGAGCGAGCTTGTGCGCCGCCGGACTCGAACGATCATGGTCGAGACCATCGACGGGCAAGTCGAAGCGGCCTACGCCGCGATCGTCGCCGCGATCACCGCGCGATCCGACGAAGCCCGACGCCCCTGATCGCGTGGGCGTCGTGCTCTCAGCTTCCGGGAAGCGGGCGGCGCCGCGACGTCGTGAGCTGCCAGATCAGCAGGTCGGCCACCCACTGCGCCCACTGGTGCGACGTCCAGCGACGATCGCGCACCATCTGCAGATACAGCTCTGGGCCGAGCAGCCCGAACAACACATCGGCGGCATGGTCGCTTGTGACTCCCGGACGAGCGCCCGGCTTCCTCACCAGAACCCGCGCAGCTGCGCGCTGGACGGTGAAACGCGGGTCGCTCTCCTGCCGCCAGAGTCCGATGATCTGGGGGTCCATGGCTGCCGCGGCGCGAAGCACCTCGGTGATCGGCGCGGCGCGTTCGAGAACCGGGCGTGTGCCCTCGACATGCCTGCGCAGCTGATCGGCCGCTGTCCGCGCATCCAGCGCGGCGCGAAACCAGGGCCGGTCCGTGGTGGCCACGGGCTCATCATCGCCGGCGATCGCGACGTCGACGACCTCCTTGAGCAGTTCGCGCTTGGTGCCAAAGGTGAAATAGATCGTCTGGACGGCGACGCCGGCACGCTCGGCGACGTCCTGCAATGCGGTGACGCCGTACCCGTGCTCGACGAACAGCTCGTAGGCGGCATCGCGAATCCGCCGACGAGTCAGCCTGGCTTTCTCGGCGCGCTTATTCTCCTTGACCCTTGGCATGAACGTAGTGTAACTCTAGTGACTGTCACTAGTGACGACCTCTAGTGAAACTAAATCAAGGAGAATGCGCATGGCTGTACTGAGGTTCGCCCGATTCACAGTCGATCCCGCAAACGTCGACGAGATGCTGTCAAGGCGCACGACGCTGGTCGCCGCGATCAAAGAGGCGTATCCGGCACTCACCGAGACCCGCCTGGCCCAGGTCGACGACAAGACCTGGGTCGACACCTGGCGGTGGGACTCGCTCGCCGAGGCGCAGGCGGCCCTCGAGCACGCACCGTCCATACCCGAAGCTGCGGCCGCGTTCGCCCTGACCTCCGATCTCAGTGCACACTTTGCCGAGATCGTCGACGAGAGCTGACAGCTGCGCGCAGGAGGCCACATGACACCGGGAACCTGGACAGCCGTCGCCACCGTCCACAGTGACCGCACGGACCCGGCGGACACCGACGACTGGGGTGAGGTGGTCAGCTCGGTTGTGCTCGAGGACCGCTTCGGTGCCGAGGCCCTCGTCGGCCTTTCAGATTTCTCCCACGCCGAAATCGTCTTCGCGTTCGACCGCCTCGAGGATCGCGAGCACTACCGCGACCTCAGGCCGGCACGCGGCAGATCCGACCTGCCCCCGGTCGGCGTATTCGCCGACCGCGGTCCGCGCCGGCCGAACCGGCTCGGTGTCACCCGCTGCGAGATCGTCTCGGTGGACGGGAGGCGGCTTCAGGTTCGCGGGCTGGACGCCGTCGACGGCACGCCGGTCCTCGACATCAAGCCGGTGATGAGCGCCTTCACGCCCACACCGGTGCGCGAGCCGGAATGGGTCGCACGGCTCATGAGCAATTACTGGTGAGCACGGCGAGCGCCTCCCCTGCCGAGGCGCCCGCGCCACCGGCGCGGCCACCGCGGTAAGCCGGCGGTCAGGCGTTAGCGTGGCGCGATGAGCGACGCGGAGCCGCGCAGCGCCTCGAGACCTGGTGCCCTGCTCCGCAGCTACGTCGCCGACGCGACGCACGGACCGCTGCCCGCCCTCCTGCTGTTGCTCACCACCGTCAGCGGCCTGATCGACGCGGTAAGCATCTTCAGCCTCGGACGGGTGTTCGTGGCGAACATGACCGGCAACGTCGTCTTCGCAGGTTTCGCGCTGGCCAAAGCACCGGGCTTCTCCCTCGACGCATCGGTGTCTGCCCTGGCGGGCTTCCTAGTCGGCGCGTTCGTGGGTGGCGAGTACGTGTCGCGCTTCGGCTCTCATCGCGGAGTGCTGCTGCGCAACACAGCAGCGACCGAGCTGGCGCTGTTTCTCACGACGCTGATCTTGCTTGGCACGATGGGCACACCACTCGACTCCAGGACGAGGGATGCCATCGCCGCGCTGGCCGCCCTCGCGCTCGGGATGCAGAACGCCGCCGTGCGGCGACTGGCCGTTCCCGACATCACGACAACCGTGCTCACCCTGACGCTGACCGGAATTGCGGCCGACGCACGGCGGGTCGCCGCGGCCGTGTCGGTCCGGCGAATTCTCGCGGTCATCACGATGTTTCTGGGCGCTGTCTGCGGAACATTGCTCGTCCTGCACACGAGCGTTGTGTGGGCCATGGCCGCGCCCACAACGCTGATCGCTATTACCGCAGCCGCGGCGGCCCTCGCCAGCCGAGGATCCGCGACCTGGCACCAACCCAGACGCTGAGAGGTGAGCGCCCATATGCAGCGCAGTAGACGAGTCCGCACCTCCGACGGAATGTTCCTGGCGGTGCACGAAAGGGGTACGCCCGGCGCCCCGACCGTCGTCTGCATACACGGATATCCAGACGACAGCTCGGTCTGGGACGGTGTGGCGGCCGAGTTGGCGTATAGCTACCACGTCGTGACCTACGACGTGCGCGGCGCCGGCGCGTCCGACAAGCCGCGACGACAGGATGCCTACCGTCTCGACCAGCTCGTCGACGACCTGGCCGCTGTGGTCGACGCCGTGAGTCCGGACCGTCCGGTGCACCTCGTGGCCCACGACTGGGGTTCGGTGCAAGCCTGGCACGCGGTCACCGGTGATCGGCTCACCGGCCGCATCGCCTCCTATACCTCGATCTCTGGACCGTGCCTGGACCATTCCGCCATGTGGATGCGCGCTGCGCTGCGCGGCGAGGCCGGGGTCGGCGACGTCGTGCGGCAGCTGGTCAATTCGAGCTACGTCCTGCTGTTCAATCTGCCGTACCTACCCGAATGGCTGTGGCGTAAGGGGATTCTCGACCGGGCGCTCGCGGCGAAGTCGGCAGCTGACCGCACTCCTGCCCCGCCCGCCAGGCCGGCCCAGACGGCCCAGACGGCCCAGACGGCGCGGCCGTTGCCGGACAAGATCAACGGCCTGGAGCTCTACCGGGCGAACCTGCTGCGCCATGTCGCGCGGCCGCAGCCGCGCCGGACCGACATCCCGGTTCAGGTCCTGGCGCCCTCACGCGACCCGTTCGTCTCGCCTGCGTTCCAGGTGGGTGCGCCCGCCCCCTGGACGTCCGATCTGCGAGTGGTGAACATCGAGGGCGGCCACTGGATCATCACCGTTCGACCCGACGTCGTCGCCCGCCACGCGTCCGAACTCATCCAGTGCGCCGAGAGCGGCGCTCGCGCCGGCGACATCGGCACGACCTGACGATCGCTCAGTTGGCGCCTACGGCCTGCTCGAGCGCGTCGAGTTCGCTGCCGAGGTAACCGAGCAGGCGCTGCAGATGCGGCACGCTGCGGCGGCACCCGGTCAGCCCGAAGGCGAGATTGTCCGAGTAGCTGGTGCACGTGATGTTCAGCGCCTGGCCGTCGACCGGAATCGAGAGCGGGTACATGCCGTCGAGCCGCGCCCCGTTGTAGTACAGCGGCGACCGTGGCCCGGGCACGTTCGAGATCACCAGGTTGAACGGCGGGCGCAGCGCGTTCTGCACGCCGAGTAGCGGCGCGAGCGCGAGCGGGCTCATGCCGATCAGGCTCATCGCCATGATCTGGATCGGGCTCATGGTCGACAGCGCGGCCTTACCGTCGGTCATCGACGCGTGAATGCCGGCCAGGCGATCGGCCGGATCGGCAAGATTGGTCGCGAGATTGCACATGACGGCGCCGAGCGCATTCCCCCCTTTCGGCCCCCCCTCGGCGTGCAGCGACACGGGCACCATCGCGATCAGCGGTGATTCGGGCAGCGCGTCGAGATCGCGCAGGTAGCCGCGCAGCGCGCCGGAGCACATCGCCAGAACGACGTCGTTGACGGTCGCACCGGCGTCCTTGCCGACGCGACGAATCCGTTCAATCGGCCACGACTGCGCCGCGAACCTGCGCGCACCTGTGATCGGCACGTTGAACATCGTCTTGGGAGCCGAGAACGACAGCGGCGCGGCCTGCTCGTGGATGCCGCGGTTGACCGTCTTGACCAGTGCCGACGGTAGCCGCGCAACCTCACCGGCGATGTGCAGGGCCGAGCGCAGCGCACTGACCGGGACATCGGACAGGCGATGACCGGCCTGCGCGAGCTGATCCTCCTCGGCCGATTGCGTCGTCTGCTCGGTCTGTGCGGACGGTGAGCGCCGTGCCCACGGCGGCAGGAGATCGCGCGCATCCGGGCTCTCGCTCAGGCTCTCCTGCAGCAGTCGAAGGGCCGAGACCCCGTCGACCAGCGCATGATGCACCTTGAAGTACATCGCGAAGCGGCCGTCGTCCAGACCTTCGACGATCGAAACCTCCCACAGTGGCCGATGCCGATCGAGCAGGTTGCTGTGCAGTTGCGAGCACAGGGACAGCAACTCCAATGCCCTACCCGGATGCGGCAGCGCGGTACGCCGGACGTGGTGTTCAATGTCGAAGTCGTCGTCGCGCTCCCACCCCCACAGTCCGGCGCTGGTCGGCGACCGGCGGGCCCGGCGGCGAAACAGCGGCCGAACGTCGTCGGCGCTGATCATCTGCTGGAACATTCGATGTAGATCGGACGAGTCAGCGCCATCTTGCGGAACGAACAATTGCAGGCCGCCGACATGCATCGGATGCTCGCGCGACTCGACCATCAGGAACATCGAGTCAGCGGGTGACATCGGTAGCAACAACGTGACCTCCCGGGTGCGGGGCGACCGTCGCACGTGGTCGCCCCGCACCTGATGATGCCCGCGTTTGGACCGTGTGCCTACTCGGTCTCAGCGTCGACGCTGCGCGGGTCGCCCGGCTGGTCCGGCCTGTCTTGCTCGTACCCCGCACACACGCGAACGGGCAGGGGCGGGTAGCGCACCATTCGCGCATCCCAGCCTGCTCGAAGACATCTCAGGTAGGCAGTTCGCCGTCGCGTGACGTTGACCCGCGCATGGACGCAGTCGCCGCACAGACCCGCCGGCGCGCCGAGCAGTTCTGCCGCTGGTTTCGGCACGTCTGAATTCTTGCGTGTTCGCCCGGGTGGCGTCGACGCGTGTTCCTATCGAACGACGTCGGCGTCAGGACCTGGCGTATGAACCGGGCCGTGCGACTCTTCGCAGTGGTCCTCGTCGGCGTCTCCGCTGTGGTCGACCTGCAAAGTCACGTGGCCGATGCCGTATTCGGAGGCAAGCAGCGACCGCAGCGCGCTGCCGACAGTGTGGCAGTCCTTCCTTCGGTCGACGAGGACGTGTGCCGAAACCGCGGCATCTCCCGCGGCGATCTCCCAGACATGCAGGTCATGAACCTGTTCCACGCCGTCGAGCGCGGCCAGCTTGGACCCGATTGCCATCGGATCCAGATCCGGCGGCGCAGCCTCGAGGAACACGCGCCCGGCCGAACGGATCAACTGCACCCCGGTCCACATCATCAGTGCCGCGACGACGAGCGAGGCCACCGCGTCCGCGCGGGTCCACCCGGTCACGATGATCATGAGGCCGGCCACGAACGTCGCGGCGAACGCCCAAACGTCGTTCAGCAGATGCGCGACGGCGCCGCGCACGTTCAGGCTGCGCCGATCGGCACGCGCCGCCAGGGTGGTGGCGGCGACATTCACCCCGACGCCGATCACCGCGACAACGACCATCACGCCGCCGGTCGAGGCGGGCGGGTGCACGAGGTGCCTGATCGCGGCCACCACGAACCACGCCGCCAGTAGCAGCAGCGTGATGCCGTTTGCCTGACCCGAGAGCGCGTCGACGCGCGCGAGGCCATACGTGTAGGCGCCCCTTGCCGGCCGCTCGACGACCCGAGACGTGATCACTGCGAGAAGCAGCGCAGCCGCGTCGGTGAGCATGTGCCCGGCATCGCTGAGCAGCGCGAGCGAATGCGCGAGCAGTCCGGCGATGACCTCGCCGATCATGAAGGCGACGATCAGCGCGAGCGCGCCGAGCAGCCATCTGCGGTCGGCCCGGCCCGACGCCGGGTGAGCGTGATGGTCGGCAGATTTGCCGTGGCTGTGCGGTGTTTCGCCGGCGGTGTGGTTACGACGCGGTTGCTGGGCCGGCCGCCGCTGATCGTGTCGCGTATGCGCAGACTCGTTGTGGTCAACCTCGTTGTGGGCGGCCACGCTTACCGCGACCTTGTCGCTGTTGCCCCGTGTGCCATCGCGCTGTGCCCGGCGTGCTCCAGAGCCGTATCGAGCAGAACCCGCACGTGCGTGTCGGCGAGCTGGTAGTACGCCATCCGCCCCGACCGACGCACCTGCACGATCCGGTGCGCGCGCAGCAGGCGCAGGGCGTGCGAGGTCGCCGACTCGCTCATCTGCGCCGCAGCGGCAAGCTGGCCGACGCTCGCCTCGCCAACGCGCATCGCCGTGAGCAGGCGCAGCCTGCCGGGGTCGGCAAGCATCGCGAACACCTCGGCGGTATCGAAGATGTCAGCATCGGACGGCATGATCGCGGCCCGCCTCGGATACACCACATCTGCCGCAATATCTGAACGACTGCTCACATGTTCATGCTTACAGACATGTGCGGGGACGGCAACCGTGGTTGTCCCTCCGGGCCGCTCCGCGCCGGAACACGCGCAACAGCGTCAGTACAGTCGGCTGGTGGCTAGCTACGTCGAAGACATGTTCTCCATTTCGGGCAGAGTCGCGGCAGTTACCGGAGGCAGTTCAGGCATTGGACGGGCGATGGCCGAGGCCCTCGTACGCGCGGGTGCCGACGTCATCCTCGTCGCCCGGCGCGAAGCGCAACTACGCGCCGCCGTCGAGGAATTGGAGCCCTTCGGCCGCGTGGCGTACGTGGTGGCCGACCTCGCAGATCGAGCAGATTGCGCCCGGGCAGCGCAGCAGATCGGGCAACCGTTCGGCGAGCCCGACATCCTCCTCAACAGCGCCGGCGTCAACATCCGGCCGCCGCTTGCCGACTTGAGCGAGGCCGACTGGGATCGCACGCTCGCGCTCAACCTGACCGCGCCGCACCTGCTCGGGCAGCGCTTCGGCCCGTCCATGGCCGAGCGCGGCTGGGGACGCATCATCAATGTCACGTCGCTGCAGGCGCACATGGCGTTCGGCAACAGCGGCGGTTACGGCGCGTCAAAGGGTGGGCTCGCAGCCTTGACGCGGTCCCAGGCCGAGGCGTGGTCGCCGCTCGGGGTGTGCTGCAACGCCGTCGCGCCCGGCGTCGTCCGAACCCCGATGAACGACCCCGTGTTCGGTGACCCCGCACGTGCCGCCGCACTCGCCGACCGGACCACGGTGGGCCGCAACGGCGAGGCGGCGGACTTTGCCGGTGTCGCGGTCTTCCTGGCCAGCGCGGCATCGGACTTCCTCACCGGCCAGACCATCACCATCGACGGCGGCTTCTCGACCCATTGACGTCCCGGCGCGCCTGACCGGCGTGCCAGCCATCGCGATCACGCCAGCCCCGGCGACCCGCTCGGACTGCCGCGGGTGGGCAGTTCCCCGTCAGGTGGGCAGTTGTAACCGCCCACCTGCGGCACAAGTGCCCACCCACGGGGTTCGGCCTCGCACGTGCGCCGACTGCAAGACCCGCCAAACACCCTCAGCCGTACGACATGCCCATCGCCGAACGCACCTGCGACAAGGTGACCTCGGCCAGCGCATTCGCCCGCTCTGCGCCGCGCGACAGGATTCGCGCCACATCGTCCGCACCAAACTGGACGCGACGCTCGCGCATCGGGGCGAGAAGTGCGTTCACCGAGTCCGCGACCACCGACTTGAGCGCAGCGGCGCCGCCTAGCCCTATCTCATCAGCGATAGCTGCAGGCTCGCGCCCGGAACACAACGAGGCGATGCGAAGCAGGTTCGCCACTTCTGGACGACGATCCGGCTCGAACGTGATGCGCCGTTCCGCGTCGGTGCGGGCGGCCCGCACCTTCTCGGCAACCTGATCGGGGGTGTCGCGCAGCGAGATCCCGTTACCCAGGCTCTTGCCCATCTTGCGCCCGTCGAGTCCGAGCAGTATCGGCGCTTCACCGAGCATCGGCGCGGGTATCGGGAAGACCGCGCCGTACCGCTCGTTGAAACGCCGCGCGATCGAGCGGGTCAGTTCGAGATGCGGCAACTGATCCTTGCCGACCGGAACGAGATCGGCCTTGCAGAACAAGACGTCTGCCGCCTGGTGCACCGGGTAGGTCATCATCAGACCGCTCACGGTCGACCGGCCCGAAAGCTGGATCTCCTCCTTGACCGTCGGGTTGCGCGACAACTCCCCCATCCCAACGAGCGACAGGAACGGGAGCATCAACTGATGCAGCGCGGGAACCGCGCTGTGCGCGAAGATCGTTGTGCGTAAAGGGTCGAGCCCGCAGGCGAGGTAGTCCAGCACCATCTCGCGCACCACCTGCGGGATGTCGCCCGGATGGTCACGATCGGAGAGCACCTGGTAGTCGGCCACCACGATCAGCAGATCCAGGCCCGAGCGCTGAAGTTCGACCCGGTTGGCGAGCGTCCCGAAGTAATGGCCGAGATGCAGCGCGCCGGTGGGCCGGTCCCCGGTCAGCACGCGAGTAGCGCGTTGGTCAGAATCGAGTGGATCGGTGGTAAGCAAGGTGGTCGGAGCAGACACGGCGTCCCTTTCCAGAGATCAGGGGCGTCCGCGCCGGAGCGGAAACAAATGGGCCGTCCAGCGAGGACGGCCCATCGATGATGGCAGCGCGAGCGGGGCGTCCTAAGTGGACGGCCACCACAATGCGATACCGAAGGTCACCAGACCACGGTAGCAGGGCGGCGCCTCACCAATTCGTGTACAGCGGGCGTCCCTCGGCGTAACCCGATGCGCTTTGCACGCCGACGACCGCGCGCTCGGCAAACTCCGGCAACGTGGTCGCCCCGGTGTACGCACACGCGGATCGCAGGCCTGCAGTGATCGTGTCGACGAGGTCTTCGACGCCTGGACGCAGCGGGTCGATGTACATCCGACCGGTCGAGATTCCCTCGTCGAAAAGGGCCTTACGGGCCCGGTCGAACGCGCCCTCACCGCTGGTGCGGTTGGCGACAGCACGTGCGGACGCCATGCCGAAACTCTCCTTGTACATCCGGCCGTCCGGCGCCTGGTGCAGATCGCCCGGCGACTCGTAGGTCCCGGCGAACCACGAACCGACCATCACCGCAGACGCCCCGGCCGCCAGGGCGAGCGCGACGTCACGAGGGTGTCGCACTCCCCCGTCGGCCCACACATGCTTGCCGAGTTCTCGCGCTGCATCAGCGCACTCCAAGACGGCGGAAAACTGCGGGCGACCGACGCCGGTCATCATCCGGGTCGTGCACATCGCCCCCGGGCCGACGCCGACCTTGACGATGTCGGCGCCCGCGGCCACCAGATCGCGCACGCCATCAGCCGACACGACATTGCCCGCCACCACCGGCACGGACGGGGCGATCGAGCGCACTGCCGCGAGCGCATCGAACATCCGCTGCTGATGCCCGTGCGCGGTGTCGACGACCAGAACATCGATGCCCGCGTCGATCAACTCGTGTGCTTTGGTCTTTACATCGCCGTTGACGCCGATGGCGGCGGCGACGCGCAACCGCCCGGACGCGTCGACCGCCGGGCGATACAGGGTTGCGCGAAGCGCAGCAGTCTTGGTGAGGATTCCGGTGAGGCGCCCGGATCGATCCACGACAGGTGCGAGCCGACGGTGCCCGGCCTCGAGCAGTTCGAACGCCTTCTGCGGCGACACGGTGTCCTGCAAGGTGAGCACGGGGGTGGACATGACGCGGCGCAACTGGGCGAAGCGATCAGCCCCC
This sequence comes from uncultured Actinomycetes bacterium, assembly GCA_963733615.1. Classification (GTDB taxonomy): domain Bacteria; phylum Actinomycetota; class Actinomycetes; order Mycobacteriales; family Jatrophihabitantaceae; genus DASXRA01. The sequence continues at coordinate 112,605 of CAVTEA010000033.1, forward strand.
AGGCAGTCGGCCTCGGTCACCACCCCGACCGGCCGCTCGTCGTCGACGACGACCACTGCGCCGTGCGCGCGCTTGGGCAGCAGTGCGAGGGCGTCGCCAACCGGGCTGTGCGGCGATAGCGTCAACGGCGTGTCATAGACGAGATGCCGGGATTTGACCCACGACACGACATCGCGCACGACCTCGGCCGGAATGTCCTGGGGCAGAACGACCAGGCCACCACGCCGGGCCACCGTCTCGGCCATCCGGCGGCCCGCGACTGCGGTCATGTTGGCGACGATTAGCGGAATCGTCGCCCCGCTGCCGTCAACCGTCGACAGATCCACGTCGAATCTGGACGCGATTGCCGAACGTGCCGGCACCATGAAGACGTCGTCGTAGGTCAGCTCGAAAGGCGGGGCTGGGTCAAGGAAGCGCACGAGGCGGTCAGTCTAGTCGCTGCCGGGTTGTCGATGCGACGACTTCACTGAGAAGGCCGGCTATTACGTCGGACCGGCGTCATAGGCTCCTGTCATGACCCTGGCCGTCTTCGACATCGACGGGGTCGTCGCAGACGTCCGCCACCGCCTGCACCACCTCGAGAGCAGCCCGAAGAATTGGGGCGCGTTCTTCCGTGCGGCCTCCCGCGACACCCCGCTGCCCGAAGGCCTCGCCCTCGTCGCCGATCTGCGCCGCGAGCACGACATCGTGTGGCTCACCGGCCGGCCGGAATGGCTGCGAACGATCACCAGTGAATGGCTGCTTGCGCAGGGCCTGCCGTCCGGCGAGCTGTTCATGCGGCCGGAGAGCGACCGCCGTCCGGCCCGCCTGTTCAAGCTCGGTGTGCTGCGTCGTCTCGCGCGCCGGCAGATCGCGGCATTCGTCGACGACGACAGCGACGTCGTCGATGCCGCACGGTTGGCCGGACACCCTGCGGTGCTCGTCGACTGGGTCACCCGCGCCCCGGCCCTACGTGACGCGCAAGATCGTCTCGGCCGGACCTGACCGCCCGCCATGTCGACATCGCCCGCGCCGATCGCACCCGATGACCCGACTGTCGTCAGGCTGCGCCGCTTCTTCCTCACTGTCGTCACGACCAGCTCGCTGATCCTGATCCCCTGGATCGTCTACCTGGCAACGAGTCTGCCCACCCGCCAGGTCGCCGACCCATGGAACGTGGCGTGGGTCGGCTTCGACAGCGCCCTGGTCATCATGCTCAGCTGGACGGCGTGGAACGCCTGGCACCGACGCCAGATGCTCATCCCGTTAGCGATCATCACGGCAACCCTGCTCGTGTGCGATGCCTGGTTCGACATCGTGCTCGATTGGGGCTCACGGCATGTCCTGGTTTCCATCGCTTCGGCGCTGCTGACCGAGTTGCCGCTGGCCGCGCTGCTCCTGGGCGTCGCCCTGCGACTGATCCGGATGATCCACCGGGTCCGTTGGCGCGAACTCGGGCATGAAGGCAAGGCGCCGCCACTTCGGCGCGCCCTGATCATCGATCTCGTCGGGCAGGAGAATCGTGACGATGAGTGACAGTGGCACTAGTCAAGGCGACAGCAACACACCCCTGCCGCGATAATCTGGGCGAAATGCCCTACGACACACCCTCTCTGCAGTCATAACCTGCTGGCACATGCAAATTGCTGGGAGCACACTCGTGTCGTAGGCCCTGCAAGCGATTACAGGAAGAATCGATGCTCAGCGAAGCTCAGCCGCCCCGCCCAGCGCGTGCGTGCACGCACAATCCGACGTGCCCGTCGGCCGACGCCTCCGACCGCGATGGCGCCCACGTCATCGCGTCGCACCCGGAGCAGGGCTGGAGCCTCCTCTGCAACGGGGTCGTCCTCTTCGAGGACACCGGCGAGCTACTTCCGGACGGCCAGAGCATCGCCGCGCGGCGTACCGAGCTTCTCGCCGCCGCGGCGCATCGCAAGGCCAGCTAGCACCGACGCCTGGGCGTACCGCGGCTAGACGTAGTCCTCCACCGGAGGGCAGGCGCACACCAGGTGGCGATCGCCGTACGCGCCGTCAATGCGCCGGACCGGCGCCCAGTACTTGCCCGATGCGTCGACGCCGTCGGGGTAGGCGGCTTGCTCGCGCGAGTACGGGTGATCCCACTGCCCGACCAGGCACGACGCCGTGTGCGGGGCATTGCGCAGCGGGTTGTCGTGAGCCGGCCACGTGCCTGAGCCAACGTGGTCTATCTCGGCCTTGATCGCGATCATCGCGTTGACAAAACGGTCCAGTTCGCCGATGTCTTCTGACTCGGTCGGTTCGACCATCAAGGTGCCGGCCACCGGGAACGACATCGTCGGAGCGTGGAATCCGTAGTCGATGAGCCGCTTCGCGACGTCGTCCACACTCACGCCGGTGTCCTTGGTGATCTGCCGCAGATCGAGGATGCACTCGTGCGCCACCAGGCCGTGCGCCCCTGCATAGAGCACCGGAAAGTGCGGCGCGAGCCGCTTGGCGAGGTAGTTCGCCGACAGGATCGCGACCGCCGTGGCGCAGGTCAGCCCCGGCGCGCCCATCAGCCGCAGGTATGCCCAGGTGATCGGCAGAATCGAAGCCGATCCCCATGGTGCGGCGGCGATGGCGCCGCTGCCCGTCGCAGGCCCGGCGCCGGGCTGCAACGGGTGGTTCGGCAGGTACGGGGCGAGGTGCTCGCGCACCGCCACCGGGCCAACGCCCGGACCACCACCGCCGTGCGGGATGCAGAACGTCTTGTGCAGATTCAGGTGCGAGACATCCGCGCCGAACTTGCCCGGCCGGGCCAGGCCCACCATGGCGTTGAGGTTCGCGCCGTCGAGGTAGACCTGACCGCCTGCTTCGTGGACCAGCCCGCACACGTCGGTGATGTGCTCTTCGAAGATGCCGTGCGTCGACGGGTAGGTGACCATTAGGGCAGCCAGTGCATCGGCGTGCTCGGCGATCTTCGCGCGCAGGTCGTCCAGGTCGATCTCGCCTGCCTCGCCGCCGGTCTTGACCACGACGACGCGCATTCCGGCCAGCACGGCACTTGCTGCGTTCGTGCCATGGGCGCTCGCCGGAATCAGACAGACATTGCGGTGCGCGTCGCCATTAGCGCGGTGGTAGCCCGCGATCGCGAGCAGTCCGGCGAATTCGCCTTGGGCGCCGGCATTCGGCTGCAACGAGACGGAGTCGTAGCCGGTGATCTCGGCCAGCCAGCGGGACAGGTCCTCGAAGATCCGGGTGTAACCATCGAACTGGCCGGTGGGCGCGAACGGATGCAGATTCGCGAATCCGGGCAGGGTGATCGGCTCCATCTCGGTGGTGCCGTTCAGCTTCATTGTGCACGAACCCAGCGGGATCATCCCGCGATCCAGGGCATAGTCACGATCGGCCAGCCGCCGCAGGTAGCGAAGCATCGCGGTCTCGGACCGGTGACTGCGAAAGACCGGATGGGTCAGGAATTCCGAAGTCCGGGCCAGCGAGTCGGGCAGCGGCTGTGCCGCATCGAGGCGCTCGACATCGGTGGACGTCAGCCCCAGGCCGAATGCACGCCACACCGCGACGATGTGCCCGCGCCGGGTGACCTCGTCGCACGAGATCGAAACGGTGTCCTCGTCGACGAGTCGCAGATTGATTCCCTCGTCAAACGCGGACGCCATAACGGCCTGAGCGCGTCCTGGAACCCGAACGGTGAGCGTGTCGAAGACCGTGGCCTCGCACACCTTCACCGCTCCCTCGCGCAGGCCGGCAGCGAGGATGGCCGTCAGGCGACGCACCCGTTGCGCGATCGCTCGCAGTCCTTCCGGGCCGTGATACACGGCGTACATGCTCGCGATGATCGCAAGCAGGACCTGGGCCGTGCAGATGTTGCTAGTGGCCTTCTCGCGGCGGATGTGCTGCTCACGCGTCTGCAGGGCCAACCGGAACGCAGGCGACCCGTCGGCATCGACCGACACGCCGACCAGCCGTCCGGGCAGCTGACGCTCCAGCCCGGCTCGAGTCGAGATATACGCCGCGTGCGGACCACCGAAGCCGATCGGCACGCCGAATCGCTGCGTGGTGCCCACCGCGATGTCGGCACCGACCTCGCCGGGCGGGACGAGCATCGTGAGCGCGAGCAGGTCGGCCGCGACCGTAACCAGCGCGCCTCGCTCGTGCGCCGCGTCAACGATCGGGCGTAGGTCGCGGATCGCGCCGGACGCGCCCGGGTACTGGACGAGTACCCCGAACACATCGCCTTCAGGAAGCGGCTCGGCGAAGTCGTGGGTAACGACCCGAAGCCCGAGCGGCGTCGCGCGGGTGCGCACGACGTCGAGGGTCTGCGGGAACACATCGGCGTCGACGACGAACAGGTCGCCGGCCTTGGCGGCGCGATGAGCCAATGCCATCGCCTCGGCAGCAGCGGTCGCCTCGTCGAGCAACGAGGCGCCCGCGACCGGAAGCCCGGTGAGGTCCTCGACCATGGTCTGGAAATTGAGTAGGGCCTCGAGCCGGCCCTGGCTGATCTCGGGTTGATAGGGCGTATAGGCGGTGTACCAGGCCGGACTCTCGAGCACGTTGCGACGGATCACGGCGGGCGTGATCGTGTCGTAATAGCCCAGGCCGATCATCGAGGTGACCACCCGGTTGCGCCCGGCGAGCTCGCGCAGTTCGGCCGCAACGTCGGCCTCCGACGCGGCAGGTGGCAGCGCCAAGGTGAGCTTCTCCCGGATGCTCGCCGGGACGGCATCGGCGAGCAGGTCGTCGATGGATGAGTAGCCGACTACCTCGAGCATGCGCTGCTGGGCGTCGCCGGCGCTCACGCCGATGTGCCGGCCGGCAAAATCCGCCGCGTCCTCAAGTTCAGCCAGGGCGGGCGAAATCGGGGTTTCGGTCATATCTATCCTCGCCGCGCCCCGGGTTGGCGGCCCGTGCACGTGCTGTATCTGTCGACTGGGTCGCTGCGCTTACTCATCCGGATGGCGCTCCTGTTCACGCTGTAGACACAACGGGGTGCCCACGCCTAGGCGCGAGCTCCCCGTCTGTCAGGCAGGCGCCCTCCAGAGCGGCCTCATCCGCACGGTCCGGGTGCCTGAGAGGTTCCGGGGAGGTTGCCCCTTCGGCGCCGCTCAAGACTGCGGAGCGGACTCTCCCGCGCGAGATCGTCGGCCAGTCGCCGACGGTACCAGCCAGCGGCCGGACACCGCGTCATGGCCTCGCTGCACTCGTGCGGAGAACGTCGCTAGGCGGTAGCCGTTCGCTGTTGGCGGCGCCGCGACAGCTCATCGGTCATCGGCGTCGCCACATCGGCCGCGCCATCGGCGCGCTCACCAGGCAGGTGAGCCAACGAGCCGCGCAATTCGCGCAACGCGCCACCAAGCGCGATGCCGAACACCCCTTGACCGCCGCGCAGCAGATCGACCACCTCCTCCGACGAGGTGCACTCGTACACCGTTGCACCGTCGGAGAGCAGCGTGATGCGCGCCAGATCGTCGACGCCGCGTGCACGCAGCGTCTCGACGGCGGTACGGATGTTCTGGAGCGAGACGCCGGTGTCGAGCAGTCGCTTGACGACCTTCAGAACGAGGATGTCCTTGAAGGAGTAAAGGCGCTGGCTGCCTGAGCCGGAGGCCGACCTAATTGAGGGCTCGACGAGCCCGGTACGCGCCCAATAGTCGAGTTGGCGGTAGGTGATGCCAGCTGCCGTGCACGCCGTCGGGCCGCGATAGCCAATATGCTCGCTCGGCGCGCCGACGGGGTCGGCGAAGAGCGTGCCCTGCTGCGGCGTGTCGGGCCCGGCGTCAACCATGATGCCGTCTCCTCGCTGTCTGGTTCGCGGTCGCTATGGTGACATCACGGCGTTCACCATAGAAGTTTGTTCGCGGCGCCTTGACGGTATGGCGGTCCTCGGTGGCGGTCAATGCGACGCGCCGACCGCGGTGACCCTCACCCGCAGGTCGAGAGTCATCGGGCCCTTTACGCCCCAGACGCGAAGTCCTCCGGAGAGACGTTGTCCAGGAACTCACGGAAGCGCTCCACCTCGTCCTCCTGCTCGTCGGGGATCTCGATACCGGCGGCGTCCAGAACTGCATCGGTGCCGAGAATTGTCACATCACATCGAAGGGCCAAGGCGATGGCGTCCGACGGGCGGGCGCTGACGTTGACGCCACCTGCAAAGCGCAGCTCGGCGTAGAAGACATCGTCGCGCAACTCGGTGATGTGGACGGCCTCGAGCCGGACACCCAGCGCCTTGATGAGGTCGCGCATGAGGTCATGCGTCAACGGCCGTACCGTCTGCATGCCCTGTTGCTGAAAGGCAATTGCCGAAGCTTCGACAGCGCCGATCCAGATCGGCAGGTAGCGCACGCCGTCCTCTTCGCGTAGGAGAACGACCGGCTGGTTAGCCGGCAGTTCGACCCGCACGCCGACGACCCGCAACGGATGCACGAGCGCTCCTCCTGGCATCTGATCTGTCGGCTTTCGACGCTACACGCTCTACGTGGAAGCGGGCTCGTGGCAACGACCCCCAAAGTTCCCCGAGACTGCCTCAAGGATGCGATGGGGACTAGCCGCCCGCTACGTTACGCAGTCCGATCTGGACCAGTGCGGCATGCAGGCGCACCGAAAGTGCCGCCAATTCGCGCACGGTCTCCTCCGCTCGCGCCTTCGCTTCCGCGCCCTTCTGACGGGACATCGGGCCCACAACTTGCGAGAACAGGCCGATCTCGCGTTCGGCGGCCGTACGGAACGCGCGCAGGTGCCGCCCTTCGAGGCCAAGCGCCCGAGTTCGGCAACGACCTGACCCACAGTAAGAGCATCGTCGTCGTAGTGGCCGCTCACCGTCGGGGCGATCAGGCCGAATTGCTCGAGCTCACCGAGCTGCTCGGAAGTCAGCCCCGTGGCGTTGAGCAACTCCTCACGGGACAGGCGAAGTGTGGGCGCGACCGGGCGGAAGTGTTCCGCGGTCGGCGCGTTGTCCGCGATGGCCAGGTGCGGTACCCGGGGTAGGCCGCCAGGCCCCGGCGGGACCAGGCCGCGGTCGATCGCGTCGAGCTGGTCTTTGATGACGCGGAGGGGAAGGTAGTGGTCGCGCTGCTGGGCCAGCACATAACGCAGGCGCGCCACGTCCGCCGTCGGCGAACTTCCGGTATCCCGACGGAGTCCGGTCCGGGCGGACCAGTCCTTCGGTCTCAAGGAAGCGGATCTTGCTGATCGTGATATCGGGAAAATCGCTGCGAAGCTGGGCGAGCACCTCGCCTATCGACAGGGTCGAACGGGTTGCGGCACTCGTAACAGTCATGTGGCACCTGCGTGCATCATGAGGCGGCTACCCTCCATCGCCTGACCCGACGTGCGAGCACGGTTCGGCCTTGTGGAACTGGCCGGCCATGCCCCGCGTCACGTCTGCTGCCCGGCCCCGACACCGGCCCGCACGGCCGCGGTGAGGTAGACCAGGCGGAACTTGCCGATCTGAACCTCGTCGCCGCCGGCCAGAGGCACCGCGTCGATGCGTTCCCGATTGACATACGTGCCGTTGAGCGAACCGACGTCATGGACGGTATAGCCATTGCCTTCGCGACGGAACTCGGCATGCCGACGCGACACGGTTACATCGTCAAGAAAAATATCGCTGTCGGGGTGGCGCCCCGCCGTCGTGACGTCCTGATCGAGCAGGAAGCGGCTACCCGCGTTGGGTCCGCGCTTGACGACCAGCAGCGCCGAGCCGGGTGTCAGAGCGTCGACCGCGCCCTGGTGCGCCTCCGCGGAGAACTCGCTGTCCGCGTCGGTCAGTCCGCCCGTTGCTGACAGCACGCTCGTGGCGTCGGGGGCGTTCGGGTATCCGGCCTCGGGCAGCGCCGCGCCACAGTTGGCGCAGAAGCGGCTACCCGCCAGGTTCTCGGTGCCACAGGCAGTGCAGAACACTCGTGTGCCCCTTCCTCTACAAACGGTACGGGCGTTGCGAACGGGATTATTCACGGCCGGGGGGCCTCGCGTTCACGGTGACTGGGAATTCGGCTAGGCAACGTGCGATCGCGCTACCGGGCCCGTTCCGCGAGCCTAGTTCCGGGCCCTCCCAAGGGTCAATCAAGGGTTGAGCATGAGCTTTGTGAAGCCCGATGCGGTCGGTCGTTGTCGGGCGCTCCGGCCGCCGACCAGTCCGCTGCGGTGGGCCACGCTCACCGGTCGCGCTGGCCGAAGGTGTCAGCCACTGAGCGTTCCATAGGCGGCAGGGTCGAGCAATTCGTCGACCTGCGCCGGGTCTGCGACCTCGATCTCGACGATCCAGCCCTCACCGTACGGGTCGGAGTTGATCAACTCGGGCCGCCCGTCCAGCTCGTCGTTGCGCGCCTTGACGGTTCCGGTGACCGGCGCGTAAAGGTCCGAAACACTCTTGGTCGACTCGACCTCACCAAAGGCTTCACCTTGGCGGATCTGCGCGCCGACCTCGGGCAGCGCGACGTACACGACATCGCCCAGCGCCTGCTGGGCGTAGTCGGTGATACCCATGCGAATCGTCGCCCCGCTCACCCGACCCACTCGTGCTCGGCCGTGTACTTCAGGTCGTCGGGTACATCTGTCATCGCTAAGTCCTCGCAGATCGCATCACTCGGCTGGGATTCGGCCAGACCCTACCGTCCCGACGGCGTCACGTATCTAGGTCTGGGCACCTCGCGGACCGCAGCGACGTCGACCTTCTGCTGTTCGTCGATCTCCGCGATGCCACCGGCGTTTCGAGCGGTCGCAGCGACGCCACCCGGAATGTTGAGCGCGGTGTCGAGCGTCTTCGGATCGCCGATGGCGAGTACCCGGTACGGCGCAGTCAACTGCATGCCGTCGACGGTGACCGACGCGCCGGTGTCGGTGAAATTGGTCGTTGTGCCGACTCGCACCGGACCGAACTGGATCGACTCAGCCCCGGCACCGCGCAACTCCTCCACGACGTCGAGCAGATCTTCGGCCTTGAGCTTGTGCTGCGGGTCGGTGATCGTGACGATCACGCCGGGTCCACTGGCTGGCAGCGTGCCAAGGAGCACCCGAAGCGCCTGCGCCTCCTGCTCGGCCTGCTGCTGGGCAACGGCGTCACCGTTCCCGCTCGGCGCAACTCATCGAGCGTGCGCTGCAGATCGGAGATCTGCAGCTTGAGCCGGTCGGCTCGCGCGTTCTGGTTGTCGAGGATGCGAATCAGGTCGTCCTCGCGCGCGTTCGCCAGGCTGTCGGACGAGGAGTTCGAGCGCACCTGCACGGCGATCGCGAATCCGAGCATGGCGGTGAGGACCCCGATCAGCACGCCGGCCCGGATGTGTAAACGCCGCGGCTGCGGTTCGTCGCCTGCACGCCCCGCATCGTCGCCTGGCTCGGATCTCGCTCGGCGGCGTCGCGATCGGGCGCGTCCTCTGGCTCGATCGCATCCGGCGTCGTCGGCGGCGCGCTCGTCAGCTCGCTGGTAGCGCGGAACAGCTGCCTTCGGATCGCCGCTGCGTTGCCGAAGATGCGGATGCCGAGGACGACGACAACCGCGGTGGACAGCTGACCGCCGACCCCGAGCTTGTCGCCGAGGAAGACGATCAGCGCTGCGACGACCACATTGGAGACGAACGACACGACGAACACCTTGGCGTCGAAGATCCCGTCGAGCCGCGCGCGCACGCCACCGAACACGGCATCGAGGGCCGCGACGACCGCGATCGGCAGATACGGCTCGAGCCAGACCGGGCACAGTCGGGCGCAAAATCAGGCCGATGACGATGCCGATGACCAGCGCCAACCCGGCGATCATCGGGACCGACCCGTCGCTGTCAGGTCCGGCGTCGCGTATCTCGGTGCTGC